>CAVUHL010000008.1:0-23967 GCA_963741305.1 uncultured Holophagales bacterium | reverse complement strand
CGGGAGGCAGACGCCACTCGACGATTCCTCCAAGGGGAGGAACTGCCACCCTGGTGCACCAGATCCTCGTTGGCCACGTGGTAGTCGTTCCCATCACGCAATGGACCCAGGTGATGGTGATTGAGCCGGTGGTGCTCCTCCCAGGCACGCCGCAGCACCGCGAGCCGCGGGCGGTGATCAGCACGGCACGCGACTAGGTGCTCCTGTAGCCCGGCTTCGTGACCCTGACATTCGCTCCACGCAAGAGCGGGGGCTCTTACGCCGCCAAAAGCAACAAGTCTGGGAAATTGCAAGGTCAGTCCGTCTCTGGAAGCAGAGTGGAATGAAAGGAGACCTCGCAATGGAACTCGTCATAGCCGGATGCGTCGGGGCGCTGGTGCCTGAGCTTATAAGGATTGGGAAGGGTCCGACTGATGGCCTCTTCAAGGCTCCGGGCTACTGGATCCAGCTTCTTGCTCAAGTCGTACTCGGAGCCCTAGCAGCATATTACCTGAAGGATGATACCCCCACTCTCCAGGAAGCTTTCGCCATCGGCTTCACCTCACCCCAACTCATCACCCGTATCGCCGCCGCTCCCACACCCGAGCAACCGGTTACTCCTCCTACCGGCGGAGGTGCTCCGATTTTCAGAACACGCGTCTGGTGGTCTCGTTGACCCTTCAAAGGAGAATTATCCATGAAACACCTCCTGTTCTCACTAATAATCCTATCGATCGCGTCGGGAGTCGGAGCCGACTCCACGACCGACGCGCTGAACGCACCGCTTGTCCAGGACAGCATTACCTTATCACTAGGCTCAGACAATGGCGGTGCATCTGTCATAAACTATCGCATTGATACCAACACGTCACCCAAGACTGCCGATGGCATAACCTTCCGGAGCAACGACGAGATTTCGATCTGCATCGGAAATTTTAATCCGCTCACAGAAAAATGGACCGTCGAATCCAAGGCGACCCCAGACCCGAGCTTCACCGCGATTCAAGCGTTTCTCGATGACCTGAGAGGGCTTCAGAGTTCATTGCCGCAGCCAGCAGCGTCGCCCCTGGGAGGGGGTAACGATAACGATCCACAAAAACAAGCGCAGGGAGGCCCTGGGTGCACCGTTCTACAAGATCTCATCTCGCAGGCCTATGCAGCTTTAACCACCCCTACATTCACGGCGGATGAACTGCGGACAATCATCTCCGGCGCTCATGGAAATGCGGGCGTCGAAAGCTCCTATGGCATGCTGGGTGACGAGCAGCAGGAAATCACAGATAACATCACCTTGGCACGAAGTACGCTTGACTCAATTAGGAACAATTTCGGAGGCTTGAATAAGAAGCCCTCGGAAAACTGCGGGGACATCACTTCCCGTATCTTGATCGACTATATCGAGGTGCACAGCATCGCTGAACGGATTATCGCCAAGAAGGAAGCTCTGCGCCAGCAACTCGCAGATCTGTCCAAGGTGCTCGAACCGTTTCGCGACGCCAAGGATTGGCGGGGCCCCAGCCTGACCGACTTTGCTATTCATAAGGTCACCCCCACCTTTGCAGAGCAGCAGAATGTCACGGCATCCGTGCAGGAGAAGACGGTCAGCTTGACCGGTAACAACACGATCGAGACCAAGACCGGCGAAGCCGCCGTCGCAAAGATGGACGTTCGCAAGAACTCTCTCGTCGTCGTGGAGCGCGCCGTTGCGGTGGTCTACAACAGCCTTACCTACCCACAGTACGGTACGGAGACGACTGACGACGGCAAAATGATCGTCCAGCGCATCGAGGATCACGAGCCGATCGACGGAGCCTTGATGTTGAATCTGATCCCGCGACTCCGCTCTCCATCCGTCGTCTACCCGTTCCTGCAGATAGGTGTCAGCTCGGCCAAGGATTTCCCAGGCTTCCTGACAGGCCTCGGGATTCGCTTCGTGGACCCCTTCAACTTCAGCATCAGCATCGGCGGGATGATCACCCGCTACAAGGATCTCAACGGCGATCTGAAGGAGGGGGATGAGGTTTCCGGCACCGCCGAGATCCAGGATCATCTCGAATATAAAACCTCCAAGGTCGCACTCTACGGCGCGATCCAACTCAAGTTTTGAGGTTCGCTATGGAAATCTCGCCTTCACTCCGAGCGCGCTTGGTCCCGGCTCCAGAAGATCCTCCAATCGGAGGGGCCGCAGCGTCCCCTCACCAGATCGGCGTCATCCGGCAGCAGCAATCCGGCAACAACTGGTGCTGGGCTGCGGTCTCGGTCAGCATTCAAAACTTCCGGTCTCCCGGTGCGAAGCTTCGGCAGTGCGAGTTGGCGATGCGTCAATTGGGTCACGATGACTGCTGCGCGGTTCCGCTCGCTTCTCATTGCGACCAGCAGTCCCGCCTGGAAGTGGCGCTTGCCAACGCGGGAGTGCCGGCCGACAATGGAGCGGCTTGCTTTCGTTTGCCGACCTTCGGGATCGTCTGCGCGCCGGCAAGCCGGTCTGCTGTGCCATCCGCTGGTCCTCGGGAACATTCCACTTCGTGCAGGTGGACGGCTTCGTGGAGGGTGGCCCGCGCGGCAATGAGGTCTTCGTGAATGACCCTCTCAACCCAGGCGGCCGGATGTCCTACGACACCCTGGTCCGGTCCTACAATGCCAATGGCACCTGGGCATGGACCTACCGAGTCCTCTGAAAGGAGCGACCATGGCAAATGAAAGGTACATGGAACAAGCGCTCGAGCTTCTTCCGCTCCTTCGCGGGGCAGGAGCGATCCGGAGAGTTCCAAGCTGCCGGAGCCCCGATCGGAGGTCAGGGGGAACGGGCTGTCACGGTCCCTCATCCATACTATGTGGTCGGCGGCGATTCTGTCCTGAAAGGCAGGATTGACGGAGCAGAGACTTGCCCGGATATCAGTCGGTCATCTTCCAGGGCGACGAACCGATCGAAGCACCGATCGCCGAGCCTGCCGGTGAAACGGTGAGCTATCTTGCGTCCTGGGCCTCTGAAGTTGCAATTGCCTTGAACGACGCTCTGCGCGTCGCTGAGGACCAAGGGCGCGATACCCGGGATTTTGCAGTCTTGACGGTGCCCGAGGTCGGCTTCACTGCAGTCTGGCTGCGCCACCAGCACGAACTCGTCCCCATGGCCACAAGCAGGACGCGAGACGCTCTGGATCCGAGCCGCATTTACAGCGAGGATGAGGTCATCGAGTCACTACGCAGGCCGCTGAGCGAGCGTCTGAGCGCCCCGCAAGGCGGCGCGGCCGAAGGAGAGCTGACAGAGCCGCCGACGGCGTGATCTGAGACCGAGGGGCGATGAACCGCTCGCGCCGCGCGGCACCCCTCCTTAGGATCAGTCCCACCCCGCCCGCCATCAGCGCCGAACAATGACTTTAAAGACCAATTGGTTCCATGCTCCTCCGGCCCGAAGTCACTGGCAGAGGCCCCGCCTGGGCGGGGCCCTATGACGGGGGGTGTTGGTCGTGGGACTGAGTGCTCTGGCACCTATGTCAGAGACCTCCGGCAGAGCAGGAGGCTTGAAACATGGGAGCCGCTCAAAGCGGCTTAGCTGTGAGCCGCCTAAAGGCGGCTGGCTGCCACTGCGACCACGACTCCTTCTTATCCCACTGAGCGACCGACCTGTCATCTGGACCGCCGGCCGCTCCTTCGCCGCAGCTTTTGAGGTAGACAGTTAAATCCCGCCCACCCCTCCCGCCCTTCTCCCTTGCAACTCCGATCGACTCCGAACAGTGAAGCCCCGCCCACCCTCCCACAATCCCGGAACTGTCAAACTCTGGGAGTCCCCCGGCAGAGCCGGGGGTTACTTACCTTGAGTGAAGATTACCGTATCTGAAGGCAGGCGCAGATTGCGTATTGTCTTCCTTGCACCTGGAGGTATATGGCTTCTGCCCACGCGAAAGACAGATCCGTCGAGGTCGTCGCAGGCCGAGTCGGGACGCGCGTCTTGGCAGTCCGCCTGAGTCGCTTCTACAAGCCGCAGGAGAGGGACTGCGGCGAGGGATTCTGCGGGAGGTCAAGGATCTGAAGACGGGCGCCGCTTACGCCGGGCAAATCAGCGCGCCGCCCGAGGCCCAACCGAGAACGAGTTCCGCAAGGTGGCCTTCGTAGGTGGGTAGGCCTGCTGGACAGCCCGGTCAGCCCCTAACTGGAGAAGATCGGGTACATCCCCGGCAAGCAGTACCTCTGATGGAACGCTATGCCTGGAGACAGAGGAACGCGGCCCCGGAAGTGTTCGGGGGCGGTTCCTCCTGCGGTCTTCCCTGTGTCACTGCCGTGTCACTGGAGGCGCAGATTCGGGGGAAGCAGGAAGTCAGAAGTTGAAGGAAATTGGCGTCGAGAAACTGTCGTAAGTTGTTGAACCGAATGGCGGAAGCGCATGGGAATCGAACCCACCCCCGACGCCGCAACCGGCGTCGGACAACGGTTTTGAAGACCGCAGAAGGCACCAGCCCCCGAGCGCTTCCGGGTGGGATTCTAACCCATGAGGCAGGGTGATACTCTCCCCGGGTGCGGCTTGAGCCGCGCCCAACTCCGACGGAGACTTGCCATGCTGCGCCATACTCTCTGCCTCTCCCTTCTCCTCCCAGCGCTCTGCGCCTGCGGTGGAGCCAGCGACGCCCCTGCCGAGGAGGGAGCTGCTCCGGCGGCGGTTTCCGAGGCCGCTCCTGCATCCCCCGACGCTGGGCCTGTAGGCACCATCTCCTCGCGCGGTGAGGTCGTGGCCGAGCCTGCCGGCGGGGACGGCGAGGCTTCGGCGGGCTCCATTGAGTTCACCATGCCCAGCGACTGGGAAAATAAGCCGCCCTCTTCCAGCATGCGGATCGCCCAGGCGGTCATCCCCGGTCCGGGAGGCCCCGGCGATTTTGCCGTCTTCTTCTTCGGCCCGGGCGGCGGTGGCGGGGTGGAGGACAACATCCAGCGCTGGGTCGGCCAGATGGAGACTTCGGACCAGCCTCAGCCCGAGGTGTTCGAGAGCGACGGCTTGAAGGTGACTTGGGTCGAGGTGGGAGGCACACTCAAGGCCAGCCAGATGGGAATGGGACCTTCCACGGACCAGGCCAACGCGCGGCTCTTCGGGGCAGTGGTGGAGGGGCCGGGCGGCCCCTGGTTCTTCAAGGCGACGGGTCCGGACGCCACGTTGGCCGCCCAGAGGGAGGCCTTCGTGGCGATGCTCAAAAGCGTGCGGCCGAAGGGGTAGGAGCATAGGCGCTAACTTACCGGCGGCCAGCGAGGGCGCGCGGTTTCCGAGGAATGGGCCAGTGAGCTTACATCGTGAGATCGCCACTCGCCGTAGAGACATTCCGAAGCGCTCTGGAGTGTCTCAGGAGCGCTCCGAAACGCTTCCAGAACGCTCCGGAAGCATTTTGGAACGCTCCGGAACGCGTCCGGAGTGCTCCGCAACGTCTTCGGAACGCTCCGAAATGTCTCAGGGTAGTGTCCTAGTTTGAAATTTGCCCCCTTGACCGCCCCATTCCCGCCTGAAGTAGGGTACCTTCCCCCCGTAGACCGGTCTACACCAGGGGAGGGAACGCACCTTTCCCGCAACCCAAAGCAAGCGGCCCGGCGAGACGCACGAACGCCTCACCGGACCTAACCCAGGCAAGGAGATGAGTCCGTGCCCAAGCTAACAGCAGATCCTACACCGCCCATCCGCCCGATGCCGGAGCCTCCCCCGGCCCCGCCGCCGCGAGCCATCGCCTCAGATTGGGAAGACCACGAAGGTTTTCGCTTCACGTTCCTGCGCCACTTCTCCCGGCCGGAAGACACGGAGGCCCTCCAAGGGCTTTCCCGGCTCCTCTACGAAATGGTCCTGGAACACCCCCGCCTCGAATGGCCGGAGCAGCCGGAGCCGGAAACCCGGTGGGAGCTCGTCGCGGTCCTGGCCGAGTTCCGCTTCCTGGAGGGGCATCTCGGATCGATCTTTCAGGAAAAGGACAAGTGCTCTCTCACCCCGGAGGTTGAAACCTTGTGCCTCTTCGCCGGAGGGCTCGCCTATGAGATCGGCGAGATGGGGCGACGCCTGAACGAGGAGCTTGGGAAGTGGCGGGGCTGAAGACCGCCGCCTTCACCGTCCGGGCCGATGTCCGGCAGTCTGCCAGGTGGAAGCAGGCGGCGGAAGGCCACGGCCACGCCTCGGTTGGCACTTGGCTTGCCGAAGCGGCGGACCGCTACCTGGACGGACTCCGCCGGGCCGGAAAGCCCGTCTCCCTATGCTGGCGGTACGGCATCTTCCAAGCCCCCGCGCCTGGAGGGGAGAGGCTCCCGGTCCGTGGGCTGATCTCCGATCCCTTCGCCTACTTCAGGGGCGTGAACGCGGAGCCCAACCCCGGGAGCCGCTCGTTCACCCTCCTCTACCTCCCGGACATGCGCGTCCTTGCGATCCTGCGGACCGCCCGGCATGCACGCGCACTTGCCGCCGAATTGGCCCGCACTTGGCTACGTTCCAACGGCGATCCCTCCGAAGACCCCACGCCGCTACTCCGGCGGTTCCAGCGGGAAGACGTATAGTCTCAAGGGTCGGTTCCTGTGGGGGCCGGCCCCCCACTGTGCTACCATGGCACCATGCCTACACGCCCACGCAGACCACGCGATCCGAACGAGCTAGCTTTCCAAGTCTTCCAGGAAGCCATCGGCGAAGCTCCTCCGCGCAAACCGGAGCCCGAGAAGAACCCCGCTGCCGTCGCGCTCGGGAAGCTCGGGGGCGCAAAGGGTGGGAAGGCCCGGGCCGCCAAGATGACGGCGGAAGCACGGGTGGAGAGCGCCCGGAAGGCCGCAAAAACAAGATGGCAGAGAGTGAAGGGAGGGACTTAATGGCGAGCAAGAAGCAGAAGGCTTATGGTCTCCCTGACCTCCAGACAGCCATTCCGGCTTGCACGACAAGTCAGAATGCGGACATGTTTTCCTATAGCGGCCGCATTTACAGCAATGAAGTCAGCGACTTTATTGCCTTCATTCTAAATCGAAAGAAACATGCAAATATTACCCTTATTTTGACGACCTACGGCGGCGATGCTCACGCCGCTTATCGTTTGGCGCGAGCGCTTCAGTCTTTCTTTAAGTGTATCCGGCTTCTTGTGTTAGGGCCGTGCAGAAGCGCTGGCACTCTCGTCGCCATTTGTGCGAACGAATTGGTTTTTGGCCCTTTTGGCGAGTTGGGGCCACTGGATATACAGGTTCATAAGAAGGATGATCTAATTGGCGTCGGATCTGGTCTCGACACCTTTCAGGCGTTGGCTATCCTAGAGGCGCATGCCTTCTCAGCATTCGAAGACTATATGCTTTCGATCCTTGAAAAGAGCCAGGGAGCTATTTCAACCACCACGGCGTGCGAGGTCGCCTGCCAACTCGTGAGCGGTCTGTTTGCTCCCATCGCTGCCCAAATTGATCCCCAAAAGATGGGGGAGATGCAGCGTCAGATTGATATCGCTAAGGCGTATGGTGAGCGTATAGGCACACACAATTTGAAGGACGAGGCGCTTGACCGACTTGTCAGGGATTATCCGTCACATTCATTCATCATTGACCAGAGGGAAGCGCATGGTCTCTTCGTGAATGTGGGCAAGATAAGCCCTGAGGAAGTCGCGGTCGCCAGCGCTCTGCATAAAAAAGGGTATTGCATTTTTAGGCCGGGTGAGGATATAGTCTTCAGCGACGCATCCGAACTGCTCTCCGCACAGAGCAAGGAAGGCGAAAATGAAGCAGCCAATGGAGACTCTTCAGATCCTGGAGCGAATGACGCGGGAACGAAAGGCGAGCCTCAGGCGTCGGCGGGAGAGAGTAAGCCGGGAAGCCCGCCCACAGGAGCAAGGCGCCGATCTAGATCCCCAGAGTAGATGGAGTTTGTGTAACGACAGCACGGACGCAGTCATCCGGGAGGTGGCGGGTCAGTTGTCAGACGAGTAAGGAAGTATTCCCGGAAGAGCCCAGTGCCCCGCCCGGAAGTTGTGGGCGGGGCTTTTCTTTGCCTATTGACATTGCCAAGTCGCCTACGTATAATGTCTAGTATGGCAAACGTGCTCAGCACCGCGAAGCGAGTCCAGATCGTCTCCGCCCTGGTAGAAGGCTGTGGCATCCGGGCCACCGCCCGCATGGCCGATGTCTCGAAGGACACCGTCATGAAGCTCTGGCGGGAGATCGGGGAGGCGTGCATCCGGTTCCAGGATGAGACCTTCCGGAACCTCACCTGCAAGCGGCTTCAGGTGGACGAGATCTGGGCCTTCTGCTATGCAAAGGCGAAGAACGTCCCCGCCGAGAAGCAGGGAGTCTTCGGCTTGGGCGATGTCTGGACGTTCACCGGCCATCGACGCGGACACGAAGTTGATGCCGTCCTTCCTGGTGGGCTCGCGGGATGCCGGGTGCGCCACGGAGTTCATGCAGGATCTGGCCGGCCGGCTCGTGAACCGCGTCCAGCTCACGACGGACGGCCACAAGATGTACCTATCGGCGGTAGAGGATGCCTTCGCCGGCGCGATCGACTTCGCCCAGCTCGTCAAGGTCTACGGCAACCCGCCGAGCGGACCGGAGACGCGGTACAGCCCGCGCGGAGTGCATCGGCACCCAGAAGAACGCCGTCACCGGATGCCCGGACGAGAAGCACGTTCACCAGCTACGTGGAGCGCGCGAACCTCACGATCCGGATGAGCCTCCGCCGGTTCACGCGGCTGACGAATGCCTTCTCCAAGAAGGTGGAGAACCACACGGCCGCCCTGGGTCTCTTCCATGCGCACTACAACCTTTGCCGGATTCACCAGACCCTGCGCGTCACCCCCGCCATGGCGGCCGGAGTGACGACGCGGGTATGGGAAATCGAGGATCTGGTGGCCCTGCTTCCCGCCGCTGTGGCAGAAGCGGGGTCCGTACCGGAAGGGGATTCAAACTAGGACACTACCTGTCTCAGGAGCGCTTCGTAGCGTCTCAAGAGCGCTCCGTAATGTCTCCAGAGGACTCTTAGCGTCTCAAAGGACGCTCCCAAACGACGCTACGGTGGGATCTCGGCGGTGAGGCGAGACCTGGAAGTGATTATTTCGTGCCCTTAACGGGCAGCGCCTCTTGTAGGGGCGGGTCTGGACGGAGGCGTGGGGGCTCGACCCGCCCTGTTCAAGGTGGTCCCGAACTCACCAGGGCGAGTCGAGCCTCCTCCCACCGTCCAGACTCGCCCCTACACGAAGCCAAGTTAGCGCCTAGGAGCCTGCGCAGCAGAAAACGGAGCAAGGACTTAAAGGACGCCAAGGATAATAAGGACAATAAGGCTCTTTCGTCCTTGCAGTCCTTGGTGTCCCTGGTGTCCTTTTCTGGCGCGCAGGCTCCTAGGAGGGGTTGGGTCGAAGTCTAGCCCGGTCTACCCTCCGTCCGGCTTCGACTCCCGCTGGCGCTCCCGCTCCTGCCGGCGCTCCTCTTGATGCTCCCGGCGGCGATCCTTTTCCAGCACCCGCTGCTGCTCCCGGACGCGCTGGACCTCCGCGCGGACGGCCTTCATCTCCCGCTCCACTTCCTCGCGTAGCTCGCGGGTCGCCCGGTCGATCTCCGCCTGGTTCTCGGCCGTGAAGCTCTTGGCAAGGTCCCGCTGGTGCTTGCGCAGCTCTTCGCGGAGCTGGTCCAGTTGGCGGCGCTGCTCCTCGGTGGGCTTCATGGACTCGGCCATGCGCCGGGCTTCGGCGGCGAGCTTTTCACGGTCCTCGGCGGAAAGCTCGGCATCCTTCCGCAGCTTGTCCACCTCGGCGTGGAGCCGGGCCATAGACTCCTCGGAAGGACGGAGCTGGGTGGCGAGCCGGGCCATCTCCTGGGTGAGCCGCTGAGTCTCCGCATCCATGGCATAGCGGGAAGCTTCTCCTCGGCCATCTCGCGGGAGAGCTTCTCGATGTGGGGCTGGAGCTTCTCGTTCATCTCCTGCACGGCGCGGGAGATATCCCGCCCAGCTTCTCCCGGTCTTCCTCGTTGAGCGAGGGGGAGCTGCGAGATCCTCCAGATGGCCGTCGAGGGAGTCGAGGGCCATGTCCATGGAAGCGCTCACACTGTCGGCCATACGGTCGATCTCGTCCTCGAAATCCTCGCCGAGGTCGATCTTGAGGTCTCCAAGGTCAAGGTCGAGGTCGTCAGGGCGTCGAGGTTGATATCGAGGTCGTCGAGATGGTCGAGATCGACGTCGATATCCACGTCGATATCGGGATCGGAGTCGTCGTCGGCCTCCGCCTCCTCGTCGGCAGCGATTCTTCGTCGTCCTCCTCAGGCGGACGAATCGGACGGATCCTGACTGGATCGAGCGATGAGCTCTGCCGAGGCGGCGGCCAGGGTGTCCGAGGCCTCGGGAGAGTCCGAAAACCCTCCCGGGCAGCCGAAACGACCGGAGCCGCGGCGACGACCAGAACAGCAGGGCCCATGGCGGCGCCCAGCCAAAAGCGGCGGGCTGGCCTCTCCGGCGAGCGGCTCTCGTCGAGCAGCCGGCGGATGCGGGTCGCCAGGTTCGATGGCCGGTCCGCCATGCCGGGGACGGGCAGCGGCCGGTAGGCCAGGGTCCAGCCGGCGACCTCGGCGAGGCAGCCCGCCAGGGAGAGGGGCCGGCCGGTACGCGAGACCGCCCACTCGTCGCTCAGCATCTCGGAGGTCTCCCGCAGACGCCGCCGGGCCACCCAATTGAGCGGCTGGAAGAAGAAGAGGCAGGAGAGGGCGTGGCTCACCAGCAGCCACATCGGGTCGCGCCGCACCAGGTGGGCCAGCTCATGGGCGAGCATCCCCTCCTGCTGCTCGGCGCTGAGGCCGGCGAGGGCCCGGGGTGGCACGCAGATCTCGGGACGGCGCAGGCCGAGCGCCAGGGGCACCGGTACCCGCCACGAGCAGGAGAGGCTGACCGGCCCGCCGAGACCGGCCTCCTGGGCCAGGGCCTGGAGCTGGGTGAGCAGGGAACCGCCCACCACCGCGGGGCCGGGAGCGCAGCCGGCCGAGCACCCGGAGGTAGGACCAGGCATAGGCGGTGAGGAGGAAGGAGGCCCCCGCCAGCCACAGGCCCAAGGCTGCCGCCGGCAGTGGGACTTGGACCGGGCTGGGACGCCAGGCAATGCCTCGGCAGCTACCGTTGGCAAGGCCGCGCGCCGACGGCTCCACCCGGAAGGGGGAAGCAGTCCTGGCACGCCCGGGGACTACCGGCGCCGTCACGGCGGCCTCCGGAGCGGGTCCGGCCAGAGTCAGGCGGGCCGGCCGCGGGCTCCCAGCCCGCGGCGACCTGGAGCGACGCCGTCACCAGGGCGCCGACTAGAGCGATCTTCCAAACGGCTTCTTCCGCCGCGACCGACCACCGGGCCAACGGCTTCGAGACCAGCCAGGCCAGGCCCAGCAGCAGGGTGCTGTGCAGCAGATACGTGAGCAACCAGGCGACCGCTTCGTGGGCGAGCATTACCTTTCCTCCTCCCGCTCCCGGGACGCGATCATCTTCCGGAGCTGCTGGAGCTCCTGGGAATCAACATCGTGCTCGGACAACAGGTGATTGACCAGGGCTGTCACGTCTCCCCGGAAGAGCTGTGACGTCAGATCCGCCACCATCGAGCGGCGGACCTGGCTCTCGCTCACCAGGGGACGGTAGATGAACCGGCGTCCATCGGCGCGGTGATCCACCACGCCTTTCTTCTCCATCTTGGTCAGCATGGTGGCGATGGTGGTGAGGGCGAGACCCCGCTCCGGCTCCAGGGTCTCGTGCACCTCCGACACGGTCGATTCGCCGCTCTTCCAGAGGACCCGCATGATGGCGAGCTGCAGGTCTCCGAGGTGATGGGATGTCTCCATATCCGTCTCCTTCATGTCAACTACTCGGTTAGTTTAACTACCCGAGTCGTTGTCGTCAAGAGGGGAGTACGGAGGAAAGTGGGAGAAGGTTGCAGCGGGCTCCTCCCCCCAGCCCCTCTCCCCACCCGAGGTGGAGAGAGGGGAGCAGGCAGCAGGAGATTTTCCCCTCTCCAGCTCTGCTGGGGAGGGGGCGGGGAGGGGCTCTCAGTTGGAGGCTTCGATCTCCTTGATCACCGTCTCGACGTTGCGGCGTTCTCCGTCCGTGGTCGTCTTCGACAGGGCCATACGGGCGTGCTCCAAGGCCTCCTTCTTGTGGCCGAGGGCGGCGTGGCCGCGGGCAAGGCCGAGATGGACGAGCCAGACGTCGGGATGCAGCTTGGCGTTCAGCTCGAAGACCTTCAGGGCGTCCTCTTTCCTTCCCTGGGCGATGAGCTGGCGGGCGTACCGTGGATTTCAATCGGAGCGGCGGCGGGGTTGTTGAGGGCCTTCTCCATGGTCTTCTTCGCCTCATCGGCCTTGCCGTTCGCCGCCTGCGCGTCGGCGAGGGTAGAGAGCGAGGAGAAGGTCTCCTGGCTTCTGGACGCCCGTCTCGGCCCAGCGGAGGGCCTCCTCCGGGTTCTTCTTGTTGTCCAGGGCGTAGCGCGCCGCCTGGGTCCAGCCCTGCCAGTTGAAGCCGACGTCAGTCCGCAGCTCCCGCCGCACCTGGTCGAGGTAGAGGTCCGCGATGTTGTCCACCGTGATGGTGAAGGGCACCTGGAGATCCTCCCACTTGAGGGCCGCGGTGGCGCGGTCCGGCTTGCGGTCGGAGAACTCGTAGGTCAGCCACTCGTGGTACTCGCTCTTCTCCGGCTTGGCGGTGACCCGCAGGGCATCCTCCTTGACGTCGATAGAAGGAGCCCCAGGAGGTGTAGTTCTTCGAGAAGATGAGGGTCCATTCCTCCGGTCCGGGAAGGAAATGGAGGCCGTAGGAGCCCGCGGGCAGCGGCTTGCCCTGGACCTTCACGTCATGCGTCGTGGTGAAGACCGTGTTCTGGTTGGCGCCGCCGCGCCAGGGGCACTGGTCGCCGCAGGTGCCGAACCCGAGGTTGGCCATGCCGTAGGGCACCAAGCCGCCCCAGACCTTGCCCCGGCGGTCTCCGCCCGCGGGCTGTGGACGTCCGGACTGTTGTACTGGATGGTGATCCGCACCAGGCCGATGCCCTGGGTGACGGAGGCGAACTGGTTGTCGCCATCCGGCGGCAGGGTGAGGCCGCTGAACTGGGCCGCGGCCGGTGCGGCGGAGAGCAGGGCGGCCGCAGCCAGGGAGATCAGGAAACGAGAGGAGTTACGCGCCATGGAATTCCTCCAGGGTTTGAGTTGAGGCGCACATTGTACTCTCAGCGCGGGGGGTCTCGAATCGCGGCTCAATCCAGCACAGGCGACGCCTGCCGGATCTCCATCTCCTGGTCCTTGTACTGGAGCAGGTACAGGCGGTAGTAGATGCCCCGCAGGGCGAGCAGCTCCTGGTGGGTGCCGTACTCACGGACCTCTCCTTTGTGGAGGACGAGGATGCGGTCGGCCTTCTGGATGGTGGAGAGGCGGTGGGCGATGACCACGCTGGTCCGTCCCTCGAGGAGCCGGTCCAGGGCCTTCTGGATGAGCTGCTCGGTCTCGGTGTCGATGGACGAGGTGGCCTCGTCGAGGATGAGGATGCTGGGATCGAAGGCGAGGGCGCGGGCGAAGGCGATGAGCTGCTTCTGGCCCACGGAGAGGCCGGCCCCCCGTTCCCGCACTACGGAATCGAAGCCGCCGGGCAGCTTTTCGATGAACGGCAGGGCGTGGGCCTCGCCGGCCGCCCAGCGCACCCGCTCCTCGCTGATGGAATCCTCCCCCAGCCGGATGTTGGCGCCCACGCTGCCGGCGAAGAGGAAGACGTCCTGGAGCACCATGGCGACGCTACGCCGCAGCCGGGCGAGGTCCCACTGCCGCACGTCGATGCCGTCCACCCGCACGGCGCCGGAATCCACGTCGTAGAAGCGCAGCAGGAGGTTGGCCAGGGTGCTCTTGCCGGCGCCCGTATGGCCCACCACGGCCAGGGTCTCGCCCGGCCGCACGCGGAAGGAGATTCCCTTGAGGACCGGCTCGCCTTCCTTGTAAGAGAACCGCACTTCGTCGAACTCGATCTCCCCCTGCACTCTCTCGGGGAGCCAGGCTCCTCGGGGGTGGCGATGGTGGCCGGCGTGTCCAACAGCCGGAAGATGCGTTCGGAGCTGGCCATGGCCGCCTGGAGGATGTTGTACTTCTCCGAGAGGTCCGAGAGGGGCTGGTAGAACCGCTGGGCGTATTGCAGGAAGGCGATCAGGGCGCCCACCGAGATGATCCCCGTGACCACCCGGCCTCCGCCCACCCAGATCAGCAGGCCCACCCCCAGCGCGGTGATCAGCTCCACGCCAGGGAAGAAGACGGCGTAGTAGAAGATGGAACGCACGTTGGCGTCCCGGTGGGCGGCGTTGATCTCCTCGAACTCGCGGTAGGCCCTCTCCTCCCGGTTGAAGAGCTGCACGATGGACATGCCGGTGAGGTGCTCCTGGAGGAAGGCGCTGATGCGGGCGATCTTCACCCGCACCTCGCGGAAGCTGTCCCGCACCTTGGTCTTGAACCAGAAGGTCAGCAGGAGGAGCAGGGGGACGATCGAGAAAGCCACCAGGGCCAGCCGCCAGTCCATCCAGAAAAGCACGGTGACGATGCCCGCCAGCAGCATCAGGTCGCCGAAGATGGTGACGATGCCCGCCGTGAACATCTCGTTCAGGGCGTCCACGTCCGTGGTCACCCGGGTCACCAGCCGGCCGATGGGATTGCGGTCGTAGAAGGCCAGGGGCAGGCGTTGGAGATGGCCGAAGATCTGCCGCCGCAGATCGTTCATGATGTATTGCCCCATGAGCTGGAGGACGTAGCCCTGGGAGTAGAGGGCCACGAAGGTGAGCACCAGGGCGGTCAGATAGATGGCCGAGATGGCCGTGAGGCCCTGCACCGCCACGTCGGCCGGAACGATCCCCCGGGCCAGGAGATGGTCCCGCACCCAGACGCTGGGCGCCGAGATCTGGCTCTCCTCCCCGCGCGGGTGGATGAAGAGGTCGAGGGCCACCGCCGTGGCCAGGGGTCCCATGAGTTGGAGCAGCGAGGAGCCCAGGATGAGCGCCAGAGCCCCCGCCGCCATGCCCCGGTAAGGGCGGACATACCCAGCAGCCGGCGCATCAGCCGGGAGTCGTAGGCCTTTCCCAGGATCTCCTCTTCGTGTTGATCGGTCGCCTCGCTCACGGGGGTAACGATACAACGGGTTGGGATTTGGGTCTTGAACCAGGGCTGACTTGTCCGGGCGGTGTTCGAGGAAAGTTGGAGCTCTCTCCGCCGCTGCCTGGCCCTCATCACCCCAACCCCTCTTCTCCCATCCTCACGCCCGCCCTTCCGGGAGAGGAGGGGGCTTAACCCACAACCTACCTACAATCAGTATCTTACCCAGACCGGCGGAGCCTTGGGGTGACGATTAGGTAACCGGAGGCCGCCTTACCGCGGAGGCAACCAGTACCAAGTCGCAAGCCGAGTCCCGCTGCACGACCCAGCAGCGGGACCCAAGGGCCTCCCCAAGGCGCTCAACTCGGGTAGGCGGTACTCGCGATGGTACTCACTCTCTACCTCGCCGTAATACAGACCGCCGAGGCGGTTCGGGTTTTCGCTGAGGACCAGTAGCTCCCGCCGTTGACTCTCCGGCGCGTCGGACGGCACCTCCAGCTTCAAGTAAGTGGCGAGCCAGCGGCCCCCGAGATAGACGATCTCCAGGCCCGCCTGCTCGGCGGTGTATGGCGGTTCGTCGGTGAAGTTGTCCTGCACCACGATCCTGTAGAGAAGCCGCCGCGTCACCTCACTCTCTGCATTGAGATCGAGAAGCCTCCCCAAGGCTGATCTAGCCGGGCGCCCTCCCGGCTGCCCCGGCGAATACTCGGCGGTATCGCGAAGGTCCTTGATCAAGGGGTCCAAAGCGTTGCGGACGCTGTCGCCGATCACCGCCCACACCTCGGTCAGCACGTCGGGATCGGTGCCGAGATCCTCCTGCAAAGCTTCCGCCGCAGTCAGCGACAGGTTCTCCTGAAAAACGACCCACCGCGAACGTAACTCGGCGAGATCCTCCGCCCACGCGCGGAGCTGCTGCCTGATTCCCTCTACATCCACTTTCAAGTCAATCCCTCCTCGTAGGCCAGGCGGCAGGTTCAGTCGGAGCCTGCCGTACGATTAGCGAGAACCCTCAACAGGTTCCGGCCGGACCTCAATGAATCTTTCCAGCTCTTGGTAGCGCTCCTCCTCCTTCGGCGATCGTTGCTTTAGCTGTCGAAGGTAAACAAACTCAGCAGCGATCCGTTGACGGAGCGCACGCACGGCCACGGCCCGCCCGCCCTGCGCGGTGGCCTCGACCCCAAGGTCCGCTGCCGAGGCCTTGAAATAATTCCCTCCCAGAGGCTCCACGAAAACGGGAATCGCGGTCTTCAGCCGTGCACCCTCTAGCGGGACGCCCTGAATCAAAGTGCTGGTGGACGGGGGACACGCTTTGATTTTTGAGACCAGTCCACCCACCTTACGAGACATCGCCGTCAGATGATTGTGTTGTATTTTTAATTCTCTCAGCACCTGCTGGTGCAGCTCGAAGATGCCATCGCCTAGGGCTTCACGTTTCCGTTGCAGGTGGTGCCCCCGTAGGACCTCCAGGTCGGCTCGTGTGAAGACGAGACGGTTCCGCCCGGCGCGGACAAGCCGCAGAAGACCGGAAGCTTCCAACTCTTTTGCATACCTCAGGACCGCCTCGTAGCGGATGCCGAGGAGGAAAGCAATATCGGTCGCGCTTAATTCCTCGACATCCAAAGTCACGGCCTTAAGCGGTGGCTCCACTTCAAGGTCCTCCTGGCCTTCGCCATCGTGAGGCGCTCCTTGCTACTTCCCCGGGTCCGCTATCAGGTGAAGGGCACGGGATGGGGCAGAAAACCCAGGCACCGACACCGGCGAAAGAACCGCGGCCATGAATGGAACCAGACCGTGCGCTCGCTCCCGGGATCGCCCACTAACCCCCCGAGAGTCTCCAGGACGAGTGCTGTCAGATCCGGCACCTCAAAAAACGCATCGGTCACCTGTTCGAGAAGGGTGTCGATCTCCCTGTCGCGCTTCAACTTCATCAGCACGACACCGCGATACACCGCCGCCAGTGCCGCCTCGGCGAGTTGGCGCCGTTGCAGCAGCTTATTCAGCGCTTGGCCGAGGAGGTCCAAGGCGTCGCCTGACTCGCCTTGGGGCCGGCGACCTGGCCCTCGCGCAGGAGGAGCAAGGCATCATGGGCTTCCGCGCCAGAGTAGTGCTGCGCCGCTTCCATCCTCCGTGCCTGCGACTCATCCTGGTGGCGGGTGAGGGCTGCGCAGAGGGCAAGCGCAAGCCTGGCACCGGCTGCGAGCCAGGGATGCCGGTGGGAATCCAGCCCCCCCAAGCTCTGCTCCAGAAGCGGCGCCGCCCGTTTGTCCTCACCCGTTTCGGTGTGGAGGACTCCGAGAAGCGCCAGACACACCGCTTCCTCTGACGGGTTCTCCAGTTCCGCATAGAGCCGATAGGCGTGATGCAGGAAAGCCGCGGCCTCGTCCCAGCGTCCCATGTCCCAGCGCAGCAGTGCCATGAAGCGGCAGTAGTCCGCCCGGTCGCGAAGGTCAAAAGTGAGGTATGCCGCGGGCCCCGCTCTTCCCTCTGGCTCCCCAGAGGTCGCCAGCCAGCCGGTGCCCCTGCCCCTTGAGGCAGAGCGCGCGCGAGATCCCTTGCTCTGCCGGTCCTGGCAGCGGGCTTATCTCTCGTGCGGCAAGCTGAAAGCCTAGGCCCACGGCCAACGATGCCATTTCCCCCGCCAGGTCCGGGTTGGCGATCAGAGCTTTATGACCCAATGCCAAGAGCTCATCCAAAAGCTCGGGATCGTGGTAACGCTCCTCAGAGATACGGGCGAGCCGCTCTTCCTGAGCGCCCGCCAGCAATTCTTCAAGCAAGCCCGCCGCTTTCTTGCCGGGGTGATCGGTCGAGACCACGGCTTCCTCTGCCTCCTGCATGGCGGATAGTCCGCTGCTTCATCTCGTCCTCTGGAGACCCTGGCCGGTACGACCTGCCTGGCGCCGCTCGCGCGGTTTGGAGACATGGCTTTTCAGGAAGGGAGACAAGGGGGCCAGCTCTGCCGTGCTGAAAAGTAGGGAGGCCAGGGGTTGGAGGCTCTCTCTGCACTCTTGGCACCGCAGGAGGTGCGCGACGACGCAGGCAGACTGGAACCGGGATGCCTCGCTACGGATGAAGCGCTCCAGGTCGGTCGGGCTGGGATGTTCCGGGCTACGGAAAAAGGGTGGGGACGACCGGCCGGAGGGAACGGCCGTCCCCGAGGGATGAGAGGACCGCGCGCCTTCTTGTCGAATCTCGAAGCTGTCCATGGCTTGTCCGTCTCAGGTTCGCCCTCGGTGAATGGACTCCAACGAGGCGATGGCTGCTTTCAGCTCTTGGGCCACGCACTCGGCGACGACACGTAGATCCGTCAGGGCCTCGAAGTCGCCGAAAACATCCTCTAGCCCGGTCTCCACGTCCCGCGCCGGCGACTCGCCACCAGGGCCGTCAGCCGGTCGCGGGCGGACTCACCTCCTCCACGGCGACGGCCAACTCGGCCCAGGCGGCGTCTGGCACTCGGTCAAGGTCGGTCAGCATCGCTCTTCTTGTCCGCCCGGAAGCCTAGCGGTAGCGCCGGCCGGGATCAGGCGGTGGTCAAATTCGCGAAGTTTCGTCTCACCGCCGGATACCGTGTTGTCCCCCGATGTCTCGATTGGGTCTTCTGAAGCACTCAAGTAGGTTAGGAGGGCATCGCTAATGAAACGGAGGGTTCGTTCTTTGATCGTCTCGATCCTCGCCCTATGGAAGGGGCTTTCCCAGAAGGAAATCGGCCCCCGGGCCGGCATGGCGGCGAAACAGGTCGTTCTATCTCCGGCCCAAGGACAAGGAGTTGAACGACGAGCCCTACGAGCGCCTGCTGTCGGGCCTCGACGCCCGGCTGGCGGAAGTCGCCATCGTCACCGGCTGCCTGGAATCCTTGGAGGGCTTGGCCGAGGAGGACTCGGACCTGACGCTTGCCGAGAGGGACTGGGTCGAGACCTCGAACCTGGAGATCTCGCGGCTGGTGCGTCGCGCCCTTGTCGAGGCGGTCAAGATGTCCCGGCAGCTCCCGCCGCTCGAGGAGTACCCACAGCCTGACACCCTCGAGCCCGCCCGCTGGCACGCCGGAGAGCTGTTTTCCCTCCTCCAGGACCTGCCGGAGGAGAAGCAATTGGTCGTGGTGGGGTTGGGAAGACAGTACAAGAGTTGGTCACTAATGGAGCGGTACTGTGAGGAGGCGGTGGTGCAGGCCTCCCGTGACCTCGAACGGGCGGCCTTCCTGGCGAGGGTTGCCCAGGTCATCGCGGAGCGCTTCCAAGGGACGGGAGGTTGGCCCAACCGCATCCGGGGCTACGCCTTGGCGCATGTCGCCAATATCCTGAGAGTCAAGGGTGGCATCAAGGCGGCGAGGGCCGCCATGGAGGAGGCCAAGCGGCTGTGGCGCTCGGGTTCCGACCCGGACGGCGTGCTCGATCCCGGGCGTGCCGCTCGACCTGGAAGCCTCTCTGCTCCGGGACGAGCGCCGGTTCCAAGAGGCCCTGGAGCGGCTGGAGGAGGCCCTGCCAGTGAGCCACAGCCCGGCGCGTATCCTTATTATCAAAGGATTCACCCTGGAGGTGATGGGCAGGTCCGAACGCGCCATCGAGGCCCTCCTCCAAGCCGATGCCCTGGCTGACTTGCAGGCCGATCCGCGGCTCAGGAACATCCTCCACTTGAACCTCGCCGTTTCATTCCTCAGCGCGTCTCGTTATAGCGAGGCTGCGGAAACAGCGCAGAAGGTGCGCGCGGCTGCCACGGCGATGGGCGATGAGATCGGCGTCCTTCGCGCCCTCTGGTTGGAGGGCCGCCTCGCCGCCGCGCTCTGCCACCGCGAGGAGGCCCTGCGGTTGCTGGGGCAGGCACGGCGGGCGTTCCAGCGACGGAACAAGTCCTACGACGTGGCCCTTGTACTGCTGGAGGAGGCGGCGCTGCTGCTGGACCAGGGGTGGACGGCCAAGGTCAAGGAGTTGGCTGGAGAGCTGACCGAGGTGTTCGAGTCCAAGGGAGTGCACCGAGAGGCCCTGGCCTCTCTGGAACTCTTCCGGAGTGCGGCGGAGCGCGAGGAGGCCACGGCCGAGCTGGCCCGCCACCTCCTCGCTTTCCTCTTCCGAGCCCGCTACGACCAGGGCCTCCGGTTCAACGAGGCATCAATTCTGCCCGCCGCCGGCTTCGGGTTGGGGTGCCAGAACCTCCCGGCCGTTCGGGTCGGCGCCGGCGCCTGCCTTGCAGAGGCCGTTGGGGTCCCACCCGCAGCCGTTCTTGGTGAGCGGTTCGCTCCCGAGGGAGGAGAGGAGAGACCAGAGCGGGTCGAGCAGGCTGGGCGGGGTCAACAGGGGCAGGGTG
Organism: uncultured Holophagales bacterium; assembly: GCA_963741305.1. Classification (GTDB taxonomy): domain Bacteria; phylum Acidobacteriota; class Thermoanaerobaculia; order Multivoradales; family UBA5704; genus DATMER01. The sequence goes on along the minus strand of CAVUHL010000008.1, from coordinate 3,645 downwards.
AGGGTGAGGGCGATCAAGGTGCGTCGCATCGACGAGTCTCCTGCGCGGCGCCGGCTGCGAGCCTCCATGGTCCGCGCGGGCCGCGCCTGCAAGGCCATGGTGCGGAAAAATCTCAATTTGGGCTAGCGGGGGCGCAAATGAGGCCGAAGAATCGGCTGGTGCGCCTGTTTCGGGCGATCTCCGGCTTGACGCAGAGAGTCTTCGCCGCCCTGGCGCGCCTTCACTACACGACGCTGACCTGGTACGAGATGGGGTACAACGATCCCACTCCGCATATGGACCAGATCGCGCAAGCGGTGGACTTGACCGTTGCGGACGGCGAGCAGATCCTCCAGTACGCGGATGCCCTGCGCGAAATCCGGCTGCGAGCGGGCCGGGGAGGAGTGAAAGGCCTCTTCCACGATCTTGGGATCGTGGTCTCGGGCCTTTACGTGCGCCTGTTGAGGTTGCCGCTTCCCGAGAGCCTCCCCCGCCCTGAAGACCGCCAGCTTGCCGGAGAGCTGTGGCTGCTCCTCAAGGACTTGCCGGAAGACGAGCAGGTGGCGGTGGTGCGGCGGGCGGAGGAGTTCCAGAATTGGGCATTGATGGAAATCTGCTGTGACGAGTCCGTGGTACAGGCCTCACGCGACCTCGAACGGGCGGCGTCCCTGGCGCGGCTCGCCCAGGAGATCGCGGAGCACGTCCGAGGTCCGAAGAGCTGGCTCAGACGGGTTCGGGGTTACGCTGCGGGTCATGGGGACAACATCCTGAGAATTGTCGGCGAGCTGAAGGCGGCAAGGGTAGGCATGGAAGAGGCCAAGGGGCTATGGGATTCCGGCGCCGATCCTCAGGGCCTCCTCGATCCTGGGCGCCTCCTCGACCTCGAAGCCTCCCTGCTGCGGGACGAGCGCCGGTTCCAGGAGGCCCTGGACCGGCTGGAGGAAGCCCTCCCCTTGAGCCGTTGCCCGGCGCGTATCCTGATCAACAAGGGGTTCACGCTGGAGGTGATGGGCGAGCACGACAGCGCCATCGAGGCCCTGCTCCAGGCTGAATCCCTACCTGATTTGCAGGCCGACCTGCGGCTCAGAAATATCCTCCACTTAAACCTTGCCGTTTCCTACGTCCAGGTGTCCCGGTATAGCGAGGCGGCGAGAATGACGCAGCAGGTTCGCAAGTTGGCCGCCGAGATGGGAGACGAGATCGGGATACTCCGCACCCTCTGGTTGGAAAGCCGGATCTGCGCCGGCTTCGGGCTCCGCGAGGCGGCTTTGCGGTTGCTGGCGCAGGCGCGGCAGGAATTCGCCCGGAGGAGCAAGTCCTACGACGTGGCCCTGGCCTTGCTGGAGGAAGCCGTGCTGATGTTGGAGGAGGGACGGACAGGCGAGGTCAAGGAGCTGGCCGGCGAGTTGACCCAGGTGTTCGAGTCCAAAGGGGTGCATCTGGAGGCCCTGGCCGCCTTGCAGCTCTTCCGGGAGGCGGCGGAGCGGGAGGAGGCCACGGTCGAGCTGGCCCGGCGGGTGCTGGGCTATCTCTGCCGGGCACGTCATGACAAGGGGCTGCGATTTATCGGGTCGTGAGGTGGTGCCGACCCTACAAGGGGCGCCGGCTCCGACCTCTCTGGGTGTGGTCCGAAGGTGGCCCCTCGGGGCTCTGGGGAGGACTACGCCGCACCAACCCCCCGCGGGGGATCCACTTTCGGGTCTCCCGCCACACCCTCCCGCATCAGGCGGGCATGGGGGCGACATCTCGGACGCGGAGCGCCCTTTTGACACCGAGGATCTTCCTGGCCGCTTGGCGGCTCCTCAGCTATAGGCAGGTAGGAGGGAGGAAGGGATTGCGGAAGGGCTTCGGGACTTCCGAAGCATTCTGCGAGTTGCAAGTGGGTAACTTTACTATTTGTAACCAAGCGAGCCCCTCATCTCCCTCACCCCGCCGTTCAACCTCCCCACTCTTGCCTGAGTAGCATGGCGCGTTCAATCGGCGTCAGTTTTTTCGTCACCTTTGTCCTTCTCTCACACCATACCAGCACCTCGGCCTTGACCCAAGCTCGGCCACGTTCCGAAGTCGGATAATTCGGAGGGAATGGGTCCTCCATTCTTCGCAATAGGCTGTACAGGGTCGATTTCTTCAGTCCGGTGATTCTTAGAACTTCAGGGCGACGGATCAATTCGAAATTGTTAGGCATCGAGAACTCCTCCATTGAACTCTCCGGACTGTAAGAGAATGTTTCCAAGATGTCCAATGCTTGTTTGCGTCCCCCAAGAATTGGGTTTGAGACGCAATATCTTCACGCGGCCTGGAGCCAGTTAAACCAGAGCTTCAAAAAGTCTCCGAAGTTTCGCATGCGAAACTTTCGATCTGGCAGCAGTCAGTTAGAGCGGCACACGACGAGCATGAAGACTGTCGGCTCCGCGAGTGGCGCTGTGTCAGCGCTGGTCTTCCGCTCGCAGTGCATCGATTTTTCGGCAGAGTTTCAGAAATTACAGAAGTTTCGCCCGGCGAAACTTTGAGGAAGTCGTAGATTCTCATTTGTGGGCATATGAAAGATTCGCCAGGCGAATGTTTCGGACTCTCTGAAACTCTGTTCTGCCGTCGTAGCCTTTCAGGCAGACCTATCCATCGCTTCGGAGCGCTGCGGGGGAACCTCCAGAGGGCTGGAACGGGCGGCCCTGCGGCGGCATTGAGTGATATGGCCGGCGACCTTGCGCTGGTCAGCGTGCCAATACCCGCAGAGAGCGCAAGCAGCGTGCGCTGGCAGCGGCGCTGGAGCGGGTAGAGCGACGCTGGCAGCGCGCTGGCCTTCCGCTCGCAACGCATTGACTTCCGCTTCGAGCGCGCTACGTTTCGCTTCTTCTTCCTCAATGCGCCGCAGCAAGTGAGCCTCATAGGATTGAGGCAGCCGCTCAGAGTCGTCGCGGACGACATCGGCCCATAGGCAGCCGCAGACGCAAAGAGTGGAGAGCAACCCGAGCCCCGCTCCCCAAGCGACCTGAAGCCGAGGCGAGCCCAGAATCACCCACACGGGCACCGCTTCGAGACCGGAGACCGAGAGGGGCACGATGAGGGCATTCAGCAGCACGGTGATCGCAACCCAGACAACCGCCAGACCGCCGTGCCTGCGGGAGACCACGGCGACGCCGACGTAGACCTCGGCTAAACCGACCAGGACTGCCAACGCGGCCGAGCTGAGCCAAAGCAAGGCCGTTCGGGTCTCGGTGGCTACCTGTTGGCGGTCCGCCGCGACGACGACGAGGCCGAGACGAGGAACTAATGCCAGGATGGGAAAGAGTGCAATCCAGCGACCGGGGTGCTTCATCATAGGGTTCTCCTGAGAAGTCTTTCTGCCGGGGATTAATCTACTTTCCCGTCGCCAAGGTCAAGGACTCGGGCGGCCGATATTTCGGTGATCGTTCCGGTACGCGGCTCTACGCATGAGAGCGAGGTAAGCGGTTCCTTCGTGTCCGTGGGGGTGGTGACGCGGGAGCTACCAGTGCTATGTATTACGCGGCTCCGCCGCTCCATACATAGCAGCTTGCCGCATTCGCGCTGCGCGCTCAAGCGGGGAAGAATTGGCCTCGCCCTCTCGGTTAATCGAATCTTCCAGCAATGTCCAGAATCCGAGGGTTCGTTTTAGCAGCAGTCTGCGAAAAACCGGGCAGTGGGCGC
>CAVUHL010000007.1:0-148781 GCA_963741305.1 uncultured Holophagales bacterium | reverse complement strand
CCTTTGTATCGCAAAAATGAGGCCTACCGCAGGGAGTAGAGGAAGGCGGCGATGTCCCGCCCTTCCTGCTCGGAGAGGCCCATCTGGGGCATGGCGGTGCCGGGGCTGACGTCCTGGGGATCGCGGATCCAGCGCATCAGGTTCTCGGGCGTGTTGGGCAGCTTGCCGGCCAACTGCTCGCGGCTGGCGAGGCGGTCGAAGCGGCGGTCCGATCTTGCCGTCGGTCTGGGAGATTCCCGGGATGTTGTGGCAGGCCTGGCAGCCGTACTTTTGGATGAGATCCTTGCCCCGCCGCGGTTCGCCGCCGGTCCTGGCCGCCGCCGTGCGCTCGGGATCGCGGCAGGCGGCGAGCAGGAGAGCCAGGCCGAAGACGAGAGCTGCACGCGGCATGGGGGTCAGGATGAAGGCCGCTCTCGAACGGTCCGGTGCCGGTCCACCCACCAAGCCCAGAGGACGATCAGCCAGCTCAGGAGGCCGACCCAGCCGATCGCCTGCTCACTGGGAGGCGGGGGGCCGAAGAAATTCGCGACCCAGACCACGAAGAGGAACGCCAGGAGAGACCAGAGCCCCCAGCGGCCGATGGCGTCCCTCGCCTGCGTGGCGCGCAGGTAGAGGAAGATGCCGGCTCCGAAGAGGGCCGCTTCGAGCGGCAGCACGATCGCCGGCACGTTCCAGAGCCCGAGCCCCACATAGGGCCCCGCGGGCAGGATGGGCAGATCGGGCCGGTGAACCAGGAGGTCGAGGATCCAGTGGCTGAAGACGCCGGCCCCAAGGAGGACCGCGCCGCGGCGGCGCTTCCGGGGATCGGCCTCTCCACGCCCCAGCACGAGGTAGCCAATTCCGAAGAGGACCGACCAGCCGAGGGCGCCCACCAGGCTGTGGGTGAGGGGGTAGTCGTAGAAGTCCAGTGGGGTGAGCTTCGTGATGCCGGGCGTGATGCGGACGTGCTCCCAGCCCAGGAGGAGGAAGATGGGCCAAAGAAGGTCGAGGAACTGAACCGCGAGGAACCACGTCCCCAGGGAGATGCGAGGAGCCTTCGCCCTGCCTGCCAGCCCGACTGCATAGTGTCCGACGAACATGAGGCCTCTTTATCCTCGCCACACTGGCCGCGTAAGACACGTAGGCCCGCCCTCGGCCTTGAGCGAGATCTCGCGGCCGCGGTACGTGAGGACCTCGCAGCCGGCCTCTTCCAGGCGCTGGCGGGTGACGGGATTGCCTTCCAGCATCAGGCACCGTCCGGGAGCGAGCGCGAGGACGTTGGGACCCATGGTGGGAAACTCCTCCTCGGGAACTTCGATGAGCCGGAAACCGCGGTCCTGCAAAGTCTTCCAGAAGGAAACCGCCAGGAGAGGCGGATAGACCACGGCAAGATCGCGGTCCACCACGCTGATGAGCGAGAGCAGATGGAGGCAGGCTTCGGGACCGGTGAAGTAGGGCAGCTCGACGGGCAGGACCTCGACGCCGATCCCGGCCATCACCTCCCGGAGCTGGCGCAGCCCTTCGGCGTTGGTGCGGAAACCCTGTCCCACCGCCAGAGTCCGGTCGTCCAGCCAAAGGAGATCGCCTCCCTCCGCCGTGGCTTCACCGGTGAGCTCGGCGAGGATGGGCACGCCGATCTCCCGGAAGCGCCGGGCGATGGCCGCCTCCTCGCCTCGCCGCAGCTCCTTGCCCATGCGCAGGATCACCGCGCCGCGGCTGGTGACCAGGGCGGGATCGAAGACGTAGATCGCATCGGCCCGGCCGGGCTGGGGTTCGGGATGATCGACGACCTCGGCCCCGGCCCCGGCGAGGATCTCCACCAGCGCGTCGTGCTCGCGCCGCGCTTCGTCCAGATCCGGACGGGAGGTGTAGTGCCACCGCGCCGGATCGTCCACCGCGAACGCCGCGTCCGGGCGCTTCACCAGGACCCGCCGTAGCGGGTCGACCATATTCTGGCAACCGTATCCTTCGGGCATAGGGGAAGAGTAGCGTAAGAGTGGGTAGATCAAACCAAGACGTTCCCAACAGAATGGGGTAGACTTCAGGCGAATCACGGAGCCTTCATGCAGTTGGATCTGTCGAGTCCTGCCGAGAGGATTGGGCCGTACCGGGTTCTGGAACGGCTCGGGGCCGGTGGCATGGGCGAGGTGCTCCTCGCCTATGACGAACGCCTCGACCGGCGGGTGGCCATCAAGCGCATCCATCCCGACTTCGGGACCAAGCCCGAACGCCGCGAGCGCTTCCGTCGCGAGGCCCGGATGGCCGCGCGGCTCTCCCACCCCGCCATCGTCCAGGTCCACGACATCCTTCAGGAGAACGGCGCAGACTACATCGTCATGGAGTACGTGGAGGGGACGAACCTTCACGAGATGACCGGGCAGGGCCCTCTGAAGGTCCGGCAGGCCCTGGAGCTGGCCCGCGAACTGGCCGACGGACTGGACGCCGCGCACCGCCAGGGGATCGTGCACCGGGACCTGAAGACCGAGAACGTCCTGGTCACCCCTTCCGGCCGGCCCAAGATCACCGACTTCGGAATCGCCAAGCGGCTTCTGCTCGAAGACCAGGAGGAGTCGCTGACCCGGGACCACACCGTTCTCGGCACCTGCCGCGTCATGTCCCCTGAGCAGGCACGCGGCGAGCCGGTGGATCACCGCACCGACCTCTTCGCCCTCGGCGTGCTGCTGTACGAGGTGCTGACCGGCGAGTCTCCCTTCACGGCCGAGAACAACCTGGCAACGCTGACCCGGGTGATTCACCACCGGCAGAAGCCCGTCCGCGAGCTGAATCCGGCGGTCCCCGAGGGTCTCTCCAACCTGGTGGACCACCTGTTGGAGAAGGACCCGCTCCTGCGTCCCCGCAGCGCCGGCCAAGTGCGGCGCGAGCTCGATCGCCTCGCCCTGACCACCACGGAGGCCACGGGCACGGAGACCGCCCTTGAGCTGCCTTCGTCTTCCGCTTCGGGCGTGGAAGTCGGGCCGCTCCAGCGCTCGAAGGAAGCCAGATCGCTCCCGGACTCGGCTCTGACAGCGAGCGGTCTCCGGCTCCGCCGTGCCTTGTGGCTCGTCGTGCTCGTCGTCCTGGTGGGGCTCGGAGTCTGGGCCTACCGTGCGCTGCGACCCCCCCAACCTCCGCTTTATGTGGCCGTGCTGGCGCCGGAGATCGGCACCGGAGCGGGAAACGAGGAGATCGAGCTGCTGGCCTCCGGAGTGCGGGTGGCCCTGTTGCAGGCCCTGACGTCTCTGAAGGGTATGTCTCCCAAGGCGTTCGACGAGATCGACGCGGTTTCCGGTTCACCGGTGCAGGTGGCGAAAGCCGTTTCGGCGGATGAGGTCATAACCTCTCGCCTCGACTGCCGCGCCGAGGCTTGCAGGGTAACCCTCGGCCGGCTGCACGGTGGAGACGGCAGCGTCGCCTGGGCGGACAGCATCGAGGTCCCCACCGACGACTTCGCCCTGGTGGCGGGCGCGGTGACCCGCAAGCTCCGGCAAGGCTATGCGGATTTCAGCCTGCGGGACGGAGTGCCGGACCTCGACGTGGACAGCGGCGACCTCAAGACGTTCCTCCAACTCCGCCGGCGCTACGATTCGCGGCAGGACGTCGACCTGGAGCCGATCCAGAAGCAGATCGCCGAGCTCCGGGGCCGCTCGCCGCGCTTCACTGAGGTCTACCTCCTGGAGGCTGAAGTCGCTCGCCGCCGTTTCTTCCATTCGCGAGACCCTTCGAGACCTGGCCCAAGCAATGGAGAGCCTGCGGCTGGCCCGCGGTCTGGCGCCGGAGGATCCCCGGCCGCTGTTCGCTCTGGTGGTAGCCGCGCTGGATGAGGGAGAGCTCGACAAGGCCGAGAAGGATCTGCGGGAGCTCGAAGATCTCGTTCCCGCGGATGCCCTGCTGCTGGAAAAACGGGCTCACCTTCTCAAAGCGCGGGGCCGGCCGGAGGAGGGAATCGCTTTGTTGCAGGAAGCGGTGCGCCTCCAGCCCTCCTGGAAAAGGCTTTACAACCTGGCGGTCATGGAGTACGGCGAAGGCAAGATCTCCGAAGCACGTGGCCATTTCGAATCCGCATTGTCGCGCGCTCCCGGCAATCCCACGATCCTCTCGAAGCTGGCCCTGCTCGAAATGATCAAGGGGGATCTCAACCGAGCCGTCCAACTCTACGAGGATCTCGTCCAGCGAGCGCCGGGGCTGGCTGCGCTCTCGAACCTGGGGACGGCCTATCTCCTCTCGGGACGCTATGCCGCAGCCTCCGAGGTGTACCGGCGCGTCGTCGAGAGCGAGCCCAGGAACCCGAATTTCCTTTTGAACCTCGCAGACTCCTATCTTTTGATGGGGAGAAAGGAAACGGCCTCCCCCCTCTATCGCCAGATCGTCGAGTTGGCGGAGAAGGATCCCAATCCTGCCGCTTTTCTGACTGTGAAAGCCCAGGCCCTGGCTCACCTGGACGACCGTTTGGGCGCCGCCGCAGCCGTTCAGGAGGCCTTACGCCGCTCTCCCGAAGACGCCCAGGCTGCCTACGACGCCGCGGTCGTCTACGCTCTCCTCGACGAGCCGGCCTCGGCCATCACCTTGGCCAAACAGGCGCTCGACCAGGGATTTGATCCAGTATGGTTCAGGTTTCCCTGGTTCGAGCGCCTCGGGGATCAGCCCGCCTTTCAGGAGATTCTGAGGCAGGCTCTCAACCCTGCGTCGGGTCGTTGATGATCACGGGGTCGAGCGTGCCCGCGCTGGTGCCGGCCGTGAAGGCGACTTGTTGATTGGTGTCTGAATTGGTGTCCGTAAACGAGGTCGTGCCACTTTGCTGGGAGACGTTGGTGATGTAGGAGGGCGGCGTCGTATTGCCGCCGAACTGGAGATTGTTGAGGAACGTGAGGCCGGCGCCCGTGAAGTTCAAGGTGTAGGTTCCGGCAACCGTGGTCTCATAGGTCGGCTCGGAGTCCAGCAGCGCCATGCCCGTGCCCAGGGTGGTGACGATGAGGGAGCCGTCAGAATTCACCGTGAGATTGGTCGTTGTGCCATTGGCGTTATTGGCGCTGTTCACCGAAGGCAGCACCGTGAAGCTGGCGGTGCCGGTCGTGCCGGTTGTCGTGGTGAAATTGATCGTGGCGGTGCAGCTATTGAATTGACTCGCCACGTTCACCTGATTGTTCGACGGGCTGCTGAGCCCGGGGCTCAGCGTGGGAGCTTGGAAAGAGCTCACTCCCGAGCCCGTGACGAGTGAGAACTGGTAGGGACTCGAGCTGCTCGCTCCGGTTTGTACGATGAACAGAGGGTCGGTCACTGCAACCTGGCCGCCGGTAGTCGGAAGCGATTGGATCAAGGCCTCCGCGGACTGGTAGGTGACCCCGCTGGGAGGACTGCACTGCAGCGCGCCGCTCGCGCTTACGGTGGCTTGCGTCGCGGTGGAGCTCGTCGAGGTACCGCTCTCGACGACCGCGAAGGCAATCACCTGAGCGCTTCCGCCCGTGGGCGTGAAACTGAACGAAGCCCAGCCGGTGCCGATGAAACTGGTGGCGATCGTCAGCGTAGTGCCGCTCGCCGACCATGTCAGGCCGGAGGTCGCTTGGCCGGTGCTCAATGTGCCGGCGGTGCTGGTGAACTGAATCGTGTTGGCTGGTGCGTCTGGAACGATGAACATAGGAATCTGCAGCACTGCGGTCTGGAATGTGGAAGAAGCAGCTTGGGTGTCGGCAGGATCGATCGCCGTACAGGTCGTCATGGCATCCCTCCTTTGGAGATTGCAGGTTTGAACTGTTTGAACCGCCCTCGTGTCTTTCGCAACAGCCATGCCAGGCTCCCGCAGCAGGGAACCAGGAGGAGAGGGCAGGATCGGGAGGACCCCTGCCGTGTCACTGACGTGTCAGGCAGACCGGCTGACGTGTCAGTTTACGAATCTTTGACTCTCACAGGTGAGGAGATCTCTCCGTTGTTACCCTGGCAAGTTTATTGCTCAAGCTCTCTTGCGAAACCTTCGCTCATTCCTGAGCTGAAGGGTCTCCAAGGAGGCCGTTATGAGCCACTCGTGTCGATCGATCCTCGTCCTTGCCATCCTCGCCCTCGCCGTCGCGGTGCCCGCCATGGCGCAAACCCCGCCGCCTGGATCCTATAAGTTGACCTGCACGGGAATCTCGATGAGCGGGACCACCCTCAATGCAACCTGCAATGCACGCGGCGGCAACCCCGTCGCGACGAGCCTCGGCTTTGCCGCGGGATGCGTGGGCGACATCGCGAACGTCAACGGAACGCTGGCCTGCACGGGAGCCAACGGCTCCTTCTACCTGACCTGCAGGAACGCCGTCGTCGAGGGCCACAATCTCACGGCGGACTGCAAGAACAAGAAAGGCGTCTGGGTGAAGTCCACCCTGCCGAACTTCATCGGATTCGATCACAACATCAGCAACTGCGACGGCAAGCTCCAGAATACGGCATGCCCGTAGCTGGTACGACCTCGCCCTCTCCCAGTGTCGTGCCAAGGTAAGTCTGTGTTGTAGGGGCGGCCCTGTGTGGCCGCCCTGGGTGGGGAAAGGCCGAAGCAAGCAGGGCGGCCACACAGGACCGCCCCTACAGAAACCGATCATTTCTAGGTTGACGCGTGAGGTCCCCTCACCACCCGATCCCGTAATCCTCTCCGTGATCGCTCGAGCCGCCCCACATCGTGCCGTGCTGGTGATCGAGAAGGATGGCGTTGATGGGGCCGGACGTGCGTTCCTCCACCTCGACCTTGTAACCCATTTTCCGCAGCTCGTCCCGCACCCAGGGAGGAGTGCCGGCGTGGACGGTGATCCTTCCCGGCTGCGACTCGTGGCCGCCGAAGGAGCTGCGCATCTGATAGCTATTGATGTTCGGCCCTTCCACGGCCTCCTGGACGGTCATGCCGAACTCGGCGACGTTCAGGAAAAACTGGAGGAGGTTCTGGTCCTGCGTGTCGCCGCCCTGGACGGCGAAGGCGAGCCACGGCTTACCGTCCTTCAGGGCCAGGCTGGGCGTGAGCGTCACCCGCGGAAGCTTGCCGGGGACCAGGACGTTGAAGGGGTTCTGCCCTTCGTCCAGCACGAAGCTCTGCATGCGCTGGGAGAGGCCCACGCCCGTGCGGCCGGCGATGAAGGAGGGAATCCAGCCGCCGCTCGGAGTGACGGAAACCACCCAGCCTTCCTCGTCCGCGGCGATGATGGAGGTGGTGCCGGCGCGGAAACCCTCGTCGAAAGTCATTTCGGCGTGATTGGGCTGCGTCCACTTCTTGGATTCCTCGGGCGTTCCCCACTTTTCCAGGAGCGCAAGGTAGGGGTTTTTCTTCCCTTCGAACGGATAGGGATCGCCGGGCTTGACCGCCGGATCGTTGCGTTGCCCGTTGATCAGCTTACGCCGGGTTTCGGCGTACTCCTTGGAGAGGAGGCCCTGCACGGGCTCCTCGGGCGGGAGATACGGATCGCCGTAGTAGAAGTCGCGGTCCGCGAAGGCGAGGTTCATCGCCTGGTAGAGGGTGTGGATGTAGCGGGAGCTGTTGAGGCCCATGCCTTTGAGATCCAGCGGCTCCAGGATGTTGAGGGTCTGGAGCAAAGCGGGGCCTTGGGTCCAGGTGGTGAGCTTATAGACCTCGATCCCTTTATAGGTGGTCTTGACGGGCTCTTCCAGGCGCACCTGCCAGCGAGCCAGATCCTCCTTGGTGAAGAGCCCCCCCTGCTCGCGGGTGCCGCGCACGAGCTCGTCCGCGATGTCGCCCTTGTAGAAGCGGTCATAGGCGGCCAGGATGGCTTCCTTGCGGCTCTTGCCGGCGGCGAGGGCTTGGCGCTCGGTCTCCACGAGCTTGCGCAGAGTGGCGGCGAGGTCCGTCTGGCGGAAGATCTCGCCGGGCTGGGGCGCCTCGCGGGATTCGCCGAGATGGGGGAGGAGGACGGCCTTGGAAGCCGGCCATTCCTTGATGCGCGCCTTGTCCGTCTCGATGCGGTTGGCGAGCTGGGCCTCGATGGGGTAGCCGTCCGCCAACTGGATGGCCGGAGCGAGGATGTCGGCGAGGCTCAAGCGTGCCGTATTCGGCGAGCATCACCAAAAGGCCGCCGGGAGTGCCCGGCGTCACCGCCGCCAGCGGGCCGAACTCCGGCGGATAGGCCATGTTCTTGCCGTGGAAGAATTCCGGCGTGGCGCCCGAGGGAGCGACGCCCATGGCGTTGACGGCGATGACCTTGCGGGTCTTGGGGTTCCAGATCAGTGCCTGGGTCTCGCCGCCCCAGCCGAGGGTGTCCCACATCGTGCAGACGGCGGCCAGCATGGCGGAGGTGGCATCCACGGCATTGCCGCCCTTCTGGAACATCATGGCGCCGGCCGTGGCGCCGAGGGGCTTGCCGGTGATGGCCATCCAATGGCGGGCGTGGAGCGGCGGCTTGTTGGTGCGCGCCGCGCCGGGGCGGATCCCCAGCCCCGAGATCAGGAGCGCCGCAGCGGCGGCGAGCAGTACGAGCCGCCGAAGGCCGGGACGAGCTTTCATGATTGCCTCCTCTTCGTCTCGACTGCGGAGTGTACAGGAAGGGGGATGAGACGGGCTGGGATAGGGTAGAATAGAGGGGCGCCGATCCTGGACAACTGCCGCGCCAGGACGAATTCTTTCTCGGGATAAGCAGGATGATGGACTGGTCTCAATGCCGCGCTGTCGAACGCTCGCCGGATCGGGTGAGCGGCGCCTGGGTATTCCGTGGCACGCGTGTGCCTGTCACGGCGCTGTTCGAGAATCTCGAGTCCGGTGCGAGGCTGGAGGAGTTCCTCGAATGGTTTCCCGGCGTCACCCGAGAGCAGGCGGAGGCTGTCCTCGAACACGCCGTTCATAGTCTCCTCGTGGCGTGAAAGTCTCCTTCGATCAGGGCGCACCAGTGCCCCTGCGCCGTTATCTCCGTTCGCACGAAGTGACGACTGTTTATGAGTTGGCCTGGAATACTCTCCAGAACGGTACCCTGATTTCCCAGGCTGAAGCCGCAGGTTTCGATGTTCTCATCACCACGGACAGAAATTGGAAGTACCAGCAGAACCTGAGCCAAAGGAGATTGGCTGTCGTGGTACTTCGCTCACCAGTTGGCCCAAGATCCAGGCAAAGTTTCCGCCGTGGTGATTCGGTCGATGAAGCGCCATCTGCCGCTATAACGAGGTGACGATTAGATGTGCGGATCGTCGCAGCCGGACCTGCCCATGGCCACGGGCTAGGCGCACGAGCTGTTTGGAGCCGCTCTCACCCCGCCCCGGTCGCTGCCTCCGGCCGCGGCCGCACCCGAGCCGAGGGCGGTTGTCTCCGCCCCCGCCCCTAGACACCCGAAGAAGGCTCCTCTTCGGCCGGAGAGATCTGGCCATCGCTCGGCCGCTCGGGCCCGCTGCACAAAGAGAGGGCAGCGATGGCCCTCGCGAGGGCAACGGCTGCCCCAGTTGGGGCAATGATGGCCCCAATAGGGGCAATCACTGCCCCGTTCAGGGCAATCACTCCCCAATTGGGGCAATCATCGCCCTGGTTGGGGCAATCGCTGCCCTCATTGGGGGAATTGTTGCCCCGATGGGGGCAATCATTGCCTCAAATAGGGCCGCGGCTGCCCCAATGAGGGCAATGGCTGCCCTCGAGAGGGCCATCGCTGCCCTCTCTTCGGGGGAAGCTCATTCCGAAAGCGCCCGAGAGGGGGCGCGCTGGTCGCTACACGCCGGGATAGCGGCCGAGATAGATCAGCACGAATGCCAGAGTATTCGAGACGCCGTGGGCGACGATGGGCACGGCCAGGGTGCGCCCGCAAGCGAGGTACAGGAGGCCGAGAAGCAATCCGGAGAAGCCTTCCTGCAGCATGCCGGTGAGCCCTTGGCTCTCCCCGTGCGCCCAGCCGAAGAGGGCGCTGGCCACGACCAGGCTCAGGATCCAGGCCCCCCGCGTGCCGTGGCCGAGACCGGCGAGGCGGTTCATCCAATAGCCTCGATACACCAATTCCTCGCCGAAGGCCGCCAGCAGCCACATCGGCAGCAGGAGCATGAACAGGAGCCCGAGATTCCCCACCAGCGGCCGGAAGTCCGAAAGATCCGGGTGCCTCCCCACGAGCCGGGCGAGCAAGGGCTCCGTGACGAGAAGCGCCAACAGCTCCATGGCAATGCCGGCCACGCTCCCGAGCGCCAGTGTGCGGAGCCAGCTTCGCGGCCGGACGAACCCGACGTTGCGCCAGCCGAGGCCGCGGAGCCGCAGCGAGAGCCATCCCAGAAGGAGGAGGAACGGAGTATTGCTGAGGGGAATCAGGCCGTAGCGATCCGCGACGATCACCGCGACGGCGAGCATGATCTCGACCACCACCAGCCAGGGATTCCGGCGCCAAGGGGGCAGAGGGGCGGGGGAGATTGCGGCCGTCGGCATGACCTCAAGACGAGGAGGAGCCGGAGAAGGTTTCTCGGCGGGAAGCTTCGGTGACGATCGAGTGAGCGACAGCGTGATCGGGGACAGGTCAGGTTTCGAGCAGCCCAGGGCGGGCCTTTAGGAGTCAGTGTAGAGCTCTGTCAGTACCGACTACTGCCCCGCCTCCCGAAGCGCTCGGTCCAGTGATCGGTGATTCCCAACCGCTCGGCCCAGGAGCGAAGATAATCCTGATCCAGCTTCCTACCTTGAAGACGGAGCACGCCCTCGAGGTCGTACCACTGCCGGTCGGAGACTCCGCCTCCCTCGGTGTACCAGAGCAGCTTGTGGAGGACGATGTCCTCGGGGGAGGAGAACCAGAGTGATCGGCCGAGGCCCGGGATCTCGATGGCCACACGGCGCATCATGTTCTCGCGGGCGAACTGAGTGTCTTTGGAAATGAAAACATCCACCTTGTACATCGTCCCGAGGTGAATCGCGTTGAAGCTGCGACGAGTCCGGATGGCGTGCTCGACCCGCTCTTGGTCGATGTAGTACGGACCCTGGAGAGCCTGAACGAGAGGCGCGGCGTGTTCGGGGCGAAGACTGGCGACGAGGTCGGCATCCTGGGTGGCACGGGCGATGCCGGTGAAGCTGCTCGCCACCGAGCCCCCTACGTGGTACGGGACACCGAGAGCCTCGAGGGTGTCGACGACCGGCAGCAGAGCCGTCCAGAGGTCAGGGCTCTCGATCATAGAAACCCTGCTCGCGGCGGAGGGCCACGACGCGGCGGGCAGCTTCCGGGTCTCCGTAGAGCTCGCGGAGGAGGATCTCGTCGGCCTCCGGAGGGCTCGCCTCCGGATGGGCTCGCCGCACGGCCTCCCGGGCCGCCTGCCGGCATAGGTCGGTAAGCTCCAGCATGCGCTGAAGCTGGAACAGAGGGCCGCGCGCCCGGATCCCTTCGAGCCAGACGCGCTCGACCTCGAGGGGGGTATCGGCCGCGAGCGGTTTCATCGGAAGGCCATCTTATCCCATGAGCCCTCCTGCTGCCTGGGCTCCCCGGACGGGTGGTCGATGCGACCAACCACCCCCCGGGGACACGAGCGGTTGCTGTCTTCAGCGTGGTAGAATGAAAACAACAATCAAGAGGCCAAGGCTACAACCCGGTGCCTGCAACGGACGCTTGAGCTACCCATCGCGCCTCTGGAGAGCATTCCTTTGGAGGCGGGGAGGTTCCTATGAGAAAACTGATCAAGGTCAAGATTAATGAGCTCATCCTGCACATCCTGAGCGAGGACGGCGGAGTCCTTCAGCTCTCCGAACGGACGCTCCCGCCGGCGACGAGCCAGCAGGTTTTCGAGTTCTTCAGCACCCATATCGCCAATTCCCTGGCCAGTCAGCATGCTCGAGTGGCCAGGTTCGCCGATTCGGAGGAGGGAAAGCTGAAGCAGGGAGTCGGCACCATCTGCCGGGATCTGCTGGCGAGACGGGTCGACTTCGTTCCCGCCTCCCAGGAGCTTGCCCGGCTTCTTCTCAATGTCGTTCAGGGGAACAAGAGCTTTGCCGAGGGAGACCTCGTCGTCTGCCGCTACGAGACGGTGACTGGGGATGATATGGGAGGCCGCCTCGCCCTGCTGAAGATCAAGCCTGTTCCCGTGTTCGAGCACGCTTTCCAAACGGACGCGCAGGGGATAACCTATATCACTCTGGTCAAGACAGGAGCCATGCCGACCACTCAGGAGGAACTGCAGAAGTGTGCCTTCGTGCGTCCCCTGGAGCCCCGGCCGGAGGAGTTCGACATGCTTCTGCTGGATCGCCAGGGGGAAGAGGGAGAGGTGGCTCAATTTTTCTTCCGGAGCTTCCTTGATGCCGCGTTGCTCGTCGACGATCGCCAGGCGACCTTTAACGTTCTCGATGTATTTACCGACCTGGAAAACCGGCTGCGTTTCACCCCTCATTGGGAGCGAGTGGAGCCCGAGCTCCAGAAGGTTTGGGAAGCTGAGAAGATTCTCCTGACTCCAGAATGGGTCAAGAGCCTGGCACTCCCCCCTGAAATTGAGGAAGAGATCGAGGAAGATCTGAAAGAGCGGAAGGTCCTCGACCGATCGTTCCTCATAAACCAGCAGGCCGTCAGCAAGATCAAGCGGAGGTACGAGGGAGACTTTGGGTTGAAGCTCGAGGTCCAAGAGGAGCATTTCAAGGAGGTTGTCCGGCGGATCGATTATGTCGAGGATGGGGTGGAACAGGCCCACTACGAGATCGTCCTCCGCACGACACGGTTCGAAAGGAGGTCGTGATGCCTTCTCCGGAGCCGCCCTCGTTCTCCGGGCGGTCGCTCCTCGATCTCGTCGAAGCCCTGGGACTCTCCGTCTCCGATCTGGTCGAAGGATCTGGATACCGTCAAGCTCCGCCAGAATGAGCAGAGGCTCACGACGATCGAGCAAGGTCGGGGGAAGAAAGGGGAGGGGGAGGAACGGCTGTTTTCGGCTAGTAGCAAGATCGCCGCGGCGTTGGCGGCCTATGGTGGGGCCCTGTCCGGATTTCTCAATCTCAAGTTTTCCCCAGGGCCGAAAGCAAGTCATCAGGAGATCCAATTGGCCAAGGATGGCCTGAAGGTCACGCTTGAAGAGGGGTTGGAGAATCAGGACTTCAAGGATTTGTGCGACTTATTCGCAGAGGTTCAAGATCCGCGGCTGGACCTTCAACTTGAGGTCGATAAACGCACGCTCGTTGCTGCTGCGCTTCAGGAAAGGGAACTTTCCATGCCGCCCAATGTGCGGCCGGCGTTGGTGATGCTGACCGGGACTCTCGCCCACCTTTTCGCGCAGGACCTAAATAAGATCGAGGCGTGGTGGGGTCCGGGCACACCCAAGAGACTGGTGATCCTCGCTCCGGAATGGGAGTGCATCTTGAACGGCCAGTATCTCGCCGTTGTGGGGGGAGACTCCGCCGCCGGCTGGCCGCTCGCTCTGAGCGCGCCATCGGAATCCGGCTTCATTCCACCCAAAGGCCTCGACGTCGACGCTTTCCTTAGCAGTCGACGCAACGATCTGCGGTGGGAGGCCGACTGGGTCAAACATCTGACGCCGCTTCATCTGGCAGTCGAGGGGCAAGTTCCGGCCGGTGATCCAGTGGCGAAGGCTCTCCGGGCTCATTTCGTCAACCTGTGCCTTCTCTACACGGCGGACCGCAGCGAACGGAGCGATGGGGGATGGCGGGCGGTCTACTCGGGAGCCGGGGAGCGGGCGGTTGTCACTCCCGTCAAGACGGCGGAGATCGACGACAAAGAGGTGGTACCAGGAATGGAGGCCTTCGCCTGGATCGTCTGGTGGGCCTACCAGAAAGAGCTTCGCGCCGACCGAATCGACTATCTCCAGAGCGCCGTTGCGCGGGTGCTCCGGCCGTTCATTCCTGACCCGGACAAAGAGAAGGAGACGGAGCGCTCCTGCCGGAGCCTCCTCCTCCGGGCAAAAGACCTTTCGGATCGCCTGGACCAGGACTGGAAGCTGTTCATCGAAGGACGGCTGGAGAAATTCGGAGCGCAGGTGCGGGCTTTCGAAGACGATGTCGCTAAGACGGTGGAGTCCTTTTCCAGCCAGATCGCGGCGATGGTGAAAAGCCTTTCGGACACGATGATCGGCGCGGTGGCGGTGCTTTTGAGTGCCTTCATCGCTGCTCTGATTAAAGCGGATCTGCGGCTGGAGATCCTGGCGGTAACCGTAGCGGTCTACGTCATCTATCTGCTCACATTTCCGCTGACTCTCAACATGAGGGAGCGATGGGAGAGCTACGAGGCTCTGGCCGGGCAATTCAACGTGCGATGCGAGCGCTACAAAAGCGTTCTTTCGGAAAAAAGAGTGACCGACATCGTCGGCAATCAAGTTTCTCGTAGCGAGGAACGATTCAAGCAATGGTTCTGCCGGGTGAAAATCACCTATGTGACGGTCGCGAGTCTGCTTGTCGGTGGAGTCCTGCTCGCCTGGATCCTGCCGAAGGTGATGGTCTCGCCAATCGACGCGGTCGCCTACACCGCTCGTCCGGCGCTACCCTTTACGGGTCCCCTGGAGCCCAACGAGGTCCTGCGAACCGCCCAGCCTGTGGGAAAGGACCGGCTTTTCGGGGCCGAAGACGTGGCGGTCGACGCGGCCGGCCGCCTGTACACCGGGACGGAGGATGGCGGGATCGTCCGCGTCACCCGGACGCCGGACGGCAGGGAGATTCTGGAAACCTTGACGGACACCGGAGGCCGGCCGCTCGGCCTCCGCTTCGGGCCCGCGGGCAAGACCCTGTTCGTGGCCGATGCGAAAAAGGGCTTGCTCGCGGTCGACGAGGCCGGAGGGATCAAGCCCCTGGCCACCAGGGCCGGCGGGGTGTCCTTCGGGTTCACTAACGATCTCGACGTCGCTCTGGACGGCATGATCTACTTCTCGGACGCCTCGAAGTCGCTTCGGCGTGAACGAGTATCTTTACGATCTGCTGGAGGCCCGGCCGCATGGGCGGCTCCTGCGGTACGACCCGAAGGCTCAGAAGGACAAGGTGAGCATCCTCCTCGACGGACTGTACTTCGCCAACGGCGTCGCGCTCGCGAAGGATCAGAGCTTCGTCTTGGTCAACGAGACCTATCGCTATCAAATCCGCCGCTATTGGCTCAAAGGTCCGAAGGCGGGAGCCTCGGATCTTTTTGTTAAAAATCTGCCTGGCTTTCCGGACAACCTGTCCCGCGATCCGGCGACCGGCCGTTTCTGGGTAGCCCTCTACACAGTGCGCAATCCTGCGCTGGAGCTCTTCCATCCCCACCCATTTCTCAAAAACCAACTTGCCAAGCTGCCGCGTTTCCTCTGGCCGAAGCCGAAGCCCTACGGCCTGGTACTAGAGATCGATGAGCAGGGGAGGATCGTCGAGTCCCTGCACGATCCCGGCGGAGAGAGCGTGCCGCACGGTCACCTCCGTCGAGCCCCACGGAGGAAAGCTCTACCTGGGTAGTCTGCACGGCCCGATTGCGGTGTGGGAGCCGTAGGGCAGGCGATGGGGAGCGTCCGTCGGAGCCTCTCGTTTTGCGGCGTCTGGGGTAGAATAGGAGGGCTCACCTTGAATCGGCGAGATATGGCAACCTACATGAGACTACTACGGACCTCTCTCTTTCTCCTCTTTGCCCCTGTCGTGCACCGGAGACGATCGCTTCAACCAATACGTGGCGGAATCCAATGAGCGCTTGACCAGGTTGCAGGAAGACATCCAAGCGAAGTGGAAAATTGGCCAGTACGATCACTTTGATTGGGATCAACAAACCGGAAAAATCTATTCCTACATGCTGCTGAAAAATATTCGCCAAGCGCCGCCCGGCTATCAACCCAGCCATGCGGGAGATCGACCGTAAGGTTTGTGAGGCGCCTTGTGAACTGGACGACTCCAGCGATTTACGGTGATGTCTTCGACCGGCTCGAACGGGATAACGTTCGGTATGTCGTGGTCAGCGGTATGGCGGTCGTCCTGCACGGCTACATCCGTCCCGTCGCCGACCTGGACGTTGTCATCGACGCCGCGCCTCATGCGGCGCACAGCGCGATGCACGCGTTAACGATGGCCGGCTTCGTGCCGAGCATCCCACTCCCCCTGAGCGTGCTCACGGTGCTGCGGATGTTCGACGCTGCGCAGCGAGAGATCGATGTGTTCGTCCGCTACAGCATCCCCTTCGAGGAGCTATGGGCGAGCTCGGAGTGCGTGCGCGTCGGCGCCAGCACCGCTCGCGTCGCGTCGCTGGAACATCTGCTTCGGGCGAAGCGGAGCCATGGCCGGCCGCACGACCTGCTGGACGTCGAAGGGTTGCTCGCGCTTCACCAAGGCGCCGGATTTCCGAAGGGACCCACCGCTGAGCCGGAGTAGGCAATCAGGTCCGCCTATACTATTCAGGTGCCGCATCCATGCGGCCGCATTTCCCTGAGAGGGTTTCTGAATGCCGAACCTCGCCTCTGTCCGGGACCGTACGTGGTCGCTTTTCATGCAGCCGTCGCCGCCGCAGCGGGCGGCTTTCGCCGAGGCCCTGCCCAGCCTGGAAGCCGAGGGAGCGGAGCCGGTCAAGAGGTTCTCGGTCTTCAATGACCTTCATGTCGAGCGGGCCATGGAGATCGTGGCCGAGATGATGCGGCTGGCCAACGAGGCTGCCGGGGAGGGGGGCCTCGAAAGAGTCCTCGATTATTTCGCCGAGCTTCGCCAGCGGGAGAACCCGGACCTCGTGGACTACGCGCTGATGGTGTTCATCACTCATCATCCCAAGGGACGGGCTCTCACGCATTCCATCCCGGCCATCACCCTGCGCAATCCGGAGCTGGTGGCGCCGTCCCAGGCCGCACCCGATCGAGGGCTCCTGGGGCCGGAGCTGCTGGGCCTGGAGGCCGAGCTTTCGGAGCTCACCGGCGGCGCCCTGCCCACGGACAACCTCGAATGGTTCCGCGAGGATCCTTTCGCCAACGAGCACCACTCCCATTGGCACGTCGTCTATCCCACCCGCGGCGTGCCCGATCCGAACCAGCCCGCGCGCATGGTCCCCAAGGACCGGCAGGGCGAGCTCTTCTTCTACATGCACCAGCAGATGCTCGCCCGGTACGACGCGGAGCGCGCGGCTCTGGGGCTCGCCCGCGTCCAGCCGCTGGCTCAGTACCGGACGCCCCTGGCGACCGGCTATGATCCCGGTCTGTTCCTGCGCAGCCAGGGCTTTGGTCCCCGGCCTCCGGGACGCTCGATGGTGGACCTCCCCAGTCAGAATTACACCGTGGCGGATCATGAGACGCGGCGGGAACGGCTGAACGGAGCGGTGGCGGCCCTCTCCTTCAAAGACCTGAACCCGCCTGTGCCCATGAAGGAGGTCGACCTCCTCGGCGGCAGCGTTGAGGCCAATATCTCCGGCATCGGCTCGGTGGCCGGCGCCCAGGCGAGAAGCTTCTACGGCAGCCTCCACAACCTCGGCCACAACATGCTCGCCGGGGCCTCGGAGGCGGGGACCGGGGTCATGACGACCACGGAGACGGCGATCCGCGATCCCGTCTTCTGGGAGTGGCACAAACATATCGATGACTTCTACGCCGCCTGGCAGGAGAGGTCCGGCGTGCAGTCCTTCTCCGACCGCCCCCCGGTGGGGTTGCGCAAACAATTCGATCCGGCGGCCGACCGGGCCTCCTCGCCGGACATCATTCTGGCTTTCGAGGACATGCTGCCGGCCGAGGCGGCGGGGGAGGGCTTACAGGCTTGGGCCCGGGCGGTTTTCGGAGGCGATCGTTGGGATGAGGACTTTGCGGACGCGGATCCGGCCACCTCCAGGCTGGAGACCACCATGCTCCAACGCTCGCTGACTCTGGCCGACCGGGTGACGGTGGTTCCCCTGGAGCATCTCACCCACCGGCCGTTCGTCTACGTTTTCCGCATCGAGAACCAACTGGACCGGCCCGTGCAGGTGACGGTGCGGGTTTTCCTCGCCCCCAAAGCCGAGACCGCCGACCGGCGATCCTGGATCGAGATGGACAAGTTCGTTCACCGCCTGGGGCCGCTGGAGAAGTCAGTGGCCGCCCGGCGCGGCTCGCAGTCGTCGGTCATCCGCAAGCCCGCCGTGATGAAGCCGGAGCTGCTCAAGGAGGACGGGCTTGTTTTCGATCAACAGGGTTTCGATGCCATGGTGGCCGAGGGCCTGCCGGCCCCGGTCGCCGACCGGTTGCGTCCGTTCATCGGCCGGCCGATTTCGATCGATTTTCTCCGCCGGCTCCTGGCCGCTGATCTGGCCAGCGCGGCGCGGTTCGTCAATCGCCACGCCACCTCCGTTGCCTCGGACCAGCCGGGGCGGCCGGGCGAGAACGACACGCCGGAAGAGATCGAGCGGATCGAGGCCTCGAATTACTGCACCTGCGGCTGGCCTTACAACCTGCTGGTGCCGCGGGGCACGGCGGAGGGCATGCCTTTCCGCCTCGCCGTGGTCTGCTCGGACTGGGAGATCGACCGGGCCGGCGGCGACGAGTCCTGCGGCTCGCTTTCCTTCTGCGGCGCGCGCGACAGCTATCCGGACCGCCGCGATATGGGCTATCCCTTCGACCGGCCGTTCACCGATCCCATTCGGGACACGATCCTGGCGAACGCCCACATGGCTTTCCGGGACATCACGATCCAGCGGCTGCCGGATGTCGTGGTCAACGATTGATCTGTGCGCGGAGGGGGACAGTTGTAGGGGCGCAGCATGCTGCGCCCCTACAGAGGCTCAGGTGGGGTCTAGTACCGGCTCTCGGCGCACTGCAGAGCCGGACGTCGTCGCTCGCCAGCGAGCGGCCGCCGGTGCCGAAGTAGAAGGCGTTCATGGTGGGAGTCGTCCCGCCGGTCAAGTTGGTGTGGTGGATGCCCAGCGCGTGGCCGACCTCGTGCGCGGCGACCGACTCGGTGTCGTAATTGTTGCCGTTGGTCGTCCAGGTGACGTTGTTGTTGTAGGTGATGTCGGTCTCGACGATCACCTGGCCCGGACTGGAGGACCAGCGCGGTCAGGGCGAGGCAGGAGCCGGTGCAGCCGTTGCCGTTGGCCCACAGCATGGTGTTGCCGCCGTTGGTCGACAGCCGGCGGTGGTGGTGCCGCGCATAGGTGAGCACGTGGTTGGCGCTGCTGACGTTGGTCCAGGAAGCCAGGGCGCTCTGGATGGCCGTCGTCTTGCCCGAGCCCTGGTTGGCCGTGTTGAGGCGCCAACTGATGTTCTTGTTGTTCCAGTGGGTGAAGCCGCCGGCGGAGTTGCAAGCGACGGCGGCCCCGGCGCTGAAGCGGCCGACGCCGGTGTTCTGGATCATGCGGAAGGCGTGGGAGGGCGTCGCCGCGGCGATCATCCCCGCCGCCACGAAAGCGCAGGCGGCGAACGAGAGAGTCTTGGCGTTCATTATTGCACCTCCCTCCGGGCGCCCGCGGACGCTCCACGATGTCGCGGATCGATTCGACCATGGCGTTGAACAGAAAGCCCTCCGCGCCACCGGCGGCATCGGCGACGCCGCGGCCGTCGGGGATCGAGCGGATTGCCGGCGGCCTGGCTGACGGCGCGCAGGCCGCCCTTGGTCATCCGGATGTCGAAGGCGCCCTGCATGTGATCGCGCACGGTGAGGGCGCTGCGCGCCCGGCAGGTTCTCCTTGTTGAGGAACAGCACATACGAGCCGGCCGGGAATCAGCTCCGCCCCGCCGAGGATCAGGGTGGTGGTGTCGCCGACCTGCCGCCCATGAGGGTGACCATGATCTCGCCGGTCCGGGCGTCGCCCTTGAGCACGTCGTGGCGACGATCCGCACGTCGGTGAGGATGAAGTCGCCTTGCCGTTCCAGTACGACTCCGCTCCCATGACCTCGCCCACGACGATCGTGCCGTTGCCGGCCACCAGCTCGTCGAGGCCCATGCGCCTCAGCGTCGTCGCGCTCGCCGGCGCCACGACGCTCGCGACGATGGCGAACGCCAAGGCACCGCGCAGCAACCTCTTCATGACAGTCATAGAGAATCCCCCTTGGAGAAGGACCTTCCTTCCCCGGAAAAATCCGGAAGCCAGACGCGGCTCCACGGAGTGAAGGCGAGGAACCAGGGCCAGGGCTGCGGCACGGCGGCTCCGGCGTTGTTAAGTTGCTCCTACTTCTTCAGGGTGCGCGTCGCCTGCCAGGCGTGACAAGATTCTGTGCAATCCGTCGTCTTCCCTGGGAGGGCTCGCCATGTCCGCGGAAGCAAGAGTCAGGGAGTTGGGCCTCATCCTGCCGGAACCGTTCCGGAGTCCCACCGGCCGGCCGTATCCATTCGCGTGGGTGAGGGTCCGTGGGGACCGGGCCTACGTCTCCGGCCATCTGCCGCTCAACCCGGATGGAACCCTGGCGGAGCCGCTCGGCAAGCTCGGCGCCGGTCTCTCGGTGGAGCAGGGGGCGGAAGCCGCGCGCCGGTCCGCCCTGGCCATGCTGGGGAGCCTGCGGCGCGAGTTGGGTAGCCTGGACCGCATCAAGGCCTGGCTACGGGTCCTGGGCATGGTCAACGTCGCGCCGGGCTTCCTCCAGACCGCGCCCGTGATCAACGGCTTCTCCGAGCTCATCCTCGACGTCTTCGGACCGGAGATCGGCCTGCATTCCCGCTCCGCCGTGGGAATGGCGGAGCTCCCCCTCGGAGTGCCGGTGGAGATCGAGGCGGAGGTCGAGATCGCGCCGTAAGACCAGGGCCCCGATCGGTCCGATCACGATCAATCGAGCCTCAGAGTTATCTTGGAAAAGCTCCTGATGATCTCGACGATTTCCTTCGTTCAAGCCTCTGGATGGTTCTTTGTCAGGCCGGCTTCCGGATTCTCCGGCCGCCATGGGGAAGCGCTCGTTCATCCAGGCGGACCACAGCGGCTCCGCCTGCGCTGCCGCGGCTGCCGCTCCGTCGCCGTAGAAGAAGAAGTCGATCACCAGGAGAACCTGCCCGCCCATCGGCAAGGCGAAGAGCGAGGCGATTCCGGGAGCCGGCTCCTCCAGCCGGAGGAGGAACGCGTGGTGACGCTCCCCACGCCCGGCCCGGGCCACGGTCCCGGCCAGCGGCGGGGCGCCGCGCGGTCGTGCTCACGCGCTGGCCCATCGCGGCGCCTGCCAGGCCGAGCGCGGCGGTCAGCGCGCCCAGGCCGTCGGCCTTCGGGCTCGGGGGCGGCGCCCATCACGTGGAAGGCCGCGCAGGGCTGGCCCCGGAAGTGGGTGAGATACGAGCCGCAGGATGCGGAAGAACCAGGGCCAGCCGACCTTCGCCGCCCTCGACTGGTCGTCCCAGTCGTCGGTGCTCGCGAACCAGGCTGTGGACCACGCGCACGACGCAGGTGCCGCCCGAGCGCGCCTCGACGATCCACTCCGTGGCCACCGGCGGGCGCGTCCGGGCCCAGGTCCTGGCTCTCGGCGACGAAGCGGTGGGGCGGCTCCCAGGCGGTGACGTCGCGACCGATTCCATGCCCGGGCCGAAGTCGGACGACGACGGTGCCGCCCTCGCGCTCCTCGACCTCGGTCGGGACGAACCAGGACGAGATGCCCGGGCCCGGTGGCGATGGCCTGCCAGACCTCCTCCGGGCGTGCCGGGGACTTCGACCTCGGCCTGGACCGAGCGGCGTCCGGACGCATCTTTCTTCACGCTCATGATGGCTCCTTGGTAGCGGGGTGCTGTGCGGCAAGGGATGCGCCACGACCACCAGGCGGTGCGCGCGGCCGCCCGGGGCCGACTCGTCGTGGTAGCGCGCGGCGAGCGTCGTCACGGCTTCGGTGAGCTCGCGGCTGAAGGCGGCGCGCTCGGCGGCGGAGCGGAAGCGGATCTCGGTGTCGATCGAGAGCGTCGCCAGGCGCTTGCCGATCTCCGTCGAGCGGCGCAGCGAGCGTCGCCCACCTCGCGCACGATGCGGGCGGCCAGGGCGATCAGGTAGCTGGCCGAGAGCCGGTCGGCGTCGCGGCCCGGATCGGCGGCGACCGGTCCCAGCGCGCTCGGCGAGACGACGTAGGAGGCCGCGCGTGGCCACCAGCAGGCGCTCGGTCAGGCCGCCCCACCGGCGCTTCTCGGCCACCCGGACCAGCCCGTGCGCCTCCAGCGCGCGCAGGTGGTAGTTGACCTTCTGGCGCGCGATCCCGAGGCGCGCGGCGAGCGCCGCGGCGGAGGCCGGCTCCGCCAGCTCGGCGAGCAGCCGGCTCCGGACGGGCTCCAGCGCCACCGTCGCGGCCGCCGGATCGTCGATGACTTCCACGTCGAGCATGCGGCCATGCTACCCATTGACAACTTTTGTTGTCAATGCCTCCAGGACTTGTCTTCCCCGGGGGAGGCTGGTCGCCTATGGCGGGATTGCGACCACAATCCTTTCCCACTTCTCGGCCGCGAGCTCGGGCCGAGGTGCCACCCTCTTCCGCGTAGAATCGCCGGCCTCGACCAGCGTCTTTCGCGTAGTTCGGGTATGGATCTCGGGTGGAGCGCTACTTTTGGTGAGTTGGGAGGACTTGCTCGTCCCCTGTCAATACGAATTTCTCTAGTGAGTGCGCTGCACTGGCTCAGAGTAGTGCTGCACTGAGCCAGTGCAGAGCTACTCTGGCTCAAAGCAGCACCCCTCCGACCCGGCGCAGTGCTGCACTGATTCAGCGCATCCTTACTCTGGCCCAACGCATCGCTACTCTGGCCCAGCGCAGATCTGCACTGACTCAGCGCAGCACTACTCTGAGCCAGTGCAGCGATACTCCGGGGCAGAGGGAGCTCTCGCCGTAGCGAGATGCATGGGGGCCAAGAGAGGTAACTCACCCTTCTCGTCCCCCGTCTCGGCCGGCGATCCCTGGGACACCACGGCTTGGTACCGTATCCTGACTGAGCCTCGCCGGAGCCCCAGGCTCTCATACCGCGGCCTTCCTTCCGCTTCGTTCCAGGCCGGAGCATTCCGCAAGCCCTGAAAGGGCGACAGCCTAGAGCCCGGCGGCGTAAGCCCCGGGTAACAGGCAGCCTACATCCCACCAGAAAGCCCTGAAAGGGCGATAGCAGGCCGTGGGTGGCGCGGAAGACGATTCTATTCACCGCAATCGTAGCGCCCATTGAAGCAGACGCACAAACCATCGGAGCAGTAAGTCCAAGTGTGGCAGCACTAGTGTCCGGTCTATTTGCTGTCTACCAACCGTAAGGCCAGTATTGACTGTAGTTTCGGGCGACTCAGGGGTGTCCACGATTTGAATTTCGGGGGAGGAGATGTCCCGGAGGGATTGAGCAATCTCTTGGGGAAAGGGCTTCGGCTCCGGTCCAGTGGGCAGAGGGCTGGCCGGGGAGCCCCCCGGTAGCTCATCGCGAGGCTTTGCCACTCGTCCATGCCATGCTCTCGGGCTTGACCGACCCCGAGGTGACGCATGAACATGGGCAAGACGCTGTTCGCACAGGTGATGGAGTTCGTCCCTTGGAAGACCTTCGGACGCATCGTCGAACGGCACAAGGTTGATGCGGGCGTGCGCACTCTGAACTGTGCCGACCTGTTCCGCGTCATGGCCTTCGCGCAACTCACTTGGCGCGAATCTCTGCGCGACATTGAGGCTTGCCTGGCCGCCAACCAAACCAAGCTGTTCCACATGGGGATGAAGGCGTCGCCCGCGTGCTCGACGTTGGCCGACGCACTCGAGCGTCGCGACTGGCGCATCTATCAAGCGCTGGCTCAGCGACTGATCGCGCGCGCCAAGGCGCTCTACGCGCAAGATCCTTCGGTGCTCGAGCTCGATGCCAGCGTCTATGCGCTGGACTCCACCACGATCGATCTATGCTTGAGCCTGTTCGACTGGGCGCCGTTTCGATCGACCAAGGCGGCTGTCAAGCTGCATACGCTTCTGGACCTCCGGGGCTCGATCCCGACGTTTCTCCACATCAGCGATGGCAAGCTGCACGATGTCAACGTGCTCGACATCCTGCCGATTGAGGCCGGTGCCTTCTATGTGATGGATCGTGGCTACGTGGACTTTACGCGGCTGTACGCGATGCATCAGGCCGGTGCTTTCTTCGTCACTCGTGCCAAGCAAGGCATGGATGCCCGGCGCGTGTATTCGGCGCCGACGCAGCGCTCTGCCGGCGTGATCTGCGACCAGCGCGTGATGCTCAACGGCTTCTACTCGGCCAAGGCCTACCCGGAACATCTGCGGCGCGTCCGTTTCAAGGACCCCGAGTCGGGCAAAGACGCTCGTCTTCCTGACCAACAATACGGTCTTGCCCGCCTTGACGATCGCGGCTCTCTACAAAGGCCGCTGGCAGGTCGAGCTGTTCTTCAAGTGGATCAAACAGCACCTGCGCATTAAGCGATTCCTCGGCGCCAGCGAGAACGCGGTGAAGACGCAAATCTGGTGCGCCGTGGCCACCTACGTGTTGATCGCCGTTGTCAAGAAAAGAGCTTCAACTTAATGCCTCGCTCTACACATGTCTACAGATCTTGTCGGTCTCGATCTTCGAAAAAACCGAGCTTTCATGCGCCTTACAGCCCGACAGGTCCCAACGAGAAGTAGCCAACCCCGCTAACCAATTGATTCTATTCAACTTCTAACCGGACACTAGTGGTGTGGCAGGTTTTTCCATGCACGAGAGAGCAGGGAGGATAGGCGAGAGCTGGCTTTGCCATCGCCAGCCAGGAAGTCAGGCCCAGGGCTGCGGTAAGGGAGACGAAACGTAGCAACTTGGTCATTACTCCTCCTTTTCAGTGTGCCTCTTCTGTTCTGTTTCTGGAGCACCTGTTGACGGGCAGAGAGCCCGCTCTATCGTAGAGGTGCGCGTGAGAAGGATTGGCGAGCAAGCCCTCTCGGACTGCCCCTCGAAGACCCTGGCCGAGGCCCGGGAGCGGCGAGTCCGGGAAAGCCCCACTCAGTTGCGGGAACGTCAGCGCACCGTCGTCACCAAGGAGCGCGTTGAGCGGCGCCCCGTGGTCCGGAGGCGGGAGCGAGGCAGAGGCTGAAGGGGTTGGTGTATCAGCCGCTCTTCCGCAGGCAAGCTCTAGCGCCGGAGCCAGACGGCAACGGTTCTTGCTCCGGCCTGCCGCTCTGTTCCCATCATCCTCTTTCCCGTGATTCACGGATGGCATCCAGAATGTCCTGGGTTGTCGCCCGCGTTCGGACGGGAGGTACGTCGAAGGGAGAAGTGCGGTGGGCTTGGAGAACGACCCGGAACTGTTCGCCATTGCGGCGCCGGATGACTACCTCTTGCTGCTTGGCCTCCTCCAGTAGAGTGGCGAGGTTTTCTCGAGCTTCAGTGTAGGTGTAGACTTTCATAGTCTCATACCAAAAGACGAATGCCGAGTTTGTTCGCGACCGCCTTCATTTTCTTATCGATGGTGACGAGGGGCCGTCTGTACGTCAGCGAGCACTGGAGGTAGTAGGCATCGTAGGCATAGATCCCATTAGCCAAGGCCAAAGTGAGAGCGGTTTCCATCTCCACCTCTACAAGCTGGACGGGAATTCGCTGTGTGGCCTCCCAGGCCGGGAGGATGATCCCCTCCTCGAACACGCCCTTCTTGCGCAACGCGATCAGGGCGTTGCCGATCTCGTACGGCAAGGCTCGCGGAGCTATCAGGGTTGCTCCCTCCGTTGCGTCGACAATCGCCTCTCGCTCGGGTTCGTTGAGAACCACAGCAAGTAGCGCGCTGCAATCGGCGACCACCTCCATACGGTCAATTGTACAGGTTGCTACAGGTGCGAGCAATCTGGGAAGCAGCCAGGTCGCTCATTCACCCACCCCCAGCCGCAAACTTCTGCGGCTCATCCGCATGCCGCTGGGCCTCTTCGCGGGTGATGATCCGGCTCTTGACCAGCTCGGCCAGGGAGGCGTCGAGGAGGCACATGCCTTGGGTGCCGCCGGTCTGGAGGACGGACTTGATCTGGAAGGTCTTGTTCTCGCGGATGAGGTTGCCGACCGCTTTGTTGGCCACCAGGATCTCCAGGGCGGGCACGCGGCATTGTCCGTCCGCGCGGGTGACCAGGCGCTGAGAGACGACGGCGCGCAGGGATTCGGAGACCATGGTGCGGATCTGGTCCTGCTGGCTGGGCGGGAAGACGCCGAGGATGCGGTTGACGGTGCGGATGGCATTGTTGGTGTGCAGGGTGGCGAGGACGAGGTGGCCGGTTTCGGCGGCCGTCAGGGCCAGGGAAATGGTCTCCAGGTCGCGCAGCTCGCCGATGGCGATGATGTCCGGGTCCTCGCGCAGGGCGGCACGGAGGGCGCGGGCGAAGGAGCCGGTATGCGGCCCCACCTGCCGCTGGTTGACCACGCATCGCTTGGAGCCGTGGACGTATTCGATGGGGTCCTCGATGGTGATGATGTGATCGTGCCGCTCCTGGTTGATGATGTTGACCAGGGCCGCCAGGGTGGAGGACTTGCCGCAGCCGGCCGGACCGGTCAGGAGCACCATGCCCTGGTGGAAGTTGGCGAAGCGGGCGAGGGAGGTGGGAAGCCCCAGCTCCTCCAGCGTGGGAGGCTGGGGTGGAATGGCCCGGAAGACCGCGTCGATGCCCCGCTGCTGGCGGTAGGCGTTGCTGCGGAAACGGCCGATGCCTTCCAGGGTGTAGGCGAAGTCCACCTGGCCTTTCACATGCAGGAGGTCGACCTGCTCGGGAGTGAGGATCTGCGTCACCAACCGCTCGGCTGTCCGCGAGTCGAGCGGCTCCGGGTCCAACTCGGAAAGGCGGCCGTGGGCGCGGATCTGGATGGGCGCGCCGCTGTGGATGTGGAGATCGCTGGCGCCGACTCTCAGGGTGTGTTCCAGGAGGCGGTTGAGGGCGCCGGGGCCATCGAGGGAGATGATGGGCCGGGTCGGCGCCGGCTCGGGCTCCTCTTCGGCCACCGCGGGGATCGTGGGGCCGGCGTAGAGCGTTCCTGCCGAAGGGGCCTGCTCGGGCTCCGGCGCCGGTACGGCCTGGGCGGCCTGCTTGGCGAGGTACTCCTGCTGGACGGTCAGAAGCTGCTCGAGCTGTTGGGGCGTCAAATACCCCTTTTCGACCAGGATCTCGCCGAACTTACGCGAGCCACCTTCTCTCGCCTGCGTCTGCGAAGCCTCGAGGAGCTGCTCGCGCGTGACGAGCTTGTAGTGCAGGGCGATCCGCCCGAAAAGGAGGTCGTCAGGGCTTGAAGTCATTGAGTAGGAGCGTAGTCAAGGGGGTGGGGGGCCGTCAATGGATCGGCTAGAATCCGCGCCGTCCGGAAACGCGTTCTTCCAGGGAGACCGTCATGGCGGAGCCAAATCGGAGTGTCGTCGAACCGGGGGACTCAGGGAGTGTCTGGGGAGTGGTCGCCGCCTTGGTGCTTCTCGCTCTGGTCCTGGCGATCGTGGTCTCCGTGGGGAGCCCTCCGGAGCCGAAGCCGAAGGAGGTGCCGTTGACGGATTTTTCGGCCGGCCGGGCGCGGGAGGTGTTGCGGGAGCTGGTCGGGGACGGCACGCCGCATCCGGTGGGCTCGCCGGCCAATGCCCGGGTGCGGGAGAAGGTGCTGGGCCATCTTCGCTGGCTGGGGTACGCGCCGGAGGTGCAGGAGGGCTTCGCCTGTCATCCCGGCGGGAGCTGCGGCAGGGTTTGGAATGTGCTGGCCCGCCTCCAGGGCCGCGAGGCAGGCAAGGCCGTGATGCTGGTGGCCCACTACGACTCCGTGCCGTCCGGTCCCGGCGTGGGGGACGACCTGGCGGGGGTCGCGGCCGTCCTGGAAGTTGCCCGCGTGCTCAAGACCGGGCCGCCGCCGCGCCGTTCCGTGTTCTTCCTGATCGACGACGGCGAGGAGGGAGGCCTGCTGGGAGCGCGGGCTTTCGTAGAGAAGCATCCGGCGGTTACCCAGGTCGGCGCGGTAGTGAACCTGGAGGCCCGGGGCACGGCGGGTCCGAGCCTCATGTTCGAAACCAGCGGTGACGACGCCTGGCTCGTCCGCGCCTACGCCGCCCGGGCTTCGCGGCCGTTCACCAGTTCGCTGTTCCCCACCATCTACCAGTTCCTGCCCAATGACACCGACCTGACGGTGTTCAAACGCCGGGGCGTACCCGGGCTCAATTTCGCCTTCATCGAGAATCCGAGCCATTACCACAGGCCGCTGGACAACTTCGCGAACGTCTCGCCCGCCAGCCTCCAACACCACGGCGACAACGCCCTGGCGGCGGTGCAGGGCCTCGTGGAGTCGGACTTGGCGAATCCGTCCCAGGGGGGCGCCGTGTTCTTCGACGTGCTCCACCGGACCGTGGTGCAGTGGCCGGCGGGAATGACCCCGGTGCTGGCGGCGGTGGCGCTGCTCCTGATCCTGGCCGCGGCCTGGCTGGCCGTGCGGCGTGGCCTTGCCGTATGGAAATCCGTGTTCTTCGGCTTGCTGGTGCCGCCGGCCGCGGCCCTGCTCACGCTGGCGCTGGCTTTTGGACTGCAGGCCCTGCTGGCAGGCGCATTTCCGATGCCGTGGGTGGCCCGGCCGCTGCCGGTGATCCTGGCCTTCTGGCTGCTTTCGCTGGCGGTGACCTTGGGCCTGGCCGGAGCGCTGGGCCGGAACCGCGGCACGGCGGGTCTGTGGGCCGGAGTCTGGACTGCCTGGGCTCTCCTCGGGCTCCTGCTCAGCCTGATGCTGCCGGGCGTGAGCTATCTCTTCGTCGCCCCGGCGCTGGTGGCGGGAGCCTGCGGTCTCGTGATGTATGGGATCGGCGGGCTGGGCCTCGCTCCGTGGGGACCCGCCCTGGTGGCGATTGTTCCGGCGCTGGCGGTGGGACTCCTCTGGTTCCCTCTCCTGGCCTCGCTCTACCTGGGGATGGGATTGCCGGGCTTGATGGTGGCGGCGCTGCTGCTGGCCTTCGTCTTCAGCACCCTGACGCCGCTTTCCGCATCCGCCGGCGCCCTGGGGCAGAAGTGGCTGCCGGCTGCGGCTGCGGTTGTGGCTGTGCTCGCCGCGGTGACGGCGATGGTGACGCCGCCATTTTCCCCGGATTCGCCGCGGACCCTGGTCCTCCAGGCCCATCAGGATGCGGACACAGGCACAGCCCGCTGGCTGGCCTGGGGACCGCCGCCTCTGCCTGAGCCCGTGAGCGAAGCCGGCAAATTCGCGCGGCAGCCGGCGCCGGGGCTGCCATGGCTCCCGCCCTCTCTGCTGGCCTTCGTGGCTCCGGCACCCAACCTGTCCACCCCCGGGCCTACTCTGACGGTCCTCGCGGACTCCACCTCCGGCGGCAAGCGCCATCTGAGTCTCAAGCTGGTCTCACTCCGGGGAGCACCGGTAGGAACCCTTGCCATCCCAGCCGCGGCGCGTGCGGAGTCGGTGGCGGTCGACGGTTATCCCATCCCCGAAGCCGATGGCCGGCGTCCGGGTCCACCTCCGGGCATGGGCCGGCCCTGGCGCCTCTACACCAACCTGACCCTGCCGGCCGGAGGGACGGTTTTCGAGGTCGTCTTGGGAGCCACGGAGCCCATGGAGTGGTACGTGTTCGACCGCTCCTACGGGCTGCCACCCGCGGGCCAAGCGCTGATCCACGCCCGGCCCGAGGATGCCGCGCCCATCCAGGAAGGGGATAACGTGGTGGTGAGCCGGAAGGTGAAAATCTGAGCCTCTCGACTTCCTGAAGCCCCTCTTCTCCCGGAGGTGGGAGTGCGGCTGGAGAAGAGGGGTTTGGGGTGATGAGGGCTTGGGAGGGGGTCGCTTCAGGCACCGGCCTTGGCGATCGACTCCACCTT
Organism: uncultured Holophagales bacterium; assembly: GCA_963741305.1. GTDB lineage: Bacteria > Acidobacteriota > Thermoanaerobaculia > Multivoradales > UBA5704 > DATMER01. The sequence continues at coordinate 119,309 of CAVUHL010000007.1, read as the reverse complement.
GATCGCCTTGCCGTCGGCCTCGCCGGTCACGCTTACCTCGTGACCAATGTGCTCCTTGGCGAGGTCCTGGTTGTCCAGGCTGTAGATGTTCTTGTCCGCGCTGTTGTAGAAGACCAGCTTGCCGCCGTTGTCCAGGCACTTGTGGGCGCAGCTGGCGTGCTCGGCATTGGCTCCCTTGGCGCCGCAGCTATCGTCGGTGATCCAGCCGGTCCAGGTGCCCTTGGTGCCGGCGCTGCACAGCGGCAGGGCGAGCACGGTCATGATGGCGAGGGTAAGAAGCACGACGGTCGTTCGCTTAGTCATCGCAAAAATCCTCCATGGGATTTGAAGACAGCGTTCTGGGGAAGGTACTTTAGCACGTCTCGGGCTCTGGCTGTATCCTCGTGCAGCCTGTGGCGCTCCGCACCGGCTGGATACGGCCTTGGAGATTTCCGGGGATAGGTACTAGAATCTCGGGAGTCCGAGTCCGGAATCAGGATGGAGTCCTCCATGGCGGTCAACAGGATCAAAGTCAGCAACTTCAAGAGCTTCGACGAGTTGGAGGTGGATCTACGTCCTCTCAACGTCGTCGTGGGCGGGAATGCCGCCGGCAAGTCCAATTTCCTGGAGATTTTCAAGTTTCTCCGCGATCTGGCGACGTATGGACTGGAAGACGCGGTTTCGCTTCAGGGTGGTATCGAGTACCTGACCAACCTGAGAATTGGAGCGGGGCGACCTGTATCCATCGAGGCGGCCTTCGATTTCGAGTTGGGCTTTCCTCTGAGCTTCAACGAGACAGAAGGAGGCGTCAATGCTGACGTTCTGCGGTCGGTATACCATCTCGCTTTTCAGTCTGGACCGGAACGAGATCTGAAGATCCTTAAGGAAGAGTTGATTCACTACTGTGGATTCTGGAGAGAGGGTCCAAGGCAGGAATTCAGCGCAGCCGGAGAGGGCAAACTCTCTATTTCTCGCCGGGATGAAGATCTCTGCTTCAGCGTATCGCCCGAGCAAATCTCCGATCTGGGGTTCCTTCGGAGAGGTGAAAAAATTACGCCTACTAAAACGATCCTCGGGATCGGGCCTTGGGCACTGCCGGATCTTCCCACGGAAATAGATGTCTTCGATTTCGATCCCAAGATGCCCAAGAAACCTTCCCCCCTGAGCGGAAGAGTCAGTCTCGAACCGGATGGCAGCAATCTGGCTATTGTCTTGAGGGCGCTTCTGCAAGACAGAGGAAGGCAGGATGCGCTCGTCAGGATACTCAGGGACGCGCTACCCTTTGTCGATGACTTGAGGATCGTGAAGCCTTCGGACAGCTCGCTTCAGGTCGCTCTCAAGGAACGATTCTCGGAACCCCACTACATTCCGTCCTCTTTCCTCTCGGACGGAACGATTCACCTGGTAGCGCTCGTGGTCGCCCTCTACTTCCAGAAGGCGGCGGTCACCATCATCGAGGAGCCGGAACGACACGTTCACCCCCATCTGATCTCCAAGGTCGTGGCGATGTTGAAGGACACTTCTCAGAGCAAGCAAGTGATTGTCACAACGCATAACCCCGAGGTGGTCAAGAACGTCGATCTCGAAGACATCCTCTTGATGGACCGTAACGAGAACGGTTTCTCCCGGATCGTTCGCCCTGCCGAGAGCCAGGAGTTGAAAGTCTTTCTGGAGAACGATCTTGGAGTGGACGAGCTGTACGTTCAGGATCTCCTCGGCGTAGGTCATGGCATATAGACAGATCTTCCTGTTCGTCGAGGGAGATGACGACGAGCGGTTCCTGCATGCCGTGGCCGTGCCTCTCCTCGAAGAGACACTACGATCACGTCCGTTTCGTGAAGTTCAGCGCGGAGAAGAGATCCAAAATCGCGGCCTATCTTCGAAGCGTAGACGCAATTCCAGGAGCTGAGTATCTCCTGATTCGAGATCTGGATCAGTTTCCTTGTGCTTCGGCCGCCAAGGGAGAGGCCTTGCGAGCCTGGCCGCAGCTCGCCGGGGAACGCGTGCAGATCGTGAAAGCTGAAATCGAGAGTTGGTACTGCGCCGGAATCCTACCCAAGGACCCTGATTTCGGGTCTCTCGGCATTGTCACCTGCGCGAGCACCGAAGGAGTCACCAAGGAGGCTTTCAATGCGGCCTTGGATCAGAAGAGGGAATTCCGGCTTCCCCTGTTGAGCGCAATGCTGGAGCGTTTCGATCTGGAGACAGCGCGGAGACGCAACGACTCGCTCCGGTATTTCGTCGAGAAATTCCTCGAGAAGTAGCCTATGCCCACCTACCGCCTCACCCTGGAGTACGAAGGCACCCGGTACCACGGATGGCAGGAGCAGAAAAATGCCCGCTCGGTGGCGGGGGAACTGCGCAGGGCGGTGGAGGAGTCGGGCGGCGTGGTGCGCGAGCTCGGCGGCTCGGGGCGGACCGACGCGGGGGTCCATGCTCTGGCCCAGGTGGCGCACTTGCGGCTGGCCGGCACGGTGGACCCGGAGCCCTTCCGGCGCGAGGTCAATGACCGGCTGCCGCCGGACGTCCACCTCCTCTCCCTGGCTCCGGCATCCGACCGGTTCCACTCCCGGCACGATGCCGTCTCCCGCACCTACCTCTACCAGATCTCCCGCCGCCGCACGGCCCTGGCCAAGCGCTTCGTCTGGTGGGTCAAGCGCCCGCTGGACGAGACCCGCATGGCCCAGGCGGCTGCACGTCTCACCGGTAAGCACGACTTCCGCCTGTTCTGCGAAAAGCCGGGAGAGCAGCCGAGCACTCTCGTGGTCGTCGAGAAAGCCGAGGTCGTGACCGCCGGAGCCCTCATCCTCGTCCGCCTCAGCGCCTCGCACTTCCTGTGGAAGATGGTCCGCAGGGTTGTGGGCACGCTGGTGAAGGTGGGAGCGGGAGAGTTGGACCTGCCCGCCTTCGAGGCCCTCATTGCAACCAGGATTCCAAAATCCGGCAAGGGGCTTCCCGCCGAATGGACGGCTCCGCCTTCCGGATTGTTCCTGGAGCGTGTGGCCTACCCCGGCGATCCGCCGCTGGGTAAGCCTTTAGCTGCCGTGCCGGTTGGCGATTGAAGGGTATACTCCCCGTGACGTGAAGACGCAACGAGCTCTCGGCGATCAGACCGAGCCCACTCCACTCCCTTTCGGCATCTTCAACGGTGAGCGTCGACACGCCGTCAGTGTGAGGGGCTTCGCACTGTCGGAGATCGTCGACCGGAGAGAGGAGACGATCGCCAAGCATTCGCATGCGCACGCGCACTTCTGCTTCATTCTGAGGGGCAGGTACATCACCAGCGCGCGCGGCACGGAGGAGATCTGCGGGCCCCCGACGATGCTCTTCCATCCCGCCGGAACCACCCACTGTGATCGTTTCCATCCTGACTCGCGGGGTGGGAGTTTTCTCACGATCTCGATCGCTGAAGAGACGATGGCCCTGGTAGGCGGCCACGAGGGCCTGATCGATCATGGCATGGCGTTCACGGCGGGAGAGCTACCCACCCTTGGCACCAAGCTATACCGCGAATTGCGCTCGCACGACGATGTGTCGTCGATCGTCATCGAGGGCCTTGCGCTCGAGCTGCTCGCTCATACCGCACGCGCGACCGATCGTGCCGGCAGGAGCACGCAATCCTGGCTGGGCAGCGCCTACGACTTGATCCAGGATGGCTTCCGGAGCAGGCTCACCGTTCGGCAGCTCGCCGAGACCCTCGATGTCGATCCGCTGCATCTCAGCCGCTGCTTCCGGCGGAGGTTCGGCGGCTCTCCGGGTGACTTCCTGCGTCAGTGCCGGATCCGCCACGCGGCAGAGCTGCTCCGGAGCCGAAACGCCAGCCTGGCCGAAGTCTCATTGGACAGCGGCTTCGCCGACCAGTCTCAGCTCACGAAGGCCTTCAAGCGGGTTACCGGCATGACGCCGGGCCAGTACCGCAAGCTGATCGCCTCCTGAAGTGAGACCGGCGCCACCCAGCGATCTCGTTTTCTGACAAGACGCTCGAAACGACAAGACGGTCCAGCGGTTCGCAGCTATATTGGCCTTCGTCGTCGACACGGCAGGAGGTAAGCCTTGCTCAGCACATCCCGCAACGGTCACTGGATTTTCGTTCTCGGGGTTTGGTTCCTGCTCCTGGTCTCCGGTCCTCCGGCGCCGGCTCAGCCGCTCAAGCGACCGATGACGGTAGACGACCAGTTCCGCTTCCTCGAGCCCAGTACGCCCCTTCTCTCGCCTGACGGGCAATGGGTGCTCTACACCGTCGAACGCGCCGTCCTCGCGGAGAACGCCCGGCGCTCGTCGACGTGGCTCGCATCCACGGACGGCACGCACCCCCCGAGGGAGATCCTGCGCGACGGCGACGCATCGCCGATGTGGGCGCCGACCTCGCGCTCGGTCTTCTTCCTTCGGTGGGTCACTGACGGGACACAGCGAAGCCGCGAGCTTTTCGAACAGCGTGTCGAGGACACCGTCACCATCCAGCACAGCCACCTCGGACCGGGGCCGGACGGCACGTGGCAACTCTCTCGCGACGGCAGGTTCTTTCTGGTCGTTCGCCAGGAGGCCTCGCCTTCCGGTCCCGGCGCCGATTCCGACGTCGTCTTCGTCGACGAGGGTTCCAACGGGCAGATCCGAGACCACTGGCTGAATCTCTGGCGTTACGATCTCAGCACGGAGACGCTGACTCGCGTCACCCACCGCGACTGGTGGATCAACAGTGCGGATCTGTCGCCGGACGGACGAGCCGCGATCGTCGCGGCAAGGCCGGACAACGGGCGAAACACGCGCTGGAAGACCGAGCTTTTCGTGGTCGATCTGAAGACGGGATCGAGTCACCAGCTCACCCACAACGTGGCGCCGGAAAGCAATCCGCGCTTCTCGCCAGACGGGAAATACGTTTTGTTCTCGGCGGTACGCCTGGACCGCTGGGAGCTCGGCAACGGTGATCTCTGGCGCGTGGACGTGGCGAGTGGCGAGACACGAAACCTCACCCCAGATCACACCGGGAGGTTCACACAGCCGCCGGTCTTCTCGCCCGCCGGGAACACTCTCTTCGTACCCAGCGGGCACGGCACCACCCGCTTTCCCGTGCAGATCGACGTGGCTTCCGGTCGGATCAGACGACTTGTCGAGACGGAAGGGAACGTCCGCGTCGGGTCATGGTCCGACGATCGACGCACGTTCGCTTACGTGTATACGGACTCCATCACGCCCCCTGACATTTACATCGGCAGGACCGATGCGTCCGCCGACCGGCAGCGGCGCGTCACCGATTTGAATCCATGGGTGCGGGAGGAGATCGCGCTTGGATCCATGCAGCGGGTGCAGTGGCCGAGCTTCGACGGCCTGCCGATCGAGGGGTTGCTGCAACTGCCGCCGGGCGAGACAGGCCTTTCCAAGCCTTGGCCCATGATCGTTCATGTGGCCTGCGGACCGGGATGTGCCTGGCTGAATTCGTTCTCCATCAAAAATCAGGTATACGCGGGGCTCGGCTATGCGCAGCTCTCGCCCAACGTTCGCGGTTCGAGCAACTACGATGATGAGTTTATGCGGGGCAACAAGTTCGACATCGGCGGCGGTGATCGCCTCGACCTCATGACCGGCGTCGACGCCATGATCGCCCGGAAGCTCGCGGATCCGGACAAGCTGGCGATCGATGGCTGGTCCTATGGCGCGATCCTCGCTGGCTACACCCTTACCAAGACCACCCGGTTCAAGGCCGCCAGCCTCGGCGCCATGGTGAGCGACTGGGTGACCGAGTGTGGTGCAACCGCCTGCTACGACATGGAGCTCTGGTTCCTGGGCGGCAACCCATGGACGAAACCCGAGCACTGGCGCGAACGCAGCAGCCTGACGTACGTCGACCGTGTGCGAACACCGACCTTGCTTCACCATGGCGATGAGGATGACACCACTTCGCCATTCCACAGCATGAACTACTTCTTCGCGCTGCGAAAGTTCGGCACCGTCGCACGGCTCCTTCGCTATCCGGGCGAGGGACACGACCTCCAGCAACCGCTTCATCTCCGCATGCGGGATACCCAGGACGTTGCCTGGATGCAGTGGTTCGTACGCGGCATCAGGGGTCCTGAGACTCCGGAGAGCCCGCCTCCGGTTCCTCCAACTCGTTAGCGCCCTACTTCATCTTGAACCGCCCCGCATCGATCTCCGGGTTGACCTGCACCTTCTCCACGGTCAGCGACACGTGGCGGATGCTGTACTCCTGGTCCTGGCGGTGCGGGATCACCAGGCCCTCGACCGTGCGGAAATCCGAGTAATAGGTCCAGCGGTCCTTGGGATCGGGGATGTCGAGCGTGTGGTCGAACCGCGCCAGCTCGAGGAAGCTGGTGGTGTCGAGATACCACGTCTCCTCCGCCCCGTCCTTCCGGGTCACCTTGAGCTTGAGGGCGGGCTGGCCGTCGACCTCGTCCTTGCCGAGGAGCTCCACCTTGTTGCCCTTGGCGGCCGCGTCGATGAGAGGGCTCTCGAACTCGGCAGCGCGCCGGACGAGCACGGCCTGGGCCTCGGGGACCGCCGTCGGCTGATCGGCCTCGAGGATGGGATGGATCCACCAGGTCGCCGTCCCGTCATGGGCAATCGTGATCTTTTTCCCGAGCATCGAGTGCTCGAAACGGATCGAGTCCGGCCGCTTCCATTCGAAGACGAAGGGAGCGGAGTTGCTGAAGGCGACCTGGGTGCCGGTGACGATCATCGAATTCACCGCGCGCCACTTCTCCAGGCCGCCATGCGCCGCGGCGTGCTTGGCGAGCACCTCGTCGAGCGATTGTCCTCGCACGGCGCCAGCCGCCGGGATTAGGAGACAGAGGGCCAGGAAGAGCCGGAGGCCGAATTTGCGGATCATGGTGCGTCCTTTCATCCGGCCGTGGAGGCTGCGGCCGGAGCGGCCGGGGTTCGCACGTCGAGGACGATCATCTCATCCTGATCCCGGAGAAAGAGCCGGCCGTGGGAGAGCACCGGGGCGGTCCAAGTCTTCCCCTCCATCACCTGGATCTTTCCCTTCTCCTGGAATCCCGCGGGCGTGGCCTCGGCGAGGACGAGCTGCCCCTGATCGCTGAGGATGTACAGCAGCCCGTCCGCCGCGATCAGCGAGCCCTTGCCATAGCCGCGCTGGACCCACTTCTGCTCCCCCGTCTCCGCCACGATGCACTTCAGGCTCGCATTGTCGAAGCCGTAGATGTGCCCCTCGTGCAGCACCGAGGAGCTGAAATGGTTCTTCATCAGCCGGTTGTTCCAGACCTCCCGGACCGTGGCCTTGCCCTCCGCCTTTCCGATCTCCAGGAGGACCGAGCCCACGTCCTCCGACGCCGACGCGAAGATCCGGTTCGGCGGCAGGAACAAGGGGGACGCGAGGGCGCCCGTCTTCCAGGGGTAGCGCCAGTGCAGCGTGCCGTCCGGCAGGAAGGATACGACCTCCCCTGTCATCGTGCGGATGAACACGTACTGCCGGACGCCGTCGATCGTCACCGCCACCGGCGTGGCATAGCCCGGCTTGCCGTCGAGAGCGGACCAGCGGACCTTCCCCGTCTTCGCCTCCAGGGCCATCACCGATCGGCCCTCCGTGCCGCCCGCCTCCAGGAGCAGCAGGTCGCCATCCACGAGCGGCGAGGAAGCGAACCCCCGGTTGGGCGTCGGGCTGCCAAACTGCTTCACCAAGTCGAGCTCCCAGAGGCGCGAGCCATCCTTCGTCTTGAGCGCATGCAGCCGGCCGGTGGCGGAGAGCACATACACCATGTCTCCCTCCACCGTCGGCGTCGAGCGCGGACCATTACCGAACGTCTCCGGGAACACCGGCCCGAGAGGGACCCGCCACACTACCTCGCCATCCGACTCCCGCAGCCGGTACGCCGTCTCGCTCTCTCCCTCCACGGCCAGGGTGTAGAGCGCGTCGCCCACGACCATCACGGAGGAGAACCCACTGCCGATCGGCTTCTTCCAGAGGACCTTAGGACCACTCTCCGGCCAGCTCCGGAGCAACCCCTTCTCGACCGAGACCCCATTCTGCTGCGGACCGCGGAACCGCGGCCAATCCACCCCCGGCGACGGATCCGCCCCCGCAGCCGGCACCAAGCCAGTAGCGGCGAGCAGGAGGGTTGCCAGCAAACCAGGGGTACGCCACAACTTCTTCATTGGATAGACCTCCTCTTCATCCCAGTGGGGATTGTACGGAGGAGGGTGGAGGAAGGTTGCGGAGGAGTTGTGGCACCGGCTGACTCCGAGAGAGTGACTCCCTCCACTTGCCTGGGAGCGCCGGCGTCCCCGCCGGCTTCTTAATCTAATTCAGGCAGGCGCGTCGAGCCGCCGAGGATTGTCAGGGCCGTTCCGACTTCATCCAGCCCTCATTCCACCTGCGGAAACCGGGTCCGGATGAACTCCCGCGCGCTTTCCGGCTCCAGTACGACGGTACTCGGGCCGTGGCGCACGTAAAAGGCCCCGTCGGGATGCCTTTCGAGACCCTTCCACTTGAGGAATACCGGCTCCGGGCTGCGCTGGCAGCTCACCAGGCAGACGGCCTTCCCTTGGATCACCTGGATTCTCGGGTCGATGCAGGTGCCGGCGCGGTCCCCGAGCCCGTTTCGCACCACCTGGGCCAGGTGGAGCATGAAACTGATCGTTCGACTCGAAGCGGTCTACCTCGATTCCCACTACGGAGCCGTCATCCGCCACGCCGAGCAGAAGGTCGCCGCCTTCGGTGTTGAGGAAGGCAGCCACGGTCTTGAGGGCGGCGTGGGTGATTACCTTGTCGTCCTTCCGGTCCTCCACGAGGTTCCAACGCAGGGTGGACTTGAATTCGAGCGTCTTCGACTCGCCCTGCTTGATCAGCTCCTCGGCTTCGCGGTGCTTCTCCAGGTAGGCGTCGAAGAGATGTTCGGCCAGCGTCTTGCCGAAGTGCGGCGTCATCGGTGATCCGCTTGTAGAGCTCGAAGTTGGAGTCGACGATCTCCTGCATCACATCTTCCACCTTGTGGTCGAAGGTGAGACGCACGTTCTCCCGGGTGTTGACGCGGGCGGCCGCGTCCAGAGCCGGGTCCTCCTCCAGCCTCGCCATCATCTGGCCGAGGCAGTACGCGGTGCTCCTGGCTCGAGGTGGATTCCGAACCGCTCGTTGAGCTCCGCGATGATCCGGGAGAGGGTCTCGATCTGCTCGCTGGCGGGGCGTGGCACTCTCCCGCGACTGAACGGGATCGAGCACGGCCGCCGTTCCGCTCCAGCTTGATCCTGCCGTTGCTCGTCTTCTGGATACGGTAGGACTCCATGTCGATGTTCTGCTGAACTTCCACGGGCAGCTCTTCACGGTCGGCGGGAGCCAGCCGCCGCAGGTGGCGGGCGAAGACGTAGAGCTTCTCGAGGTCCGCGTCCGCGAAAGGCAGCACCTGCGAGAGGAAGGCATAGAGCCGGATGTAGTCCGTCAGCTGGCCTCGGAAGTCGAATTGCTCCTCGACGAGGGAAGCTCTCGGAAGCGGTCCACGATCGGCGCGAGCGCGGCATAGAGCTGAGTCCTGAGTCGCCTTCGGGGTCGAAGTAGACGCTTGGCAAAGGCCTCACGTCCGCCTCGGTATAAACGTGGAAGCCGAGCAAGATCCGCTCTGGATCTCGTAAAGCAGGTTCGGGTCGGTCGCCTCTGAGAGGAGCGTCGTCTCGTAGTAAGGCTCGAAGGCGCCTTGCGGATCGTCTCGGCCTCGTTGGCGAAGTCGAGCACCATGGTGTCCCCTTCTTGCCGGGGAAGGTGCGGTTCAGTCGCGAGAGGGTCTGCACGGCGTTGACGCCGCCGAGCTTCTTGTCCACGTACATCGTGTGGAGCAGCGGCTGGTCGAAGCCGGTCTGGAACTTGTTGGCGACGATCAGGAATCGGTACTCCGGCGCTCGAATGTCCTTGGCGGTCTGGCGCTCGCCGATCGTGCGTCCTGCGCCTTCGGAGTTCATACCGGATTCGGTGTAGGGCCGGCCGCCGTCCTGACACGGTGCCGGAGAAGGCCACCAGCGCCTTGAAGGGATAGCTCGCGCTCGTTCAGATACCTGTCGACGGCCAGCTTGTAGCGCACCGCGTGCAAGCCGCGAGCGGGTGACGATCATCGCCTTGGCCCTGCCGCCGATCTGGTCCTGCACCTGGGCCGCGAAGTGCTCGACCATGATGCGCACCTTCTCGTCGATCGCGTGCGGTGTAGCTCGACGAACGACTTGAGCAGATGCGAAGCCTTGCTTCTTGTCGTAACGGGGATCGTCCTCGATCGTCTTGAGCAGGCGCCAGTACGCCTTGTAGGTCGCGTAGTTCCGCAGCACGTCGAGGATGAAATCCTCCTCGATCGCCTGGCGCATGCTGTAGAGGTGAAAGGCCTCGAACTCTCCCGTCGTCATGCTTCCTGCCGAACAGCTCCAGGGTCTTGGGCTTGGGCGTGGCGGTGAAGGCGAAGATCGAGACGTTGGGCAGCGTGTCCCCGCTTCTGCACATCTGCCAGGACGAGGCTCTCCAAGTCCTCCTCGGGCGTCTCCAATCCTTCTTCCTCGCGCTCTGCCTCTTCCAGGCTCCGAGCCGCCAGCACCGCCTTGAGGCTCTTCGTGCTCTCGCCGGACTGCGAGGAGTGAGCCTCGTCCACGATCACGGCGAAGCGCTTGCCTGGCAGCTCGCCGATCTGGCCTTCGCGATCACCGGGAACTTCTGGAGGGTGGTGACGATGATCGTCTTGCCCGTTTCGAGAGCCTCCTTGAGCTGGCGGGAGGTGGTGTCGATGTTCTCCACCACGCCGAGCGGTCTGCTCGAACTGCCGCATCGTGCGCTGGAGCTGCCGGTCGAGGATCCGGCGGTCGGTGATGACGATGATGGAGTCGAAGACCCGCCGGTCCAGGACGTCGTGAAGCGTCGAGAGCTGGTGCGCGAGCCAGGCGATGGTGTTGCTCTTGCCGCTCCCGGCGGAATGCTGAATCAGGTACCGCTTGCCCGTCCCGCGATGAAGCGCGTCGCGTCACCAGGAGCCGCACGGCAGTCGAGCTGGTGGTACCGAGGGAAGATCAGCGAAGCGCTTCCCGGTCTTCCGGCCCCTGTCGTCCTCCTCCTCGACCTCTGGATGAACTGCCGAATCAGGTCCAGCACGCTGTCCCGCGCCCAGGTTCGCTTCCACAGGTATGCCGTGGCGTAGCCCTTCCGAGTGGGCGGAACCGGCGGATTGCCCGCCCCGCCGAACTTTCCCTGGTTGAACGGCAGGAAGCGTGTGCTCGGCCCCTCCAGTTGAGCCGTCACATAGACCAGATCCGGATCCACCGCGAAGTGCGCCAGGCAGCGGCCGTAGGCGAAGCAGCGGCTCGCGGGGGTCCCGGTCGGTCCTGTACTGCCCGATCGCCTCCTTCACCGTTCTGGCCTGATGAGCGGATTCTTGACCTCCGCAGTGAAGATCGGGAATGCCATTCAGGAAGAGCACCAGGTCCAGGCTGTTCTCGTTCGTCTCGCTGAACCGAAGCTGACGCACGACGGAGAACAAATTGGCTGCATGGAGGCGCTGAAGTCTCCTCGTTCAGTCCGCTTGCCGGCCGGAAATAGGCCAGATGGAACTTGCACCCCGCATCCTTGATTCCGTTGCGCAGCACGTCGAGCGCGCCCCGCCGTTCGATCTCGCGAGAGAGGCTCTTGAGGAACCGCTCTTTCACCTCGCGCCGTGGTGCTCCTTGAGCTTTTCCCATTCCTTGGGCTGGGTGGCGAGGATGAAGTCGAGAGCGTCGCGCGGAATCAAGCACAAGCCGCGGTCGTAGTCCTGCTGCCATCTCTTATGATAGCCACCAGGAGCGTTCCCGCCGAGGGACTCAAGCGCCTGCCGGACCTCAGACGCTTCCGCGACAGAGCGGCGTCCAAGCAGGCGTCCGGGCCGTGCTCAAGAAGCCCGTGCTCGATTGCCTCTTCGAAGTATGCTCGGAGACCTCCGGGATCATGTGGCCTCCTCGCGGACGTCGATTTTGCCTGTCACCGCCGCAGGATATGAGAGCGGTTCGGATATCCTTCAGGAGTCTATGCCGCCTGTGATTCATGCCATAAGGTTCTCGGGCTCTTTCGTCTCCGGATCAGAGAAAATCCGCTATCATCTCCTGGTCACTGAAGAGGTGGTACAGGCGTTGTAAGATCTTCTGACATCCAGCATTGAGCAATTCACTCGAAACCTAAAACCACCACCGACTCTGTCATAGCTTAATCCAATTCTGCCATGCAAGGATCGAATGAAATACACAAGAATCGCAGGCATCATTTTCTGGCCACGATCCACCTATCAAGATAGTGTTATCCACAGACGTAATCATCCTGATTCCAAGTTTGGGAGCTAGGCAGGCGCAACCGACTGGGCCATCTCGTCGACAGATGACTCCTTGTGGTGCACCTCAGTGCAACAAGTCCGACTGAAGATTCGGCGTTATATACCGAAATCCCTGTTCCTTATAGTCGACGACTCCGACATATAATCTGAGATTTAAATCAGTCTTATCCTTGATCGGATGATAGGGAATGTCAATCCGTCTTCTCCAGTAAGAGCTAACGTCTTGTGAGTATGGCCACTTTCCGTTCGCAGCCCACTTGATCGAGCGCAATATCCCAATGCGCTGGAACTCCTCCAGCCACTCCACGCCGGTATGTTTCATGGTGCGTTTTGGTTCTAGACCCTTAGTGACAGCTTGGGTGATGAGGGCATCGCGCTTCTCTTGGAGCAACTCGATTAGGCGCTCTTTCTTTGCCATGAGGGCATTGATGCTTGCATCTCGCGATCGAGGAAATTTGAAATGGCAGCCGTTGGCTTTAGGGGGTCTCGGAATCTGAAGCGAACCAATGACATGTTCATTGAGGTAGGATTCACTGTCAAGATCCTGAATGTCGTGCTCTGCTTGATTGACCGATTATTGCAAACGCGACGGAATACGCTGCACGTTAAGATAGACCAAGTATCGTGAGCAATAACCGAGCGCGGCTGGCATTCTTGCATGAAATTAGAACAAATGGCAGTTTCTTCGTAGTCGTTAAGGACAACACTCCTACCTACTGCTTCTCCCCGCCGCCTGACTTTTCGATAAGAAGATCCCCCTTTTTCAATAACCTGCCTTGTCGAGTGCGTTCCTTGAGCGCTCCAAGTTGCGCTCTGAAAAATCCACACAGTGACTCTGCCGGTCAAAGTCAGCGACCCGAATGCACGAAATGTCATTGACACCATCGGGTTCGTCGCCCCACAAACCATTCTGACAGCCGTGACTGTGGTCTTGAGGCGCTGAACCATCCAGTGAGAGGGAATTTCTGCGCAGCCAATCGACTTCGGAGTCCTTGTATTCTGGATAACTAGGATACGACAGAAACTTTGTCCGTGACCTTCATGCCAGATCTCCTGCTATAGATGTTCTGGAACTCCTGCGGCCAAGATGTGGTAATGCTTCGTTCAACTCCACGGCCCTCCCGGTGGCCACGAAGCTAGGAACGCCGTCTCCGAGCCACAAGCGCTTCGTAGGGCTGAGGAGGAAGCCGCGCAAAGATTCTCCGACAGACGAAAAGTCGCGCGGCGCACTTCACAATCCAGTTCGGACAAGATATGCACGCCACAGGTCCGCGCGTGTCTGCTGTTCAAAGAAAGCCGCCCGGAGAGGAAACGACCGGGGGCAGAGAGGTGCGGCGACGTTCGAAGGTGGCGGCAATGGCCTCAGTCAATGTAGCGCCATCGAACGGATAGAGCCTTGGTAGAGTAAAGAGATCGTAGAAATCCTTCATTCGGCTGTTGGCGTCACCCAGAAGAACCGTCGCGTGGAGCTTCTCGGCAGACGACGCTTTCCCGCGAGTATGCACGGATTCGAGGCGGCGGGCCTTCGAGGAGAGAAGGGAACTCCAATTCTTCGGGCTCAGGCACAATCTTATCTCCGAACCCGAGGTCCATCTGGAGGTGGATGCGCGCAGCAGTGAGACGCGCTTCGAGCCGAACACGGATGCCACCGTATTCCCCGGTTCTCCCGGATCTCCTCGACCTTCACGGTGTCGGCAAGAAAACGCAATCCGTCATCCGTAACCTCTACAGAGCAGAGCGAGCGGAAGCACGTTGCCACGGGCTCCTCTTCAGCAGGTCCGTATGCGAGGAGATCGAGGTCGCGGGTGGGCCGGTAAGCTTCCCCACCCCAGAGCAGATAGAGCATGGCGCCCTTGAGGATGAAGCGGCCTGGTATGGAGAGGCTTCGAGCCGGCACAGGAGCCGTTCCACGGCATAGCGCTGAAGGGTGAGTTGGAAATCCTCGCCACGGCTCCGGGAGCGCTGGAGCAGCCGGTTGTAGGCAGAGGAAGCGATGTCCTTGGGCCTACGAGTCATGAGGCGATGGCTTCCACATAGGGCTGGATTACGCTCCGCACCCGGCCGACCTCAGCGATGCGAAGAATCTCGTCGACGTTGGCCCGGCGCGAAGTGAGGGCGTCCTGCAGCGCTTCGAGGGCCACGTCCAGGCCCACCTTGTTACGGTAGCGGAAGCAGTCTACCACCGTACGCGCAGGCGTGGTGATGCGCACGGGCACTCCCTGGATCTCGCGAGTCTGCACGGCGTAGGTCAGCATCGGCCCGGAGAAGCGCACCAAGCGGACGGGCAGCCCCGGAAGGCTGGGTTTCCGCGCCTTTCGGTCAATGGCGATCCATACTTCCCTGGGTGCCTGGGTGCCGATGGCATGCACGTGCAGGGCGGTGAGCAGGCATACGACGGCTTGCGGCACGCGGGCCGCCACCGATGGCAAGGGTTTCGTGCTCGCTCGGCTGAGCCTCGGCGAGACGGTAAAGCCCGCGCCCGACGCGCTCAGCTGTGCCGCTCCGCAGCCAGGCGCGAAGCCGGGTCCGCGGGATGCCCAGAGCTTCAGCATCCTGCGGCCGGAAGACGGCGCTGAGTTGGGACGAATCGGCGGACCTCTCCGGTGGGCCTTCTCATGAGGACAAGGTAGCCGAAACTGTCGGCAGTTACAAGGAAGTGCCGACAGTCTGGTCCATCGGGCCCTGGGATCGCCGGGAGGCTCACGGGATCAGATCGTCCGGCGTGGATCGGGTGACCTCGGCGAGCATCCGGACGATGTCCTTCTCGATGGCTGCGGATTTCGGCCTCGATCTCCTCGAGCGGCCGGGGTGGCGTGTACTTGTAGAAATAGCGGTTGAAGTTGATCTCGTAGCCCACGATGCCAACCTTGCCGTCCTTCTCGTCCCGCTTGCTTTCGTCGATCCAGGCGTCGGGGACGTGGGGCTTGACCTCCCGCTCGAAGAACACCTCGACGCTCTCGGAGAGCGGCACGCTTTCGGTGTCGCGCAGCTCGGAGTCGGGCTCGGGCTCGCCATGCTTGTCGCGGCAAATCTCCGCGGCCTCATCGCGTTCGGAGAGGGCAGAGAGGATGGCTTTGCGGACTGGCGCGGCGAGGCCGATTCCGGCCTTGCGGGCAGCGGTGTCGAGAACCTTCTCGAACTCGTCGCGATCCTTGTAGAGCTTGTGGGGGAGGGTCTCGACGAATTGCTGGATGGCTTCCTGCTCGGCGCGTCCTTCGGCTTCTTCCTTGGTCTTGGCGTTGCCCTTCTTCTTCGAGACCGCGAGGTTCAGGAAGCCTTTTTCTTCGGCGAGCCGGGCGATGCGCTCGGGGCTCGCCTGGAAGTTGAGGCGGAGCGGCCGCTCGACGGTGATCTTGCGAAAGCCGAAGTGAGTGGTGGGGAATATCTTGACGTGCTCGCCCTCTTTGCCCGCGCGGAGGAGGGCGAGGATCTCGGTGGCCTTCTCATGGGGGATCTCCCGGCGCTTGTCCCCCAGGCTCTTGCGCATGGAGACCCAGAACGAAGTGGCGTCGATGAGCTGAACCTTGCCCTTGCGCTTGGGAGATTTACGGTTGGTGAGCACCCAGACGTAGGTGGCGATGCCGGTGTTGTAGAAGAGCTGCTCGGGCAGGGCGATCAGCGCCTCGAGCCGGTCGTGTTCGAGAATCCAGCGGCGAATCTCGCTCTCGCCGCTCCCGGCGTCGCCGGTGAACAGGGGGGAGCCGTTCATGATGATGGCGACGCGGGAGCCACCCTCCTCGGGCTCCTTCATGTGGGCCAGCATGTGGAGGAGGAAAAGGAGCTGGCCGTCGCTGATGCGGGGGAGTCCCGGGGCGAAACGGCCCGCGGTTCCGCGTTCCGACTCGGCTCGCACCTCATCCTCGTCCCGCTTCCAATCCTTGCCATAGGGGGGATTGGCGATCTGGTAATCGAACTGGCGCTTGGCGTGGCGGTCGTTCGAGAGCGTGCTGCCGAAGAGGATGCTCTCGGCATCCCGGCCGTCTTCCGACTTCATGAAGAGGTCGGACTTGCAGATGGCGAAGGTTTCCGGGTTCACCTCCTGGCCGAATAGGAAGACGTCCGCTTCCGGGTTGATCGCAGGGCGAAGTGGGCGGCCATTCCGGCGGACTCCGGCATTGATGTGCTCCTTGGTGATGGTGAGCATGCCGCCCGTTCCGCAGCAGGGATCGCAGACCGAGAGGGTCACGCGGGGCTTGCGGAGGCGGTCCTCATCGCCGGCGAGGAGGACGTCCACCATGAGGTGGACCACATCTCGGGGCGTGAAGTGCTCGCCGGGGTTCTCGTTGAGCGCTTCGTTGAACTTCCGGATCAGCTCCTCGAAGATGGTCCCCATGGTGGGGTTGTCGACTTTGCCGGGATGAAGATCGACGTTCTTGAAGCGCTCCATGACTTTGAACAGGAGCCCGGCTTCGTCGAGTTTGGTGATGGTGTTGTCGAAGTCGAACTTCTCCAGAACCTCCCGCATGTTGAGGCTGAATCCGGCGATGTAGCGGCGGAGGTTGGCCTTGAGGTTGGGCGCATCCCCTAGGAGTTTCTCGAAGTCAAACTTGGAGATGTTGTAGAAGGCATAGTGGGATGCTCGACGGAGTTGGGGGTCCAGATTCTGCAACTGGCCTTTGAGTTGGGCATGCTTGGCGAGGACTTTCTCCTTGGTGGGGGCGAGGACGCAGTCGAGCCGCCGCAGAACGGTGAGCGGGAGGATGACGTCCTGGTACTTGCCGCGCTTGAAGGTGTCCCGGATGAGGTCGGCGACGCCCCAGAGGAAGCTCACGATCTCGCTGTGATTCAAAAGCCGGCTTCTCCTTTCCTGGTCGGGCAAGCTCCTGGCGCTGAGCGGGGTCCGGGCCGGCGCCGGCCCGGGTCCTGCGCTCGCCTGCGAGCAAGTGCAGCTTATCTTGCCACACCCACTCGAGCGGGGCAGTGGCTTCGCCACGGCTGCCAGGTGTTTCGCATAGGCCCGGAACCGGAAGAGAGGAGCCCGCCCCCTACGTAGCTCATGGTACAATCTCCCGGAGCAAGTTGCGCTCCGGGGGGTTCCTGTGGTCTGATCTGGGAACCCTGGGGGAAAGGATGGCACGCATGACTGCGATCCCTCTTGAGGAAGAAACCTACTATCCCGAGTCCGACGGCGCGCCAATGGCGGAAACCGAGCTCCACCTCGAAGAGTTGGTCTATGTGTGGCAAGCCCTGAAAGACCGGTTCCAGGACGAGCCCGACGTCTTCGTAGGTGCGAACCTCTTTCTGTACTACCGGCGAGGAGATCCCCGCGCCGTGGTGGCGCCGGATGGCTTTGTGGTCAAAGGAGTACCGAAGCTGCTGCCAGGCAACCGTCGGCGCCGGAAGTATCTTCTGTGGGAGAGGGCCAGGCGCCCTGCTTCGTGATGGAGACGACCTCGGAGAGCACACACAGCGAGGACGGGGACAAGAAGGGCATTTACGAATATCTTGGAGTCGACGAGTACTTCCGGTTCGATCCTCTGGGCGAGTACCTGAGCCCCAGGCTGCAGGGTTTCCGCCTCGTGGAAGGCAAGTATCGCCCGATCCGGCCGCGGTCCGATGGCTCTCTGCTGAGTCAGGCCACGGGTGTGGTCTTTCGACCCGACGTGTCTCAACTTCGTCTGACGGATGCGGTCACGGGCACTCCTCTGCTCCGTAAGGAAGAGGAAGCGCAGGCGCGGCGGCTGGCGGAGGAGAACGTCCGTCAGGCCGAAAAGAACGCCGCCGCTGAGGCGAAGGCACGGCGCCTGGCGGAGAAGGCACGACGCCAAGCCGAGAAGGCCCTCCAACAAGCCCATGAGAAAGTTCAAGCTCTGGAAGAGGAGCTGGCACGCCTGAGGCGCCAAACTCCGTCTTGAGTCCCGTCCAAGGCGTGCGGGAATCATTTCGGCCCGCGCCAGAATGCTGGCGAGCAGCGATGAGAATGCCCCGGAACGCGCTCGAATCCATTTCGGCCACGCCAGAATGCCGGCGAGCGCGTTGGAAGTCATCTCGGTCACGCCAGAATCCCGTTGGGCGCGTTGAGAATGACCTGGAACGCGTTGGGAATCATTTCGGTCGCGCCAGAATGCTGGCGAGCGCGATGAGAATGCCCCGGACCGCGCTGGAATCCATTTAGGCCGCGCCAAAATGGCGCCGAGCCCGCTGGAATCCGTTTCGGCCGCGACCGAACGGATCCTGGCCTGCCTTGGCTCCTTGGTGGCGCGCTGGAATCGCTGGGGTTGCAGGGAAGGGAAAGAAGGGGGCGGGCGGCAAGCACGCCCCCTGGGGGAGAGGCTACTTCGGGGTGTCAGGAGTGGAGATCGAGCCCGCGGGCGCGGTCGACTCCGAGTTTGGCGGCGTGGGTGACTCCGGGCCTGTCGGCTCGGGCGGCGCCGTGGTCCGGGTCTGTCTGCGGTTCGGCTGCAGACCGAACTCGATCAGCTTTTCGCTGCTCAGCCCGTAGTGCTGGCGCACTCCGGTGCGCAGGAAGTCCACGAGGGTCTCCGCCGCGCGGAACAGCTCCTGCATCGTCCGGCTCGTCTCCTGCTTGCTCGCCGTCAGTGCAATCTGCTGAGCGCCCAGGCCCCGGAACTGCTCGAGGAACTGATCGAGCTGGGCCCGATGGCCCTCCAGGTGCGAGAGCTCGGCGGCGTTCGCCGCGATGGCTGTGGTGACTCGCTCCCAGCCTGCGACCCGGTTCATGTACAACGGTATGCGTGCCATCTTGGTGCTCCTTTCTTCCCCTGCGGGAAAACCGAACGGCGCCTCCCTGGCGCCGACGGGTTACTGCCCATCAGTCAAGCTGGCGCTGTATACGGAACCGGCCCGGGAATCATCTAGCGCAAGGAAGAGGAGGCGCGGGCGCGGCGCCCACCCGGCTTATAGAGATAATTTTATATTTAGAAAAAACAGTGGACATCGATCAACAAAGGTGCTAGCTTTCATGCCCTTAATGGGCAACTGCCAAAAGGAGACACCTTCCATGAAGCTGAGTTTCCTCGCCCTCCTTGCAGCGTGCACAGTCCTCTGCTTTCTCGCAGCCTGCCAGAAGGAACAGGCGGTAGACGACACAGCCGCTCCGACGACCGCCACTTCCTCTGCCGAGGAGGCGCCGGCAAGCAGCACCACCAGCCCGGTCTCAGCGGATCAGGAGTTCGTTACGGCGGCCGGTCAGGCCGGCGGGACCGAGGTGAAAGCCGGCCAGCTCGCGGAAACGAAGTCGTCGGATGCCGACGTCAAGAAATTCGGTGCTCTCATGGTCACGCAACACACCGAGCTCGGCGACGAGCTGAAAACGATTGCTGCGAGCAACGGCTTCACGTTTCCAGCCGACATCGGCCCCGAGAACCAGGCGATGCTGGACGAGCTGGCCGCGAAGAGCGGGAGCGAATTCGACCAGCCCTACAGCCAGGACATGGTCCAAGGCCACCAGCAGGCGGTGCAGCTCTTCGAGAATGCCTCCAAAAACGCGCAGAACCCGGACCTGAAAGCATGGGCGACGCGCTCGCTTCCCATCATTCAGATGCACTTGGAGATGGCCAAGAAGTTGCCGTAAGCGCGGAGCCGGATCGGAGGCTGAGCCTCGCCGCCGAAGGCGCGCTGCAGACGGCGGATCGGGTAGCGGACCGGATGGCGGCGTAGGCTCTACCTGTAGCGATCTATGCTCCCGCCGGCACCTCGGCGTTGGCGAAAAGCTCCAACATGGCCTTGTTGAAGGCAGGAATGTCGTCCGGCTTGCGGCTAGTGACCAGGTTGCCGTCCACGACCACCTCACGGTCCATCCACTCGGCGCCCGCGTTCTTGAGGTCGGTCTGGATGGTCTCGTAGGAGGTCATCCGCCGGCCGCGCACCACCCCAGCGTCGATCAGCGTCCAGGGGCCATGGCAGATGGCGGCCACCGGCTTGCCGGCGTCGAAGAACGCCTTCACGAACCTCTGCACCTCGGGAAGCCGGCGCAGATGGTCGGGATTCATCACGCCTCCGGGCAGGAGCAGGGCGTCGAAGTCGCCGGCCTTCGCCTCGGAGAGCGGCACGTCGACCGGCAGCTCGTCCCCCCACTGCGTGTGCTTCCAACCCTTCACCTTGCCCTTGGACGGCGAGACGACCTGCGTCTTCGCCCCAGCGTCATCGAGAGCCTTCCTGGGCTCAGTCAGCTCGACTTGCTCGAAGCCGTCTGCCACCAGAATGGCCACTTTCTTTGCTTTCAACTGCTGCTCCATGATGCAACCTCCTTTGAGTACGTCTTCCCGGAGAGGACCTTGGCGGGCCTCCTCCGGAGTCCACGATCTTTTGGGAGCAACAGGGATGCCAGCGCCTTCCGGGAGGCTGCATCTCCTTTGCAATACGCTCCCGCCATGAACGAGGGAGCCCTGACCCGATGAAGCCCGCGTCCGCCGCCTCCCCGCCCGCCGGCGGGGTCGGCTTCATGCTACGGGCCCTGCGCCACCGCAATTACCGGCTGTTCTTCAGCGGCCAGACCTGCCGGCGCTCCGGGAGAGAGGAGCTACTTTGCCGTTCTTGCCGAGACCCGGCCCAGCTTCGTGGTCCACAGTCCCGAGGCCGGCGACGCGCGATGCCGTCACCGCTCTTCTCGACGCTGGCGGCCACCAACTTTTCCATTTCGCAACCCACGGCGAAGCGGATCCGGACCGCATCGGCGAAGCCGGTCTCCTACTCTCCCACCAGACCGTGCGGGCCGAAGACCTGTACGGCCGGAGGCAGACCCGCCTGCGTGCCGACCGGCCCATGGTCTTCCTCAACGCCTGCCACGCTGGCCGGCAAGGCTGGGAGCTGACTCAACTCGGCGGCTGGGTGTCCGCCTGGGTCGAGCAATGCCGTTGCAGCTCGTTAATCGGACCTCTCTGGGTCGTGGGCACCCGCATGGCCAGCCTGATGGCCCAGACTTTCTAGGACGAGTTGGACCAGGGAAAATCGATTGGCGAAGCCGCCCAAAACGCACGGCGGGTCGTCCGCGAGGCTTCGCCTTCCAATCCCACCTGGCTGGCCTACAGCGTCTATGCTCACCCGAATACGCGGGTGGTGCTGCCTGCGGTGGTGGAGAGGGAAGCCGCGGTGGGTTGATGATTGGATGAGCAAGGCCTACTGCAATCGTTTGAGAAGCATAGACCAGAAGTATTCCGAAGCTTCCTGAAAGGATAGTTTTTCCCGCCCCGCTGAGTTGAAGATCTGCAGACCAGACGGCCGGAGCCACATGGTGTATCCATCGTCCTCCGCTCTCAGGGCTTCGTGGTAGCTGTGGTCGTCCCCAGAATCGTTCCCGAAATAGGCGATGTCGCCCATGCGGCCCTTGTCCAGCCAGATGCGACAAGAGCTCTTCTTCTCTCCCTGGACGTAGACTGCTGCCTTGAAATGGTCACTGTCGATGCAGTGGAAGCGTGTTCCGACAACAGCATTCTGTTGCTCGAGTTGGCCGAGAGAGCTCTGGAAGAACGATGCAATGAATTCGAAGGCATCTTCGACGAATTTGTCTCGGTCCTGATCAGAGAATTTTTTCTTGACGCGAAGGTTGGTTGATGTCGCCACCGTTGCCGCTGGCTGCGGAGGTGAGAGCTGACTGACCGGATCTACGGGAGGCGACGGATCTATTTCCAGTCGTGCTCGTGAAATATCGGAGACGAATTGTTCGAAGGTCTCGCGTTTCAAGGGGCTGTTATAAGATTCCTCCTGGTTTACTGGCGCGGATTTTGGTTTCTCCGCAATCTCCACTCCTAGCTTCTCATCTCCGAGCAACAATCGAGCGTTGGGGTGGCCGTAGACCGTGTAGGCCAGCCAGCTTGGGTTTCCGAGGGACGACTCCTGCGCCGCACGGCGGGTTCCTGAGCGGCTTTCCCCAAAACCTCTCCGCGGACCAGGGCATCGTAGAAACCGCGGGCGAACGCGAATGCCGTGGAGTCGCGGACTTTCCAAAGAGGGCCAATGAAAAGCACCGCAGCCGCAGATACGGACCCAGCGGTCGGCCCAGCCGCCCAACTCGGTCCATGTCCACGCCTGTCGGCCGGAGCTACACGCGTTCAGGACAACCATAGGCCTGTCTTGGCTGATCTGTGTCTGGGCAGGACCATGGAGATCGGAGGGCCGAAAGACCGAGCCATCGGCGAGTGGAAGCCCAGCTTCGTTCGGCATCGCGGGATCGAAGGTACCGTGCAGGGCGAAGTGAAGAAGCCCGAGGCCCCCTTTTTCAAGAAGCTCTATAAGAGCGTTCACGCTCGAAACGGCGGGAGTCTCATCTCGGACTCCCTTTCCTTGCCGGGTCAGCCGAGTGACGAGGTCCTTCTCCTGGGACGCCAGCGGCAGGTGACCGGTTCCTGTGATGCAAGCAAGAGCGTGGACGTTGATATCCCCCGGAAGGGGACGGTTGCCAGTCAGCCAGCGAGTGAGCTCAAAACGTTCTGCAAAGAACGGATCGTCGAGGGGTTCTCCTTCGTCGTCGAAGGGCTTCACCATTTCCCAGGGAATCCAAGGCTCATCCGATATGATTAGCAGAGAACGTACGGAGGAACGGAAGCGCCGATAGGCCTGGCGCATATCTCCCGTAAACAGTTGTCGCCAGAGGTCACGACCGAGTCCTGTGAGCTTGCGGTCCACCTCGTCCCTCAGGATGAGTGCTCCTCCAAGATCGACACCAGCTCCCCACCCCTCAATCTGTTGGAGAAGGCTTTGCTGGAGTTGCATTGGGCTGGCTTGGAGGACGGGACCGGCGATCTCCTGATGGGTAAACGGAGCCACTCCGGCCGGAGAATGAAGGGTGACGTTCAACCGGGTCTGACCAAAGCTCGTGTCCGCCTTGACCCGCATCTCCAAGTCGGGTGGCGAGATGGTATTCATGGGCATCGAGATAAGTCTACCCTGAATGCTCCAAAGCCTGAAGTGAGAGCCTCTCGCCCCGGTCGTCCTCGACAACATAGAATAAAGCATTGATCTGCAGCCGCTTTTCTAAGCTACGCGGACAGTGCGCACCCCGATGACAACTGAGACCTCCTCTGGCCTCTGCTGCAGATCCTCAGCCGCCTCGAGGGCGGCTCTCCCGTGGTCCTCCGCGACGGCGAGGTGGTCTCGCGCGACGATGGAGCAGACCCTCCTTGGGCCGCAGCTCTCGGAGAAAGAGAGGAAGACGCTCGGATCGGCGATCCACTGGACCGCGGGCGTAGGATTGAGCGCCGTCTACGCTCTGGTGCGCCGCCGCCTGGGGGGCCACGGGCTCGGCCGCGACCTCGCTCTGGGCGCCCTCTTCAGCGCCACCGTCTGGCTGCTCCTCGACGAGACTGCGACCGTGGCTCTGGGCCTCACTCCCTATCCCAGGGCCTTCCCTTGGCGAGACTCACGCTCGCGGCCTCGACGGGCATCTCGTGCTGGGCCTCGCCGCCGAGGGCGCGCTGATCCTCACGCGCCCGGGGACGGCCATCATGTGGTCCTCCGCGGCGGCGAGCTTGATCCACTTCCAACTCAAGGTCGCTGCATCTGAAAGATGTGCAATTGTCCCGAGTCTTCACCTGCGATGAGGAGTTGTGCGTCCGGCGTGAGGGCACAGGCGGTGATAGATCCTTCTCCGTGGAAAGTCGCCAGGCATTCGCCTGTATCGAGGTGCCAGACCCGCAGCGTGGCATCCGTCGAGGCCGAAGTGGCGTAGCGGCCATCCTGGGTCACGGCTAGGCTCACGATGCGCTCTTCGTGTCCCTCCAGCCGCCGCAGCTCCTGGCGGGTGGCGAGGTCCCACAGCCGAACCGTGGCATCGTAGGAGCCCGTCAGGACCCGGTGGCCCTCCTGGATGACGAGAACCGATTCCACTGCGGCCCTGTGCCCGCGCAGTTGCCCGACCTCCCGCCCGGCTTCGATGTCGAAAATGACAGGCCAATCTTTGTCCTCGTTCTCGTCATATAAACCCAGGACAGCGAAGCGCCCGTCCGGAGTCGCGGCAAGGCTGTTGAGATATCCGCTCTTGCCGCGACGAGAGCAGATCTCCTGCCCATTCTCCAGCGACCACACTTTGACCTCGTAGTGAATCCCGCCGGAGACCAGCCGCTGGCCGTCCGCAGTGAGCGAAACAGCCATGACGTCGCTGGCGTGTCCGGTGATCGTACGGAGCTCTCTCCCGTTCTCCAGATCCCAGACCTTGATCGTGTAGTCGGCCGAGCCGGAGATCGCCCGACGGCCGTCGGGAGTCACTGCGACCGCCTCCACCGCGCGGGTGTGCCCGGCCAGGGTCCGGATCTCCCGGCCGCTTTCGGTATCCCATATCTTGAGTGTCCGGTCTGCCGACGCTGAGATCACCAACCGTCCGCCAGGCACCATGGCGAGCGCGTTGATGACGGTACCACCCTCAGCCAATTCAGGCGCTTCTCCGGAGACCGAAAGATCCCAGACCGTCAGGCCGATCAACGCTCGGCTGCCATCCGGGGTGAGAGCAAGCGGGCCTGTCCAACTCACCGGGATCACGCGCAACGGCCGCCCCTCCACTGAATCCCAGAGTCTCAGCGTACGATCTCCCGCCAAGGAGGCCAGGGTTCGGCCATCTCGGCTCAGAGCCAGTGCCGAGACCGGTTGGCAGTGCCCTTCCAACTTCGCCACTTGGCGCCGTTCGGCCAAGCTCCAGACGCCGATCGTGTTGTCTGGTGAATTGTAGAAGGCGCGATTTCCCTCGGCAGTTACGACCATCACCGAGAAATGGCCAATCTTTCCGTCGCATTCCTCGGCGGTACGTTCCGCCAGGTCCCAAATCATCAGGACCCCATCCACCGAGGCCGAGAGAAGACGGCGGCTGTCTGGTGTGAACGCGAGCCCCCTGATTCCCTTCCGGTGGCCGGATAGCCGTGTCACGGCTCCCGTCGCGAGGTTGACCGCTTGGATGGAACCGTCCGCAAGGCCCGCCATCACCTGACTGCCATCCGGCGTTACTTCGAGGACGGTCACACTACTTTCCGTCGGGATTTCGGCTTCTTGCGCGCCGCTCTCCAGGTCCCAGAACCGTAGGGTTTGGTCGGCTGAGCCCGAGATCACGCGTCGACCGTCCGGAGTGAGCCTGACTGTGGTCACACTGCCTCCGTGCCCATGGACGACCCGGAGCTCGCGGCCTGTCGCAAGGCTGAAGATGCGGACCGTGCGATCGTCCGAGGCCGCGGCGACCCGGTCGCCGTCCCGTGTCAAAGCGATAGAATTGATGCCGCTCCGATACCTCGGGAAGGTCATGAGCCGAGGCCCACCGACCTGGATCAGCGACGCCCTCGTAGGGAGCAGACCGCGGGAAGGGCGTTTCCGAGCCGCGTCGAGGAACACCGCGATCTCTGTTTCGTCGCGTCGGTGGAGAAGCCGTCCGAGGAGTTGCCCCGCCAACTGTTCCGGATCGCTCCCGATGACATGAGCCGACATACGGATCGCTGCCTGAATGAGCCGCAGCGAGGAATCCTCCGGCAGGAGGTCGTAGTCGGCCACCAAGTTGGGAACGAACCGGCTCTGGACTTTGCCGTCCAGAAAGGAATAGGAGCCCAGAAGCTCGCGGAGCCGCTGTTCGTCCCCGAATTGGTGAAGATGCTCGGGAAGGTGTAGATAGGCGTAGAGTTCTTTTTGGCTAGGCATTGTGCCGAAGCAGCCGGTCCAGTGAGCCCATTGCCCACTTCTCCTGAGGCTGCCCATTTGAACCGGTATTATTCCACAAGTTCCTCCGATGCCTCCCGCCGACGTGCCCAAATCCAGATGGGGAGAGCGAGTCCACCGAGTGGAAGAAGTGCGATGAGGGCACGGAGAGCCAGAGAGACTCGGAACGCCCACCCAAGCTGCCGATCGAACAGATGGTGCAGGGTGAACGGATGGAGAATCCACGGGAGATACCGCAGGCCGAGCAGCACATCGCTCGAGAGGATCAACAGAATCAAGACGGAGATGACGATCCATGCCTGACCTGGGAGCAGGGCGAGCGCGAGCGGCGGCATGATCAGGAGGAGAGGGCTCAGAGGCCAGAGAATCGAATCGGCCAAGACCCCCGGCCGGGAGGCGGGCAGGCTCAACAAGGCCATCAGGAGAAAGGAAACCGCCGTGGTCAGGATTGCGCAGACCACCGTGAGCTTCGCCAGGACGCCGAATTCTCCATGGATCGCCAGCGGTCCCGCCAGCAGCCCGAAAGCCAGCGCCGCCTGGGTGATGAACAGGTAGAGACCCGCGGCCGGTGGACCGAGCAGCGCCGGAGGCCGCAGGCGCAGCAGGTGAGCCAGGCTTCCGGCCGCCGCCTGCAAGACGCCGAGCGCCGCGAGGAGGTCGGTGGCCAGGAGCCAGGGGCGGAGCAAGGGATCGCGGATCGGATCGTAGGGCGATTCAGGTCCGGAGCCAGCGAATGCCACCAGCCATCCGATCGCGAGGCTCACTTCGACCGGGAGCAGCAGGGTCTTGGCACGTATCCAGGTTCGCCGCGCGGCCTCGGCCTTCCCCTCCCTTTGCGGAATTTCCAGCCCCTGAGGCAGGGTGCACTTCTCGATCCAGGAGCCGGCCTGCCACTGTTGCCGCAAGGCCAGTCGCAGATCGAGCCACTGCGAGTGCTGGCGCACGCTCCCGGCTCGTGCGTAGACACTCCATATCAACGTTTTCTGGCGGGGCCCTTCGGCTCCCGCCCAGAGCATGGGAACCATGGCGAAAAACGGCGCCGGTTGAGGCAGGAGGCAGAGCCACGGCGCCAGCCTCAGGTAGCGCCGCGACGGGTGCGTGAAGCGGAGATCGGACCTAGCATAGATCGCCAGGCAGCCGGCCTGGGCGAGATGGAGGGCTGCGCAGGCCGCAAGGATTGCCTTGCGCTCGCCTCCCACGGCCAGCCAGAAGCAGCCGGCCAGGGGCAGTAGGACGCCGGTGACCGCCAGCCAGATTCCGAAGGCTCCCGAGACATAGGCCCAGTGCCATGGCGAGTTGCGCGGCAGAGGAGCCGGGGGCGCATCCGGATCGAGGCGTGCCGCCACGGGCCTCAAGATCCGGGCCGATGTGCCGTCCATCCAACGCCGTGCGAGCGGGAGCATAAAAAAGCTCGCCAGGGGGAGACTGCCCAGGATCCAAAGAGCGAGGCGGGCTCCGGGCCGTAGCGCCATCCGCGGGGGCGTCCGGCGGGCGAGGTAGCGCTCCACCAGCACTCCCGAGGCCGGCGCCAGGACGAGGAGCCCAAGGGCGATCTGCCCAAAGAGCTCGCGGGGTACACGCCCGAGAGGCGAGCTCCACCAGAGGGCAGGTTCGAGACACATTTGCAGGATCAGAAAAACCGCCCCAACCAGGGACGCCGCGGTCTCGAACGTCATGTTAACCCAGAATCGCTGCCCGCTCATGTCGCGGCCGGTAGGACGGTGCCGCCGCCAGACCTCGGCGGCGTGGGGGGCGTGACGGTCAGCGCTCATGTCGAGGAGTCCCGAAGGCGTGCGGCTTGGCCCTCCCCTCCCGCGAGCCATAATGTCTCCAAATCCAGATCGGGGAGAGCGACTCCTCCGAGAGGGAAAAGGGCGATGAGGGCTGGGAGGGCCAGAGCGGCCCGGCTCCCCTTCACAAGCCGCCGGTCGAACAGATGGCGCAAAGTGAACGGGTGGAGAATCCACGGGAGATACCGCAAGGCGAGCAGAAGACCGCTCAACAGAGTCAACAGAGTCAAAGCCGAGATGACGGTCGTTGCCTGTCCCGGAAACCAGGCGAGCGGAGCCGGTAGGAAACCCACAAGAAACAGACTGAAGGACCAGGGGATCGAATCGAACGGATTCCAGTTCCCAGATGCAACCAGATCCGAGAGCGCCATCAGCAGAAGCGACGAAACCATCATGAGTGCCCCAGAGAGCAATGAAAGCACCGCCAGGTCGCGGAATCTCCCGTGAGCGGCGAGAGGACCCATCAGCAACCCGAACACCAGCGCAGCCTGAGTGATGCACAGGTAGAAGCCCGCAACTGCGGGACCGAGCAGCGCCGGATTCCGCAGGCGCAGAATGCGACCAAAGAACCCGGCCACGGCGTGCAAGAGGCCAAGCGCCGCGAGGAGGCTGGCGGCCAGCAGCCATGGACGGAGCGCGGGATCGCCGATCGGATCGAAGTCCGGCTTGGGTCCCGAGCTGGTAAGCGCAACCAGCCAGCCGATCGCGAGGCTCGCTTCGACCGGAAGCAGCAGTGCCTTGGCGCGCATCCAGGTCCGCCGCATCGCCTCGGCCCTGCCGTCCCGTTGTGGAAGCTCGAGGCCCTTCGGGCCAGATCCACCGCTCGACCCAGGAGCCAGTCTGCCACCGTTGTTGCAAGGTCAGCCGCAGATCGAGCCAGCGCGAATGCCGCCGCACGCGCCCTGCTTGGTCATAAGCACTCCAGATCAGAGTCTTCTCGCGCGGACCCATCATGCCCGGCCCCAGTGTGGAAGTCACGCCGAGAATCGGTACAGGTAGAGGAAGGAGGCAGAGCCAAGGCGCCAGCCGCAAGTAGCGTCGCGACTGGTGAGTGAAGTTGGAATCGCACCTGGCGTAAATTGCCAGGCAGCCGGCTTGGGCGAGATGGATAGCTACGCAGACCGCGAAAATGGAAGTCCGCCTTCCTTCCTCCGCCAACCAGAGACATTCGGCCAAGGGCAAGAGAATGCTGGCGACCAACAACCAGATTACGAAGGCTCCGGAAGCATAGGTCCAATGCCGTAGCGAGCCGCGCGGTAGAGGAGCCGAAGGCGCATCCAGATCGAGATCTGGCACCACGGGCCGCCACGCTCGGAAGGATGCGCCGTCCTTCCAGTGCCGCGTGAGCGAGATAAGAAGAAGGCCCGCCAGGGGAATGCTGCCCAGGATCCAGAGAGCGAGACGGGCTCCGGGCCGCAACGCCATCCGCGGAGGGGTTCGGTGGGAGAGGTAGCGTTCCACGAGCGCGCCTGAAACCGGCGCCAGAACGAGTAGTCCCAAGGCAGTCGCCCCAAAGAGCTCGCGGGAGCCGCGCCATTGAGGCCAAGTCCACCAGAGTAGGGAAGTTTCGAGAAATGCCTGCAGGATCAGCAACACCAACACCCCAAGCAACGCTGTGTTCTCGAGCGTCAAACTGGTCCAGAAGCGCCGTCCGCTCATGTCGCCGCGGGTAAAGCGGTGCCGCCGCCAGACCTCGGCGGCGTGGCTGGCGTGACGGTCAGCGCTCACGCTGAGGACTCCCGAAGGCGCGCGGCCCATCGGTCGAGCTCTGGCCCACGCTGGTGGCGCACCTGACCCCACCACGGAAGAGCCAATGCGCCGAGGGGCAGGATTGCTGTGAGGGCGATTCCTCCCAGAAGAGCCCGCAAGGGCAGGGGCAGGCGCGGATCTTTCAGGTCACGAAGGCGGAACGGTGCCAGCCATCGGGTGGCGATCACGATTCCCATAAAGGGACTTACCAAGACGCTGAGGCTTGTGAGCCCCAGAAAGACCGGCGGTCGAGCCAGCACCGAGGAAAGGGCGACTGGAATCAGGAACAGACAGATCGCGACGAATTTCCCCGTGTACGGACGATCGGGTGTGCCGGAAAAGATACTCAGGACAAAGGACCAGATCATAGCCAAGAGCGCAGCGTTGGCGCCCAGGAAACCGACCATCAGGAGAAGAATTGCCAGGAGGTTTGTTTGAAACGATGCATCCAGAACGCCGCTCAAAGTGCCCAACAGAAACACCGGTGGGACCAAGGTCAAAGAGGCGCCGGACGGGTGGTTGGCCAGTGCGGCGAGGCGCGGAAAGCGCTTGTGGCTCCGGCCCGCCACTCCGACGAGAAACAGCACAACTCCGGGGAGCGTCGGGAGGGTTAGGAGAAGAAGTATGTGATCGGGCAGGGCCCAGACGGGAAGGAGAAAGAATCCGAAGGCCGCCGCCAGCCGGGAGAGCGCCGCGCTTTCGAGGAAGAGTAGGAAGATCTTTCCTGCGGCGGCTTGGCGCCAGCGGTGCGCGCTCCCGCCGAGGATCTCCTCCTGCCGTGGCCTCCGGGTGGCGGCGAGAGGATGTCGGCGGGCCGCCCGTGTACGGTAGAGGGTCTGAATGACTCCTTGATCTTCTCTCTTGTCTTCCGAGGCTGGGAGCCACAGGAGCACTGGGAGGAACGAGAATGGAACAGGCAGAAGCAGGCCGAGTGGAAGAAGGCGGAAAGCCAGTGCACGGCCCGGAGTCATCTGGAGCAGCGAGCTGCGAAGCGTGGAGTGCGCTAACGCGGCGCCGGCGCCTGCCACGTGCAGAAGGACGCACACGATCACGGTGGTCAGGGACCGGTCCCGGCCGAGAAGGTAGAGCACTGAGAACCAGGGCGCGATCTGGCACCCGACGAGCCAGGCGATCTGGAGGGCAAGACGTTGGGACCAGGATTTGAGCCGGGTATCTATACGCGTCTGGAAGCCCTCTGGTCCGAGTCCAGCCGGCAGATTTTTTCCCAAGTTGAGGACGGTTTTCGACCGTGCTGTGAACGCCCATGAAGGAGGGATCCGGGTGAGCCGCTGCCAGAGGGGGATCATCGCCAAGCCCAACAAGGGGATCGCGGCGAGGATCGCCCGGGTTACGCGGACCCAGAGGATCTCGCGCAGGTAGGAAGGTGTCCGCGCTGAGAGCAGGCGGTCAACGACCCAGCCGTTGAAAAGAATGAGAACCACCAGGAGTACGCGCCCCGCGGGGGACTCACCGAGCTCGCCGACGATTGGAAGAGGGCCTGCTCCGGGAGCCCAGAGCAGGACGTCGAGGTAGATCGTAGAGAAGAGCAACCCCACAGCTAGGACGGCAGTCCAGTAGCTCTCATCAAAGCTGAGCCACCTCGCGAGCCCGCGGTAATCCCAAGCGTATCGGGGCCAGCGGCTCGCGATTTTCTCAGATGTTGCGTCCGCATATCGGCGACAGCGCTCACATCGAGCTCCGTTCCGGCCCGAGCCTCTGCGCAAGGCCGAGGGCTTTCTCCACGTCTGCCGCATCGTCGAGACCTTGCGGCTGACCGCGTCCCGGACTGGGGGCAAGATGGGCATGGAGCCAGGCCCGCAAGACCGCTTCACCGCGAGGGCGCCCCGCCGCAGAGAGTCCTGCACGGCCCAGGCGAGAGCCGGCCGCCAGAGATCAGAAGCACTCCACAGGCGGGAAAGCAACGGCTCGATGTGAGGATCGGAAGGAGGCGGTCCCTCGTCGGCGATCCAGAGAGCGGCTCTCTCGGTCCAGGCGGCCTCATCACCGTTTTCCGGCCCGCACCAGATTTCCGTTTCAGCTTCACTCGCTTCGCCGGCAACACAGGGCATGAGCTCACGCGCCCTGTCCTTCGGTATCCAGCTATATCGAATCAGGCGCAGCGCCAAGCTTGCACGGTCCGGCACGGGAAGCCGCCGGACCACCTCGGGAACAAGTCGGGGTGAATGTTTTGTCAGGAGATAAGCGAGGGCAGCCTGGAGTTCGGAGTTGTCGTCCGTGCTGATCGAATCAGCGGTATTTTCGCGTTCCGCCGCCGTGGCGAGGCAGAGTGCGAAGATTTTCGGGAGAACCGCATCGCGGCTGAAGTCCCGTTGACTTTCCTGAAGCGCACGGCGGACCGGCCGCCGATGCTTGTCCGGCAGACGGTCTGCGGCGGCGGCGATGAGAGGCAAAATTTCGTGCCATCGTTGCCGGAGCTGCTGCCGGGCCGTCTCGGGTCGGAGTTGGATGGGAAGGCGCAGGATGGTGACGAGAGCCTTCGCCGCTTCGGCGTCTGGGAGGAGGCCCGCCGCGACGCGGGCCAGCAGGCCTTCCAGGGCTTCACGGCGCACCGGCCACTCGACAACCTCCAGGGCGGCGAGTTGTCGGGCCGCCTCCTGGACCTCTGTGGTCGCTCGCTTTCCGCCGGCTCCGGCACCCAGCTCCGCGATCTCGGGGGTCAGAGAGGCGAGCTCCTCGTCGGTCTCGGTGGTGATCATCCAGCGTACGAGCTCCAGCGGAAGCAGCCGGTCGGGATGGGCATGGCAGGCGATCTCGAAAGCCAAGGTATGGCAAGCCAGGCGGAGCATGGCGCGTGTCCGGATGAGGGGATCGCGGATCGGTAGCACGAAACGCTGGAGCAACCCTCGCGGATCGGCCGGCGCCTCCAGAAGGGCCATGAGGCCATGGCACTCGTCTTGGAGGCTCTCGATCCGTGCGAGCGCCTCATACAGGCTCGCCGGCGCCAGGGCCTCGGGGGGAATGCTGGGAACGCTCCGCAGAAGCGTGACGAGCCGCAGTCGGCGGTCTCCGATTCCGCCGCAGACCTCTTCCGCGAGACTTAGATTTTCTCTTGAAGGCACCACCAAACGTGGCGCCAGCCGCGAGCGGAGCTCATCCTCCTCCTCCGGCAGGAGCCTCGTGGCGACGCGAGTCGAGACCCTCCAGGCTCCCGGTGATCTCACACAGTCGGCAGGTGGCGCGGATCATCAGGTTTTTGCGCAGTACAAATCCCTCGGCTTCGGTAGCGGATAAGGCTGCGGCACACCGTTCGGCGCGCTCGAGCAGGAGCTCGAGGATCATGTCCTGCGTTGCCGCATCGGCAAGAGACAGGACCTTCTCCGGAGTGAACGCCGGCGACCACAGGACGCAGTCGAGCTGGCTGCTGATCTGGTCCGGCAGGTGGCGCGCCACGAGGTCGAGCCAACCGGCGATATCACGGACTTCGGCGGTGAAGCCGATCGTGTGAAGGTAGCGACCGGCGGCAATGACCTGGCGCCGGACCTCTTCCTGCGGCTCCGCCGGGCGGGCGGTCAGATAGCGCAGGCTCCAGTGGAGCTTTTCGGGGCCGTCCGGCATGCTCCGCAGCTCGGCCAGGGCGGCCGACGCGGCCTCGGAGGTGCATCGGGCCTCCAGGGCCACGACCCGGAGCGCGGCGCGTGTCGAGGGGCCTTCGATCGACGCGGCAATCTCCTCGATGCGTTGAGGCGCCAATCGGCCGAGGACCTCGCGCCCACGGTCGATCAGCTCCGTAGACCAGACGAGGGGAGAACGAGCGTTCCAAGCCTCCCAGGCAGTGCAAGCTCGCTCCGAATGCCGGCAGGCGAGCTCTCCGAGCAGAGTCGCACCGGCGCGTTGCCGGTCCTGGGGATCGGGAAGCAGAGCTTCCAGGCGCACGAGGATCTCGGCCGGTTCTTTCAGGTCCATGGCTCCCAACCCGGCGGGAACAAGAGCGAGGATCTGAGAGGGGTCTCCCATCGCCGCCAGGGCTTGCCACAGCCCCTC
The DNA here is from genome assembly GCA_963741305.1 of uncultured Holophagales bacterium. Taxonomy (GTDB): domain Bacteria; phylum Acidobacteriota; class Thermoanaerobaculia; order Multivoradales; family UBA5704; genus DATMER01. Next base: position 85,909 of record CAVUHL010000007.1, on the reverse strand, counting down.
CTCCTGGGCATCGCCTCCTTGCAACCATTGTTCGGCGACAGCCCGCCAGACCTGCGCACCCTGGCCGGAGGCGAGCCGGTCAATCCAGCTCTGGCCATTTGCTCTGCACATCGGGGCCGATTTCTCGGGCGACGGCCACGAGATCTTCAGCGAAGGAGGCCTGTCCATGGGCTTCGCTCGCAAGATCGTCGAGCCGGCCTTCGATCTGTCGCAGCACATCCTGTTGCGCGTCGACGTCCTTGCATCCGGACGCGACGGCGGCGAGTGCCTGAACCTGAGGAAAGGATCAGCGAGCCGGCCGGCGGCGTCCAGAGCGAGATTGAGAGACTCGAGTTGCTGCCTGCCAGAGCGCGCAGAATCGTCGGCTCGGTGAGATCCTCGGCCAGACCCCGGAGGTTCAAAGCGAGAGCCGCGTAGTGGAGGAAGCGCTGCCAATCGCGAGCCTCGATCGCACCCGCGAGAGCATAGGTTTCGAGATCCTCGCCGGACGCCTGAAAGCCGCCCAGACCCTTCACCTGGTCGGCAAGGAATGGCTTCGTCTCGAGGAGATCGAAAAGCCGGGGCCAGCTCCCTGTCGCGTGGAGATGGGCCATGAGGCCGCGCAGGGCATAGCGGGAGGAGGAGGACATCGTCATGAAAACCTCCGGTGCTGTATCAAGTGTATCCTCGAAGCCGTGCTGCCTGCCGGTCGAGCTCACTCCCCAGGCGGTGCCGAAGAAAAATCCAGACCGGGATGACAAGGCCGCCCAAGGGCAAGACCGCGGGGATCGCGAAGGACGCCAGCGCCGCCCGAACCCGGCCGGGAACGTGGTGGTCGAATAGATGGCAAACGCTGAAGGAACGGAGCAGCCAAGGGCCGAACGCGAGGCCGGCCAGTGGGCTGCCAAGAAAGATAAATAGGCAGAGATCTCGTCCTATCAGAATCCGTTCTTGGCTGAAGTCTCGTTGCTCCAAAGTTTTTGCTTCCATGGCGTCAGGAAGCTCCGGGTGCAGGGGAGAGGGCAAGCGCGGTTCGGATTGCTCCGAGGGCCTTGTCGCAGGTGTCGGCCTGCCCGCAGCTATCCTGCGGGGCTCAGGTGGGCATGGAGCCAGAGACGGAGGGCGCTCTCGGCGGTCTGCGGTGCTCCTTTCCCGAGTGCCGTGAGGACAGATTCGGCCAGGATCTGCCGGCGTGGCTCCGGCTCGCTGTTCCAGAGATCCTGGATCAGAGGCATCCAGGTCGGATCTGAAGGATCGACTCCGCTCTCCGCAGCGAGGGATGCGAAGGGCGTGATCCATTCCTCCGTGTCGCTAGAGGTGCAGCCGATCCGGATCGAGATCTCGCGTGCCATGCCGGAATCCCCGATCCTCTGGATGGTCTCACCCGCCGCCCTCCCGGTCACCCAACTATGTGCCACCAAGCGGCGGCAGAGATCATCGCGTTGGGAGCCGGTCGGTACTTGATCGAGGAGGGCCAAGGCCTGATCCGATCTTTCTCGGACAAGCAGATAGACCAGAGCCTGGGCGTACCGGAAGGAAGGCTCGACGTTCCGCCAGGTTTCGAACGTCCGGATGCGTTCCGTGATCGAAGCCTGGCAGAGCGCCCGGATCTGCTCGGATCCGGCATCGGAAAATCGAAGCCGGCTCCCGAGAGATTGCTTCAAATTCACCGCGACCTCGGCCGGGAGTCGTTCCAGCGCGGCGGTCAACACCGGGAGGAAATCGGCGGCTACGCTCTCCTCCTGCCCGGTGATGCCCTCCGCGAGGAGTTGCTCGAATCCGGTGAATAAGGCACCAGCGCTCCGGGCTCTATGCGAGGCTTTTCCCTCACGGGCGAAGAGGGCAGAGGCGAGCCCTACCAGGAGCCTTTCGAGAGCATCGCGGCGAACCGGCCAGGGGACCGTGTGAAGGCCGAACAGGCGCGCGAAGGCCTCACGGTATTCCTCGAGCGCGAGATCAGGATCGACGCGTGCCATCAGTTCGGGCAGCCAAGGGGTAAGCGCTACGAGGTGAGTGTCGGATTGCATGGCGCCGAGTGCCTGTCCCAGCATCTGGAGGGCTAGTAGTCCCTTCTCGCGTGTCGTCTCAGGGTTGGCCAGGACCCGCTGTGTCAGGCGAAACAGCGCAACGACCTGAGTGTCGCGATCACCGATCCGGTCGAGGTAGCGTTGAAACAGGATTTCCGGCGGATCGGGATCGTGGAGGGCGGCCAGGCCGAGCCATTCATCTTCCAGGGCGTTGACCGACGCCAGCGCGTTGTACAAAGGTTCCGGTTCCAGATCCCGAGACGAGATCACCATCTCCGGGAGCCACCGCAGGCGGGTGGCGAGGCGGAGCCGGCCAGACTGGATCCGCGACGACACCTCGGCCGCCAGCTCCATGGCGCCCGCGCCGGCCAGAGACCCGGTGACGCGAGCCGCCAAAGGGTCCGTCTCGCGAAGCGTCTCTGCGGCTTGGTCGAGAGCGGTGAGATCCTCCCGCAACAGGCAGAGACGGCCGGTTACCTGGTACATCAGCTCACGCCAGAGTCGAGCTCCTTCGAGCTCGGGAAGGCCGACCAGGGAGGACAGGTAGGACTCCGCCTCTTCAAACAAGTTTTCCAGGACAGCCCGGCTGGCACAGGTCGCCGCCAAGTGAAAGAGGAGGGGCGCACCGCCGCCAAGTGACAGAAGAACATCCTCTGCGCGTCTCTGGAGCTCCTTCGGAAGACAGCGCGCCACCAGCTCCAGATACCGGCGAAGATCGTCAAACGGTGCCCGATGCTGCTGCTCAAAAAGCTGCCGGCCGATGGCACGGGTTTCGTTTCTCCGGATTGCGTCCGGCATCGGGGAGACAGTGGCGCGGCGGAGGGTCCAGTGAAGCCGCTCCGGCCCTGGCGGGAGCCGCGCAATGGCCTCTCGGGCCGCTGAGTCCGTGGCGCCGTTCGGGCGGTGTTCCAGGACGACCGCTCGCAAGGCCGCTTGTGCCATCGGATTTTCGATTGTCTGCTCTTCGGTGTCGATCTCCGGATCGATCAATGCAGCGAACAGCGCCGCACCGCGCTCGATCAAGGCGACGGACCCGGGAAAAGGAGGGTCTGTCGGCAAGGTTTTCCAGGAATGGACGGCCGCCTCGGGAGATGTCCGGGTCTGGCCCGCAAGAATACCTAGGCGGCAGGCCCAAAGAGTTTCCGGTTCCAGAGAGAGAGTCGAGAGATTGTCCAGGAGGCGTTCCGGCTCGACGGTTGCCGCCACGTCGCCCAGCAGATCGGGAAGAAAATACGCCAGGACCTCTTGCTCCCGGAGGTTCCGCAAGATGTGCCAGGCCTCCGCATCGAGACCGCCGTTGCGTTGCAGGGCGCCTACCGCGGCGCTCATCGCGAGCAGGCCCGGTGTGGGATCCTGGCCCTCTCGCGGCGGTGGAATCCTTTGCAGAGCAGGAAGGATTTCCGGACCCAGGTGGCGACCGATCTGGAAAAGGGCTTCAGCACGGGCCTGCGCCTCTTCCGGATCGTATACCGGTGCAAGCGAAGCCAGCTCGTCGCGCACGAGGTCGAACAGCCTTCTGCGGTCGGCATCGTCTGGATCGAGAGAGGCCGCGAGGATGGCCTGCCCAAGAGCTCGCTGCACTGGGTCGGAGACCCGGGCTGCGGCGTCGAGGGCCAATTGCCGATGACCGTGCCGAGCCAGGACCGGCAGGAGATCGGGTTCCGCGAGATCGTCGGCAATCCGTCGGAGGTTGATCGCCAGCGAGCTGTAGCGCAGGAAGCGCTCCCAGTCTCCGACCTTCAGGACCAGAGGCAGGATGTGCCTTTCGATGTCTTCCGACCCGCGCCCGAAGCCGCCGGAACAGGTAGCTTGCTCCGCGAAGAAGGGATGCTTTTCAATCTGTTGGAAAAGAGTCTTCGCGGTCCCTTCCTCGACCTGATGGGCGATGATATGGTTGATGGTATATCTGCGCTTTTCACTTGAAAGGGAGACTAGCGAGACGCCGCTCGGAGCCGGCCGTGGCTGGGGAGCCATGGGAATGGGTACGGCAGAAACCTGGAGACGGCGGCGGGCCGCGGCCCACAACGGCACTACAAGGCCACCGCCGGGAGCCCACGCCGAGGCCACCAGGAAGGCAAGTGCCAGGCGCAGTTGAAGAGAAAGGTTTTCCTTCCAAAGATCCCGTAGAGTGTAAGGGTGCAGAAGCCACCGAGAGGACATGGCACCGGTCAGGAGGCTGGCGACCGGCGCGAGACAAAGGATGGCGAACACGAGAGGCAGGGTCCAGGGAAACTCTCTCCCGGAGAAGCCAATCCAGGAGCCGGCGTAACTGATCCCTGCGAAGACGAACATCCAGCCGATCAGGGGCAAAGGACGGTGATGGACTCTCGACCTGCCGAAGCGGAATGGCATAGCCAGCACGCCGGCAACCAGCATTCCCGTCAATCCGATATTCCAGAGGACTCCGGCAAGGCCGTTGATGTTTCTCTGACCGAGAGCACTTCCGGTAAAGATTCCGGCCCCGACGGCCAGGGCGGCGAGCACGAGAGACCAATTCGCCCGGCCGGGCGGCGAGTCCACCTCCGCCTCGTTGGACCGCAGCCTGCGAAACGCTCCCACTACCACCAGCACGGCGCCGGCCAGGGCGGACGCCAGTGCACAGCAAAGGGCTGCCAGGAGGAGAAGATTGACCATCTGCGCGAGAGAAGCCTGCCAAGGCACCGCCACCAGGACTGCCGTGAAAAGGGCCACCTCCGGAAAGAGCAGGAACGTCTTGAGACGATAGAGCTCGGCCAAATGTTGTTCCGCTTCGGCGGGTTGAGCCGGAGACCGGCCCGACGGCCAGCGAATTTTTTGCAGAGAGAGAGCTTCCACCAGTCAAGGAGCCTGCCGAGATGCATGAGAAGAGATCGCGCCGGCTGACGGCCTCCAAATGCTTCCTTCGCAAGCAATCCCTGTCCGAGTTGGGGATCGAAGACCGCGATGACAAGGACTCCTGCCAGGCACCAGGGCCAGGGCAGCAGCCACAGGAACGGCAGCATCCACGGGATGAGCCGGGGGACACGGAGCGGCACGGCTGCCGAGCTCTGGGCCGTCACGAAGACCAGACCGGCTGCGATTCCCAGGACGCGGAGCACCCAGGCCGAATGATCGATCAACCGCACGTCGAACAAAGTGATGCGGGTGGCCCCGAGCCAGGCCACGCCCGCTCCGAAGAAAAAGAGATTCCCGACGAGCAGAGAGACAAAGAAAGGGACCGAGAGGCGGAGCCATTGGATCCGTGACGAGAAGAAGAAAAGCAGCCGCCTGGGGGGAGAATCCGCTGACGAGAGAGGCATGACGGCCCACTCAGGCTTGCGATCCAGGAGCCATAGCCAGATTGGCATGGCAAAGATGCCAACCAAGGGAATCCCCAGGGCAAGAAAGCGCACGGCCCGGATTCCCGGGCGCGTCTGGCCATCCTGACGCGTGCGGAGCTCCAGAAGACCGTCGAGGAGCCAGGAGTTGACGAGGGCGAGTCCGGCAAAAAGGAGAGCAATCCATCCGGAATCGTTCGCTCCGACGTAGTCGAAAGGCCAGGGAGGACCGGACTCGCCGTTGCGCACCGGCTCCAGTCGAAACAGCAGATAGGCTACTGCGACCGTGAGATACAGCGATGCGAAAAACCACCTCACCCTGCGATGTTCCGCCGGAAGGGCCTCTCGGTTCATGAAGCATCTCCCATCCCCGGTAACAGCTCACGTTCCCAGGCCGGCCAGAGTCGTTGGCGCGCCCAGATCCAGAAAGGGACGGCGACGATCTGCAGGAAGAGGATTCCGAGCACGAAAGCTGCGAAGATCATGAGGGTTGCGATTCGGAACCCCAGGCTGCCCAGGTGAGACACTTTCCAGAAGACGATCGTCAGAAACACGCTGTCCAGAATGAGAAGGAGCGTCTTGGTGCGGCAGAGAGAAAGGAATTTCTGCTGGGCAAGCCCGGCGCGCTGGGGACATCGAGACCCCAGGGGCGCTGGCGCGAAGGGATCCGGTGTGCATTCTGGCGGAGGAGCTTGAGGAGCAGGACCATTCCGGCGCTGAGTTGGCGCCTTGTGTCCCAGCCGAGAGAGTGCCGGTGGCCTGCCGGCGGAGCCAGGGATACCAAGGAGCGGCGAGCGCTATCAGGGTGATGGGGAATGGAAAGAACCAGGTGCCTGCTAGTATCCAGCAAGCCTTTCGGTCTCCAGCCGTGACGGGATGAGTCTGGAAATCGGCCCTCAAAAGGGAGGCTGTTGCGGCAAAGCCCAGGAGATGAAGGGTCCAGGACGCGGAGTTCCGGAGATCGGAGGATAGGATGTCGGCGGCGCTCAACCGGGAGGTGGCCAACCGCACCGCCACCAGGTTGATGATCCAGAGCCAGAGAAACAGGAACACGGGAGAGCTCTGGAGCCTGGATAGCCATGAGCTTGCCGAGGAAAAGGACCTCTGGGGAACGGAAGCCCATTCCGCCGGAGGCTCGTCCAGGATGTTTGTCCTGTTTCGTCGGAAGGCCCAGGCAGGACGAGATTTCATGATCTTCCGCCAGGCCGGAAGCATGTAGAGGCCGAGCAGAGGAATTCCTCCCAGAAGGAAGCGCAGCTTGGGGACCCAGGAGCGCAGATCCTCGTGCGGAGTCTCCTCCGCCAGGATCCTATGGATCAGCAGGGCATTGAGAGGAGAGACCGCCAGGACGGCCACCCAGGCCGGGCTGGTGTGGGTCCACACCAGGAGGTGGTACGGCCAGGCCAGGAGGCGATAGGGCCAAATCCAAGTCTCCGTGTCCCCGAAATCCAGGTCGAAATCTGCGAGGAGGAAGAGGATTGCAGTAGCGGTGAAGACGTGAAAGGCGACCCATGTGTCCTGCTGTCGCACTGCCAGGAGAATGACCTGATTTCTGACTTGTTTCCAGCGGCGATACCACAGGGCCATCTGGCCGAGCTCAGCCGGGCTCGGAGTGTCGGGTAGGGAGACTGGCTGCTGCGAGGCGTCCGGGGTGGCCAGTGTGAGCGCCTGGCGAAGAGCTCCGGCGACCTCTTCGCTCTCGTGCAAGCGCTCGGCCTGAGCGGCTCCGAGCCGAGGAGGCAGGTGCGCATGTAGCCAGAGACGAATCGCCTGCTCCCCGTTTTCCGGGCCGGTCCGGAGCGCCGCCACAACGGCGTCCGCGAGGCAGGGGCGGCTGAGGCCGGGATCGATCTGCCAAAGTCGATCAAGAATCGGGCCGGAGCTCGGAGCGGATGGATCGCATCCCCGGTTTGTGGCCAAGCGAGCCAGGAGCTGGAGCCAGGGCTCCGCATCGTCTTCGAGGAAGAGCCCGGCTTCGAGGGCGAGAAAGGATTGGGAGATCTCTGAAAGGAGCTCCCTCGCTTGCGGAGTAGGCGTCCATTGGTAACGGATCATCCTCCGGCAGGCCTCGTCGCGCAGACTGTCCGGTGGAGTCCGGCGTATGAGGGCCACCGCCGTCTCCGGAGCTTCCTGGCTGACCAGGAGCGCCAGAGCATGAAAAGGGGCCCCCAGGGCGATCTCATCCTGGCCTCGAATGAACATCTCCGCCGCCTCGATCCGCCGGGCTTGATCGAAGGCGCAGATTTGTGCGACGAAGCCCGCCGGCGATGGGGAAGGATCCTCGCGGAAGGCCATTTCCCCGGCTTGCCTGAACACTCTCTGGACGCCCGGGATCTGCCCGGCGGCGGCTGTCAGCAGTGGCAGAAGTTGCAGAGTCCGCTCTCGGCGGCTTTTCGCGTCGGGGATTTCCTGCAGAGAGCGGAACAGAGTCAGCAGGGCCTTCGCCCTCTGTCTGGGAGGCAGAGAGGTGCGAAGACGAAACAAGAGGTCTTCGAAAATCTCCCGGCTTTCCTCCCAGGGCTGAGAGAGAAGCTCGGCAATGGCCGCGTGAAGCTCCAGAGGAAGGCGGTGGCTTCCCAAGGAGGCGCCAATCTCGACGATCGTCGGAAGCCAGGCAGGGTTCCGGCGAAGCGAGTTGGCGGTCAACGCTCGTTCGATGAAGTGAAGGACCGCCAGGGCATCGCGACGGTCGCTGCGGCTCTCCTTCTGAAAAGCCAGCGCATGACGGGCGATACGGGTCACCGCCGCGGTGGCTGTTGGTCCTGGTGTCATCTGTTGTAACCAACGCTCTGCCAGGTCTTCCAGATCGGCTGGCAAAGTAAAGAGCGCGGTCAGTCCGAGCCGCTCGTCCTCGATGCCCTCGACATGCGCGAAAGTGGCATAGAGCGACTCCGGATTCTGGAAGAAGCTCTCTGCTCTCTCAGGCCAGAGATCCAGAAGAGCTGTCCGTCGAGCCTCGGAAGAACGAATCCCGGTCATAACCTCTTCCGCAAGTTGGCTTCTTCCCGCGCGGTAGAGGTGCTCCGCGACGATGAGCCGCAATGAGTCCTCCATCTCCGGAGGCAGCCGCCGAGAGGTGAGCTGCAGGTAGAGGAGATCTCCCCGCTCGGCGCACAGCCGGGCTGCGAGGAGAGAGAGAAGCCGGCCGCCCGCCTGCATTCCCCTGTTCGGGCCGCGAGCCGCTGCGATCACAGCCAGCAACTCGGCCTTTTCATGGAAGCTCGACCAGCACGAGCGTTGCGGTGATCGCCGCGGTCAATTTTTCCAGGGCGACGAGATCGCCGAGATGTTGGATCACATTCTGGAGCTCGCCCGCGCACCTCTCCGGCAAGACCTCGGCGATCTGATCCAGGTAGAAAGCAAGATCCTGCGAGGACGCCGCGTAGCCGGTCTGCAGCAAGAAGAGGCGGGCGGCTTCGGTGCGGCGGCGAATATGATCGATCGGGGAGACGCGGTCCGCCCGCAAATAACGGAGCGCCCAGTGCACCTGGTCCGGCCCCGAAGGGAGTTGCTGGATGGCTTCGAGAGCCGCGCAGGCCGTGTCCGGATCCGCACCGCCTTCCAGGCACAGGGTCCACAGCGCGGCTCGTGCGACGTCATCGGGGACTGCCTCGGCAAGCCGGCGGATGCGCTCAGGTCCCATGTTTCGAAACAGGTCGTCTCCCGTTTCGATCAACTCGGCGGACCATGGATCGAAGCTCCTTGCGCCATGGCTTCGAAGGAGAGCATGGCGTCTTCAGGGTTTTTTCGTGCCTGCCGCGCCAGCAACGCGAAACCCGTGGGCCAGAAGAGGCCGGGAGGGAGATCGGGGAGTCGTTCCCTCAGGCGGTGCGGGTCGAGCTCACCCGGGGCGTCCGCCAAAGGGAAGGGGAGGAGAGCGCGGAGACGTTCCGGGTCCTGTACCCGTCCCAGGGCGTCCCAGGGCTCATCCGCCGCGAGGCCGGACCGGCGCAGGCACCCCTCGGCCGCGGCGATCCAGAGGCCGTCGACCAGGTCGGGCCAGTCCCGGATCGGCGTGAGCATCCTCTCACCGCCGGGCCAGTCCCGCGGGGAGACCTCCCGGGCGACGGGCGCGAGGATTTCCGCCAGTGGAGCCGCGCTGTCCCGGCCGCGAGGAAGCGTCAGATTCTGGAGATCCTCTCCGATCATCGCGAGAAGCGAGCGGTACTTCTCTTCTTCTTTGACTCTCCCGGCGATGACGGCAAGCGCCTGGATTCGGTCAGCCGCCTCGGGCTGCTGTTCCGCCACGTCGATCGCGAGTCGCAGCCAACCGCTGGACACCAGGGCGCCGAGAACCCCGGAGCTCGCCAGCGAATGGCTCATTCTTCCGAGATTGAGCGCACGCAGAGCGAAACGGAGGAACCGGTTCCAGTCTTCGTTCCGGATGGCCAGCGGCAAGGCGAACGACAGCAGATCCTCCGTGCCTTGCCGGAAGCTCCCCAGGTGAGCCGCCTGGTCCGCCAGGAAAGGCGAGTGTTCCAGGGCATGGAATAGCAGGTCTGCTTTCTCTTCCTGCGCGCGATGCCCGGCGAAGTGCAGGAAGGCGTATTCCTTTGCTTGGTGCACGGATCACGCTGCCTTGCGCCTTTCGGCCTTGAACATCGAGTCGGAGGTCTCCAGGATCCACAACAGTGGCTCCAGCACACCGCGCCCTTGGAGGGGCTGCGTGGCGCCGTCCGGCATGCGGCCCAGAGAGGTACAGGCAAAGTAGCCGACCTGGAGACACCGGGTCTCGAGCTGATGCACCAGATCGCTCAACCCCCAGCGCACGAGCTGCTCGCGGACGATCTGGTTGCGAATCGCCGCCGGGTCCGCAGGAGTCGGGGAGGAACGCAGCCGCGTCTGGACCGCCGGCTCCCCGATGCGCTGTTCGAGTCCGAAGGCGTCGATCTTGTTGATCACCACCGCCACTGGTTTCTTGATGCGCGCGCCCTTTTCCAATCCGAAGTGCTCTTCCATGCCGATGAGGATGCGCGCGAAGGCGTCTTCGGCCGGGAGCTGGCTGGGCTTGAGGGCGTTCTCCACGCGTGGCAGGCGGTCGGCATAGATCTCGCGGACTTCGGGAATCGAGAAAGGATCGATCAGGAAGATGAGGCCGCTCAGGTAAGTCCTGGTATTTGTGGAGCTGCAAACCCTCGGTTTCGCCGAACGCTTCTCCGGCCGGGATCGTAAAGGTAGAGCAGCCGCCCTTCCTGGCCGGACGGGTGACCTGCACGTTGAGCGCCCGCGGCGATTGGTCACGGTCTTGGCTGGTGGGAGTCCCTTGGCCAGGTTCTGCCAGGCCCCGGGATCTCGCTGTCTCACGCCACGCTGTCCGGGAAAGGTCACGGTGAAGCCGCGGGGAGGTGCCCAGACGTCGGTAGAGCTCCCGGAGAACGGCCATGAGGAAGGACGGACTTGCCGACGGCGGGACCGCCGAACACGGGGACGAAGATCTTCCGCACCTCGATCAGTCCTACCGAACATGAGCTTGCAGTCCGGACAGGCGGCGGGCAGATGTCCCCGCTTGGAGAAAAAATGTCGCCGGGAGCTTCTGGCCGCATTTGCAGATCCGATAGAGGATGCCATAGCTCGACGGGATCAGCCGGCGGTGCACGGCGCCGCACTTGGGATTGGGGCAGAAGTACTCGGCCAGCGGATTCTTGCTATGGCATTCCGGACAGACGGGGAAGAAACCCTTCCACGTAAGATAGGCCCGCTCCGTCAGGTAGACGAGTGTGAATCCAAGGTAGACCAGCAGGAAGAACGTCATGAGGATCGCCACGTGAAGAGCCGAGGCGATCAGAAAGAAAGCCGTGCCGAAGACCAGCAACGAGACCGCCGCCGCCCCCCGCACCAGCGCCAGCCCCTTGCGGGCCCAGGAGCGCGGCCAGAGGTTCCGCATCGCGGTCAGCTCGTGCTTTGCCGAGGCGAGATTGCGCCGCCAGGTGTCGGCGATGACGGCGCGCAGGTCGGTATATCCCTTGCCGAAGAAGTAGCTGCGAATCGCTGGATCTTGGACTCTGCTCATGGCGTCACCTTTCCGGTTTGATGTTATGACGGAGGGCCAAAGCGTAGTTGCGCACGGTGATGGCGAGGCCGAAGAGAGCGCCGATCAGAAGGAGTGCCCGAAGGAGCAGTAGAAACAGAGGGATGGCTTTGCCGATTGCGACCACGAGAACCCACAGGATCACCAGGCCCAGTATGACTCCCAGGCATCCCAACTGACCGCTGAACAGCACCGCCAGCAGACCTCCCAAGGAGGCCATGCACCCACGTCCGGTTTTCATGATCGGTCCTCCTCAGGCTGCCTTTTTCCGTTCGATGGCGAAGACAGGATCGGCCTCGCCGAGGATCCACAGGAGCGGCTCCAACACGCCGCGAGCTTCGAACGCCCGGCCGCTCCCGTCCGGCATGCGCCCCAGCGCGGAACAGGTGAAGTAGCGGACACGGGCGCAACGCGTCTTCGAGCTGCTGGACCACGTCTCCCTGACCCCAGCGGCGGAGTTGGTCGCGGAGGATCTCGTCGCGGCCTGCTCTCGGATCGACCGGCGTCGGGGCTAGACTGACCCGTTGCCGGACCGCGGGCTCGCCGATCCTGCGTCGAGATCGAAGGCGTCGATCTTGTTGATCACCACGGCCACCGGGACCTTGAGCCGCGCGGTCTTCCCCAGGCCGAAGTGCTCCTCCATGCTGATCAGGATGCGCGCCAGGGCATCCTCGATCGGCAGCGTGCTGGGTTGCAGGGCGTCGCGGACGCTCTCCAGGCGATCCGCATACTCTCGCAGACGGCCGGGATGGTGAAGGGATCGATCAGGAAGATCAGCCCGCTCAGATAAGCCTGATAGCGGTGGAGCACGAGCCCCTCGGTCTCGTTGAAGGCTTCGCCGGCAGGATCGTACAGATAGAGCACTCGCGGATCGCTGCCGCTGCGGCCTGGAGCTTCAGGTTGAAGGCGCGCGGCAGGGTGGAGAGCGTCTTCTCCGGCGAGCGGCCCTGGGCGAGTTGTTGGCGGACCCGCTCCAACTCGCTCTCGGTCCGCGACTCCGAGGAAGGAGGGCTGCAAACCGCTCCGCGCGAGCGTGATCCATCAGCTGGTTGACCGCCGAGAAGAGAAACGCGGATTTGCCGACGGCGGGACCGCCGAAGACCGGCACGAACGCCTTGCGCGACTCGGTGTGGCCCGGTCTCCAGCAGGCTCTGGCAGTCCGGGCAGCGGGACTTGAGCAGGTCCCCCGTTTCAGAAAGAAGGTCGCCGGCAGCTTCTCGCCGCAGTGGCAGGTGTGGTGCAGGATGCCGTAGCTGGAGGGGATCAGCCGCCGGTGGACCTCGCCGCAGCGAGGACAGAAGTGTTCCGGCAGGCGGCTCTTGGCATGGCATTCCGGGCAGACGGTGAAGAATTTCTTGCCAGGCAAGGTAGGCGCGCTCGGTGAGATAGACCAGGCTGAATGCGATATAGATCAGCAGGAAAAAGGTGAGGAGGATCGTGATGTGAATGGCCGAGGCGGCCAGGAACACGGCGGTCCCGAAGATGACGACTGAAATCCCGGCCGTGCCCCAGAGAATCGCCATGCCCTTGTCAGATGCCTCTCCGGGAAACAGGCGAGCCGCCTTGTCGAAATGCTCGCTCAGAGGACGCGAGGTTTCGTTTCCAGCTCTCGGTGATCGTGGCCAGCAAATCCCGATAGCCTTTGTCGAAGAAGTAGCTCTTGATCGCCGGTTCCGGTGGGATCGCCGTGCTCATGGCCGTACCCTTTGTGGTCTTGACGTTGTTTGCGAAAGCCAGGCCGTAGTTGTGCAGGGCCGTCCCTGCTCCGAAGAGGGTGCCGAGGCTCATCAGGGTCATCACGGCGAGCATGACTGCCGCGACCACCAGAACGATCATGAGGACCGCGCCGATGCATCCTCCGAAATCATCGCTGTCCGCCATACTTCATCTCCCTTCAGTGAGACTGATCTGTTTCCATTACGATTTGCCAAAGACGCGCAAGAGCCGGGTCCATGGGCTGCGCCGCTGTTTCTCCAGGGTCTCCTGGATCTCACGCCAGCGGATCTCGGCACGGCCATCGATGCGGGCCATACGGAGCTTGCTGTCGATCTTGGCGAGATCGCTCCGGTTCGAGGTGCTCCAGGACGAGGAGGAGACCTCGCTGTGCCGTCTCTTCGAGCTTGGCGAGGATGCCTGTGTCCCGGCCGTCGAAAGCGAGCCAGAAGCGGAGAGCGGCCTGCAGGCTCACCGGCCACGCGATTTTGCGTTTGGCTTTGAAGAAGCCAAGATAAGATTTCTCCACGAGCGCCGGGCGACCTCCTGCGGTGGCAGCCAGGACTTGCTGGTGCTCAGCCTTGTTGGTCGCGCGTTCGAGAGCTCCGGCGAGGAATCCTTCGACGAACATGGCATGGTCAACCTCCGGTAGCGCGGCGACTGAATCACGAATCTCCGCGAGCCGGAGGTCGGAGAGCGATCCCTTCGGCGCTCGGGTCGCCACCAACACCTCCTGCAGAAGCGAGCGGTCCGGCCGGAGCCGGAGCTGCCGGCTCCGCGCTGCATCGGCCACCCATTTCGCCGCCTCCTGGCCCTCCTTGTCCGTGGGATCGAGCGGCACTGCCAGATTCGCCAACGCGATGCATTTCTCCGCCAGCTCCTGTGGGTATCGATCGATTTCGCCTCTCCGCAGCCATTCGAGAGCGATGGTGGAGCGCTGGACCTCGGAAAGTTGATGCAGCAGAGAGGAAACGACAGCCGGAAGACAGGTCTCCTCATAGCGGGGCAGCATCGTCAGGACGTTCCTCTGGTAGGAGGCAAAGGCGCTGAGAGGATCAGATGCCGTCTCCAGGAGGCTGAGCCATTCGCCGAGGAGAAGGTCCCATTCTTCAGCGGCTTCCAGGTGGCGCCGGACAGCGGCGGCCGTCGCGGCCTCAGTTCCCGCGAGCACACGGCTGAGAGCCCGTCCGACGGCCAATGCTGTGGACCGGGTTTCCTTGCCGGCGTGGACATGGGCGTCGCGAAGCCGGCGACTTACCGACACCAGAGGCTCGGGGTCAGGCGGAGCGGCGGCGAGAGCCGCCTGGGCCGAGGCCGCGGTCTCGTGGCTCCCAAGGGCGGCGAGCAGCGTGTGGACTTCCTCCTGCTCCCAGGCAGGGAGACGTCCTGCGAGATCAAGACATCGCCAAGTGGCGCGCAGAAGGAACGCCAGGGCTGCGGCCGGAAGCTGCGGCAGGCTCGGATCGCTCCAGATGGGCTCGACGAGGACGAGCCCGGCGAGCTCGGAACCATGAAGGCCGAGCTCGCGCTGCAGGTGCTCCCAGGTCCCTTCCGCCGTTGCGAGACCGCGTCCGCCAACCAGCAAGTGGTGGCGAGTCAGTGAGGTCCAGGCGCGGAACGCGAGAGCCCGGTGCTCGGGACGGCCCGAGGTACGGGCCCCGTCAGTGAGGAAGCGGATTAAAGGATCGTAATCCTCGGCCCGTGGCAGACCGCCGGTGAGATCCGCGGCCCGGCCGAGGACTTCGAGCAGCCGGACACGTCCTTCCGCTGTGGCATGGCGCGAGGCGAATTCGATCATTCGGGTAAGCTGCTCGCCGCCGGGAGCCGCTCCTTCCCCCTGCGCCAGATCGAACAATTGGACCGCGGAGATCAAGCCAGGCTCGATCTCGCGGTGCGTGAACAGTTGCAGGAACTCATAGAACTTCTGGAGCCGCCCGGGATCTGCGGCCATCCAGCGCGCGGCGACCGCGGGATAATCGTCCGCCGCCTCGGGTACCTCGCTGTGCGTGCCGGTCGTCAGATCGAACTCGTAGAAACGGAAGCGCCGCTCGGATTCGTCGAAAGTGAAGTCGGTCTCTCCCGTGGTGGCGTTGATCGCCGCACAACCGCGCGGGTCATCCTGATAGGTCGAGGAGGTGAGAGCCGCCGAATGCTGCGATGGAAAGAGTTTCTGGAGGCATGCGATCCAGTACAGACCCTGAATCGGTGTGTCGCGGATCACCACGCGCGCGCGAGGTCTCGCGCCCGAGGAGCACGGCGCGGCCCATGCGGGCCAGCAGATCGCCGCGGCCGGCCTCCTCTTGCAGAAAATCCCGCAGCTCCTCGAAGCGGAACGACTCCGCCGGAGTAACACCTGCGAGGTCGGCAGGAGGCAGAGGCGGCGGCGTCTCCTCGCCGTCCTCTTCCGGAACGAGGCCGTCCTTCCAACCATTCCATTCATAGAGATCGATCGGCCAGAGCACCGGAGAGCGGCCGTTTTCGAGCACCAGGCTGTGGGCGAAGAAATTTCCCCACCGTCCGCTGTAGTCGCGGCCCACATAGCTGGAGCGGGTGATGGCAGGCCGTCCGGATTCCAAGGTGTAGCAGCGCAAGGCGCGCGGAAACTCGCGGCTGATCTCTTCCGGGCTCGGATCCTGGCGAGCGTCGCGTGGCGGTCGATAGACGCCGCGGCGCTCGATTTCGCGCTGCTCGTCCGGGCGAATTCCCTCGGTGAGCGTCCGGGTCTGGAACCCGGCGTTGCCCGACTGGCCCCGCCGGCAGGAGGTGTAGTGGAGCTGTAGCGCTTTCATCGGCATCTCCTCTCAGGCCCGCTTGGCGGCAGGAATGAGCCCGTGGCAGTGCAGCAACCAGAGAAATGGATCCTCCACCCGCCGCGGAAGCACGCGCGGAATCTTCTGGTCGCCATGCGGATTACACCCGAGCGCCGTAAGGCCGAAAAAACCAGATTTTCGATAGTGCGTTTCCGCCTGCTGCGGGATGACGCCTCCATCCCAATCCTGGAGGAGGGCCTGCATTTCGGAACTCACCGCATGGAAATCGGCTAGATCATATCCGGCCCGATGGTTCGGCTCGGCGTTGAGCTGCATCTGGGAATCGATCAACGGCTCCACAGCGTCGAACTTCGAGAAGGCGACTGCCAGAGGAGTGGAGATCCGTTGCCTGGAGCTTCAGGTCGCGGCCGAGCCGGATGAGCTCGGTCGTCCTCTCGAGGATGGTCGACGTCTCGGTATTGATCTGGGGAAGGGAGGCGGAGCCGTTGAGCCGGTCGCGGACGTTGGGCAACTGGAGAGGATCCAGCAGCAGGATGACTCCATCCGCCCGATAGATGTACTTGTTGACGGTCCCCATCGTGTCCCGGCTGTTCAGATCCTCACCCGCTGTGTCGAAGAAGACGAGAGTGACGACCCCTTTAATGGCGTTGCGGCCGAAGAGGTCCTTGCCGGTGAAGGTCAAGGTATAGACCAGCGGCAGTTGGATTCGCCGGTCCGCCAGCGCTGACGTCGTCGCATAAATGACCTTGCCCTGGCGGTAGATCGGTTCGTAGAAATCCTGCCGATAGCGCCGGATCGTGTGATCGTCGAGCGGTTCCAGAAGCATGCCGAGGAGCGGCCCCACGTGCTTGCGGATCTGCTCGATGAGCACGGCCAGATAGTGGCTTTTCCCTGCTTCCTTGGCGCCGATGACCGCGAAGATCAGGTTTCGGTACTTGCCCGTGGTGTGCGGTAGGTCCATGTGGCAATGGGGGCAGATCCGTTTGCGGCTCACCTGATTGCAGGTGGGACAGCGGCTCTCCTTCTGGTGCTTGCCGTTGGGAGGGAGCACGCGTCCCATGGGAACGCTGTCCTCCCAGGCGCGCGCCCGCACCGCATCGACCTCCGGCGCGCAGCGCGCACCCGGGCTGGCACAGCGGAACGGCGTCTCGGCGAGCTTGTAGGGCTCGAAGCAGTAGGGGCAGATCTCTTTTTGGAAGAACGCGCTGAGCATGATCAATTCTCCGCGTCGTGATCGACGGAAGCGTATCCGGCACCGGGCTCGTTGCGGCTGGCGTGGCCGCGCCGTGGCAGGTCACGGAGGCGGCCGAAGCGCGTTTCCCAAGTCCTGGGAAGGACCGAGCGGTGTTCCCGGTCTTTGCGCCGGAAGAAGCTCTGGACGTAGATGAAGACCATCGTGATGCCGCTCTTCATGTAGGTGGATGGGGGAACGTGCTCCGGGTTCTCCTGGAGCTCGTTCAACCTCTTGTCGATGATGGCGCAGGCGTGATGATTCCGTTTCAGCGCATAGCAGGCGCGGAGGCCATACAGACACTCTGCAAGCTCTCGGTCGTCGGCTGCTCGTTCTGTCGCTTTCTCGAAGTGCTCGAGAGCTCTCTCGGGCTTCTTTTTGTCCCAGTAACGATGGGCCGCGGCAAGAAAGATATTGTCGCGTTGCCCTTTCAGGTCGTGGATCTGGTGGAAGTAGAGATCCAGGCAGCTCTTGGAGGCAATCAGACCTTCGAGGATCGTACTCTTTTTTTCCTCGGAAATGAGCTCGTACGGGCCATGCTGCTGCAAGGCCTGGATGGCCTCCCGAATCTCGCAGTAAAGGTCAAAGGGTTGCACAATGTCTTCGATCTTCTCGCGTTCGTCTTCAATGAAACGGGAGATTCTGGACAACCTCCAGATATTGAGGAGGATCCCGAGCAGGCCCACGATCGAGGCCCAGCTTCCCCAGAAGGCCAGGTCCTGAGGCATCCCGAGTTGACTGAAAAAGTCCATGAGCATGGATCTCCCCTCTCCTCTCACGCAATCTGCAATCGTTCCTTCTCAGCCGGCAGGAGACGGATCTCCCGCGCGGCGGCGGCGTCTTTGAAAAAAAGCTTCACATAGGGGCGGCCCGGCCAGCTTTGCGCAGGTAGAGGGAGCAGGGCCTTGCCTCGCTCGAAGCGCAGACTGTCCACTGCGAGCAGCACTTCGCCATCTCGCGGAGAGAGGGGAACCGTGTGGGCCTTCCCGACGACCACGAGGGCCGGCAGGATTAGTCCATCGCCTCCGTTGCACGTCAGCTCCAGCCAGGCGTCCTCGACCGTGCGCCGCAGGAGCGACTTCTTGACGCCGACGCGGTAAGAGACCGATGCCCCCTGCCCGAGGGTCTCCACGATCTTCGCCGGTGGTGCGTAGAGATCTCCCTCTGGCGCCTTGGCGAAAACCGAGATGTAGTGTGGGCGGCGCTCGACGTTTTGGAGGAGCCAGCAACCCGTCCTGTCATATTCCCGGCGCGTCACCCGGGCCTGTTGCCCCTGCGCCTGCCGGGGATCTTCAGGGTGGCGATCGTGCAGCCAGGCCACCAGGACCTCTTCGGTTCCGGCCGGCCACTCCCAAGTCATCGCGAGATGCGGGCCGGTCCGGCGGACATTGAGTTGCTGCACCGGATCGAGGGTCGTCACCTCGGCGGCCCGGCCTGCGACGGCGGTGCCCGAGGCTACAGTCAGGGGGACGAAAAAGACACGCCCCTGACCGGCGAGGCTGACCTGCGCCCCGTTGACCGTGGCTCCTGGGACGAGGGATCCGAAGCGGTCGGCCTGGGAGGCGGGCAGAATCAAGCCGGGAGAGTAGTCCGGCAACCGGGAGGTCTGACGGATCTGGACGGTGGCCCCGAGGACTGGGGTCCAGGTCAAAAGGACGTTTCTCCCTGTGCGCGATGCGGAAAGGTCCATGACCGCGGCCGGCGGCGCAATCGGTGTGGCTGTTGCCGTCCGGCCCGGTGTGGCGATTTCTCCATGGGGGCGGGACGGGTCCGCGAAAATGGCGACGGCGCAGTAGCCATAGAGCACGCCGTTGGTGAGCCCGGTGTCATGAGCGCTATTGCCGGCTACGGTCAGCGCAGTGCCATCACCGGGACGGTCGGGAACGGTCCCCTGCCGGCGCCAGATCTCGATGCGCCGGCAGCCGGAAGGCGGTGTCCAGCGCAGTGTCACGTCCCCGTTGCCGGCGATCAGCTCAAGATCGTCGACCTCGGCGGTGCGGAGATGCGGACCGCCGGTGGCCGGCTGGTGGCAGGGGATGCCTCCGCGCTGGGAGAAGACGGCGTAGAACCAGGTAATACCGGTGGGAACGGAGGCATCATCGAGCACGGTGCCGCGCACTTCGGCAAGGTTTTCGCCGTCCTCCGGGCTCTGCGGCGATCCACCCGCTTTCCGGACCACGCGGAACGCCAGGCTGCGAGCCGTGGCGGGTGCCTGCCAGGAGAGACGGAAACCCGCGGCGGTAGGCGTGACGTGGAGGGTGGTCGGAGGCGGAGGAGGGCTCGCGGCCATGGCACGCAGCGCCGGCTCGAAATCGGCGCAAGCGGCCAAGGCTTCTTCATAGCGGTCGAGAGCCGCCTCGGAGTGTCCGGCGCGTTGCTGTTTTTCTCCATCTTGAAAGGACGACTCGGCCCTCTTCAATCCTTCCTGAAGGCGCTGCCGCAGGTCGTCCAGGCCCGCAGTTCCTTGCGTCCGCTCGAACCGGTCGAGGGCGGAGCGGGCTGCGATGAGCTTGCGGGCCTGCGCCAGAGCCTCGATCTCCGCCAAGCCCTTCTCCCGTTCCAGGCGCCCGGCCTCGATGCGTTGACGGGCTTCGGCCGCGGGTTTCCAGCCCGGCCAGTAGAGCAGTGCCTTGTCCAAGGAACGGACGGCTCCGGAGAGATCCCCCTCCACAGCGAGAACCTCGCCCTCCTTGAAGAGAGCCTTGACCAGTGGCGCATCGCCGATGCGGCAGCCGCAGCTCTGGCAGGCTTCGTTCGCGCTGGGATTCCGCGCACTGCAGCGCGGGCATTCGATCTCCAGGGATTCGCCACAACGCGGGCACTTGGACGCCGTGGCCGGAGCGAGCTCCGAGCAGAAGCCGCAAAGTTTGAACGCTTCGGAGGGCAGCGCACCGCTGTCGCGCTGGATCACCCATTTGCGTTCCGCCGCGCGGTCCTCGATGTAGGCGCGGGCGTCCTCAGCGGAGACCCCCCGCTGGCGCGCCTGCTTGATCAGCGCGTCGAGCTCCTCCCGGCCGATGAAGTTGTCCGAGCCCGCGATCTCCAGATTGGGTTTGAGTTCTCCATCACCTCGATCGCGAGATAGTCGTCGTACTTCACCTTTTCGCGATCGTTCTGGAACAGGCTCTTGCAGATACCGGCGAGGACGTTGCGCGCCGAGGCGTCGGCGTCGGTCTTGCCGATCCGCTGGCTTTCACGGTAGATCTCGTCGGCGCGATCGATGAGGGCCTTGGACGAGGACCGGGGATTGAGCTCCAGGAATTCGTAGAGAGTCGCGAGCTTCAGATGATCCAGGTTCTGGCGGATGTTGCTCGCGGTGACCTTCTCGATCATCTCCTTCGCAGGGCGGCGCGCCCGCTCCGGGCCTGCCTCCTCGCCGAGGGGCACGCCGGCGGTGCGCAGCCGTTTGCGGATCTCGTCCGCGGAGAAGGCGCCGGCGAATTGCTGTGCGAGCTTCTGGATCCTGTCCTCGCCGCAAGGGATGCCGCTGCTCTTCAGCACGGCGATCAGGTCGTCGAGCTCGCGAGCTTTCTCCTGCTTTCCCTTCTGCTGCTGCTTGACCGCCTCTTTCGCCTCTTCCCGCCGCGTCTCGGCATTGGCAAGAACCGTTTTGATTTCCGCGAGCTGCGCGAGGCTGCTCTCGGCCTTGCGCCGCGCCTTGGGATTTCCCATGCTGCGGTCGCGGGACCATTCGCGCTGCTTTTCCTGGATGCGCTGTTCGATCACCTTCCAGTCGTCGACCGCGGGCTCGAGATCGAGAAGGAGGTAGAAATTCGCGCGTTGTTCAGCCGGCATGGCAAGGCCTCAGCGGCGGAAAAGACCCAGGAAGGAGGACCGGCCGGCACCGGACTCCGCAAGGGGCCTGCTCCCCCCTTGCGATTCGGTGAGCACCTGGGCGATGTTCGTAAAGGTTTCGACAAGACCGTTTAGGCTCGTGAAGAAGCTCGCCTCGTCGGAGCAGGCAATGGCCTGTAAGAACTTCCGGTCCGCTTCCCCGAAGCCGATGGCGATGCTCTGAATGCCTTCGCTGCAGCAGGTCCTGGCGCTGCGGATGGCCGCAGCTTGGCAAGCCTTGGACCAGACGCCATCGGCGAGGGTGATGACGAATCGCGGATCCTCGACCTTGGCGAGGAGTGAGCGAACCTTGTCGAAAGGGTGTGCGTCGTTGGTGTTGCCGACTTCGCCGATCGTCAACTGATCGATCGCACGCTCGATCTTGCGCCCGTTCTGGCTCGCTTCGAGCTTTACGCGGACAGAATCGGCAAAGGCGATGATACCGATCGAGCAGTGAGTGAGGTCGGTGTTGTGAAGAAAGCCCCGCGCGGCTCTCTTCGCCTCTCGCAAAGGCGCGCCATTGTCCCGTCCCATCGAAGGCGACAGGTCGAACGTCAAGTAGGCCGTGACGTGCACCGCCTCGGCCGTCTCCTCCGGAGCTTTGAGGAAACGCGCGGGCACATCCGGCGGGAGGGGTTCCACCGTGAGGCGCAGTGTCTGGTTGCCTGGGCGGACCCGGCCGGTGACCTGCACGGTACCGCTCGCGTCATAGTTGTATTCCACGTCGAGAATGGCGAGGCCACGCTCGCCGTGCGGAATGTCATGGAGAACGTACTTGCCCAGATAGGTGACATCGGCCGGCGACTCGGACTCTCCCTGGGTCATGAAGACTTCCAGAAGGTTTTCCCCGGTTCGCCGCGTTCGGTGCTGATAGGGGCGAGTCTCGCGGCAGGGGATCGGGGTGTTCTTGGAAAGAATCAGACTGTTGACGAAAGCCGACCGGGTCTCATTCAATGCAATCATTCCGAGGCTGTGATTGGTGACGTCGATCGTGCGCGTGGTGCCGCGCAGGGAAAAGGCGGGTCGTGCTCCCGTGGCCTCCTGTTGCCGCTCGGCGGCGAGGATCGCCGCTCCCAACGCCACAGCCTCGTCCACGTTGACTCCCTGCAGGGGAGGCTTGCCGAAAGTGCGCGTGAGGAAATCGTGCACCATGGGCATGCGGGTCGAGCCGCCCACCAGGAGCGCGCCGTCCACCTTCGCCGGCGTCAGCCCCTGGTCTTCCAGGACCTTGCGGGTCAGCCCGATCGTGCGTTCCATGAGATCGGCCGTGATCCGTTCGAACGTGGCCCGGTCGAGCTCATAGCGCCCGCGGCGGCCGGCGTGGATCAGGGAGATCGGGGCGCTCTGTGTGTTGGAGAGACGCTTTTTAGCCTCTTCGGCGCGGACGAGCAGGTCCGCGAAACTCTCCAGATCCGCGAGCGGATCGCAACCGAACTCGGACTCGAAACGGCTGGCGAGGAACTCGACGATGCGGTCGTCCCAGTCCTTGCCGCCGAGCTCGTGATCCCCTTCCGAGCTGAGGATGCGGATCTCACCGTGGCCGAGGCGGAGCAGAGTGACGTCGAACGTCCCACCGCCCAGGTCGTAGACCAGCAAGGTCTGCTCGCGGTCCGCGCCGCGCAAGCCGTAGGCGATAGCCGCCGCCGTCGGCTCGTTGACGACCTGGAGCACTTCCAGGCCGGCCCGCCGGCCCGCCTCGATCGTCGCCTCCCGCTGGGGATTGCGAAAATAGGCCGGCACCGTGATGACCGCTTGCGTCACCTTTTCGCGGAGCGTGCTCTCGGCGTCGCGCTTGAGGGCAGCGAGCACATAGGTGGACAGCTCGACCGCGGTGTAGTCACGGCCGCCGGCATAGAAGACGAAGTTGGGGACTCCCATCTGGCGTTTGAAGAACGCCGCGACCTGGGGATGACCGGCGGCCTGGAGCTCCTTGGCTTCCTGGCCGACCAGGACCTCACCGTTGCGGAAGCAGATCACCGACGGCGTGATCGGCTCCCCGAAACGGTTGGGCACGATCACCGGCCGGCCGTGAGCGTCCACCTGCGCCACAGCCGAATTGGTCGTCCCCAGATCGATGCCGACGGCGATGCCCATGGCCTGTCCTCCTCACGCCACCTTGAGGCTCATGTTTCGAGTTTTCGCTTCCTCGACCTCTTCGCGGCTCATGATCGATTCAGTCTTGAACTGGGCATCCACCTTGCCACTCGTGGTGAGATCGCGGCCTGTGAGGCTCAGCAGGCCGTCCGGTCCAAGATGGAACGTGATCTCGATCGGTGAGGTACTTGGGAAGCGTGCGGGCGAAGGCGAGCACGGCCTGGCCGACTTCCTTGCAGTCGCTGACCTCGACCTCGCGCCGGCCTTGGAGCTTGTTCTCCATGCAGCGCAGATCGACCTGGATCTGCCCGTCCTCGTAAGTCTGAAACTGTCTGGGAGATGGATTGTCGGAACGGGACTGTCGATCTCGATGAGGTTGGCGACCATTTCGCGGTCTTGCTCGTTCATGATTACGATGACCGAAGCTCTTGGAAGTGACGTTCGTGATCTTTTTCTCGACCACCGCCTTCAAGCCGCGGAGCGACAAGCCGTGCACCTGAGCCACTTCGGTCTGGGCCTTTTCGACCACAGCGGCTTCGACCTGCTGAACGTCGATCGTTTCCGGCGCTTGCCCCGTCTGCTCGGCGACGCGGATCTTGATCTGCTCGTCGAGGTAGCACTTGTAGCCGAAGAGCGCGGCCCCTTTGGCCACTGCCTGGTTGGGATCGAACTGGCGGACCTCGAAGGGGAATTTCGCTTTGACGGTACTCGATCACCTGCGGCATATAGGTCGAGCCGCCGACGAGCAGGAGCTTGTCGATCTTCGTGTATCCCTTCTCGCGGGCTTTGGCGAGCTCCTGCTCGGTCAGGCTGATCGTCCGCTCGAGGAGCGGAGCTGTGATCTGGTCGAACGTCTCGCGGGTCAGATCAACCTTGACCTTCTCGCCGCCGAAGCGCACGCCTTCCGTGACCGATTGCCGGCTGGAGAGCGTCTTCTTGCACCGTTCGGCCGCGTTGAGGAGCTCCTGATAGGTCTCCTGATCGTCGAGGAGGGCGTCGGCCGGTGTGCCGGTCGACTCCTCGAACTTCTGCGTGAGATAGGAGACGATGGCATCGTCCCAATCCTTGCCGCCGAGCTGATGATCGCCGCCCGTGCAGATGACGGTGATCTGGCCGGTCTTGATCTCGATCAGCGTGATGTCGAACGTCCCGCCGCCCAGGTCGTAGACCAGGATCACCTGCTCCTGATCCTGCTCGATGCCATAGGCGAGAGCCGCCGCGGTGGGCTCGGGGATCACGTAGAGGACGTTCAGGCCCGCCAGGATTCCCGCCTGCTTGGTCGCCTCCTTTTCATTGACGCCGAAGTAGGCAGGGCAGGTGATGACCACGTCCTCGATCTTCTCGCCCATCAGATTCGCCGCGTCGCCGGCGACCTTGCGAAGGATGAACGACGAGATATCCTGGGGCTTGTAGACCTGTCCATGGAAGGCGCGCTCCCAGTGGGGATCGCCCATGGCCCGCTTGATTGTCGATACGCAGAGGTCGGGATGGATCGATGACGACCTCCTTGGCCGACTGGCCGACGACGATGTTCTCCGGGCTCTCGAAAAAGACTACCGATGGCGTTGTCATCTCTCCTTCAGCATTTGCCAGCACCACGGGCTTGCCGTGCTCGTCGACGTGCGAGATGCAGGAGTAGGTGGTTGCCGAGGTCGATGCCGTAGACACGCTTTCCGCTCATGAAGGGCCTCCCTGTGATTTGTCGTTCGTGCCGTTGGATGCGACCCAGACGGCGACGCGCTCTTTTTGAAGGATCTTCTCTCCCTGCTCGAAGCCCGGCCGCACCCGTTCCGCGATCCGGCCGGCGCAGCCGGGATCGTCCGTGGGCACCGTGCGCGCCACGGTCTGCCGCCGCGGATCGAATTCCTCGCCGGGCGCCTCGAAGCGCTCGACCCCGTGCTGGCCGAGGAGCAGCTCGACGTCGTCCTGGAAGTCGGCCAATTGCCGGAAGAGGGTTTCAGGGGTCAGTTCCTCGGCAGGCTTCTGGCGCAGCGCGGCCACCGACCTGCCGAGGTCGTCGTGCAGCCGGACGATCCCCTGGATTAACAGACGCGCCTGTTTCGAGACGAGATCGTTCTTATAAGTCTGGAGCTCCGCATGGAGGCGGTCGACCTGCCCTTCCCGGAAGCGGTCGACGGCGGCCGTCTCGCGGATTTCCTGGAGGATCTCGGCGATGCCGGCGGCCACCGTTGTTTCGAGCCGCGTCAGGGCCTCTATCGGAGTCAGCTCTCCACGGGAATCTTCTGCTTCGGGATCTTCGGGCGGAGTCGATGGGGGGAGGGCGTCGGGGACGACCTCCTGGGACGACGCGAGCTCTTCCATGCGGCCTCCTCAAGCCTGCTGAGGCTTGGATTCGGGAGGCGGGTGCTTCCGCCTTCCAGGGCCAGAAGACCCGGGGCCGAGGAAGCTTGTTTAGGCTGGGGGATTCATCAACAACTTCCAGGCCACCGGGTCTAAGAGGAGCGAGGAAGAGGAGGTGTCATCCATGCGAGTCCGTTCGCGCTGGTTCATTCTCAGTGGTGCCCTGGGTGGGTTGGTGGGATTCCTTCTCATGGAGAGGGTCTCGGTGCCGGGTGCCGCCGGGACCTTCACCGGGAATCTTCTCCAGATGTCGCTCTACTTCGCTGGCTTCGGGCTGGCCTTAGGGGTCGCCCTCGGGATGACCGAAGGCGTGGTGCAGAAGCGGCCCGGGAGGGCAATCTATGGCTTCTTCATGGGGCTTATCCTCGGCGCCGTGGGCGGGTTTGCGGGTGGCGCAGTCGGCCAGACGATCTACAGTCTCGTGCCGCGGACGCATGCCCAGAGCTCGACCTCGGATCTGGCCATCGCCCTCGACTCCTCGGGCAGCATGAAAATGCTCTTCTTCTGGGGGAACGATCCCTGGGGAGGGCGGCGGAGCGCGGCGAAGAACCTGATCGACCGTTTGTCGCCCACGGACCGGGTGGCCATTGTGGATTTCGACGACGTGGGGACCGTCATCCACCCCCTGAGCTTCCTGGGGTCGGAGACGGCGCGCGAGGCGGCTAAATCGGCGGTGGACCGGATCGACAACGATGGAGGCACCAATCTGAGCGCCGGTCTGGACGCGGCGATCAGTGAACTGGCGAGCCACAGGACACCGGAGCGCTCCCAGTTCGTTATCTTTCTCACCGACGGCGAGGGAGAGTATTCGCCGGACAGCGCAGCCCGGGCGCGGCAGAAAGGAATCAAGATCTACACCGTGGGGCTGGGCGACGAGATACAGACCGACCTTCTCCAGGGCGTCGCCACCGAGACAGGAGGGAAGTACTACCCGGTGGCGGACGCTTCAGAGCTGACGGCTCTGTTCGAGAAGATTTTCCGGGAGCACGGCGGCAAGATGGTAGAAGCCGAGACGGCCGATTCGGACATCAATCCCCTGCTGCTTCTCGGCCTGCGCATTCTGAGTTGGGCGCTCGTGGGGCTCCTCATCGGCCTGGGGCAGGGGATCCGCGAGAACACGCGCGAGGATCTATGGGCCTGCGCGTTCGGTGGCTTCCTCGGGGGAGCCCTGGGTGGCGCGCTGTTCGATCCGGTGGTGAGCCTGTTGACCTCCGGAGGAGGTGTGGCAGGCCGGGCCCTGGCTGATATCGTGGTTGGCGCCTGCATCGGCGGCTCCATGCGGCTAGCACAGGAGAAGATCGTCGAAGCGAGCGGCAAGCCGACGACCCCACTGATCTCGGCCCTGCCCCAGAGAGCGTCGGTCACGTTCCGTCCCTCCCCGGCCACCCAGCCGACGCCCCGGCCCGCTCCAGTGCCGGTTCCTTCTCAGCCGTCCTGGACAGCGCCGTCTCCGTCGCCCTCGCCGGCTCCTGCTCCGGTGAAGCCGGTTGCCCAGCCCGAGCCGCGCCGGGAAAGCGCGCCATCCGCTCCCGCTGCAAACCGGCCGTCCCTTGCCTCGTTCGCGACCGGCAACGACCGGGACACCGCCATCGTCCTGGCGCGCCGCGCGGGCTACGGGCTTGGAGAAATCGGCCAGCACTTCGGCCTTCCGGCGACGACGGTCAAACGGATCATTAGCGAGAGAGGGGGGTGAGCTCGCAGTGGGGGTAGCGGTATCCGGAGCTTTGGGGTAGCTTCGAGTGTGTCCTGCGAAAATCATGGCTTGCGACATCTGACAACCTATCTCGATGTGGCCGGCCAGCACGATCGTCTGCTGAGGCTGGTGCTGGCGGATCGCGAATGGATGGACAGGAAATTCGCGGCGTTTGAGGATGACGGGCCCTATCTCGAGGACATCGAGATCGCATTGCGGCGCTTCGCGGATCCATTGCTAACTTCGGACCTGCTCGGCGTGGCTCAACTCTTTGCAGCCCGGCGTGCAGTTCGCCTTCGGGGAGAGTCGTCTGCGGCGGAGGATCTGGTAGTTCTGACCCTGGAGGGGCGCCTGGGAGCAGCCCTTGCGCGGGCGCGACTTCGAGCCGAACCTGAAAATCGTTGCGGCAACCTGCTGGCCATCCACCGCGTTCTGCGCCACCAAGGCAGGATCGATCTCGATCTTCTGAACGAGATCCGGGATCGGGCCTTCGCCGTCGCGGTGCACCGCGAGCGCGCCTATGCTTTCGCCGCTCTGGGGGAGGAGATGGCGCTGTCGGGTTTGCGGGACCCGGCGCGAGCGGCTTTCGAGAAGGCCCATGAGGCGTTGGCGGCGATCGAACCCACTCGTCTCGAGCGGATCTGGGTCCTCCAGGTCCTCGCGGGCATGCAAGCCCGGGCCGGATTCTTCCCGGCAGCGCTCACTGCGCTCCGCTCCATCCACGATCCGTTCTACCTTGCCTGGACGCTGGCCCAGATGGCACCTTCCGCTCCGACGACCGGAGAGGCGCTGCGCTTGTTTGCGAACGCAGAGAGCCTGGCCTCCCAGCTCGGAGATGCCGGTCAGGAGGCCATCGTGTTGCAGAGTCTTATCCAGGGGTTCCTGTCTCTTCGCATCGAGGACGGGCCCCAGCGGATCTTGAGCAAACTATGGGACCTGACCAGGACGGACGAAGTCGCGGTCCGCGCACTGGTGGTCGGGCTCGCCGAGATGAATCTCTGCCAGGAAGCCGAAGAGGTTCTGAAGGATCTGCACGAGGGAAGGTCTCGTGGAGTGGCCCTGGGGGCACTGGCTGTCGCCTGGGGAAGGCGCAGGCAATGGAACCGCGCAGAATCCGTGGCCGACGAGATCGCGCAGCCGGCGGAACGGAGGGCCACGCTGCGCCACTTGGCCGTGCTGGCCGCTGAAGCCGACGAGCACAAGGCCACCTGGCGTCTTCTGGACAAGACTAGGAGCACCCCGGAACCAGCTCCGGAAGGGGCATCTCTCTTCCTCTCGACGGAGGAAGTGATCTCTCGCGGGCCATCAAACCAGCCTCAGGCAGAAACGTCGCTTCCCTCCTCAGAGGAGAAGCTTCAGGCGTCGGCGTCGGAGGCCGTCCGCCTGGCCGAGTCCGGAGACGAGGCGGCGGCAAGGCACCTCGTTCATGAGATCGAGGCCACGGTGTGGCCGATCACGACACGTTCAGACTTCGTGATCTGGCAGACGCTGGCGCTGGCCCACGCACGTCTTGGTGATGCGAGGCGTGCCCGCGACATTCTGTACGACCTCGAGGGAAGGAGAAACCTCTCGCTTACGGACAATCTCAGTCGACGGGACGAGGCTAGGAGGACTGCGCAGCTTGCCGCCGAGTGCGGATCATTCATCTTGGCTTTCGAGATGTTGGAACACGTTCCCTCGAACATGTTTCTTGGCGAGCTGTACGGGTGGGCGAAAGTGTTCAAGAAGCTTGGTCCTGATCTGGCCGCTGCTGTCGAGACCGAGGTGGCCCGCATCCTTGGCTGGGGCGACACCCTCGAAGCGATTCCAGAAAAGGTTCCTTAGCTCTGCTTTGTCAGATTAGGTAGAATCTCTCCAACCCAAGCCCCGCCAGGGGCGGCATTACCCTGGCCCAAGGCGTGAGCCCATACCATTACACACATCTCAACAATGTGTGGTTGTGTCCAGGCCCGAAGGGCCATAGGGCTAAAGCCTGGCGTTTCAACGCCAGGTCGGCTTCGTGGACATGGGGGCCTCCAACCTGGCGCTGAAGCGCCTCTTCGAATTTGTCACGATACTTCCGAATTTTTCTTCTCACCTTCTTCCGGATAGAGCGACGACCACAGCGCATCCGCCGCCATCCCATGGGCGGCTTTGAGGTCCACCAGTTCGTCTTGGACCTGATCCTTCGCTGCGATGAAATCATGGAAAGATTCGTGGTACAGCCGCCAGCGCGTCTCTTTCGTTCCCTCCTCTTTCACCTCGGTGGACTGCAGGAAAGCGGCCCACTCGGCGAGGGCAGAGCGGATCTGGAACCTTTGCTCGACACCTGAGAAATCGGCGATCAAGTCCATGGAGATCGGTTCTTTAGCGATGGCGAGGGCGACCAGCACCGGCAGCTTGTAGCCTTCCCAGGCAGGCCGGTCTAGGACCCGCATGCGGACCCAGTGATCCTCGTAGTAGTTCTGGAGGCCGGCCGGCAGCTCGGAGAATTTCCGGTCTTGGTATGTTCCTTTCTCGATCTCCGGCAGGACATATGCCAGGTACATGAAGTTGCCTTCGCTCAGACGAACGATCTCTTCCACAAACGAGGTGTCGTCCAGACCCTGGTGGCGGATGTAGGTCTGGATTCCCTCTCTGTCGAGCCAGGTCTCGGCGAAAATCGGACATCCTCAAAGTTGTTCTCGGTCTCTTTCTGGAGATCGATCTTGTGCTCCGCGCAGGAGTAGCGTAGGGAGGGACCGCCCCGCCGCGAGGTCACCACGAAGAAGACGCCGTCCGGTAAGTCCGAAGGAAGATACAGAGTGTTCGAGCCCCGGGTCACTGCGGTGAAATCGCTCTCGTCCAAGGCATCCACCAGGACCACCAACTTCTTCCGGGCGGACGATGCGAGCTTCGCTGCTACCTTCTCCAGGAGGTTGACTCAGCAATGAGGCATCCCGCGAGACCTCGGGCGGCAGAGTGGAGTGAGCCGAGGCCGAATCTCGCCACGAGTTGAGCGCAGAGATTGGGGAGAAATTGATCGGGTTTCTGAATGCCCTCGCTCCGGATGTTGAAGTGGTGCGGATGACGATGCCTCTTCACCATCTCGGCGATCAGAGCGGTCTTGCCGATCCCCGGATCTCCCAGGATCTGCACGTAGCCGCGCGCCTCGTCCGCGACGAAGCCGTCGATGGCATCGAAGAGCCACTGCCGGCCGACGAAGCCTTCGGTCTTGCGGCGGATCAGGAGGTCGAAGGAACGGATCTTTTCGCGGATGTCCGGCGGGCGCATGCGGATGTCGGGATCCTCTGGCTTGCCGTCGCGCCAATCCTGACTCAGTCCGATCCGGGCGTTTGGATGCCCATAGACGGTGTAGGCCAGCCAGGCCGGGGCTCCCGCCTTCTGCCCGCGCACGTGGAGGCGTGCGCTCTGGGCTGCCTCGCCCAGGGTTTTCCCCTGCGCGAGCTCGTTGTAGAAGGTCTCAGCGAATGCGAGGGCGAGAGAGTCGCGCACTTTCCAGAGAGGTCCCACGAAGGCCCCACAGCCACTCGCCTTCACGAAGCGCTCGACCCAGCCGCCCAGGCCCGCGAAGGCCCAGCCCTGGCGTGAAGCCTGGCACGCATTGAGGAAGATGAGAGGACGATCTCTCTTCATCCGGGTCCGCAAGGTGCCATCGAAATCGGCCGGGCGCAGGACGTAGCCGTCGGGCAGCCGGATGCCCGACTCGTTGGGCTGGGTTGCGTTCCAATTCCCCGTGGCCCGCGAAGTGAAGAACCCCGGTCTCTTGTTGGACCAGATCCTTGATGGCCGCCAGATTGGGCGTTGAGGGGCTCAGGTCGGTGAGGTCCGGATTGGCGGAGGTCAGGCGGGCGAAGATCTCTCGCTCTTTCGCCACCGCGGGAAGCTCCGGCGCGGTCACCACGCAGGCGATCTTCCGGGGGAGAATCTCCAAGGCGGGAAATGGGCTGCCGGCCAGCCACCGGGTGACCTGGAACTTCTCACACAGGAAGGGATCGTCGAGGATCTCGGGCTCGCTGTCATCGTACGGCTTGATGAGCTCCCACGGGATCCACGGCTCGTCGGAAGTGATGGTCAGCGTCCGGACCTGGTCTCGGAAACGGCGGTAGGCTCGCTGCAGGTCCGGAGGAAACAAATCGCGATAGAGATCCTGCCCGAGATTTGCGAGCTTGCGGTCCACATCCTCCAGCAGGAGATACGAGCTGTCGACGTCCAGCCCGGCTCCCAGTTGCTCGATCTTGCGGAGAATGCTGGTGGAGTACGCCGCGGGATCTCCGAGGAGGTCGGGCCCGGTGATCTGATGGTAGCGCAGCCCAGCGATCCCGCGCGGTGAGTGGAGCGTATAGTATAGCCGCGTGCGGCCGTCCCGCGTCTCGGTCGTGACGTTCAGGTCCAGATCGGCTGGCATGGTGTCACCAGGCATCGCGGTCTCCTTGGCTGACTGATCGGTGCTGCGTCCGTAGATCATGTATCAGGCGGGGCATTTTTTCCAGATCACCCGCTCGACCCGGCATCATTCGTCAGGACACTTTGGGTATGTCTTTTGTTGAGTCGGCTGGCGCGAGCCGGTAGGATCCCGGGAAGGAGGCGGTCACCATGCCGCACGAGCCGCAGGGGGAGCGAGCACCACGAACGCGGGGCCGATCGGCTGCCGCCGGACCTCCGGCAACTCGTCTTCGACCTCGCGCGTCCTCCGCTCACGCTCCAGACACTTCCGCTCGACCTCCGTCGCTCTTCGATCAGGCTCCAGCCGCTGGCGCTCGCGCTCCAGCCGTTCCGCCCGGGCTCCAGCCGCAGCCGCTCGGGCTTGCGCGGGTGCGGCCCGCCCTCCAGCCGCTGCCGTTCAGCCTCGGGCTGCGGCGCCCGACCTCGCGCCGTAGCGGCTCAGCCGTGAGCGGCGGCGCTCAGCCTCGCGCCGCAGCGGCCCGACCTCCAGCGGTTGCGGCCCGACCTCGCGCGGCAGCCGCCCGGGCTTGCGCGGCAGCGGCTCGGCCCCGGTCGCAACGGCTCAGCCTCGATCGCCAGCCGCTCACCCCCGGGCGCCTCCCGCGCACAGCCGGGCGGCTCCGGAAAAGAGGTCTTGGCCGGGGGCCGTCCCTCCTGCCTATCATGCTGGACGCCCCGGCGGCGCCTCTGGGTGGCGGAGACCTTGAAGGACTTTGGCGAGCGAGTACAATTTGCCTGCGTTTGAGTGTCACCTTGGAGCGACAGGTCGGAGCGCTTGCTCTCATCCAGCTCGATGTCTCTGGCGGACCTGAGGTGCTACCGACAGGGCGCGGAAGCGGGACACCGAGATGATATTTACCCCTGCTTTCCCCAACAAAGATGGCCACGCGGTGTCCTTAAGTCGTGTGGACTCGAATTCCTCCATCTCTCACACAGAATACGACCGGCTGGTCGCAATCCCTGGTGGGTATATTCCTCGGCTCAGAGATTAGGACTCTAAGCCCGACAGCCGTCGGTAATTTTATCCTTGCTGCAGGGACCATCTTGATGATCTTAAAGTGTTATGCTTTCTTCTTGCGGCTCTTGAGAAGCTTGGCGGCTATCTTTGTTTTAATGATCCTAGGAAGGCTCAGCTCAAGTTGGGATCTTCGACCTCTTTACCTCTACCCTCGTCCTCTGGGTCCTCCTGTACCCGATCCGCGCCGCTCTCCTCGGCTGGCTCATGGTCCCCTGGCTGCTGCGCCCGTATCGCTGGAGAGATCTCTTCGACCCCAGATTCCCCTCGCAGCTCCGTGCTCTTCTCGCCAGCCTCGCGGTGATGCCGCTCGGCGGCCTTGCCGTGCCACTCTGGATCTTCTTGCGCCACCGATGGTGGCCAAGGGCGGAGGTTGCGTGGCGGGAGATCTACAAACCCGTCCGCTCGATGTCTTGAACCATCGTGGATTCACCCTCTTCCCCCTCGCCAGAAGCCTCCGAGAGCTCTCGTCTGCTCGCGATCTATCGCCGATGGCTGCGTGCCCAGCGCCTGCGTTCGGTCTGGGCGTGGCATCGGCTCACACAGCCCGGCGAGAAGGTCTTCGGCTTCCTTTCAGTCGCGGTGTTCCTCTTCATACCTGTCGACGAAGCCCTTTGGCGATACCGGGGTCCCTTTCCATGGACCGTTCTGGCCCCGCGCTCGGGAACGGCCCTTGCGGTCGTCTTTCTCTGCGTTTGTGCCACGAACGGGATTCTCCTTCATGTCTATCTTTCACGGAGGACAGCGGATGAGAAGGACTGGCCGCTCGGGCTCCTGGCTCTGCGAGCCTTCGCTGGAGGACTTCCTCTGCTCGGTCTCCATCTCGTCCCGTTCTGGCTGCGGCTGCCAGAAAAGAGCTCCAAGCCAGCGCAAGATACGGTGTCCGAAGGCGATCTCGAGGGCCGTACGCGTTCGGTGCTGGGCTGGGCGCGCTGGACAGACCTGGCCGAAGCCCCTTGGCTCCTTCCCTGGATGTTCGGCAGCGGCTTTGCGGTCTTGCTGGTTGGAGGGTGCTGGCTGGCAAAGCAGGCAACCCTCAATCCAGGGGGCTACATCAGATTGGCCCTCTTTTCCGTAGCGCTTCATCTGATAATTTTTACGGCCCTACGGGCTCCCTTCAGAAAGGAGGCGACTCACCAACGGCTTCCGGGCTGGTCTTCGTTCACTTTCAAGGTCTTGCCAATTTTGTGGCTGTTGCCAGTGCCGTACCTCCCTTTGTTGGCCATGCTCCTTCAACTCATGTTTGATCGCGAGAGCGCCAGTTGGAAGTGTGTGATCTCCCGCGTATGGGTGCGAGACAAGGAAGCGGGACGGCTCTCTTTCTGGCTTCGACTTGAGGATCGGCTACTGCTCGCCTGGTCTGCCGTTTCATCCAGGCAACGCTGGCGGAGCCCTCCCCACAAGATCGACCGGGGAATCGAGGTGGGACGAGAGGAGCGCCAGATTCTGAGGCTCTATGACTTGGCGAGCTACAGCCTCGGTTTCGACGCCGCCGCTCTGGCCTGGGCGCTTGTCTGGTGGGCCGGACGCCATCCTGACTGGAGCAGAGGGTTGACGCGAACGCTTTGGACCGTGCTCGCGGCATCGATTATTCTCCTCGCTGCCGGTCTCTGTGCCGGCGCCGCCCATCTGTTCCTGCTTCTCCTCCGTTCCCCGGGCAGGCTGCGTGTGCTCGACCGTCACCCATACGCGACCTATCTGGCAAAGACCCAACTCTGTCTTCTCTGGGGCTGGTTCATGGGCATGGTCCTTTGGACCTCGAGTTCAGAGGATGCCGCACGCCTCCTGGTCGCCACCGGAATGCTGCTCATCGTGCTGAAAAGTATCTCCTTGGTATTGAGGCCGACGTTACCGCACGTCCGGTCTCACCAGCAGAGAATCGATGCGTTCCCGGGAGTTGCGCTCCTCTTCGTGCTGATCATTCTGAGGAGCGTTCGGTCTCGTGATCGACCTCCTGGTTCCTGCGTTGGGCGTCTGGGTGCTTCTCTATCCGATTCGTGCCCTGCTGCTCGGACGGTATCTGGTGCCCTGGCTGCTGCGGCCTTTCGAGTGGAAGGATCTCTGCGCATCCCGCGTCCCCGGGCGTCTGCGGACTCTTCTTGCCATCCTTGCAGTTCCCGCCGTGGTGCCGTGCGGCGGCCTCGTCAGTACCGGTTTGGATCTTCGTGCGGCACCGGTAGTGGCCCCGGGCCGAGGCACTCTGGTGGGAAAGGAAGAGGAATGCTCTCATTCCGTGAGAATTACCAGCTCCGCTATCTCGCCCATCATGCCCACGAGGCAGGGAGCTGGGAGCTCCTGTTCGAGCAGATCGAGGTCCGGGATCTCCTCGTCCGGCAAGCAAAGCAATTTAAAGGCTTCGCACAGTCCACGAGGGACCTGGAGGAGCACGTCCTGCCGGGCACGATCATCCTCGAAGACTGGGACCGCTTCATCCGGTACTCGCTCGTGGCGGTCAATCTGCGGGGTCTGGCCGAAGCCCTTGTCGAGGAAGAAGTGCTCCGTGCGCTGGCGCACCAGGATCAGATCGAATTAGCCCGGAGCCTCGTGGAGCAGTTGCCAGACCCAGGCCGGCGGGTGGCCGCCTACGCCATCCTCGCGGATGAAACGAAGGACGCGGATTTCCGTTCTCAGCTGCTCCAGGAGGTTCAGGACGATCTGCGGGCCCTGCCGACGTCCGACGAGGAGAACTCAGCCGCGATGCTGGAGACCGTGGCCCGCCATCTCGGCCCGGAGTTGGAGAGAGATTGGGCTTCCCTCGTGGCGAGGTTCGACGAGAAGCCTGGCCTGAAGAGCCGTCTCTGGCTGGCCCTGGCGGACGGCTGCCGGAAGAGGGGGTGGGGACATTCCGGAGTTTCCCGGGCCTTGCGTGAAGTAAGGGATTCCAGTCTCGTGCCGAAATCCCTTCGCGGCTGGCTGCGCGAAGGTGCGGTCCCGGAGCCGGCCATCCTCCGCGAGATCTGTCGGGAGCTTGCGGACCCCGATAGACTGTTGCTGTGGATGGCCTTCCTTACCACTCTTGTTGAGAGGAATGAGCTCACACCCGACGAGGCTTGGGAATCCTGGGAGGAACAAACCCGCCAGAAGCCTGCAGTACCAGTGCCGTGGACTCGGTTCCTCGTGGAGAACGGAGCGAGCCTTTTTGCCGGGGTTACTCCATCCCAGGCAGACCGGATTGCGGCGGGCCTCGAAAATCCCGTTCTTCAAGCCGCCTTCCGTGTGGTGCGCCTCGAAAAGACTCCGGACGAAGAGCGGACTCAAAAAGCGTTGGCTGCTGTCAGATTTCTCCAGGTTTGGGAAGCACGCCTGCACTGGACGTTGCGCCTCCTGTCCTGCTGGCAGGGAGATCCTGACGAAAGGGAACGGCTGGCCGCCGGTGTGGCCTACGCCTTACGGGAGCGGCGCTACGTCGCCCCGGCCGAGGATCTGCGGCGGTTTCTCGATCTCGCTGCGGAGGTCTTTCCCCGCGAGCTGCCCCGTTTGGTCGGCATCGTGATGAGGGCGCCGGAGAGCCGTCCGGAGACGCTGACGGCGATCGTGGAGACCTCCCAGTCGCCGGCGGTCCTCGAGAAGCTTTTCGAGGAAGTGGAGGCGTATGCCTTGATCGTCTCCCCGACCGAGGCGGAGGGCTTCGAGCTGCGGGCCCGGCTCATCGTCCGGCTCGCGTGCCGCCTCTGCCGAGAGAAAAAGGATCACAAGCTTCAAGAAAAGGTTCTGGAAGAGGCTGCCAGCCGGCTCCTGCCGGAGGAGCAGGACAGCCTATACGTGGCCGCCGCCAGGGAGTTGGCCGATCTCGCTCCGGAGCTGATCACGAAGATCCGCTCCTCGCGCCTCAAGACTGCTACGAGCCTCGCGGTCCTTGGTGTTGCGTCTGGCGAGAAAGGCTTCGATCCGCGGTTGCTCTATGAGAGCGTCGCGGTGGTGGAGGCGGCCGAGGAGGAGCACTTGGCCCTCGATCTGCTGGCTGAGCCCGCGCTCGATCCCGAGTCTCTGATAGAGGGTCCCTTGGCGTCCATGAACAGCAAGGAGCGCCAGGGACAGGCACTGATCGACCTCGCTCGCGCCGCGTTGGAGTTGGATGAAAATCTTTTCGAGAAAGGCCAACGAGACCCCCTCGTTCCGCTCCAACTCGTCCGCCACTCTCTGAGCGCCGTGGGATCGGACGAGCGCTTGGCGGCCCTGACCCTGGAGCTCCTGGACCTAGCCCAGTACATGGAGGGCCCGCGCGCCGTCGCTGAGTTCCACGAGGCCGTGGACGTCCTCGCCCTGCGGTTGGAGTCTTTGCCGTGGCCGGCGCGCCGCGATGCGCTGGAGATCCTCCTCGCCCGCATCCAGCCCGTTTTGCTGGGACGGCTGGAAGAAATGGGCCACCGTAAGGCGACCGTGCGTTGCCGAGGCGTCGCGGAGTTGATCGATGCCATACTCGACCTGCCTGCCAGGGCGGACGACGGCCCAGGCCGGAAGGCCCTCCGGGAAGGTTGGCACGAGATTCTGCCGGCGATCTTCGCCGCGGTGGAGAGATTGCCTCGCTTGGCGAGGGTCTTTCTGACTCATCCCTGCCGCGCCTGGCTCTGGGCGCAGGTCCTCCCGGAGCTCAGCCAACTCTTCGGCGGGGAAAGGATGTGGAGAGCACTTGGGATCCTGGAGATGGCGGCGCCGCGGGGCCTTCGCGAACGTTTCCGCAGCCATTGGGCGACAGGGGAGGCCGGGGCCTTTGCGAAGAGCTGGAGTTGGCTCACTCTGGAGCAGACAGAGGTCTTGGAGCTCTGTCTGGCCGGGCCGGAGGCGTGGAAGAAGGAAGCCGCCGACCTCTCCTCCTCACCCGTTCCTTCCCCGCAGAGGCTGCAGACCCTGACCCGCCTGCTTTCCGTGACCGAACCGGAATGGGTTCCCGGTCTCGTGGCCCGGCTCCCGGAGGGATCTGAGAGAGACGACGTTTGTGTGCGACTGATCCGTGGCTCCTGGCTGTCCACGCAATCTGCGGACCTGCTTTCCTATATCAGCGGCGCGGCCCGCCGGCTCGAGGCAGAAGTATTCGGAGCCGGCGATCTGAAGGATGAAAGCTGGGCCAGAGACCTGGGCGAGCTCGCGGGGCGGCACGGGCTCGACCCTTCCCACCCCAAGGCGTGGCCAGCCTTGAGGCGCCTGCGAGCCGTAGCGAGCGGAGAGACCTCGAAAGCGCTGGCGGAATCTCTGGCCGGTTCCCTTCTCGAAGGCGGTAAGGAGGGAGGAGAGAGGGCCTTCCGGGTCTGGCTCAACAGCCATCTGTTCTCCCGGATCGGCCAGGATGAGCGGAAAAAGCGGTCGGCGCAGGTGCGAGAGGAGATCTCCAAGGCCCTGGTCTTCCCTTCGGTCCGGGAATCGAAGACGCAGGGGGAATCGGATGTCGCTCCGGCAGAAGCTCTCCTGGAAGAGGAGGTCCCGCAGCGAATCAGGAAAGGCCTGCCAAGACCTCAAGGATCCGCTCGTGGGCGAGCCGGAAGCTGACCTCCACTTCGTCCTTTTTCTTCAGGAACTCGAGGAAGCTCAGATGGTAGAGGCGGTAACGCTTCTCTTCGCCCCCTTTGTCTCCCGGGACTCTGTCTTCATGAAGGAACGCCTGCCAGTCGCGCAGGACCGAGAGGACCCGCACCGGATCCTCCACCCCGGAAAAGGCCCGAACCGCGTCGAGCGGCACCGGCTCGGCCGCCACCGTCAGGGCCATGATGACGGGCAGCTTGTAGCGAAGCCAGGCGTCTTCGTCCTGCTTCTTCATCCGCGTCCAGTGGTCCTGGTAGTAATTTTCCAGGCCCTGGGGAATCTCTGCCAACGGGCGGCCCGCATAGAAGCCGTTCGCGATCTCGGGGAGCACGCAGTGGAGATACATGAAGTTCCCTTCACTTTTGGCCACCATCTCCTCGACAAAAACCTTGTCATCAAGCGTCCTGGACTGGAGATACCTTTGAATCCCTGCCATTGCGAGGTGATTTTGGACGAATACCTCGACATCGGACAGGTTGTCCTGGGAGTCGTGCTCGAGGAACAGCGTCCTCTGCTCGCAATCGATGCGAATCGGCAGGTTCACCTCGGTGTCCCGGCGGGTGGTAATGACGAAGAAGACTCCTCCAGGTAGAGCCTCGGGAAGGCAGAGGGTGTTCGCGCCGGGAGCCAGGCCCGTGCGGTCGGCCTCATCCAGGGCGTCCACCAGGACGAAGATCCGTTGTCCGTCGCGAAGCTGCTTCGAAACCTGACCGAGGAGGGTCGTCAGAAACCCTGAGTCCTTCGTCGCTTCGGGCGGCAGCGAGGAGACGCCCAGGCGGTGCCTGGCGATCAGTTGCGCGCAGAGGTTGCGGAGGAAATCCGCCGTGCCCGCAATATTGCGAGTGCGGATGTTGAAGTGGTGGGCGTGGCCTCCTTGCTTCGCCATCTCGGCCAGGAGAGCAGTCTTGCCGATCCCCGGATCGCCGCGGACGAAGAAGTAGCCGCGAGGGTTTCCGCTCGCAAATTGATCGATGGCATCGAAGACGAACTTCCTGCCCACGAAGCCTCGGGTCTTCTCTTCGATGTAACCCGAGAAGTCGCGGATCTGCTGGGTAATCTGGGGAGAGGCACGGGGAATATCTACCACCCGGCCCGTCCCCGCGCGCAGGAACAGAACGGGAATCGCCCACTCCAGAGGCCGGGTGCCCTCCGCTCCGTGGATGGCCAGCCGGCCCTCGGTGACGGCAGCGTCCACCCCGTCCCCCGCCGCCATCCGGCGGTAGAGGGTGCCGCAGAACGCGATGGCTGCCGTGTCCGAGATGGCATACTGCATGGCCACCACTGCGAGGAGCCCACCCTTGACCAATGCGGTTGCGACCCCGGCGAAGGGATCGAGCCCTTGCCGAGACACCGACCGTCCCGTGTGACAGGCGTTGAGGACGACGAGGGCCGGCGGCTGCGGCAGTTGGAGGTGATGGGCAAGTTTGCTGCCAGTCACCGGCTCGGCCTGGCCGCTCTCCATTTCGAAAAGCAGGGAGCCCTGCCCCGTCCCCTCGTCAAACGTCCCATGACCCATGAAATGCAGGACGTGAGCAGGCCGGTCGAGCAGCGCATCACGCAGGGCCGGAACCGTGGGATGGTCCAGGAAATCCACCTCGACACCAAGCTCCCGGCCCCAAGTCGCCTCAATCCGGCGTCTCTCCGCCTCCAGGTCCAGCGCGGCGACTCCTTCGGGGTCCGAGACCACGGCCAGCACGCGCAAGGGGCCTTCGAGCGGGAGAGGGACCACGGGCCGGTCGACCTCCAGGTAGTGCACGATCGGCGTCGAGCGGTCGAGCGCCAGGAAGCCTCCCCCGCGGCTCCGGAGAAGCTCCCAAGGAAGCGAGCTCAGGGCGGCGAGGTCCGGGTCTGTCCGATCGAAGCGGAGTTGGAGCCGCAATCCCTGACCGCCGCGTCCGCGGACGTGGCCGAGGCTCTGTAAGAAAAGCTCGAGCACCTGTCCTTGGAAGAGAGCCTCGAAGAGCTCTTGCCCCGCCTCCACAGGATCGAAACCTGGCGTTGCGGGGGCCTGGCTGGCAAGGTCGCGAGTGGCTCCGATTCCCGGGCCGAGGGCCAGGCGAAACGCCTCCCGGCGCGAGCGATCCCCGGGCGGCTGGAAGATCCCGTTTCCCTCTCCGGCGGGCGAGGAGACGCGAACCCGGAAGTCCCCATCGCCATTCGATTCCAGCCTGAGTGTGAAGTCCTGGTAATCCATCCGCTCAACTCCACACCGACCAGGCTCCGACCCGACCGGCGGGCATTTCCTTCAGGCACTGGTCGCGGGTGTGCCCGAGAGCCTCCGCCACGGGAAGGCGGAGCAGGTGCTCGTACAGCACGGCCATGAAGCGAGCGGTGTAGCTGTCGCTGACCGTATATCGGCTGGCGATCACCTGGGTGGCGCCGGCCTGGAGGAAGGCCCAGGCGAGCCCTTCGATCCCCGCGCTACGGCCTGAGCGTCCGATCATGCTCTCGCACGCGGAGAGGACGACCAGGTCCACGCGCGACAGGTCCAGTTCGCGGATCCGCCGGAACGGGAGCCACTCGCGTTCGGGACTGCCGGGGTCGTCCGCCAGGATGAGGGCGCAGGCGTCGGGGTGCTCTGCATTGGCGCTGCCATGCACGGCGAGGTGAAGAACGGCAGGGTGAAGTTCGTCAAGCTTCGACCGCAACGCTGAAGCGGTGGCGCGCGAACCGGTCAGTTGTTTGGCGGGCTTCCCCTGTTGGTCTAGGAACATGGCAAGGTCAGAAACCTCGTCC
This sequence comes from uncultured Holophagales bacterium, assembly GCA_963741305.1. Classification (GTDB taxonomy): domain Bacteria; phylum Acidobacteriota; class Thermoanaerobaculia; order Multivoradales; family UBA5704; genus DATMER01. The sequence goes on along the minus strand of CAVUHL010000007.1, from coordinate 45,189 downwards.
AGGCTCCCGAACAGGTATGGGAAGCCCGGTATAGGCGGGACACCTCCCAGCCCCAACCAACCGCGGGAAAAGTTCACCCGCTCACCAGAAGCCTTGGAGACGGCCGGGCGGAGACAGAGGTGGACGGTCCGGCGCTGGCCGAAGCGCTCTCCCGCCGAATCCGTCAGCATTTCCAGAGGAGCTTCGTTCAGATCGCCATCCGGGAAGAGGAACCAGGGAGTCTCCGGCACGGCAAGGAGGCTCGAGCAGGGCGCGGGCAGGAGGCGGCCGATCTCGAATGGCACGTTCTCCTCCCGGAAGGAATCAGAGTCCGGCTGAGGGGAGAGGAGAGCTTCTTCCTTCTTGGGGCGAAGTCTGGAGCTCCAGTCAGCCAGGGGATGGAGAACCATCTCATCGGCGTGGGCAATCAGGTGGATCGTGATCCGGCCCTGGATCCGCCCCAACACGACAAGGTCACGCCGCTTGCCAAGATCCCTCAGCAGGAAGAAGAGCAGGGAAACGCCCTCCGAAGGCGGAGACGGCAGAGAGACATCCCCTGAAGGGGCTCGCGACGCGCGCAGGGCAGCCAACTCGTGCTCGTAGACCTTCTCGAGGGGCCCGATCCAACCCTCCGGACCTCGAAGGGCGCGGTGGAAGGCATCCTCCAGCTCCCGCAAATGCCGGAGCTCGTCCGCGGCAGGCTCCGGCACAGCGGTCCGCAGCTCGGGATTCCTCGCCACCATCATCACCGACCAGGCCTGCGCCAGCAGCTCCTGGCCAGCCTCCGTCTCCTCCCCCAGCCAATGGGCGGCAGAGAGCAGGGCCAGGAAAGCACCCTCGAAGAATCTCTGGTGAATCTCTCTTACCCGCCGCCGGGCCGCGCTTCCCGGCTGTCGATCCAGGATCGCCTCGAAGAGCGCGCAGCCTCTCGCTGTGAGATCCAGGATCAGAGCACAGTCTTGGGAGCCGTTGGCCGCCGCCAGCGATTCGAGGACATATCCGTAAAGCGCCAGCTTGTCCGTACCTTCGAGGAGGCGGTCCGCCAACGGCAGGAGGCCGAGAAACGTCTCCCGGGCGGTGGCATAGTCGCGCCTGAGATGTTGCTGCCACCCGGCCAGCAGGATCCGTCGTTCGACCTTGGGAAGCTCGTCCTGAAAGGAGTCTTCCAGGGCCTCCGCCTGCCGCAGGAGATCCGCGATCTCATCGACCTGGCCTGTGGACATCAGGAGGTGCGCGAGATCGGACATCAACTTGTGTCTCAAAAGGACATCGCCGAGAGGAGTTTCGTCCAACTCCTGTCGTAGGAGCGCGATGAACTCCGTGACACGATCGTCTCCGGCAAGGGTAAGCGGGGCGTCTTGGTGGATCGTGCGGTGAACGGCCTCCGATACGCTTTCGAAGAAGCCGAATTTGAAACTCTCGCCGCGGTTTCGGAGATCTCCTCCCAATTCGAACCGCAAGCTAGCCGAGGCGGACTCCCACATCGAGCGAACGTCCTCGTCTTCGACTTCATTGAGCTGATCACGACACAGCAGAAGGATCTCATAAGCTTCCTGTTGCTTCCCGAGCTTCTCCATGACCATAGCGAGACGGACGGTGTAAGCCACCCGATCGGTTGTATTCCGAGCTGAAATGGAGGCTTGCGAGTGAGCACGCTCGGCAGATTCGTGAAGGCCAATCGCTTCATACCGGTGCCCCATCCAGCTCTGCAACTGAAAGATCAAAGAGAAGAAGGCATCCTTGGAAATCCCCTTGCAACGCCAGAGCGCATCGGCTTGGCGGAGGGTCTCCTCGGCGAGACCGAGGCAGCGCCGGATGTTCTCTTCCCCGTGCTTGTCGAGAAGGAAGAGGACGTGCCCAAGCTTGAAGCGGAAGACCACCCGCTCGTATCGAGAGACAGGGTCCTCTCCGATCTGTCGATCATGGAGGAGGGCATACAGAGCGGCCGCCCAAGCCAGCTCTCCTTGTCCTTCGACAGCCGCTTCGACGAGCGATATGGGATAGTCCGGTTCGGGCTCTCCGGCGGGCCACGCCGCCCAGGCTGCCTCGAAAAGCTCTTGATAGACAGCGTCCCGTTCCGGGTCATCGAGCCCGAGTAACCGTCCACGGCTCTCAACATCGAGGCGTTCTAGCACGGCCAAGGCTTTCATCTTAGGCGTCTCGTCACTCATCACGCCTCCTGATCGGGACCGCCGACGTGCCTGCGGACACTGCCGATAGAAGACACCAGAGGGATCGTTTTGTTGGTTCTCTTATTAGACATGGGAGGCCGGCTTTGCCGCCCTGTGCCCGCGCAGTTTGTCAGTCCGCGGGATTGGGCGGCGTCTGTGTTTCTGGGGGTGTGAGTCGAGCGGCGTTGTCCATGTTGAAGGTCAATCGACCGTTGGGGTGCGCATAGAAGGCATAAGCGAGCCAAGTGGGGCTCTCGGGACGCACTTCGCGCGCCCGGAGGCGCGCTTCCCGGGCGGCTTCTCCAAAGGTTCCGCCCTCCTCCAAGGTCGCATAGAAAGCTTTGGCTACCTCAAAAGCCAGCCGGTCGCTCACGGCCCAGAACGGGGCTACCAGGGCGCCGCATCCGCATTGGTTCACCCAGCGGTCTGCCCAACCTCCGAGTCCGGCCAGCGACCAGCCCTGCCGGCCAACCCGACAGGCGTTGAGGAAGACGAGGGGACCATCCTCGCTCAAGCGAGTGACCATAGGTCCGTGGAGATCGGTGGCGCGGAACATCCGATCGTCAACGAGCAGAATGCCGGATTCGTCCGCCGATACGGGCACGAAGTCGCCATGAGCGACGAAATGCAGGATCTGGTTCCCTCCTTCGGCTAGGAGACGGTTCAGAGTCTCGGAATCGGCGGTTGAAGGAGAGATGTCCCGCAGGCCATGAGCCACTGCGAGATCCGCGAGCAGCTTGCGTTCCGCCGCGGCGTAGGGGAGGCGCTTGGTCCCTGGAACATTTCCTGCTTCGACACAGGCCAGTTGCCTGGCCTGCACTTCGGCCGTCGGGACCCGGGAGCCTGACATCCAGCGCGTAACCTGGAACCGGCAGCCCAGGAAATCGTCATCCACGTGACGTGCCGGGTCGGGATCCGAATCGTCGAAAGGCTTGATGATCTCCCAGGGAATCCACGGCTCCGCCGTCGTGATCTGGATCGTCCGCACGTCCGCCCGGAAGCGGAGGTACTCCAGCTTCATTGGCTCCGTGAACAGCTCACGATAGAGATCGCGTCCGATGCCTGCAAGCTTATCCACGATCTCGGAGGCGAGGAGTTGGCGGCCATCGATATCGAGCCCCTCCTGAAGCTTCTCGATCTTGGCCATCAGGGCGGCGCGATATTCCTCAGCGTTCGCAAGAAGCTCGCGACCTGCCACACCTGTCACGGGTTTATGATGAAGCCGGGCAATCCCGCTCGGTGAATGGAGGGTGTAGCCCAGGAGCGTCCGGCCAGCCTGCCGCTCCACAGAGATAATAATCTCCAGATCGGCCGGCTGGGGGATCTGCCGTTCGCCGCCGAAGACGGGTCCTGACACGTTGTGGACGTCTTCGTCGGCCGGGACTTCGCGGATCACCTCCACTGGGAGTTCGACGCTCCCGGCACGCCGCCCTTTCTGGGAAAAATCGAGACATAGGGTCTGGCGGCCAAGCTGGTCCCCCTTGAAGACGAATGAGACCGGTGGAGAGTCCGCGGCCGGCCGGATCCAGAGCCTGCGCACGGGGGCAGACACAATTTCGAGACCGGGAGAGAGGGCGCGCAGAGAGACGTCGACGGAACGCGCCGTTCTGACCGCGAGAGCCGCGCTTTCCCGGCTGGTCGCCTCGGGGCCGACGGTAAGAGCAACGGTGACAGTGCCTCGTTTGCCGCGTTGGACGCGGCGGGGAGCGAGGATATCGGTATACCGGGTTACGACCTTGGGATGGACCACGGCTTCCAGGCTGGCGAGCAGGCGTTCCCAGGGAGGCGCCGGGTGGAGGGAGCCGTTTCCGCTACGCTCCGTGTGGATATGTTTGACGGCTTCTCGAAGGCGTTGCCGGACGCCGGGATATTCGCCGAAGGCGGAAATCAGGTCAGCGCTGACGAGGGCCCGCGTGTCCTCGGATGTCGCCTCCTGGAGCTCCCGGACGAGTGGCTCCAGTTTCTTGTAGAGCTCCGCCCAGGCTTCCATCCCGAGGAGAAACGGCAGCTCGTCCCAGATGCCGAGGAGGGCCTCCAGGAGGTGTTTGGGGTCCATATGGTTTCCAAGCCTCCATGGGTAGTGTATCGTTCGATGCGCCCCATCGTCTATTACTGGCCACCCCTTCATCTTCGTGGGTGTGTGACATGAGATCCGACATCCTGGAGAGCAGCATTGCGGCGTACGAGGATGCGCTCGCCGCGACCTCGCGCGAGGCGAACCCTCTCGAATGGGCGACCCTCCACAAGAACCTCGGTAACGCCTTCCAGATGCGCTCGGCAGGCGATCCGGAGGAAAACCTCGATCGCGCCATTCGGGAGTACGAGTCGGCTCTCGAGGTCTTCTCCCGCCGTACCGAGCCTCAGGCCTGGGCCTCCGTCCTGGCGAATCTCGGGATCTGTCTGCAATCCCGCCGCGGAAATCCAGGAGAGGATCTGGAGAGGGCCATCGCCGCCTACGAGCAGTGCCGTCGTGTGATTACCCGAAGCTCTCACCCCGAACAGTGGGCCGAATTGACGGCCAATCTGGGCGTTGCCTATGTGAGCCGGTGGCATGGCAATCCCGCAGAGAACGTGGAGACGGGGATCCGTCATTTCCGGAACGCATTGGCGGTCTTCACTCGCCATGAGTTTCCTGGCGAGTGGGCTTCCACCCTGTCGAGCCTGGGAACGGCCTGGGTCCACCGGATCCGAGGACGGCGGGAGGCGAATCTGGAACGAGCCCTCGGCTACTTCCATCAGGCTCTGGAGGCTCTGGGGCCCCGAACCTCGCCGTATGACCGTGCCGCTGTGCTCAACAATCTTGGCGCCACGTATCGTGCGCGAGGGCGCGGCGACCGGTCGGACAATCTGGAGCGGGCTCTGCGCGCTTACCGCGAGGCCATGCGGTTGCGTCCTCGCGAGGTGGACCCGGAAGGGTGGGCTTCCACTTGCCTGAATCTCTCCCTTGTCTACCAGCATCGTGTCCGTGGGCGCCAGGCCGACAACTTGGAACATGCCCTGGCACTGGCGTCGGAGGCCCTCGAAATCCTGACGAAGGCGGGAGATTCACTCGGCCGCGCGCGGGCCCTCATAGGGATCTCCGAGATCCTGCAGGAGCGCATCCGCGGAGACTCCGAGGAGAGCTTCGAGCAATCGATCGCGGCTGCCACAGAGGCACTGGAGATTGCCTCTCGCGAAGGGGAGCCCAAACTCCAGGAGGGCGCAATGGCGAGCCTCGGAACGGCCTTCCTTGCCCGTCCGCGCGGTGACCGTTCCGAGAATCTGGAGACGGCCATTGACCTTTTCGAACGGTTGCTTGAGATCCGCACCAGGGAAAGGCGGGGCCATGAGTGGGCGCGCACCATGACGAATCTGGCTATCGCCTATCGTGACCTGACGCGGGGCGATCGGGTTGGGAACCTGGAGAGATCCATCGAAATTCTCGAGCAGGCCCTGGAGGAGTTGGAACGCGGCGCTCCGGCGGACGATCGGGCCGTCACCCTGATCCATCTCGCCTCCGCGTATCAGGAGCGTCTGCAGGGAGATCAGGACGAGAACCTGGAACGTTCGATTCAACTCGGGCTCCGGACAGTGGCTCTGATGCGGCGCGGTGATCCTGTCAAGAGGGCTCTCGCTCTCATGCATGTCGGGAGCTCCATGACCTTGCGGACCCGTGGCGAGTCGGCGGAGAATCTGGAAGCTGCCATCGATACCCACCGCACGGCCGCGAGAGTCCTGCGTCGTGCGCCTGCCCGGGAGCGTGCCCGCGTTTTTGCCAATCTGGGTGCCGCTTGGTTGCAGCGGCTCCGCGGCGACAGGGCTGAGAACCTGGAGGCCGCCTTGCGCAACACCAGAAGGGCGTTGCGGCTCCAACGGCGCGCCGACTCCCCCGTGGAATGGGCGGCGACCATGCACAACCTGGGCAGGATCTGTGCCCATCGGTTCCGTGGCCAACGGAAAACCAACGTGCGGAGAGCTTTGGCTTCTTTCCGCTCTGCCCTCGAAGTGCGCTTCCCCGACAGCCTGCCCCACGACTGCCGAATGACGGCCGCTCAGATGGGGGACCTTCTGGCCGTCGAGGGACGCTGGGGTGAGGCCGATGTTGCCTACAGGCTTGCCCTCGAAGCGGCAGAGACCCTCTATCGTTCCTCTCTTGCACCGCAGGGGCGGGATCTCGAAGATCGCCGAGACCGGGGATCTGGCCTGGCGCAGCGCATTCGCTCAGATCCGTGCCGGCTGTTTTGAAAATGCAGTGGTTGTTGCTGAGCACGCCTGCGCCCGGGGACTCGCCGAATTCCTGGCCCGTGACCGGGCCGATCTCGGCCGGATCGAGAAGGAGCGGCCCGAGCTGTTTGCGGAGTACCAGGAGGCGGCTCGGCAACTGCGGAATCTGGAGCTCGTAGAGCGCTCTCCTGTCGGGGGAAGAAGCGCTGCGTCTCCAGGCTCAGCCGCTCGCCGTCAAGACATGGGCCGTGCCGCCCGGGATCGGCTGGAGCGGGCCATGCGGGAGATTCGAACGGTTCCGGGCTTCGGCTCCTTTCTACAGGCGAGCGGTTACGAAGAGATCCTGGAGGCTGTGCCGCCCGGTGCTGCTTTGGTCTATCTCTCCGTCACGCCCTTCAGAGGTATGGCTCTCTGCCTCTTCGCCGCCTCTCAAGAGGCACCGATTCATGGGTTTTCGTTGTGGACCGAGGATCTGACTTCGGCGAAGCTCGACCATCTGCTTGGCATGCCCGACGGCCGTGAGGTGAAGGAGGGATATCTCTGGGGTCAGCTTGTGTCGACGGACAGGTTGGAGCAGGCCCTTGGAGATGTCCTTGCGAGGCTGGGACAAGACTTGATCGGTCCTCTCGCCGGGAGGCTGCGTACCCTTGGAGTGGAGACCGTGGTCCTGGTGCCGGGAGGCAAGCTCTCCCTGCTGCCGCTCCATGCTGCCCCCTACGCCGCGGAGGGGCGGCGGCTTTGTCTGCTCGATGAGATGAATGTCTCCTATGCTCCGGCAGCACGAGTCCTCGCGGCTGCGCGGGCGGTCCTGGGAGCCGGGAACGAGATCTCACCCTCCCTCGGAGGGCTCGCCGACCCGCGTCCCGATCCTCGGCCCTTGCGATACGCTCGTACCGAGTTGAGACGGATCGCGGAGATCTTCCCTCCTTTCGCCCGGCAGATCGCAGTTGGCGAGGACGCCACGCGAGAGGCTTTTCTTCGGATCTATGGCCAGGTTACCCATCTTCACCTGGCTTGCCATGGCTGGTTCGACGGGTGGGATGTCCTGGGCTCTTACCTCCTCCTGGCGCAGGGAGGGAAGCTGGAGCTGAGAGACCTCATGACCTTGCAGGTGGCCCGGCCTCCGCGCCTGGTCGTCTTATCTGCCTGCCAGACGGCGATCCACGAATTCCAAAACACTCCCGACGAAGTGATCGGGTTGCCAGCCGGATTTCTGCGGAGCGGCGTGCCGGGCATCGTGGCCTGTCTCTGGCCGGTGGACGATCTCTCTACAGCCCTTTTGATGGCGCGTTTTTACGAGATCCATCTACTAGGCGACTCCGAGAGGCTGCTGCCTCCCGCCCAAGCGCTGCGACGGGCGCAGCTCTGGTTACGGGACATCCAGGCCGGTGATCTGCTCCAGTTTTTCCGTGCACAACGAGAGTTGGCGAGACGCGGGAGTTCGGCTGTCGAACCCGCGGTGATCGCCGCTGGGGAGAGCCTCTTTGCTTTGGAGGAGCCGGAGAGCCGCCCTTATTCCGCCTTCTATCATTGGGCGCCGTTTGTATTCCTAGGGGTATGAGCATTCTCCCGGACCTCCTGAACCGCTTTCTCGCCGCCGGATCCTGGGACGAGGCGCGCGATCTCCTGGAAGCTCATCCCGAGTTGCTGGGTGACGAATTCCTGGCCCTTCTCGCGGCCGAGAGCGAACGGCACCGCGGCGAGGCTTCCAGTCTGAAGGAAGAGAGGAGATTCCTTTTGGAGTGCCGGCAGATCGGCATCGCGGCGGCGTTCTGCGAGCGGATGATCGTCGCCTGCGAAGGAGATCTGGCGGAGATCTCGTTCGACGCCGATCCTGCCAGCTGGGTAGGTTTGACGCTTCAGCTTGCCGGCTCCTACGCCGAACGGTCCATTGGTGATCGGAGAGAAAACCTGGAGAGGGCTCTCGCCGCTTACGAGCGCGCTCTCGAACGGTTCTCCTATGAGGACGGGCCGGAGAGCTGGATCGGCATCATGAACAATCGGGCGCTTCTCTACACCGAACGGATCGCTGGCCGGCGCGAGGACAATGTGGAGAAGGCCATTGCGACCTATCGGGAGATCCTGGACCGCGGGACCGAGGTGCCGCCGGAGACCCGGGCCAACGTGCTGAACAATCTCGGCAAGGCGCTCTGTGACCGGCCCGGGGGCGACCGGTTGCGCGATCTGGCCGAGGCGGCGGAGCGGTTTCAGGAGGCCGTGGAGATCTACGCTCAGGAAGAGATGTGGGAGGACTGGGCGGAGGTATTGACCAATCTGGGAACGATCCACCTGGAGCCGCCGGCCGGTGGCCCGGAGGATCTGACGCGAGCGATCGAGTTGTTCCGGAAGGCTCTCACGGTCCTTTCCTTTCAGAGCAATCCTCAGACATGGGCCCGGACACTGATCAATCTCGGCAATGCCCATCGCGAAAGATCGCACTCGGGCCGGAGTCGCGACGTGGAGGTGGCGATCCGCCTCTATCGCCGGGTCCTGCGGAAGCTGCCGCGGGAGCGCTTCCCGAGCGAGTGGGGAACGGCGCAGCTCAACCTGGCCATTGCCTGGATCGACCGCAGGGCCGGAAATCGGGGAGAGAGCTTGGAGCGGGCGCTCAAGGCCTGCGAGAGCGGGCTCGCGGCCTACGAGAAAGCCTTGGAGGCGCTCACTCGCGAGGACGATCCCCTGGAATGGTCCGGAGTCAAGAGCAACCTCGCCAGCGCCTGTCTGGATCACTTTTCAGGGGATCGGGAGGAGACCCTGGAGCGCGCGCTTGCCGCGTGCCAGGATGCCCTCGAAGTGAGAACCCGCCGCTCGGCGCCCATGGATTGGGCCGGGACGCTCAACACCCTGGGATTGATCTATTCGCGACGGTTCCGCGGTGCCCGTGCCGAGAACCGGGCCCGCGCGGTGGCGGCCTTCCGGGAGGCCTTTCAGGTGGTGACGGCGGAGTCGCTGCCGGTCGATTTCCGCCGGCTCCAGCGCAACCTGGGAAACCTTTGCCGAAGGGAGCTGGAAGGAGGCGACGGCAGCCTATGCCGAGGCGCTGCGGGCTGCCGAGCTTCTCTACCAGAGCGGAGTGACCCCGGAGGGACGGAGCTTCGAGTTGGGAGAGAACCTCAAGCTGGTGCCGTGGGCCGTCTACTGCCTGGCGAGGACGGGCGAGGTCTGGAAGGCCGTGGAGCTGCTGGAGCGTTGGAAGACGCGGTCGCTGGCCGAGGCCTTGTCGCGCAATGAGGCCCTGCTCGGTCGCCTTCCGGAAGAGCGGCGGAGGGAGCTCCGCGGCGCCGTGGAGAGGATCCGTATCCTGGAGGCCGAGGCCCGGGAGGCGGGGCTTCCCGGAGCGCGGGAATTCCTGGCCGTGATGGCCGACCTGCGAGACGCTCGCGAAGAGCTGGCGCGGATCGTCGAGGCGCTGCGGTTGGTGGATCCCGATTTTCTGCCCGCGGGCCTCGATGCAGCGGGAATCCGAGCCGTGGTCCGCGCCCTGGGCCGGCCCCTGGTTTATCTGATCGTTTCTCCCCTGGGCAGCCTGGCCCTGCTTCTTCATCCGCGAGACGAGATCGAGACCGTGTGGTGCGATCTTTTCAGGGAAGCGGATCTCGACCGGATCTACGAGGAGACCGGCGGCCTCCTGGAAGGCAGGGACCGCTTGCGGGCGCGCCTCGGCAAGCTCTCGCGGCTGGGAGCGGATTTCGCTGCGCTGCTCGCCGCCCGGCTGCGCGGCCACCCGAGCGTGGTGCTCATCCCCCAAGGCCGCCTCGGCCTCCTGCCGCTCCATGCAGCTCCCTATCGTCACGAGGGGCGCGAGCTGTGCCTGCTGGACGAGATGGAGGTCTCTCAGGCCCCGTCGGCACGGGCTCTCGGTCACGCGTTGGCGCGGCTTGCCGGGACGCGCCCGGCGGGGGATCTCCTGGCCGTGGGTAATCCGCTGCCACTGCCCGAGCCCCTCCTTCCCCTGGAGTTCGCCGCGACCGAGGCGGCGGCCATCGGAGGAGCCTTCGGCGGGCGGCCGCGTCTCCTCACCGGCGAGGAGGCGGTCCGCCGGGAGGTGGAGTCGGCGCTCTGGAGCGCGGGCTATCTCCACCTGGCCTGTCACGGCCAATTCGATCCGGACCGTCCTCTCGAAACGGGCCTCGTCCTGGCGCACGGCGAGCGGTTGACCGTCCGGGACCTGCTCGACGGCCAACCATTGGCCGAGGCGGAGCGGCCGTCGGCCCGCCTCGCCGTGCTGTCCGCCTGCGAGAGCGCCATGATCGAATCCGAGCGTGTGCCGGACGAGGCTGTCGGTCTCCCCGCGGTGTTCCTGCAGGCGGGCGTACCTGGAGTCGTGGGGAACCTCTGGAAAGTGGACGACCTCTCCACGGCTCTCCTGATGATTCGTTTTTATGAGCACCATCTGGTAGGCGATCCAGGCCCGGATGAATCGACGTCTCCGGCAGCAGCCCTGCGGCGGGCCCAACTCTGGCTGCGGGACGCCACCACCGCGGAGCTTCGGACGAAGCTGTGGGACCGGAAGGGCCACGGCTTCGCCGGCGCGGTCCTCCGCCTCGCCCTCGAAGAGCCCGCCGAGCGGCCTTTTTGCGATCCTTATTATTGGGCGCCGTTTATCTGTGTGGGGGTGTGAGGCACGAGCCGTCCGTTGACTTGGGCGTAGACCGTGTAGGCCAGCCAGGCCGGATTTCCTGGAGCCATCTCGCGGAGGTGGAGGCGAGCTTCCCGCGCCGCCTTGCCAAAGGTCTCCCCCCGCTCGAGGGCGGTGTAGAAAGCCCGGGCGAATTATCTTCCCTGAGGGCCGGAACGCTCCGGGGGATCGCCTCCCTCATGGTCTCGTGCAGGGCGATGCGCAACAGCGGCTGTACGAGGAGACGGAAGTCCGGCCCCACGGCGTGCGAGAGCTGAAACGACAGGTTGCGATGCTCGCGTTTCCCGGTCCAGGACATCTCCAGTTTCATCGTCAGGCTCCGATGCCCAGGAATCTTACCAATCCCGCGCATCCCCCCGCACTACCTCCTGGGTTGTCAGGTTCACCAACTCGACGCGGCGGTTTCTGGCGCGTTTTCCCTCCATGTTGTTCGGCTCGAGGGGATAGTCGTCTGCGTACCCGGTGACGCTCAGGCGGCTCGCCGGGATGCCGCAGCGCCGCATGAGGAAGGTTCTCACGGCTTCGGCGCGGCGGACAGCGATCTGGCTTCGTGCCTTCCGCGTTCTCCCCTCCACGCTGTCGGTGTGTCCTTCAATCCGGATCTTGGCGCGGGCGAGGCGGCCGTCTTTGAGGGCTTGGGCGACGCCCCAGAGCTGCTGCTCGGCGGCCACGCCGAAGACGGCGTCGCCGGGCCGGAAACCGAGGCGCAGGGGGACCCGCGGACCGTCGTAACGGGACGCGCCCCGCTCCGGGGTGCGGAGGAGGATCCTAAGAAGATCGTCCTTGGAATAAAGGTCCGCTTCTCCGTGCGGATTCTCATCCTCAAGGAGATCCTCCAAATCGCGGACCAGCTTTACGGCTTCGTGGCGGCTCACCGCATCGCGGGAGGCAACGGGATCCTCGGGAGCCAGCTCGAGGAAATGCCGCAGAGCGCTCCGCGCGTCCAGGTAGTCGTCGCTTCCCTGCGCCGCCCATACCAGGTTTTTCGCATGGGCGAGGTACGCGTACGCTTGATTGGGGTCGCTGCCAAAACAAGCGCGGAAGCTCGCCGCGGCTTCCGCATAATGGCCCCAGCGCTCGAACTGCACGCCCTGCTCGCACGACAGGCTGTAGGCCGGATCGGCCACTCGGGCCTGTTGGAAGAGCGCCATCTGCCGCTCGGGTTTCCCCGCGAGGGCCAAGGCTTCGGCCACCCGGCGGCGGGCCTCCCGGGAGGCGTGGAGCCGGCGGGCGTACGAGTCGATCCCTGCCAGGAGGACGCAGAACAGGAGGAGGAGAAAAGCGATCGTACCCAAGAGGCGGATTCTGTTCATGCTTCGTCCTCAGGGTTTCAGATCCCAGATGCAACGGAAGCCGCCGTCCGCCGCGCAGAGGGTGGCCGTCTCCGGGGACGGTTTGTCTGTCGAGCACTCGTCGAGTTGAGAGAGATAGGAGCCTCCGAGGGTCAGCCGCATGGCCCCGGAGGCATCGTCGATCCACTCCCAGACGTTGCCGCTCAGATTTAAGACTCCTTCGCGGGAGGCGCCGGCCGGGAAGGACCGGACCGGGGCGGTCTCGAGGAAGCCATCGCTCCGCACCGGATCGCGAAAGTCCCGGAGGCATTCGCTGGCGCAGAAGTTGAGGAGAGGGCCGGCCGGCGGCTTCGGACCCCAGGGGAAGCGGTGCTCGGCCGTATGAGCGGCTGCTTGCCACTCCCCTTGTTGAGGCAGACGGCCACCAACCCAGTCACAAAAAGCGTCGGCGGCATACCACGACACCCGGGTCACGGGGTGGTCGTCGAGCTTGGGAGGGAATTCTTGCCAGGAGATCCAGTGCTTCAAGTAGTCGCGATCATGAAGACCCCGCTCGATCCGGTCGCGCCGCCACTGGGGATTGGCGCGGATGAACTGAAGGAATTCGCTCTCTGTGACCTCGAAGCGCCCGATCCTGAAGGATCCCACCTGCACGCTCTCCAGGACGGGTATCTTTACCGGCCAGGGAAGGGCGGCCCGGCTGCGGATTACGAGCGTCACCGCCAATAAGACGGCCAGGCCGAGACCTGCGGCGAGACCCGTCCGGAGCCGGTGGCGCCGCGGCCTGGAGGAGGGAGCCGGCCGAGCCCCTGGGTCGAGTTGCTCTTCCCGTTCGAAGATCCGACCGTCGGCGACGCGCGTGAAGAGCACGGGGACGGCCCACTCCGTGGTGAAATGATGGGCCGCAAAGAGGGCCTTGCGGCCCTCCGTCACCGCCGCATCGACCGGATCGCCTTCGGCGAGACGGAGATGGACGGCTTGGCTGAAGGTGATTGCTGCCGAATCCGAGATCGAGAGCTGCATCGCCACCGCGGCCGGAAGGCCCGCCATGACCAGGGCCGTCGCCACTCCGGCGAACGGGTCGAGCCCGGTCTCTTCCTCCACCCGGGCGGTGTCGCAGGCATTGAGAAAGACCATCCGGAGGCTCTTGACGTCCTTGAGGAGCGTCGCCAGGGCTTCGCCCGAGACCGGATCAATCTTCCCGTCGCGATCCTCGAAGAAGAGCAACCCCTCTCCGGTGCTCGAATCGAGCTTCCCGTGCCCCATGAAATGAAGCACGTGGTACGGGCGGAGCCGAAGCGCCTCGCGCAACGCCTCGGTCCGGGGCCGTTCCAGGCAATCGACCACGACCTCCGGCCGGCCTCCCCAGGCCTCCTGGATCTCCCGCTGCTCCCGAGCAACGTCGAGGGGCGGCAGGCCGGCCGGAGAGGAGAGCACCACGAGGATGCGCAGGATCGGGGGACGCAGAGATACGCTCACCGGCCGGGGAACCTCGAGGTAGCGCACGACCGGCGTCTGCCGGCTCAGGGCGAGGAAGTCGCGGGTGTCCGGCTGACGAAGGAGCTCCCAGGGAAGGCTGTGGAGGAGAGAGGAGCCCGCTGGCTCTTCATCCAGCTTGAAGCGGAGCTGGATACGCAGGCCGCCGTCCTGGACGGCTCCGAGGCTCCGGGCCCATAGAAGTCCGACCTGATCGGAGAACAGGGCGCGAAACAGCTCGTCCCCGATTTGTTGGGGAGTGAGCAGGTTGGCGGACAGCTTCCCGGCCGCCAGATCGCGGTTGCCACGGACCAGCCCGCCGCGGATCCGGCCCCACTCGCCGGGGTTCCAGGGCAGGCGGAATGAGCCTTTCCCCTGGCCGGCAGGAGAGTCGAGCACCCGCACCGCGAACTCGCCGTCACGGCCGGGTCCCACCTGGACCACGAAGTCCTTGTACTCGATCGGTGACTCCTCGCCCTCAACACAAACAGACCTACAGTGTCTCCTATTGTATGAGAGCGGGCTGGGGGCGTACAGGAGTGGAAGGCTGTCTGGCTGAGATGCTAAACTAGACTCCCTTATGCCGCCTCTCCGGAACCCGCGCAAGGTCGCCCTCGGCCTTGCGGGCGTGCTCGGGCTCGCCATCCTGGCCGTCTGGCTGCGTACCAGGCCGGCGGCAGTTCCGGAATCCCCTCGAAAGGAGGCTCAACCTGTGACGGAGACGACGGTCAAGATCGTGGGAGACCCGCAGAGGCTTGTGTCGGGCCAGCCGGTCGAGCGGGAGCTCAAGGGCGGGGAGGGGCACGCGTACGAGTTGGATATGAAGGCAGGGGAATATGTATATGTGGTGGTGGAGCAGAATGGGATTGATGTGGCGGTCGATTTGAAAGAGCCGGGTCCCAATGGCCAATCGGTGTTCCAGGTGGACAGTCCGAATGGGAGGTATGGTCTCGAGCCCTTTTACTTCGCTGCGAACGTTGGAGGCCTCTATCGAGTGGAGGTGATCTGCGGCGCCCTGACCGCGCCACCAGGGTTTTACAAGGTGACACTCGCGGAGCAACGCAAGCCAGAAGGAAACGACCTCAAGCGTGTTTCGGCCGACCGACTCTTCGCTGAAGGAGAGACATTACGCTTGCAAGGACTCGACTCTTACCCAGACGCCTTGAAAAAGTATCGTGAAGTGCTGCTGGTCTGGCGGGAGGTAGGAGAGTATGAGCGGAAGGCGGAGACGCTGTTTCGGATCGGCTGGCTGTCTGGAGACGTCGGAGATCCCGCCGCCGCAACTTCAGCCTTTCTGGAAGCTCTGCCGCTGTTCCAGGGTCTTAAAAATCGGCGTCGCGAAGGTGCGGTCCTTAATATGGCGGCAGTGGTCCATTTCGGCCAGGGCGAGATCGAACCAGCCCTGACCCTGTCCCTTCAAGCCTTGGCAATCTCCCGCGAGATCAAGGATGCGAACCTGGAGGCTGATGCTCTCAACAACATCGGGAACTCCTATGTTGCCAGAGGCAAAGCCCAAGATGCCTTGAATGCCTACCGCGAGGAGCTGACTGTGTCACTCCAGGCCGGTCTCCAATCGAATGAAGGGAACGCGCTTTTTGGGATCGGTGATGTCTTGGCAGATCGAGGCAGATTTGAGGAGGCTCTCGACTCTCTGGAGAAGGCGCTCGAGATTTATCGATCCCTGGGTTCCGCCCTGGACGAGGCGAATGTACTGAGGAGGATTGGGAACGTCTACCAAGCGCTTGCCCGGTTGGAGGAATCCCGGACTCACCTCGAACGGGCACTCGCGATCTTTCGCAACAAGCGTGAAGCCCGTAGCGAGGCGGTCACTTTGAATGACTTGGGAACGATCTCCCTTCTTCAAGGGAATCCAAAAGCGGCGGGTGAGGTCTACCATAAAGCTCTCTCTCTTTTCCGAGAGCTGAAGGACCGCTACAACGAAGCGTTTGCGCTTTCGAACCTGGGGAGGTACTATTATGCCATCAAGGATCCGCGGCAAGCTCTCGTGTCCCATGAAGAAGCGGCAGCAGTATTCCGTTCTATTGGCAGCCTTCCCGGGGAAGTTGCCACCCGCTTTGGCAGTGCCCGTGCGCTGCACAGCCTTGAAGATTTCGAGGCTGCCGACGAAAAGCTGAAATGGGTCCTCGAGCACGTGGAGGCGCTGAGAACAGAATCCGACAGCGAGACCCAACGGACTGCCTACTTCGGGACAAAGCAGCATTATTATGACCTTCATATCGATGTTCTAATGCATCTGCACGAACTGCATCCCAAGTACGGCTACGATGTCCGAGCCTTTGCGATCAATGAGAGGCGGAGAGCTCGAGGACTTTTGGATCTCTTGATGGAGGCGGAGGCCGGAATCCGCGACGGGGCCGACTCCTCCCTCTTGGCGCAGGAGCGCGAGTTGCGTGCGAAGCTCAACGAGGTGAACCGAAAACCTTTCCGGGCCCAAGGCCATCCCGCAAGCGATGAGCTCGCGGCGACGTTGGAGCGAGAGCAGCGATCTCTCTTGAGAGACCTTGATATTCTGCAGAATGACATTCGGGACCGCAATCCTAAATATGCTGCAATGACCCGTCCAGAACCGCTCTCGCTGTCCGAAATTCAGGAGAGAAAATTGCTGGATTTAGATTCGCTGATGCTTGTCTACTCCTTGGGTGAGGAGCGCAGCTTCCTATGGTACATTCCGCCCCGGGGCCCAATGAAGAGCTACATTCTCCCCGCAAGATCCTGGATTGAAGATATTGCACGCCAGGTGCGGGAGGCTTGGAGCCGAGAAGGGCGCCCTATGGCGAAAAACTCCAACCGGTGGGCCGCTAGCCTTTCAAAGATTCTCCTGGGCCCGGTGGCTAAAGAGTTGGGCACAAAACGTCTGGTGGTGGTGGCAGACGGTGCTCTGCAGTACGTCCCTTTTGCAGCTCTATCGGTTCCCTCCGAAGCAGTGATGAGCGAATCTGAGGCTTCTGCATCCTTGCTGGTGCGCGAGCACGAGATCGTCAACCTTCCCTCAGTTTCGGCCCTTGGAACCTTGCGACGAGAGCTAGGGGGTCGAGATAGGGCTGAGAGACTTATTGCAGTGATTGCTGATCCGATTTTTAGTTCAAACGATCCACGTGTTTCACAGAAAGGAGAAAAAGAGGGGAGCAGAGCCTCTGCGGGAGATCTAGCAAGAGCGGCGCGTGACGCAGGCATCGAAGGCTTCGAGCCACTTCCCTATACAGCTAGAGAGGCTCAGGCGATTCGCCTTTTCGTTAAAGAGGGGCAACGCTTCGAGGCCCTGGGATTCGATGCTAGCAGGGCCACTGTAATGAGCGGCACGCTCAAGGAGTATCGGATTTTGCATTTTGCCACTCACGGTATCTTGGACGCCAAGCAACCTGAGCTGTCCGGCCTGGTACTGTCTCTGGTTGATTCCGAAGGGCACTCGCAGGATGGATTCCTGCGCTCCTACGAGATCTGCGACTTGGACCTCCACGCAGAGCTCGCCGTCCTCAGTGCCTGCCAAACTGGCCTGGGTGGTGAAATTCGGGGAGAAGGGTTGATCGGGCTGACGCGCAGCTTCATGTACGCAGGTGTCCCGCGTGTGGTTGTGAGCCTCTGGAAGGTGAGCGACCAGGGCACTGCGGAACTGATGCGACGGTTCTACAAAGGCCTTTTTAAGGAAGGCCTTGCACCCTCTGCAGCTCTACGTTGCGCCCAGATTTCGATGCTGAGTGACCGAACTCTTTCCGATCCTTACTATTGGGCTTCCTTCATCTTCCAAGGTGACTGGAAGCTGGATAAGGTACTTTCTCCCGAAAGCATCGAGCCGCCACCGTCAGGGACAAAGACAGCCGTCCGGTCGAACAACGATCTGCCGCCACCAGGTTCCGCAGAACCGTTCCGATGCCCCGAGTTGGACTGACCAAAGGGGAGGGTCCATGGCAGATTTGGAACGAAGAGTTTATATGTATAACGGTATCGACGGAGCGACTGGGCGTTACCTGCCTCTTCCATCAGGACTTGCTTTTTCAGGGGGAGTTCGCGGCGCTGAAGACCACGCAACGCTGCGAGAATTGAGATGGTGGAAGGAACGCTATGGGATCGACGATCCCGAGCGGTGGTCAGTCTTTGGCGTGGATCCCAAGAATCTGGCCTCAGCGGGCTGGGGAGTGATTTTCGCGCCGAACATCAAAGACGACGTGCGCTCTGCCTTGAGCCCTCTACTCAAGCATCGTCAGGATCAGGCCGGTATGTATTACAAAACCTACACATGGAGAGGACAATCGAAGCAGCAATTCTTGATTTCACAAGGCGCATCTCCCGGTCCTGCAAATCCGAAGAAGATTCCTTATTATCTGCTGATCGTCGGTGATCCCACGACCATACCTTTCAAATTCCAATACGACCTCGACGTCCAGTATGGAGTGGGGAGAATCTCCTTCGAATCGGCCGCTGAATATGCCAGCTATGCCCAGAGCGTTGTTGACGCCGAGACAGGACGGGGAATATTGCCTCCTAAGGAAGTAACCCTCTTCGGAGTGTGCAATCCTGACGACCCCGCGACGGACCAAACGCTCTACGATCTGATCGATCCCCTAGCTAAGGTGCTGAAGAAGGAAGAAGAGAAGAGCGGATGGCGTTTGCGGATCCTCCGCGAAGACCAGGCCACCAAGGAACAGCTCGGGCGTCTGCTCGGCGGTGGGGAGACTCCGGCCTTGCTCTTTACGGCCAGCCATGGGATGCGCTTTCCCGTGGACGATGGGCGACTGTTTATGGATCAAGGGGCTTTACTCTGCCAGGATTGGCCGGGACCAGACAAATGGAAGCGAGCAATCCCCAAGGAGTTTTATTTTTCTGCTGCCGATGTTGGCGGCCAATCGCTGCTGGGTTTGATCGCGTTTCACCTCGCCTGCCATAGTGCAGGAACCCCGGATTTTTCGGATTTTGACGAATACGGCTTGGCGGAGCCGCAGAAGATTGCTCCGCATCCATTTATCTCGCACCTGCCGCAACGCCTGCTGAGCGGTGGAGCACTCGCCGTGCTGGGCCATATCGACCGTGCTTGGACAACCGCCTTCAACTGGTCCGAGGGAGCTCAGATCGAGGTTTTCGAGAGCATGCTGAAGAGCATGCTGGACGGTTACCCGGTCGGCTCGGCCATGGAATACGTCAATCAGAAGCATGCAGAGCTCTCGGTGAGTCTCAAAGATCTCTTGGTGGACCGCGTTCATCCTCTCAGCCCAGACCGAAGAGATAGTATCACCAGCGCCTGGCAAGCGAACAACGATGCCCGCAATTTCGTTGTGCTCGGCGATCCGGCGGTGCGATTGATAGCTCGAGAGAGTTGACACCCCTTACCCTGCCCGCGGCGCTCTTGGGAGAGGACACGGGAGTCCGCCGGCAATTCCGCTGGAGGAAGCTCGGCGTCTTCGAGCGGCGGCAGCAACAGCCGCTGCTGCGGAACGTATCCGTGGGCTGCCACGACGACCGCTTCATGCGGCGGTGGAACTCGCTGTCTGCGCGCAAGGTCGCCAAAAGCTATCCTCTGACCAGGAGGTTTTGCGATGGCCGTTGAGCTCCAAGTCCCAGACGACATTTGCCGAGAAGCTCGTGAAGAAATGGACCGACGTCCCTGACGCGCTCTCGAAGCGCTAGAGAGTAGGCGTGTGGTGGTCGGGGCCCGGAGCTATCCTTCCCACCAGCTTTCGATTTCCATCAGGGATCTGTGGATGCGGCGAAGGAGGTCGGTGCCTCCGTATCTCGTCAGGGCCGGCACTACCTCCTCGAGAGCACGATAGGCGTCATCTCTTCCCTGGCCAGCACAGGAGACAAAGAGGGACTGCAGCCAGGACAGGGTGCGCTCGTCTGAAAGAGCGGCGGACTGTTCCAGCAGGCGCGCCTTGGCCAGTGTTCTCGGGTCGTACCGGTCGTAGTCGTCGCACGGGAGATCTTCCGCTGCCGACATAGCCAGGGTGAGGAGCTCGTGGCGGGCAGTAAGGGCAGCCTCAGGCGTTCTACCGGCCAGAAAAATGCAGACGCGGAAGCGAATTTCCGGGTATTCGATGCCCTTCGCCAGGGCGACAGCTTGTGCGAGCAACCAGCTCCCTTTGGGGACCCGCTTCCGCATTAGCTCGGCACCCAGCAATCCGAGCGCCTGGACACGTGCATCCGAATACTTCAAACGGTCGATCAGGCTGCGGGCTGTGTCCAGGTTCCGCCCTGCCAGCGCGTCGATCACTTCAATCAGGATCTGATCGGTCTCGGTATCGGAATATGCGCGGAGTGCACTACCGGGCTCTCCGTAGGTCCGCAGTGCCTCGACATAGGGCAGCGCTTTTTCCGGAGATCTGCACACAATCAGACGGCGCGCCTGACCAGCCAACGCATCGATCCGCTTCATACCATCCCCGTAGAGCATCAGAGCTCGCGAAAGGAGCTTTTCGCTGAGCTCCGGGGCAACCGTCGAGAGCGACCCCGCAAGGTCCGCGAGGGTCTCAGCCTCCGACCAGGCACGCTCCGAGTCAAGGTCTGCCTCCGGGTCCAGTCCCTCGCGTTCGGAGAGCAGGTGATCCAGCAGAAGCTGGAACTGACCCGCATCGTTGCGGGCGGCTACCGCCGCTACGGCGCCCAAGGCTCGCGCCCGAAGGGATTCATTAGTGATCCGCTCAACGATTTTTCGGGCGTCCTCGAGATGCTTCTTCCCCGCCAGATGTTCAGCCACGATTCTGGCACTCTCTGCATGATGGCTCTCATCGACTGCCTGGATCTCGTCGAGGAGTGGCTTGGCCTCCTCGATCCTCCCCTGCTCCACCAGGCGATTCACGACAGCGGCGAGACTCTTTGCTCGTGCCAACCACCACTCGATTGACCTCGCGAGTTGGAGCGCCTCCTCCGTCTGATCTTGCCTGGCTAGTCCGGTGGCCAGAGCCGCAAGAGCCATGGGCTTCGCGGTGCGGTCCCGGGGGCGGAGCGCCTCTTTCAGGGCGCGTACCAAGGCCGCTTCGGCGGCAACCGGGTCGATGTTCGCGACCGCGGTGGCCATGACCGCCAGAGCCTGGCACTCAGCCAACTCGAAGGAGCTGCTCACCTTCAACTTCTCGACCTCTTGATAGGCTTCACTGATCCGTCCTTTCGCTGCAAGCGCGGCGATCACGGTGCTCCAGGCCTCGTCGATCAACTGCCCCCATCCTGTGTTCTTCCAGGCTGCGACCGTGGAGTGGAGGAGATCGAGAGCGGCGTCTGGATCGAGGGGCGCGAGGACCCGGGTCACCTCGATCCAGCTATAGGTCTTCGCCCCAAGGTCGCTCACTGCCGCGATTTCAGATCGGGCGCGCTCCAACAGGTCGAGGGCCCAGTCGACATCGAAATCTCGCACCATCTCGGCCAGTGTCGCGCGGGCGAATGCTCGAGCCGTCGGGAGGGTCAGCGAATCGATGTAGGCGAGAATCCTGGCCTGCTGTCCAGCTCGCCAAAGCACCTTGAGCACGAGAAGCGCCGCCCGGCACTCTAAAGGGCTGTCTCCCCAGGCAAGGTTCGGATCCCTGCCCCGCTGAAGAATCTTGTTCATGATTTCTTGATCTAGCGTCATGCCAACAGCGGCCTGCGCCTCCGCAACGAACGCCATGGCCAAGGCACGCTGCTCGGGGACGTCAAGGCATTCCGCTTCGGTTAACGCGGCATGAATGTGATCGGCACACCGGCCGAGGTCGAGCTTGTGCCAGAGGGGAGCCATCTGCGCCCGCAGCTCACAGCGGAGCCTTGGAAAGCAGGCAGATGCAGCGTTCTCCGCATGTTCGAGAAATATTTTCATCTCGTCCAGTCGTTCCCTTTCGAGCGCAACCCTGGCGATACGTACAGACGCCTCTCCACGGCTATAAGGAGAAAGCATCAGCGAGACGAATTCTAAGGCTGGGCCGAAGCCCCGGATTTCCGCTACCGCCTTTACCGCCACCGGGCTGAGATTCGAGGAGAATCTACGTAGCGTTGCCGTCAGGATCGAGAATTCTATCAGCTTGTGTAGAGACGGTAAACCTTCCTCGAGCGACGCGGCAATGGCATACTCCAGATCTGTCGAAAAGCCGTAGAGAGCACCCTCACTCTGCAGCCTGGCGTCGAGCCAATCGCGGCTCACTAGCCGATAGAGCTTCGGGTAGCGCTGCGGACCCGCAGCCAACAGGTGGGCCGACAGGTGTTTTAGTGAGTACCCGCCCGGCTGCCGAATCAGCGGAGGATTCGCCATCGTGTTTAAGACTACTGAGGATAACAATTTAGGCTGTCCGGTCTTCGCGCCCGCAACCCATCGTGAAGCGCGCTCCAAACCGCGGCTAGAGAAATTCGGACATGGATAGGTTATTGCGTGACGAGCCCTTAAGGCCAACGAGGTCGGTGTAGATAAGTCTCGCCAGAAGGCCGCTAATTCGGCAATCCTCGATCCGAATGGGCCAGAACCTGTCCTCCACACCACTTGGGTCATTTACAAGAATAGTGTCCCACTCAGCCGGTGGCCATTTTTTTCCCAAAGACGTCCGTGAGTAGAGAGCGATCATACAGCGACTCTCACGGGGGGCGTTGTCGATCTCGCGTACGAAGCTTCGGCCAGGAACGAAGTCCTGGTCATAGATGACTGTATAGCCGAGCTCCTCGAGGTACTGTTCAATCCTCTTGGCCTGTTCAAGGTCTTCCCTCGCGTAGCTGATGAAGAAGTCCTTCATGCCCATTCTATCCCTGTAGAAGATACCTAAGGATACCACAGAGGCTACGAAGTGGCGCCAGCGAGGTTGGCCACCAGCGTAGGAAGATGGGAGGGCGGCCTTAATTAAGGAGCGCCCGGCGTCATTCGTCCAAGGCGTAACCGGACGATCGACGGCCTGCGGCCCCCGCGCCATCCTCTCGGCCTCATGTCCAGCCACCAGTCGGCCTCAACCAGGTCAAGCCACTCGAAGGGTGGCTTCGGTCGCCTCTGACGGGGCTTTCTGGATTCGGGCTGGGTGGCTTTACCAGGCGCTGAAGCACATGTCTTTATCCGGTCGCCCCTGCTTGGGGCTTCTTCTCCTGCCCTCTGCGGCGGAATTTCACCAGCGGCGCAATCCGTTTGCGAAACGGTGGTCCCCCCGTCCCTGCCCGAGGAGCGGGAAAGGACCCCGGGAAGGCGGTAGCCACCATGTCCTACGAGCCGCAGGGGAACGAGCGCTACGACCGCAGGGCCGATCGGCTGCCGCCGAGCCTCCGGCACCCTTCGCTCAGCCTTCAGACATTGCCGCTCGACCTCCGTCTCCCTTCGCTCGACCTCGATCGGATGCCGCTCAGGCCTCCAGCCGCTGGCACTCAACCTCCAGCGGGTGCCGCAGGCATTCCAGCCGCTCCGTTCAGGCTTCAGCCGTTGCCGCTGGAGCCTGCGCCGCTGCGGCCCAGCCTCCAGCCGCAGGCGCTCAGCCTTGGGCAGAACCGCCCGAGCTCGCGCCGCAGCTGCTCAGCTGCGAGCGGAGGCGCCTGGGCTCGCGCGGCAGCTGCCGGACCTCCAGCGGCAGCCGCCCGGCCTCGCGCTGCAGTGTCCCGGCCTTCATCGGCAGTGTCCCGGCCCCGTCCGCAGCGGCTCAGCCCCTTCATCGGCAGCCGCTCAGACCCGGGCGCGTCTCGCCCACAGCCGAGCCGAACTCGCAGATCTTGCACGAAATGAGATCGAGGGCGGTCTTCTGGCGGGTCCGCCGCGGGAGACAGATTCTGGGTTCTGAAGACCCAGGTAGGACCGTCTTCTTATTCGGCTTCGAACAGTTGTATCCGACAGAAGTCGTCGAGTTCCTACTTGAACATGTCGAAAGAGAATTAACTTCTCTTCAGGAAGGGGATACCGAATCCGGCAAGGACCGGTTTTATGAGCCGCTCTTGCGGCTGTCGGAATGCAACACGGTCGACCAGCTCGAAGTCCTCTGGAACCCCAGGTACTGGAGGCTTGAATCCACTCTTGCCGACCTGGTGATTGCCCGAGGTCCGAACGATACAGGATACATGCGGCGTGGCAGTGAGGAGGAAGCTGGCGAAGTGATAAAGCTGATGGCCGGGCCCGGTATGGCCAGAGCAGGAGCAAGCATACTTGAACGTGCCGAGACCTGGGCGGGAGCCCAAGAAGGTCTTTATTTTGCGGTCCGAGAACCTGACAAAGACACCCTGGCAATGATCCGACGCAAGGCCCTCGATTCGGTGTTATCGACTCTGTCGATAGATGCCGAACTTCCCGTCCTCCAGCGCGACTGTGTCGAGGCCTTGGCCTATCTACGAGACTTTGAAGGATTCTCCCGCGGTGTAGTGCAGAGTCCGAGAAGGCGCCTGTTATGCCGCCCGTGCCCAAGCTTACGATCTTCAACTTGAACAGAGTGTGATTCGCTGCTGCCTTGACCCAGAAGAATACGTGCGCACCGCAGCATTAGCTGCTTTTTTTCACCTGTGGAGAGATCGTGAGGTAGGTCGTTTGATCGACCGCCTCCGTACAGAGTCCCGCTCCGGCCGCCGTTGGGCTCTTATTGATTCGGCGCTGGCGATCGGCTACCCAGGGGTGCGTCCTGGATTCGGACGGAACTCTTGGTTCAGCGAACTTATTACCGGTCGTCCCTACTACGAGGTTGACTACTCCATCAAGCGGTTCAAAGAGCGTCGTAAGAAGCTTGTTGAGGAACTGAAAAAGAAATCCAAGGACTTCCGAGAGGGCGCGTAGCTAGTGAGCTGCCAGACCCTGGACAAGAAGATCTGCTATGACGGAAGGATGGTAAGCAGCCGGTGGGAATTCCCCTGCCGGGCACTCCCAGGAGAGAACACCATGAGGAAGAGAACCCGGAAGCTGCGTTTGAACCGCGAGACTCTGCTGAACCTGGACGGTCACCCGCTCCGCGAGGTGGCGGGCGGCGACACACAAACGTGCCCCACGGTCACGTTCCCGTGCACGACTCCGGTCTGTTCGGGCAATCCAAGCTGCCGGTCCCTCTGTATCAACTGCCCGTCCGCCATTCTCTGCTGATCGGAGGCGAGCGTCGGAGCGCTCCGCGGCTTCCCGGATGTCCGGGAAGTCCCCGGAGCTCTCGGGGAGCTCTCCGGAGCCTTCCAGAATGTCTCAAGAGCGTTTCAGAATGCCCCAGAAGCCCTCCGGAATGTCTCAGAAGCTTTCAGGAGTCTGCCAGAATGTCTCAAGAGTGTCCCAAAACGGTTCCGGAGCGCTTCAGAACGCTTTTGGAGAGCTCCAGAATGATTCCGGAGCGCTCCAAAATCCTTGGGAGGGACTCCGAAATGTCTTCCAGACTGCTCCAAACGTCTTTGGAGCGCTTGACAGGCTCGGTCGAACCTCTGGCTTGGGCTTTGCACTCCCCCGAAGGAAGAACCAAAGCGTTCGAGGCGAAGACTTGGCGCAGCCGTCATGCTTGGTGAGCGCCCTGTCCTCTTCGCCGGACGACGAACGGCTCGCCCCAGGCGGTGGGATCGGGAGGCGAGAATGGATTCGAGGCAAGGAGCTCGCGTTGTCTCCGTTCTTTTGACGTGCGGCCTGGCTTCCCTCGTGGCCGGGGCGGCGGTGGCGTCGCCACGGCCTGCCTGGCCGCGCGTGGCTTGGTGGAGCGAGATCGTGCAAGCTCAGCAGGAGCGGCTCGCGGCGTCCACGGATCAGGAGCTTCTCGCGGAGTTGGAGACTGCCGACTGGACGAGGCGTTTCGATCTCGCCAAGGAGATGGCGCGCCGGAACGCCGCTCTCTTCGCTCCCCGTTGGCGGCCTTTTCTCTCCGGAGAGAACCGGCTCGACCGCTGCCTGGCGGGACTCGTCCTCGCCCGCGCAGGCGAGGACGAGGGGCTTGCCGTGGTGCTGGGAGAGCTGGCGGCCAGCACCGCCGAGTTGCGTGACCTGCCGGGTTTACGTGATCAGCGGGCAATGCCGCACGAGGAGTTTTGGAGCCGGACCCAGGATGCCCGCCACTTGCGGTATATCGCGACGCTCATCCTCGGGCTGGCCGGCGATCCCCGGGCTGTGGACGCTTTGATCGAGGCGACTCGCGATCCTGGCATCGCGTACCGGGCCGCTTTGTCTCTTGGCGAGATCGGCGACCGGCGGGCCATCCCGGCCTTGCGCGAGATGGCGCGGCGGCAGCCATCGGAGCGGCACTGGGCAGGTTGGGGGCTGGCCAGTCTCGGCGAGCCCGGCGGCTTCGAGCTGCTCATCGAAGTAGCCCGCTCGGACATGGGGTGGGATCAACGCCGCCACGCCATCCTGGCCTTGGGCGAGCTGCAGCATCGGGGCGCCGTCGAGGCGCTGGCGAAGCTGCTCCGGGATCCCAATGTGCACCTGCGGGTCGCGGCCGCCCGTGCGCTCGGGGAGATTGGCGATCCCGCGGCGCTGCCCGCTCTGCGCGCCGCTCTTGAGGACCGGGAACGGACGACCACGAACGAGGATGTCTCCGTCAGCGAGGTGGCGTCGGAGGCTCTCCGGCGGATCGAGCGCTGAGGTAGTATCCGATCCATGGGATTACGCAATCTGATCCTGTCGCTCGTCTCCCGGCGTATCGCCGCCGACATGGAAGCGGAGTCGAGGCAGTGGATCCTGCAATGTAAGCAGTGTGGGGAGGAAACTTCGGTCTGGGATGCCGGCGGCCTCCGTTGGAAAGGTAAGGGAAAGGCCTTGAAGTTGATGTACTGTCGTCCCTGCGGACGCTCTACCTGGCACACCACTTCCTACCGGTCCGGCCCGAGTTGAGGCCGCAGCTGAGCATACAAAAGGAGAGCCATGAGCTGGATTGTCATCCTCGGAATCGTTGTCGTCGCCATCGCCCTGGTCGCTCTCTCCGGCATCAAGATCAAGGGGACCCGTCCGGCGGGCAGCACCCATCTGATGACCGCTGCCCGCATCTGCCTGGGAATCTTCCTGCTGATCCTGGTGCTGATCGCCGCGGGGGTGTTCAAGTAAGAGATTCAGGGGTGGGACGCTACCTCGTGGATGAGCGCGTCCGTGACGTTCCCTTCAGATACTTGTCCAGGAACCGATCCGTACTGGAGAGCCCCATGCACGGCAGCGGCAGGAATCTCAGAGGTCTTTCATCCCAGCTTCTCTTGGCCTTGACGGTGATCCTGTCAGGGCTGAGCCCCTCGTTCGCTCTGGCTGCATCCTGTGATGCCGTCCCGTGGCGCACCTACGGTGGGACTCAGCTCTGGAAGGTGCCGGAGAGCACCGTCTACTTCTATGTCGTGAGCCGCATGGCCGTGGATGCGGACGGGGCGCCCAACGCCTATCATCCACGGAACACCGGCATCGACGCGCTCGCCAATGCCGGCTTTCCCAATGGCGGCTGGCGGTCGGTTCTGGTCGTCGATCCTCAAGACCGGAGCCGACCATTCGTCCAGACGAGCGGAGAGTTTGCCGGGTTCTTCCTCTCCAAGACGACGTTGCAGGATGCCAGCCTGCCCGAGACGGATCCGCGCCGGTATGTCGATTCGACGAAGGTCCCCTATGTCGTTTTCCCCGGCGCCTTCTGGGCGCTCTCGGGGACCGGTGATTTCGGCGACTTTGCAGCGGCCCGCCATCTTGAGAATGATAAGGAAACGGTAGCCATCGTTGCGGACAAGGGGCCCCGCAATGCAGCCCTCGGCGAAGCTTCGATCCGCCTGGCTGAGAACCTGGGCGGCCAGAATGTCAATCCACGCAACGGCGCAGGTCTGCCCCGAGGCCGCATCGCTTACGTCGTCTTTCCAAAATCCAGATTGAATCCGCGTTGGCCCATGACTGACGAGCAACTGCGGGAACGGGTGCAGAGTCTGCTTTCTGAGATCGGCGGATGGGAGCGGATTCTTCCCTGCTTTACGACGGAGTGAGGCCCGGATTAGTGGTTGGGTTTAAACATGCGAGACCTCACTGATTCACGTGCAATCAAGCTCAAAGGAGCTTTGTTTCTCCTCATTGGTCTCCTCTCGGCCCTCTTGGTGATCTTGGAGCAGCCGACTCTGAAGATGGCCTTTCTCCTGCTCCTTTCTGTGTGGGGCTTCTGCCGCTTCTACTACTTCGCGTTCTACGTGATCGAGCATTACGTAGATCCCGGCTACCGCTTCTCCGGGCTGTGGTCCTTTGTCCAATATCTGACTGAAAAGCGAGGGAATCCGCCGAAAGATTCCTGACGGGGCTTGTCCGCCACGCGCTAAACCCCCGAGGGGAAACGCTCGCTCAATGTATGGAGGAATAGCTCGTAATCCTCTGGAGCCCGCAGAGGATTGTCGGTCATGCCACAGACCTTATCAATCCCTCAAGACTCGGAGAGTTCCCCTGAAAACGCTGGACCTCGTTCCGATACTCGGCCAACCGAGTAAGCCAGGTCCGATAAACACTTGCCCACTCACTGAAGTCCAGGACCCACGCCTCGTCCTCCGGCTCTTCGCCGCTGGTATAGGCGGCATAGAACGTCTCGGAGCGCAGGCCGTACTTCCGCTCAAGATCCAGAAGCTCCTCCTCGAGGGCATGAACATCGGTCAGAATCTCGCGGAGTGTCACAAAGCACCTCCTGGCACTCCCCAGAGGCACACTTGGGGGCAAACCGAATTATATCCCCCTCAAAGTTTCAAGCGGCCCCCGGCAGTAGGTGCGCGATCGAGTTCGCGTAATACCGCAGCACCCGAATCTCCTCCGGCCGGGCGCTGAAGAGGCCGTCCTTCTCTTCTACGAGATGGCGTTGGGTGAGCATGCGGAGGCCGGCGACGATGGCGTAGTCCTGGTCGCGGCGAGGGAGGTAGACGTGGCCGCCGGTGGCTTCGAGGTCGGCGATACGGCGGTGGATGAGGGCCTTGAGCTCCAGCTCCGAGAGGCCGCCGCCCCTCTTCGGGTCGGGCGAGCACAGTGGCTACCAGTGGCACGGGGAGCGCCGGGATCACCTTCCCGATGGATGTCATCAGCTCCGTCCCCAGGCGCTCCAGATGGATCGAGCGCTCCTCCCGGGAAAGGTCCGCAGGTCGAGCCCAGCTCGCCCAGGTAGCGACGCATGGAGACGGGGCTGCCGAAGTTCACGCAGGCGTAGCCGAAGCGGTGCCAGCGGCTGCGCAGGATCAACCCGAAGTTGCGCGGATGAAGCGGAGCAGGGTGGAGGCGGCCTGGAGCGAGCTGGGCTTGTGCCGCTCCCGGCTCCAGGTCCAGGAGCAGGGTACGGTCCTCCAGCACCCGGTCGTAGTTGATCCCTACGGGAATGAAGACGAGGTCGCGCTCTCCCTGCTGGGATCGAAGGAGCGGAGCATGTAGTCGAGGACGCCGAGCTTGGGCGGGCGCAGGAGGCCGTCGCGGGAGAGGCCGCCTTCGGGGTAGACGGCCTGGGGCACGCCCGCCGCGGTGGCCATGTGGATGTACCGCTCCAGCACGCGCCGGTAGAGAGGGTCGCCGGAGTTGCGCCGCACGAAGTAGGCGCCGGTGGAGCGGATGAGGGTCTGGAGGAGCCAGATACGCGCCCATTCGCCCACGGCGTAGGAGAGGGCGGTGCGGTCCGCCGCCAGGTAGGCCACCAGGATGTAGTCCATGTTGCTGCGGTGGTTCATGAGGAAGACCACCGTCGAGCCGGGGGTCACGGCGGCGAGGCCGGCCTCGTCGGAGAATCCCAGGCGCACGCGGTAGAGGAAGCGCGCCACGCGGCGGGAGAGCCAGTAGCCGATACGGAAGTAGAAGTAGACGTTGAAGGCCGGAATGATCTCCCGGGCGTACCGCTCTACCCGCGCGGCGACCACTTGCCGGGGAATGTGCTGCTCCCGGGCGATGGCGATCCACCGTCTCCACCACTTTGGGGTCGTAGACCAGCCGGTCGATGAGCACTTGGCGGCGGGTGCGGTGGAAGGACGGGATCTCCAGCCGCAGCCGGGTGTTCAGCTCGTCGATGACGCGGTTGACCCGCCGCCGGAGATACCAGCGGACGCTGGGCACCAGCAGGCGGTCGAGCACCGCCCAGGCTGCAAGCAGGATGAGCACGGCGACCAGCCAGAGCGGGAGGCTGACGGTGCGGGTCATAGAAGTTGGCGGGGATGATAGCAGGCCATGATCGGATTCCCGGCTTGGTCCTCACCATCCCAGCCCTGCGAGGGGCGGCATTCCTCCAGCCCAGGGCGCGAGCCCTGGGCTGCCTGGCGGCCTCCACCCATCCCCCAGAGACCCGAGGGGAGCGACATCTAGTCTGACGCAGGCGCGCAGGGGGACGCGCATCCCAGGGCTCACGCCCTGGGCTGGGGGAATGCCGCCCTTGGCAGGGCTAAGAACTGGAGGGCGCCCTCCCCTTCGGATAGACTTCGGCCCGCTATGGAGCTGGGGGACCTCGAGCTGACGCGTGGTCAGCGACGGCGAATTCCGTCTGGACGGCGGCGCGATGTTCGGCGTCGTGCCGCGGACCCTCTGGGAGAAGGCGAAGCCGCCGGACGCCCAGAACCGCATCCGCATGGGCACCAACTGCCTGCTGGTCGCGCGCGGGAGCGACCTGCTGCTGATCGACACCGGCATCGGCGACAAGCACGACGCGCGGTTCCAGGAGATCTACGCCATGGATCCCGCAGGCCGAGCGCCTGCCGGAGGCGATCCGGCGGGCGGGCTACGAGCTGGGGGACGTCACCCACGTCCTGCTCTCCCATCTCCACTTCGACCACTGCGGCTGGAACACCCGGGAGCAGGGCGGGCGGATCGTGCCGACCTTCCCCAAGGCCCGGTACTGGCTGCAGCGGGGGGAGGTGGAGCATGCCCGCCGTCCCAACGAGCGCGACCGGGCGAGCTACTTCCCGCACAACTGGGAGCCGCTGTTCGAGGCCGGCGTCGTCGAGCTGTTCGACGACGAGGCCGAGCCGATGCCCGGCGTCAAGGCGGTCCGGGCGCCGGGGCATAACGCCGACATGTGCATCGTTCTGCTTGGACGGGGGAGACGCGGGCGAGACGACGGCGGTCTTCTGGGCCGACCTGGTGCCGACCGCGGCCCACGTGCCCTATCCCTGGATCATGGGCTACGACCTGTATCCGCTGACGACTCTCGAGAACAAGAAGCTCTGGCTGCCGCGGGCGGCGGCGGGGGACTGGCTCTGCATCTTCGAGCACGACCCCGACGTCCCCTTCGGGCGCCTGGTGGAGGAGAAGCCCGGCCGATTCCGGGCGCGTGCCGGTCGAGAGTTGCCCGACGAGCCGCAGCTCGCCGTTCGCAATTAACCAGACATCCAACATCCAAAATCCAAAATCCAGCATATCGGGGAGATTCCGATGGCGCGAGAAGAGTTCGACCTGATCATCATCGGCAGCGGCCCGGGCGGCTACGTCGCCGGCATCCGCGCCGGCCAGCTCGGCATGAAGGCGGCGGTGGTGGAGAAGGACCCCAAGTTCGGCGGCACCTGCCTGCTGCGCGGCTGCATCCCCACCAAGGCGCTGCTCCACACGGCGTCGGTGCTGGACGAGATCCGCGAGGCCGGCAGCCTGGGCATCAGGTCGCCGAGCCGGCGCTCGACATCGTCAAGGCGCAGGAGCGCAAGCAGAAGGTGGTCGACAGCAACTCCAAGGGGATCGAGTTCCTGTTCAAGAAGAACAAGGTGACCGGCCTCCACGGGCTTCGGCCGCGTCACCGGCCCCAACGAGGTGGAGGTCGAGGGGCCGGACGGCGCCAAGACGACCTACGGCGCCAAGTACATCATGATCGCCACCGGCTCGGTGCCGCGCGACGTGCCCATCGCGCCGACCGACGGCGAGCGCATCCTCAACTCCGACCACGTCCTGGAGCTCAAGAAGGTGCCGGCAGTCGCTGGCGGTGCTCGGCGCCGGCGCCGTGGGCACCGAGTTCGCCTCGATCTACACCTCGTTCGGCACCAAGGTGACCCTGATCGAGATGCTCCCGCGCATCCTGCCGATCGAGGACGAGGAGGTCTCGGCCGAGCTGCAGAAGGCCCTGCGCAAGCGGGGCATCGACGTCATGACCGGCACCAAGATGCCGGGCGTCGAGCAGCACCGAGAGCGGCGTGCGCCTGCAGCTCGAAGGGCGGCAAGAAGGACACCGTCGAGGCCGAGCTGCTGCTGGTCGCCGTCGGCCGCCGGCCGGTGACCGAGAACCTCGGTCTGGAGGCGCTGGGCGTCAAGCTGGAGCGCGGCTACGTCCAGGTCAACGCGCTAATGCAGACCGCGGTGCCGCACATCTACGCCATCGGCGACGTGATCAACACCCCCTGGCTCGCGCACGTCGCCTCGGCCGAGGGCATCCTCGCCGTCGAGCACATGGCGGGGCAGGCGGTCAAGCCGATCAACTACGACCGCGTCCCCTCCTGCACCTACTGCGATCCCGAGGTGGCGAGCGTCGGCCTGACCGAGGCCAAGGCGCGCGAGCGGGGCTACGACGTCAAGGTCGGCAAGTTCCCCTTCACCGCCCTCGGCAAGGCCAAGGATCCTCGGCAAGACCGAGCGGCTTCGTGAAGGTGGTGCGCGAGAAGAAGTACGACGAGATCCTCGGCGTGCACATCATCGGCGCCCACGCCACCGACCTGATCGCCGAGGCCTGCGTGGCGCTGCAGATGGAAGGGACGGACGAGGAGCTGCTGCGCACCATGCATGCCCACCCGACGCTGTCCGAGGCGGTCATGGAGGCGGCCCACGCCGCCCACGGCGCGGCGATCCACATCTAGGTAAAGGACACCATGGCGACAAACGGGAAAGAGCTGGGGTCCCCTCCACCCCACAGGTCGCAGAGAGCACGGCCGAGCGGCTGGC
Source organism: uncultured Holophagales bacterium (assembly GCA_963741305.1). Taxonomy (GTDB): domain Bacteria; phylum Acidobacteriota; class Thermoanaerobaculia; order Multivoradales; family UBA5704; genus DATMER01. Next base: position 12,735 of record CAVUHL010000007.1, on the reverse strand, counting down.
GAAGACCGAGCTGCCCCGCGAGCGGCAGCTCGAGCTCTACCACTTCATGAAGCTCACCCGCATGGTCGAGGACCGGCTGGGCAACCTCTACCGGCAGGGCAAGGTGGTGGGCGGCCTCTACTCCAGCCGCGGCCAGGAGGCGACCGCCGTGGGCAGCGCCTACGCCCTCGAGCCGCAGGACGTGATGGGGCCGCTGATCCGCAACCTCGGCTCGATGCTGGTGCGCGGCGTCCAGCCGCGCGAGGTCATGATGCAGTACATGGCCAAGAGCGACAGCCCGACCGGCGGCAAGGACGGCAACACCCACTTCGGCGACCTCGAAGCGCGGCCTGGTGGCGCCGATCTCGATGCTCGGCGCGGTGATCCCGGTGATGGCCGGCGTCGCCCTCGCCGGCCGGATGCAGGGGAAGGACCTCGTGGCCCTGACCTACATCGGCGACGGCGGCACCTCGACGGGCGACTTCCACGAGGGGCTGAACCTCGCCGCGGTGCTCAACGTGCCGTTCGTCCTGATCGCCGAGAACAACGGCTGGGCCTACTCGACGCCCACCTCGCGAGCAGATGCGGATCAAGAACATCGCCACCCGGGCCGCCGGCCTACGGCATCCCCGGCGAGATCGTCGACGGCAACGACGTGCTGGCGGTCTACGAGGCCACCAAGCGGGCGGTCGAGCGGGCGCGGGCGCGGCGGCGGCCCGACGCTGATCGAGGCCAAGACCTTCCGCATGAAGGGGCACGCCGAGCACGACGACGCCGGCTACGTGCCCAAGGAGCAGTTCGAGGAGTGGAAGCAGAAGGACCCGATCGAGCGCTTCGAGCGCCATCTGCTGTGGCAACGGCCTCGCCGCCGAGGACGAGCTGCAAGGCGATCGTGGCGAAGATCGACGCCCAGCTCAACGCCGAGGTCGACTTCGCCCTCGCCTCGCCCATGCCGCCGCCCGAGCGGGCCTTCGAGGGCGTCTACGCGGAGGAGGCTCTGATGGCGACCGTCACCTATCTCGAAGCCATCCGCCAGGCGCTCTGGGACGAGATGGAGCAGGACGAGCGGGTCTTCATGCTCGGCCAGGACATCGGCACCTACGGCGGCGCCTTCCGCGTCACCGCCGGCTTCCTCGACCGCTTCGGCCCGGAGCGGATCATCGACACGCCGATCAGCGAGTCGGCGATGGTCGGCTGCGCCATCGGCGCCGTCGATGATGGGCATGCTGCCGGTGGTCGAGATGCAGTTCATCGACTTCATCTCCTGCGGCTTCAACCAGATCATCAACTTCGCCGCGCCCAACCACTACCGCTGGGGCCAGCAGGTGCCGCTCGTGGTCCGCGGCCCGGCGGGCGGCAACGTCCACGGCTCGGCGTACCACAGCCAGAACCCGGAGTCGCTACTTCCAGCACACGCCGGGCCTGAAGATCGTGGCGCCGGGCACCGTGGCCGACGCCTACGGGCTGCTGCGGTCGGCGATCCACGACCCCAACCCGGTGCTCTACTTCGAGCACAAGTACCTCTACCGCCGCATCAAGGACGAGCTTGCCGGAGGGCGACGGCCGGTGCCGATCGGCCAGGCGCGGCTGGCGCGCGAGGGGCGCGACCTGTCCGTCATCACCTACGGTGCTATGCTCCAGGTGGCGCTGGAGGCCGCCGGGCGCCTCGAAGCGCGACGGGATCGACCTCGAAGTCCTCGACCTGCGCACCATCAAGCCTCTCGACCAGGAGGCCATCCTCGCCACCGTCCGCAAGACCAGCCGGGTGATCGTCCTCACCGAGGAGCAGACCACCGGCTCGGTGGCGGGCGAGGTGGCGGCGCGCATCGCGCAAGCACGCCTTCGAGTGGCTGGACGGGCCGGTCCACCGGCTCTGCTGCCCGGACACCCCGGTCCCCTACAGCCCGACGCTCGAAGAGGCCTACCTGCCCAATGTGGACAAGCTCGTCGCCAAGGTGCGTGAGCTGGCCAGCTACTGACTGATCGAGAGACGGGAGGGAGAGCTTATGGCTACTGAAGTCGTGATGCCCCAGATGGGAGAGTCGATCGCCGAGGGGACCATCACCCGCTGGCTGGTGAAGGTCGGCGACAAGGTGGAGCGCGACCAGCCGCTGTTCGAGATCTCGACCGACAAGGTCGACGCCGAGATCCCGAGCCCGGCCGTCGGGCACGCTGCTGGAGATCCGCAACAAGGAAGGGGAGACCGTCCCGGTCAACCAGGTGGTGGCGCCTCGATCGGCGAGGCGGGCGAGCAGCGCCGGCGCCGCTGCCGCGCGCCGCGGCCGGAGCCCGCTGCGGCCGAGGCCGGAGCAGCCGAGGCAGACCGCGCCGCGAAGGCGGGCGGCGCCCGCGCCGCCCGAGCCCGCCAAGGTGCGCCGCCGAGGCCGCCCGCGAGGCCAGCGCCGAGGCGCCGCGCGCGCAGGCCGCCCGGCCGAGGAGACCCCGGCCGGCTCCCAGCCGGCGCAGCCCGCCGCAGCCCGCGCCGGCCCCGGCGACCGAAGCGGCGAGGCGGACGTCGAGGATCGGCTCCGCAAGTTCTCGAGCCCGCTGGTGCGCAACATCGCCGCCAAGGAGGGCGTGAACCTCGACGAGGTCCAGGGCACCGGCGCCCACGGCCGGGTGACCAAGGACGACATCCTCGGCCACCTGGAGCAGCGCAAGACGGCTCCGGCGCTGCCCCGGCTCCGGCCCGGCGGCGCCCGCCGCCGCCGGCCCCCGCTCCGGCCGCCCGCGCCGGCCCCCGCTCCGGCTCCGGCCGCCGCGGCGCCGCTCCGGCCAGCGCCGCCCGCCGGCGGCTTCCACGTCGCCGGCCTACGCCGAGGGCGAGAACGTCGAGATCGAGCCGATGTCCAAGATCCGGCAGATCACGGCGGCGCACATGGTCTACTCCAAGGCCACCTCGGCGCACGTCACCACCGTCTTCCACATCGACATGTCGAAGGTGCACAAGGCCCGGCTGCCGCGCCAAGGACGGCTTCTTCAAGAAGGAGGGCACCAAGCTCACCTACATGCCCTTCATCTTCAAGGCGGTGGCGACGGCGCTCAAGGCCCACAAGACGCGTCAACGCCGCGATCGACGGCACGAACATCGTCTACAAGAAGGACATCAACATCGGCATGGCGGTCGACATGCCCGGCCGCGGCCTGATCGTGCCGGTGATCAAGAACGCCGACCAGCTCAGCCTGGTCGGCCTCGCCAAGGCCGCCAACGATCTCGCCGACCGCGCGCGCGGCAAGAAGCTCAAGCCCGAGGAGGCGCAGGGCGGCACCTTCACCATCACCAACCCGGGCGTCTTCGGCAGCCTCTTCGGCACCCCGGTCATCAACCAGCCGCAGGTGGCGATCCTCGGCGTCGGCGCCATCGAGAAGCGGCCGATCGTGGTCGAGGACGCGGACGGCAACGACTCCATCGTCATCAAGACCATGTCCTACTTCGCCATCACCTACGACCACCGCCTGGTCGACGGCGCCGACGCCGACCGCTTCATGATCGACGTCAAGAAGGTCCTCGAAGAGGATACCTGGACCGAGCTCGAAGCGTACGTCTAGGGCCGCGTGTCTGTAGGACCCAAAGGACCCCAAGGACAGCAAGGACGCCAAGGACAAAAAGCCGCATCGCCCGTCCTTGTTGTCCTTGCAGTCCTTGGGGTCCTTTCTGAAAATACTTCGTGATGCTCCCTGACCTCGACCGCATCGTGACGGACCTCGCCGGGAGCGGCCGGTCCGTCTATCCGGGCTTCCTCTCTCCTGATGAGGTCCGTGCCCTGCGTGAGGAGACGAATGAGCTCCTGCGCGAGGGCTCGTTCCAGCGGGCCGGCGTGGGCTCCGGCGCCGACTTCAAGGTCCGGCCGGAGATCCGTAGCGACCTGATCCTCTGGCTCGAGGAGCCTTTCACCCCGGCGCAGCTTCCCTATCTCTACCTCCTCGAAGACCTGCGACTGGCCATCAACCGCACTCTCTACCTCGGACTCTTCGGCTTCGAGGGTCACCTCGCCATCTACCCGCCGGGCGCCTTCTACCAGAAACACCTCGACCGGTTTCTGGGCGCCGGGGACGACGGCAGCCGTATCGTCTCCACCGTCCTCTACCTCAACGAGGACTGGAAACCCGAGGACGGCGGCCAGATCCGCCTCTACGACAGCCCGGAGGATGGCTCCGCCTGGCAGGACGTGCTCCCCGCCGGCGGCACCCTCGTGACCTTCCTGAGCGACAGCGTCTGCCACGAAGTCCTTCCCGCCTCCCGCGAGCGCATGAGCCTCACGGGGTGGTTCACCCGGCGGACGTGAGGAACTGATGACCGGAGAAGAGCTTCTTCGCCGCCAATTCAGCCTTGCGTGCTCTCCCGCGGTCTCGGACTGAGCTTTCCCCGACGAGAGGGCAGCGATGGCCCCCATTTGGGCAGTCACTGCCCTCGTTGGGGCAGCGATGGCCCCCACCGGGGTGGTGTCCTAATAGATTGTTGTCGGTGGAAGGGGTCTCCAGGGCCTTGAAACCGAGGTAGCTTCCTCTCCCCGAAGGGGGAGGAAGCCCTCCCTCAGAGCCCTTTGAGACGGCCCCGGGCGGGATTGGAGCCCGCACCGGAGCCTAGCCCAGCACAGGAGGCTACCCCATGCCGGACCTAGTACCAGATCCTACACCGCCCGATTCCCCGCCCCCCGATCCTTCCCCGCCCGTCCCGCCAGATCCCGACGAGCTCCCGGTAGGTCCGCCCGTCATCGACCCCGCCAGTTTCGAGGACTTCCCCACCTTCCGGGAGACGTTCCTCCAGCAGATCTCCGGAGCCCAGAGCAACGCCGCCCTCCGGTCCTTCGGCGATCTGCTCTACATCCTGGTCCTCCAATACTCGGAATGGTGGCCCCCTCAGCCGGAAGGCACCCTTCGGGCGGCACTCCGGGCCGGTATCGCCGATCTCCGCCACGTCCAGGGCTTCATCCTCGAATGGGCGGGGCCGGAGGCCAGCCCCGAGACTCCGCACGAAGAGCACCTTGCCCGGGTGGGAAGCGAGATCGCCGTCCAGGTCGGCAAGCTGGCGGACCGCCTCGAAACCGAGATGGGGCCGTGGCGGGGGAGGCCGCCTAATGGCTCTCCGGGTGAAGAAGCGGCACACCATCATCGTCAAGGCGACCAGCTCCCAGGTGGCCTACTGGGAGAGCTACGGGCGGATGTACAAGCGGGACGTTCCCGCCTTCCTCGCTTTCGCCGGGGATCTCTTCTCCCGCTACCTCCGGGACGTTCTTCGGGAGCGCTCCCGGCCCGATCCGGTCTCTTCTTCCGCCGGGAGGAAAAGCGACGCCTAGAGGCCCTGGTCCGGGCTTCCAAGGGCCTCTATCAGTATCTTCCTGCGCCGTTCTTCTCTCCCATAAGCGGCGAGCGGCGGGACCCAGGGAAGGATCTCCGGGTTGCCGTTGAAGCCGTGGAAAGCTTCTGGGAGGACAGCGGCGAGGCGTACGGGATATGAAGGTTGCTACCTTCACTCTCAGGGCTTCCATGCCGCAGAGCATCGCCTGGAAGCGGGCGTCCGAATCTGAGGGCTTCCGAAGCGTTGGGGTGTGGGCCGCCTATGCCTTGGACGCCTATCTCAAGGTCCGGTCCAAGGCCGGCCTTCCCCTGCCTCTGGCCTGGCATCTCGGCACGTTCAAGGCCCGCCTCATGGACGGCCGAGAGGTGGAGGTTCGGGGCATGGTCTCCCCGCCCTTCGGCGTCTTCCGAGGCACCAGCCATGGACCGGACCGGAACAAGCTGCGCACCCTGACGCACCTTCCCTCCACCGCATCATCGCCACGCTCCGAAGCTCCCGGCAGTGTCGGGCCTTGGCGGCTGAGCTGGCGGGAGTTCTGGCACGTGGCGGCGGGGAGGAGATTGGGCGGGACCCGTCATCGAGCGGCACCGAGGGAGGCGACGTAGCACTAGGGGCCGGTTCCGAGAGGGGCCGGCCCTTTCATTTCTTCTTGTCGAGTTGTGCTTTGAGTCCAAACCCACTCGTCACACCACTAGCGAACGCAAGGAGAATCTTGAGAAGGTCACCGAGAAGTTCTTTGTTTTGCGGCAATAAGAAAGAAAATAAACATCCCAGCGCGAGTAAAGCAAGGATGAAGTAAGTCAAGTAAAACCAGCGATTGGAACTGCGAAGCTTGTACTCGCTCTGGGCCTCAAACCGATCATTGTCCAAAAACTGCTGTACATGCTCATCCTTGAATTTGTCAATTATCGGATGGTGGGGCGCCATTGTAGACACCGCCATCATCTCGAACATTTCTCGGAATTGAGGCGGCATCCTCTCGATGGCCTCCGTGATTTGCTGAGGTGCGATCTTGACCGTAGCCGAGGGCTCAGCGGGCCTCTCAATAGCCCGAGACTCTTCGTCTCCCTTGGATGGCTCTCCGAGATCGCTCACGGCCTAGAGTAGAGCTTGTGTGCTTTGCGCCGGGCTGTGTTCTCTAGGGCGTCGGCCTTAGGAGCCAGCGCAGCTTGTATCTTATAGGCGAGCCAGGCCCGAGCCAGCGGAGAGCCGGAAAGAGAAATCTCCTTGACCCCACAAACAGGGCACCGCTCGGGCCGTGGTCTCTGGGGGAGGGCGATGCGCCCCACATACCGTTGGCGTGACATAACATACCTCAAGGCTAAGGGAGGGACCTCGCCCGCCCACTCCTGCCCATGCATGGGCAGTGTGTCAGAGAGTGCCTGCGGCGGTCAATATGCCTGTTTTACGCCAGAGCGAGCCCTAGTTCGCCAGTAACTCCCGAACGCTCCAAGGCTTCCGAGCAATCCCCGCCTTCATGGCGGGCGTCATCCGGATGCCGGAGTGCATCCAAGTGAAGTTGTAGGCCGCGAAGTGGAGCGCCAGCGCGGCCCGGAGGTTGTCCCGCTTGCGGCTGAAAGCGTTCGTCAGGCGGGTGAAGCGCCGCATCTGCATGCGGATGTGCAGGTTCGTCCGCTCGACGTGCGAGGTGCAAATCCGCTCCTCATCCGGGGTGCCAGAGACCGCTACCTTCTCCGCCGATATTATGCGCGCCGGGGAGTACCGGCGCTCTGAGTCCACCGTTTCCGCGCTGTAGGTTTTGATAAGCTGGCCGAAGTCCACCCGGCCCCCGAGGTGCTGCTCTACCGCGCCGGGGTAGCCGGTGAATCCGTCCGTCGAAATCTGGAACCGGCCCGAGGTCGCGGCGTCCATCTTCGCCATGAAGACGGGAGGCGTCTTCCGAGGTGCGCCGCCCCATGTGGAAGCCGAGCACCAGCTTGGAATCCCGCTCGATTCCGACGAACGTATAGACGTCCCCCATCTCCGGGTCCTGTTCTTCTTGAGCCGTTCTTCGTGCTTCTCCTTCATCCCCACGAAGCACCACAGCTCGTCCGCTTGTACGTCCGCCACCGGGACATTGCGAACAAGCCGATTCAGGAGCGCTCTCGCACTTCGCACCCGCGACCCGGAGGAGGCTGCAAATGGTGTCGCGGTGGGTGCCCGCGATCCGCTCCGTGCTGCGGATGGAGGTACCTTCGGTCAGGAGGGAGAGGCAGAGCACGGCCCGGTCCATGTCCAGCCGCATGGCGCCCAGCGGACGGGCCGGGATGATCCCGAAGGTCGAGCCGCACGCCTTGCACTTGCGGCGCCGGGGTTGCCGTCCCGGTCCTTGCCCCAGCCGATGGTGGGCCCGCCGCAGGTGCGGCAGCCGCTTCGGGTTGGCGGTGGGGTGGGAGTGTGGGGCGTCCATGGTGTTCTCTGACTGACAGGGACATTGTACGGACAACGTCCGGACGTGTCAAGGGGTTTCTGGGCTTGAATCTCCAGGGAATTTTCCGTACTCTGTCCGTATGGCTGAAATCACGTTCACCTCCGCCTGGACTGCGACTCACGGATGAGTGAGAAGGCCCTATTTCAGAGGGCGGCAGAACAGGACGGGCGGCCCCTGTCCAACTGGATCAGGGACCGCCTGCGAAAACCGCTAGGGCTGAGTTAGGGGAAGGCGACGCCAAGGGGAAGCGGCGGTCCGCCTGAGCGTCGCCCTGGGACTATGCGGGACCGGGGCCAGCATGGGCGCAGAAGCTCGCGCCACCACCGGACCCCGATCCCGGTACACCTTCCGTCAACGGAGTACCCCATGGGGGTATCCTTTCTTGACGGCGCCCGTGCGAATGGAGTAAGCTGTACAGGTACAGCGATCCCCTCACGCAGGGCGTCGTCTGTTGGGGCCTCGAAACCGGGATACTCGGCAAAAGTGTTCCCCGGTCGAGGCTCTCCGTTTTTGTAGCCGACGGGGTACGCCCCCGCCTTCCGATGCAGCGGTAGATGCTCAAATTCTAAAGACTTCTTGCACCCTGCTGCAATGAGACAAATTAATCCCAAGCGGGTCGAAAAGTCAAGCTTGTCACGCGAAGTGACAAAAAAGTGGCATTTCACGAAAGGGAAGAGAGGTGGTGGTAGTACGGAGTCGCCCAGGGCCTGGAGAGGTCCCTTGCCAAAACCCTCCCGAAGGCCCCGGCCAACCCCCCCCTGCCACCAACAATGAGCTAGGACACTACCCCCACCGGGGCAACCACTGCCCCAATTGGGGGGCCATCATTGCCCCCAAAAGGGCAATCATTCCCCCCGTCGGGGCAGCCGCTACCCCATCAAGGGCAATGGCTGCCCAAGTGAGGGCAGCCGTTGCCCAAATGGGGGCAATCGCTGCCCTTTCTTCGTGCAACGCGTCCGAGCGGCCGCGCAACGGCCCAATCTCTCCGGGCGAAGGAGAACCTTCTTCGGACGCCTCCGGGGTAGGCGCGGAGACAACCGGCCCCGGCTCGGGAACTGCCGCCTCCCCGAGGGCACCGGCGGGATTCGCGGCGAGAGCGGCTCCGGACAGCTTGGGGCATCCTCAACCGCTGGCGGCTTACCTGCACAAGCGTGCGGGTAGGCTGCGCTTTCAGTCTCAAGAACCGCCGATTTGTGCGGTTGTTTCGACAGGACCCTCGGCGCAGACTACTTTCGTGGACGAAATCCCGTCGATTTGACCGAAGCGCAACTGGACTCTGGGTCCGAAGGAGAACGAAATGCGAAACTCGGTGCGTTGTCTGATGGTTGCCATGCTGATTGCGATGATCGGAGCCGTCCTGCTCCCTAGCGAGGCGTCCGCCGGCTGCGGCCGGCGTTGCGCCAACGTCGCACCCCCAGGACAGACCCCTTGCCTGCGATGCATCGAGGACCCTGCAGTTTCGTCCGACTGCCGGAACTCCGCTGGGAGTTGCGGCTGCTTCTTCGTCATCTGCCCCTTCGCCTCTCTCTCCACCGACTCCGCGGAGACGGCACTGGCGAGCATCTTCTCGGACGGCACCGAGGCTGCTCCCTGCTCGGGTCTCCCCACCGAGATCACAGCAGCCGCTGAGTGATTCGCTCGTTCCCTCCTTACCGAGCCCGGGGAGCCACTCCCGGGCTCGTCCGGCACTGTGAGGATTTCCAGACCGTCGATGTGGAGGAAATGCCGAGGATTGTGGGTCACGAGCGGGGCGTCATAGAGAATGGCAGTCGCAGCAATCGCACGCGTCGGAGTCCGAAATTGGGCGGCCCCTCCTGCTCTTGATTTTCGCCCATTCCCAACTCATCGCATCCTCGTGGTGGAGAAGGGTATAGCCTTGAAGATGCTGCAGAAGTGCGACAAGCCTCTGTTCACCCCAGTTTCGTTGAAAAGGCCAGCGATAGAGCTCTGCGACGGTCATGAAGGAGATCCCAAGGAGATGATGTTTCAAGATCTCCCAATATGCGGGAGCCAAAGAGTGCTTCTTGAGAATATAGGAAACAACGGAGGTGTCGACGACGACCAAGGCTCACTCTTCATCCCAGGAGGACGTCCGGCGCCAGCGTTCCAGGGCCTCCTCGAAGCCATCGTCGATCTGGTCCTCGGGCCAACCTCCGGCAATGTCTTCGTAACGCTCAACTGGGCGAACCCCCTGCTGCCGGGCAAGCTCTTCAAAGGAGGTGCGCGGCTGGAACCCAAGGAGGTCACGCAGTTCGCTTTCGTCAAGTTGGGTAAGGTCTTTCGGTTTCAGGACGGCCATAGAGCACCTCCTTCTTGTTGCTAGCCCAACTTCCACGGTCCTTCCCCAAAAGAGGGCGGAATTCGGGGGTTTGACGCTTCTAAGTCATTGATTCTAGGGAACGGCTCTCTTCTGTGGGCGAAAATAGTGACGAAAGCCCCAGGGCTCCACTTCTGCTATGAAAGAACATATGGGCCAACTCGGCAATCGGTCCGGATTCCGCGGAAAACCTAGTCAGGAGGTTCTTTAGCGAAGGGTTTGTAGTGACGAAAAAATAGCTCGGCCCTATGTTTTCAAAACTTTACCGCGCAAAGCGTGGAAGTTGGGCTAGCCTACTCGGTGTCCTTCTGCTCCGTCAAGACCCCTGTCGTCTCTCGGCTGCACAAGTTCCTCTGCCGAGAAGACTGCCGTGGTCTTTCCACGCGAACGCTACCCGGGAGATCCAAGCGGTAGCTACTTCGGCGTTCTTGATGATCTCTCCGGTTGCCCGCCTACATGATCGTGCAGGAGCCCCGCCATGCCGGCTCCGAAAACCACACAATCATGCGATTGTCCCGGCGCTCTCCTTTGAGCACAATGCCTTTTGAAGAGAGGAGATGTTGAAAGTAAATCCGTTGCATTGAATCAAGAGGCATTGACAGGACCCACGGGTCCAAAGGAGAACGAAATGCGGAACTTTGGAAAGATTGCGATCCTCGCCTGTAGTTTCCTGGTCCTGGGTGTTCTCATGCTGCCGAACAGCGCCTCAGCGACCTGCGGCGAAATCTGCAAGCGTGTCAGCATCAATCCTTTCTGCCGCCAGTGCGTGCCCAGTTCCCTTCCCAACGTCGGCTGTATCCAGATCTCCGAGTGCGCCTGCATCGACGAGAATAATTGCGGAGTTGTGAAGCTCTCCGAGCCGGCGGACGTTCTGCTGGCTGCCATCTTCGCCCCGGCTGGAGAGCAGGCTCCCGCAGCGCAGACACCAGTGACGGCTGAGTAAACCGCGGAGTATCTTGGCCGAGCCCAAACCAACAACCTCTCCCGGGCTCGGCCGGGAATTCGTTATTCGATCTCAGCAGCTTCGACCACCGGCGCGCTCCGCCCCGCCCGGTACAACATGGACGAGACGGCCAGCACCAGGATGATCCCCACCACCGGCCGCCGCGCCGCTGATCCAGGCGAAATTCCCTTCTGCGAAGTGCCAGGAGTCGAGCCAGCCTTTCCAGCCGGGTCCGAACCATTGCTTCGAGGCGACCAGGAACCCGGCGATGAGCGACGCCGGCGAGCCCTTCGCCGGCGATCATCCCCGAGGCCGGCGAGGACGCCCGGGTCGCCCTCCACCGCTCCGCCCTTGCGGCGCGCGTCTACCAGCGCGCCGCACCAGCCCGCCGACGAAGATTGGCGTCAGGCTGCCCAGAGGCAGGTAGATGCCCACGGCGAAGGCCAGGCCGGGCAGGCCGGCCAGAATGGCGCACAGGGAGAAGGCCGAGCCCGTGCCAACCAGACCCCAGGGGAGCGAGCCGGAGAGCACGCCGTCGATCACGGTTTTCATCAGCGTCGCCTGCGGCGCCGGCAACTCGGGGGAGCCGAAAGTGTAGGCCTTGCCGAGGAGCAGGACCGTGCCGGCCACCGCCCAGCAGGCGAAGGCCGCGCCGAGGAACTGGCCGACCTGCTGCCGCGCCGGAGTGGCTCCCACCAGATACCCTGTCTTCAGGTCCTGCGAGATGTCGCCCGCCTTCGACGCCGCGATGCAGACCACCGTTCCCACGGTGAGGATCGCGGCCCGCGCCGAGGGATCGGTCCAGCCGCAGAGCACGAAGACCAGGGCGACGCCGAGAAGGGTCACCAGCGTCATGCCGGAGGTGGGGTTGGACGACACGCCGATCAAGCCGACGATGCGGGAGGAGACCACCACGAAGAGGACGCCGAAGATCGCCACGCCCAGGGCCGGCGGCGAGCCGGGGGACGAATCCCATGTCGCCGGCGAGGAGCCCGGGGATGAAGACCAGCGCCAGCACCACCACGGCGGGCCCGGCGAGCACCACCCAGCCCGGCACGTCGCGGTCGGTGCGCGGCACCGGCACCGCCCGCCGTCCGGCCCGGTCCCTCGCGGCGCATGCCCTTGAGGACCGGCCATGAAGGAGCGGTACATCGTCGGGCAGCGCCCGCATCACCGTCACGATGCCCGCCGCGGCCACCGCGCCGGCGCCGATGTAGCGCACGTAGCGCGACCAGATCTGGCCGGCCGAGAGGTCGCTGATCGGGATCGTGGTCTCCGGGAAGAGCGGCGTCGGCAGCCCATCGCCGACCAGGGCGATCAGGGGGGTGAGCACGAGCGCCGAGATCAGGCTCCCCGAGACCATGATCGACGACTGCCGGTAGCCCAGGATGTAGCCCACGGCGAGGAGCGCCGGCGCGATCTCCAACGCCAGCTCCGCCTTGGGCAGGACGGCGATCGGGTGGCCAGCTCCGAGCTCGATCAGGACGCGGCCGCCCAGGGCCAGCTTGATCGCCGCGCCGACGGCGAGGCCGAGGAAGATCCAGCGCCCGCCGCTCGACTCGGCGGCCGTGGCGCGCAGCACCTCGGCGCAGGCCGTTCCCTCCGGATAGGGCAGCTCGTCCGCGCTCTTGACGATCAGCAGCCGGCGCAGCGGCACCATGGCGCGATCCCCAGGATGGCGCCGAGGAAGGCCAGGCCGACCACCTGCCAGAAGGGCGGGACCACCCCCCAGAGGAACAAGGCCGGGATGGTGAAGATCGTGCCGC
>CAVUHL010000006.1:0-7136 GCA_963741305.1 uncultured Holophagales bacterium | reverse complement strand
CGCTGCCCTTCGCGCGGCAGGCCGCGTACATGTCCGGGTTCCCTCTGCTACTCTTCGGCTGAGGACGATCATGGAACACACGATGACCCTGAATGTGCCCGAGAGCGTCTATCGCTCTCTCATCCGGAAGGCGGAGCAATCCGGACAGCCACCGGAAGCTTTGGCGCTCGACCTCCTGGCCTCAGCCGTCCAGCCGGAAGCGAGCGATCCGCTGGAAGCATTCATCGGCGCCTTCGACAGCGGGGGTTCCGACTGGGCAGACCGTCATGATGCCTATCTGGGGAGCGCTCTGCAGCAAAAGATGCGGCACGACTGACGGCGCGAGGCCCCATGCCGGATCTCTTCGTCGACACCGCCGGCTGGGGCCATCTCCTGGATCCTTCCCAGGCGTTCCACCACCAAGCGTCTGCCATTTACCGCCAAGCTCGCCAAGAAGGCACTCGCTTTCTGACGACGAACTACGTCGTGGCAGAGTTGGTGGCGCTCTTGACCAGCCCGCTCAACATCCCTCGCCCGAGGGTGATCGCTTTTGTCACAGGACTCAAATCCTCCCCTCAAGTCGAAATCATACATATCGATCCGACTCTCGATCTGCAAGGTTGGCGGCTTTTGGTTGATCGACCTGACAAGGACTGGAGCCTGGTCGACTGCGCAAGCTTCGTCGTGATGCGGCAGTTTGGACTCCTGTAAGCCCTGACCACGATCATCACTTCGAGCAGGCCGGCTTCGTCCGACTCTGAGAGAGAAGTAGCAGTCCAAGACAACCGGTACCCCAGGGCACCGCCGGAGAGTGCCTGCTCCATCCTCTACCCGCTCAGCGCTCCTTGCGCAGCGCCGCCAGAGCGACGAATTCCGGCTTCTATCTCCACTCGGGAAAGCGCCTGGTAGATCCCCCCGCCCCTCCGCCCCCTCCGCTGGACGGCGCCCGCCTCCGCACCGTACACACCGGCAAGAACGTCGCCTTCTCTCACGGAGAGTCGCCCATGCGCTTCACGATCGTCATGCTTTGCAGGACCGTGGCCGCCGTCTGCCTGGCCGCCGCGCCCGCCGCGGCCCAGGACCTCACCCACCCCCTGACCGCCGCCGAGGTGGAGCGCACCGAGCTCCGAGCTCGAACGTCTGCTGTTGCGGATGGGCGCCGGCGTGCTCCAGCCGCCCCCCGGCCGGGTCGCCAACCTCCTCGTGGCGCCCGGCGACGGCGCGTCGTACCAGGGGCTGGCGGTGTCCAACCCGTCGGACCTGAGCGTCGTCGCGGGGCCGGAGCATCAACTGGCGTTCCATCTCCAGGCGGTCCGCCCCCAGCTGGTCGATCCGGCCCGGACGCCGCTCGGCCAGGTCTCGCTGACGCGCGAGGAACCGGCCTCGAACCTGCTGCCGTCCGGCTCGGGCGACACGATGCAGGTGGGCCTCGAGCCCGGGCTCCCGGCCCTCCGGCTCCACAGTCTCATTCCGCCGCAGCCGCCACCCCCGCCGGTGCTGCTGATCGACAACGTCGCCGGGCCCGCCGGGCACGGCAGAGCACCCTGCCCGGCCGCGGCCTGACCCAGGACGGCCTGCTCTCCTCCTGCACCGACCGCCTCACCCCGTTCGACCGCCACGTCTTCGCCCTGCTCCAGCGCCTGGTGCGGGTGGAGACGCGGTTCTTCATCAACAACTTCCTCGACACGGCGTCCGAGGTCGCCGTCTTTCGCGGCGCCGACCCGCACCTCTACCGGCTGAACCTCTATGGCGCGGGCGCCGGAGGCCGGGTGGCGGTCGCAGCGGTGATCGGCTGGGATTCCGACGGCCGGCTCACCACCGCGGAGCTGCGCATCCTGCCTGACTGCACCGACCTCCCTCCGGAGCCCGGCTGCACCTCCCGGCCCGCCACCCAGCGGTCCGATACCCGGATCTGGCTCCTCCCCCCGGTCTTCGGCGGCGTCGAGCCTTGGCGCCGCGAGGATCCGCGGGCGGTCGCGCTGTTCCACGACACAGAAGCACCCGGGATCCCCACCGCCACCGCCGACCTCGCCGCTCTGCTCGCCGGAACCGCCTGGAACGGCGGCGACTGAGCCGCCCTCCACGCGGCGCGGCGCCAGTCAGGCCGGACCGGCACCGCAGCCGAAGAAGTCAGGACCGCGAGCGGCGCGGACATGACCGCGCCCGGCAAAGTCATGACCGCGAGCGGCGCGGACATGACCGCGCCCGACGAAGTCATGACCGCGAGCGGCGCGGACATGACCGCAGCCGGCAAAGTCATGACCGCGAGCGACGCGGACATGACCGCGGCCGGCAAAGTCATGACCGCGAGCGACGCGGACATGACCGCGGCCGGCAAAGTCATGACCGCGAGCGACGCGGACATGACCGCGGCCGGCAAAGTCATGACCGCGAGCGACGCGGACATGACCGCGGCCGGCAAAGTCATGACCGCGAGTGGCGCGGACATGACCGCGGCCGGCAAAGTCATGACCGCGAGCGATGCGGACATGACCGCGCCCGACGAAGTCATGACCGCAAGCGGCGCGGACATGGGTACTGTCCTAGTTTGAAATCAACCCGCCCAACCCGTTGATTCTGCGGTAGCCTCCCCTGTAAGGGGGGAAGCGTTCCCCTCTGCCCTAAGGAAGCGGCCCGACGGAGTGCTGAACACACCCCGCCGGACCTAGTCGAGCACGGAGTGAGCCCATGCCCAACCGTCCCGATTCTATCGCCTTCCTCTCGTTCCCCTCCCCAAGTCTACCCTCCCGAACGCTTTGAAGACGTGCAAGGCCTCCGGGAAACCTTCCTGCTCTTCGTCACCGATCCCGCCTTGAACGGCGCCCTCCGCGTCCTCGGCGCTACCGCATTCGACATGGTGCTCGAATTCAACCGCCATTGGCCCCACCTCCCCGGCATCCTCACCCCGTGGGAGATGCAGGCCGCCCTCGGGGATCTCCGGAGCCTACAGGGCTTCCTCGCCCAAGTCGGCCGGCAGCGGGAAGACCATGCCCCGGCCGACGTCGACGCCGTCCTGTCGGCGCTGGCGGAGGTCGAGGCGCAGCACCTCGGCGCCATGGGCGACCGCATCGAGGCCGCTCTCTTCGGTCGGCGGGAGGGGTGACCATGGCGCCCCCTCTCTGGCCCCACAACGCAACGCACCGGCTCACCACGCGGGCCACGAGCCTTCAGCTCTACGCATGGAACAGGGAGGCCCGCGCCACCGGCCGCACCACGGCGCAGTTCCTCGCGTGGGCGGCAGACTTCGCCGCCTCCGTCCTGCGGGCCATACGGGAAGCCGACACCCCGGAGGAGGAGCCCGCCCGCGATATCGCCGAGGTCGAGCGCCGGGCGCGGGAGCGCAAGTACTTGAAGGTCGCCGCGTTCACCGTGCGCGGCACCGTGGCGCAGTCTGCCAGGTGGAAGCAGTCCGCGGAAGCCGAGGGATTCCCCTCGGTCGGCGCATGGCTCGCCGGGGCCGCAGACGCCTATCTGAAGCTCCGGGTAAGGCCGGCCTGCCTTCCCCCTGCTTGGCGCCTTGGCGTCTTCAGCGTGCTCCTGTCGAGCGGGGAGACGGTCAAGGTCCGAGGGCAAGGTTGCGCCGCCGTTCGCCATCTACGGAGGCACGGAGGCGCGGCTCTACGCGGGGCGGGGCCGGCGGCGGTTCACGTTGGTCTACATTCCCACCGGCAGGCTGCTCGCCACCCTAAGCCACCCCCGGGACTGCAAGGTGCTCGCCGCTGAGCTGGCCCGGCTTTGGATCCGCTCTGACGGCAGCGAGCCGGACCAGTCCGAACAGGCCCGCGCCCTGCTGTCCTCCCCCCGCCTGTAGCTGTACCGGGCCGGCTTCCGAGAGGGAGCCGGCCCTCGGGTGTAGACTCCCCCCGAGAGGAGAATCTATGGACATTGAACCGGTTCGGGCTGCGCTGTCGCCCGAAGAACGAGCCATACTCGCTGATGTCGCAAGGCAGCCCAGGGGGCTCCGGCGGGTTGTAGATCCGCAAGCCGATAGGCCAATCCTCGGCCGCCTGGTGGATCTAGGCCTCGTCACGGAGCACCCAGGAGGGTGGCACCACGAAATGACCCCGGCGGGCTGGGGGGCCTACGGCTATCGCGCTGTGCGAATTAAGAAGCCTTCAGCGGACGGCGCCTGGTTTGATGCCTACGTGGGTGGATCAGTGCCGGTCACTGACTACGTCGGCGGGCACGCAGGTTTCTGGACGGTCACGGTTGAGGGCCGACCTGAAATCCTTGGCGAGGAGTATGGCGAGGAGATCTTCGAGCCCTATGAGCCGGAGCAGTAACGGCCCCGTGTTACCATAGGGGCATGCCTAAGCGCCCACGCAGACCCCGCGACCCGAACGAGCTAGCCTTCCAAGTCTTCAAGGAAGCCATGGGGAAGCTCCCGCTTGCGAGCCGGAGCCGGAGAAGAACCCGGCCGCGGTCGCGCTCGGAAAGCTCGGAGGCTCCAAGGGCGGCAAGGCGCGAGCCGCGAACATGACTCCTGAAGAACGGGCGAAGAGCGCGCGGAAGGCCGCGGCGGCGCGATGGAATAAGAGACCGGAGGAAGGAAGTTGACCGTCTTGAGGCCCGGTGATACCGTATGTGGTGTCACGGGGGGGACCATAGGAAGGAGTGTCTCCCCTTAATGGCCGCCAAAACCAAGAAAGAGCGTTTCCTTGAAAACCTTGAGCAGAAGAAGTACGGGGCGTCCCTCAAAGACGCAGAGAAGGCACTTGAGGAGTGGGGCTTCGTTCTGGCGAGAGACAAGGGTGCCTCGCGGGTCTGGAACTATAAGCACGTCACCTTAACTCTCCACGTGCCGCACGGCAAGGGCGGAAAAGTCATGAAGGCTGGCGCGGTAGCGACGGTGATAAAGAAGATTGAGGAGGCGGAACTCCTCCAGCAGCAGGAGAAGGCGACCGATGAGCACTAAAAACTTAACATACTACCTCGGTTTAAAATATCCTGCTTTGGTCCAGGAGGATCCCGTAGGCGGGTATTTCGTAACCCATCCTGATCTTGATGGTTGCATGTCGGAAGGCGATACCGTTGAGGAGGCGGTTGCTAACCTTGCTGACGCGAGGGAAATCTGGATTGAGACTCGGCTCGAGAATGGCTATCCCGTACCTGAGCCGACCTCCGAGGACCACAGCGGCCGAATCTCGCTTCGGATGGCCCCCTCGCTTCACGCGAGCCTTGCTGCCGCTGCCGAGCGTAAGGGCATCAGCCTCAACCTGCATATAAATACGATATTGGCAACCAGCTCCGGGAGGGAAGAAGCCTTTCGTGCTGTGGTCCAGGAACTCCGTGAGATCGTCGGAAGCGCAAAGATTCAGAGCGTGCCATCTCGCGCGGCCGTCCGTGGCGCAGGCGAGTCTCAGAGGCTTTTGCAGCCCGGTTCACGCGAAACCGGCAAAGTGCTTTACGGACGCAATTGGGGGGCTGTCTAAGTGGAGGACGTGACAGGGCTCATGGTCCGCCAGTATCGGGTATTTGCTCCCGAGGTCGTACCTATCGCAGTACTGAATTCGGGCCCGGGATCGGACGTTTTTCAGAGGCATTTCAGTTTCAAGGATATCGTTACGCCAGATCCTAACACTCCGGAAGTGTATTTTGTAGGAGGAATGGTGGACTTGGGCGACGATTCTGTCCCTATCACCATCAATTACGTCCAGATCAATCCTCAGAGAGTTATCCTGGAGGCGGTAGGTACTAGCGAGGCTGCTGATATCGCCTTCGCTGCCATGGCGGGGGCATTGGCCGGTTATGATCCTGATCACAGAATCGCCTTTACTGCGCCGTTGTTGCTGACTCAGGAAACGCAGTGCAGCGTCGTCTTGAAGCTGGATTGGACGAATCTGATTTCTGACCAGCTTAGGCAGTTCGTAACGGGCGAGGTTCCGGCGAGGGTAAGCACGAACTCGGCAAAGGCTCGCATCGGGTCCATGAATCTAAGATTTACCATCCGTTTTGATGCCTTGGATGAGCGGCTTGCTGACTACTCGGTCGTGCATGCCGACAAAGAGTTGATTCTGGAACCGCGACAGAACACCCCCTTGTCTGCAAGAACCTTCTTCACTCAGTCCCCTCTCGATTCGATTTCCCACCTGAAGCTCGTAGAAGTTTTCGAGCGAAGCATGGGCGGTCCCGCCGCCCGTAAACGCCTGAAGCAATAAAGGGGGGTTGCGGGGCGGGGCTTGGGAGGCTGCGATCCGGCAGCGTCCGCGGGGCCTTGTGGCCGAACCATGCCCCTTGATTTTGCGAAGGCGCCTACGCATAATGTCTAGTATGGCAAACGTGCTCAGCACCGCGAAGCGGGTCCAGATCGTCTCCGCCCTGGTCGAGGGTTGCGGTATCCGTGCAACCGCTCGGATGACTGGCGTCTCGAAAGACACCGTCATGAAGCTGTGGCGGGAGATGGGAGAAGCCTGCATCCGGTTCCAGGATGAGGCGCTGGTCAACCTCACCTGCACTGAGCTTCAGGTAGACGAGATCTGGAGCTTCGTCTACGCCAAGGCGAAGAACGTGCCGGCCGCGATGGCGGACACCTTCGGAGTCGGCGACGTGTGGACCTTCACCGCCATCGACGCGGTCACGAAGCTGGTGCCGTCGTTCCTGGTCGGCTCGCGGGACACCGGTTGCGCGACCGAGTTCCTACAGGACGTAGCGGGCCGCCTGGTCAACCGGGTCCAGCTCACGACCGACGGGCACAAAATGTACCTCGGCGCGGTCGAGGATGCCTTCTCCGGTGGCGTGGATTACGCCATGCTCCAGAAGCACTACGGCGCGTCCTCTGAGCCGGAGCACCGCTACTCGCCGGCCGTCTGCACGGCTGCGACAAGATCGCCATCTCGGGGAACCCGGACAAAAAGAAGGTCTCTACCTCCTATGTCGAGCGTGCCAACCTGACCATGCGGATGAGCATCCGGCGCTTCACCCGCCTGACCAATGCCTTCTCTAAGAAGCTGGAGAACCACACGGCGGCGCTCGGCCTGTTCTTCGCGCACTACAACTTCTGCCGGATTCACCAGAGCTTGCGGGTGACTCCGGCGATGGCGGCGGGTGTCACCACGCGGGTCTGGTCGATCGCCGACCTGGTCGCGCTTCTGCCGGTGGCGGCCCCGGTCAAGCGCGGCCCGTACAAGCCGAGGAATTCAAACTAGGACACTACCCGG
>CAVUHL010000005.1:0-41231 GCA_963741305.1 uncultured Holophagales bacterium | reverse complement strand
CGTCGTCGATCCTCAGCCGGGACATCCCCGGGATGAGGAGCAACGAGAGAGCCACCGGCACGGCTTTGCCGAAGAGCCAGGCGGGAGGGCGGGAGCGCCGTCCGAGGGTCCATTCCGGAGCCCTCTTCATCGGCACCAGGGCCAGCAGGACGGGCACTAGGGTCATCGTCAGCAGCCAGGAGAAACAGACGCCGATGGCGGCCAGCAGGCCGAAGACCCGCAGGGCCGGCACGTCGGTGGGAAGGAACGAGGCGAAGCAGACGACGGTGGTGAGGGCGGTGGCGGTGCAGGGGAAGAAAACCTTGCGAACGCCTTTGAGGACGAGGCCGAAGGGCGGCTCTTCCGGATGCTCCAGGCGCAGCCGCAGGTACTCGCTGTAGAGGTGGATGTCGTCGGCGATCCCCAGCGCGGTCAGGAGGATGGGGATCATGGCCGTGGTCAGCGAGAGCGGTTGGCCGAGAATCTCGAGGATGGCGAGGGTATAGAGCACGCAAAGGCCGGACTGCAGCATGCCGATCCCCGCCAGGAGCGGCGAGCGGAAGATGATCCAGAAGAGGACGAAGACCACGGCGAAGCACCAGGGGAGCAGGTTTCTCAGATCCTCGAAAAGCGCCTGCCCGAGGCCGTTGAGCACCACTTGGCGGCCGATGAAGCGCACCTCGTAGGCCCCCGGCCGGCGGCGTTCGAGCTTGGCGAAGGCCTCGCGGCCGCGCTCCTCGATGGAGCGCACGCCGGAGCCGCTGAGCGCCGGGGTCTCGAGGAAGGCGGTGCGGCGCGAGGTGCCGGTGGCCAGCTTGCCGGTGATCACCGAGGCGCGCAAGGCCTCCGCGAGCCAGTCGCCGTCCGGCAGGTGGAGCAGGTAGGGCTCTCCGGGCACCGCTGCCAGGCGGAAGCGGGCGCGAGAGAGACGGTCCAGGAGGAGCATGCGGATGTTGTGGCTGCGGCCGAGCTCGCGGGTGAAAAAGCGGAGGTCTTGCAGGAAAACCTGATCGGTGACGCGGCGGTCACGGGCGGCGAAGACGATGAGGAGCCGCTCGTCGGAGCCGAAAACGTTGCGAATGCTCTGATCAGCCGCCAGAACCTCGCTGTCGGTGGGAAGCAGCTCCAGGTCATTGACCTCGATGCGCAGCCGCAGCACCCGCCAGCCGGCGGCAGCAGTGAGGCCGGCGACGACGAGGAGGCCGAGGGTCAGGAGGGTGCGCGCCTTGAGGTTCATGGCCGGCAGTAGACCTCGGCCTCGGCTCCCGGCCCCCTGGCGTGGAGCTCGCCGGGATCGAGGGAGTTGCCGTCGGCGTCATCGTCGTCGGCAAAGTCGCTGGGGAGGAGGCGGAAGGACGAGACGGACGACCGGGACGGCAACGACGACAAGGACGCCAGTGCCGAAGGGGCCAGTGACAGGTGGACCCAATGATGGAGCGAGACTCGGAGGAAGAGGTCGCAGGGGGCCGGAGCAGCGCCGGGCGACCCTTCCACGGCGTGCTCGGCCAGGAATTCGCGGCGCGCTTGGGGCTCTCCAGGGATCTCCGGCGCCTCCCAATTGGGGACGGCGATGGGAAACTGCTGGTCCCCGTCTTCGAGGACGCTCACGTAGTCCGGAGGGCTGAGCGGCCGGGTGCGGGTCGCTTGCCAGGCGATCAGGGCGAGCGCCACGAGGAACAGCGCGGCCAACCGGCGTTCGATCTTGTCCTGGGATGTCATGGCTTGGAGAGGAAAACCAGGACGGCCCACGGCAAGCCGCGGACCGTCCCGAGTGATGGATTTTAGCGGCCTACCGTGAAGGCCTTGCCGGCGTCCAGCGTGCCGGCGACCTTGCCGGGAGACCGGACGTCCTCGAGGCGGACGGCGTTGGCCAGCGTGTAGACGGTCCCCTCCCTTGGCGGCAGGCTGCCGACGTTGGTGCTGAGCACGGTGGCTGGCTCGATCGAGCGGTAGGTCGTGTTGCCGACGTTGGCGGTAAAGTGGAACCGCATGGTCTGGGTCGCGGGAAACTGCCGGTCCCGCTGGTTGGCCACGATCTGGCTGCTGCCGGCCTGACGGCTCGTGTCGAGCTTGAAGGCCACCGGGCCGAGCGCGTCGACTTTCCCTTCGGAGGCCAAAGCGTTGACCGTCAGCACGTTGCCCTGGCGCCCGTCGGAGGTGGTGAAGGCCTCACCGATGCCCGCCGTGAGGAAGCCCTCGGTCCGGATGTGGATCCGCGGACCGGCGACCAGGGTGAGCTCATGATCTTTCGTGCCGTTGCAGGTCACAGCCGGATTCACGACCACGGCGGCATTCGAGGACGGCAGGGCCAGGAAGAGCCCACAGCCCACCATGGCGGCCACGGCCAGACCCAAGCCCCAAGATTTCCATTCCTTTCTCATTACTTCTCCTTTCAGTAGCAGGTTTTTTTCCTACCGCGGCCCAGCGCCGGAATCCCCCGGGTGAGCGGCGCAGAGCCGGTCCTTCTAGTCAGTTGGGTGTAAATCGAAGGTTGAATGTGACGGAAATTACGAAGGTTAGACCCAAAACCATTCCAAGGAACTCCATCTCCAGGACGTTTGTAGGCTGGAGGAACTAGGAGTTGCCTGGAGGGCTGCAGACCGCGTATCCTGCGCGGTCGAGACGAACCCATGAGCGCGGAGATCTTTCACGGCAACGCCGTTCTCCTGACCGGTGCCTCCGGGGCATCGGACGGGAGATGGCGCTTCAGCTCGCATCCCAAGGCGCGCGCCTGGCTTTGGCGTCCCGCGAGGCTGCGCCGCTGGAGGCGGTGGCGGCGGAGTGCCGCGCCCGCGGCGGCGAGGCCGTGGCGCTGGCGGCCGACGTGGCGGATAAGGCACAGTGCGCGCGCCTGGTGGCCGGGGCCGTCGAAGCCCTGGGACGCCTCGACACGCTGATCAACAACGCCGGCCTGGGGATGTGGGCGCGCTTCGACGAGGTCCGCGACCTTTCGATTTTCGAGCGGCTCATGCAGGTGAACTACCTGGGCAGCGTCTACTGCACCTGGCACGCCCTGCCGCACCTTAAGGAGACGCGCGGCCGGATCGTGGGGATCTCCAGCCTCACGGGCAAGACCGGCGTGCCCACCCGCAGCGGCTACGCGGCCAGCAAGCACGCCATGGCCGGCTTCTTCGACTCCCTGCGCATCGAGCTGGCGGAGACCGGCGTCACGGTGACCATGATCTATCCCGGATTCGTGGCCACCGAGATCCGCGAGCGGGCCTTCGGCGCCGACGGCCGGCCGTTGGGCAAGAGCCCCGTGCGGGAGGCCGAGGTGATGACCGCCGAGACTTGCGCCCGGCTCACTCTGCAGGCCGCGGCCAGCCGCCGCCGCGAGCTGGTGATGACCCGCCGCGGCCGTTTCGGCATGTGGCTCAAGGTGTTCGCCCCCGGACTGGTGGACAGGATCGCCGCGCGGGCGATCGAGGAGGGGAAATGAGGGCCCTCATCACCCCAACCCCTCTTCTCCCAGCCGCACTCCCGCCCCTCCGGGAGAAGAGGGGCTTGAACCTACAACCTCCATACAATCAATAGCTTACCACAGATCGCCTAAGGCGTAGGGTGACAATCAGGTAACCAGGGGCCTCGCTTGTCGAACTCGCCCCAATCTATTTGCGGTCAGCGTGTTAGGACGCGATTCTCCGCCGCCCCGAAATGCCTAATCGAGGCCGCCCGGCCCGGAAACCAGCACTTACAAACAACGTCTTCGCTGCCAAGGTCCTAGCGTCACACCTGGTCGCAGGCTCGCCCCGGGGGTGCTGTCTCCGGCCCGCTCGATGAACTCAAACCGCATCCCTGAGCAGGAATGGCGCGAGGTCGTCAGCAGCCGGAGGCCGGGGATATGAATCACTGGGTACTCGAACGCCATGCCGGCGGCGTCAAGCTCCTCCGCCAAACCTACCAGGTTGCTGACACCAACAGTGAGGTGATGAACGCCAGGCCCGAACTCGCCGATGAATCGGGAGATCTGGGACTCCGGAGTTGACCCCTCCACCAGCACCACACTCAACGGTCCGGCCGAGAGGACCGCCGACGCCATGCTATGGCCGTCTCGCCTCCGGAGCTTCCTCACCTCGAAGCCGAGAACCTTGGTGTAGAAGTGAACCGCCTCCTTCAACTCGCGGACTGCGATTGTGATGTGATCCAGCGAAGTTGCGTAGGTCGCGAGCATCCTTCTTCTACGATGATGAGGATCGCCAAGCACCTCGCCTCGGGAAACTGGCAATAAACCGCAATCTGTCGAGCCGATCTCTGTAACGACGAACGCCCCGGACAATCAGGCTCAGAGCCTCAGCGAGCTCTTCAGGAAGCTTGGTAGCGCCAGCACAAAGAGGGGGCGCGGGTGGGGATGCCGACCGCCCTCGCGCCGAGATGCGCGAGGCGGGCCGAGTTGAACGTTCGAATGCGGGCCTCATCAAGCAGCGCTCCCAGCCTCCGGCTCAGCGGCCGAGCTTGCCAGCTTGAGACTCTGTTTCAGGGCGATCCCGTACAGAGTGAGCAGTTGCCTGAGGACCTCGGGGAACATTTTCCGGTCGAGCCCGAGGCTCTCCGTCCGCTCCGGTTCCAGCCGCGCGACCATCCTCATCAGCTCCCTGGGTTTGGAACCGGCTGCGAGGTCCACCAGGCGCAGTGCGTAGAAGAAAGCCGGATATTCCACATCCAGCAGATGGAGCAGCGTGGCGAGCGTATCGAACGTGGGAGTTGCTTTGCCCTTGAGATAGCGAGACAGCTCGCCCTTGCTCACGCCGGCGGCGTCTGCCAGGTCTTCCAGACTGATCCCGTCCGCGATACGAAACAGACTGAGCGTTAGGCCCAGGTTTGAAAACATCCATCTCTCTGCGATCATCTCGGCCTCTCGGAAATAGGGCGGGCACGACCTGCCCGGCGCTCGCGCCGTTGGATGCCGCCGCCTTTCAAGTGGGGGGACACGGGGGATAGCGCTGCCCTGCCGAAGAGCAAAGTCACCAGGGGCTGGATCCGCTTCCGGCACTCCTGGCAGCGCAGGAGGTGTGCTAACACGCGGGCCGATTGAGACCGGGGCGTCTCGCTACGGAGAAAGCGCTCCAGGTCTGCCGGGCTGGGATGTTTCGGACTCTGGAAAAAGAGGGGGGACGGCCGGCCGGAGGGGATGGCCGTCCCCGCGGGATGAGAGGAATGCGCGCCTTCTTGTGGAATCTCGAAGCTGTCCATAGCTTGACCGTCTCAGGTTCGCCCTCGCCGAATGGACTCCAGGGAGGCAAGGGCCTCTCCCAACTCAAGAGCTACACATTCGGCGACGATCCGCAGGTCTGTTGAGGTCTCGAAGTCTCCGAAGACGTCCTCCGGTCCGGTCTCCACGTCCCGCGTCGGTAGGTTTGCCACCAAGGCAGTCAATCGGTTGCGGGTGGCTGTCACCTCTTCGATGGCCGTGGTCAACTCGGACCAGGCGGTCTCCGGCACTCGCTCAAGGTCGGTCGGCATGCCCGATACGCTAGATCACGGATTCCAAAAACCGAGCCGCTACTGATTAAACTGCCGAAAATTTGTAGGGGGAGCACAAATCTCTTTCTTCTGTGTCTCGCTTGGGCCTTCCCGGACACTTACTACTTCTGGAAGGAGACTTTAAAATGCGAGACTCCCAAGCGGCGAAGGAGAAGTCGCGGTTCCGCAAGCTGCTCGTCAAGATCCTGGCCCTCTGGCGCGGGCTGAGCCAGAAGGAGCTCAGTGCCCGGGTTGGTATCCCGGACAACCTGCTCTCGCAGCACCTGTCGCCGCGGGGAAGCCTCAAGGACGACCTCTTCGAGCGCCTGCTGGAAGCGATGCAGTGCCCGCCCGCGGCGGTCGCCATCGTCACCGCCTGCCTCGAAGCCTTGGAGGTCTACGGAGCGGACCGACGACCTCACCGAGGCGGAATGGACCGAAATCGAGGAGACCGTGCTCGGTGCCACGCGCCTCATCCGCGAGGGCCTGCTCAAGGCCGTCCGCCTTTCCCGGACCAGCGGAGCTGAGGGCTACCCGGAAGCCTCCAGCCTCTTTCCCGCCCGCTTGCGTGCCGACGCACAGTTCGAGCGGCTGAAGGGGCTCGATCAGGAGACACGCCTGGCGGTGGTGCAGGTGGCCGAGGAGTTCCAGACCTGGAGCCTGTGCGAGAGGTATTGCGAGGCCTCCATCCGAGAAGCCTCGCGCAACCTCCAGCACGCGGCTGAGATGGCGCAGCTCGCCCAGGAGATCGCCGCGCGAGTCCCGGGAGAACCAGGCTGGCTTAGCCGCATCCAGGGTTACGCGAAAGCCCACGGCGCGAATGTCCTCAAGGCCGTCGGCGAGTTGAACGCGGCGGAGGCCCTCTTGGAGGAGGCCAAACGGCATTGGCAGGCCGGCACCGACCCTGAGAGCATCCTCGACCCAGGCAGGTTACTCCACTTTGAGGCGGCGTTGCGAAGAGCCCAGCGCCGGTTCGATGAGGCCTTGGCCCGTCTCGATGAAGCCGGTGCCCTCAGCTACCCGGAGCGCGCCTTGATCAGTAAGGGGTTTACCCTGGAGGTGATGGGTGAATACGAGCGCGCCATCGAAGTTCTCCTTCAGGCTGAACCCCTGGTGAAACGTCAGGGTGCACCGCGAGACCGCACAGTTTTGCTATTCAATCTTGCCAGCGCATTCTGTAACGCCGACAGATTTGGCGAGGCGGCCGATCTGGTGCCGCAAGTGCACAGTCTTGCGGTCGAGTTGGGGGACGAGATCGACTTGATTCGCCTGAAATGGCTTGAGGGCCGGATCGCCGCGGGGCTAGGTCGGTCCAGCGAGGCACGAAGGCTGCTGGAGGAGGCGCGGCGCAAGTTTGACGTCCGGAGCATGTTCTATGACGTTGCCCTGGCCCTGCTGGAGGAGGCAGTCCTGCTGCTCGCCGAGGGGCGGACGGCAACGGTTAAGATGCTCTCCGCGGAGCTGAACAAGGTCTTTGAATCCAAGAGCGTCCACCTGGAGGCCCTGGCTGCTCTGCAACTCTTCCATGAAGCGGCGGAGCGCGAGGACGCTACGGCCGAACTGGCCCGTCGCATCCTGCGCTACCTCTTCAGGGCACGGTACGACCAGGGCCTCCGGTTTACCGAATCATGAGCCCGGGCAACCCCAAGGGTCGAGACCGCAGCCGTTCTCGGTCTGTTGCGGTTGGGCGGAGTTGCACCTGCCCCAGGGATCCAGTCCGCAGCCTTCTTTGGTGCTTGCGGAGCCCTCCGAGAGCGAGGAGAAGAAGGCCCAGAGCGGATCGAGCAGGCGGGAAGAAGAGGGGGCCACGAGGGATGCAGCGAGGCCTAGAGCGACGAGTATACGGTTCATGGCTGGGGATCTCCAGCGCGGCGCCGGCCATGGCCTCTCTTGGTCCGTGGGGGCCGCGCTCAAAAGGAAGGGTGTCCGATCCCGGCGCCGGAGGGAAGAATTAGTCAGCCTTTTTCTCAGTGGAGGGTGAGCGATGCGGCGGGAACATGTCAAGGCGCGCATGCTGCGGGCGTTTTCCGGCAAGACGCAGGAACAGTTCGGCGAGGAGATCGAGGTACACCCCACCCTCGTCACCAATATCGAGCTGGGCAGCGTCCTCCCGGACCCTCATCTCCAGCGCATGGCCCGGAGCGCCGGTCTCACCCTGCTGAAGGCCGAGGAGATCCTGCGGCTCTACGAGCTCCTCCGCCAGCCCCAGCAGGGGCGCGCACGGAGGCCTTGTGCTGAGGGCCGCATCATCGAGCTGTCGGAAGAGCTGCGCTCCTACCTCCTGCGGGCGCATTCCCGCCTGCTGATGCTGCCGGTCCCTGCCGAGCCGCCCAGGCCGGAGGACCGCTTGCGGGCCGACGCACAGTTCGAGCGGCTGAAGGGGCTCGATCGGGAGACACGCCTGGCGGTGGTGCAGGTGGCCGAGGAGTTCCAGACCTGGAGCCTGTGCGAGAGGTACTGCGAGGCCTCCATCCGAGAAGCCTCGCGCGACCTCCAGATCGCGGCTGAAATGGCGCAGCTCGCCCAGGAGATCGCCGCGCAGGTGCCGGGGGTACCAGGCTGGCGCAGCCGCATCCAGGGTTACGCGAAAGCCCACGGCGCGAATGTCCTCAAGGCCGTCGGCGAGCTGAACGCGGCGGATGCCGCCTTGGAGGAGGCCAAACGGCATTGGCAGGCCGGCACCGACCCCGAGAGCATCCTCGACCCAGGCAGGTTACTCCACTTTGAGGCGGCGTTGCGAAGAGCCCAGCGCCGGTTCGATGAGGCCCTGGCCCGTCTCGATGAAGCCGGTGCCCTCAGCTACCCGGAGCGCGCCTTGATCAGTAAGGGGTTTACCCTGGAGGTGATGGGTGAATACGAGCGCGCCATCGAAGTTCTCCTTCAGGCTGAGCCCTTGGTGGAGCGCCACGGTGCACCACGAGACCGCACGGTTTTCCTATTCAATCTTGCCAGCGCATTCTGTAACGCCGATAGGTTTAACGAGGCAGAAGATTTGGTGCCGCAAGTGCGCAGCCTTGCGGCCGAGCTGGGGGACGAGATCGACCTGATTCGGCTGGACTGGTTGGAGGGCCGTATCGCCGCCGGGTTGGGCCGGCGCGACGAGGCCCTGCGGTTGCTGGGGCAGGCGCGGCAGGAGTTTGCCGCCCGGAACATGTCCTACGACGTGGCCCTGGCCCTCCTGGAGGAGGCCGTCCTGTGGCTCGCCGAAGGGTGGACAGCCGAGGTCAAGCGGCTCGCCGAGGAGTTGACCAAGGTCTTTGAATTCAAGGGGGTGCACCAGGAGGCGCTGTCCGCCCTGCGACTCTTCCACGAGGCGGCGGAGAGGGACGCTGCCACAGCCGAGCTGGCCCGGCGGGTGC
Organism: uncultured Holophagales bacterium; assembly: GCA_963741305.1. Taxonomy (GTDB): domain Bacteria; phylum Acidobacteriota; class Thermoanaerobaculia; order Multivoradales; family UBA5704; genus DATMER01. The sequence goes on along the minus strand of CAVUHL010000005.1, from coordinate 32,433 downwards.
TGCGCTTCCTCCTCCGGGCACGGTACGACCAGGGCCTCCGGTTTACTGAATCATGAGCCGGACGGTCTGCCGGGTTTCGCATTCTTCACGGGCCGTGCAAGTCCCGCCCCCCGAGCCAGGCGGGCATCGGGGCGGTAGCTCGCACGCGGGGCGTCCCTTTTCACCGAAAGCTTGCTTCGCCGCTCGGCAACTCCTCAGCTATGGGCAGGTGGGGAAGTTAAGAAGGGAACTCCGCGAAGGCTCCGGGACTTTCGGAGCCTCCGCCTCGCCGCTCAACCTTCCCATGTGCGCCTGAGTTGCATGGCGCGCTCAATCGGTGTCGGCTTTTTCGTCACCCTGCGTCGTCTCTCACACCAAGCCAGTACCTCAGCCTTGATCCAAGCCCGCCGCGTTCGGAAGTCGGATAATTCGGGGGAAATGGGTCCTCCGTTCTTTGCATCAAGCTATACAGAGTGGACTTCTTCAGTCCGGTGATTCGCAGCACTTCGGGACGGCGGATCAATTCGTAGTTGTCTGGCATTCAGTGCTCCCTTATTCGTTCTTACGACAATCGTAGGAAGGTCAAGAGAAAAATGCAAAAGTTAGCGGAGCGCTGGACTTCCAGCGGTAACTACTTTTTCGCACGCGGTGTGTCGCGCTTCTTCTTTTCTACGGACTTGAGCTTCCTCCGCCTTACCTCTGGGGCGGAGTAGCCAATATTTCAGGACAGAGAAAACTATTCGCCAGGCGAATACTTTCCTCTGTCCGCGAATGAGAATTCAAGGTTGCCTCAAAGTTTCGCATGCGAAACTTTCCCGTGACCGCAAATGGGAATTCACGATTCGCTCAAAGTTTCGCCAGGCGAAACATTCGCTCCCAACGGTTCCGGAGGGCCGGAGCGGGCAGCCCCGGCGGCGGCATTGCGTGATATGGCCCGGCGACCTTGCGCTGGTCAGCGTGCCAGTATCCGCAGAGAGCGCAAGCTGCGTGCGTTGGCAGCGGCGCTGGAGCGGAGGCAGCGGCGCTGACCTTCCGCTCGCAGCGCGTTGACTTCCGCTTCGAGCGCGTTACGTTTCGCTTCCTCCTCCTCAACGCGTCGCAGCAGGTGGGCCTCATAGGATTGCGGCAGCCGCTCGGAGTTGCGGACGACTTCGGCCCATAAGCAGCCGCAGACGCAAAGCGTGGAGAGCAACCCGAGCCCCGCTCCCCAAGCGACCTGAAGCCGAGGCGAGCCCAGAATCTCCCACACGGGCACCGCTTCGAGGCCGGAGATCCCAACCTACCACCCCGCCGGTGCTCTCAAAGCACCTCCGTGCCCCGCCCTCCAGTTGATCGAACTCGGAATTCTCCACGACAATACCGGCAGTGCAAGCTATGTTTAACGGGCCTGTATAAATACGGCCCGTTAAACGGAGGCGCGCGCCAAGGCACGCGCGAAAGGAACTCAGCAGCTTTACGCAACAGTCTGAAGCACTTCGCGGTGGCAGCCCTGCGAATCGTAGGAGGCTACGCAAGCCCCGTGTTTGTTAGCTCGCAATCGTTAAATCAGAGAAGTTTCGCCAGGCGAAACTTTCCTGATCGCTTGAATTCTATCTAGATTTGCCAAGGACGACGGAGCAGGGGCACGCAACCTGACGGCTTCCGCTGGTGTGTGTTTCCAGGCGCGCCTTGGTGCGCCTTCGGTTCTACAGGCTGCATTTCGCAGACTGTAGAACACAGCTTGCACTGCCAGGTTTTCGCGGACTATGGACATCCTCGGAATTCGGCGGAGATCCCCCGATGGGCGGGGTGAGAAGTGGTTCACTTACCTGGAAATAGCTGAGTCGCGACGCATCGGGCAAGACTGGTTCTCGGTGCCAATACGAGGGTTCCGCGGCACTCCAATGCCTCAAATGCCCGTCTGTGCGGGGAGGGGTGGCGAGGAACTCCGAAGAGGGCTTCCCCGCGGGCGGTGGCTCCTTACGCGGCCCGGACTTCTCCTGCCACCGGCTCAGCGCGGCCTTCCTTGTCTGATGATCGCTGGCAGGACCGGCCCCGGCTGATGGCCTCTCTGCGCTCCCAGGAACTGGCGCTCGGCCTGCAGTCCACTCCCCACGTCAAGGACCCGGACCGCGTGCCGGACCCGCTGGTGCAGCGGTTTGAGCGCACGGGCGAGCCACCCCTGCTGGACTACGCCCGGGCCGTGGCCCGGCCGGTATTCCAGAAGGCGGGCTCCTGGAGCGAGGTGCATGAGCGCTTGGCCGAGCAGGGGCTCTACCTGGAGCGCAAGGGCCAGGGCCTCGTCGTCACCGACGATCACCAGCAGATCAAGGCATCCTCTATAGACCGTGCCGCTTCCCTGCGTTCACTGGAAGCACGGCTCGGGCCGTACGAGGAGCGCCGGCCGTTGCTTCAGGAGGTGGGCCGTGACCTGCGCGCCGAGCACCGCGAGCACCAGCTCGCCGAGCAACTCACCCCTCTCCACCAAGCCTGCCAGGAAGTGAGCTTTGCCACCGTCGCCCTCGACGAGGCGGTCCGCCGCTCGGAACAGGCCCCAAGGCTCCCATTGGGATCTCAGGACGGCGTGGGAGCCGCCATCCATAGCGCGGCCGAGAGCGCCTATCGCAATCCCGCCGAGGCCACGGGGCGCTACATGGATCGACTGCGCGAAGGCGGCCCTCCCGAGATTCAGCCCGTCGAGTTGGGCCGTCTCAAGGGCCCCGTGCTGCGGGCCGGCCGCACCTACATACCGCTCGGGAGTGAGGCGACCAGGGCCTACCAGGTCGCCGTCGAGAAGATGCTCCAGACTGGGTGCTGCCTATCAGCGGGCGAGCGAAGACCTCGCCCGAGCGGAGGCCCGTCTTGCGGCGGCTCGCGAGCGGCTGGAGCAGCTCGAAGTCAGCCACCGGCCGCAGATTGAGGAGCTACGACAAGCCGGCGGCTCCGCCCAGCGGATGGACCTGCCGGAGCGAGTCCTTTCCCTGCGCCCTCGGGATCAGATCGCCCTCGCCCGGGTGTACAGCCCGGAAATCCTCGAACGCGCCGCCGAGCGCGCTCCGCAGGTGGCCGGCCGCACGGCCGCCAGTCGCGAGGGATGGATGCGGAATCTCGCACCTCAACTGGACCGTGCCCTGGATCGCCTACTCAGCCGGCACCGGGTCCCCATGCTGGCTCTCGGGAGGTCGTCGGCCGAATGGATGACGAACGCGGTTCGCCAAGGACTACGGCAGGCCCATGCAATCCAGGCCCTCGCCCGGTCAGGCGTCTCCCTGGCGGACACCTTGCAAGCCACCTCCCGCACCGTTTCTCTGACCCGTAGCGCCGTCAGGAATCCGGCCAGGAAGGCAACGACGCTTGCCGCCAAGGCGCTAGGCGTACCCGTGCTTCCCGTTCGGCTCGCCGTCATCGCCTTGTGCTTGGCGCGGAGCGTCGGCCGCGTTCTCATTCGGAAACGCCTCAGTCCCGACGAAAGTGAAGACCGGGGCGGCAGAAGGATTTGCAGCAGGGTCTTGGCAAGCGGTGGCGAGCTGGCCTACGGTCAGTGACCTACCTTTTACTGCGTGTCGGCGGCGGAACATACGGGCCTGGAAAGTCGGTAAATACACAACTTATTTCTTGACAGTCACTTAGATCGGCAATAGGGTGCCGGTGACGGTCTTGTTTTGCGCCCCTGTCGCCCTCATGTCACTGCTTGGGAACTCCTCTACACCAGTCCCTTCCCTCGGGCACGGACGGCCAGCTCCAGCCGGCCGTCCACCTCCAGCTTCTGGTAAATGTTGTGGAGGTGGATCTTCACCGTCCCTTCGCTGATGAAGAGTTGCTCGGCGATGGCTCGGTTGCGCAAGCCTCGGGCGACCATGCGGACGATCTCCAGCTCCCGGGGGGTGAGAGAAGGGAGGGCCTCCCGGCTTTCGGCGTCCCGCCGAAGGAGGCTTCCCAGAGCGCGGTTGGCCGAGCCTTTGTCCAGCCACCGGCCACCGGAGTAGACCTCGCGTACGGCATCCACCAGCAAGCGCGGCGCCATCTCCTTGAGCACGACGCCACCCACCCCGAGTTGCAAGGCATCGACGAGCTGCTCCTCATCGAGCGCTGCTGTTAGGAGCACGATCCGGACGGGTAAGACTTCCTCTCGCAGAGACCGCAGTACCTGAAGGCCGTCCCGGCGGGGCATACGGATGTCCAGCACCAGGATGTCGGGGTGCAAGGTCCGAATGGCTTTCAGGGCCTCGTCGCCGTCGCGGCAGCGGGCCACGACCTCGAAGTCCTGCTCCAGCCGGAAGAGTTGCTCCAAGCCGTCGAGAACGATTGGGTGATCGTCCGCTAGGACGAGACGGATGGACACGTCAGGCACCGCCCTCGGCACAGCGGATGGCCGCACTCGGGATGACAATGTCGAGCCGTGCCCCAGACGGGCTCGACTCGATGGTCAGCGTGCCGTGAAGGGAGGTTACCCTCTCCAGTAGATTTCGAGGACCCAGGCCGCCCTCACCCAGGTCTCGGTGGGAGTACCGGCCTTCGAAGGGGAAGCCGTGGCCGTTGTCGCTCAGGGTGATAGTGAGCGAGTCTCCCGCGTCCCGGGCGATCAGGACGCGTACGGCTGAGGCTTCACCATGCCGCACGGCGTTGACCAGAGCCTCGCGGACCAAGTGGTAGACGTCCCGCGCCAGGGGCTCGGGGATGGACCCGTCCAGGCCCTGCGTACGCAACTCGGCCTTGAGGCCCCACTCCAGCTCGATCCGCCGTACCAACTCCGAGACGCTGGCGGCCAGGCTGGAGCCCTGGGCCGTGAGGGGTGGTGGCTTGAGTTCCTGGATGAAGAAGCGGAGGTCCCGTTGCTCACGCGCGATCAGCCCCTGGAGGGTCTCCAGGGAATCCCGCGCCGCCTGCGGTTTCTCCTCAAGCAAACCGCGCACGGCGGCCAAGCGCAACCCGATGCCGGTCAGCGACTGCAGCACGCCATCGTGCAGGTCACGGGCCAAGCGGATGCGCTCCTCCGTGGCCACCGATTCCTGGAGCCGCTGGTTGAGGTAAAAGTGGTCGAGGCGGGCCGCCATGACACCCGCGACGATCTCGCCCAGCACCAGATCGTCGGAAGTCATGGAACGCTTGCCGGCGAAGAACAGGCGGCCCTCCAGGGACTCGCCCGCGATGGGCACCGAGAGCACAGCTTGAAGGCCGAAGCGGTCCCGCAGCTCGCCCGAGAGGGGAACACCCCGCCAACGCTCCAATCCCGCAGGAGTCTTTTTTAGGACGGTGCACCGCGGATCGACAGTATCGGGACAGAGGAAGCTCGTGCCCTCCAGGGGTGGGGCCACCAGTCCGGCGTCCGGTTCGGGAGCCGAGCGGCTCCAGGTCAAGGTACCACTGGACCAGGAGGCGATGTACAGCCACGGCTCCTCCCGTTCCACCCAGGACAGCAGGGCGCATGGGGCTCCCAGGGCTTCGGCGGCGTGTTTCAGAAGCGAGTGAACGAACGGCTCGATCCGCCGCGGCTCGGCTGGCGGCCAGGCGGCGACTCGCGCCATGTCCCGTCTCGTCTGCTCCTCATGAGCGCCCAGGTAGCCCAGGAGCACGGCCACCACCGTCAGATAGACACCGCGCACGATCAGCGAGTAGAGCTGGAAGGCCGGATCGTCCACCACCAGCGAGAAGTAGAGGCCGAGCCCCAGGAAGGCAGCCAGGGAGGCCAGGCCCGTCCACAGAGTCCCCTGCCACTGCCAGCGCAGGGTGCCGCAAACCAGAGAAAAGACGAAGTAGGCCGTGAAAGGGCTCGCCGGGCCGGCGGTGAAGTAGATGAAGGCCGAGAAGAAGGCCAGATCGAAGCAATGGGTGACCAGCCGCTGCCGGTTCGACGGCGCGTCGGAGCGCCAGACCAGCACCGCGATGACCGCCGAGTAGACGACGTAGAGCACCAGCAGTGAGTAGGCGATACCGGCGAACTTGGCGGGCTCGGAGGGATCCAACCAGATGGCAAACAGCGAGGAGACCGCGAGAACCATCCGGCCGCCCGCAATCAGGCGCTCGGCGCGGCTTTGGGGGGAGTACAGCGGTTCCATGGCCTTTCATGAGCCCAACGGGGCCGCCGGGATAATACCTCCCCCACCCCCGCCGCCGCCTCTACCGAAGGATATAAAGAAAATATATCCACCGACACATGGAGTCACCGCCAGCGGCTTTCTATACTCGCCGCAGGAGGAGAAAGACGTGATGCGCCCCAGAAATCTCATTGTGCTCGCTCTCATCGCCCTATGCCTGCCTACGGCAGGATGCCGCCATCGCCAGACACCGAAAACCGCGCCGGACCTGCCGGTCTCCACGGCCCCCACTGCACCCACCCTGGAAACCAAGCCCACGGCCTCGGAGCCCGAGACGGTCCCGGCTCCGGAGCCCGACCCGCTGAGCGGCGACCTGGACTCGGTCAACGAATACCTGCGGCGTCAAGGATTGGTAGGCGATGCCTACTTCAACTACGACCAGGCCGATCTCAGCGACGAAGCCCGGGATCAGCTCGCCAGCAACGCCCGCTTCCTGAGCGGAAATTCCCAGTTCGTGTTCACCCTGGAGGGCCACTGTGACGAGCGCGGCACGGCGGAATACAACCTGGCCTTGGGAGAGCGCCGGGCTCAGGCAGCTAAGAGCTACATGGTCTCTCTTGGCGTGCCCGCTTCCCGCCTTAGCACGATCAGCTATGGCAAGGAACGGCCCGTCTGCGCCGACGCGGACGAGAGCTGCTGGGAGCAGAACCGGCGTGCCCATCCCGTGGTCACCGGCCGTAACGACGGCTGAGTTGCACATAGCAGGTCCCGCTCGCGATTTTCTCCCCGCGGGCGGCCCGGGCGGTCCCGCGGGGCCGCCTTCTTTTTATCCGGCGCTGGCGCACCATCCCCTGGCATAGAGCCCCGGGGCTACAGCACGCGGAACATGAAAATCGCCACCAGCGTCGGAATGAGAGCCGCAAGCACCAGCTTTAACGGCTCGATCATACCGTCGAAGAACCGGCCCAGAATGGCTTGGCCAGCCGGGTTAGGGGCATTCGCGATCACCGTCAAGCCGCCACCCGTTACTGCCCCTGCCACTACCGCTACCTTCAATGAATCGCTGAGATTGGGCACGAGTGTGGACAGAAAGGTGATGAGAGCGTTGTCGTTGAATGCGGTGAGGATGGTCGCGCCGAAGAACAGCGGTGTCTCGGATAAGCTCGCGAGCACAGGGGCGATCCACCAAGCCTGAAGCCCCCCGTGAATGACCAGCCCCCCGAGAAAGAACCCCACCAGCAGCGGCGCCTTTAAATCAACTTGGCTCTGATAAGGCGCTGTAGCCTGTACGAAGCCGAGGAAGAAGAGGAAGCCTCCGACGAAAAGGGCCGGGTGATGCGCATTCAGCACGGTCCAGGCGATGAAGAGCAGATGGATCACCGTCACCCAAAGCGGCACCTGCAGGAGCGTATGCCTGCGCTCACCGCCGGCCTCTTCGGGCTGTTCGATGTCCGGTGCTGGCGGACGCGAGGCCAGCCGTTGCAGTTCGCGCCGAAAGATCAAAGAATAAATCGAGGTTGATCCGACCACGGTGAGCACTGCCCGCCAGCCGTAATGCTCAAGCATGAAAGCTGTGTCCCAGCCCCACGGACGTGCGACCATCAGAACCGGCGGCGCCGCGAAATGCGTGAGGGTGCCCCCGATAGAGACATTGACGAAAAGAAGCCCGAGAGTGGCGTACTTCAATCGGGAGCTGGGGTTGAGATCATAGAACTGCCGCGCGAGCAGAAGCGCACAGATCGTCATTGCGGCCGGCTCGGTGATGAACGACCCCAGCAAAGGGCCAATGGTCAGGATCACGAACCACCAGGTTCCGGGCGTGCGGCCTCCCAAGGCTGCTACACGGCGCAGCGATGCTTCTGCAAGGCCGATGATCGGCCGCGTGGAGGCGAGCGCCATGATAACGATCACGAACAGCGGTTCCGTATAGTTCACGGTGTCGTTCAAATAATGCGTCGCCTGGTCCCATCCGGCGTGGGCGATCACGGCGACGAGAAGGGGGATTGCCCAGAGCCCGAACACGACTTCGACCTCTCCGAGGAAGTGCAGAAGCTCCGCGAGAACGCTGGGCGTGGCCGGCCGGCCTTCGGCGCGTAAGCGCCTGTCGGCCCGGCTCTGAACGGTGTGGGCCAGCTTGGAAAACCGCGCTGCCGAAAATGTATGCAGGATCGCCAGAATGAAGATTCCCGTCGCTACGGCGTTGAACGGGTCCACTGCGACACGATCCGCCAGCGTCGCCATCAGGCCATCCCCTGACGCCGCAGGATACGTATCCAGGGGCGTGGGAAAAGCAGTCGTCATGGAACCTGAAACTGGAGACATCCGTTACTTCTTTTCCTCATCGCCGGCCTGTGGCCCCGCCAGTTGCAGCAGATACTCGTACCCCGCCGGCGTGGCCACCGCGATCAACTGGTTTAACCAGAAAGGACGCATACCGAAGCGCAGAGCATTCGCCAGTTTGTCACACCTTGGGCACCTTGGGCACGGTCGCCGTGTCATCGGCCGGAACCCATCCTCGTCCGCGAAGCCAGCTCAGGATCTCGGCGCGGCTCTCGCGAGCGATGACCAGAGAAAGCAGGTCCCCGGCCTGGAAGACCAACTCTTCGTCTACCGGCAGGACCGACCGGCCGCGGCGGACCGCGAGAGGAAGCAAGCGCAGGTCGAAGATCCTCATCGACCAGCAGGACAGAGGGCTTCTCGCCCTCGTACAGCCAGCGTTCGACCCTCGCCTCTCCCCCGTCGACGCGAAGCGTCCAAAGGTCGACCTCCTGGGGTTCGCCGAACAGGACGTGTCCCCCGAAGCGATGCACCGGCTCCTCGTTGATGCCGAGATGGCCGCGGCGCAGCGCCACCCAGACCCGGGGCACCTTGAAGTCCTTCTTCGCCTGGCGGGCGAAGAGGAGGTTGACCTCCTCGTTGGTGGTGACTCCGAGGCACCCGGCCCGGGTGTCGAGCTCCGCCTGTTCCTGGACGCGGGGGTCGAGGCCGCTGCCGTGGAGGACCTGGAAGCCCTCCGCTCTGGCGTTACGGCAGGCCTTGGGGTTGGAGTCGATCAGCACGACCTCGTCGCCAGTTTCGCCCAGCGCGTGAGCCAGGGAGCGGCCCAAGAGGTTGGCGCCCAGGATCACATAGCCCCGGTCCGACGGGCGCCGCAGTCCAAGGAGGCTCGCCACGAGCCCACCCGAGAGGCCCTGGACGACCACGGTGGCGGCGATCACCAGGAAGACCATGGACTGCAGCTCGGAGCCACCTGCGATGCCCTCCTCCTCCAGAGTCTGGGCGAACAGCGACGAGACTGCGGCGGCTACGATGCCGCGCGGCGCAAGCCAGCAGAGGAATGCCTTCTCACGCCGCGTGAGACCGGTCCCCCAGGTGCCGGCGAGCACGTTGAGCGGCCGCACCAAGAGCATCAAGGCAGCGACCAGCCCGGCCCCGGCCCCGCCGAGCCTCGCGACCTCGACCATCCTGACATCCGCGGCAAGCAGGACGAACAGCAGGCCGATCAGCATTACCGAGAGCTGCTCCTTGAACTCCCGTAGCTCGGCGACGACGTGCGCGTCGGCGTTGCCGACCACGAGGCCGGCCGCCACCGCGGCGACGATGCCCGTTTCCGGCATGACCGCATTGCTCCCCTGGTACAGGAGCAGGACGAGAGCCAGTGTGAAGACGCTCTCCAGGCCCTCGGGGATGGCCTTCTGGAATCGTAGGAGGGTTGCGATGGCGAAGCCGCCGGCAGCACCCAGCAGAGCGCCGAAGCCGAGGCGCGAGACCACGTGCCAGGCGCCGAAGGCCACGGTGTGGCCCGGCGGCCCGATGGCGACCTCCAGGGCCACCACCGCCACAATGGCGCCGATGGCATCCACCAGCACCCCTTCCGCCTCCAGCACGGTCGCCACTCGCGGCTCGACCTTGATCCGCCGCAGCAGCGGTGTGATCACCGTCGGACCCGTGACCATGACCAGGGTGCCGAAGAGAATCGCGATGGTCCAATCCCACCCGAGGATCCACCGCGCCGCCAGAGCCCCTCCAACGGCGGTGACCAGGGGGCCCACAGTCACGAGTTGGCGGATGCTCCGCGCCTGATGCCGGAGCCGCTCGAGGTTGAGGTTCATCCCGCCCTCGAACAGGATCACCGCCACGGCGAAACCGACCAGGTCGTGGAGCGAAGCCCCGAGGGTCACCGGCCGCACGACGTCCAGGACATCCGGCCCCAGGAGCACGCCGGTGGCCAGCAGCAGGACGATGCCGGGCACCTTGAGGTGCCGGGCCACGGCGTGGGCGATCATTCCCGCCGCCAGGGCGAGCGCGATGGTCAGGGCTGGATCGCTCCACGTTGCGGAATGCATGGTTCCTCTCGCGTTGACGGCACAGACTCTACCGTAAGTCAGCCGGCTCCCGCGCCCCCCGGCGCGGTACGCCCACGGCATCAGAGCCGCCCGACCATGTTTCGGATACGCCGGATCCATGACGACGTCCTGCCGGTGGACCAGGAGGCCGCATCTTCAACTCAGGCATCCAAATTGCATTGTTAATATTTTGCAATTGGCAATCGCCAAACGCGGTGTGAACGCCGGGAGGGCTTGTCTCTCGCAGGTGTTCGCGTCATCCATGAATAGAAAGAAAGGAGCACACATGACACAGACGAAAATGGCAACCCGGCCGCACGTGCTTTCCGCGACGACCCTGACCGGTGATCGCGTGATGAACCCCGCCGGAGAGGATCTCGGCAAAATCGAGGAGCTGATGATCGATCTGCACGACGGCCGCGTGGCCTATGCGGTCCTTTCGTTCGGCGGTTTCCTGGGGATGGGAGACAAGCTGTTCGCGATCCCCTTCCAGGCCTTGAAGCTGGATGCGGACCGCGAGGGCTTCGTCCTCGACGTCGCCAAGGAGAAGCTCAAGAAGGCTCCGGGGTTCGACAAGAACGACTGGCCGAGCGCGGCGGACCGTGACTGGGGATCCCAGATCCACAGCTACTATGGGTACCGTCCCTACTGGGTGTAGGAGCGCGGCGGTTGGCGGGGTGGCCGGCGGGCCGCCCTGCGCCTTTGCTATACTCTGTTGAGTGAATCGAGGAATTCTCCTGGCAGCGTTTCTCCTGGTCGATGCAGCCACTCTGGCCGCCCAGACGCCGGCCGCTGGCCCGCCGACCCGGGACAGGGCGTACCGCCTGGAACAGGAGAAGTCCGGTGAAGTGGCTCTGCGGCGGCGGTTCAGTCCGGACCAGTTGACTCTTCTCGAGATGCTGAATCGAGCCGACGTCGCCCACCTCGGGCGTCTCCCAGTGCTGGTGATCCCCGAGCAGTGGCTCGACGACGAGTTGCAGTACAGCCCCTTACCGCTGAGCTGCGCGTGGGCGAACGAACATCCCAAGGCGCTGGTCGTCCACCAGCCGTCGCAGGTTTTCGGAGGCTACGAGAGCGGCCGACTGGTACGGTGGGGACCGGTCAGCTCGGGCCGCGAAGCGCACCCGACACCCTCGGGCCTCTTCCACCTGAACTGGAGGTCGCCCGGGCGGCACAGCACGGTCGACCCCGACTGGTACCTGCCCTGGTACTTCAACTTCCACAACGATCGGGGAATCGCATTCCATCAGTTCACCTTGCCCGGCCGGCCCGCCAGCCACGCCTGCGTCCGGCTCCTGGAGCGTGACGCGCAATGGCTCTACGAGTGGGGCGAGGGTTGGGTGCTCGACGAGCGGGGATGGACCGTGCTCGATCCCGGAACTCCCGTTTTTATCCTGCAACAGTACGATTTCGGCGCGCCGCCGTCCTGGCGTTCGTTGGAGTGGCTCGCCAGGGGCGTGGAGCTGCCGCAGGAGGCCCCGCCGCCTGAGCCATGAAAAGCAGTGAAGATGGAAGGAGGATAGATGCCAAATCGTAAACGTCTGATCATTGAAATCGCCGTAGCCTTGCTGCTGATCCTGATCTGTTTCGCGGTCTGGAACACGTCGCAACGGCGCGGCGAGCGGCAGGCCGCGGAGTTGGAGGCGCGGCACGAGAGCGCCGTCAACCAGGTGCAGCAGCAGTGCGAGGCGCGCGCCGTGAGACTCGCCACGAGCGAGGCCACAGCGGTCTTTCGGGCCTTCGCGGCGGGCATCCAGGGGAGCACCCTGGGGCAGCAGAAAGGGATACTGGACATGGCGAAGGGGAGCCTTCTCCGGCTGCCCCACGTGGCCTTCGTCCACGTTCTCGCGCCGGACGGCAAGGTCCTGACGAGCAGCAACGAGAAGTACGCGGTGGCTGGCCGGGCCGACGACCGCGCCTCCTGGGCTCTGCAGGCGACCGACCTCAAAACCCGGCCTGGCGACCTGCCGGGCACGCTCGAGGTCGCGGCGCCGTTCCAGGGTGCCTCGGGGCGCGTCGCGGTCCTGTGGCTGGGCTACAAGACCCAGAACCTGCTGGTATCCAGCCGTCAAGGTGCGGAGCCCTGAAGCGAGCGGGCAAAACGGCTCGCACGGCGCTGCTCGGACCGCTCATGAATCGAAAATTTCTTCTGGGCAGCGCTCGCTTGGCCCACCTCTGGGAGTCGCTGCGCACGAGCTACTGGTTCGTGCCGACGATGATGGCCGTCGGCGCCGTCGGCCTGTCGTTCGCGTCCGTCCACGTCGACGGGTTGGTGAAGGTCAAGTGGATGCGGACGGTCGGCTGGATCTGGGCAGGTAGTCCCGAGGGGGCGCGGCAGGTGCTCTCGACCATCGCCGGCTCGATGATAACGGTGGCGGGGGTGGCCTTTTCAATCACCATCGTGGCGCTTACGCTGGCCTCGACGCAGTTCGGGCCGCGGCTGCTACGCAACTTCGTGCGCGACTTCGGCAACCAGGTCGTGCTCGGCACGTTCGTCTCGACTTTCGTCTATTGCCTGCTGGTCCTGCGCACGGTGCGTGGAGGCGACGGTACGGAATTCGTCCCCTATCTGTCGGTGACGCTCGGGGTGGCGTTCGCCCTGGCCAGCCTGGGCGTACTGATCTATTTCATTCATCACGTCGCGGGAGCCATCCAAGTCGAGCATCTGATCGCTTCGGTGGCCGAAGAACTCGAGGACGCGATCGAGCAGATGTTCCCCGAGAAGCTGGGCGAGCCCGGTCTCGAGGCTCCCGGGGAAGCGCCGGAGGAGGTGGCAGGGGAGGGAGGCGTCGTCGAGGCGGACCGGAGCGGGTACGTTCAGGCCGTCGACGATGGGGATCTGATGGCGGTCGCCTCCGAAAGTGACCTCGTCCTCAAGCTCCTGCGGGTCCCTGGCCATTTCGTGACGGAGAGAGGAGCGCTCGCCCGGGCCTGGCCGCCCGACCGTGCCGTTGGCGGCGCCGGGGACCGCATCCGCGAGGCCTTCATTATCGGTCGGCGCCGCACACCGACGCAGGACCCTGAGTACGCTGTCCACAGCCTCGTGGAGATCGGGGCACGGGCTCTCTCACCCGGCATCAACGATCCGTTCACCGCCATGACATGCCTGGACTGGCTGGGGACCGCCCTGAGCAAGCTGGCCGGCCGCAAGATCCCGTCGCCCTACCGCTACGACGACCATGGGCGGCTGCGGGTGATCGCGGCCAGCACCGACTTCTCCCAGATGGCTGACGCGGCCTTCAACCAGATCCGCCAGTACGGGCGCGGCAGTGTCTCTGTCCTCCTGCGCCTTCTGGACACCATCGCGGCCGTCGCCGGGCACGTCCGCCGCGCCGAGGACCGCACCTGCCTGCGCCTGCACGCCGGCAAGGTGGCCGAGGACGCGCGCCAGACCCTGTTCAACGAGCAAGACCTCCGAGAGGTCGAGGAACGCCACGCGGCCACGTTGTGGGCCCTTACGCCGCTCGGAGAGCGGTTCGGTCCCACGGACCCGGAGCCGCCGACGGGACGGCTGACTCCATGACCTTCGAGATCGCACTGGTGCTCACCATTCTCGCCGGAGCGGTGGTCTGTTTCGTGACGGAGCGCCTGCCGGTGGACCTGGTGGCGCTGTTGGTGTTGTGCGCGCTCCTCGGCAGCAGTGTCCTCAGTCCGGAGCAGGCCGTTTCGGGATTCAGCAATCCGGCCACCGTCACCGTGGCCGCCATGTTCGTGCTCAGCGCCGGCCTGGCCCGCACCGGTGTGATGAACCTTCTCGGTCAGCGGCTCGCGGCGGTCGGCCGCCGCGGTCTCCGGCCGGCGCTCATCGCTCTTATGGCCCTCATCGGGGTCGTCTCCGCCTTCATCAACAACACGGCGGCCGTGGCCATCTTCCTGCCGATCATCCTCGAGCTGGCGCGGGACATGGGGGTCAGCCCTTCGAAACTGCTGATCCCGCTCTCTTTTGCATCGATGTTCGGCGGCGTCTGCACCTTGATCGGAACCTCCACGAATATCCTGGTCAGCTCCATCGCGACGCAGCACGGGCAGGCCCCGATCGGGATGTTCGAGCTGTCGCCGCTCGGCCTGGTGCTATTCGCCGCGGGCGGCCTCTATATGCTGACCGCCGGGATCCGGATCATCCCGGACCGGCGCGCCGGCGCGGACCTGGCGCAGTCATACGGCATGGGCGACTATCTGACCGAGATCCTCGTGCTCCCCGGATCTCCCGCCGTGGGCCGTCCCCTACGCGAGTCGCCGCTGGTTCGCGACCTGGATCTCGACGTGCTCGCCATCCTCCGCGGCGACCAGCGGCTGGCAGCCCCCGATGCCGAGACGGTCCTCGAAGCGGGCGACCTGCTCCGGGTGCGCTGTGACGTCGAGAAGATCCGCCGTGCCGAAGAGCAGGAGGGGATCGTCTTGAAGGCGGGCCTGAAGTGGCGCGCCGAAGACCTCCATTCGTCCGAGGCCGCCATGCTGGAGGTCGTGATCACCCCGGGATCGGATCTTGAGGGCAGGACCCTCAAGGAGGCCGGCTTCCGACAAGTTTACGGCGGCACGGCCCTGGCCATCCGGCACCGGGGCGAGCTCATGCGGGAACGGGTGGGAACGACCCGGCTGCGGTCCGGCGATGTGCTGCTCGTTGAGGTCCGGCGCGATCACGTCGAGCCGTTTAAGCGCAATCCCGATTTCGTGCTCGTTTCCGAGATTGGCCTCGACGCGCCGCGGCGGGGCAAGCTCCTCGTCGCCACGGCGATCGTCGCCGGCGTGGTGGCCTCGGCGACCCTGGGCCTTCTACCCATCGTGGGGAGTGCCATCCTCGGCTCGGTTCTGCTGGTGCTCACCCGTTGTCTCACAATCGCAGAGGCCTACAAGGCCATCGAGTGGCGGGTCATCTTCCTCCTCGGCGGCATCCTGCCCCTGGGACTCGCCCTGGAGACCACCGGAGCGGCCCGGCTTCTGTCATCCCTGCTCGTCGATACGATTGGCGCCTGGGGACCGGTGGCGCTGGTCTCGGCTTTCTACCTCCTGACCTCGCTGCTGACCGAAGCGATGTCGAACAACGCCACGGCCGCCCTGCTCGCGCCCATCGCCATCAGCACGGCCGCCGCGCTGGGAGTCGATTCCCGGCCGTTCCTCGTGGCGGTGACCTTCGCCGCGTCGGCGAGCTTCATGACCCCCGTGGGCTACCAGACGAACACGTTGATCTACGGCCCGGGGCACTACCGGTTCGCCGACTTCCTGCGGGTCGGCACCCCCCTCAACCTCCTGTTCTGGCTGCTCGCCACGCTGCTGATCCCGCTCTTCTGGAGCTTCTGAGCCTCCCGCGGCTGCCGGTGCTCTGCTCGTCAATGTTTCTTGAGCAAGGCGAGATCCTCATCCCGGCCGAGGACGATCAGCGCGTCGGACGGTTTGACGGTGAGCTCGGCGCCCGGGTTGAGGTGGCTCCTGCGTCAGGATGTCGCGAATCGCCAGAACCTGGACGCGAGACCGGTTGCGTAGCTTGAGCTCCCCCAGGTTCCGTTCAACGAAGGATTCCGGTGGGGCGACCTCGTGGATGCTGCAGCCCGGCCCCAGGGGGATGTACTCGATCAGATTCGGGCTGGTGAGGCGGTGGGCCAGGCGCTCGGCTGCCCTCGCGCTCAGGAAAGACGACCTGGTTGACCCCGATCAGCTCCAGGAGCTTGCGGTGGTCCTCCGAGCCCGCCTTGGTGATGAGGTTCGAGCGCTGAGTCTACCCCGCTCCGGGTCCCGTTTCCCCTGATCCCCGCTGGATGATACCCTCTCCTCGGACGCTCTCACGGCCCTCTCCCCAGCTTCGTCCCACGCGATGTCGAGGCGCCGCGGAGCCTTGGCATTACGATGATAATCCACGAATCCCCAGGCGATACAATCCGGAGCGACGGGCTCGCGGCTCTCGACGGTTGGACCATCCACCTCATCAGCCACAATCATTGGGACCGGGAGTGGATTTTCACCGCCAGATACACCAACCGCAGCCTGCCCCCCTTCTTCGACAACCTGTTCCACAGACTGGCCGAGCAGCCCGGCTACCGGTTCGTCCTCGACGGCCAGACCCTGATGATCGAGGACTATCTCAGTCTCTTGCCAGAGGATGAGGCCCACGAACGCGAGGAGATGCTGCGCCGTTGCTCCGCAGACGGCCAGTTGTGCATCGGGCCAGCCTACCTCCAGCCGGACTGGACCCTGGTCAGCGGCGAGGCCCTAGTGCGCAACCTCATGATCGGCCACCAGATGGCCGCCCGCTTCGGTCCGGTGATGAAGGCGGGCTGGATGCTCGACAATTTCGGCCAGATCGCCCAGGCGCCGCAGATCTTCCGCGGCTTCGGCATCGACGGCGTCTTCTTCTGGCGCGGCGTCGCCATGGAGCCCGAGTCCCTGAAGTCGGAGCTCTGCTGGCGGGCGCCCGACGGCTCGGAGGTCCTGGCGATCTATCTGGTCAACAGCTACCGCAATGCCATGGCCCTCTCGCTGACCGGCGGCATCGCCACCGAGCGGGTAGTCACCGAGGCCTTGGCCCTACGCCCGTTCGCCACCACGCCCAACGTGCTCCTGATGAACGGCTACGAGCAGGTGCCGTGGCCGGACGACGTGCTGCCTATCATCGACGAAGTCAACCGCGCCGCCGGCGGCCGGTTTCGTTGCGTGCAGAGCACGCCGGAAGAGTACCTCGCCGCTGTCCGCGCGGCGAAGCCGGATCTGCCGGTGGTGCAGGGCTACCTTTACAGCGGGCGCTACATGCCCATCCTCAAGGGCGTCTTCTCCAGCCGCAGCCACCTGAAGCTGCTCAACAACGAGTGCCAGCGCGAGCTGGAGCGGTGGGCCGAGCCGCTGGCGACCGTGGCCTGGACCATCGGCATGGACTACCCCAAGGTACGGCTGGCCCGCGCCTGGCGAGACCTGCTGCTCAACCACACGCACGACGACGTTTGCGGCTGCGCGGTCGATCCGGTGGCCCGCGACATGGAGCACCGGTTCGAGCGCTGCTATCAGACGGCCAATGAGATCACCGACGCCAGCCTGCAGGGGCTCGCCAACAGCATCGACACCTCGCTCTGCGCCTGCCGGCTGGCCTTGGTGGTGTTCAACCCGTCCCTCCGCGAGCGGCGCGAGGTGGTCCACCTCCGGCTCGAGCTGCCGCCGGACGTCGAGACGTTCACCTTGAAGGACGGGCATGGTCACCCCGCCCCCTACCAGGTCGCCTGGCGGGTGGGCCGCAAGCTCGACCTCTACCTCTACGCCGACGAGTTGCCCTATCTCGGCTACCGCACCTACTACCTGATGCCCGGCGAAGAGGCGTTTCCCCCTCATCCGGCGGTTTCGGCCTCGGCGGAATCGGCCAGCCTGGAGAACGAGCATCTGGCGGTGACCCTCAACGCCGACGGCACCCTGGACGTAACCGAAAAGCAGAGCGGCCGCACGTATCGCCGCCTGGGCTATTTCGAGGACGGCGGCGATGCCGGCGACACCTACGACTACTCCCATCCGCCGCACGACACCCTGGTCACCAGCCTGGGCAAGCCTGCCAGGATCACCCTGCTGCAAGCCGGGCCGCTGCTGGCCCGGTTCCAGGTGGAGATCTCTCTCGATCTCCCGCAGGCCTTGAGCGAGGATCGCCAGGCACGCAGCGCCGAGACACGTCCTTATCCGATTGTCAGCTACGTGGAGCTGGCGGCGGGGTCGCGGCACGTCGAAGTCAAGACCTTGGTGCAGAACGTGGTGAAAGACCACCGCCTGCGGGTGCTCTTCCCCAGCGGCCTGAGCGCCGCCGCCTGCTTCGCTGAGGAGCCCTTCGACGTGGCCCGCTGGCCCATCCGCGGCGAGGCGGTGCTCTCGGAGCCGGAAGCGGTGCGCAGCCTGATGACCGCAGGGCGCTACACGGCGCCGGTCAACACCCATCCCTTCCAGAACTTCGTGGACTACACGGACGGACGGCAGGGGCTGGCGATCATCAGCCGCCGCGTCACCGAGTACGAGGTCGTTCCCGAGAAGGACGGCGCCATCGCCCTGACCCTGCTGCGCGGCGTCGGCTGGCTTGCGCGCTACGACCTCCTCACCCGCGTCGGCGACGTGGGCCCGCACATCTTCACGCCCGAGGCCCAATGCCTGGGAGAGCACGCCTTCCACTACGCGATCTACCCCCATCGCGGCGACGCCTCGGCAGAGAAGACCCACGCCCAGGCCATGTCCCACAACCTGCGGCCACGGGTGGTGCAGACCACGCCACAGCGGGGCAACCTGCCGGACGAGTTGGCCTTCCTTTCGTTGCGCTCCGACGAGTCCTCCCATGCCTTCCGCCTCACCGCGGTCAAGCGCGCGGAATCCGGCGACGGGGTGATCGTCCGCTTTTTCAACACGCTGGACCGGCCGGTCCGGGGAGAGCTGACGGCTTGGTGGCAGCAGGTCTCGCGGGTCCTCAGGACCAACCTCAATGAGGAGGTCCAGGAGGAACTCGGCTGCGACGGCGGCAGGATCCTCGTCACGGCGCGCCCCAAGGAGATCGTGACTCTCAAGCTGGAGCTGAAGCCGTGCGTGCTCATCGACGCCGAGCGCTCCCAGGTGACCCGCGTGCTGCCAGTCCCTTCCCGGGAAAAGGGCGCGCCGGTGGAGCTGCCGCCGGTGATCACCGCGGAAGAGGTGCAGGCGGAGCTCGGCCGCGTGGAGATCTTGGAGGCGGCCCTGCTCGAGGCCAAGGCGGCGGTGTTCACGCTGGAAGACCTGATCGAGCGTACCGCGTCGCAGCGGGACCTCGCCAGGCAGTCGGATCTGCAGCGGCTCCGGACCGAGGTGGCGACGCTCAGCCGCAAGGCCAACGAGGCGCGCGTTTCGGCGATGCTCAACCGGCAGCTCTACGTCACCAACCAGATCGAAGCGGAACTCGCGGCCATCGACGCAGAGATGAGCTGGTCGCGGATCAAGAAACGGGCCGGCGAATACCTGGTCCACCATTACGAGAGGTTGTTGCGCCAACAGCAGGAGCCGGACGAGGCCGTCTGACCGCTCGCTCCGCCCCCCGCAGGGAGGCCCCATGCGACTGGAGATTCCGCGCGAAGCCGAAAGGTTGGGCGGAGTGGTGTTCCACGGAGTGCAGAAGGTATTGGAGCTGGACGCCGGCCTGCGCACGGAAGCGGAGCGCACGCCCGGAAACCCGACCACCTGGAGGCTTTCCTACGAGAAGAGGCAGCAGATCGAGAGGCGGATGGCGATCGTGGTGCCGGTGCGCAAGGAGCGCATCCGGCTGATCGAGGGCGTGCTGTGCGGCATCCCTCACGACTGCCTGACGCTGGTGATCTCCAACAGCCCTCGCGAGCCGATTGACCGCTTTCACATGGAGAGGACCGCGATCGAACGCTTCGGCAAGTTCACCGACCGGACCATCGCCGTGGTCCATCAGAAGGATCCGGCGCTGGGCGAGGCCCTCGCCAGCGCCGGCTACCCCGAGCTCCTCGACGAGCAGGGGCTGGTGCGCGACGGCAAGGCCGAGGGCATGATCGCCGCCACCCTGCTCACCCGGCTGGCCGGCAAGAAGTACGTGGGCTTCGTGGATGCCGACAATTACTTCCCCGGCTCCGTGCTCGAATACGTGCGAGCCTACAGCGCCGGCTTCGCCCTCAGCGGATCGCCCTACAGCATGGTGCGCATCGCCTGGCACAGCAAGCCGAAGATCGTGGAATCGAGCCTGTTCTTCGCCAAGTCGGGACGGGTCTCGGCGCGTACCAACCAGGTCCTGAACGAGATCATCGGCCACTACACGGGATTCGGTACCGACGTGATCAAGACCGGCAACGCCGGCGAGCACGCCCTGAGCCTGGAGCTGGCGATGTTGATGAGCTACGCGCCCGGCTTCGCGGTCGAGCCCTATCACTTCCTCGACCTCTGGGAGAAGTTCGGCGGCATCCTGCCGGGACCCTTTCCGGAGGTGATGCGGGAGAACGTGGAGATCTTTCAGATCGAATCGCGCAACCCGCACCTGCACGAGGCGAAGGGCGGCGAGCACGTCGAGAGCATGGGTTACGAATCCTTGCGCGCGGCCTATCACGCGGCGGTCTGCCCGCCGGCGATCCAGGAGGAGTTGCTGCGCGAGATGCGCCGGCGCGGCCTGCTCGGCGCAGCGGAGGAACCCGCGCCGTTGGTCCGCTATCCACCGTTGCGGCAAGTCGACCTGGCACGCTTCAGGCACCTGATCCGGAACGAGCCTTATGCCGGCCTGCTCCAGGCCAACGGAGGGCCGGCTCACAACGAGGTCCACGGCGAGGGGCTCTCCCATGATCGCGCCGCCATCGGGCTCTGAGGCCGGGCCGGTGTCCACCGTCGTCTTCAGCGACCTGGACGGCACCCTTCTGGACCTGGAGACCTACTCCTGCGAGGAGGCGCGGCCGGCCGTGGAGCTGCTCCGCTCCCGCGGCATCCCTCTCGTAGTCTGCTCATCGAAGACGCGAGCGGAGATCGAGCACCACCGGCGGGAGTTGGGTCTGGACGCTCCCTTCATCGTGGAAAACGGCAGCGCCATCTTCATCCCGGCGCGGGAGGGATGCTCGGTGATCGAGCTCGGCCTGCCCGTGGCAGAGGTCCGGAGCCGGCTGGCGGGCCTGGGCGGCGAGCTCGGGCGCACTCTGCGCGGCTACGCTGACCTGCCGCTTTCCGAGATTCGCCGGCTGACCGGTCTCGACGAAGGAGCGGCACAGCGGGCAAGCCTGCGCGAGTACAGCGAGACCCTGCTGCAGGAGAGCTTCACGCCCGAAGCCCTGGACCGGTTGCAAGAGGCCTTGGCCGCCTGCGGCCTGTCCGGCGCGGCCGGCAGCCGGTTCGTCACCGTGACCGGCCGCGGCGCCGACAAGGGACAGGCTACCCGGCTCCTCTTGGAGCGGTATCGGCAAGAGAATCCTTGCCTGATCTCGGTCGCTCTGGGAGACGGCTCCAACGACGGCCCCATGTTGGCGGCCGTCGACCTGCCCTATCTCGTCCGCAAACCGGCTGGCTCCTGGGCAGAGACAGGCGTTGCGCGCCTCGCGCAAGTGGAAGGGGTAGGGCCCGCCGGCTTCCACGAGGTGATCGTCGATCTCTTCGGGCCGGCGGGATCGCTTCGATCTTGCAGCCAGTGGGAGGAGGCGTGACGCAAGCGGCGTCTTTGGACGCTGTCAAGCGCTTTCTGATCGACATCGTCGTCTCGGTCGAGCGCCTCCACGTGCTGCTCTTCATGTACCGGCACGCCTCGCGGTGGTGGGCAGCGCAAAAGGTGGCTGTCGAGCTTGCGATGCCGGCCGACGCCGTGCATTCGCACCTCGAGCAGCTCAGTGCTCACAATCTGCTCGACGTGCGGATTGCCGAGTCGGTGATCTTTTGCTATAAGCCGGGCAGGGAGGAGTTGGCAAAGCTCGTGGAAGCCGTTGCCGGGCAGCACTTTGCCGGCCAAGACACCGTCGTTGCAGTGCTGACCGGCCGGCCCGCCGATAGTGCCCGGCTTTTCGCCGAAGCGTTTCAATTCCGGAAAGGCAAACGGGATGGCTAGCGTTGTCTACGCGCTTTGCACGCTCACCAGCGGCCTCTGCGCCGTGCTCCTCCTGCGCGGGTACCTCGCCAGCCGCGCGCGGTTGCTCCTTTGGAGCTGCCTCTCGTTCATCGGCTTGACGTGCAACAATCTGCTTTTGTTCATCGACTTGGTCCTGGTCCCCACGCAAGACCTTTCGCTCTATCGAAACCTGACCGCCGCCATTGCGGTCATGATACTGTTATTCGGCCTGATCTGGGATTCCAAGTAGAGGCGCGGCAACATGAGTGAGTTTTTAGGCGGTATCGCCGCAGCAGGATCCCTGGGGGTGGGGCTCTTCTTCTTCCGCCTGTGGAGCGAAACGCGTGATCGGTTCTTTGGATTTTTTGGTGTCGCCTTCTGGGTGCTGGCGCTGAACTGGTTCGCGCTCGTCTGGGCCGCTCCCGCGACCGAGCATCGGCACTACTTCTACCTCGTCCGCTTGGTTGCCTTTCTGTTGATCATCATAGCGATCATAGACAAGAACCGTTCGAATGCCCGCAGCTAAAAGACGCAGCTTTCGTCTCGTAGATAGACTAGAAGATAAGCCGCCGGGCCAAGCAGCCAGCCTTGAAAGCGCCGGCTGCCGGATCTACGGCCGGAGGTCAGGAGCGGAGTTTCAGTAGCCCTGTCAGGGCCAGCTTTAGGCCAAGGACCAGTAGGGGCCCCGCCTCCATCCGCTCAAGCGCCCCTTACCTGAAATAGGGCACAGTCGGCCCTCGGCGCCAGCCCGAAAGGTCCCCCGGCACTTCAACACTCTCAGATGCCCATCTGGGCGGGGAGGAGTGGCGGGGAACCCGAAGAGGGTCCCCCGCGGGTGGGGGCGCGCTCCCTGTGAGGAAGGATCCCCGAATCCTTAAGCCGCTCTTTTCAAAACGTCCTGGCTCTCAAGCTGTCTCAATTTCTCATGCCAGCGGCTCAGGGCGGCTTTTCTCTCCGGCCAGTAATCGTAGAGGTTGTAAGTGCCCTCAATCTCCCCCTTGGCGTGGTTGAGCAGGGCCTCGGCCACCGCCTCCGTCACCCCCAAAGAGGCAATGTGCGTCCGACCCGTCCGCCTCAGATCGTGCGGCCTCACATCCTCAAGGCCCGAGAGACGCCGAAACTCTGCGTTCGCCGTCTTCAGCGGCTCCGGATATTCCTTCGCCGCCTTCGCCGGCCAGAACAGCGGGCCTGCCCCTCCCACCTCCCGGCACCGTCGAGTGAGAATCTCTTCCAGCGGGCCACTCAGCGGGATCAGAAAGTCCCGCCCATTTTTGCTGTCCCGGATACACCAGACCCTCTCCCCGTTCAACACGATCAAATCCTCGGCCGCCACAGAGGCCGCCTCCCCCGGCCGGCACATGCTGTAGAGAATCACCCGATAGACGTCTGCGGCCTTGCGGTTCTTCAGCCGCTCCAGCGTCTCCAGCGTCGTCTTCAGCTCCGTGTCCGTCAGCCAACGGTCCCGCTTGCCCTTCTTCACTGTGATTCTGACTCCCTGCACCGGATTGACCGGCAGGTGCCAGTGGGACCGCCCGTACTCGTACACCACCGAGAACACCTTCCGGACCGAGCGCGCGCTCTGTGGCGCTCTCCTCTCCACGAGCGAGAGGTAGGAGCGCACGTCCTGGGAGGTGATCTCCGAGGGTGAACGATGGCCGAACACCTGCACCAGGATCTTGGCCGTGGCCTTGTAGCTTATCAGCGTCCGGGGGCGAAGGTTCGGCAGAGCCTGGTAAAGGAAGTAGTCTGCCACCAGGGCGGCGAAGCTTCCCTCGCGGTAGCCTTCCGGAAAGACGCCCCGGATCGGCTCTGGCACGGCTTCCGGTGCAAGGCGCTGCGCCGCCTGCGGGTTGACCTCTCGGGTCTCCTGCGGATCGAGGCCTTTGGCCAACTCGCCGCGGAACACGTCGTAGGCGCGCTCGAACTGCGCCAGCGTCATGGGGAGAAGATCCCTTCGACCTTCAGCCGGCCGTTCCGGCCGCCGTCCTGAGGGGTGGTAGCCGAAGTAGACCCGCCGTTGCTTGAGCTGGCCCCTCTCGTCTCGGGCCACGGGGGAGCGGTAGAGATAGAACCAGATCCTGACTCCCAGCGGCGACAGGCGTAAGCCCGCGGCTGGGGTTCTCTCGTGTAGGATGTCGATCTGGGTTCGGGGCTTGGCAAGACTCCGGATCTTCTTTTCCGTCAGCTTGACTCTCATCGGTTCGGCCTCCTGTTGCCTGGACTTGCTGCGTTGTGGTGACCTGGTAGGTTGCAGGTAACGGGGGGCCTTGTCAACTTTACGACACCCCTGGACATAGCCGGAGAGCTATGGAATGGAAGCGCCTGATTCTTCGATATTTAGGAGAGTATTCTGGACACTCCCGGGCACCCTTGGACCCCCTTCCGCCCCTCTCCGGGAGAAGAGGGGCTTTCCTCTCCTTGCAGTCTCCCTCCTCTCCCGGCGGGTTGGGTGTGCGGATGGGAGAGGAGGGCCGGGGAGGTGAGGGCCTGGGAGGGGGAACATCCCCGCAAGGAAAGGATCTCCTTATGATGCAAAGCTTCAGGAGCCACTCCTGTCTCATCCTGGTGGCAGTGCTCTCCTCCGGCTGCACCGCCCTGGCGGACCGCTTGGCCACCCGGCTGACCGACCGCGCCCTGGTCAAGGTCGAGCACGAGGTCCAGATCATCGACGGCGACCTGGCTCTCTACCGGAGCTGCCTCTCCCGGCGGGGAGGCTCCTGCCAGGGCACCGCCGGCACGGCTCTGCCGCAGAGCGGCGCCGCGGCGCCGCTCCCCACCGGTCTCAGCGCGCCAGTCCATGACAGCGTCGAGTCCCTGGAGGCCAGCCATCCGGCGCAGGCCGGCCGCGCCGTGCTCGACCATCCGTTCCTGCACAAGATCGCGGCGCTCCACGACCGGTTGCGGGGGTTGGATTCCGGCGGCGCGGTGGCGGGCTTCGACGAGCGGTCCAGCGCCTCGGACGGCACCACCCTCACTCTCACCACCTCCCCCGCGGAGGTGCAGGGCTTCTTCGATCAGGTCAACGCCGCCACGGCCTCCGGCTCGTGGCAGGCCCTCTCCGAGCAGGCCGCGAAGCAGGCCGCCACCCCGGGCGCTCCCGACGGCGTGCGCCGCGACGCCCGCACCCTGGCCTTCCTCCGCCGCTATACCGAGGCCTACTTCGAGAACGGCCGGTTCGTGAAGATCGAGCTGGATACCCAGGACCTCGACAAGAAGGTGGAGGATGAGCTCTCCCGCAATGCCGGCCTCTTCTGTGGCGATCCCGCCCAGACCAAGCAGTGCGACACCCTGGTGACCTTCCTCCAGAGCCAGATCCTCAAGGGCGTAGGCACAGATGCGGCCAACAAGAGCTTCGTCCTGCTGCCCATGGCGACCCGCGGCTACGTCTCGCGCACGGGGCAAGGCTTCGCCTTCCCCGGCTTCCAGGTGACCCTGGACCCCGAGGGCGCGCGCTCCGCCTCGGTGGCGCCCATCGACCTTACCCGCGTCGGCACCGACCTGGTCTGGGTCTTCTTCCAGGCTCTCTTCGACGCCAGCGAAGGGTTGCCCGCGGTGAGCACGGCCACCGGAGTGGATCTGGGGCCGGAAGGCAAGGATTTCGCGCTGCCGGTCTTCAATCCCGCGGTCGGAAATGTGGACGCGAAAGACCTTCAGACCATCAACACCTTCTCCAACCAGACGGGCGCCTTCGTGGGCACGGCCTTCGACAAAGCCATCCGCGGCATCGGACCCTTCAGCCTCAACAACGAGGCCGTGGAGGAGCTGCTGGTGGCCGTGGTCACCGCCACGGTGAGCAACGCCGCGCAGAAGGGGGCCTGGTGCTGGTTCTCCTGCAACCTGGATCAGCAGATCGAGAAAGCCGCGGCGAGCGAGCGGGAATCGATCCGCTCCGGCCTCCGCAAGGACGCGGAGCGGATCAAGCTCCGGCTGCGGCTGTTGTAGATGACCGTCTACCCCGGCGCGCCCTATCCTCTGGGCGCCACGTGCGAGAACGGCGGCACCAACTTTTCCCTGTTCTCCGAGGTGGCCGAGCGCGTCGAGCTTTGCCTCTTCGATGAGCAGGGCCGCGAGACGCGCGTCGAGCTGCCCGAGGTCACGGCCTTCTGCTGGCACGGCTACCTGCCCGGCGTCGGGCCGGGCCAGCGCTATGGCTACCGCGTCCACGGGCCTTGGAATCCAACGGAAGGGCGTCGCTGCAACCCTGCCAAGCTCCTCCTCGACCCCTACGCCAAGGCCGTCGAGGGCGAGGTGAAGTGGGACGAGGCGGTCTATTCCAACGACCGCGACAGCGCCCCCTTCATGCCCCGGAGCGTGGTCATCGATCCCGGCTTCGACTGGGAAGACGACCGGCTGCTCCGCATTCCCGCCCACGAGACGGTGATCTATGAGGTCCACGTCAAGGGCTTCACCAAGCGCCATCCCGCGGTTCCTCCAGAGCTGCGGGGCACTTATGCCGGCCTCGCCCATCCCGCGGCCGTCGCCCACCTGAAGCGCCTTGGGATCACAGCCGTCGAGCTGATGCCGGTCCACCAATTCATCCACGACCACTTCCTGGCCCGGCGCGGCCTGCGCAACTACTGGGGCTACAACTCCATCGCCTACCTGGCTCCCCACAATGAATACGCCGCGGCAGGCGGCTCCCAGGGCCGTCAGGTCCAGGAATTCAAGCAGATGGTGAAGACCCTCCACCAGGAAGGCATCGAGGTCATCCTCGACGTGGTCTACAACCACACGGCCGAAGGCAACGACATGGGGCCGGTTCTATCTCTCAAAGGGATCGACAACGCCGCCTACTACCGGCTCATGCCCGACCGGCGCCTCTACCTGGATTTCACCGGCACCGGCAACACCCTGAACATGCAGCATCCCCACGTGCTGCAGCTCATCATGGACTCCCTTCGTTACTGGGTGCTTGACATGCACGTGGATGGCTTCCGCTTCGATCTCGCCGCCACCCTGGCCCGCGAGCTGCACGAGGTGGATCGCCTGGCGGCCTTCTTCGACATCATCCACCAGGATCCCGTGCTCAGCCAGGTCAAGCTCATCGCCGAGCCCTGGGACGTTGGGGAGGGCGGCTACCAGGTGGGCAACTTTCCGACCCTGTGGTCGGAGTGGAACGGCAAGTACCGCGACCACGTCCGGGACTACTGGCGCGGCGCCGACGGCACCCTGGACGAGTTCGCCTACCGCTTCACCGGCAGCTCCGACCTCTACGCCACCAACGGCCGGCGGCCCTCGGCCAGCATCAACTTCGTCACCGCCCACGACGGCTTCACCCTGCGCGACCTCGTCTCCTACAACAAGAAGCACAACGAGGCCAACGGCGAGGAGAACCGCGACGGCAGCGACGACAACCGCTCCTGGAACTACGGCGTCGAGGGACCCTCAAACGACCCGGCCATCAACCGGCTGCGCGCCCGCCAACAGCGGAGCTTCCTCGCCACCCTGTTCCTCTCCCAAGGCATCCCCATGCTCTTGGGCGGCGACGAGATCGGCCGCACCCAGGAGGGCAACAACAACGCCTATGCCCAGGACAACGAGGTCTCCTGGTTCGACTGGAAGGAGGCCGATGCGGACCTCCTTGCCTTCACCTCCCGGCTGATCGCCTTCCGGCGCGGCCATCCGGTCTTTCGCCGCCGTCGCTGGTTCCTGGGCAAAGCCATCCACGGCGAAGGCGTGCGCGACGACATCGGCTGGTTCCGTCCCGACGGCGGGACGATGAGCCCTGAGGACTGGCAGCATGGCTACGCCAAGTCCTTGGGAGTCTTCTTGAACGGCGACGCCATCCCCGGCCGCGGACCCCATGGCGAGGAGAGCGTGGACGCCAGCTTCTACATCCTCTTCAACGCCCACCACGAGCCCGTCCCGTTCCGCCTGCCCGCCCAGCCCGAATGGGGAGGGAGGTGGGTGAAGGTCCTCGACACCGCCGGAGCCGGCTTCGAGGATCAGGACGAGACCGTCGAGGCCGGCGGCATCCTCGAAGTGGAGGGACGGGCCGTGGTGGTGCTCCAGCGAAGTGGATGAGGCCGCCCCCTTGTTATTTCTGCAACGAGACGGTACGATTCTGCCTTCCATCTGTAAGGGGATGTAAAGTGGCGACCGACGTACAGGGCAATTTCTCTAAGCCTGGATCGAGGAGGCTGCCTCCTGGTCCGCGCGGGTATCCTCTGATTGGGGTCCTTCCCCACATGGTCCGCGACCCGGCGGGGTTCTGCACCGAGGCCATGCTGGAGTTCGACGGCCTCGTCCGCCTGAGCCTGGGGTTCACCTCGATCTACCTCGTCACCCTTCCCGACCACGTCCACCGTGTGCTGGTGGACAATCAGGAGAACTACTGGAAGGGCACGCTCTTCAAGCGCGCCGAGTTCCTCTTCGGCCGCGGTCTGGTGCTCAACGAGGGAGAGAGCTGGCGGCATCAGAGACGCCTCATGCAGCCGGCCTTCGCCCACCGCCGGGTCGCCTCGCTCATCCCCCTCATGGCCGAGGTGGTGGAGCAGCGTCTCGCCGGCTGGGAGGCCGCCAGCGCGGCCGGCAGTCCGCTCGAGGTCGGCCGGGAGATGATGTCCCTCACTCTGCGGATCATCGCCAAGACCATGTTCGGCCTGAGCATCAACGATGACGAGCTGGACGTGCTGGCGCGGTCCTTCAACACCGCCCTCCATCACATGACGCAGCGGATGTTCACCTTCTTCCTGCCGGAATGGGTCCCTCTGCCAGGCGCGCGGGCCTGCCGGGAAGCGGTCACCACCTTGGAGACGATCGTCTACCGCATCATCCGGGAGCGGCGGCAGAGCGGCCAGGAGCTGGACGACCTGCTCACCATGCTGCTCTCAGCCCGCGACGAGACCGGCGAGGGGATGACCGACCTCGAGATCCGCGACGAGGTCATAACGACCCTCTTCGGCGGCTATGAGGCCACGGCGGACGCCTTGACCTGGTCCTGGTACCTGCTCGACCAGCACCCGGAGGTGGACGCCCGGCTGCGGCAGGAAGTGGCCGCGGTGACCGGCGGCCGGACGCCGTCCTTCGAAGACCTCTCCCGTCTCACCTACGCGGCGCAGGTGGCCGAGGAGGCGATGCGCCTCTATCCGCCTTTCTGGTTCTACACCCGTACGGCCTGGAAGGACGACGAGATTGGCGGCCACCTCGTGCCGGCGGGCTCCCTGGTGCTGCTCTGCCCCTACGCCACCCACCGGCATCCGGCGTACTGGGAGGAGCCGGAGGTGTTCCAGCCCGAGCGCTTCGAGGTCTACCGCGGCCAGGACCGGCTGCGCGCCGGCTACTTCCCCTTCGGCACGGGCCAGCGGGTCTGCATCGGCCGCCACCTCGCCATGCTCGAAATGCAGCTCATCCTGGCCATGGTGGCGCAGCGCTACCGGCCGCGCCTCGCCTCCGGGCGCCCCGTGGTGCCCAAGGCCGGGACCTCGCTCCGGCCCAAGGACGGGCTCTGGATGATCCCCGAGCGGGCGACCTCACCCCAGCTCCTCTCCTGAAGGAGAGGGGCTCGAAGGGACCTTGAAGAGCCGTTTTTCTCCCCCTCTCCTCTAGGAGAGGGGCCGGGGGTGAGGTTGAGCGTCCCGCCTTGCCCCTCTCGCGGCACTATGGTCGAAGGATTGCTGGACAAAGTGCGCTCGCTTCCTCTGCAGGCTGAAAGCCTGCCGCGGGACGGTGCGGGCAGGGACTGAACCCGTCGTCTTTTTTTGCAAGGGGAAAATCACAATGATCGCTGAAACCATCGCTCCTGAAACCACTGAAACCATGCCTCACGCCCCGGCCCCGCCTCCGGCCATGATCTTGATGCAGATGATGGACGGCATCAAGGTTACGCAGCTCATTCACGCTGCGGCCAAGCTCGGCATTGCCGACCTGCTGAAGGACGGCCCGAAGAGCAGCACCGAGATGGCAGCGGCCGTAGGGGTCCAGCCCGCAGCCCTCTACCGGGTGCTGCGGGCCCTGGCGGGGCTCGGCATCTTCCGCGAGAGCGAGGAGGGCTATTTCCACCTGACGCCGCTGGCCGAGCCGCTACGGAGCGACGTTCCGGGCTCGTTGCGCTCCTGGGGTATCGTCGGCGGCGAGGACTGGCATCTCCGTATGTGGGGCGGGCTCCTCTACAGCCTCAAGACGGGCCTGGGAGCTTTCCCCTACGTCCACGACGGCATGGGCGCTTTCGAGTATTTCCAGCATCATCCGGAGAAGGGCGCGGTCTTCTATGAGGCCATGACCAATCTCACGGCGCAGGTCTCGGCCGCCGTTCTCGCGGCCTACGACTTCTCGGGCTTCCGGCGGATCGTGGACGTGGGCTGCGGCAACGGCACCTTCAGCACCGCCATCCTGAACGCCACTCCCCATCTCCAGAGCACTCTCTTCGACATTCCGCCGGTGATCGAGCACGCCCGCGGCGGCGTTCAGGCGGAAGGCCCTCGCGGCCCGCTGCGACTTCGCAGGCGGCGACTTCTTCGAAGCCGTGGCGCCCGGCGGCGACGCCTACGTTCTGAAGAACATCATCCACGACTGGAACGACGAGAAAGCCATCACCATCCTGAAGAACTGCCGGCAGGCCATGGCGGAAAACGGCAAGGTCCTGGTGGTCGAAGATGGTGGTCGAGCCGGGCAACCATCCGTCTCCGGCGAAGATGTTCGACATCACCATGATGGTGGCCGAGGGCGGACAGGAGCGGACGGAGACTGAGCACCGCAAGCTCTTCGAGGCCGCGGGCCTGCGCCTCTCCCGCGTGGTGCCCACGCCGTCGCCGGTGAGCGTGATCGAGGCCGTGGCGGTGTAGGAGCCCCTCTCCCCTGCCCCTCTCCCCATCAAAGATGGAGAGAGGGGTCTTGGAAGTGCTAGGAGTTTCTTTTCTCCCCCCCCCATCTTTGATGGGGAGGGCCGGGGAGTAGGCCTGCTCCTCAGCCTCCAGCCGGGCGAGCAGGCGCTCCTCGATGGCGGGATCGAGAGGCCCGAAGGGCATCTCCCGGAGGGCGCAGACCACGGCGGCGATGTCGTCGCCGAACCGCCGGCACTGGGCGCAGCCGAGAAGGTGCTCCTCGATCCGCTGCGAACGTTCCTCGCTCAGCCTGCCGTCGAGGTGCTCGGTCAGGTCCGCCAGCACCTCGCCGCAATGGAGGCCGGCGATCATCCATTCAGTCCCCATGCGGCCCTCCCCGCAGCTCCGCCAGCAGGCGCAGCCGCGCCCGGTGGAGGCGGGTCCGCACGGCCAACTCGGAGAGGCCGGTCACCTGGGCGGCCTCGTCCACGGTGAAATACTCGCGGTCGCAGAGAGTGAGGATCTCCCGGTCCTCGGGCGAGAGGGTCTCGAAGGCATCCTCGATCGGCCGGCCGGAGGGGAGGGGCGGCCCGGAGAGGTCCGCTCCCCAGCCGGCGGCCCGGGCCAGGTCGCGCAGAGAGTCGCCGTCCGGATCGTCGCTCCTCCGGGGAAGCCGCCGCCGCAGGACTTGGCGGGCTAGGGTGAGCAGCCAGGGCAAGGCTGACACCTCGTACCGGTAGCGGGGCGCGGCGCGCCGGGCCGCGAGGAAGGTCGCGCACAGAGCCTCCTCCGCCGCCTCGCCATCCGCGCCCGCAGCCTGGAGGAAGCGGAACACCGCCGCCTGGTGCCGCCGGACCAGACGCCCGAAGGATGCGGGATCGCCGACCGCGCTACGGCCGATCAGGGTCTCGTCCGTGATCCTGGCGTCGTCTCCCTCAGCCATGCCGCACTCCGAGAGGCAAAGGGTTCCTTGTAGATCTGCGCGAGATCTTACACTGATCCTTCACCCTTGGCCCCAGACATACCCGCCGCAGCCCGGTGATGGAATCCTCGGCAGAAGACGCATCTACCGTTTGGACGCCTCCGGACGGTACGAATCCAACCGCAACCCTCTAGGCGTCCCATAACTCGGTTGCCCCGCCTCTCACGCGGGGGCCGCTTTCCTTTGAAGAGGTAATTTTATGTCAAAGCTCGTGCTCGCAGCCCTGCTTCTCGCAGCTCTCCTCTCTCCCCCGGCTTCGGCCCAACTCCAGTACTTCGGCTACGTCGGCGCCGGCGACGACGACGTCAGCCTCGGCAAGACCAAGGCCTACACCAACTTCGCCCACATCGGAACCTCGGACTACCTCTACGACTCGTTCATCACCAGCCGGGTGAACGCGCTCTCCCAAGAGGGATGAAAGCCACCATCGACCTGGGGAAGGTCCTATGGTGCGACTACGACGGCACCTTCCAGTACCGCTATCTGTGCTCCGACTGGCTCCAGCGTTGGACCACCTGGAAGAACTACAACGCCAGCGTCCTGACCTCGTCCAAGGTGATCGCCATGACCGTCCGGGACGAGCCGTTCAACTACGACGTGAACATGAGCGACTTCGAGATGGCTGCCGCCCGGATCAAGGCGGACCTGCCGTGGGTCAAGCTCTGGATGGTCGAGGCCGCCTGCGTGGTGGCGTCGGACAACTGCGGCTGGTTCCCTGGCGCGGGTGCGTTCGCCCGCTACACGGGAACGCTGCCCAACATCGACTGGATCGGGCTCGACAACTACTCCATTCATCCGGCCACGGATCCGACTCTGCAGACCGCCCGCAACAAGATGAGGA
>CAVUHL010000004.1:0-20467 GCA_963741305.1 uncultured Holophagales bacterium | reverse complement strand
GTACTCCAAGCAGGTTTGGTCTATCAAGTGGAAAGCCTCCCAGTAGCGCTGCGCCCGCTGGAGGGGGCCCAGAAACGTGACCAAGCTCGTCGCCAATGCCGCTACAGACCCGAACAGAAACGTCCAATCCTTGAGGCATTTAATTCCCGCGGCCTGGCCCCCGGCCGCGAGACCGCCGGCAAGAACGCCAAGAACTCCTACGAGGTAATGCGTTGTCCACCAACACCGGTACAGGGCTAGGCAGTGGCGCCGAAGGCGACGGATCTGAGCCGGAATCTGCTCTGGTGGTTGCATGCGATCTCCTCAAGTGACCGGCGCAGGAACGGGTACATCGGTCATTCGCGGAACCTCCTCCTGAGTTGCCCGGAAAGGCTATATCCTGGCCAGGGCCGAGGTTGATTCTACCTGACCGGATTGCGGTCTGGCCCTGGCTCGAAAAAGGAGGTCCGCATGCTGGAAGTCGCCGGTTCCCGGTTGGGTTCGTTCTTACTTGCGGCCGTTGTTCTCGGTAGCTGCTCGTGCGGGAGCCGCGGCCGGGATCTTGCTGAAAAGCATCAGGGCCGGGAGACCGAGCTGCGGAGCCTGCTCGACGAGCTCCGTGAAGAAGCCGGAGCCCCAGGGGCCATACTGGGCGTGCTTGCAGGAGACGATCCACCCATCGTGGTGGCGAGCGGCTACGCCGACCGGGACGCCCGCAGGTTGATGGCGCCCCAAGATCCCTACTTTCTGGGAAGCATCACCAAGACGTATACGGCCGTCACCGTCCTTCGCCTCGCGGAGGAGGGGCTTCTCTCTCTCGACGACACCCTCGACCGCTTCTTGCCTTCCTTTCCCGAAGGATCGAAGATCACTCTTCGTCACCTGCTCGCGCAGACGAGTGGTCTGAAGGACTTCTATATCTACCTCTACCTCAGGCCCGACCGGGCGGAGATGATCGAGCTCGTGACGAAACGGTGGAGTGAAGAAGAGCTCCTCGCCCTCTCCAGCCGGTTCGGCCGCTACTTCGACCCCGGTACCGACTGGGATTACAGCAGCACCAATTATTTCCTCCTCGGGGTGATCGCCGAGCGAGCCAGCGGCTTGCCGCTTCCGGAAGCATACCGCCGCTACGTCTACCAACCTCTCGGGATCCACCGGACCTGGCTTCACCAGCACGAAAAGGCTTTGGCGCCGTTGCCGACGGGTTATATGGGAAAAGTGGAGTCTTGGAAGCACTCCGAGATGTTCGGCGAGCTCGGCGCCACAACCGTGCTCGATCAATCGTCGGTGGAGTTGGCGGCGGGTGGCTTGGTGGCACCCGCCGAAAGGCCATTCGGCCTCGAACAGCTCCTGAAGCGCCGGCAAGGCTTCCGGATGGGCGGCGAGAAGCTCGATGGAGAGAGTGCTGTTCACGTGAGTGCCTCGCATCACGGAAAGAGGCTGGGTTCGAGGCCTCGGGATGTTGCTTGAAGAACCGGGCGACTGCCCATTCGACCTCATAGCGGGTTGATTCCGGCACCCTTTCAACCAGCGTTTTGAAGAACCGCACACGAGAGCCGAGATTGGGGAGGTCACTTATGGCCAGCGTGCCGAGCACTGCTACCGTACTGTGGCGAGGGTAGTGCTGGCCGGGGACACCGAAGAACCAAGCCTCCGGCTGTAAAAGTCCGATGAGGAAATCGACGACCTTGGGATCGTTGGCGTAGCATTGAAGCGACTCGATCGCCTCTCCACGTACCCATGAATCGGTGCTACCGTCGAGAGCAATCTTCTGCAGATCATCAGACACCGCCAGGTGGGCGGAAGCGGCCACCTCGCGAAAACAGTTGTCGCCGATTGCGATGGCCATCTCCTCCTTCAGCACTCCGGAGCCGTTGACATAGAGCCCCTCGACGGTGCGACCATCCGGGTCGTTCGGGCCGCCATAGATGAGTATGCGAGCGGCGCCGCGTGCAGTCTCCTCATCGGGGTCGCCGGTGAGTTTCAGGACTGTGGACTCGACGGACTTGAACCGGCCGGCGGTCTTCAGCAACCAGGCTGCGGAGAGGCGCAGATCACCCCGGAGGCTCGCCTGCCGGACGATCGCTGCGAGAGCCAGGGGAATTCGATCGTTCGACGCCCACTCGCGGGAGTCGATGTCCGAAAGACCCTCGAGCGCGGCTTCGAGTTGAGCAGAATCGGTGGACCGCAACTGGTGCAGCAGATCGGTCCGGTTCCGTTGTGCGGAGCCGGGTGCCGGAAAGCACAGAGCCACCATCAAGATCCAGGCCACCGGTGGCCACTGTGCCCTGTGCCGGCTCCGCTCGACGAACCACTTTCTCATGGAGAGATTCTAGCACTATGGCGGCTCTTAGATCTCGACATACCTGGCATAGTCAGCCGCCCCTCTCCTCCAGGAGGGATTGGGAGTGGGGACGCAATCCACCGCAGCACAGTTCCGTCCGGCATCGATAGTCAGTAGTCAAGAATCATTGGAAGCTTCTCAGCGTACGCCGTAATTGCCAGGCGGTAAAGGACTGCATATCCGAATTGGACGCATTCCTCTAAAGGCACCCCTTCCACGGGGATACTCCTCCCAGACCACGCGACGATGGTTTCTGTATTTGCCAGAGAAGCCTCACTCAGGAGGCGAGCTCGGCCGCCTCGGCAAAAGACTCCCAGCGAGGAGAGCGAACAGCGCCACGACGAGAAACGCCGGATGCTCGGCCAGGAGCTCTTGCCATCCCATAGCCTGGCTGGTTCCCGGCCGATGTCCCATCAGGACGTGAACGATGAGCGAGAGCCCGTCGAACGTTAGCGCAAGGATCAGCAGGATGAGGACGGCTCGGGGAAACCACTTTGGTGCGCGCCATCTCTGGATACCGGCGCCGAGCAAGGAGGCTGCCAGCGCAGCAATGGCCAAGCCCAGAAGAAAGATGGCCAAGGCCAGAAGAATGGAATGGACGTCTATCATGAAAAGCTTTACTTCAAGCCTGCTCGGGAGGGCAAAGCCTCCTCCAGCACCTCGGCCAGATTCTCGCCTTCCTTGACGACAAAGTCGAGCGTGCGGGTGGGGAACGGAATCGTGATGCCGTTCTCGTCGAACGCCTTCTTGATGCGCTGGATGGCCTCGCTCTGGGCTTCCAGGAAGTCCGGTTGCTTGGCGAAAGGTATCCAGAAGCGCACGACGAAGTCGATCGAGCTCTCACCGAAGGACTCGTAGAAGAATTCCGGCGGGCCGGTCCGGGAGGCGTGTTTCGAGGGCTCGGCTTCCAGAGCGGTTTTCTTGACTTTCTCCAGGTCGTCGCCGTAGGAAACCCCCAGTTTCAGGTCCACCCTGCGCTTACCGCTGGTGGTGTAATTCTTGATGGGGTTCTCGAAAACCTGCTTGTTAGGGATCAACACCACCTGCCCCTGCTGGGTGAGGATCTCGGTCCAGCGTAGCTGGACGCGCTGGACGACGCCGAAGTAATCCTGGGTCTCGATCAGATGTCCCACCCGGAAGGGGCGCCGGATCGAGAGGTAGATGCCTGCCATGAAGTTGGCGGCGATGTCCTGGAAGGCGAACCCCAAGGCCAGGCCGATGATGCCGGCGCCGGCCAGGAGGGACGCCACGGTCTTCTGCAGTCCGACAATGCCCAGGGAGACGAACACGCCGGCCACCAGCAGGGCCAGGAACACGAACTGGCTCAGCAGGCGGTTCACCTGCTGACTGTGAGAGATCCGGCGCAGGAGGCGTTCCAGAAGGTTGCGCACCAGCTTGGCCCCCATCCAGAAGGCCACCAGCACCACCAGGGCCACCAGCAGGTTGGGCAGGAGCAGGACGAATTCGCGCACCCATCCGGAGAGCTTCGCTACGAGCAGATCCCAGGTCTTGTTGAAGTCCATCTATAGAGAGGGTAGCAAACTGCACGCCAAGGGCGGGAGCCTTAGACCCTCACTCCCCCAGCCCCGTCAGGGCGCGGCCATGCTGTCGCAGCCAATACTCGCGGAACGACCTCAGCCGCGGTAGAGACTCGAGATCCTTCGCGCGGCCGCTCGCTTGCTTGCTGGCAATGATGTCGTCGAGGTGGCAGACGGAGAAGCCTTCGACCTCGACACGCCGCCGCCAAGCGTCCGCGAAGCGCTCGATGCCGTCGGGTGCGAAGATGAGATCGAGGTCGAAAGGCCCGTTCTTGAGCTGCACGAAGTCCTTGCCGCGCTCGATTTGTGCTGCCTGCTCGTCGTCGAAGGCGAAACCCAGCTCACGCAGGGCGGCCACGATAGCCCGGCCGTTGTCGGGACTCTTCTCTACGAAGAGGTCGGCATCCTGAGTGGTGTCGGGGAAGCCGAGGAGAATTGCGCCGGACTTGCCAATGAAGAGGTAGCGCACGCCGTGGCGGGCGAAAGCGTCGCGAATCTCCTCGGCCTGCCGGTACTCAAACGCGCCCATATCCCAGCCAGTCCGGCAGGTTCTCCTCGCACCAGCGGCGGTAGTCAGCGGTCGTGTCGAAGGCACGAAACGGCTCGTCGTCGAGCACCGGCTTGTAGGTGTGGATGAAGGCGTAGCGAAAGCGAGTCTGCAACGGCCGCCGGGCAGCGGCCTCGAACTCGGCCAGCCACTCCGCCGGAATGTCGTCCGCTCGTGTTGTGGCGTCCCTCGGCCGTGGCGTCTCAGCTCTCATGGCCGACGATTATAGGACCCAAATTGCCATTTCAGGCAATAGAGCCCTCCTTCGCCAGCCCCGTCCGGGGCGGCATCCTCCAGCCCAGGGCGCGAGCCCTGGGCGCAGGTGGGGGCGGGCCGTGGACCGCGCCTCGAAGCAGCCCAGGAGTCACCTCCTGGGCTGGAGGATGCCGCCCCTGGCGGGGCTGAGATTAGGAAGAACAGGATAGATTCGTGGAAGTGAGGGCCCGGGCGCGGTATCCTTCACTCGTGCCCACACAGACTTCTCCGGCCCAGCGCCTGCTGGCCGACGGGGGGATCGCCTTGGCGCTCTCCGCGCTGGCCTGGCTGCTCTACCGTTCCGTCCTCCAGCTTTGGTGGATGGAGGACGACTTCTGGCACCTGCGCCATTTGCTCACCGGCCGGCCGGGATGGTACCTCTTCGATGCCTCGCAATTCCGGCAGCTTTCCCAAGTCTTCACTCCCCTGCTGTTTGTCTCGCTGGACGTGGACCGGCGACTTTTCGGGATCGAACCCTATCCGTTCTACGTTCGTCACCTCCTTGTTCTATCCCTCTGTCCGGCGGTCCTCTTTGGCGTTCTGCGCCTCTGGTTGCCGCGCCTGTGGGCGGCCGTCGGCTCCTGGCTCTTTTTGATCGGGCCGGTTACGGCTTCGCTGGCGCCGCTTCTGCCGGTCCGCCACTACGTGGAGGCCATCCTTCTCGCCACCCTCGCCGTGGGAGCCTGGGCGGCGGCGTTACGGCGCACGGGCGCACGGTCCTGGGGATTCGCGTGCCTCTCGGCGGCCCTCTACTTCGCCGCTTCCCTTGCCAAGGAAATTGCGGTTCCTCTTCCCGCGCTCCTGGTCCTGCTACCCGATCCCAACGGCGGCACGCGCACCGGATTCGCGGCGCGGCTCCGCCTGGCGGCGCCGCATGCCGCGGCGCTCGCTCTCTATCTCATTTTCCGTTACGCCGCCCTGGGCACGCCCATAGGCGGATATGGGTTCGCAGTCACGCCTTCCGGCCTGCCGGGATTGGCTTTGGCGTTGCCGCGCAAGCTGGCGGCGGAGTTGATGGGCGGCCGGCTGTCATTGGCGTCCGTCATCCTTGCCGCTTCGCTGACAGCCGGCCTCCTCACCCTCTTGTTTCTGCGGAACCGCCGGGCGGCCGGGTTGACGGCGGGCGCGTTGATCCTTGCGCTCCTTCCCATCCTGCCGGTCTCGACCCGGATGGAGCCGCGGTTTGCGGTTCCGGCCTGGATCGTCGTGACCGTGGCCTTCGTGGCGGGCTGCCGGGCTCTGGCGGAGGGAGGAAGCGCCGCGAGGCGCCGGACCGCCTTCGTTCTCGCCGCGGCGGCCTGCCTCTCGGGCCTGGCCTTGAACCGGCAGGATTGGAATCATCGCGTCTCGCGGGCTGAACGAATGAGCGCCGAGA
Source organism: uncultured Holophagales bacterium (assembly GCA_963741305.1). GTDB lineage: Bacteria > Acidobacteriota > Thermoanaerobaculia > Multivoradales > UBA5704 > DATMER01. Next base: position 14,429 of record CAVUHL010000004.1, on the reverse strand, counting down.
ACCGGTTCCTGCTCGATATGCGAGAGGGCAACTTCCTACGGCATCCACTCATGCTGGGCGCTTCTCTGGGCGAGCTGCAATGGATGAAAGCGAACGTTTTCAATCGTTCTCCCGGCGGGGGCTGGTTCCAGGACGATCTCCATCTCTGTCTCCGCCGCGGACCGCTGGGCAGGGTGTGGGGCTACGATCCTGCCGCCCGCCGCGTGGTGGATGTCACGCCGCGGATCCCCGCCCTGCGAGCGAGCCATTGCTCGTCGATCCGCCCGAACGTTCCTTTGACTGCCAGCTTTCACGTTTCGGACGGTGTCCTGTTCTGGGAATTCGGCCCTTATCCCGAAGGGAAGTATTCGTTCGTCCTGGGTGACGGCGCCATCGTCCTCGAGATGCCGCGCGAGGCTGGATTCCAGCTTCAGGAGAGGGGGGATCTCCCGGTGCGGGTGAAATATGAATCGCCGGCGGGATGGATCACGTATTCACCGGAGATCAGGCTGGAGCTGAAGGAGGGCTGGCGAAGCCAGTTCGGTTCAGATCCTTGAAATAGGATAGCGCTATGGACTAACGTGTATGGCTTGGCTCGGGAATGCACCCCGGCCTTCGACCCAAGGAGGACTTATGAAGATTGCAGCGACTCTCATGGTAGCTGGCCTGCTCCTGGCGGCGGCGCCCGCCGTCGTCGTCGCCGGAGAGGATGCCCCCGTCGTCGTCGCTCCGCAGTCTCAAGACCTGCTGTCCCAGATCCTCGGAGGAGAAGCGCCCATCACCCCATGCGATCCCGCGGCCTTGGTGGATGGGCAAGAACCGGCGCTGGCCGCAACTCAATTCTGTGGGAGCTGTAGCGAGGCGGTCTGCCGCGGCTCCATCCGGGGAGGTCGCTGCCGGGTGGGCACGGGGCCCTGGGGACACTGCAACATCTTCAGCGGAGGCTTCATGTGCCCCACCGGCGGCTGGGATTGCCAGTGCCAAGCTGGCGGGCTTCCGTAAGGCTGCCTCATCTTGACGTCGCGTGGATAGGCCCGAAGGGCCATAGGGATAAAGCCTGGCGTTTCAACGCCAGGTTGTGAGGTCCCCATGTCCGCGAAAGTCCCGAAGGGACGCAGGCAATTGCGGCTTCGATGTTGGCTCCCTACGCCCCGTTGGGGCTTTCTTGGGACGGGCGGGGCCGCCTACCTGGCGTTGAAACGCCAGGCTTTATCCCTACAGCCCTTCGGGCCTGGACGCAACCGCATACCTTGTGAGATGTGTGTAATGGTACGGCATTGATACCCGGGCGGCGAGGCAAGACCTGGAATGTTTATTTCGTGACAGGTACCAACTTCCTCATACCCGGCCTCGGCTTGCGGGTGGGGCGCTGCTCGGCCGTCTTCAGACTCGGCGAGCGACGACGCGCGCGGCGGTTGGAGGAGCGCGTCGAAATCATCCAGCCGGTTGAGGGCGAAGGCGAGATCGAGCAGGCTCTGAAGCGATACCTTTCCCGAGTCCTCGAAACGTCGCAGCGATGCCAGGCTGACCCCGGACCGCTCGGCCAGAGTGGTACTGCTTCCAACCCCTGGCCAACCGTAGCGCCCTGGCTCGGCGGCCAACTTTGGCCGGCCTGCTCGGGTGTCTCAGTGAAAACCTGTCCATGACGCCATCTTCCTCGGCCGCGGCCCTCGACTACAGCCATTATAGTAGCGATTAGCCTCCTGGGTCCAGTCAAGCGCTCAAATCTTGGCGATTGTAACTGCGCGGTCTCGATGAGGTGCCCCAGGCAAGCCAAGCGCCGAGCCCCCTTCAAGAGGACAGCAAAAGGCTTCTTTGGGTGGAAAAAGCCCTGATGCCGCCGTAGTTGATAGCCAGATCGAAATATGCTAAACATCTGCCCGGCATTCGAGGCACGACGAGGGTTCGCCCCAAGCCACGAAGGAAAGACCCCGGTTTCTCACCACGGCTCGCCGCCAGTGCGCGGGCGAGCGGTGAAGTCTGCGGCGCGCAAATTCGTTCGTCGCATGCAAGAGGAGATCCTTACGATGAAGCACCTGATCCTCGCAGCAGGTCTGGTTCTTTTCGCCTCGTCCCTCGCCGCGGTCGAGATGGAGGCCCCTGCCGTGCCCGCGGCGGCCGAGGTGGCCCCGACCGGGCAGCTCGTACCCGACGCTCCCGGGGACCTCTTCACGCCGGCGCCGGAGAACCGCACGACGTACATCACCTGGAGCGGCAATACCTGCACCGCCTGGTTGTACTGCCCTGGCGAGCCCTACTGGAAGTGTCAGAGCGGCACCGGCAACTGCCAGCACACGGGCTGCTCGATCACGTGTAACGGCCACACCCGCCGTTGTCAGGGCCCCCCGCGCTACCCAGCCTGCACCGAGTTCTGACTCAGGGCTCCGGCCCGGGAGCCGGGTCGAGAGACCCGGCTCCTCTGGCCCCGGCCAGGAGACCGAAGGTCGCCTCCATCCGAAGTGATTTTTGTCCCCTCCAAGGGATCGCGGCGGGCTGCTGGGCTTTGGCGGAGGGAGGGAGCGCGCCGTGAGGCGTCGTTCTCGCCGCGGCGGCGTGCCTCTCGATTGACTCCTCAATCCGCAGTTGTGTACTCTCCGGTTTTCAGCATTTTCTTACAGGAGGTTTTGACGATGCGCCGACCGCTGTCGCTCCTGCTGCTCGCTGTACTCTTCGTAGCCTGCTCTTCCCACGGCCCCAAGCCCGGCATGCCCGTGGCGGAGTCCCACAGGGCGCCGAGGCTCGCCTCTGCCGCCCAGTTGCACACCGATCCGGTCGCTGTCTGTGAGGCCATTGCCGCGGATCCTGTCGCCGCCGCCTGGGATCTTTTTATCGAGCTCAACGAGCCGGTGGCCGCTGCCGGCACCAAGGTCTGGGAGACCGAGTTCCGGCAAACCAGCACGGTCTACCTGGCCGATGGTGGGGCTCCTCCTGCTTGGGGTCAGGACGTCCCTCCTGCGGACCTGGATCCGATACCGCCCGCCCCGCCGGGCTGTGAGGGCGCCTCCCCCGAAGTGCGGCACAACCTCGACACCACGATCCAGGTCGATGGCCGCGATCTCCTCGACAAGTGGAATCAGCCCGTCCGCTACCAGTTGCTGATGAACGAACCAACCTTCAACTACATCGTGAGCCGGCAGTTCTACAACGTGAACGGCCAGGAGCTGGCGGCACAGCGGAATGAGCCGGCCAATTTCCCGGCCGATTCCTACGAGCTGAAGACTTCCTGGCTCTGGCTCGGCACCGACGCCGCGAAGTGCGCCGAGCTCAAGGATAACTATTACGTCGTCAACGCCTACTACCAGAAATTCGACCGTGACGGCCAGCCCGCCGGCTGGGACAGTCGGCTATGCCGCCCTCGCCGGCATGCACATCATCAACAAGTGCCAGGTGGAATGGGTCTGGATCACTTTCGAGAACGTCGACAACAGCCGGTTCACGGCCGCCGCGGCTGGAGCTGCCCATCACGCCCGAGACCGAGGCCGCGAACCAGTCCAACCAGAGCGCCCTGCAGAGCCAGGGCTCGGTCTTCGCCAACTATCAGCTGGACGGCGTGCAGACCAAGTTCACCTCGGACGACGGGGCAGCCCACGCTGCTCGCCAATTCGACCATCGAGTCCGCATTTCAGACGCAGTCATCCTGCATCACCTGCCATGCCCTGGCGTCGATCAAGCCGAACGGCGAGCTATTTCAACCTCGCCTACACACAGGGCGGTAACCTCGCCTACTACGTCGGAGACCCGCCGAGCCTGCGCGGGGTACAATTTCCTGGATTATGTCTGGTCGATGAAGCGCGCCCACCGGCAAAGGACCGCACTTGTACGCCCGGCTCGGAGCGAGAGCAAGGAGGTTTCCAACGATGAGCGTCCTGTCGTTCCCCCGCATCTACTTCCAGGGCTACATGCAGTGGGACGTCTGCACCTCGAACAACAACGATTACCTACCCGTCTACGACGCCCCCAACGCCGCCCTCGATTGGGCTTTCCTCGCCCAACTGCCGGACGCCGATCACCCCGGCCGACTTCCGGGACAAGTTCCGCCCCTGGGCGATCGAGCCCTACGACGATTCCTGCCCGGAACAGCACGGCAGGCGCCTCGGATTCGTGCGGCGCCAATCGAGTATCTCCACATGCCCAGCCGCTGGAATTTCTACGGCGGCATGGGCTGCGAATTCATTCAACACCCGGCCAGCAACGCCAACTCGAAGACCAGCGGCGGCGACCTCGGCTACAACCAGCCGGCCGCGCCGTCCGATCCGATCCTCAACCAGCCGGTGCAGATCTTCGGCAATAGCATCGGCGGCCGGCCGTCGCCCGCCCGGTTGATCGACATCAATCCGGCCTCGCCGTTCTGCAGCCAGATCTATCTCTCGTCGTTCAAGGTGGGAGACGGCCAGACCTCTCTCGGCGGCGCCGTCTCGCAACGGATGTACTCGCGGTCCTTCTTCGTGCCACGCAACATCAGCTCGGACCTGATGATCGCCGGACCGATCGGCGCCGTCTTCCAGACGACGATCCCCACGGCAGCCCTCCAGACGCGCCGGGAGCTCGCCGCTGGTGGCCGCGCTCGTCGCAGCCGCGCAAGGGGCGAACGCCGCGGGAGTCATGTTGCGCTTCGCCACCTACAACACGGTTTATTATCAGAACGGGATCTTCAACGACATCGCCGAGCGGCCGCGCACCTGCGCCGACCTGACCGCGCTCTACAAGCAGGGCAAGGTGTTCATCAACCCCGCCTACAGCCGCATCGTCGGCGTGCTCGGGGTGTGGAACCAGGGAGAGCTGGCGACGGCGCCCGGCGGCCACATGCTGGCGCCGAACACGAAGCTCGCGCCCGTCTCGCCGGCCAGTGCGGCAACGGTCCGCGCCGCGGTGCCGATCGGCGTCATCGGCCATACCGCCCTCCAATTCGAGCCGGGGGCCGATCTCTCGGCCACCACGAACGAGCTGCCGCAGCTTGCGCCGGGAGTGATCCACGCCGAAATCAATGGCGGCGCCGGAATCGTTTCACTCGACCTGCAGAATGCCATTCCAGAGTTCGACCTGAAACCCGACCTGCAGGCCGAAAGGTACGATTACGGCCCGATCGACGTGGTCGTGCAACTGCCGGGCGGCGAGGAAAACTTCAACCTCATCGGCTCGTTCGCCTACGACCAATATGACATGACCGCCTACAGCGCGAAGGGCGGCCTGGTGGACGTCCCGTTCGTACCCGGGGTGACGGCGGACCAGATCAGCCAGTGGCTGGGAGCGGACAACGGCGTCCTCGCCCTCCGGGCGCAAGGGCAGATCCTGTCCGTGGAAACGCCGCTCACCGTGGAGACCGACGACCGCGGGGTCTACATCGATGAGGGAAAGACGCAGAGGATCACGCTGCAGGTCCGCCACAAGAACGCCGTGCCGCTGACGGGCACCGAGGTGTTCGTGTTCCAGTACTTCCCGTGGATGCTCAAATTGGGAGCCGGTAGTTGGTCGCTTTTCAATTCCTCGCCGCCGCCGGAGTCCGAGGATCCGGGGGTGCCGGTCTGCAACATTCTGCCTACCTCGGAGTTCCTGAACGTTCCGCCGTCCTCGCATCAGACCGACGCACAAGGCAACGTCACCGTCGATATCACCTCGAACGCACCTGGTTTTCCAATCCTCGTCTATTACCCTCAGTCGGGGAAACCGGCCCCTCCCCTTCCCCAGTCCTCAGTGAGCTTCGACTTCATCAAGCCTCCGGAATTCTCCATCGGCACCTCCTTCTACTCGGTGGCCCGGGTGCTGCCGTTCGACGATGCTCTGGTGAGCGAGTTCGTCGACTGCTGGAACGCCACCGGAATCTACACCGGCCAGCCGCAATACGACCGCCTCCAGATCTGGCATTTCGTCTACGAGAAGATCCTCTACGTCTACGACATGATCTTCCCGGTGATGGACCTGTTCATGCCGCTGGGCGACCTGCCGCGGGTCGAGGGGGCGATCGACCAGTTGATGATGATGGTCACCGCCGACATGGAAGTCGCCAGCACGCTCTATATGCCGGTGACCCGCGACCTCTCCGCCGGCAAGCGCCAGATCCTCGAAACCTGGGGCAGCCTGGTGGTCCGCAAGTACCCGCCGGCGCCCCTCGACGCCTCGTGAAGGTGAGGCGGTAGAAAAGGCAAACCTCTCCGAACATCTCCGCCCGGCATCCTCTCTAGTTTCCAGGGAGGATGCCGGGCGGAGGGTAGGCCCGAAGGGCCATAGGGATAAAGCCTGGCGTTTCAACGCCAGGTTGGAGGTCCCCATGTCCGCGAAAGTCCCGAAGGGACGCAGGCAATTACGGCGTCGATGTTGGCTCCCTACGCCCCTTTGGGGCTTTCTTGGGACGGACGGGGCCGCTACCTGGCGTTGAAACGCCAGGCTTTATCCCTATGGCCCTTCGGGCCTGGGCGCAACCATACCTTGTTAAGATGTGTGTAATGGTATGGCATTGATGCTCGGTCTACCTCGTCATGTCACATCACGGCACTGCCAGGCTGGGCCGCGAGGAGCGCCAGCTCCACCCGGCTCGCCGTACCCAGCTTGCCGTAGATCTTGTTCAGGTGGGTGCGGACCGTGGTTACCGACACGCCGAGAAGCCAGGCGATCTGCTTGTTGCTCAGGCCCCGGCCCAGCAGGCGGACGGTGTCGAGCTCGCGCGGCGTGAGAAGCTCGTTGATCCACGGGGTCGCCGGGGGAGCGGCGGTCCGCGGCAGCGCCTCGGGGCGCCGCGCGGCGAACAGTTTCGCAGTGTCGACCATTCCCCGGGTTACGACGGGGCTCACGTATAAGAGGCCCTTGAGCACTTCCCGGACGGCAGTCCCGATTTCCTCGACCGTGGAAATCTTGGTCAGGTAGCCGCAGGCGCCGGCCTCGAACGCCTTCCGTACCCAGGAAGGATCGTCCTCGATGCTCAGGACCAGCACCGGCACGCCAGGCATGGCAACCTGAAGCCGGCGCGTGGCTTCGAGGCCGTCGACGAACGGCATCGAGATGTCGGTAACGACGAGATCAGGCCGCAGCCTCTCTGCAGCCTTGAGGAGCTCGCGGCCATCCCTCACCGCAGCGACCACCTCGAAGTCGGGTTCGAGAAGCTTCCTCAGGCCGTCGAGCATCAACGGATGGTCGTCGGCGAGAAGCACTCTGGGACGTGGCTCGGACATGTTCCTCCAATCCAATGGCGAGAGCCCAGGCGGGGCGCTCTCCTCTCTACGGAAGCCTGCACCTTGAAGCCTGGACAGAGTCGCAGAGGAAGGTTACGGGCCATATTACTGTGTATTCACAATCGAGTGACAAAACAAATGCTCGGGTGGCAATAGAGCACGCTCAGTACAATATTTTTAAGTACCGAAAGACGATTCCGCACCCCAGGTTGCGCAGACCGAGACTTGCGTGACCGAATTGGCCTGCAACGGCGGTCCGGTCGACCAGGGCCCGCTGTACAACTCGACGCTGCCGTAGCCGGCGGCAACCCACCGCTCCAGTCAGGCCCGGCATCCTCTCCAGGGAGGATGCCGGGCCGCTTTCCCGCCAGGAAGCCCCCGCCTTGAACCTTTTCCAGAGTAGAGGGGACAGACCCATCCAGCAGGTGTTGACCGATGGGCAGTAACCCGTCGGCGCCAAGGAGGCGCCGTTCGGTTTTCCCCGAAGGGGGAAGAAAGGAGCACCAAGATGTTACGCGTACCGCTTTACATGAACCAGGCCGCAGGCTGGGAGCGAGTCACCACAGCCATCGCGGCGAATGCCGACGAGCTCTCGCACCTGGAGATCCACCGGCTCCAACTCGTGCAGTTCCTCGAGCAGTTCAGGGATCTGAGCGCTCAGCAGATCACCCTGGCGGCGAGCAAGCAGGAAACCACCCGGCAGTTGCAGGAGCTGTTCCGCGCGGCACAGACCCTCGCGGACTTCCTGCGCACCGGAGTGCGGCAGCACTACGGGCTGAGGAGCGAGAAGCTGGTGGAGTTCGGGCTGCAGCCGATCCGGCCCCGCCCGGTGAGGCCGCCCGCGCCGCCAAGCCCGGAGCCCGTGCCGCCCAACTCGGAGTCGACCCAGCCTACAGGCTCGGCCATCCTTCCTGACACCCTGAAGTAGCCTCTATCCCAGGGGGCGCGCCGCCGAGCGCGCCCCCTTCTTTCCTCGCCGCAGCTCAAGCGATTTCAGCGCGGTTGGCACGCCTGCCATCGAGATCCTGAGGCTTTCGGGCGCCCTGGAATGGATTTCAGCGCGCCGCGAAAGGAGCCGAGACGGGCCAAAAATCATTCTGGCGCGGTGCAGATCGTTTCGGCCCCGCTAGAATGACTTCGAGCGCGGCCGAAATGATCTCCAGCGCGATCCAAATGATTCCCATCGCGTTCGGCGTCATTTTGGCGCGGTCGAAATGGATTCCAGCGCGGTCCAAATGATTCTCATCGCGTCCGGCGACATTTTGGCGCGGTCGAAATGGATTCCAGCGTGGTCCGAATGATTCTCATCGCGCCCGGCGTCATTTTGGCGCGGCCGAAATGATTTCCAGCGCGGTCCGAATGACTCTCATCGCGTTCGGCGTCATTTTAGCGCGGCCGGAATGATTTCCGGCGGATCGGCAGCGAATCGGGCGGCCGCGGCTCGGCCGCGTACGACTTCCACTTGACACTCGTACGGTTCGGCTGTAGCTTGAGAGCGGGCCTTAGGGGGTGCCCCGCATGCCGCTTCGAGCTTCTGCCTTGCGCGAGAACATCTACCGGATCCTGGACGAGATCCTGGAGACCGGCGTCCCCGTCGACATCGAGCGCAAAGGGAAGGTCCTCCGCATCGCGGCGGTCGAGCCCAGGAGCAAGCTGGCGAACTTGAAGCCGCGCGACCTCATCGTCGGCGATCCGGAGGATCTGGTCCACATCGACTGGTCCGAAGAATGGCGCCCCTGACCTATCTCGACACAGGCCAGCTCCTTTCCCACGCGACCTCACCCCCGGCCCTCATAGGCGCTAACTTGATCCCGTCAAGATTGATCTCGCTGACGTGCCCGATTCCCAGAGCCTGGGTAAGTGGAGCGTTCGCGGTGCCGCCTGGCCCCTCACCTCCCCGGCCCTCCTCTCCCACCTCACACCCACCCCTGCCGGTAGAGGAGGGAGACTGAGAAAGGCTTCCTAAAGCCCCTCTTCTCCCGGTCGGGGGGAGTGCGGCTGGGAGAAGAGGGGTTGGGGTGATGAGGGCCTGGCTGCGGCGGAGTGAGCTCATCCTCCTTGAACAGAGCCCGGCTAAGTTAGCGCCTATGCCCCCGGCCCCTCTCCTAAAGGAGAGGGATGAACGGGCTCGCGGCCGTTGAGCGACGCCATCGCGCGGCCGAAATGATTTTGAGCGCGGTCCGAATGATTCTCATCGCGTTCGGCGTCATTTTAGCGCGGCCGGAATGATTTCTTCCGTGGGCCTTTATCATATTTCGCGATCCAGATCTATCCTCTCTAGAGAGGATAGACGCGCTCCATTCCAGGTGCTAGCCTCAAAAAGCCTGCTCGAAAGGATAGAACTACAGGACAGACTGAAAGAAACCGGGCGCCGATGGCAACCCAACCCGCGGTGAGCTGCTTTTGCTTGACCTACGGCCGGCCCCGGCTCCTGGAGGAGGCGATCCATTCGTTTCTCCGCCAGGACTACGCCGGACCCAAAGAGATGATCGTGCTGAACGACTATGCCGATCAGACCTTGGAGCTTCGACCATCCGGAAGTGCAGGTGATCAACCTGCCAAGGCGCTTCCGGACCCTGGGCGAGAAGATGAATGCCGCGGTCGCCTTGGCGTCGCACGACCTGCTCTTCGTCTGGGACGACGATGACGTCTACCTGCCCCACCGGCTGAGCTTTTCGGTGGCGAACTTCGATCCCGCAAAAGGGTATTTTCAACGCGAGGCAAGCCTGGCTCTGGAACGACGACCATGCTCAGCGGCCCGGTCGAAGAACCTCTTTCACGCCGCATAGTTGCTGGTCGCGCGCCCTGTTCGACGCCGTGGCGGCTATGCGGCGGACGGCAGCGGCACGGTCGCGATCTTCGAGGATCAACTGGCCGCCCGCTTTCCCGGCTCTACCGCCTCCATCGCCGCGACGCCGGAAGAGATCTACTACGTCTACCGCTGGGGCGGCACGGGCAGCTATCACCTGAGCGGTTTCGGCTGCGCAAGGCCGGGCAGAACTGGGGCTACGCCGAGGTCGCGGCCGCGGTCGAGCAGACAGGCCCGCAGCGGGAGATCCCTCTCGGGCGCGTCGCTTGCAGCCGCACTGGAAGCACGACTATCCGCAGTTAGTCTGCCGACGCACTCGCGGCCCTGTGAGCCGCAGACGAAGGCGAAAGGAGGTTCACCCGAGCAAAGAATGAGATCTCCCGCAAGACACCTATATTGAAACCAATCAAGGAGAAATGAATGGCCAATCCCTTACGAAGCAAGACCGTGTCTCGACCGAAGCGGTGGGCGACGGTTTGAGCGTGTTCGACCACGAACAGAAACAATCCTTCGTTTTGAACGCCACCTCGGCGCTGGTCTTCAGCATTGCGACGGGCAGACGACGCCCCGGCAGCTCACGGAGCTCCTGCGTCGGAAGCTCAACGTGCCGCCGGCCGAGGCGAGCAGTTGATGCGGTTCGCCCTGGACGAGCTGGAGACTGCCGGCCTGCTCGAATCCAGCGCCGCTCCCATGCCCCCTCCCGCGGCCACGTATTCCCGCCGGGAGGCGCTCAGCTCCTTTGCCGCCCTGGGCCTTTCGCTGCGCTGTTGCCGATGATCGCCCGGGTGGCGCATGCCGGAGGGGACCATCAGTTGATCCCGCTGCTGGAGTGCGTGGACAACAATGGCGACGGCACCTTCACGGCCCATTTCGGTTACCTGAACCAGAGCCAGCGCCACCATCACCTTGCCGGTCGGACCGAAGAACATGTTCGTGCCCGGCCAACAGGATTTCGGCCAGCCGACCGTGTTCCTTCCGGGCGAGCACCTCAACGTGTTTTCGGTGATGTTCAATTGCACCGACGATCTCAAGTGGATGCTCAAGGCCGACGGCGACAAGCGTCACCAGGTGGAGGCGAGCGCCACGTCCGACGCCTGCCGCCGACGACGACAGAGCCGCCGACGACGATCGCCGACGACGACGACCGACGACCTGCCGTCCGACGACCTGCCTCTGACCACGCCATCATACCCCGAAACCTCCGTTCTCCCTGGCCCTTCCCGCACCCCCGACGGGGAAGGCCCAGGGCAGCACCGGCGGAGCCGAGGTCCCGACATGAAGATCACCGCCTATCCGCTGTACGGCCCCGCGGCCACCCTGCAACCTTCGCCGGAGGGAAGAGGCTGGGATTTCCTCTGCCCGTGCGCCTTCGAAGCCGTCTGGCATGGAGGTCCCGATGCCGAAGACGTCGAGATCCGTTTCGCGGAGACGGACGTCCCCGGGCAGGTGGACTTCGTGCAGAGCCTCGAGGGCGAGGGACGGCTCACGTTCTTTCCCGGGTATCAATGCAAGACCGAAGCGGAGCACGCCCTGTGGGTGCGCGGCCCGATCAACGCGTCGAAGGATGGCGCCGTTCCGTTGGAGTCGGTGATCGACACGTCCATCCTCCCGGGCACCCTCACCCTTCATTGGCGGCTGACGCGCCCCGGGCAACCGTCCGGTTCGAAGCGGGGGAGCCCTTCTGCACCATCCTGCCCTATCCCAAGGCCGGCCTGGACGAAGTGACGGTCGAGGTGGTGCCATTGACCTCGCGCGGCGGCATGGACGACTACGAACAAGCCCTCGAGAGCCTGGCCGAGAGCCAGGGCCTGAAGAGCGTCTTCGCGCGCCTAAGGGAGACACGCGGCAGCGCGCGGCTCCGGCGCGTGGAGCCGCGAAAAGCCGGTGGGCCGGCTGGCTGGCGACACCTCCCGCGGTCACCTGCATCTGCCCGGCCGAGGGCCGCGTGGAGCGGCTGGAAGAGGCGATTCATTCCTTCCTGCGGCAGGACTACCCCGGCACGAAAGAGCTCATCGTCCTCAACGATATCGAGGGGCAAACCCTGGTGTTCGACCACCCCGAGGTGCAGGTCGTCAACGTGCCCCGGCGTTTTCATTCGGCCGCCGAAAAGCTCAAAGCGGCCGTGGGCCTCGCTTCCCACGATCTCATCTTCCCGTGGCCGGAGGACGACATCAGCCTGCCGCACCGGCTCTCCTTCACGGTGGCCCACCTCGCGCCGCAGGCGGTTCTTCTGGAAGGCCGACAAGGTCTGGCTCTGGAACGGGGAAGAGCTCGGCGGCCCGGAGCCCGAAGCGCCGCATGGCGGCAGCGCTTCATAGAGGAAGCTGCTTTCGGCGCGAAACGTTCGTCAAGCTGCATGGCTATCCGCACGCCGAGACCGGGTACGCCGACGGTTCGAGGCGCTGTGCGCAGCCGAGGGCGCCGAGGCCGTCCACCTCCAGGCCGTGGAGCCGGCGGAGGTTTACTCCATCCGTCGCGGCGAGGCCGGAACGGCCACGAGCACCCGAGCGCCGAGATCCCGCGGGGAAGGATCCAACTGCGCCCGCGGTGGCGGAGGGACTACGGCGCGCTCGGTTCGGGAGCATCTGGGGTTTCCCGCTCGCCGAGGAGCCTGCCCAGGCCGGAAGAAATCCCGTTTCCTCCGCCTTTTTACGTGATCCCGCCGCCGCCGCCCGTGGAGCATCCGGAAAGCCTGTTCCGGGGCGATTACCCGCTCAAGATCAGCGTCATCCTGCCGGCCACGAACGAGTCCGTGCTGTTGAAGCGCACCGTCGAGCAGTTCGTGGCGACGCTGCCGGAAAACAGCGAGGTCATCGTCATCGACAACGGCTCGACGGACGGCTGCGCCGACTTCCTGGCCGAGCAAAACGTGGGGCAACGTTCGCCTCCTCCGTTCGATCGAGCCTTTGGGCGTGTCCGCCGCGCGCAATCGCGGCCTGGCCGAGGCGCGCGGCGAGGTCGTAGTCTTTTCCGACGCTCACATGGACCTGCCCGAGCGCTGGTGGGAGCCCCTCGTCCGCACGCTCAACCTACCGAACATGGGGGTGGCCGGCCCCGGCATCGGCGTGATGGGCAGCCGGATCGCAACGTCGCGTGCGGGCAACGGATCGCCAACAACAATCTGCGCCTGGAATGGCTGGTCAAAAAATCCGCGGAGCCCTGTCCCGTGCCGACGCTGGGAGGCGGCTTCATGGCCATGCGCCACGAAACCCTGAAGCGGGCCGGCACCTTCGACGAAGGCATGCCGCAGTGGGGCTCGGAAGACCTGGAGATCTGCGTGCGCTACTGGCTGCTGGGTTACGAGGTCTGGGTGGTGCCGGAGGTCACCGTGCTGCACTACTTCCGCAAGGCGCGACCGTACGGAGTCCAATGGCATCTGCTGACCCACAACTGTTGCGGGTGGCGCTGCTTCACTTCAACCACCAGCGAGTTCCCCGGGTGACCTCGGCGCTCAGAAACCGCGCCCGCTTCGGCGCCGCCCTGGCGCAGGCGGTGGAGAGCGACGTCTGGGAAAAGCGGGCCGATTTCGCGGCGCGCCGGGTGCGCGACGACGACTGGCTGTTCGAAAAGTTCAACGACTGTTGTCACGTTTAGGAAAGGTAGCCATGCCCGGGATCAGCATCGTGATCGCGTGCCGCGACGAAGCGGATACGCTCTGGTTCACGCTCCACTCGCTTCAGATGCACACGCGAGGCTCGCTCGTCGAGCGCGACGGCATGGAGATCGTGGTCGCCGACAACGACCCCGGCGCCAAGACCTGCGGCAAGACGGTCCAAGAGATCTGCGCCGCGTTCGCCAAAGCGCGGTTCCCGGTCCGGTACCTCGCCGCCGGCGAGGTGAAGTCGGTGTTCTACCCGCGCAACCGGGCCGCGGCCGCGGCAGAGGGCGAGCATCTGATCTTCCTCGACTCGCATGTCCTGCTCGCGCCGTACGCCATCGAGGCGCTGCATCGCCTCTTCCTGAACCGGACGGGGCTCCCCACGCACGCCCCCGCGCCGGACCTCTACCTGGCGCACATCCCCATCGCCTTCACCGACCCGAACAGCCTGTTCGGACCGTACAAACTGCGGCTGCGCGAAGACTTCTGGGGCGGGTGGACGCCGATGTCGAAGATACCGCAGCGCAACGATAGCAACGGCCTCGCGGTCGCCACGTACCCGATCGCAGCGAGCGGCCTCTGGTGTTACTCGTCACCGAAGGCCGCGTTGGAGGCCGTCCGTGGCTACAACCCGAACCTCTTGGGCTATGCCGGCGGCGAGGTCTACCTGGAGCTCAAGTATTGGCTCCTCGGTGGACATGTCGTGCTCCTCCGGGAAGAGAACGAGCAGGAGCCGATTTTCGGCGTCCATTGGTCCGCGCCGCGGCGCTACCAGGTCTCATGGAAGGAGTGGGTCCACGACGTCCTGCTTGCCGTCGGCGTCGTGGCGCCGGACTGCCTCGACGAGGTCGACCGCGTCATGCAAACGAAATCGAAACTG
>CAVUHL010000003.1:7335000-8381596 GCA_963741305.1 uncultured Holophagales bacterium | reverse complement strand
TGGTATCCCCAACGGGATTCGAACCCGTGTTGCCGCCTTGAAAGGGCGCATTCCAAGTCCGCCGGGGGCCGCCGGTGGCTGCTGATGGCCGCTAACTAACTGATTTTACGACATTTCAGTCCACGCTTGTCCGCAGCCGTCCGCGGTTGACCGCTAACCGCCGTTAATGGTACATTAATGGTCAGGCAAACCGGCCCCACCCTTGGAGGCGCTAATGGCGCACAATTCTTGCGATCTCACCTCACCAACCGTGCGACGGCGGCTGAAGCCGCTCGCAAAATCGGCGGTCTACTGGGTCACCATCGCTGAAGGCCAGCACCTCGGCTACCGCAAGATCGCCGAGGGTCCCGGCTCCTGGTGGGCTCGCCTGTATCTGGGAAGCGGCAGGTACACCCCCCACCACCACCTCGGCAGCGCTGACGACCTGGCAGCCCCTGATGGGGCGACCGTCCTTTCCTATCGCGACGCAGTCACCCAGGCCGCGGAATGGTGGCGCCAGGAGCGCCACCGGCGAGCGGTCGGCGCAGGACCTGCTCCGGCGTACACGGTCGCCGACGCCTGTCAGGACTATCTCTCCTGGTTCCGAGAGCACCGCCGGGGCATCGCGAGAACCGAGGATGTGATCAAGCGAGACATCGTCCCGGAGCTCGGGCGCTTTCTTCTGACTGGCGAGCCGGACCAGGGCACGTTCCTTTCGCGTCCCCTCGTCCGCTCATGGCACCAGGAGATCGCCAAAAGACCAGCCAAGCTCCGCGCACGCGCCGGCGAGGTCAAAACCCGTGAACTGGCGACCGAGGAGGATCAGCGGAAGCGGCGGGCCACTGCCAACCGAATCCTGACGGTCCTTAAGGCAGCTCTGAACTTCGCCGTGGAGGAGGGTCGCGTCCCGAAGGCGACTGCCGACGCCTGGAACGTCTCACCCTTCCAGGGCGCCGACCAACCCAAGGTCCGGCACCTGGAGCAGGACGAGGCTCGACGCCTGCTCCGCTCGCTGGAAGGCCACGACGAGGATCTCCGGGTCCTCGCCGAGGCCGCGCTGCACACCGGGTGCGCTTATGGCGAGTTGATCGGGTTGCGAGTCGAGGACTATCTACGGGAGGTCGGCGGCGTGCAGGTGCTCTACGGCAAGACGCATGCGCGGCGGCGGGTCGTCTACCTCGGCGAAGAGGGCCTCGCCTTCTTCGACGCACAGACCGCCGGCAAGGCTCAGGCTGACCCGATCTTCCTCCGCAAGGGGAAGCGCTGGAAGAGGTCCGAGCAGGACCGGCCGCTCAGGCAAGCGTGCGAGAAGGCCGGCATCCGCCCGGCGATCGGCTTTCACATCCTGCGTCACACCTACGCCTCGCTCTACCTGATGTCTCCTGGGGCAGACCTTCCGGGCTTGGCGAAGCAGCTTGGGCATGCCGACACACGGATGACCCTTCGTCACTATGCTCACCTTGCCGAGACTTGGCGGGCAGCCCAGGCGCAGCAGCATGCGCCGCGCCTTGGTCTTCAGCAGCCGGCGGTTGTCCGATTCAAGGAGCGAAGCTCTGCAGTTCCTGCGTGAGGTCATAAGCGGCCCCCACCCAGGCTGTGGAAGCTGACCGGGCGTGGAAAGCTCAGGCCCCAACCACCCTCTCGCCTGGATCTTCCCACCCCCGTTGGAAATCCCAGCCACGCCATCCACCACCCGGGATTCCCACAGCTACACACAGCCTCGACGGGCGGCCCGGAATCATTTGCCCTCCGGCTCGGGCACGTAGATGAGGATCTCCTCGGCCTCGCCAGGCGGCAGGATCGGGAGCTTGGGGCGGTGGACCCGCTGACCGGCCGCCACTCTCGCCCAAAAGCCGCGGGGCGGCACGGGAATCTTCAGACGGCTGCACGCCTTCGCCAGCCCCCGGCCTGACAGGCCCCACTCTTTCGCGAGCTGGTCAACCGGCACAGACCACACGCGCTCGAAGAGTGTCGGCCGGTCGAGTTGGATGGAGCACACATTCCAAGCCCACCCGCCGAGGTGAACGACTCGCGGAAGGATGACGGCTGCCTTCTTCTCCTTTGGCGGCTCGATCCCGAACTTAGCCATAGCCTCTCTGGCCCTTGATGGTCTGCTTGGATCGAACTGGCTCCGTCGCCTGGGGCTCGGCGGGATCAGCCCAACCTTGACCATGCGCTCCCGCATTCTGGGGGTCCTTGCCAGCTCGGCCAGCACCTCGCGCGAGCAGTAGTCGTCGGTCGCGAGGAGTCTCATCAGACGGATGAAGGTCCAATCGCCCATCTTCAGCAAATCACAGCGGGCGCGAGCGATCTCTTTGGGACTCGCTTCCCATCGCACTCCCGCCTCGAACAGAGCCTGCAGGGTCTCCACAGGTCGATTCTGGCCAAACAGCCATACCGCTCGCGAAAGCTGAGCTGCCACAAGCTCTGCGGATTTGGCGGGTGGCTTCGAACGCACCAGGAGCTCGACGGTCTTCTCGTTGCACGCACAGCGGTAGAGCTCCTCGTAGTCGTCCAGCGAGGGGTCGGGCTTCAGGCGCTCGAGGATGGCAAAATGCCCGCCGCTGCACGCAGCATAAACGGCGCTATAGCGGTCCTCGTCCTCCTCGTTGCCGAGACCCCACCGCAGAACTGGCACCGCAGCATGCGGATCAGCGCCAGCCCACAGGCAGAGCATCACCCCCTTCTCGTTGCCCTCCCATGCGTGGTGCGCGAGGGCGATGTCAAGCTCGACCTGGATCTTGGGGTTCTGCAACCGGTGCCGCTTCGCGAAGCCGAAGAGGGGCTTGTTGCTCGTGTGATGGCCCAGGGAGTAGGCCAGTTCGTGACCAGAAGTGAAGTCGACGCCGAGGCGGCAAAACCGCTCGTAAAGCTGCGAATCGTAGGTGGCGTTGAGCGTGTGCAGATCCACCTGTCGAGGGTCGGCGCCCCAGTCGAGAAACAGGTCCAGGAAGTCCAAGCGACGACGACGCAGTGCCCAGTCGAGAGGAGACTCCGGCTCTGCGTTCATGTCATACCCGTTGGCGAGAAGGAGAAGCACGAGCGAGTGATGCTGGCGGTCGAGCACAATCTCCAAAGCCGTGCGGCGGCGTGGTTCGATAATTGAGCCGACTGCGACCTGCATCGGCCTCCCAGCTTGGATCCAGCGCTCGACATCATAGAGCCGGCCGTTGAGGCAGAACCGATGTAGCTCCTCCAACTCGGCCGCATTCGTGGTGAACCGCGCGGGGGCGCGTGGAGCCCGCGGGTCGGGATCGCTTCGCGGATCGATGAAGGTAGTCGGCACGTCGTCTGTGAGTTTAATGTCCGCACGCCACGATTTGAATGGCCGAATCACGGCATTGTTCCATCTATAGGCACCCTACCACCCCGCGCCAGCCCCACCCTCCGTGGGACGGCAACCCTCCCGCCCACCCGCACAAGCTCCGGCCTGGCCGTGGACGGCGAGTTCCCCCAGGTTCGCTGACGCAAACGCCCCCTCTCCTGCGAGCCTTCGTGGTTGCGCCGGAGCAGCTCCCGCACCCTGCACACCCGCCCGGAGCTCCTCCGTCGTCGGAGCCGCCGTGGGACGGCCCCGCGTGCGTCTCTCGTCTCAGCCACGGTGCGGATGGCAACGTCCCCCCGCAGATCGGCTCCGCGCAAGCTGCTCGCCGAACTGCTCCCACCCGCGCAAGCTCCGGCCTGGTCGTGGACGGCAACCTCCCCCCAGGTTCGCTGACGCAAACGCCCCCCTCTCCTGCGAGCCCTCGTGGTAGCGCCGGAGCAGCTCTCGCCCGCCCACCGCACCCGCCCCCGAGCTCCTCCGTCGCCGCAGCCATCGTGTGGACGGCGACCTTCCCCCGCAGATCGGCTCCGCGCAAGCTGCTCGCCGAACTGCTCCCACCCTCGCTTTGCTCAGCCTCATCGCGGACGGCGACCTTCCATCCCACAAGGCCGGGTGGGACGCGCCGGAGACTGCGGCCGTGCCGTCCTCCGTTCCTCCGTCGACGCCCACCCAATCCCCGTCCGCCCGCCCTCTTCCATTTCCCCCGCCCTCGGGCCCCGCAACGTGCCGTGGCATTCCGGACCTTTCCCCCGCCCTACGGCCCGGGAGCTGCCCGCCCCTGGCTCCGGCGGGGGCGGCGCAAACGCAGGTCGGGAGTTCCGGTAAGCGCGCCTTACCCGAACCCCGCCCTGCGCGCCACTCCCCGCCTCCGGGCTGCGCCTTTACATAAGCGGGGCTTATGTCAAACCAGGCGCGGGCACCTACCCGGGCCTCCCCCGGACGCATCCCGAGAGTTCAGTGGAAGCACGCTACGGGGCCCTCCCCCCAAGCAGGGTCCGGCAGCTTGGCTCCGCGTGCGCTCCGCCAAACTGCCGAGTTCATTTTGGTTCCCGCCCACCCGCCCCCTCCCGCCGCCCACCCACCCACCCCCAACCCCTCGGCGCCGCGTCTTGGCGCGCTGCGCGCGAGCCGCCTTCGGCGTCTCGTGCTCGTCCGCGCCAGCCGCGGCGCCTCCCGCCCACCGGGCGCTGTCCAAACCCCCTTCCAGTGGCTGCTTTTCTACGCGGGTTAAAACCAGGAAACGCACCCGGTCAACATCGACCAAACGCAAGCCAGGCGGGCTTTTGCTCGCCTCAAAAAACGGAACTGGTTTCGTTTTCCCTTAGTGAACCGCCCGCGAGGGGGAGGCCGCGACGGATCAGCGCGGCTAAACCACAGCCAGCCAAGCCTTTGCGCGGCGCGGCTCGGCCGGAAAGAGCAGACAACAGAAGAGGACTTTTGTTGAATGGGTCTAGGTCAGAATTTATGCGTTGAATTGAATGGGTGCGTTTGTCACGCTTCTCAGAACTCAGGCACCCTTCTGGCCCCGGACTTGCAAGCCCGCGATTGGATCGAGTGCGAGAACGTCCAGCGCGTCGAAACCTCCTCACGCCCAAACCCTTGGATCAACAGTACTTACTGCTTGGCGTCGGTCTAACGGCCTTCCGAGAAAACCCGCCTTTCCCGTTTTTAGGGAAAAGTGCCACTCTCTACAGTAGAGGGACTTAGCCGGCCATGGTGGCCGTCTTGGATTCCTCGGAATGGAACTTTATGGACCCACCCGACGCGAGCAAGAAGGACGAGGAGATTAAGAAGCGGAAAGGGTGGTGGCTCAGACAGTGGAAGCGGTGGAAAGCACTGATCGGTCCTGTCCTCTGGCTTCTGGCCAGGCTCATCGACAAGGCCATCAAGCACACCCACCACAGCTGCTGAGCCACCATGGAGAGGGGGGGACGCACGTCTCCCCCTCCTCCATCTAAAAGAGTGCTCAGTATAGCGAGATTGGGACACTCCCGCCTTCTTTCTGCCCAGAGACCAGGTCTATTCGCCCGGATCGCAGTTCTCAAAGCCTCTCTTCACCGCGACCTCGGCTACAAAGACCGGCAGCTAGATCTCATCCCCCGGAGCCCTCCCCCCACCCAACCCGCCCAGCTCCCCCAACAACTCCACCAGCCCTCGCCCCAGCTCCACCCGCCGCTCCCTCTGCGGGCCAAGCGGGCTCGACCGGAGCATCATCCTCTGAACCCTCCCCTCATCCGCGTGCAGGTACACCTCGGTCGTCTTGATCGACGCATGCCGCATGTGCACCTGCACCGTCCGGATGTCCCACCCTCGCGCGAGCAGGTGGGTTGCGATCGAGTGCCGCAGGATGTGCGGCGACATCCTTCGCCCCCGCGCCTCGATCCCCGCCTCCTTCCTCCGCCGGCGGAAGATCTGATACACCCCCGCCCGCGACAGCGGCGTCCTTCGCTCCGAGACGAACAACCACGGTGAGCCCGCCGGCCGCACCGCCAGATAGGTTCCGAGCACCCGGGACACCTGGCGGTCCAGAGGTACCCACCTCTCCCGGCGCGCCGCCTTGGCCTTCACCAGAAGAAACCGGAAGACCCCCGCCGCCTCGTCCCACTGCACGTCGTTCAGCCGGATCGGCCCGGGCTCCGAGGCGCGGAGGCCCGCGATGTACATCACCGCGAGCAGCGCCCGGTCCCGCAGCTCCCGGTGCTTGGTCGGCAGGCAGTCCGGGCGGTCTCCCCAGATGAGCCGCGATACCTCCTCCACCGTGAGCGGGCGCACCTCCCTGCGGAAGCCGGACGGCCCCGCCAGCCCTCCTCCCGGATTCACCTCCACGATCCCGTGAGCCAGACACCACTCCCCGAGCGACCGCACCGCCACCACCACCCCCTGCCGCACGCTCTCCCCCCGCCCGGCTACATGCAGCCGCCGGAGATGCTTCTCGACGTCCTCCCGGTTGAGCTGCGCGACCGGCTTCCCGGCATCCGCGAGCAGCCGCTCGACCAGCCGCCGATACCGCCGCGCCGTTGCTTCTCCCCGCCCCCGGACGCTCACCAGAAAAGACGTCCAGCCATCCAGTATGGAACAGTCATTGTTCCATTTCCCCGCCCCGCCGGCAGCCGGCAACTCCCGTGAATTGTTGCAGTTACCCCCTGTTTCCAGGGCCTCTTCGATTTGGGCTCCTTGCGCTCATGGATTCAACCTGCCTCCGAACGACGAGCGCTGTCAACATGCCGAAACGAACTTCAGGAAAACCCGGCCGGCCCAAGGGCAAGCCGCTGTCCGCGAAAGAGCGGGCGCAGCGTCGCGCTGCCGCGGTCAAGACCGGCCAGTACGCCACCAGCTTGCTTGCCCAGGCCCTGCCACCCTGCAAACCCGCGGTCTGCCCGAACGACGGCAAAGGCACCTGCGACCTGAAGCGCGCCGTGGAAGCACGCGGCGCCGGTCTTTCGGCCTGCTTGGTCTCCCTGGGCCACCAGGACACGATGCAGAAGTACCTCACGGCTATCGAGCGCGGCGATCTGAACGGCCTCGCAGAGCTCGCCGCCACCTCCATGGCCGGCCAGCTCGCGCTCGCCCAGGGCGAGCTCGCCGTGCTCCTCCAGGAAGGTCTCGTCGTCCAGGTTCCGGTCGTGGGGCGCAACGCCGACGGCGACCTCGAGGTCGTGGCCGAGCGCCCGATCGAGAACCCCCGGGCCGCCAACACCTTCCAGCTCCTCCGCCAGCTCGGCCATACCGCGACCGACCAGGCCATCACGCCCAAGTCGAGCGGCGAGCGCGAGAGGGATCAAGGCCTCGGTTTGGCCGGGAGAGCCGCCTGGGTGAGCCAGATGCGGAAAGGCCTGGCGGGGGAGGGGGAGGACTCAGATGCATAGCGTCGAGTTGCTCCATCCTGCGCTCCCCGAGCTGATCGACGCCCTGCTGCGCCGCAAGCGCTGGTCCTGGCAGGCGCTTGAGCGCGGCGACCTTCGGATCGGCGACGAGGTCCTCGACGTGGACCGCCTCCAGTGGTGGCTCCTCAACGCCGACCCCGTCCTCTGGGTCGAAACCAACCTCGTGAACAAGCCCGAGGACGGCGGCGGCCTTTGGCAGCTCTTCCCGTACCAGCGACCCTCGCTCCGCTTCCGCGGCCACGTCGTCCACCAGGACGGCGCCGAGGTCGGCAAGAGCCGGGAGATCGTGGGCCTTCTGCTCTGGGGCTGTCTCGCAGCCGAGCGCGGCAGCGTGCTTGTCGGCTCTGCCCTGGACGGCGACCTTGACGAGATCTGGGAAGAAGTCGAATGGCAGCTCAGCGCCAACCCGTTCCTCGCCGCCTCCGTGCGAGCCCGCACCACCAAGCCCTACCGGCGGCTGACCTGGCGCAACGGCCTGCGCGTGCTCTTCCGGCCGGCAGGCCACGACGGCCGCGCCTACCGCGGCATCCACGTCCGCGGCTGGCTTCTGCACGATGAGGCGGCGAAGGTCGTCAATCCGAGGAGCTGGAGCGAGTTCTGGCGCGCCGCCAAGCCGGGCTGCGAGATCCGGATCTACTCCGTGCCCACGGGCGACCGCCAGTGCACCTTCCAGCGCATCGCGGACAACGCGGTCCCAGCGGACTCGGTCGTGCCGGACGACACGCCCAAGCTGAACGTCGAGCAGCTCCTCCGGCCCATCTCTGCGGCCACCCCTGAAGGCACCCGCGCTCTCGCCCGCGATCTCGGCGGGCGGGTATGGGTCCGCTTCCACTGGCCCAAGACCATCATGCCGCACCCCTTCTGGTGCGAGGAGCGCCGGCAGGAGTTCGTTGGTTTCTACGGCGGCCCGGACGAGCCGGGTTACGTGCACAACGTCCTCGGCTTGCCGGGCGATCCCGAATACTCGCTTTTCCCCGAGCGCCTGCTCAAGCCGGCTCTCACCTGGATCCCCGACTACCTTTCCGTCTCGTTTCGTTGGGACAGCCGCGCCGGCCAGTTGGATGGCCTTTCCCGCCGCCTGAACCCCTCCTACCCGTGGGGCGAGGAAGGCGAGCCGCAGCCGACCGAAGACGACGAGCCGGAGGAGGCCGAAGGCGCCGACGTCCTGCAGCCCTACCTCACCGTGCTCCAGGACGGCCTCGACATGTCCGGCTGGGGCCGCTGGGACGCCGAGCGCCGCCGGGAAGTGATTACCGACCTTGCCCGCTTCTTCGTCCGTCCGATTCCAGGCGACCTCACCGCTGGCGTTGACGTCGGTTCCGCCACTGTCACGGAAATTCTGTTCGAGCGGCGGAATGGTCTCGCTGACACCCTCGCCCTTCGCATCCACTTGACCGGCTGGAACTGGTACGCGCAACGCGATTTCATCCTCGCGCTCGACGCCATCCTGAAGCCCGCCGGCGGATGGGGCTTCGACGCTACCGGCGTCGGCCGCGTCCTGGTGGACCTCCTGGCGCCCGGGCTCGGCGAACGCCTGTCCGGCTACGTGTTCAACCGCTCGACGCCAGCCATCGACCCCACGACCGGCGAGGCCCAGCTCGATCCCGCCTCCGGCAGGGAAGTGCTCATCTCCTACAAGGAGCTGGGCACCCAACTCATCGAGCGCCGTCTCCACGGTCGCGGCCTTGAGCTGCCCTTCGACCCCGAAGTCCGGCACCTCCTCGCCAATCACACCTACTCGCAGTCTGGCGACGCCCGCCGCTTCTCCAAGCTCAACGACCATCTGGTCGATGCGCTGCGCGTTGCCGAGCTGCGCAAGCTCACCGCCGACTGGGCAGCCGTCTCCACTCCGCCCCTCCGGCACGCAACCCCCACCGGGAGCGCCATCGCTTCCCTCGACATCCTGAGGAACCTGTGAACGCCCTCCCCGCCGCCCGATCCCGTTCCGAGCAGCTCTTCGCCGAGCTGGTGCTCACCGCCCTGTCGGCCGAGCGCCGGCTTCGCCCCTACGTGGGCGAGCTCGGGTCCGATCCCATGCTCTTCCGTGGATTCGGCACTTTCGGAAGATGGCAAGAGGTTCCCCATCCCTCCCGCTTCGTCCGCGAACGGTCAGAAGACGGCGACCGCGTCGGAGAGCTGTACACGCGGATGATCGAAACCGATACGAACATGGCGGCTCTCTGGGAAAAGCGAGTCAAAGCGGTGCTCGCGTTGCCGCGCTACATCCGCGCCGCCGACTCGACGCCGCTTGCCGAGGAGATCGCCCGCTTCGTTCAGACCGCGCTCTCTCTGATCCCGGTCCGCATCGTCCCTGTCTCCAACATCCTGGAAGCTGTCATCAAAGGCGTTGCCATCAACGAGATCATCTGGGAGCAAGCGACTCGCGGCCCCCTGGCCGGAGCGTGGCTGCCGGTCGATCTCATTGACCGCCCCATGTGGCGGTTCGGTTGGTCGGCTGTGGACAGGTCTCTCCACGTCGTCGCCCACCCGGGCCGCGTCGCGCCGGTCCCTGCGCCGCCGATGAAGTTCCAGGTCTTGTCCTACGGCACCAAGGACAACCCGTGGGGCCGGGCGCTGCTCGATCGGCTGTACTGGGTCTGGTTTCTCAAGCGACACGCCTCGAAGTACTGGGCCATCTTCGTCGAGCGCTTCGCGCAGCCTCTCACCAAGGGGACCTATCCCTACAAGGCGGACCAGGACCTCCTCAACAAGGAGAACGAGGACCGCATGCTCGCGATCCTCAACTCCATCCGGACGGGCTCGTCCATCGCGCTGCCCGAAGGCCTTGACATCAGCTTTCTCGAAGCTTCCCGGGGTGGTGACGCCAGCTATTCCTCCTTCGTCGCATGGCTCGAACACGCGGAAGCCCTGCTGATGCTCGGAGAGGTCGACACCAGCGGCCTCGCCAAGGGTGCCGGCTCCTTCGCAAAGGCCATGATCTCGAACGAGGTCCGCCTGGAGACCGTCCAGCACGACGCCCATCTGTTGGGCACTTTCGAGTCTGACTCCCTGGTCCGCTGGCTGGTGCTGCTCAACTACGGGCCCGACGCGCCTATCCCGAAATCCATCTACGACGCCACCGACGCTGCCGACCGCGGCCAGCGCATGAAGGGCATCGAGAACGCCCTCAAGGACGGAGTAGCCGTCCCCTTGGCCTACTACCGGATGACCATGCGCGTCCCCGCGCCGCTCGAAAACGAGCCCGTGGTCGAGCCGCCGCCCGCCAAGCCGTCCCCGTCCTTTACGTCCTTGCCGTCCTTGCGGTCCTTGTCGTCCTTGCCGTCCCAGACCCGCTATCTCATCTGGTGGACCGTCGGTGACGATCACGTCCGCCAGCGTCCCCTCCACAACCACGCCGTGATGCACGGCAAAGTCTTTGCCATCGATCACCCCATCTGGAACACCTGGTGGCCTCCTGCCGGCCACAACTGCCGCTGCTTCATCGGCACCGTCAGCGCCGCCGAGGCTCAAGAGCTCGGCTACACCGGCGACGAGCCCACCGGCCCCTGGCCCATCGCCCCGGACACCGGCCTTCCCGCACTCCCAGACCCCGGCTTTGGAGGTGGCAGATGAAACCTCGCATCATCAGCGGCTCAGTCCTCTGGACTCCCGGCGCCGATCACGTCCTCGAGCTCGCTGCTGGCGATTCCCTCGCGCTGGAGTTCCCCGCGCTGATCCCCGTCGATCTCACCGAGACCCACGGGATCAACATCACCCTGCAACGCCTCCTCGAGATGGCCGGTGTCTACGACCCCGCCGTCGAGATGGCAAGCCTCAACCTCGATCACAACTGGGGCGGTCCTTCCCTCGGCTGGTGCGAGCGCGTGTGGCTCCAGGACGCCGCCCTCTGGGTCCGCTACATCGACCTCGATCCCGCGACCGTCGAGCTGATCCGGAGCAAGCGCTACACCCGCAGATCGGCCGAGATCGCCTTGAGCCATCCCGTCACCGGGGGCTGGTATCTCACCGGCTGCGCCCTCCTGGGCAACGCCCGTCCCGCGATCCCCGGGCTCCCGCCCGTGACCCTTTGCCGTCCTCAGTACGTCCTCACCGCCCGAAAGGAGACCCCAATGCCCGAAGACGATCCCCCCACGCCGCCGGACACCCCAGCCCCATCCGGAGAAGTCGAGCTGGCCGCCTTGCGCGCCCAGGTCGCGGAAGGCGCGCAAGCCCTCTCCACGCTCCTCCGGCAGCGTTCCGAGCTTGACGTAGACCGCCGCCTCGCCCAGCTCGGCGCCCGCGTCACGCCCGCCATGGCCAAACTCGCGCGGCCGCTGCTCGTCGAGCTGCTCGCCGACCGCACCCCCGCCACCGTCCGGCTGCAAGCCGATCCGGCGAAGCCTGCTGCGGAAGTCTCCATCGCCGACCAGGTCCTCCAGATCCTCGCCGCCGTTCCCGCCGTCGAAGCGCTGACCGCGGGCCGCATGGCCGACGCCGACCCTGCCGCCCGCCAGCCAGGCGCTCTCTCATCCGAGCGCGAAGCCGAGCTCGAGCAGAAATACCGCTTCAGCGCGAGCTGGGGCTTCCGGTCTTCCAACTGACAGGAGAGACCCCGATGCCATTTCTCACCGCAGACGTCCACCGCATGCACTCGGTCCATCAGCCGCAGTTCCTGCCTCTTCCCGTGCTGGGCGGAGCCCGCATCTACCTCAACGCCATCACGTGCACCGACGCCGATGGCTTCGCCGTGGCCGGATACAACGGCGACGACGTCCGCTTTCAGGGCGTCGCCTGGAAACCTTTCGACAACACCGACGGCGCCAACGGCACCCTCGGCGACACCTTCAGTTCCTTCGGCGCCGTCCGCTTCGTCGAAGTCGATAGCCGCGGCGAATGGGAGTTTGCCTTCACCGGACCTATACCCAAGCCCGGCGATGACGCCTTCGTGGTGGATGACAACACCGTTGCCACCGTTACCTCGAATTCCGTCCTCGTCGGCAAGTTCACCCGCCCGGGCTCGCCCGGCAAGTGGTTCGTGGACATCGACCGGCGCTAGGAGAAAGCGACCATGCTCAGCGATCTCAAATCGATTGCGGTCAGGGCGACGCCCATCGCCCTCGATATCTACGACAAGACCGACCCCACGACCCTCCTGTCGTCCATGGCGGTCGTGATCTCCGATCCCTCCCTGGCTGAGGAGGTCAACCTCGAATGGGCCGCCGTGTTCCCCGAGCTGCGCAAGTGGATCGGGGACCGCGTCGCCCAGCAGGGCTTCGCCGGCCGGCTCAAGGTTCGGCCGGAGCTGTACGAAGTCACCCTCGACTTCGATTCCATCGACATCGAGCGGGGAACGGCCCTCCTGCAAGCTACCGAGAAGGCCACGCGCATCGGCCGCGCCTTCGCCGTCGGCAAGGTTTTGCTGGCCTACCGCGTCCTGCGCGAGAACCTCCTGACCTACGACGGGCAGGACTTCTTCAGCGACGCGCATCAGCACCCGGACGGCACCGAGGCCACCAACCTCGTCTACACCACACGCGCCGACCCCTCGGCCCCGACCGTCAGCGAAGCTCGCGATGAGCTCTCCATGGCCGTGGACCAGCTGATGGCCAACTCCATCCTCCGCGACCAGCTGGTGCGCAGCGACGAGGTTCGCAAGGGCCTGGTCGTCTTCGTGCGCTCGCAGCCGGTCTGGTCGGCCTACGAGAAGCTGCGCACCGAAAAGAGCTTCGGCGCTGACCCCAACCTCTGGCAGGGAGCTTTCGAGCTCGTCCGCGACTTCAAGCCCCAGCCCTTCGGCCATTTCACGGTCGACATCGTCCTAGCCACACCCGACGGCCCGCGGCCCGCGATCTTCGTGGTCTCCCGCGAGCCGCAGGGCCTGAAATTCGATCAATCCAAAGAGTTCGCGTCGCGTTACATCCCGTTCGGCATGGATGCCATGTACGGCGTCACACCGGCGTTCTGGCAAACCGCCGTGCGGGTTCTTCAACAACCGGAGTAAGAAAAGGAGAAAGAGATGAAAGAGACGAAGATTTACAAGATCCGTGTCACCGCCGAAGTCCTGGAAACCGCCAACGCCACCCGTCGCGTCAACGTGGACGGTCAGGTGCTGACGTTCGGCCTCGAGCCGGTCTACGTCCGTGCCGCCGAGCTGCCCCCGCAGCTCGCCGACGACCCCAAGCTGCGCATCGAGAAGGTGGACTCCGCGCCCCCGGACATGGAAGTCATCGAGCTTCTTAAGCCCGAGCGCGTCCAGGATCCGGCGCCGGGCTCCGTCGCGCCCCCGACCCGCAAGCGCGGCTGATCCCGTACCCGCCCGGCGTCGCCCCTCGGCGCCGGGCGGGTCTTCTTCTTAGGAGATCGTGATGCAAGTCAATCTTTCCCTCACCCCCGGCTACCGCCTGAAGATCACCCGGGCCTTCCGCATGAGCGAGCTCGTCGACCGCACCATCACCGGCCTCGCCGCCCTCGGAGGAAGCGCCGCCTTCCTGGAAGTCCTCCGTCGCTGGCTCCAGCGCCGGCAGGAGAAGCGCCAGGAGCAGATCCAACTCGACGTCCGCATCATGGAAGAGGGCCACGCCCTGCGACAGGAGGCCTACCAGCGCGAGCGAGAGGCCCTGAAGGAACTCGCCGAAGAGCGCGAGCGCCGCCACAAGGCCGAGCTTCTAGCCCTGGAAGCGCAGATGCAGGCGAAGCTCGAAGCGCTCGTACGGGATCTAGAGCGCGTGAATGCCCTCCTTAGTGCCGCAGCATCGCGAAACGTTAATTAATTGACCCCTACCACCAACATCTGAAGGGAAAGCCAGCGTAGAAAGGGGTAGCTCAAGCTCTCGGCGATACGCGCGGGAGCGCTCAGCCGTCAGCAAGGTCGAAGAGGCGCCGACCCTGGGGCGAGCCAGAGTTAGCGTTCACATCGGCCGGAAGAGATCGGCGCCCTGGGCAGACTGCTACCGTAGCGTGCTGCACTAGCGGTCCTTTTCCCAGTCTCAGTTCAAGGTGGAGCCCCCTACTTCCGAAGATAAGCAGGATCATCTACAATAGAAGACGCTCACCTCGAGCACGGCCAAGGGCTCGTCACGAGATAACTGTCTCAGGCTGAGAGCTCTATGCCCATACACATAGGGCGCTCGGCAGGATCTATCCAGATGCGACACTGATTCCTTGCAAGCCCTGAGGAGAACAGGTTCAGGAAGGGGGCAGAGTGCGAATTCTCGATAACCCTATGCAGCAGCCTGCACCAAGCAAGGGGGCTCGTGCGCTGCAAAATGTTATGGAGCAAGAAGGGGGAACGACTCCATCACGGGAAGCGGAGTTCCTCCTAGCCGCGCACATAGTCTGTGCAGGAGGGTTGCTCCACATCCAATCGCAGGACGTACTAAGCCGTGCTCTCGCTCAGTCTCTGATCTCGGACACAATCCGCGGGGAGCTAACTAAGATCCTAACGCTCGATGATCAGCGGATTTCCTTCGAGAAACTACTTCCGAAAGTCGACTTGGAACGGCGCCAAGGCGTCTTAACACGTCTCTCGCAGATAGCCGCTGTCGATGGCTACCTCGATGTTGATGAGCTTGAGTTGTTGGAGCAAGCTGCGCAAACTTGGGAAATCCCGAAAACGACGATTCAAAAGCAGCAAACTGATCTGGAGGATGCTCGCCGTGCCTCCATAGCGATGGACAGCCGGCGCCTGTCATGGGGGGCCCGCTTCGTCGGCTCGCTTCGGAAGCTCTTTCAGCCGCGAACAGTCCAAGAACTCCTTGAAAAAACGGTCCCCAACCAGTTCAAGGAGACCGTTGAGGGAGCTTGGATTGAGTACCTCCTCGGGGCCGAGTACCCTGAGGTTATCGAGAGTTGTGTCCGCCAGGCTCGCGAAGACTACCCTTTCACTAAAGAGGTGCTGGCCGCCTCTGAACAATCGATTTCAAGGCTCACCCAATCTCTCTCCTTGGCTATTGCGGATCTCCATAAAAAGGCGCAGCCAAGCGAGGCACACACGGCCAAGTCTATGCTAGAGACTGCGTTGAGAGCGGAAGGAGAGTTGAAGGAGCACTTACTTCATCATAGTCAGCAGCTTCGGGTATCCCTCGAACGCAAGTGGCGCTCACTGGATAGGGTCACTATTGCCTTTCTCGGAAGAACCAAGGCAGGTAAGTCTACCCTCCATGCGATCCTCGCTAAGAGTGGCAACACCGGGATCGGCCGAGGAGCCCAGCGGACTACACGAATCGTCAGAACATACGAATGGGAACGTCTGCGGATCCTCGACACGCCAGGCTTTGGTGCCGCAATGAATCCGGAAGACGCAACTATCGCCAAAGCAGTGTTACCTGAATCAGATATGGTGTGCTTGCTGGTCACCGATGATAGCCAGCAAGAAAGCGATTTTCAGGTGCTTTCCTCGGTTCGCGAGCTAGCCAAGCCCCTCATTATCGTCCTCAATTTCAAGTCAGCCATTGACGATGCGGATATATTAAAGGCGAAACTGGAGAGTGCAGAAGGTTTGATGCCAGCCGCAGAGATCAGAGATCATGAGGCACGTATTCGGCGCTATGCAAGTGCAGCGTTCGGAGGGGCTAGGTTCGAGGTGATTCCGGTCCATCTACTTGCAGCGTTGCTAGCGCTCAAAGAGGCCGACTCCCAAGAATCAGAAGCTTTGTGGCGCGCCAGCGGAATACAGCGGCTTCTGGATACCTTTCGCGTCACGATTGTGGACGAAGGGCCAATACGGAGAAGTCAGACTTTGCTCGGAATGTTGCCCGGTGAACTGGCTCCTGCGAAGACCTGGGCAGAGCAAAAAAGAGTCGAGTTCGCTGATTCAGCAGAGACCTTGAAGAAACAAGGTGAGGCAGGAGCTCGTAGGCTCCGAGCCGCGGCCAAGGACGCCGAAGGTGACCTCAAGTCAGGCCTCAACCATCTGATGCTCTCCTTGAACAGCGAGGCCCCTAAATTTGCCGAGAAGCACTGGTCCTCCTCTGAGGCAACCTTGAACGCTGACTGGTCCGCTACGATGGAGCGCCTGGCGCCGCAGAAAAGTGTACAGAGGCTAGTGAACAAAGTAGAAACCAGCTTCAGCAAGAAGGTCGAGGCGATCATCAAAGAGACATCACTCGAGCTGAAACTATCCCGTTCGCTTGGCGGGCCTTCTGTTTATCTGGCCGAACAGGATGCGAGCACGCTAGCGCGTACGGTCATGAAGGTGGCCGGCATCGTGCTGACGGTCGCCGGGGCCGTGTTATCTCTTATGGCTGCCCCACTTGCTCCCCTCGTGCACATTGGAGCTGCAATCGTTAGGGCTATATCATCTCTATTTCAATCTGAGGCTTCAAAGAGAGCAAAGGCTGCTCAATCCATTGAGAGGTCGTTGCGCTCTCAGATTGACGCCTACCATAAGAAGCTCGAATCAGAGACCCTTAAAAGCTTGCGGAGCAGCGCCGGCCAGATTACACAGGGCTATTTAGAGTACTTCGCCGGCCTCGCGAAAACGATGGAGAGCGTGAGCCTCCTGATGGCGGGTACTGTGGCCGCGCTAAGGCAGGCGAGCGAGGACGCGAGCCACCTCTTTGCGAAACGCGTTCTGGATTGGACAGAGGGGTCCTCGGAACCTCTCAGCAGGCCGTCCGTTGAGCAAAGAATCCGGGGAGTCGATCGACAGTTCGGGGTT
The DNA here is from genome assembly GCA_963741305.1 of uncultured Holophagales bacterium. Lineage (GTDB taxonomy): Bacteria > Acidobacteriota > Thermoanaerobaculia > Multivoradales > UBA5704 > DATMER01. The sequence continues at coordinate 8,364,810 of CAVUHL010000003.1, read as the reverse complement.
TTTATGACGATAAAGGTTAATGGCCGTCTGCGTCTGAAGATCGACCTTGACAAACTCTCAAAGACGCTACAAGAGAAAGTTAGCTTTGAGTCTTTTCTCGAAACAAAGAGAGGAGTGGTCCTTGAAAAGTTTGGATCTTGATAAGTGGCATCGAGACGTTGAAGAGTATTGTAGCCAGCTTATAGTCGTGCTGAGTGATGGCGACGAGTCGCTAAGGAGAATTGGTGATCTCGTGCAAGGAAAGCTTCGGGAGCATCGCGAGCGCAGCAAGGTGTCACTGGCGTTTGTTGGCCAATACAGTGCAGGTAAGTCATCCATCATCTCGGCTTTGACAGGTCGAGATGACATCGCTATCTCAGCTGACATCACTACCGACCGCTGTACGCCTTATGATTGGCTGGCAGCCGGGCTTCGCTTGGTCGACACGCCTGGCCTCTATACAGAGCGCGAGGACCATGATGAAATGACAAACCAGGAGATCGAGCGCTCGGACCTTCTCGCCTTCTGTCTCACTGTAGCGCTGTTCGATCATATCACCCTCCCGAAATTTCAGGAACTAGCCGTCGAACACCGCTATTGGCCCAAGATGCTCCTAATTGTGAACAAGCTACTATCGGAGGCTGGCGATCCTGATGAACGAATAGAGAACTATCGAGAGAACCTGGACCAGATGCTAGGAAGCACTCTGCTCCGCTCGGTACCTGTGGTATTTGTCGATGCAAAGCTATACCTAGAGGGCTCGAAGAAGCATAACGAGCGGTTGATCGACAAGTCGAGATTCGCGGAACTGGTCGCTGCGCTTAACAAGTTGACTCAAGAGAGGGACTTACTCGGTCGGGCCGATACAGCGATTCGTTTTGTTCTCGGCGGAACAAACGAGGCCATACTTGCGCTTTCTGGTGGTGAAGAGTCCGACAAGGCATTCCTCCATCTCCTCAACCGGCACCTCGAATTGCTTGCAACGAGCCGAAAAGCATTGAGGCGTGAGTTTAAAGACGCTGCAAATGCTGCAGCCCGTATAGTTTTGGAGGAGGGTGATGAACTTCTGGCGGCAGTGCATGGTGGTGGACAGGAGCAATTCGCGATTTCGGAAAAGCAGTGCCATCGTAGAGTCCGAGCCCGGATCGAGGCGATCCAGGAAGGCCTGCAGCGGAAGGTCCTAGAAATCGGAGGGTTATTACAGCGTGATGTACAAGAAATTCAAAGCCTCCCTCTCTTCGAACAGTTTGCTAGGCGCGTGAAAGAAGGAAGCGGAGAGGTGGAGCACGTGACCAGCAGGTTGCTGAAGACGCCCAGGTTGGCGAATCAAATGGGTGTTTTGCAGAATGTCGCCGCTGGTCTCGCGGGACTTCTCGTACTTACAAGCAAGGGGAACGCACAGACAGGGGTCAAGACGTCACAGGATGCAGCGACGGCTCTCGCGACGAGTTCCGGCACCGGGAGTATGGAACATATCGGCAATGCCTCAGGTTCCTGGCATGCCGGCGGCCACGAAGGAGTAGCAATCACCCACCTCGATCATGCCATCACGAACACGGTGGACCACATCAATTCTACTTTTCATTTACATCTATCTTCCGATGCTATGATCCGAGCCAGCCATTCGACAAGTCATTTCCTGCAGTCGGTCGGTCCCTTTCTGGCCCTAGGAGCAGCAACGGCCTCTGTGTGGGGAATGGTCGAGGAGAAAAGGGCCTTAGAGGCTCTCGGTCGGCTTCGGCAGGAGCTTCATGAGAAATTCGCCGTAGCGAGGGATCAGGTCTTTGAGAGCTTTGAGAAGCAGGGAGCCATCTTTGATGCCGACGTCCTGATGCCCCTTCAAAGAGAGATTCTGGCTAAGCGTGACGCGGCCGAGGCTGAGATGGCGTCGGGGAACGAGCGAGTGGAGCATTTACGGGAGCTGCGGGCGCGGCTGGAAAATAGCCTAGGGGAACTCGCGTCGATGGCATGGTGAAGGCGCCCAGGAGTGGGGGGCCACCTCGTCGCGGACAAGGTGCCCCCGCAGGAAGTGCCTGCGACCTCGCTCCGGGCGATGCTGTGGGGCCGCGTCACCTACGAGATGATGGAGAGCTACTGGCCGGCGGTCGCCCGCGGCGACGAGGAGGCGCCGCCGGCGATGCGCGAGTGGGCGGTCAAACTGGAGGCCAAGCCGAAGTACGTGGTGTCGTCGACGCGAAAGGACTTCCCGTGGACCAACAGCCACCACATCGCCGGCGACCTGCGCACGGGTGTGCAGAAGCTCAAGGACGCGACCCCGGCCGGCGTGCTCCTCGGTAGCGGCAAGCTCGCGACCGAGCTGGACCGGCTGGATCTGATCGACGAGTACAAGTTCCTCGTCCACCCCAGGATCGCCGGCCACGGCCCGACCCTGTACCAGAGCGGGCTGCCCAGCACGCGACGGCTCGAGCTGGTCTCGGCGAAGCCGCTCCGCAGCGGCGCGGTCGCCATGCACTACCGGCGCGCGCGCTGACTCAGAGCAGCCCCATCGCGCCCAGCTCGCGGGCCAGCGCGTCGTCGGGAGCCTTCTCGCCGCGCAACACGGCGTACCCGCTGCACGAACCCCGTCTTGAGCATGACCGGCTGAGCGGTGCAGGGTGCAGGGGATCGCGGATGCAGCTACGTGGAAGAAGCATGTGGCGGCCTGGCGTGCGCAGGGGAAGAGGTGCCAGCCGAACACTTCGGGGTCGCCCTACTCCTGCTGTCCCTTCGGCGGTGCCAAATGGAATGGCCCAGACGGCATCTACGAGGGCGGCTCGTACTTCCCCTGACCTGCGTCTACCTGCTTGAGAAGCTTCGGGGCCGCGACTGGCGGTCCCTGGTCATGGCATAGCCTTGGCCCGCCTCCTCGCGTCGGAAGCCAAGCAAGCCGGTGTCCTGGTCGTAGAGGAGCTCCACTCGCGAGATTCGGTCAGCCCCATCAGAGAGAGGGCGGCCTGGTTAAAAGAGACGTACCCGTGAACACAGTTGACGGTCACCCGCGGCTCCGGGGGGGCGGGAGGGAGCCGGTGGCGTCTTGCCTATCACATCCGAAGTGACTCCCTGGGCCCGGTTATCGCGGGCGTGGCTTGGTCCGAGACGGAAATCTGCACGCATAGCGGCTTGCCCTGCGGTACCGCCTCGAACGGCACCGTTATCTCAAACACGCCGTGTCGTCCTTCTACGGCTAGCCGTGTGCGTCGTTGGGATCCTACAAACTCACCTCCGATCACCTCTGCAGGAAAGCATGATGAGGCCTCGCTGACTGACGACTGTTCGACTACGCGGATAGCATCGTCCTGCAGAAGGACCCACCCATCGACCTCTGTCTTGTACCGATCACACAGGTCCCCAGCACTGCGCGCCTTGCCAACCGTCGCGGTGTAACCAACGATATTTGACAAACCAAAGAAGTCAGCCACGAACAAGTCCGGGGGGGAGGTATGCACAGCATCAATCGTGTAACCCTCGCCTCCAGGTGGACTATTCAATATAAAAGTCGGCACATGATTGTCATGTCGCGCTGCCTCAGACAAGCTAAACACGCGCACTCGCGTGAATTTAGAAAGCATGCGAACAAACCGCAAATCGTGCGTAATGATCACAACGGTTCGGCTAAGAGGGCCACCTTCTGAAGACTGCAACGTCTTCAAGTAGTCACTCTGCTGCACAGAGGTGTGTGAAGTATACGCACCGATCGCTTCTACCAAGTCATGTACAGATGAGCTATCAAGGGAGCTTGTCGGCTCATCCAGCACAACGAGATCGGCTTCCGTGACAAATCCACGTGCGAGCGCTAATCTCTGGCGCTCGCCCCCGCTGAGACTATCTATATGGTAGTCACGGAGCATCCACAGCTTGAAATACTTTAACGCTGTTTCGCCACCTTTTGGGTTAACAATATCAATGTTTCTGCGCACGGTAAGTGGGAACAAATTCAGCGCCTGCCACACCATAACACCCGCCGGTTGCGGCCTCATCTCGCGCGCTGCCGTGACACGCTCCGCACCGTCAATTCTGCATAGATATCGTGCAAGGGTCGACTTACCAGAGCCATTCGGTCCGAGTACTACCGCAATCGTGCTACGAGGGACCTGCATCTCGCGAACCGTCAGGTGGAGACGCCGCCCTATCACCAATTCTGCGTTAGCAATGTCTACTAGCATTTGAGCCATGCCTGTCGCCATCTCAGGACCGTCGAATTGCTGATGTTGGAGGTCGTTGACCAACGCGGATGTATGCTGCATGTTGACTTATGTATAGCATCACTCCAGCGAAAAGCAAAGCGCCCAGTGTCCACAATCCTAACCCACCTAAGAAGACGTAATCACCCGGAGAGATTACACCGGCCTGATGGTCAGCCAGTAATAGTCCGAGAGTCTTTGTAAAGCCACCTACATACCGGACTATCACTGCATCTGACATGGCAATCGCTCCAAATAAACAAAAGCCAACGAAAAGTGCCGTACCAAGGGTTGGGATAAGCACCTCAAGAACGTAATCCGACCCGTTGACACGGTGATTCGCTGCTACATGAGCCAAGACGTTCTCGGCAATAAGCGGATGACTAACCACAACGAGTATCGGAACGGCACCGAAAAAATATACGTACCATACCGCTACAGTGAGGGTGTCGCCTGAAATGTTGAGTAGCCCCTGTGTCACAGCGCCTATCTGCCCTGCCAGTATGGGCGGCAATAGCGTAGGTATGACAAGCGCTGCCAAAACAAACCGCTCACGTGCGCGAGCAGCGCGCAAATCTGCTAAATGGAGCCAGCATCCTACGAATAGCGCGAAGATGCAGGAAATAATGGAAATCGGAGTAATGATGGCAGCTGAGTTGCCAAAGGCTCTCCATAGGGCTGATAGTTCAGCGCCAACCTCAGGTCGCTGCCGCAAGAGCGTGATCAGAATTATCACGTATAGGCAAACAAATAGCAAGAACACAGGGTTTAAATAGACTGTTCGGATTGGCTCGGCAGGCAGAGAGTCAGCGCTTGCAATCTTATACGAGCGTTCACCCCGTTGGGTAGCTGAGCGAATGAATGAGAACAGAATTGCCGATGAGACGAGGACGAAGAGGGCGGTCATCAAAGAGGCGGTGCTCTGGACATCTCGGGTGCGTGCGTAATCAGCTATCAAATTACCTAATGTCTGTAGTTGACCTCCTCCTCCAACGGTGCTACCGATTACATCGAGCGGCATTACGAAAGTGAGGAAAATCAAAAGAAGCAACGCAGTCGGCCGCATTACAGGCACAACAACCCTCCAGAATAACTTCGTCCGCGGAACTTGTAAATTATCAGCGGCACGTCGAATGCCCGCTGGTAGTGCCTGCAACGCCAGCAACAGTACGATCGCGCAAATTGGAAGATATCGGATCACAAGCCCGGCCGCGAAGACGGAAGGACTTGGGCCGAACAATGATTTCAGTCCGACATATAAACCAACAGCCGAAGAAAAATACGGAGTTAACAGCACTATTACTGCGAGGATGGCATGACGGGTAGCGACAAAGCGTAGTCGGTATGCGAGGTACATCCCGGCAGCGACGCAAGTGGCGGCTGAGGGTAGCCCTATGAGTAGCGAATTAACAGTATGACGCGCGATTCCTACAGTGTCAAAACTTGTTCGCGTCCAGAGAGCATAGGCCGCATCATAGAACAACCCCGTGACAACTGCGACAGTCACGAGTAGGTAAAGGGCGAAGGCGATTAGCCCTGGTAGGCTCCAAAAACGCGTCAGAAGTCTACCGCTAAAAACAGTCATACGAGAATACGTTCTGTTGCTTGTGCATTATCCCACAGCGATTTCATGCGCCGAATTGCTGCGGGATCGGTGTCAGGAAATCTCCGGAACTTGAACTCAACCCTAGTGTCTGTTCGCATAAGTTGGTGGGAGTACGACGGGGTACGCGGTGGGCCGTTACGGCGCACCGCTGGAAGCAATGCCGGAAAATAGCTCTTGATAATGGCTTGTCTGTCAGAGGGCACGATTGTCGCGAGGCCTTCGCCGCTCAGCTGCTCGGCAAACCACGACATCAGCGCAAATGCATCTGGTTCCCACTGGCCGCTGTACTCGGCCTGCGGGGGCGCAAGGACGCCGAGACATTCACAAAACGCTCCATAAACGGGCTGTGCATCTGGAACGTAAATGGGTAGCAAGTTACCAGCGACTCCAAACCAAGTTGAGCCCCCAATGACAACACTCTTGTCGTTCGCGCGAACGCGATCAAGCAAGACCACTGGGTCTGCAATGATATCTGTCATAGGCAGCAGTCGTCGGATCTCACTAAAACAGTGCTTGACCTGCTCTTCCTCAGCGGTGGAGATGGTCATATGCCCGGTATAGTTCAATATTACAAGCTGCGCGATGCTGCTCCAGAAATCATACAGCAGCACGCTGTATCCCATCTCGCGAATGGTTTCTATGTTTCCGAAGAATTGCGAAAAATCAAAAGCATCAACCTCGTTTACATTACGTGTCAAAGCTGTGATGATAGATCGATTCGGGAGACGATCTTGCTCAATGATGGAAACTCCGATCAGGCCCCATCCAACAGGAAGAGCAAAGATGTCGCCCTCGATAAACTGCAGTACCGATGAGCGGATGTCCGGTGCTATGAATTCTTTGAGATCGTTACCTTCTCTACCTTCCCAGAAGTGGGAGAGGGGCACGAGCTTATATTCAGTGCCGTTTCGTCGGATACCAGCTTTCAAGACTGACACATATTCGATATCGAATGACGCAATGTTTACAAGTCGGCTGCCAGATACCTGTCCAAAGTCCGCCGCCGCTTCATCTAGCGCGAGGATGAAATCATCTGTTCGGTAGGTCAGCGTATCAATCTTTTCGTTTCGCTCTATGCTTCGAGCAATCTTTTTCGCTAGCTCGATAAGGAATGGTCGGTAGTAACTAAAGAAAAGGAAGTTCCAATGACACTCAAGCCTTATTTTTTGCGCGTCTTGGTAGATCACCAGGACAGACGATATTGCAATAAGCACGAAAGCTACCGCGATTACCAAAGTCCGCCATTTATTTGCCTGGAATGCCGCAAGCACGCCGAGTGAGACGACCAGGACGGGATAAAGCGCCTTAAACTCTTTGGACTCTGTTACGGGCGCAATAAATTTATCGACCACATCACGAAGTGCGCTCCAGCCTGAAACGGCAAATCTCTTCCATCGTGGACGCATCGTTGCTCTATTGATTGATCGGGTTTGGCAAGCCTATAAATCCTGGCTCTGGAGGTGACTCCGGCATTAACGTGCGGACTTGAAGCGCGTCCAGACCGCCAGCCAGTCCTCCTCATTCGTGGCCGGCCCCGGTAAGTGTCTAATATGAAGTTGGTTCGCAACACTGTTCAAAGTATTCACGTCGTTAGCTTTAAGATTTTCGCGGGCTTTCGGGTCGATATGGTTATAGGCAGATCTGCGAGTGACTTGAGAGAAATACGCTTTCCGCGTCGCGAGCAGAGCCAGTTGCCTTGGCTGCATGACCTCGCGGAGGAACTGCTTCGCTAACTCTGGATTCTTGGAGTTGGCTGAAATTGCGAATGCCTCGACCCACATCACGCCGCCCGGGCTTGGAACGGCCCAGTCGATTGGCAAGCCCTCGGAGGCGAGAGCCGCTGCTGCCCACTCCCCAATGCCCGGGGCTATCCACGTACTACCGCTGCGGAAATCCTGCAAGACCTGACCAGGATTTGGCTGAATACTCGTTACCTGTGGCCTCAGGCGCAGCAGTGCTTCTTCCAAGCGGGTGAGTTGTGCTTGATCGATATTGTAGGGCTCGGGATTACCGAGACTGAGGCTAAGCACCCCCATGTTTGGCAGATACCAGTCATAAAGTCCGACGTGGCCCTTCAAATCAGAATCGTGAAGAACGGCGTAGGTGCTTACGCGAGCACTGTTCACGCGCTCCTTGTTGTAAACAATGCCGAGCGCCCCCCAGCGTGCAACGGTAGCATAGACATTTGGACCAACATTTGCCGGCTGACCAGTTTGAAACTTATCGAACAGGTCGTCAAACTTCCAGAGTTCTGGCTCAAGTGCGATTATTCGCTTGTTGGCGAAGAGCTTCTCGCCGTATTCGGCGTCAAGGACGACCACGTCGTATGTTCCGGCAGGTGAATTAGTCATCTTCGAGTACATCTCGTCGCCACCGACGTAGGTTTCAACTACTATCCGAGCGTTCAAAGCTTTCTGTAGCGGCTCTATGAATTCAGCTTCGTCATAGCCAACATAGCCTAGGAGCCGTAACTCCTGCCCTGGCCTGTCGGCATTGCTCTGATTCCAGTAAATGAATCCAACAGCTGCGGCGAATAACACGACTATGGCAATCAACAGAACAGCAGACCGCTTCATAGGCCCTCCGCCGAGTCTTTAAGGGTCGAAAAGTTAGTTTGTCCGAGCGCGTTGCTGCTCTCTCTTGCAATCGAACGTGGACAATCTATGTGTTCTAGACATCTTCTCTCAAACAGAGAATGGCTGCTGATGCTGTAGAGACTAGCCGTTCCCCCGGAAGGAAAGTCAGGTTTGCTCATCTAACTCTCTTAGCTGGGTGGTGGGCTCTTCTGAGGCAAGCCCTTAACTTCACCCGGTGAGTTTGGAAACCACTCTACACTTCTAGACTACAGTCAGAATAGCCAACCGCGCAGTGATTGTCAATATCGTGAATCAGTGGCATATGGAAATAAGTTTCATTTTTATTCCTCGAAGAGCAGGTGCGCGGAGTATGGCAATGCCCATTGACGGAGAGGTGCTGAGACAGGCTGCCACCCTCTTGTAGCTGCGATCTCTGAGATTCTGAGCCCCCACCCGCCAAGGGGGCCCTTCGCCCCCTCGGCCACTCCCCCGTACAGGCGGGCAGCTGGGCCGTAGAGCCACGCCGGCAGCTCCCAGCTTCGCCCGGCGAACCTCCGAGTCCGTCGCCACCGCTCAGCTCTCTTCCAGGGAAGACACCGCACACTTCCTTTTGAGAGGCCCGCCCTCTCCGGTCGTGGTGGCCGGAGCCGTGCGGCCCTCAGGAGGTCCGAATGCTTCGATTCTCGCAGCTCTTCAATTTCCTGTTCTTCCTCTGGGCAGAGATCGGCTCCGTCCTCGATCCGGATGGCCGCCCGAAGCCCAACGCGGGCGACTCCGGCGATACCGGCTCGCCTTGAGCCCGGCGGTCGTTTCTGAGTGATCCCCTGCGGGCCGGGTGTAAAGCCCGGCCCGCTCCTCCCTGGACGCGGCGCGAGTTCCTGGGTTACAGTATTTGAACTCGTGAGAGCGTACCTAAAAGGGAGGAAAGCATGGAGCACAAGCATCTCGATGCCGCCGCTTTGGAGCGCCTGCTCGCCGTCGATCGGTCGGCGGAGCAAAATGAGCAGCTCTTCTATGTGCTGGCTGCATGCCCCGTCTGCCGAGAGGCGGGCGGCTGGCTGCTCGAGCTGCACCAGGCCCAAGCCCTCCCGCCCGTGTTCGGCCTGATCGACGCCGCCCTCGCCCGGTTTCGAGCCGAGGCTCCCCAGCTTTTGCAAGAGCTCGTCTCGCTCGATGCAGAGGCCCGCCTTGCCCACCTCCAGGCTGACGCCAGGTTCGTGAGCTGGGGGTTGTGCGAGCTCCTGGTTGGCGAGAGCCGCCGGGCCGCGCCGGAAAGCGCGTCCGAAGCCGTCCACCTCGCCGACCTCGCGGTGCACGTGGCGGACATGATTGCAGAGGGTGAGCCCTTCGAGGAGAAGTGGATCTATCAGCTGCGCAGCCTCGCCTGGGCCGCCCTCGGCAATGCCTACAAGGTGCAGGTCGATCTCGCGGGAGCCGAGAGGAGCTTCGAGATGTCGGACTCCTGGTGGGAGGCTGGCGCTGAGGGTGTTGGGGATGCGCTCGGCTACGAGCCTACCCTTCTGGTCCTCAAGGCGTCGCTCCGCAGGGGTCAGCGCCGCTTCCCCGAGGCGATCAAGCTGCTCGACCAGGCCGTCGCTCTCTATCTGGAGGGCCAACCCGAGCACCGGGATCCACACCTCGCCGGCCGGAGCCTCATCTCGAAGGCTGCCGTGCTCATCGAAATGGGGGAATCGGAATCCGCCATCCAGGCCCTGAAGAGAGCAGCCGGCCTGATCGAGCCCGAGCGCGATCCGCGCCTCGTCCTCTGCATCCGCCACAACCTCGTCGACAACCTCTCCAAGATGGGCCGCCACGCGGAAGCGGCTGATCTCCTCCCGGAGCTCCGGGAGCTGGCTGCAGCGCAAGGGGGCGCGCTGGATCGGCTCCGGTTGCGTTGGGTGGAGGGCCGCGTGGCCGCCGGCCTGGGCGAGCACGAGCGAGCCCGCCAGCTCCTCGGCAGCGTCCGCCAGACCTTCCTCGATGACCGGAATCCCTACGAGGCCGCTCTCGCCACCCTGGACTTGGTCGTTTCCCACCTGGAGGAGGGGCACACCGCCGAGGTCCGCCTCCTGGCCGACCAGATGGTCGCCGTCTTCCGCGATCACAACATCCCCCGCGAAGCCCTGGCCGCGGTCCTCCTCTTCCAGGAAGCCGCCCACCGCGAAGCCGTCACCGCCGAGCTGGCCCGCGAAGTCGCCGCCACGCTCACCCGAGCGCGTAGAGACGCGCCGAAACGCCCCTAAGCTCCTCTGAGGGAAGGGCGTTCTCCCGCTCCCTTCCCGTCCTTGCATGGCTCTTACCATTTCTTGTAGAGTGGTAATCACCGTTCCGTGAATAGGATTCAGAAGTGCGACTCTCAGCAACCCATCCCGAAAGGCAATTCGCAGGCGGGCGCTTCCGCTCGCCTGCTCCAACGGAGGAGGATGTGATGATGAAGGCTGCGATTTTGCTTGGTACCACGTTCTTGGCGTTCTGGCTGATGGGTTCGAGCTGGCAGCCGGGCGGTGGCGATCCGACCCCGCAGGGCGGCTGTGTCATCGACCCTGATGGCCGGCCATTTTGCCAGCAGTAGTAGTTCGGCGGGCCGCCAGCTTGCCTGGAGGCCCGCTTCTCTTCCCGCTATGCTACCCTTGTCCAGGGATGCCCAAACAGCGTCGCACAGCGAGTCAGTTGCGGCTCGTCCTCCGCAACGGTGGCAAGATCCCGCCTGCCAAGGAGCTGGCGGAACGAGCTTTTGCTATCCGCTACGAAGATGCGGCTGAAATGCTCGAGCTGGCACGACTAGCTGTCGAACAAGCCCGCTCCGAACCGCCTGAAGTTCAAGTCTTTGCCCTCACTCACCTTGGCAATGCGGAGCGCATCAACGGCCTTTTCGTCGAGGCTTTTCAATCCTTCAATGAGGCCGAAAAACTATTGGGTCGCCCCGACCCACTCTTGCTTCAGTTCCGCGCATCCCTGCACCAAGATCGGCGAAGGTTTCGACCTGCAATCGCGTGCCTGAGCCGAGCCACGCGACTTGCGACCGACCGTCAGAAGCGGGCGATCATCAAGCTCAAGCTCGCAAATGCCATTAACCTTTCTGGAGAATCCCGCGCCGCCGCTGAAATCGTCACCGGAACGCTTGATGATATTGATGATCCCGAGGTGGTTGGGGCAGCGCTGCAAGGTCTTGCCAACTACCTGACAGATGCGGGTGAGCCTGAGCGCGCTCTCTTCGTTTTGAAGAACGGCTCTCCATTCTTCGAGAAGATGGGCCATCTCGCTCGTTTGCGGGTTCTGTGGTTCGAAGGAAAGCTGGCATCCGTGGTGGGTGATCTCGCCACAGCTTTGGACTGCCTCAACCGCGCAAAGCAAGGTTTTGCCGATCGATCATTGATCCAGGAAGTCGCTCTCTTGAGCCTGGAAACGGCTCACGCCTACGCCCGGCGCAAAGACCTTCGCGCAGCCCAGCAAGAGCTGGAAGGCGTGCCGGAGATCCTCCAAGCGTTGGGCATTGGACCCGAAGAGACTGCCGCCCGAATGCTCCAACTTGCCTTGAATGCTCGAACGATCGAGGGCCTGGTTGAGCAACTCCATGGCCTATTTGACCTGCTCACCGTCAGGCTACCTCTCCCACGCAAGTAGACCGTGCGGTCGTTCCCAAAGTAAGTCTCCCCCTCTACCGGGGAGGGCGTGCTTGGGTGGACCGGGAGAGGGGGCCGGGGGGTGAGGGCTCACTTCCGAGAATCAACTTCTTCCTCGGGTGGCGAGAAGCCATACCTTTTCAAGGTCCGAATGACTGCCGCCTCGACGGGATCGATACTATCCCGGGTCGGCGTCTCCGGCAGGTTGTAGTACCGCCTGAAGAATTCGTGCGGTTCACTACCCACCGCCAGGAGCACCGTGAACAGGTGCTCTATGGTGAAAACAACCAAGCCGTTGAACACCTGCGACCAATACCCGTCGGACCTCTCGGTCCTCGCTGCTAGCTCCCTTAGCGAGACACCCTTCGACTCCACCTCGGCGCGAAGCGCCTCCTTGATGCGGTCTGCCTCACCTTTCGCAGTGAGCTTGGCGGCGGGTCTCTTCATGCCGAAAAAAGGGTAGCACACACCGCACTCCTGGCTCGTGCTGGATTCCAGCGCAGACGTGTTGACATCCAGCACATGCGTGCTGTACCTTGCTGCGCATGACGCAAACCCGCTGCCGCTTGCTTCATCAACGCTTCGATTCGACACTGCCGTTTCGCGATCACGCCAACCGAGGCGGCCAGCGGTGAGCTTGGTCCCTCTGCGCCTCCGGCGCGGGGAGGCGGTCGCCGAGGAGCGCATCGTCGTCGGCTCGGGCTCGCTCTACTTCTGCGCGAGAGACGCCTGTCCCCACTATCGCGGCCAGCTCGGCCTCCTCGCAGACGCCGAGACCATGCACTGCGCCCTGGTGCAGCACCCGCCAGACCGCATCTGCCAGCCCTTCTACCTGGAGCTCGCCGAGGATCTCGACAAGCACCGCCGCCTGACCTGGGAGCAGCGCCTGGCCGAGGCCGAAGCCTTCGAATCCGCCGTGGCTGCCGCCTCCACCACTGGGAGCGTCGGCGTCTCGCCCGCTCAGGGGACCGGAGGTGTGAGTGTTCATGGGGTTTGAGCAACTCACCGCCGTCTGGGAGCACTCTCGCCAGAGCGGCGCCGACCTTCTCGTCCTCCTCGCCATCGCCAGCTACTCCGATCACAACGGCGAGTGGGTCATCGATCAGGGCACCTTGCAGCGCCTCACCCGTCTCAGCAATCGATACGTCCGGCAGATTCTCACCCGGCTGTCCGCCGAAGCTGAGCTCGCCGTCGTCTCCCACCACGGCCGCGGCAAGCTCTCCACCTACCGCCTCCTGGTCGGGCAGGAAAACTGGAGGCCGAGCGCCAGTTTTCCGGCTGGAAAAGCGGAACCCGGCAGCCAGTTTTCCAGCGAAAAACCGGCGCCCCAGAGCCAGTTTCCGAGTCAGAAACCGGCGCCCCAGAGCCAGTTTCCGAGCCAAAAACCGGAAGCCGAGAGCCAGTTTTCCGGCGAAAAACCGGAAGCGGAGAGCCAGTTTTCGGCCCCCCTCGCTCCCCCTTCTCCCCCTCTTCCCCCTTTTCCCCCAGACCCCCTAACCCGGATTTCTCACCACGGGTCTCACCGCGGTAGTTTGCGCGTCCACGACCGGTTCGGGTGGCGCACTGCCACGGATAGTGCGCCACTGCGCACCCTCGTGGCCGCCCAAGCAAACGCAAGAAGAGCGTAAGTCGCGGGCAGTTGCTCGCCCGATGCACGCTCCTACGACCGACCAGAGACACCTCAGCCTGGAGAGGTTTGGACAAGAGCGGATTTCTGACGACAGATCAGGCCAGCGCGGGATGGCTTGCCCGCAACTGATTGACGATCCGCGCAAACAGGGCCGCATTGGGGTGGGAACTGGACAAATGTACCCAGACGCGCCGCACCGTCACTTTGATCTGAGCGCCAATCTTGAGCAGCTTGATGCGAATCGTGTCACAGCGCGCCTGAGCCAGATCGGTGCCTGCCAGGCCCAGACGGCGCAGTTCATTGAGCAGAACGTAGGCCACCGAGGAAAACCATAGACGCGCCTGATTGCTGGTCAAGTGATGAGTTGAGGTGCGGTCGGCAAACAGACACAACTGCTGCTCTTTGATACGATTCTCCATCTCGCCACGGGCACAATACAGCTTCTCGTAAAGCATCTGAGCACTCCACTGTTCGCTGCTCAGTGAGGTCACAAGGAAGCGCGGGTTGGCGCCCTTGGCCAAGTGCTCGGCTTTGCCAATCACACGCCGCTGCTGAGACCAACTTTTCTTGGTGCGGTAGACAAAATCCTTGAACACGCGCGCCGCCTTGCCGGATTCTTCGAACTGCGCACGAGCCTGCTCCAACTCTCCCCCGAGAGCGCGCTGCAGCCGAGCATTGCGCGCCAGACCGAAGACAAAGTCCACGCCGTGGCTCTCGCACCAACTCATCAGCTCTTCACGCGCAAACCCCGAATCTCCACGTACGATGATGCGCACCTCAGGCCACCTGTCGCGAACCCGTGACACGATGCGCTCGAGCTCGCTGACCGCACCGCAAGATGCATCGACGTTGGCCTGCCGCAGACGGGCGCACAACAGGTGAGAGCCGCAAAAAATATACAACGGAAGGTAACAGTACCCACCGTAGTAGCCATGAAAGAAACGACCTTCCTGCTCGCCATGCAGAGGATCGTCGGTAGCGTCGAGATCCAGCACGATTTCTGCCGGAGCCTTCCGATAGGAGGCCAGGAAGACATCAACGAAAAAGCGGTCAGCCGCCTCGGGATCGAGGATGATCTTGCGATAGCGATCCTGCTTCACAGCCCCCCATTCCAAACGGTTCAACGTACTCTTGCCGGCCAGTGGTTTGCCACGGTCCTGCTCTTGGCGACGGTCGCTACCGGTCGGATCGGCCTTGCCGGCCACCGCCGCCAGCAGCGGATCGCTGCGCAGCTCGTCGTGGTCATTGAGATCCTCGTAGCCAAGAGCCAGCCCAAACACACGCTGACGCACCAACTCCACGACGCTGTGCTCGACCAGGGCTGGATTGCGGTGATCCTCGAAACAGGCCGCAAACTCCTCCAACAGCCCCAAGCGTCGGTCCACCTCGGATAACAGCAAGACACCGCCATCCGAGCTTAGGGTACCGCCGTCGAATGACGCCACCACCGTCCGCCGAGTCAACCCTTGAAACTCAAGCTGCGGAAAGGTACAGTCTGTCGTCACGGGGCTATCCTCCCTTTGTGGTACAAGTGCTTGTTGACACGACACTTATACCACCGGAGGTAGCCCCTTTTCATGTCCTCGGTGAGAAATCCGGGCTAATCCCCCTATACCCCCAAATCCCCCTCCCTCCCCCTGAAAAACAACAGGAGACCTTCGGTCTCCGGCCCCTGCCGGGGCCGCAGAGCGCCGTCTTTCGAGTCAACCTGCTGCTCGAAGCGGCGGGAGTGCCCTTGCCGAGCCCTGGGCAGATCGGTCTCTGGTCGAAGAAGCTCGGCGGCATCGAGCCGCTCCTGGAGCTGCTCGGGCGGCTCGTCCAAGCTGGCCTGGCCAACAAGCGCGAGCCGATCGCTTACATCCACCGCGTGGTGATGGAGCAGGCTGCAAGACCCGACACAACCGGGCCAAGGAAGGCCCTCAGCGCCCGCGCCGGCCGCGAGCTCCTCTGGGCCGCAGGCTCCGACGAGATCCGCCGGCAGCAGGCGCTGGAAATCATCGCTGAAACGGAGGAATCGTGACCCACTGGAACTGCAGCCAGTGCGGCGAAGACCAGATCGCCTTCGGCCGCATCCCTGAAAACCGGCTCTGCTACGCCTGCCTTGAGGCTCGGCGGGCCGCGAATGCCTTCACCGCGACTGACGCAGGCATCCCGAAGCTTTTCCGCGGCCTCACCCGCGAGAGCTGGTCCGCGTACTTCCAGCGCCCCTGGCCCGAAGCCCTGAAAAACTGGCCTCCGCGACAGGGAGCCGGTTCCCTCTCCCCCAGCCCTGGGGGAGAGGGCAAGGGAGAGGGGGAACGGGATCAAACCCAGGGGGAACGGGATCAACCGTCACCCCGCTGGCTCGCGCTCTGGGGGCCGACCGGCACCGGCAAGACCGGCATCGCCACCGTGCTCCTGGCCGAGCACCTCCGCACCGGGCGCCGCGGTCGCTGGATCTCCGGCCCCGAGCTGTCGCGCCGCATCCAGCGCGACCTCATCAACGCCGAAGACGTCATCGCCCCGCTGCTCGTCACCCCGCTCCTGGTCCTGGACGAGCCGCTCACCGGCGCGTCCGCCGACTGGTACATGGAGCGCCTGGTGCTCATCACCCGCACCCGCGACGAGAGCTGCTTGCCGACCATCGTCACGAGCCAGCTCCTGCCCGAGCTGCTGCACGCCGAGAACGCTGCCACGCCGCCGCCCCTGGTCTCGCGCTGGCTCTCCGGCCTCCGCGTCCGCACCGCCGGCAAAGACATCCGGATGAGGAAGGCCCGCCCATGAAGCGCCACAAGGCCCTCCCGCAAAGCGAGGAAGCCGAGCGCGCCGTTCTCGGAGCTCTCCTCCTGGAGCCCCTGCACATCGCCCAGGTCCGTACGCGCCTGGAGCCGCACGACTGGTACCTCGAGCACCACCGCCTGCTCTATCAGGCCTTCCTCGACGTGGCCGACGCGGACTCCACGCCCGACCTCCGCACCCTCCAGGCCCATCTCGAACAGGCCGGAGATTTCGAGGCGATCGGCGGCATCGCCTACCTCGCGGCGCTCGACCTGGACCTGCCGGACCCGGGCCGGCTGGACGAGTACGTGGCGATCGTCAAGGAAAAGAGCGTCCGGCGCGATCTGATCGTGGAAGCCCAACGCACCCTCCTGTCGGCCGCCTCGACCACGCGCCCGGTCCACGAGCTCCTCGTCGAACTCCGCGCCACCGCCGATAAGCTCCTCGGCCGCGCCGCCCGCACGTGCTGGGAAGGCGCCGGCGAGGTCCTCGACCGCCTGCTGGCGATCCTCGAAGACGGCCGCTCCCAGGCCCTCTGTGGGCTCACCACGGGCTTTCCGGCCTGGGATGACCTCGGCCCCGGCTTCCTGCCGGGAGGGCTCTACGTGCTCGCTGGAAGGCCCGGAATGGGCAAGACCTCGCTGGCCCTCGACCTCACGCGGCACGTGGCCGTCGACCTGAAGCGGCCGGTCGGCGTCTTCTCCCTGGAAATGCGCTCCGACGAGATCGGCCTCAAGCTCGGCGCCGCCGAGGCCGACATCGACTCCTGGCAGCTCCGCAACGGCCACCTCTCCAACCGGCAATGGCAGGACCTCTTCGCAGCCACGAAACGCATGCGCGCGGCGCCGCTCTTCCTCGACCACAGCCCGGGCCTGGTGCTGCGCGACCTCGAAGCGAGGGCTTGGTGGCTCAAGTCCCAGCACCCCGACCTCGCGCTCCTGGTCGTCGACTACCTCCAGCTCCTCACGGCAGGCGTTCGAGTCGAGAACCGGCGCCTGGAGATCGCGCTCATCGCCCGGCGTCTCAAGGATCTGGCCGGCGAGTTGGAGCTTCCGCTGATCGCCCTCTCGCAGCTCAACCGCGAGCCGACGCGGAGGAGCGACCCGCGCCCACACCTCGCCGACCTCGCCGAATCCGACGCGATCGGGCAGCACGCCGATCAGGTGGCGTTCGTGCACCGTCCCGAGATCTACGCTCCCGAGGACCCGAGCCTCCGCGGCCTCGCGGAGCTCATCGTCGCGAAGCATCGCCACGGCGATACCGGCACCGTCGAGCTGACCTGGATCGGCGCAACCACCTCCTTCCGCAACCGCCCGGAGCCAGCCGGGGAGGAGCCGCTCTGATGCGTCTCAGTCCCGAGGAGGCGCGAGCCGCCCTCCCCCAGGTGGATCCGGGCCGTGTGCGTTCGGGCCTGCCGGTGGGTCTGCGCGACGGCGCTCTGCTCGCCCTGGTCATCGCGGGCCTGAGCTCGAAAGAGATCGCTGGCCTGAAGGCCTCGGAGATCACCATGGCTGGAGGGCGTCTGGTGCTCTCGAACTGCGGCGCCGACGCCGACCGGTCGGTGATCCTGTCGATCCATCTTGGAGGCCGGCTCCTCGCGTGGCTCTCCGAGCGACGTCTCTGGGCCGTCCCCGAGCCGGTTTTCAGCCCGCTCACCTCGAACGGCGTCCGCCAGGTCCTGGCCCGCTACCGCAGGGCGCTCAGGCGCCGGAGAAGCGCGTAAAACCCACTGCCAAAGGAACAGACGATGGTCGAGCCGACAATCAGCCCGTACGATCCGGAGTGCTACACGGTGGAAGAGTTCTGCCGGAGGCACAACATGAGCAGGAGCTACTTCTACGAGGTTCTGCTCCCGATCGGGGCAACCCCAGCCATGACGACTCTAGGCCGCCATCGCTCGATCACCCGAGAAGCCGCCGCCGCATGGCGAGCCAAGTGGACCGGCCGCACCCTGCCCTCCCGCCCGAAGCGCCGCACCGAACTCCGTTGATGGTCCATTGATGGTCCGGCCCCATTTTAGGTCAACCGGCGCCCGTAAGTCGTTTAGAATCAGTGGTATCCCCAACGGGATTCGAACCCGTGTTGCCGCCTTGAAAGGGCGGAGTCCTAACCACTAGACGATGGGGACTTGGAGGGTTGCTCGATGTACCGCTCGGGGTCTCTCCGGGCTGCGCGTCTCGGAGAGACGCCGGGCGGAAACGGGATCAAGAGACCCCGGCTCGAACATCCTTAGGCTATCACATCCGCTGGAAAACGGTCGCTCGGGGTGTCCGGATGTTCCACCGCCAGCTCCAGCAACCCCTGGAGCCGGTCCAGCAGCGTTTCCATCCGCGGACGGTCGAAGAGGTCAACGGCGTAGAGAAGTCGGAGGGAGAGACCCTCGGGCGCTTCCGTGACGTAGAGCGTGAAGTCGTACTTGGACCCGGCCTCCCCCATCTCGATCCGCTCGACTTCGGTGCCGCCAGGGATCTCCCTTCCCATCTGCGGGAAGTTCATCACATTCAGGGTCGCCTGAAAGATCGGGTAGTGCGAGTCCTCGCGCTTCAGCCCCATGGCCTCGATGAGCTGCTCGAAGGAGACTTCCTGGTGCGAGAAGGCGTCCAGCGCGGTCTGGCGGACGCGCCGCAGCAGTTCCGTGAAGGTCGGCCGGCCCGCGAGGCTCACCCGCATGGGGAGCAGGTTCAGGAAAACGCCAAGGATGCCCTCAGATTCCTGCTGCTGGCGCCCCGCCAGCGGCGAGCCCAACACCACGTCGTCTTGCCCGCTCCAGCGGTGGACCAGCAGCGACAACCCAGCGAGCAAGACCATGTAGAGCGAGGCGCCTTCGGAGACTCCAAGATCCCGGAGACGGCCCGTCAGGTCCGGAGAGAGCGTACGGTACACCCAGGCGCCGCGCTGGCTTGCCTCGGCCGGACGCGGATGATCCGTGGGGAAGCTCCAGAGCCGCGGCGCGCCTTCCAGCGTCCGCCGCCACCAGTCGAGCCGCTCCCTCACCTCGGCCTCGGTCATCCGCTCGCGCTGCCAAGCGGCTAAGTCCGGGTACTGGATCGGCAACTCGGGCAGGGGCGAAGGCTCCCCGACAGCGAACGCCTGGTAGAGCCGCAGAAGCTCGCTCACCAGCAGGCTCATGGCCCAGCCGTCCATCACGATGTGGTGGCAGTCCAGGATCAGCACGTGATCGTCGTCCGCGAGCCGCGCCAGAGCCACGCGGATCAGAGGCCCCTGGGCGATGTCGAACGGCTGTTGCGTGTCCTCCTTCACCAGCCGCAGGGCCTCGCCCTCGCGAAGGGGCTCGGACAGCCCTAGCAGGTCAATCCGCGGCAGCGTCCATGGAGCGGGCGGATCGACTACCTGAACGGGCCCGGCGTCCCTCTCCAGGAAGCGGGTGCGCAGAGAGTCGTGGCGGCGCAGGACCTCCTGACAGCAGCGCTCCAGGACACGGCTGTCGAGCGGCCCCCGGATGCGCAGCGGCGACGGCACGTTGTAGGCCGTATTGCGGTTGCGGCCGAAAACCCAGAAACGCTCCTGCGCGAAGGAAAGCGGAGCTTCCGTCCGCCTCTGCCGCACAGGGGCCGGCGCGGTGGCCGGGGCCTCTCCTTCGAGGGCCGTGGACAGCTCGCCGAGGGTCGGCCGCTCGAACAGTCGGCGCAGGGGAAGGTCGATGCCGAACGCGGCGCGAACGCGCGAGACGAGCTGCGTGGCGAGGAGGGAGTGGCCGCCGAGGCTGAAGAAGTTGTCCTCCAGCCGGACCTCCTCGATGCCGAGAACTTCTTTCCATAGCGCGGCCATCCGGATCTCGGCCGCAGTACGCGGCGGAGTGCCTTCCTCGGTGCGCGGCGGCTCCGGCTCGGGCAGAGCCGTGCGGTCAACCTTGCCGTTCGGGGTGACCGGCAACTCGTCGAGGAGCACGAAAGCCGATGGCACCATGTAGTCCGGCAGCTCGGCTTGGACGAAGCGGCGCAGCTCGGGAGTCAGCCGCCGGGCCGTCTTCGCGGCGAGGGGATCGTTGGCGAAGGCGGTCCAGGGGAGGTTGGGGACTTCCGGCAGAGTGGCCTGGGAAAACGGTGCAGTGCTCCCCCGCTTCCGCAGGAGCGCGCCAAAGCGGAAGGGATCCAGTGGGTCAAGGGTCAGCTCGACGTCGTAGCCAAGACGGTCGCCAAGGTGCCAGAGGTCTTCGGGATCAATCGAGGAGGCGGGCACGTCAATGCCGAGGAGCTCCAGAACGCCGGCCTCGGCCAGGCGAGCGTTCAGGAGGCCGGAGAGAACGAGGGTCTCCGGAGCCGTTGAGAGCCGGTCCTCGATGTCTGCGAGGGTGGCGGCCCCCTCTCCCGCGGAGCGAGGGAGGGCTGGGGACGGGGTTCCGACATGCAGCACCACGTCGTACCGGAACCGCGTCAGCTCGTTGTGCCACCTCCCCCTCTTAACTCTCAGGTCCACCCGGCTCACGGGCAGCCGCTTCGCCAAGGCCAGGAAGAACGCGGGATCGATGACCAGCTCCTCCTCGTCCGCCACCCGCTGCCTCACTCGGCGCTGCAGCTCCTCGATGCTCCGCGAAGGCGACTGGAACAGCTCGACGGAGGCGGCCATGGCTTTCAGAAGCGGCCGGCTTCTCACGTCGCCCACGAAGACTGCCCCTCCCGGCGCCACGGCCCTTACGGCCCCTTCGAGCACTCGTACCAGGTAGTCGATTCCCGGGAAGTACTGGACCACGGAGTTGAGGATGACGAGGTCGGCCTCGCCGGGCTTCACGCCGGTCCAGTCGTCGGCCTCGGCCTGCCGGAGCGCTACCTGCGGCAGCCCATCCAGCCGGCGGTGGATGCCTTCGAGTGCCACCCGGGAGAAGTCGGAGCCAACGTAGCTCTCGGTCTTCGGTGCCACGCGGAAGAGGAGCAGACCGGTGCCACAGCCCACTTCCATGACATGCCGGGGATGTAGGGCGAGTATCCTCTCCACCGTGCCCTCCACCCACTCGCGCATCTCTAGAGCGGGGATCGGCTGGCCGGTGTAGCTGCTGTTCCAGCCCCCGATGTCGAACGTGGGATCCGACGCTTCGCTGCGGGCGTAGGTCTCGTCGTAGAGCGTCTGCCACTGGGAGACGTGCTCCGAGACCTCTTCAATGTCCGCCTCGGGACAATGGACCACATAGGCGGCCAGACGGTCGCCGCGCAGGGCGACGACAGCCTCGCGCACGGCGGGATGGCGCAGCAGCACGCTCTCGACCTCCCCCAGCTCGATGCGGAAACCGCGCAGCTTGACCTGGGTGTCCACCCGACCAAGGAAGTCCAGCTCGCCGTCCGGCAGCAGGCGGACGAGGTCGCCCGTGCGGTACAGCCGTCCGGTTCCGAACGGATCGGGCACGAAGCGCTCCGCGGTCAGATCCGGACGGCCCAGGTAGCCGCGAGCCAGGCTGGCGCTACCCAGGAGCAGCTCGCCGGGGGTGCCGATCGGGACGGGATTGAGCCACGCATCCACCACGTAGGCGCGGGTGCCGTCGATCGGCCTTCCGATGGAGGGGGGACGCATCGCCAGGGGCTCGACCTCGGAGCGGGTCGCCACCACGCTGCTCTCGGTCGGACCGTAGTGGTTGACCAGCGCGAACGGGAGCGGCTTCCGGGGTGCCCTCTGGAGACGGTCGCCGCCGGTGAGCAGGGCGCGGAGCCGCAAGCCCTCGGGGATCTCAGCCTCGATCACCTGCTCAGCCAGAGGGGTGGGCAGAAAGGCGATCGTGATCCCCTCCTGGGCCATCCAGTCCAGCAGCCGGCCGGGATCGAGCCGGATGTCCTCGTCCGGGACGTGGAGGCTTGCTCCCACGGCGAGATAGGGCCAGATCTCCCAGACGGAGGCGTCGAACGCTGGCGAGGCCACCAGCGTCGCCCGGTCATCCGCGGTCACGCCGTAGGTTCGCAGGTGCCAGCGCACCAAGCTCATCAGCCCACCGTGCGGAACCTGCACGCCCTTCGGCCTGCCCGTCGATCCCGAGGTGTAGATGACATAGGCGAGCCGGTCCGGGTCCGCCGGTACTGGGCGGATGGGAGCGGCGGCGGAGGGTCGGTCCAGGCGGATCACCCGCGCGTCACCCGCCCAGGAGGGGATGCCTTCCCCACTGACGAGCAGCGCGGGCATCCGGCTATCGCGGGCCACGAAGGCCAGCCGGTCCTCGGGGTATGACGGATCGAGCGGCAGATAGGCGCCGCCGGCCAGGATCACTGCGAGCGCTCCGATGACAAGCTCCGGCGAGCGCTCCACGCAGAGACCGACCAGGGGGAGGGACTGTAGCTCAGCCGCTAGCCGGGAGGCACGGTCCAGCAGCTCGCCGTAGGTCAGCACGGTGCCGTCATGGACGACGGCGGGCGCGGCAGGGTCGTGCACCCCTAGGAGCTCGACGATCCCTTCCGGAACGGCGGTGTCGTTCCACTCCCGCAGGAGCTGTTGCCGCTCGGCGATGGAGAGCAGGGGTAGCTCCGACAGCCGCCTTCCGGGGTCGGCCATGGCGGCACGAAGAACGGTCTCCAGGTGACGGACCAGGCGCCGCACCGTCGAGGCGTCGAACAGCTCCGTGCTGTAGGAAACCTGGGCGAGCAGGCCATCCTCCATCTCCCAGCCGTGCAGCTCCAGGTCGAAGCGGGTCGTGGTGGGCACGAGGTCCACGGGCGCGAGGGTGAGGCCGGGGAGGTCCATGCGGCCCACGGGAGCGTTCTGCATGGCGCAGACGACCTGGAAGAGCGGTGTCACGGCAAGATGCCGCTCGGGCCGCAGCTCGTGCACCAGGTGCTCGAAGGGCAGATCCTGGTGGGCGTAGGCCTCCAGCGTGCTCTTGCGCACCCGCCCCAGCAGCTCGCCGAACGCCGGATCGCCGCTCAGATCCCCCCGCATCACGAGGGTGTTCACGAAGAAGCCGATCAGGGGCTCGATCTCTGCGCGGTTGCGGTTGGCGATGGGCGAGCCGACCGTGAGGTCCTCCTGCCCGGTGAGCCGGCCGAGGAGGGCCTGGAACCCGGCGAGGAGCGTCATGTACGGGGTCGCCTCGAAGCACCGGGCGAGCTGCGCCAGCCCACGGTCGAAGCCCGGGCCGAAGGGGATGTTGACGCTCGCGCCCCGGAAGGTCTGGGCCGCGCCGCGCGGCCGGTCGGTGGGCAGATCGAGCTGGGCCGGCGCGCCCGTCAGCCGCTCCCGCCAGTAGGAGACCTGCCGCTCCAGCACCTCGCCCGTGAGCCACCCCCGCTGCCAGACCGCGAAGTCGGCGTATTGGATCGGCAGGTTCGGGAGGGCGGCGCGGCCGTAGAGGGCGGTGATGTCCCGCACGAGCACGCCCATGGACCAGCCGTCCGAGACGATGTGGTGCAAGGTGAGCAGCAGGGCATGATCCGCCTCGCCGAGCCGCAGCAGCCCGGCGCGCAGGACCGGGCCATGCTGGAGGTCGAACGGCCGGTCCGCCTCCTCCCGGGCCAGGCGCCGCGACTCGGTGTCCCGGTCCTCCGCGGACAGCACCGAGAGATCGACGAGCGGCAGGGTCCAGGGTCCGGGGGGCACGATGAGCTGGACCGGCTGACCATCGCGCTCGCCGAAGGTGGTGCGCAGGGCCTCATGCCGGCCCACCAGCTCGCCCAGGACCCGCTCCAGGGTGGCCGGCGACACGTCCCCCTGGATGCGCAAGGCGAGCGGCATGTTGTAGGCCGTGCCGCCCGGCGCCAGGCGGTCCAGAAACCAGAGGCGCTCCTGGGCATAGGAAGCCGGGACGGGATCGAGGCCCGCCGGCCGGCGCGGGATGCGGTCCGGAAGAGCCTCGGGAGCGCTCTCCTTGCGCTTGCGGAGCTGCTCGAAGAGCGCGGCCCGCTGCTCGCGGGAGAGCCCAGCCAGGCGGTCGGTGGTCATTCGTCCGCCCCCATCCCGGCCAGCAGGGCTTCCATCAGCTCGTCGTCGGCCTCGTCCAGCTCGCGCTCCACGATGCGGTCGGCCAGCTCCCCCAGGTTGCGCGTGTCGAAGATGACGTGCAGGGGAACCTCGATGCCCAGACGCGAGTGGAGCTGCGACATGAGCCGGGTGGCCAGAAGCGAATGGCCTCCCAGGTCGAAGAAGCTGTCGGAGACGCCGATCGTCCCCGGATCGAGCTCCAGCACCCGGGCACAGGCCTCGACCAGCTGCTCTTCCACCGGGGTGCGGGGGGGCACGCGCTCCCGCGGCGGGCGGACCGCTGGTCCGGCGTCCAGGGCCAGGGCCGCGAGCGCGCGGCGGTCCACCTTGCCGTTGGGCGTCAGAGGGAGGTCTTCGAGCCTCAGGAAGAGGGCGGGGACCATCGCTTCCGGCAGCCGTGCCCGCAGTTGGGACCGCAGCTCCTCCACACCGGCGTCGCCCACCCAGAAGGCCACGAGCCTCTTGCCGCCCACCCCCACGACCGCCGCCCGCAGCACGCCGGGGCAGGCGGCGAGCGCCGCTTCGACCTCGAGCGGCTCGATGCGGAAGCCACGGATCTTGACTTGTTGATCCAGGCGGCCGAGGGACTCGATCTCCCCGGTTTTGAGAAAACGCGCCTGATCGCCGGTCCGGTACAGGCGCGCGCCCGGCAGCTCCGACCAGGGATCAGGCACGAACCGCTCCGCCGTCAGGTCAGGGCGATGGAGGTAACCCCATGCGAGGCCGGTTCCGCCGATCAGCAACTCACCCGGAACGCCTGGTGGAGTCGGAACGAGCCACGGATCGACCAGCACCATCGAGGTATTGGCGAGCGGACGCCCGATGGAAACTGCGTCTCCAGGGTGCAGCCGCCGGACCGCTGACCAGATCGTCGTCTCCGTGGGCCCATAGAGATTCCAGACGGACGCCCCCCCTTTCAGCAGGCGCTCGGCCAGATCGCGGTCCAGGGCTTCGCCGCCGCACAAGATGCGGAAACCAGCCTGGCCCTGCCAGCCCGCTTCGAGCAGCAGGCGCCACGTGGTGGGAGTCGCCTGCATGGCCGTTGGCTGCGAGCGCTCGAGCTGGCGACGCAGGCGTTCTCCATCCATGACCGTCTCCCGGCTCGCGACTTCTACCCGGGCGCCAGTGATGAGGGGCAGGAAGAGCTCCAGGCCGGCAATGTCGAACGAAACGGTGGTGACGGCGAGCACTGAATCTTCTTGCTCGAAGCCAAGGATTTCCCGCATCGACAGCAGGAAGTTGGTGAGCGCACCGTGGGGGATCGCGACCCCCTTGGGCCTTCCGGTTGAACCGGAGGTATAGATGACGTAAGCGAGATCCTCCGGAAGCGGGTACTCCTCCCGTGCGACAGGAGTCCGGCGGGAGATCTCTTCCCAGTCCGCGTCGAGCAGGACGAGGCCGGTGCTTCGGGGAAGAGCCTCGGCAAGCCGCGCCTGGGTCAGCAGCAGCGTTGCGCGGCTGTCCTCGAGCATCAGGCGCAGCCGTGCCTCAGGGTAGGAAGGATCGAGCGGCAGGTAGGCACAGCCTGCCTTGAGCACCCCCAGAAGGCCGACGGCCATCTCGAGTGAGCGTTCGACCGCAAGCCCGATGATCGTCCCCCGGCGCACGCCTAGGTCGCGCAGGAAGCCGGCGAGTAGCGAGGCGCGCGCGTCGAGCTCACCATAGGTCAGGCTCTCTCCCTCGCAGAGGATGGCAGGGGCATCCGGGGTCCGAAGGGCCTGAGCCTCGAACAATCGGGGAAGCGGCTCTGGGGAAAACGCCCTTCCCGTATCGCTCCACTCGACCGTCAGCTGGTGGCGCTCGGCCGCGGAGAGGAGGTGCAGGGAGGCCGGCGGCCGGGAGGGGTTGGCGGCGAGGGCATGGAGCAGGCTTCCGAGGTGGCCCAGCAGGCGCTGCACCGTGGCCGGATCGAAGCGGCGGTCGGCGGTCAGACTCAGGTTGAGCCCGTTGCTCACTCTGGCGATCAGGGTGAGCGGATAGTTGGTGCGCTCGTCGAGCGTGGCCTCCGCGATGCGCAGCTCTCCCAGGTCCCCTGAAAGTGACGGGCCGATTGGGTAGTTCTCGAACACCAGGAGGCTCGCGAAGAGCGGCTCGCCCGCCCGGACCTCGGAGAGTGCCTGCACACGGGAGAGCGGCGTCCACTGGTACTGGCGCAAACCGATCTGGCCGGCCTGGAGCCGCGCCAGCCAGGCGGACGAAGGCTCGTCTTCCGGGATCGCGGCGCGCACCGGCACGGTGTTGATGAAGAGGCCCACGATCGATTCGACGCCAGGCAGCTCGGCAGGACGGCCGGAGACCACGGCGCCGAAGACCACGTCCGCCGCGGACGGGGCGTAACGCGACAGGAGCAGGGCCCAGGCCGCCTGGATCAGCGTGTTCACGGTGACCTGAAGCCGCTGCGCCAGGCTCTCCGGCTCCCCCGCCGGAAAGGCGACGCTCCTCTCGAAGGAGCCTTCCCCCGCTCCTTCCTGGCGGTCGAAGGGCAGCGGTGTGGGCTCGGCGAAGCCGCGGAGCGCCTCGCGCCAGTGGCGCTCGGCCTCGGATTCGTCGCGCTGGGCGAGCCAGGCGATGTAGTCGCGGTAGGGCCGCACCGGCGGCAGCGGCCTACCGGGGTCCTGATAGGAAGCGAAGACCTCGGACAGGATCAGGGGGAAGCCCCAGCCGTCGAAGATCAGGTGGTGAGACGTCCAGACCAGCCGATGGCTGCGATGGCTGTGCTCGTCCATGCGCACCAGGGTCAGGCGCATGAGCGGCGCCCGGCCGAGGTCGAACCCCCGCGCGCGGTCGGCCGCGAGAAGCTCCTCCCAGCCGGCTTCTCCACGCCAGTCCTCGATGCTCCAGGGCAGCTCCGCCCTGCGCCGCACCAGCTGCAGCGGCCGATCGACGCCCTTCCAGAGGAAGGCGGTGCGCAACGCGGCATGGCGCTGGACGACCCGCTGCCAGGCGGCGGCGAAGGCGGGCACGTCGAGCGGCCCTTCGAGCCGGGCGGTGAGCTGCTCCAGGTAGGGGTCCGCGCCGGGATCGTAGAGCCTGTGGAAGAGGATGCCCTCCTGCAAGGGCGCCAGGGGATAGAGGTCTTCGACATTGCGATCGGCTCCGAGCAGGCGGGCGAGCGCGGCCTGGTCGAGTCCGGCGAGAGGGAAATCCGAGGGGGTGTAGCCGCCGGCCTCCGGCGAGAGGCAGTGGGCGACGAGGGCCTCCAGCTCGGCGAGGAAGGAGCGCGCCAGCCGCTCGGCCGTGGCCGGGAGATGGCGGCCGGGGTCATAGGTCCAGGTGACTTGCAGGCGGCCTTCCAGCACCATCAGGTCGACCCCGAACAGGTGGCGGCCGGCCACGGCCTCCCCCCGGTCCCGCGGACCGCCTCGGGCGCGAAGCCGAAGAGGCCAGCCTCTCCGGCAGGTCCCGCCGGCGCGTCGAACCGGCCCAGGTAGTTGAACGAGACCTGGGGCTGCGGGAGGGACAGCCGCTCGCGCAGCAGACCGTATCCGAGCCCGCGGCCGGGCACGGCCCGGAGCGCCTCCTTGACGGCCAGGATCGATTCCCGCGGCCCGGCGCCCGGCGGCAAACGGAGGGCCACCGGGAACAGCGTGGTGAACCAGCCCACGGTGCGTGAGAGGTCCACGCCCGGGAAGATTTCCTCGCGCCCGTGCCCTTCCAGGTCCACCAGAAGTGTGCGCTCCCCCGTCCAGGCGGCGCAGGCGCGGGCGAGCGCCGCGAGGAGCAGGTCGTTGACCTGGGTGCGGTAGGCCTCCGGGGCATCCCGGAGCAGCGCCCGCGTCTCCGCGGTACCCAGTTCAACGGTAATCGCCGCCCTCCCTCCGTCCCTGCCGAAGTCCATCGGCAGCGGCGGGACGGCCGGGACCGCGCTCCAGTAGGGCAGCTCCTCCGCCAACTCGGGAGAGCGGCCGTAAGCGTCCAGTTGCTTGGCCCAGCGCTTCCAAGAAGTGGTCTTCGGCGGCAGCTCCACGGCCGTTAAGTCTTCAAGCAGCACGCGCCAGGAGACGGCATCCACGATCAGGTGATGCGCCGTGAGGAGCAGCCTGTCCTCCGCTCCCAGGCGGAACAGGGCGGCCGTGAACAGCGGGCCGTTCTCCAGGTCGAGGCCGGACTGGAGCTGCTCCACGGCCGATTCGAGGGCCTCCGGGGGAAGCTCGACCTCCAGGAGCGGCACCGGGGTGGCCGGAGCGTAGTGCTGCCGCCAGCCGCCCGCCTCCCGCACGAAGCGCAGGCGCAGCGCGTCGTGATGCCGCGTGAGCCTGTCCAGGGCGGCGGCGAGCTGCGCGGTCTCCAGATGAGGGGAGGCGAGGAGCACCGCTTGGTTGAAGCGCCAGGGTTCCTGCCGGCTCTCCTCGAAGAAGCGGCGCTGGATGGGTGTGAGCGGGACGTCCCCTTCTATTTCCTCCTGCACCTCCGCCAGGACTTCGGAGGTTCCCGCGACCGCCGCGATGCCGGCGACCGTCTGGTTGTCGAAGAACTGCCGGGTGGTGAGGAGGAGCCCGGCCCGGCGCGCCCGCGCCACGATCTGGATGCTCAGGATCGAATCGCCGCCGAGCTCGAAGAAGTTGTCATGGATCCCCACCCGCTCGAGGCCGAGCACCTCGCGCCAGATCCCGGCAAGCAGCTCCTCGCGGGCGTTGCGCGGGGCCGCCGAGCCGGCCAGGGCCTCACGCGCCGCCCCCGGCGCGGGGAGCGCCTTGCGGTCAACCTTGCCATGGGCGTTGACCGGCAGCGCGTCCAGGGGGATGAAGGCCGCGGGCACCATGTAGTCGGGAAGCCGGCCTTGGAGGAACGCGCGCAGCGCTTCCGCGTCGTCCGTGCCCACCACGTAGGCCACGAGCTGCTTGTCGCCTCCGGATGGAAGTGCAACCACCGCCGCCTCCCGCACCGCGGGATGATCGAGCAGGGCTGCCTCGATCTCCCCCGGCTCGATGCGGAAGCCGCGCACCTTGACCTGCTCGTCGACGCGGCCGAGGAACTCCAGCTCTCCCCCTTCGGCCGGGACCTGGCGGACGAGGTCGCCCGTGCGGTAGAAGCGGCGGCCGTCCACCTCCACGAAGCGCTCAGCGGTCAGTGGGCCGCGCCGGAAGTAGCCCCGCGCCACACCGGGGCCGCCGATCCACAGCTCACCCGGAACACCCAGGGGAACCAGCTCGCCATGGGGGTCCATCACCCGGGCCTCTACGCCGTCGAGGGGCCGGCCGATCAGGGCGCGCTCGGTCCGCCCCGTCCGGCTCAGCCGGTGCCCCGTGCAGACGATCGCCGTCTCGGTCGGACCGTACATCACCTGGATTTCGGTGGACGGGAAGACGGCGAGCAGCTCTTCCAAGAGGTCGGGAGTCACCAGGTCGCCACCGGCGACGATGGTCCGCAGGCCGGCGAACCGCTGCGGTCCGCGGTCTCTCGCAGCGGCCGCAGCACGGCGCAGCAAGGCCGGCACGATGAAGATCCGGGTGGAGCGCTCCAGCACGGCCAGGAAGCCGGCGGGGTCCAGGATCTCGTCGGCGTCCACGATCTCGCAAGCTCCCCCCGAGAGGAGAGGGACGAACATCTCTAGAAGCGTCACGTCGAAGGTGTAGCGGGAAAGCTGCGGCACCCGGTCGTCCGGGCCGGCGCCGATCCGGTCCAGGACTGCCGCGAGCATGGCGGCCACGCTGCCATGCTCGACCATCACCGCCTTCGGCCTGCCGGTCGTCCCCGAGGTGTAGATCAGGTAGGCGAGCCGGTCCGAGCGGAAGCCCGGAAGCTCCTCGTTCCCCACCGGCGCACCGGGCTCCGCCAGGTCCAGAGCGGGCACGGCCAGGGGCGCCGGCAGGCGTCCACGATGGACCAGGATGGCGGGCTCGGCGTCTTCGATCACCATCTCCAGGCGCTCGGCGGGCCACTCGGGATCGAGCGGAACGTAGGCGGCTCCGGCCTTCCACGCGGCGAGGATGGCGACGGGCACGTCCGGCGTGCGGCCCAGGAGGAGCGCAACCCGCGAGTCCGGCCCCACGCCGGCAGCCTGGAGGCGGTGCGCGAGGTCGTCCGAGCGGCGGTCGATCTCGCCATAGGTGAGCCTCTCAGCTCCGGCGATCACCGCGACCGAGGTGGGCGCCGCGGCGGCTTGGGCGGCGAAGCGCTCCGGCAGGGTCCAACCCGGGAGCGGCCGGGCCGTGTCGTTCCATTCCAGGAGGGCTTGGTGCCGCGCCTCCTCGGAGAGCATCGGCAGCTCGCGCGGCGCCCTTCCGGGATCGGCGGCGAGGGCCTGCAGGAGGTTCACCAGATGGGCCAGCAGCCGCTCCACGGTGACCGGCTCGAAGCGGCGATGGGCGCTCAGGCGTAAGGAGAGGCCGCCATCGCGTGCCACGACGCTCAGCCCGAGCGGATAGTTGGTGCGCTCGGCCAGCTCGACGCCCACGATCCGCAGCTCGCCCAGATGGGCGGATACAGAGGGATCGACGGGGTAGTTCTCGAAGGCGAGGAGGCTTGCGAAGAGCGGCTCGCCCGCCGGGGCCTCCGAGAGCGCCTGCACGCGGGAGAGCGGCGTCCACTGGTACTGGCGCAGCCCGAGCTGGTCCGCCTGGAGCCGCGCCAGCCAAGCGGAGGCGGGCTCGTCTTCCGGGACGTTCACCCGCACGGGCACGGTGTTGATGAACAGCCCCACGATCGACTCGACGCCAGGCAGCTCGGCCGGGCGGCCGGAGACCACGGCGCCGAAGACCACGTCCGCGGCTTGCGCGTAGCGCGACAGGAGCAGCGCCCAGGCCCCCTGGATCAGCGTGTTCAAGGTGACCTGAAGCCGTTGCGCGAGCGCCTCCAGCTCCCCTGCGGGCAGGGCGGCGCTCCGCTCGAAGGCGTCCTCCTCTCCGGCCGCATGGTCGAAGGGGATGGCGGTGGGCTCGGTGAAGCCGCGGAGCACCTCTCGCCAGTGGCGCTCTGCTTCGCTCTCATCACGATGTGCGAGCCAGGCGATGTAGTCGCGGTAGGGCCGGGCCGGCGGTAGCTGAACCCCGGGGTTTTGATAGGCGGAGAAGACCTCGGACAGGATCAGGGGGAAGCCCCAGCCGTCGAAGATCAGGTGGTGGGCGGTCCAGACCAGCCGATGGCTGCGATGACTGTGATGGTCCGTGCGCACCAGGGT
The DNA here is from genome assembly GCA_963741305.1 of uncultured Holophagales bacterium. Taxonomy (GTDB): domain Bacteria; phylum Acidobacteriota; class Thermoanaerobaculia; order Multivoradales; family UBA5704; genus DATMER01. Next base: position 8,333,427 of record CAVUHL010000003.1, on the reverse strand, counting down.
CAGGCGCATGAGCGGCGCCTGACCGAGGTCGAAGCCGCGCGCCCGGTCGGCCGCCAGGAGGTCATCCCACCAGGCTTCGCCCTGCCAGTCCTGAACGGTCCAGGGGAGCTCCGCCTCCCGCCGCACGAGCTGCAGCGGACGGTCGACGTCCTGCCAGAGGAAGGCCGTGCGCAACGCGGTGTGGCGATCGACGGCCCGCTGCCAGGCGGCGGCGAAGGCGGGCGCATCGAGCGGACCTTCGAGCTGGGCGGTGAACTGCTCCAGGTAGGGGTCCGCTCCGGGAGCGTAGAGGCTGTGGAAGAGGATGCCCTCCTGCAAGGGAGCCAGGGGATAGAGGTCTTCCACGCCCCTTTCCAGCTTGTCGAGCGCCACCTGATCGAGCCCGGCGAGCGGGAAGTCGGAGGGGGTGTAACCGCCGGCCTCCGGCGACAGGCAATGGGCGACCAGGGCCTCCAGCTCGGCGAGGAAGGAGTGTGCCAGCCGCTCGGCGGTGGCGGGTAGATGGTGGCCGGAGTCGTAGCTCCAGGTGACGCGCAGTCGGTCGTCCAGCACCAGCAGGTCCACCGCGAAGAGATGCCGGCCGGGCACGGCCTCCCCCTCCGCGCCGCGCACGGCTTCGGGCGCGAAGGTGAAGGCCCCCGTATCCCCGGCGGGCGCGCCGAAGCGGCCCAGGTAGTTGAACGAGACCTGGGGCTCCGGGATGGACAGGCGATCGCGCAGCAGGCCGTATCCGAGCCCTCGGCGCGGCACGGCGCGGAGGGTCTCCTTCACCGCCTGGATCGACTCCTTCGGTCCGGCGCCGGGTGGCAGCGTCAGGGCCACCGGGAAGAGGGTGGTGAACCAGCCCACGGTGCGCGAGAGGTCCACGCCCGGAAAGACCTCCTCGCGCCCGTGCCCTTCCAGTTCCACGAGCAGCGTGCGCTCCCCCGTCCACGCGGCGAAGGCGCGGGCGAGCGCCGCGAGCAGCAGGTCGTTGACCTGGGTGCGGTAGACCTCCGGAGCGTCCTGGAGCAACGCCCGGGTCTCCCTGCGGCCCAGCTCGACGGAGACCGTTGCCTGGGCTCCATCCAGATCGGAAGCGACCGGCAGCGGCGCGACGGACGGGGTCGCCTGCCAGTAGGGGATCTCATCGTCGTTCGAAGAGGCCATCAGAAGCTCGGCCCAGCGCTTCCAGGAGGTGGTCTTCGGCGGCAGCTCACGCTGTATGAAGCTACTGGTCAAGTCCTCGAGCAGCACGCGCCAGGAGACGGCGTCCGCGACCAGGTGGTGCGCCGTGAGGAGCAGCCGGTCCTCCGCTCCCAGATGGAAGAGAGCGGCCGTGAACAGCGGGCCGTTTTCCAGATCGAGCCCCGATTGGAGCTGCTCGACGGCGGATTCGAGGGCTTCCGGCGGGAGGTCGACCTCCAGGAAAGGCACCGAGGCGGCAGGAGCATAGTGCTGGCGCCAGCCGCCATCCGCCTCCCGCACGAAGCGCAGGCGCAGCGCATCGTGATGCCGCGCGAGCCTGTCCAGGACGGCGGCGAGCGGCACGGCCTCAAGATGAGGGGAAGCGAGAAGCACCGCCTGGTTGAAGCGCCAGGGCTCCCGCCGGCCCTCCGCGAAGAAGCGGCGCTGGATGGGCGTGAGCGGGACGTCCCCTTCTATTTCCTCCTGCACCTCCGCCACAACTTCGGAGGTCCCCGCGACCGCCGCGAGCCCGGCGATCGTCTGGTTGTCGAAGAACTGCCGGGTAGTGAGGAGGAGCCCGGCCCGGCGCGCCCGCGCCACGACCTGGATGCTCAGGATCGAATCGCCGCCGAGCTGGAAGAAGTTGTCGTGGATCCCCACCCGCTCGAGGCCGAGCGCCTCGCGCCAGATCCCGGCGAGCAGTTCCTCCCGCGGGTTGCGCGGGGCCGCCGAGCCGGCCAATGCCTCCAATGCCTCGCGCGCCGCCCCCGGCGCGGGGAGCGCCTTGCGGTCCACCTTGCCGTGGGCGCTTATCGGCAGCGCGTCCAGAGGGACGAAGAGCGCGGGCACCATGTAGCCGGGGAGCCGGCCCTGGAGGAAAGTGCGCAGCGCCTCCGCGTCGTCCGTGCCCACCACGTAGGCCACGAGCTGCTTGTCGCTTCCGGAGGGCAGAGCGATTACCGCCGCTTCCCGCACCGCGGGATGGTCGAGCAGCGCCGCCTCGACTTCCCCCGGCTCGATGCGGAAGCCGCGCACCTTGACCTGCTCGTCGACGCGGCCGAGGAACTCCAGCTCCCCTCCTTCGGCCGGGACCTGGCGGACGAGGTCGCCCGTGCGGTAGAAGCGGCGGCCGTCCACCTCGACGAAGCGCTCAGCGGTCAGTGGGTCGCGCCGGAAGTAGCCCCGCGCCACGCCGGGGCCACCGATCCACAGCTCGCCCGGGACGCCGAGGGGTACAGGCTTGCCGCGGGGGTCCATGACCCGCGCCTCTACGCCATCGAGCGGACGGCCGATCAGCGCGCGCTCCGGCCTCTGCGTCCGGCTCAGCCGGTGGCCCGTGCAGACGATCGCCGTCTCGGTCGGACCGTAGAGCACCTCGACCTCGGTGGAGGGGAACGCCGCGAGCAGCTCTTCCAGGAGGTCAGGGGGCGTCAGATCGCCACCGGAGGTGAGGGTCCGCAACCCATCGAATCGGCGCCCCTGTGCTTCGGCCACGGCACGGCGCAGCAGGGCGGGCACGGTGAAGACGCGGGTGGAGCGCTCCAGCACGGCCAGGAAGCCGTCCAGGACTTCATCAGCCTGCACGATCTCGCAGGTCCCTCCCGCGACGAGGGGGACGAAGATCTCCAGGAGCGTGACGTCGAAGGTGTACCGGGAGAGGTGCGGCACCCGGTCGTCCGGGCCGGCGCCGATCCGGTCCAGGACAGCCCCGACCATGGCGGCCACGCTGCCGTGCTCGACCATCACGGCCTTCGGCTTGCCGGTCGTCCCCGAGGTGTAGATCAGGTAGGCGAGCCGGTCCGAGCGGAAGGCCGGAAGCTCCCCGTCCCCCGGGATACCGGGAGCAGCTAGATCGAGAGCCGGCACGTCCAAGAACGCCGGCAGGGGTCCGTGGTGGACCAGAATGGCGGGCTCGGCGTCTTCGATCACCATCTCCAGGCGCTCGGCGGGCCACTCGGGATCGAGCGGGACGTAGGCGGCCCCGGCCTTCCACGCGGCGAGGATGGCGACGGGCACGTCCGGCGTGCGGCCCAGGAGGAGCGCCACCCGCGAGTCCGGCTCCACCCCCGCGGCCCGGAGACGGTGCGCAAGCTCGTCCGAGCGGCGGTCGATCTCGCCGTAGGTGAGCCTCTCGGCTCCTGAGATGACGGCGACCGCTTCCGGCGCCCTGGCGGCCTGGGCGGCGAAGCGCTCCGGGAGAGTCCAGCCCGGCAGCGGCCGGGCCGTGCCGTTCCACTCCACCAGGGCCTGGTGCCGCTCCGCCTCGGAGAGGACGGGCAGCTCGGACAGTCGCAGCTCCGGATCGGCCGCGGCGCGCCCGGCCTGCAAGAAGAGCAACCCCGCCAGGCGTTCGGCGGTGGCCGGGTCGAAGAGGTCCGCGTCGAACTCCAGGGAGCCCGCGAGCCCGCCGGGATGGTCGAACAGGGTGAGCATCAGGTCGTAGCGGGCGTTGCCGTCGTGGGCGTCCACGGGCTCGAAGGTGACCCCGGCGAGCTCCGCCTTGGAGGGCTGGCCATCGAGCACCTGGACGAGGGCCTGGACCACGGGCTGCCGGCTCGTGTCGCGCTCCGGGCGGATCGCCTCGACCAGCTTGCCGAACGGCAAGTCTTGGTGCGCGAAAGAGCCGAGGGCCGACTGCCGGACCCGCGCGAGCAGCTCCCGGAAGGAGGGATCGCCGGTCAGGTCGATGGGGAACGGCACCTGGGTCAGGAAGCAACCGAGGACCGGCTCGAGCTCGGGCCGGTTGCGGTTCGCATTGTTGGCGCCGAGGATCAGCTTCTCCTGGCCCGAGAGCCGGTGCAGCAGCGCCGCAACCGAGGCGAGCACGGTCATGAACAGCGTGGTGCCCTCGCGCCGGCCGAGGCCCCGCAGGGCTTCCGACAGCTCCCGGGAGGCGCCGACCACGCGCCGGCCGCCGCGCATGCGGGCCACCGCGGGCCGCGGCCGGTCCGTCGGCAGCTCCAGGGCCAGAGGGAAGCCCGACAACCGCTCCTGCCACCAGGAGGCCAGCTCCTGCAGCGCCTCGCCCTGGAGCCAACCGCGCTGCCAGACGGCGAAGTCCGGGTACTGGATCGGCAGCGCCGGCAGGGCCGAGGAGCCGGCGTAGAGCGCCGCCAGCTCAGAAAAAGCGATCTGGAAGGAGATGAAGTCGGTGACCAGGTGGTGGACCGTGAGGACGCAGACGTGGTCCCGAAGGCCGAGGCGGACGAACGCCGACCGCACGAGCGAGCCCTCCAGCGCGAACGGCGCCGCCGTGGCCTCCGCCACCAGCCGCAAGACCTCGGGCTCGCGCCGCTCCTCGGGCAGACCGGAAAGATCGACCAGGGCCAGGGGTTGGCTGCGCGGTGGCAGCACCCGTTGCACCGGGACGCCGTCCAGGACCGGGAAGGTCGTGCGCCAGGCGGCGTGCCGCCGCACGACCTCGTCTAGCGCCGCGCCCATGGCCGGCACGGAGACCGGGCCGCGCATCCGGGTCGCGGCCGTGATGTTGAGCCCGGCGCTTCCCGGGTAGAGCTGCTCCATGAACCAGAAGCGCTCCTGGTCGAGCGACAGCGGCCAGTCACCCTCGCCCGTGGGGCCGGTGACCCGCTGCACCGGCGGCGGCTGGGACGGGCGGGCCGCAGCCTTGCGCTGCTTTTCCCGCAGCTTCTCGAAGAGAGCCCGCTGCTCAGGGGAAAGGCCGGCGAGACGGTCGGCGACGCTCATCTGCCCTCCCACCCCGGCAGCTGCGACAGGAGGATCTCCGGATCGGCCGTCACCGCATCGATCGTGCGGTAGAACAGCTCCAGCAGGCAGCCCACGGTCTCCGCGTCGAAGATGTCCGCGTTGTACTCCAGCGGGCCGGCGAGGCCGATGTCGTGGTAGTCGTAAAGCCCGAACATCAGGTCCCAGCGCGAGTTGCCGTCGTAGAGCCCGACCGGCTCGAAGTCGAGCGCTCCGGAGCTGCCGTGGCTCTCCCCCTCCAGGATCAACAAGATCACCTGCACGACCGGGTTGCGCTCGGGAGTGGAGCCCGCGCCCAGAACCTCGATCAGCTTGCTGAAGGGCAGGTTCTGATGGGCATAGGCCGAGAGTGCCGTCCGCTTCGTGCGCGCCAGCACCTCCCGGAAGGCCGGGTCTCCCGAGAGGTCGGTGGCAAACGGAACCTGTGTCAGGAAGAGCCCCGCCACCGCCTCCAGCTCGGGCCGCGGACGGTTGGCGCTGTTGGAGCCGATGACGATCCTCTCCCGCCCGGTCACGCGGGAGATCAGGGCGTTGAGCACGGCGAGGACCGCCATGAACATCGTAGCGCCCTCCTTGCGCGCCAGGCTGCGGAGGCGGCCGGTGCGCTCGGCCCCGGCGCGGACGCGGAAGAGGCCGCCCCGCTGGCTCTGCACCGCGGGCCGCGGCTGGTTGGTGAGGTCGAGGACGAGCGGAAAGCCCTCCAGCTCCTTGCGCCAGAACCGGGCCTCCTCCTCCAGAACCTCCCCCTGGTACAGCTCCCTCTCCCAGAGCGCGTAGTCGGGGAACTGGACCGGCGGCAGAGGGAGGCGCCGGCCTTCGTAGATCCGGATCAGTTCCTGGAAGAAGACCTGGAAGGTGATCCAGTCGGTCACGGTGTGGTGGATGGTGAGCAGGTAGAGGTGCTCGTCCGCCGCGAGCCGCACCAGGGCGATGCGCAGGAGCGGTCCCTTCTCCAGGTCGAACGGGTTGCGCGTGTGCTCGTAGATGGCCTCATGGCCGGAGCGCTCGCGCATCTCCACCGGCAGGGCGCTCACGTCGATCACCGACACCGCGGGCTCCACCCAGGGGTGGACCCTCTGTACGGGCCGGCCGTCCACGACCGGGAAGGTGGTACGCCAGGCCGCGTGGCGGCGGATCAGCTCGCGGAACGCGGCCAGGAAGCGCGGCACGTCCAGCGCCCCCTTGACGTGGCTGCCGGCGTCCACGTTCCAGGAGACCAGGCCGGGCTGCTCCCGGTGCATCCGCCAGAGCCGCTCCTGGTCGAAGGAGAGCGGCCAGTCGCCCACGCCCGTGGGTCCGGAGACCGGGAGCACCGGAGGAAGCGCGCGCGGCCGAGGCTGCTTCTGGCGCAGCTTCTCGAACAAGGCCCGCTGCTCCGGACTAAGGGCGGAAAGACGGTCGACGACGCTCATCTAGAGTGCAATCCGCGGCTGAAGCCGCTCAAACAGCGGGCCGGCCGAGAAAACCCACGGGTTGAGCCGGAAAACCCACGGGTTGGGACACAAAACCCGCCGGTTGACCCCCCTGACCCGCGGGTTGGGACACGAAACCCGCCGGTTAGGAAGCAAAACCCGCCGGTTGGGACGCAAAACCGGCGGGTTGGGAAGCCAAACCCGTGGGTTTCGCGACGCAACCCGCGGGTCAGGAGGCTTCAGCGGCGGGTTTGACGATCCCATCGGCCTACACCTCGAGCTCCGCGAGCTTCGCCGCGGCTTCCTCGGGGGAGAGCCCCTCGATCATGGCGAGCAGCGCCTCCATCTCCTCGGGGTCGTCCTCGCCGCGCGCCCGGCGCACGGCCTTGGCCAGCTCGGCGATGGTGGGCGCCTCGAAGAGTGCGGTGACCGGCAGGTCGGCCTGCAAGGCGGTCTGCACCTGCGTCGTCACCTGGATGGCGAGCAGCGAGTGGCCGCCCAGCTCCAGGAAGTCGTCGTCCCGGCCGATCGGCTCGATGCCGAAGAGGTCTTGCCAGATGCCGGCGAGCCGCTCCTCCATCTCGCCCCGGGGCGGCTCGTACGCGGTCGAGAGACCGGGCCGCTGCGCCTTCTCGCCGCCGTGGGACATCTGGGCCAGCAGCGAATCGGCGGTGACGCTGTCCGTCTCGGCGATGAGTCCCGGCAGATCCTGGGCCGAGACGATGACCCGCGGAAACGGAGAGCCAAGGAGATGGCGGAGGGCCCGGGCGCTCTTTGCCGCGGTGACGCCGTGGGCCGCGAGGTTGGCCTGGACCTCCTCGTCCGAGAGACCAGCCATGCCGCCGGCCACGCCGGTGACCAGCCAACCGCCCCACTGGTAGGGGTCCCAGTGAACCGCCTTCACGGGCCTGCCCTCGGCGGCGTGGCGCGCGGCCAGAACCTCCAGGCAGCTGCCCGCCGCGGCCAGGTCGAGCTGGCCGAGGCCGCCCGTGACTGCGGTCGTCGTGGAGCAGAGGATCACCGGAGTGGACGGATCGACCGCAGCGAGCAGCTCCTCGGCGCCGCGGACCACGGGATCGAGTGCGGCATGCAGGCCCTCCGGCGTCTTGAGCTGGATCAGGCCGCCGCCCTGCGGGACTCCGGCGTAGAAGGCTCCTCGCAAAGGCGCGGAGGGGAGCGCGGTCACCACCAGCGCGCCGTTCTCCGAGAGGTAGTCCGCAATGGCCCTGCCGGGACCCTGCGCGGCATCGGCGATCAGCCAGGTGCCTGCCAGGCTCTCCGTTTCCTCTTCCAGGCGCACTCGCTCAAAGCCGCGCACCCAGCGCTGCCGGCCGCGGAGAGCCACCACGGGATCGGCAGCGGACATTTCGGCGATCAGCCGCTCCTCCAGGCCCGGACCGGGCGCCGCGTCCACGCTGGAGCAGGTCACCCGGGGCAGCTCCTGGTGGACCACCTTGAGCGCGCCGAGGACCGCGGCCTTGCCGGGATGGAGGGGATCGCCGTCCACCAGCTCATGAAGGCCGCTCGCGGCCAGGAGGAGGCGGACCGGCTTATCGATTGCGAACAGGGACTGCGTCAGTCTCACCAGACTGACGAGCCCGTCTTCCTCCTCCTCGAACCCCCAGAGGTGGAGGATCCTGTCGGGCATGCTCTCGTGGAGGTCGTAGTCCTCCCCCCGCTTCACGGTGAAGACATCGTGGCCGTCCCCGCGCAGGCGGCCGGCGATCCTCTCCCCCACCCCCAGCCCGTCGAGGAAGATCAGCCAGCGACAGGGCTCCGGAGGCGCGGCCTTGAGCGGCGCCTGCCTCCAGGAGGGCACCCAGAACCAGTCGGCGACGTCCGCCATCTTCTGGACCGTGGTCTTGGGCGGATCGATCCAGTAGCGCTGGCGCTCGAACGGGTAGGTCGGGAGCGGTACCCGATTCCGCCGCTCGTTGTTGTGGAAGCGAGCCCAATCCACCTCGACGCCCGCGATCCAGAGCCGGCCCACGGCCTCCAGGAGGGCTTCGAGGTCGGCGCCCTCGCGCAGGGTGGGGATGGTGATCCGATTGGCGGTGGCGCCGGGATGCTGCTTGACCAGCGTGCCGAGCGTGGCGCCCGGGCCGACCTCCAGGAAGACGCGGCCGGGCTCCTGGAGCAGCTCGCCAATCCCCTCGGCGAAGCGCACCGTGCTCCGCATGTGGCGCGCCCAGTAGCCGGGGTCGTTGAGGTCGTCCGCGGTGATCCAGGTGCCGGTGACGTTGGAGACGAACGGGATGCGCGGCGCCTGCATCCTTACCTGGCGCGCGATCTCCGTGAAGGGGGCCACGGCCGGCTCCATCATGGAGGAGTGGAAGGCGTGCGTGGCCTTCAGCCGGATGCAGCTCACCCCGAGCTTCCGCTGCAGCGCGTCCAACGCGTCCGAGGGGCCTCCCACGACGCAGAAGTGGGGCCCGTTCGTGGCCGAAAGAGAGAGGCCGTCGAGCAGCGGCCGGACCTCTTCCTCAGGGAGCGGCACTGCGAGCATGGCGCCGCCGGGGAGGTCCTGGATCAACTGCGCCCGCCGCTCCACCAACCCCAAGGCGTCGTCGAGCGAGAGGGAGCCGGACAAACAGGCGGCCACGTACTCGCCGAGGCTGTAGCCGATCATGGCCTGCGGCTCGATGCCCCAGCTCATGAGAAGACGGCCAAGGGCGTACTCGATCACGAAGCAGGCCGGCTGCGCGTAGACGGTCTCGTGCAGCGGGGTGGTTTCGGAAGGGCGGCGGAGCATGGAGCGCAGGTCCGGCGCCTTCCTCTCGAGACGGGGTCCGGACGAGAAGAGCACCGACAGGAGATCGAACCTCAGCTTGCCGGCGCAGAGGTCCACCTGCTCGCGGAAGAGCGGCTCGGTCTCGTACAGCTCGCGGGCCATGTCCACGTGCTGATCGCCCAGGCCGGGGAAGAGGAACACCACCGCGGGCTTGCCCTCGCGCTTGCCCGCGATCCATCCACCGCCCACCCGGATCTGCCGGTGCTCGAACGCCTTGCGCCCCACCTGGAGAGTCCAGGCCACGTCCGCCAGCGGAATCTCCGGATGAGCGTCCAGATGCCCGTCCAGCCGGGCCGCGACGGCCTCCAGGGCCGACGGGGTGCGGGCGGACAGCACCAGGAGCTGCGCCGGCCTCGACGGCTCATCCGCCGGCTCCGGCTCGGGCGCCTCTTCGAGCACCACGTGGGCGTTGGTCCCGCCGAGGCCGAACGAGCTGACGCCGGCCCGGCGCGGCGTGCCCTTCCAGGGACGAGCTTCGCTGCAGACGTAGAAGGGGCTTCCTTCGAACGCGATCTGCGGGTTGGGGCTCTCGAAGTGCAGGCTGGGCGGCAGCGTCTCGTGCTTCAACGCCAGCGCCGCCTTGATCAGCCCGGCGACCCCCGCGGCCGTGTTGCAGTGGCCGAAGTTGGTCTTGATCGAGCCGATGCCGCAGAAGCCTTCGCCTTCCGCTCCGGCCGCGCGGAACGCCTGGGTGAGCGCCGCCACCTCGATCGGATCGCCCAACGGCGTGCCGCTGCCGTGGGCCTCGACGTAGCCGATCGTCTCCGGCTCCACGCCCGCCATCATCAGCGCCTCGGAGATGACCTCGGCCTGCCCCTCGACGCTTGGCGCCGTGAACCCGACCTTGGCCGAACCGTCGTTGTTGACCGCCGAGCCGCGGATCACCGCGTAGATGCGGTCGCCGTCCGCGACAGCATCGGCAAGCCGCTTCAGGGCCACGACGCCGCAGCCGTTGCCCTCCACCGCGCCGCCCGCGGAAGCGTCGAAGGCGCGGCAGCAGCCGTCCGGGGACATGACGCTCCCCTCCTGGTAGAGGTAGCCCGTGCGCAGCGGCGCGCTGATCGAGACCCCGCCCGCGAGCGCCATGTCGCACTCCCCGCCCAGCAGGCTCTGGCTGGCCATGTGGACTGCCACGAGCGAGGTCGAGCAGGCGGTCTGGACCGACACGCTGGGACCCTTGAGGTCCAGCTCGTAGGAGGCCCGCGTCGCGAGGAAGTCGCGGTCGTTCAGGAGCAGCACCTGCAAGCCGCCAAAGCTCTCCAGCTTTTCCTGGTTGGGCAGAAGGTTGGAGATCAGGTAGGAGCTCATGCCAGAGCCCGCCCAGACGCCGATGCGGCCGGAGGAGCGATCTGGATCACACGCCGCATCCTCCAGGGCTTCCCAAGTGCATTCCAGGAAGACCCGGTGCTGCGGGTCCATGGCCTCGGCCTCCCGCGGCGTGAAGCCGAAGAACGCGGCGTCGAAGAGGTCCGCGCCGGCCAGCGCACCTTTGGCGCGCACGTAGCGCGGGTCGGCCAGGAGCGCGGGGTCCACGCCGGCCGCGGCCAGCTCCTCTTCGGTGAAGAAGGCGACGGACTCGATCCCGTCGCGCAGGTTGCGCCACAGCTCTCCGGCGTCGCGTGCGCCCGGGAAGCGGGCGGCGATGCCGACGATGGCGATCCCTTCCAGCTCACTCATTTCCTGCTCCGCCGTTTCTCCTGAAGCTGCCGCATCGATTCGCGGCGGGTTTCGGTGCGGGCGCGCGCCTGCTCCGCCTTGTCCTCCAGCGTCGGCGCCTCGCCTTCGAGGCTCTGGGCCAGGCTCTCGATCGTCGGGTGCCGGAACAGCTCCACGAAGGGGATCTCCCGGCCGAGCGCCTGGCGCAGACGGCTCTGCAGGCGGGCCAGAAGCAGCGAGCTGCCGCCGACCTCGAAGAAGCTCTCCTGGACGCCCACGCGCTCGAGCTGGAGCACCTCGCGCCAGGCTTCGGCGATGGCCCGCTCCAGGTCGTTGCGCGGCGCGGTGAATGCCGCGGCCTCGGCCCTGACCTCCCGGGGCGCCGGCAGAGCCGCCCGGTCGAGCTTGCCGTTGCCGGTGACCGGCAGCGCCGCCAGATCGACGAAGGTCCAGGGGACCATGTACTCGGGCAGGGTCTCCTGCAGGAAGGCCCGCAGCTCCGGCGCAGCCGGAGCCGGCTGCCGGGACGGCACAATGTATCCCACCAGGCGCTTCTCGCCGGGGACGTCCTCCCGCGCCAGCACGACCGCATCGCGGACGCCGGGGTGACGGAGGAGGGCTATTTCGATCTCCCCCAGCTCGATGCGGTAGCCCCGGATTTTGACTTGCTGGTCGACCCGGCCCAGGAACTCCAGGTTGCCGTCGGCGACGCCCGCAAAATACCGCGCCCGGTCTCCCGTACGGTAGAGCCGGCCCCCTGCCTCCCCGAACGGGTCGGGGAGGAACTGCGCCGCGGTCAGCTCGGGCTGATAGACGTAGCCGGCGGAGAGCACGTCCCCTCCGATGTAGAGGTCGCCCGGGACACCAACCGGGCAGGGGCTCAGCCCTTCGTCGAGCACGTGATAGCGGGCGTTCGCGATGGGCCGGCCATAAGGGATGCTCGGCCAGCGCGGGTCCACCTCGCCGATGGGATACCAGTTGGACCACACCGTGGCCTCCGTGGCGCCGCCCAGGCTGATGACCTGGGCCCAGGGGAACGCGGTCCGCACCTGGTCGGGCAGGCGCACCGGGATCCAGTCGCCCGAGAGCAGCACCAGCCGCAGCTTCTCTCCCCGTTCCGGGAACAGCGGCGCGAGCTGCTGGAGCGCGGCCGGCGCCGAGTCCCAGATCGTGATGGGCTCGTCACGCAACAGTGCCACCAGCCTCTCCGGATCGCGCAGCGCCTCCTCGGGGGCTACGTGGATGGTGCCCCCGGCCGCGAGCGTGCCGAAGACGTCGTAGACGGACAGGTCGAAGCCCAGCGAGGTCACGAAGAGCAAGCGGTCTTCCGGCCCCACCTCCATCGTCCGGTTGACCCAGCCGATCAGGTTCACGGCCGGCCGGTGCTGCACGCCGATTCCCTTGGGCTGGCCGGTCGAGCCCGAGGTATGGATGACGTAGGCGAAGTCATCCGGCGAAGCCGAAGCGGGCAGCCGCTCAGGGGACTGACGCTCCACGTGCCATGCGGTCCAGACATGTTTCCGACGCGGTGTCCTCCGATAGCCCGGCCGCAACAGCACGTCGTAGCGGAAGCGCAGCTCGTTCTCGAAGCCCTGCTGACGGTGGAGGACGGTCGCTTCTCCGATCTCGCGGAAGAGGTCCTCGTCGATCCACATCTCCTGCCCGGGCGTAGCTCCCGAGCGCCGGAATTCTTCACGGAGGCGCGCGTCCGGCACGTCGGCCACGAGCAGGGCGCCGCCGGGCGCGAGGCGCGCCAGGGCCTGCTCCACCACCCGCTCCAGGTAGACCGGACCGGGGAAGAACTGCACCGTGCTCGCCATCACGATCAGATCGAACGGACCATCGGGCATCTCGTGGGCAAAGCCGGTCAGCAGCTCAATATTCTCGGCATTGGCCCCTGCCCGGGCTCGGTTGCGCTCCTGCGTGAGCTCCGAGGGATCGAGGCCCACGGCATGGGCGACCCGCGGCGCCATCTCCCAGAAGATCAGGCCGGCGCCCGAGCCGATCTCCAGCACGCGGGCGTCCGGCCGCAGCCAGGGCGCGGCGAGAGCGAGCACGCGGTCGCGGTACTCGTCCACCTCGGCCTCGGAGAACGGCTGGCCGGTGTAGCTGCTGACAAAGCCGCCAGCCGTCACCCGGTCGGTGGCCTGCTCGGCCACGAAGTCCCAGAGGGAACGGACCGCCTCGGGATCGATGGGCTCGGCAGGGAGCCTGGGAGTTTCGACATCCAGGCAGATGACGTCGGCGAGCGGGAACGAGCGGAGCAGCGGCGACCGGGCGATCACGATCGGAGTCCGCGACCCGGCCAGGATGGCTTCGGCCCGCTCCGCCGGCCAGGAAGGGTCCAGGGGCAGGTAGTGCCCGCCGGCCTTGAGGATGCCGAGCACGGCGACGATCAGGTCGAGCGACCGCTCCATCCAGACACCCACGGGCACACCGGGGCGGACCCCGCGCTCGCGCAGCAGCCAGGCCAGACGGTTGGCCCGCTCGTCCAGGCCGGCATAGGTAAGCGACTCGCTTTCCCACACGGCGGCCAGAGCGTCCGGCTGGCGCTCCACGCGCTCCTCGAACAGGCCATGGATCGTGGCCTCAGGGATGGGTGCGGCCGTGTCGTTCCAGTCATGGACGATCTGCCGCCGCTCCTCTTCCGTGAGCAGGGATGCCTCTGAAAGGCGCGCGCGGGGCCGGGCCGTGAGGTCGTCCAGAAGGACCGCGAGGTGCCGGGCGTAGCGCGCGGCGGTCGAGGCCTCGAAGAGGTCGGTGGCGTACTGGAGCAGGCCGGCGAACCGTCCCTCATCCTCGACGAAGACGAAGGAGAGGTCGAACTTGGCCACGCCCGTGGGAATCTCCTCGGGGCTCAGCTTCACGTCGCCCCCTTCGTGGGAAAGACTGGCAGCGGGCAGCGGCGCATTCTGGAGCGCCAGCGCCACCTGGAAGAGGGGCGAGCGCGAAAGGTCGCGGTCCGGGTGCAGCTCGTCCACCAGCTTTTCGAACGGCACGTCCTGGTGGGCGTAGGCCCCGAGGCTCGCCTCCCGCACCTGGCGCAGCAGGTCGCGGAAGCTCTCCGCCCGCGACAGGTCGGCCCGCAGCACGAGGGTGTTCACGAAGAACCCGATCAGCCCCTCGGTCTCGATGCGGTTCCGGTTCGCGATGGGCGAGCCGATGGGCACGTCCGACTGCCCCGTGAGCCGCGAGAGCAGCGCGAACAGGCCGCCTGCCAGGACCATGAACGGGGTCACCCCCTCCTCCCGGGCCAGCGCCAGGACACGGCGGAACAGGGCCGGATCCAGCTCGAAGCGGTGCTCGGCGCCGCGCTGGGTCTGCACCGGCGGCCGCGGATGGTCGGCCGGCAGCTCCAGGGCCGCGGGAGCGCCGCGCAGCCGCTCCCGCCACCAGGCGATCTGGCGCTCCAGCACCTCGCCCGAGAGCCACCGCCGCTGCCAGACCGCGAAGTCGGCGTACTGGACGGCAAGACCAGGCAAAGTCCGGCCGGCGTAGAGTGCATTGACCTCACGCACCAGCACGCCCATGGACCAGCCGTCCGTGACGATGTGGTGGAGGTTCAAGAGCACCAGGCTCCGCTCCGGGGCCAGCTTCACAACCACTGCCCGCAGCAACGGCCCGGCCGCGAGGTCGAACGGCCGCACCGCCTCCTCTTCCGCGAGGCGCTGGGCCTCCTCCGGCTTCTCCTCCATCATTCCGGTCAGATCCACCACGGGGAGCGGCACCGGCGCGGCCGGCAGCACCACCTGGACCGGCGAGCCGTCGCGCTCGGCAAAGACGGTGCGCAGGACTTCGTGGCGGCGGACCACCTCGGAAAGGACCACGGCCAGGCGCTTCGGGTCCAGGCTCCCCTCAGCAGTCAGGACCAGCGGGATGTTATAGGCCGAACCGCCCGCCTGGAGCCGGTCCAGAACCCAGAGGCGCTCCTGGGCGAAGGAGAGGGGGAGGTCGCCCGTGCGCGGCACGCGGCGGATCGGAGGAGCGGACGGCGCCCCCTCCACGTCCAGGATCGCGGCGGCCATGGCGGCGAGGGTCGAGGCCTCGAAGATCCGCCTCAGCGGCAGGTCCACCCCGAACTCTTCGCGGATGCGCGACGCCACCTGGGTGGCGAGGAGCGAGTGGCCGCCGAGTTGGAAGAAGTCATCCAGGGCGCCCACGCGTGCCACGCCCAGCACATCGATCCAGACGGTGGCCAGCAGCTCTTCCGCCGGGTTGCGCGGCCCCACGAAGGGCTCGCCGTCGCCAGTCGCCCCCTCCTGGGGCTCGATGCGGGCGAGGGCGCGGCGGTCGAGCTTGCCCGTGGGGGTGAGCGGGAGCGTGTCGAGGAAGGCCCAGGCGGTGGGGACCATGGGGTCGGGCAGGCTCTCCGCCAGGAAGGCGCGTATGTCGCCGAAGGTGAGAGGCTTCACCCCGCCGCGGAGGACCACGTAGCCCACCAGGCGGCGCCCACCCGAGGCCTCGCCGCGGACCGCGGCGGCTGCCTGCTGCACGGCGGGATGGCGGGCCAGTGCCGTCTCCACCTCGAACAGCTCGATGCGGTGGCCGCGGATCTTGACCTGGGAGTCGCGCCGGCCGAGGAATTCGAAGACGCCGTCGGGCCGGCGCCGCGCCAGGTCGCCCGTGCGGTAAAGACGGTCGCCCGGCTTCCACCCCTCGCCCCAGTGGAACGGGTCGGGGAGGAAGCGCTCGGCCGTGAGGCGCGGCCGGCCCAGGTAGCCCCGCGCCAAGCCTGCGCCGCCCACCCAGACTTCGCCTGCGACCCCTAACGGGACCGGTTGGAGATCGACGCCCAGGAGGAAGACCCGGGCGTGATCTAAGGGGACGCCGATGGGCGGGCGCTCCGGCCAGCGCGCCGGGTCTCCCTGGAGGTCGAGCCAGGTCACGGCGTGGGTCTCGGACGGGCCATAGTGGTTGTGCAGCTCGGCCCCGGGCAGGCGCGAGAACAGCTCCGCCACCTGCGGGGTGACGTAGAGCTGCTCGCCCGCGCTCATGACCTCCCTGAGGCTCGAGGGGAGCCCGTCTTCGAGCGCTGCAATCGCAGCCAGCGCCAACTGCTGCAGAGCCACGAACGGCAGGAAGAGGCGCTCGATGCGCTGCTCGGCGAGGAGGCGAGCGAGGGCGGGCGGATCGCGCCGCACGTCCTCGGAGACCAGCACCAGGGTGCCGCCGGCCCACCAGGTCGAGAAGATCTCCTGGAAGGAGACGTCGAAGGAAAGCGAGGTGAACTGGAGCGTGCGCCCGGCCTTCGCGGAGGAGGTGCGCTGCTGCCAGAGGAGCATGGCCGTGATGGCAGCGTGAGTCATGGCCACGCCCTTGGGCCGGCCGGTGGAGCCCGAGGTGTAGACGACGTAGCAAAGGTTGTCGGCCCTCACCCCCGACCCCTCTCCCGGCCGCACACCCGGACCCCCGGGAGAGGGGAGGGCGGCTCCGGGAAGGTTCTCTCCATCGGTGGCTGCGACCTCGGGACGGAGCGGAGATGGATGGCGACGAACTGGGACGTCAAGCTCTCCCCTCTCCCGGGGGTCCGGGTGTGCGGATGGGAGAGGGGCCGGGGGTGAGGGCTCCAGGACGACGGCGGCTGTGCCAACCGGCGCCTTGCCGGCCAGCGGGCCGTGGGTCACCAGCACCGGCGCGTGGGCATCCTCCAGCATGAGGCGCAGGCGCTCCTCGGGCCAGGTGGGGTCGAGGGGCAGATACGCGCCGCCGGCCTCCAGCACGCCGAGGACCGCCACCATCATGTCGAGCGAACGCTCCAGGAACAGGCCCACGGGCACGTCCGGCCCTACTCCCAGGCCGCGCAATTGCCTCGCCAAGCCCCGGCCGCGATCCAGCAGCTCGGCGTAAGTCAGGCTCCGGTCCCCGTCCATCACCGCCACCGCGTCCGGCGTCCGCGCAGCCTGTGCCGACACCCCCTCGTGCACCAGGAGCTTCGGCGGCTCGGGCGTCAGCGGCCGGCTCCACGCCACCAGCTCCGCCTGTTCCGCCGTGGTCAGGAGCGGCAGGTCGGAAAGCCTGCGGCCAGGGTCCTCCACCGCGCCTTCGAGCAAGGTCCGCAGGTGGCCCAGCATCCGGTCCACGGTATCGGCGTCGAACAGGTCGCGGGCGTACTCCAGGGCTCCCGACGCGCCTCCTCCATCCTCGACGAGCATCAGGGTGAGGTCGAACTTGGCGGTGCCGGTGTCCACGTCCAGCAGCTCGGTTTCCATCCCGGGGAGATCGGGGCCGGCAGCCGCCTTCTGCAGCACGAGCATGGTCTGGAAGAGCGGGTTCCGCCCCAGGTGGCGGTCCGGGTGCAGCTCCTCCACGAGCCTCTCGAAGGGGACGTCCTGGTGTGCGTAGGCATCCAGGGCCGCGGTGCGCACCCGGCGCCCCAGCTCCCAGAAGGACGGGTCCCCCGAAAGGTCGAGCCGCAGCGCCAGGGTGTTCGTGAAGAAGCCGATCAGCCCCTCCAGCTCCAGGCGCGTGCGGTTTGCGATGGGCGAGCCCACCACCACGTCCTCCTGCCCGCTGTAGCGCGCGAGCAGGGCCTGCCAGCCCGCGAGGAGGGCCATGAACGAGGTCCAGCCGTCCCGCCGAGCCAGCTCGCCAAGCCGGCCAAAGAGATCGGCGGAGAGCTCGAATGGCCGCCGGCTGCCGTGGTTGCCGGTCGCGGGTGATGGCTGGCGGTCGTACGGAAGCTCCAGAGACTCCGGCGCTCCCGCCAGGGTCCGCCGCCAGTGCGCCACCTCGCGCTCCAGCACCTCGCCCGCGAGCCACTGCCGCTGCCACCGGGCGTAGTCCGGATACTGCACCTGCAGCTCGGGCAGCGGCGAAGGCTCGCCGGCCGCGAAGGCCGTGTAAATCGTCCCCAGCTCACGCATCAGGATGCCCAGCGACCACGCGTCGGAGACGATGTGGTGGGTCACCACCCCGAGGAGGCGCTCCCCATCCGAAATGCGGAGGAGGACCGCGCGGACCAGGGGGCCGGCCTGGAGGTCGAAGGGCCGGTGCGCCTCCTGCTCCAGGAGCCGCCTGGCCTCGCGCTCGTCGGGCAGATCGACCACGGGAAGCTCGAAACTGGACGGGGGCAACACCACCTGAACCGTGCTCCGGAAGACGGTCCGCAACGCCTCGTGGCGGCGGACGATCTCGGCCAGAGTGCGCTCCAGCACATCCTCCCGGACCGGTCCCCGGAGCCGCAGCGCGCCCGGCACGTGGTAGGCGTCCTCGGGGTCGAGCTGATGCAGGAACCAGAGCCGCTGCTGGGTGAACGAGAGCGGCGCCGGCCCCGGCTCGCGGGTCAGGGGCGGCGGCTCCATCCCGAGGGCCGAGGCGCGCCGCGCGGCTTCCAGGCGCTCTGCCAGGGCGGCCGGGGTGGAGGCCTCGAAGACCGCGGCCAGCGGCAACTCGACCCCGAACACCGAGCGCACCCGCGACACGAGCTGCGTCGCCAGGAGCGAGTGCCCGCCCAGGTCGAAGAAGCTGTCTCCCGTGCCCACCCTCTCGCGGCCGAGGAGACGGGCGAAGAGGTTGGCGAGCAGCTCGGCTTCCGGATCCGCAACGCCGCCCTCTTCGGCTCCGGCCGGCGCCAGCTCGGGCCGCGGCAGGGCGCGGCGGTCCACCTTGCCGTGGGCGTTGAGCGGCAGCGCCGGCAGAACAGCCCAGGCGGCTGGCACCATGTAGTCCGGCAGGCGCTCCCGCAGCCAGGTCTTCAAGATGGTGGGCAAGGCCGTGGGCTCCTCTTCGGAGACCACCCAGGCCGCCAGAACCTTGCCTCCCGGCGCGTCCATGGGGACCACCGCGGCCTCGCGAACAGCGGGATGGAGGGTCAGGAGGGCCTCGACCTCCCCGGGCTCCACGCGGAAGCCGCGGACTTTGAGCTGCTCGTCGATCCGCCCCAGGAACTCCAGCTCGCCGTCGACAAACCGGGCGCGGTCGCCGGTGCGGTAGAGCCGCCCGCCATCCGAGCACGGATCAGGGACGAAGCGCTCGGCCGTGAGGTCCGGCCGGCCCAGATAGCCGCGGGCCAGGGGACCGCCCAGGAGCAGCTCTCCCGGCACGCCCGGAGGCTGCGGGTTGCCGAAGCGGTCCACTACCCAGGCCGAACGGCCCGGGACCGGCCGGCCGATGGGCACGGCCTCGGCCTCTCCGTCTTCCGCCAGGATGGTCCGGAGCGTCGCGGTCACCACGGCCTCGGTGGGGCCATAGCCATTGAGCAGCCGGGCCTCAGCCAGGGGCGATCCGGACCAGAGCCGGACGTGGGCGGCAAGCATCTCCTCGCCGCCCACAAGGACCAGGCGCAGCGGCGCAATCGAGTGAACCTCACCCGGATCGCCCGCCCAGCGGTGCCACCAGGCCGTGGGCAGGTTCAGGAACGTGAGCCCCAGCTCGGGGATCTTCCGCGTCAGCTCGTGCGGCGTCCAGCGCCAGGCTCCCTGGATCACCAGGGCGGCGCCGGACGCGAGCGGGTTCAGCACCTGCTCCATGGATACGTCGAAGCCCGGCGAGGCGAAGAGCAGCGCCCGGTCTGCAGGGCCGAGCTGGTAGGCAAGGCGGACCGCCTCCAGATGGGCCGCCAGCGTGCCGTGGGAGACGCCCACCCCCTTCGGCCAGCCGGTCGAGCCCGAGGTGTAGATGACGTAGGCCAGGGATTCAGGATGAATGGCCGTCGCCAGCGGCTCCGGGCTGTGGCCGGCGATGGCTTCGGCGTCGCGGTCGAGGAGCACCCTGGGGACGCCGGTGCCGAGCCCCGGCGCCAGCTCCTCCGTGCTCACCAGCAGGGCGGCCCCCGAGTCCTCCAGAATCCCGCGCATCCTCTCCGGCGGGTAGCTCGGGTCGAGCGGCAGCCAGGCGCCGCCGGCCTTGAGCACCGCGAGCATCGCCACGGCCAGCTCCGCCGAACGCTCCAGGCAGGCGGCGACCCGCACCTCCGGTCCGATCCCCATCGCCAGCAGATGGCGGGAGAGCCGGTTGGCCCGGACGTCCAGCTCGCCGAAGGAAACGGTCTCCGTCTCCAGGATCAGGGCCGGGGACTCCGGCGCGGTCCGCGCCCGCTCCTCGAAGAGGCGATGGACGAGGGCCTCGCGCGCCGGCACCGGCTCGCCGGCCCCGGCCCGGAGCTGCCCACACTCGGCCTCGGAGAGCAGGGGCAGCTCGGAGAGCCGGCGCGACGGATCGGCCGCGGCCCCTTCCAGCAGCGTTCGAAGCCAGCCCACGAGGCGGGCCGCGGTGGCCTTCTCGAAGAGGCCGGTGCGGTAGGTGAGCCAGCCGCGCAGGTGCCCCTCCCACTCGTGCAGGGAGAGGGTCAGGTCGAACTTGGCCACCGTGGGCGCGAGGTCCTGAAGGGAGGCGGTCAGGCCGGGCATGCGCAGCGGCGGCATCGGATCGGACAGGTAGGCGAACATCACCTGGAACAGTGGCGTGAGGCCCGTTCCGCGCTCCGGCTGCAGCTCCTCCACCAGCCTCTCGAATGGCACGTCCTGGTGCGCCTGGGCGGCCACGGCCACGCTGCGCACCCGGCGCGCGAGGCCGAGGAAGGTCGGATCCCCCTCCAGCGGCGTGCGCAGCACCAGGGTGTTCACGAAGAGCCCGATCATGCCCTGAGCCTCGGGCCGGCTGCGGCCCGCGGTGGGCACGCCCACGCCGAAGTCCTCCTGTCCCGAGAGGCGGGAGAGCAGGGCCGTGAAACCGCCGAGCAGGATCATGAACGGCGTGATCCCCTCGCCCCGGCCCAGGCCAGCCAAGCCGTTCGGGATGTCGACCGCGACGGAGGCGCCACCGGAACCGGGTGAGAGAGGCCGTGGATGGTCGGCGGGCAGGTCCAGCGGCGGCACACCGGCGAGCTGCCGCCGCCAATAACCGAGCTGCTCCTCGAACGCCGGCCCGGTTCGGCGACCGGCCGCAGCTACGTCCACGTAGCGCAGCGGGAGCGGCGGCAGCGGCGACGGCCTCCCCTCGGCGAACGCCTCGTAGAGGGCGGCCAGCTCGCGGGAGAACAGGCCGAGGGACCACCCGTCCGTGGAGATGTGGTGGAACGCCGCGGAGAGCACGTGCTCCTCCGGACCGACCTCGACGAGAAGGAAGCGGGCGACCGGCCCCTGCCGGAGGTCGAACGGCCGGTCCACCAGCCCGGTCACCGCCGCCTCGAGCGCCTCGCTCCGCCGGTCCGCGGGGAGAGCGGCCAGGGAGAGGCGCGCCAGAGACGGAGCCGCGAGGGGCGGCAGCACCTCCTGGAACGGCTCCCCGTCGGTGTCGGGATAGATGGTGCGCAACGGCTCGTGACGGCGGACGATCTCGGCCAGTGCCTGGTCGAGGATGGCCGCGTCCAGGATCCCTTCGAAGCGCACGGTGACCTGGAGGTTGTAGGCGATCGAGCCGGGCTCCAGGCGGTCGAGGAACCAGATGCGCTGCTGGGCGAAGGAGAGCGGAAAGGGCCCGTCATCCGCGGCTATCAAGGCTTCCAGGGCGGCCGCGTCCGCCAGCCGCCTCGCCAGCCCGGCCACGGTGGGCGCCTGGAACAGCGCCGCCACCGGCAGCTCGACGCCGAAGGCCTCGCCGAGCCGGAAGGCCGCCCGCACCGCCAGCAACGAGTGGCCGCCAAGCTCGAAGAAGTTGTCGTGGAGGCCCACGCCCTCCAGCCCCAGCACCTCGCGCAGGACCGCGGCGACCCGCTCCTCGGCAGGGGTGCGCGGTGCCATCGTGTCCACGTGACCGGCGCGGGACGGCGCGGGCAGGGCCTTGCGGTCCACCTTGCCGTTCGGGGACAGAGGCAGCGCCTCCAGGACGACCCAGGCGGTGGGCACCATGATCCCGGGCAGCAGACCGCGCAGGTACCCGGCCAGCCCGGGGATCAGCTCCTCGCCTTGACCGTCCGAGGCAACCACGTAGCCCACGAGCCGGGCCCCCTCCGGGCCGTCGGAGCGCAGGGCGGCCACGCACTGCCGCACCGCCGGGTGGCTCGCGAGGGTGGCCTCGATCTCCCCCAGCTCAATGCGGATGCCGTGCAGCTTCACCTGGTGGTCGAGCCGGCCGAGGAAGTCGATCTGGCCGTCCGGCAGCAGGCGGACCCGGTCGCCGGTGCGGTACATGCGCGCGCCGGCCAGGCCGAACGGATCGGGGACGAAGCGGTCCGCGGTCAGCTCAGGCTTTCCCAGGTAGCCGCGGGCGAGGCCGTCGCCGGCCAGGAACAGCTCGCCGGGCACGCCCACCGGCAGCAGCTCGCCGTGCGGCCCCAGTACCCGCGTCCGGCTGTTGGCGATGGGCCGGCCGATGGTGACCAGCCGGGCGTCCCGCGGCACGGCCGTCCACGTGGAGTAGGTCGTGTCCTCGCTGGGACCGTAGAGGTTGACCACCCGCTCGACCTGGGAATGGGTGTAGATCCTCTCCACGAGGTCGGGCTTCAGGGCCTCGCCGGCCAGGTTGACGGTCCGCAGGCCCGCGGGCAGCCGGCTGCCCACCAGCTCGGCCATGGGCGACGGCACGGCGTTGATCAGGGTGACCTCGCCGATGGCCCCGAGCTGCGGCAAGCCAACCACGTTGGGCGCCAGGATCACCCGGCCGCCCATCGCGAGCGGCACGAAGAATTCCCAGATGGAGAGGTCGAAGCAGACGGACGTGGCCGCGAGCACGCCCTGGAGGTCTTCGTGGGGGAAGGCTTCCAGCGACCAGTGGACCAGGGTGACCGCGCTGCGGTGGGAGATGCCCACGGGCTTCGGACCGCCGGTGGAACCGGAGGTGTAGATGACGTAGGCGAGGTTGGTGGGGTCAACACGGACGAACAGGGACTCGCACGGACGGTCATGGACAGCGCCGTCCAGAAGAATGGTTGCCCCTGAGAAGAAGGCCAAGCGGCCGGCCAGCACCGACTCCGTCAGCAGCACCTCCGCCCCCGAATCCGTGAGCATTACCTCCAGGCGGTCCTGGGGATAAGCAGGATCGAGGGGCACGTAGGCCGCTCCGGTCTGGAGCACGCCCAGGATGGCCGCGATCAGGTCGGGCGTGCGCTCCAGGCAGAGGCCGATCCTCGCCTCGGGTCCCGCGCCTGGGAGGAGCTCTGAGATCCGGCCCGCCCGGTCCATCAGCTCACGGTAGGTCAGGCGCTCCGTCTCCCCCACCACGGCGACGGCGTCCGGCGTGCGTTCCGCTTGGGCAGCCACGAGGCCGTGCAGGCAGAGGCCGGGCGGGTAGTCCGCCCGGGTGTCGTTCCACTCCGCGATCACCTGCTGCCGCTCGGGGACGGTGAGGACCGGATGCTCCGAGAGGCGGAGTCCGGGATCGGCTCCTTCCAGCAGGGTCTGCCAATGGCCCAGGAGGCGGTCGATCGTGACCGGCTCGAACAGCGCGGCGGCGTACTCGGCCAGCACGTCCCAGCCGCCGTCCGGACGGGGTGAGACCGCCACGAGGAGGTCGAACTTGGCCGTCCCTGTCTCGGCCCTCACCGGTGAGAGCGCCAGCCCGCCCGTCTTCCGCAACGGCAGCGGCTCCTCCAGGACGAGCATGGCCTGGAAGAGCGGGTTCTGGGACAGGTCGCGGCTCGGCTGCAGCTCCTCGACGAGGCGCTCGAAGGGGATGTCCTGGTGCGCGTAGGCGCCCAGGCAGGCCTCCCGCACCCGTGCCAGAAAGGTGTGCAGATCGGGATCGTCCCCGGTCCGCGCATCCAGGACGAGCGTGTTGACGAACAGGCCGATGAGGCCCTCGACCTCGGGCCGGCGGCGGTTCGCCACGGGCGAGCCCACCGGGATCGTGCCCTCTCCCGTGTAGCGGGAAAGAAGGGCCTGGAACGTCCCCAGGACCGCCATGAAGAGCGTCACACCCTCGCGGCGGGCGAGGCGCTCGACCGCCGCCGCCGTATCCGCGGGCAGGGTCAGCGACCGGACGGCGCCGCGGGGATCGCGCACGGCAGGACGGGGCCGGTCCGTGGGCAGCTCCAGCACCGGCAGCCCCGCGAGCCGCGTACGCCAGTAGGCGAGCTGCTTCTCGAGCACCTCTCCCTGCATCCACTCGCGCTGCCAGACCGCGAAGTCGGAGTACTGGACCGGCAGCTCGGGGAGCGGCTGACCCGCGTAGAGGGCGGACAGCTCGTCCAGGAACAGGCCGAGGGACCAGCCATCCGAGGCGATGTGATGGAAGGTGACGAGGAGGCGGTGATCCTCGGGGCCGAGCCGCAGGAGCAAAGCCCGGCAGACAGGGCCTTGGGCGAGATCGAAGGGGCGGCGGGCTTCTTCGCGGGCGTGGCGCTCGGCTTCCTCCGGGTGGTTTGAGAGGTCCATGAGCCGGACCCCCTCCCCGGCCCTCCCCCGCTTTGCGGGAGAGGGAGCCCCCTCCCTCGCTTCGTAGACCATCTGCAAAACTTCGTGGCGACGGAGGATCTCGGAGAAGGCGGAGGAGAGCCTTCCGACTTCCAGCGGCCCGGTAACCCGCACCTCTCCGGGCACGTTGTAGGCCGACGTGCCTGGCTCTAGCTGCTCCAGGAACCAGAGGCGTTGCTGGGCGAAGGAGAGCTCCAGTCGCGAGACCCGGCGGACTGGCGGCGCGGCCTCGGCTCCAGCGATCCGCTCCGCGAGCTGGGTCACAGTGGGCGCCTGGAAGACCGCGCTCACCGGCAGGTCCACCCCGAACACCCGCGAGACCTGCGCGACCACCCTTGTCGCGAGCAGCGAATGCCCACCCAAGGCGAAGAAATCGTCGTGGATACCGACGCGCTCCCGTCCCAGCAGGCCGGCCCAGATCCCGGCCAGCAGTTCCTGGTCTACAGTCCGAGGCTCGTCGCCGGCTCCTGCCACCAGCCCCCCTGCCTCTTCCACCCTGCGGGCGAGCGCGGCACGGTCCACCTTGCCGTTGGCATTGAGAGGCAGCGCGGGCAGGGCCATCCAGCCCGACGGAATCATGGGCTCCGGCAGGCGCTCCCTGAGCCAGGCGCGGAGATCGTCCGGCAGCCCAGGGGCCACGAAGGCGACGAGCCGCCGCTCCTCTCCTGCTCCCGCAGCCAGCACCGCTACCTCCCGCACCCCGGGATGGGCGGCCAGGACCGCCTCGATCTCGCCGGGCTCCACGCGGACCCCGCGGATCTTCACCTGATCGTCGATCCGGCCCAGGAACTCGAGGGACCGGTCCGGACGCCACCGGGCCAGGTCGCCCGTCCGGTACAGGCGGGAGCCCGGGCCTCCGAGCGGATCGGGGACGAAGCGCTCCGCCGTGAGGTCCGGCCGTCCCAGGTAGCCGCGGGCCAGCACGCCGCCCAGGCAGAGCTCGCCGGGCACGCCCGCGGGCTGCGGGTTGCCGTGGCGGTCGAGCACCCGGGCCACGCGCCCGGCCAGCGCTCGGCCGATCGGCACCGGCCCTGCCTCATCTGGCCGCATCTCGTGGAAGATGGCGGAGACCACGGCCTCGGTGGGACCGTAGCCGTTGAGGACCAGGGCCCCGGCCAGCGGCGAGCGGCTCCAGCGCCGGGCCGTCTCCGGCAGCAGCTCCTCGCCGCCGATCGGGATCACCCGCAGGGTCGGCAGCAGCTCCTCCGCTTCCTGCACCCAGCGGGTGAAAACGGCGGTCGCCTGGTCCGTGACCGTGACGCCGTACTCGGCGATCTTCTCGGACAGCTCCCTCGGACCCCACGTCTCCGGACCGCGCAGGACCAGGGTGGCTCCCCGAAGCAAGGCCGTGAAGATCTGCTCGACCGAGGTGTCGAAACCGGCGGACGAGAACTGGAGCACCCGGTCCTCCCCGGTGATCCCATAGAACCGCGAAACGGTCAGGAAATGCTCCACGGCGGCGGCGTGGGGGACGGCCACACCCTTAGGTTGGCCGGTGGAGCCGGAGGTGTAGATGAGGTAGGCGAGGCCCTCACCCCCCGGCCCCCTCTCCCGGTCCCTCACCGAGCCTGCGGCTCGGCCCATCCTCCCCGGGAGAGGGGGAGACTTGCTTTCAAGCTCATCAAGCAGGAGGATCTTTACGCCCGTCTCCGGCAGCCGGTCCACCACCCGCTCCTGCGTCACCACCACGGCCGCCCGGGCATCCTCCAGGATGAACGCCATCCGCGCGGCGGAATGATCCGGCTCCAGGGGGAGGTAGACACCCCCGGCCTCGAGGATGCCCAGCACCCCGGCGATCAGGT
This sequence comes from uncultured Holophagales bacterium, assembly GCA_963741305.1. GTDB lineage: Bacteria > Acidobacteriota > Thermoanaerobaculia > Multivoradales > UBA5704 > DATMER01. The sequence goes on along the minus strand of CAVUHL010000003.1, from coordinate 8,307,587 downwards.
CCGCCGAACGCTCCACGCAGAGGGCCACGGCAACCTCCGGCCCCACACCCATCTCCCGCAGGCGGGCCGCCAGCTCACCGGCCCTCGCCAAGAGCTCGGCGTAGGTCAGCCGGTCTTCTCCTGCGATCACCGCCGTGGCCTCCGGCCTGCGGGCTGCCTGCTCCCTCACCAGCTCGTGGAGGCAGGCGTCCAGGGCCACTCCCGAGGGCTCGATCCGGTCGCGGAGCAGCTCGGCGTGCTCGGCCGGAGTCAGCAAGGGGAGGTCGGAAAGCCGGCGGTCCGGCTCGGCGTCCCCGGCAGACACCGCGGCGAGGAGAGTGCGGAAGTGCCCGAGCATCCGCTCTGCCGTGGCAGGGTCGAAGAGGTCGGCGTTGACCTCCAGGGAGAGCCCGAGGCCGCCCGAAGGCAGCTCCGCCGCGTTGAGCGCGATCTCGAATTGCGCCCGGCGGTCCGGCAGCGCCACGGACTCCAGCTCCAGGCCATCGAGGGAGATCCGGACGCCGTCCTCGCCCAGTGCAAAGGCAGGCAGCGCGGGGTCGTCCCCGGGGCGGCGCTGCTGGAGCGCGAGCATCACCTGGAAGATCGGCGGGCGGGCGGGGTCGCGCATCGGCCGCAGCCGCTCGGCCAGGAGGACGAAGGGATGGTCCGAATGCTCCAGCCCGGCGAGCGCAGTCCGCCAAGCCCGGTCCAAGAGACCCCGGAAACCCGGATCGCCCGAGAGGCTGGCCCGCAGCGCAATCGGGTTTACGAAGTAGCCCACGACGCTGGCCCACTCCGGAGCCCCGCGGCCGGAGGTCGGGGTGCCCACCGCGAAGTCCTCCTGATCCGCGTACCGCCCGAGCTGCGCCTGGAAGGCGGCGAGGAGAGCGGCAAAGAGGGTGGCGCCTCGCGATGCGGCGAGCTGCCGCAGCCCATCCGCCAGGTCCGCGGGCAGCTCCGCGGCCCGGGCCAGCCCCTGCCAGGTCTGCAATGCCGGACGCGGGCGGTCGGGCGTCAGGGCGAGGTCGGGCACACCCTCCAGGGCATCGCGCCAGTACTCCCAACCCTTCTCCCCTCGGGGGCCAGCCAGCCGCTCGGCCTGCCAGCGGGCGAAGTCGGTGTAGCGCAGGGCCAGGGGAGGAAGGGATTCCTCTCCCTGATAGAGCGCGCCCAGCTCCCGGGCCAGCACAGCCAGGGACCAGAAGTCCGAGACGATGTGATGAACGGCGATGAGGAGAAGGTCGCCGGAGACCCGGGCCCGCAGCAGGGGACCGTGCTCGAGATCAAAGGGGCGCCAGGCATCTCGGGTGAAGGCAGCCGTATCGGGGGCGTGATGAATCACGCCCCTACAAGCAAGATCCGACCGCTCGCTTGTAGGGGCGACATTCATGGCGCCCTCCGACGGAGCCTCCTCCTCAACGAAATCCACTTCCGCGCTTGGCAGCACCCGCTGCGCCGGCTCGTCCCCCACCATCGGGAAGACCGTGCGCAGGGCCGGATGGCGCTCCACCAGCCGCTCGAGGGCCCGCCGCAACGCGCCGGCATCCAGATCCCGCACCCGCGCCGCCACGGCGACGTTGTAGGCCCCGGCCTCCGGCGCCAGGCGCTCCAGGAACCAGAGCGCCTTCTGCCCCACCGAGAGCGGTTGATCCTGAGATAGATCAGGTGAGGGGAGCGGCGTCTCCTCGGCCCTCTCGAGGTTGAGAGACCGGAGGCTCGCACCCTCAAGGAGATCGGCCAGGAGGACCGGCACGCCGAGCGCGGCTTCGATCCCGCCCTTGAGCTCCACGGCGGAAAGAGAATCGAGGCCGAGCTCGGTGAGGGGACGGTCCGGGTCCACGGCAGGAAGGCCGAGGGCTTGAGCGGCGATCTCCCGGACGAGGTCAAGGACGGCCAGGGATGTCCGTGATGGTCCGTGAGTGTCCGTGACCGTCCGTGTGTCCGTGAGCAGCACCGTCAGCTCCCCCGCGAGGTACTGCGCCCGGCAGGCGTGGCGCTGGACCTTGCCGCTGGAGGTCTTCGGCACCGTGCCGGTCCGCACCAGCACCACCTCGTAAGGCTGGACCTCGTGCTCCTCCGCCACCGCCCGGCGCACGGCCGCGGCCAGCTCCTCCAGGCCATTGCGGCGCCGCCTCTCCACCTCCTGCACGATGACCAGCCGCTCCTCGCCCTCGATCTCCACCGCGAAGGCCGCGCCGTTGTCGGGACGCAGGTCGGGATGGCTCCGCTGGGCCGTCAGCTCGACATCCTGCGGGTAGTGGTTGCGGCCCCGCAGGATGATCAGGTCCTTGATCCGGCCGGTGACGAACAGCTCGCCGCCGCTCAGGATGCCGCTCAGGATGCCAAGATCACCGGTGCGCAGGAACGGTCCCTGCCCAGTTGCCAGGCGGGCGCGGAAGTCCCGCTCCGTGGCCTCCGGGTTGCCCCAGTAACCGGCCGCGACGCTCGGTCCCGCGATCCAGACCTCCCCCTCGCTTCCCGGCGGCAGCTCCTCCCGTCTCTCGGGGTGGACGATCGCGATCCGCTGCGCATCCCACGCATGGCCGCTGCTGACCCGGCCTTCCTCGACGCGCGGCGCACCGCCGGTTACGAAGAGCGTGGCCTCGGCCAGGCCGTAGCAGGGATAGAAGGAGGAAGCCCGGAAGCCGCAGGGGGCGAAAGCTTCTGCGAAGGCTTCGAGCGTCCGGGCGCGCACCGGCTCGGCGCCATTGAAGGCCACCCGCCAGCTCGACAGGTCGAGCCCCTCCCGCTCTCCGGGCGGGATCTTTCTCACGCACAGCTCGTAGGCGAAGTTCGGGCCGCCGCTGGTCGTCCCCCGGTAGCGGTGGATCGCCTCCAGCCAGCGGCGCGGGCGCTGCAGGAAGGCGACCGGCGACATCAGCACGCAGCGGGCCCCGGCGTGGAGCGGCTGCAGCACGTTCCCGATCAATCCCATGTCGTGGTAGAGCGGCAGCCAGCCCACCACCACGGAATCCTCGTCCATGGCGAACGCCTGGCCGATCATCCGCTCGTTGTGGACGAGGTTGGCGTGGGTGACCATCACCCCCTTGGGAGCCGAGGTCGAGCCCGAGGTGTACTGGAGGAAGGCGACCGCGTCCGGATCGGGATCGATCAGCTCGGGCGAGCCGGCGGGCAGGGCGTCCGTGGCAATCCAGGGCACCCCGGCCAGCTCCGGCACCCGCTCGGCGATGCTCGCCGTCGTCAGCGCGGCCCTGGGACTGGCATCCGCGGCGATGGCGCGCAGCCGGGGCTGCGAGCGGTCATTCAGGCGCGGCGGATAGGCCGGCACCGCCACCACGCCGGCATACAGGCAGCCGAAGAAGGCGGCGACGAAGTCCAAGCCAGGGGGATAGAGCAGCAGAGCCCGCTCGCCTGGAGGGACGGACTGGCGCAAAGCCCAGGCGACGGCCCGGGCCCGGACATCCAGCTCACCCCAGGTGAGGCGTTCGGTTTCCAGCTCGCCATCCGCCAGGAAAACATACGCCTCGCGGTCCGGGCTCTCCGCGGCGCGGGCCTTGAGCAGGCCGGCCAGGGTCGCGGGCCGGACTTCAGAGGCGATCACCCGGCACCTTCAGGCAGTGACGGCAACGGCCTCGGCCTCGACCGGGGCTTTGCCGAACATCACCTGGCGCAGGCGGTTGAAGAAGGCAATCCAGAGGGTCCACATCTCCTCGGCGCTGGCTACGATTACATCGACCTCTTCGGGGGAGAACCCGGCCTCCAAGGCCTCGTTGGCTTGATCGACGTGGTCAGGCTCCTGCAGGATGTGAATGTCCACCCACGGCAGGCTCTCAAGACCGGAAACCCGGCGGACGGCGTTGCCAATTCCGGCCACCATGGCGAGGTCTGCCACCTCCGTGCCATAAACGAAGCCGAGGGCGCTCAGGCGCTCGGCCGAAGCCTCCTTGTAGCGCTGCACGAGCCGGCGGGTCTCCTCGAACGGCGGCGCCTCGGACACGGTGGCCCGGTCGAACCCCGCATCCACCATGGTGGAGATGTACATGCGCTCGTGCGCCCGGGCCGGATCGCCCTCGCCAAGCTCCTGGTAGAGGATCTTGCCGATCGCCGTCTTCATCTCCAGCACGGGTACCTGGTCGATCGTGCGCGAGAGGAAGTTCGGAAAGTAGTGCAGAGGATGCCACCACTGGCCCAGGAAGGCGCCCACCTGCCCGCGGGTGAGGTTGGCGGTCCGCACTTCCTTGAAGAATGGATGATGGATCAGCTCCCTGCGGAGCGGGTTCTCCTCGAGTCGCTCGGTAATACCCTGCATTGTGCCTCTCCTTTTGGATGGAGGTTCGGGCGAGCGACAAGCCAGTCTGTGGGTGCCTGTGTCTATCTGCGCAGAACGCGGCGTGCGCCCGCCAAGCGGAGTTTACAGAGAAACATCGCTATATAGCGACCCCCCCGGCTTAGCGGGCCCGGCCAAACGCCTTCTCGTCGAGCCACTTGACGAGGATCTTCAAGGACTCCTGGTTGATCTCGTGGCCCATGCCTTCGATCTCGCGGTAGGTCATGGCGACGCCGTAGGGGCGCAGGGCCTCGCGGGACTCGCGGGCCTTCTCCACCGCGATGCGGTCGTCGCGGGTCCCGTGGATGACCAGCACGGGGAATTCCTCGTGCTCGGGCACCTTTGGCAGGGTCTCGGCGAGGATGCCGGGGAGCCAGGAGGCCAGGGCCGCCAGGCCGGTGTAGTGGGTGGGGTCCCGCAGCGCGAGGTCGTACGCCATCGTGCCTCCCTGGCTGAACCCCATGACCACCACCCTCTCGCGGTCGATTGGATAATGCTCCAGCGACTGCTTGACGAAGGCGCGCAGGGCGTCGGCCCCCTGGCGGAAGGCCTCGGGGTCCGCGGGCTGGCCGGGGACGAGCGGGAACCATCCGTAGCCCCGCACGCCGTAGCCCACCGGGAGCGAAAACGGCCCTTGCGGACAGAGCACCAGGGCGTTGCCGCCGTGGAGGAAGGGCGCGAAGCCGAGCAGGTCGTGAGCGTTGGCGCCCCAGCCGTGCAGCAGGATGACGGCGGGGAAGGGACCGTCCCCCTCGGGGACGTGAGCGGCGTAGGTGAGCTTTCCATTCATGGCCGGGGAAGGATAACCCACTGGGTAGGCCCCCTCCATCCACCCGTTTGAAGGCTCCGCCGGGTGGGTAGGCCCCTCTACCCACCCGGCGGAGCGCGGAAACGAGCAGGTAGGCCTCTCTACCCACTCGTTTGGAGCCTGGAAACGAGCGGGTAGGCCCCTCTACCCATCCGTTGGGAGCCTGGAAACGAGCGGGTAGACCCCTCTACCCGGCCGTTTGACCAGTCTACCCACTCGTTTGACCCGTCTACCCACCCCGTGCTGTATTAGGATCGTTCGCGCTGCACATCAAGGAGACCCAATCATGTCCCCACGCGTTCGCTTAGCGGCCGGAACCGTCCTTCTCCTCTCCACCCTGGCTCTTCAGCCGGCCGTGGCCCAGCCTTCCGCCACGGATGTGGCTGGCCAGGTGATGCAGGCCCTCGGCGGCAAGGAGGCCTGGGATTCCACGCACTTCATCCGCTTCACCTTCGCCGGCCGCCGCACCCATCATTGGGACAAGTGGTCCGGCCGCCACCGGCTGGAGGGGCAGTCTCCGGAGGGCCAGAAGTACGTCGTCCTCCACAACCTGAACACCCGGCAGGGGGAGGTCTGGCTGGATGGCAAGCCGGCGGACGCGGAAAAGGCCAAGGAGTGGCTGGAGCGCGCCTATGGCGCCTGGATCAACGATACCTACTGGCTGCTGATGCCCTACAAGCTCCAGGACCCGGGCGTGAACCTCGCCCATGAGGGGACGGAGCAGATCGAGGGCAACACTTACGACAAGCTCCACCTGACCTTCGGCAAAGTCGGCCTGACCCCGGGCGACGAGTACTGGGCCTACATCAACCGCGACACGCACCTGATGGACCGCTGGGCCTACCTCCTCCAGGTCCAGCCCGACCAGCCCCGGGCCACCGAGCCGACCATCTGGCGCTGGCAGGGCTGGCAGCGGTACGGCAAGATCCTCCTCGCCCCCACCCGCGCCATGGTCGGCGGCGACCGCAAGCTGGAGATGGCCGACATCGCGGTGTTCGAGGCCCTGCCGGATACGGTGTTCACCTCGCCGGAGCCCGTGGCGAAGTGAGGCCCTCACCCCCCGGCCCCCTCTCCCAGCCGCACACCCGGACCCCCGGGAGAGGGGGAGGTGGCCACCGGCCAACATGGCTCCCATTCATCGCCGCTCCGTTCCAGAACCGGAGCCACAGATGGAGATGAAGGTGGATCTCGCGCGCGCCCCTCTCCCGGGGGTCCGGGTGTGCGGCCGGGAGAGGGGACGGGGGTGAGGGCATGACCGCCACCCTCCGCGCCATCTGGCTCAAGCGCTTCAAGCGCGGTCCCATGGACCCGCGCGAGACCGCTACGCTCGTGCCCGGACGGGGGCTCGCGGGCAACGCCAACCAGGGCGGGCGCCGCCAGGTCACCCTGATCTCCGAGGAGGGCTGGGCGGACGCGCTCACCTCTCTCGGCGCTCCGGTGGAGCCCAGCACCCGGCGGGCCAACCTCATGGTTTCGGGCGTCGAGCTGGAGGCCACCCGCGGCAAGGTGCTGCGCGTCGGCCCCTGCCGGCTGCGGATCTGGAGCGAGTGCGTTCCCTGCCATCAGATGGATGAGGCCCGCCCCGGCCTCCGCTCCGCTCTCCGGCCCCATTGGCGCGGCGGCGCCTGCGCCGAGGTGCTCGAGGGCGGCGAGATCCGCGTCGGCGACTCGGTCGCCTGGGAGGAGCCCCCCGCCCCATGACTTCTCAGACGCCGCTCCTCCTGCGGGGCGGCACGGTCCTGACGCTGGACCCCCGCGCGACCGTGCTCCCCGGTGCCGATGTGCTCGTCGTGGACGGCCGCATCCTTCACGTCGGCCATTTCCCCGACACGCCGCCGGGCACCCGCGTGCTCGACGTTTCCGGCGCGCTCGTCCTGCCGGGCCTGATCCAGGGGCATCTCCATCTCGGCCAGACCTTCTTCCGCGGCCTCGCCGAGGGGCGCCGGCTCCTCGCCTGGCTGCGCGAGCGCATCTGGCCGCTCGAAGCCGCCCATGATGACGAGAGCGCCTACTGGTGCGCGCTCCTCGGCGCGGCCGAGTGCCTGCTCGGCGGCACCACCACCATTCAGGACATCGGCATCGGCCCCGGCTCCGGCGGGCTCCTGCGCGGCCTCGCCGAATCCGGGCTCCGCGCCTTTGCCGGTCCCTGCCTCATGGACAGCGGCGCCACCCTCCCCGGCGTAATGCGTGGAGAGACCGACCGCGTGCTCGCCGATGCCGAGGCCCTCGGCCCCCGCTTCGACGGCTCCGGCGGCGGCCTCCTGCGCTTCGCCCTCAACCCGCGCTTCATCCTCACCTGCTCCGATACGCTCTGGGAGGGGATCCGCGACCTCTCGCTGCGGCACGGCTGGCCCATCCACACCCACGCCCTCGAGCAGCAGGATGAGACGCTCGCCGTCCGCGAGCTCAAGGGCCGGGACGAGGTCGAGTACTTCGCGGACCAGGGGCTCCTCGCCACGGACCTGCGCCTCGCCCATGGCGTCTGGCTCACCGCCGGCCATCTGGAGCGCGCGCGCTCGGCCCGCTGGAGCGTGGTCCACTGCCCCAGCTCCAACCTGAAGCTCGGCTCGGGGATCGCCGACCTCGTAGCGATCCGGCGCGCGGGGGTGCCGGTCGGGATCGGCTGCGACGGCGCCGCGTGCAGCAACCACCTGGACAACCTGGACGAGGTCCGCCTCGCCGCCCTCCTCCAGAAGCTCAAGCACGGCCCGGACGCCTTTTCCGGCCTCGATGCCCTGCGCCTCGCCACCAGCGAGGGAGCGCGCGCCCTCGGGCTTCAGGACGAGGTGGGCACGATCGAGCCCGGCAAGGCCGCCGACCTGACCGTCCTCTCCCTGGACCGGCCCGAGATGTGGGCCGCCCCCCAGGTGGACCCGCACGACCTCGTCGCGTTCGGGGCCTCCCGGGCGGCGGTCCGCCACGTCCTGGTCGCCGGCCGCCTGCTGGTCGAGGACGGCCTGCTCACCCATATGGACCTGCCGGAGATCGTCAGGCAGTCCAACCTCCATCTGGCTGCGCTGATCCGGCGCTCGGGCCTGGTTGTCTAGGTACAAGCGTTAGGAAACAATCGGGGAACAAACGGAAGCCTGAAAGGGTTTGCACATCCGCAATGCACAAGCCGAAAGACCCGGTCTCGCAACGGCGGACCTTCGCCATCATCTCGCACCCCGACGCGGGGAAGACCACGCTCACCGAGAAGCTGCTGCTCTTCGGCGGCGCCATCCAGCTCGCCGGCGCGGTCAAGGCCCGTGGCGACGCCCGGCGCGCCCGCTCCGACTGGATGAACGTCGAGCGCGAGCGCGGCATCTCCGTCACCGCCTCGGTCATGACCTTCGAGTACAAGGGGTGTACCTTCAACCTCCTGGACACCCCGGGCCACGAGGATTTCAGCGAGGACACCTACCGCACCCTCACCGCCGTGGACTCGGCCGTCATGGTCATCGACGCGGCCAAGGGCATCGAGACCCAGACCCGCAAGCTGTTCGAGGTCTGCCGGCTGCGCGACGTGCCCATCATCACCTTCATCAACAAGCTCGACCGCGAGGGCCGCGAGCCGTTCGAGCTGCTCGGCGAGATCGAGACGACGCTGCAGCTCCACGTCACCCCGGCTTCCTGGCCGATCGGCATGGGACAGCGCTTCCTCGGCTGTTACGACCTGTTCCGCGACCGCCTGCTCCTCATGGAACGAGGGCGCAATGCCGTGGCCACCGAGGGTGAGGCCTTCCACGGCCTCGACGATCCCAAGCTCGACGAGCGCCTGCCCGCCGATGCCCTGGCCCAGCTGCGGGAAGAGGTGGAGATGGCCCGCGCGCTCTGCCCGGAGTTCGACCTCGAGTCGTACCGCGAGGGGCACCTGACGCCCGTCTTCTTCGGCAGCGCGCTCAACAACTTCGGCGTCCGCGACCTGCTCGATGGCCTGGTGGCTCTGGCGCCTCCGCCGCGTCCGCAGCCCTCGACCACCCGCCTGGTCGACCCGCACGAGGACCAGGTGAGCGGCTTCGTGTTCAAGATCCAGGCGAACATGGACCCCAAGCACCGGGACCGCGTCGCTTTCGTGCGCCTGTGCTCGGGCAAGTTCGAGCGCGGCATGAAGATGCACCACATCCGGACCGGCAAGACCATGGCCGTCCACAACCCGGTGCTATTCATGGCGCGCGACCGCGAGCTGGCCGAGGAGGCCTGGGCGGGAGACATCATCGGCATCCCGAACCACGGCACCCTGCGCATCGGCGACGCCCTGACCGAGGGGGAGCAGCTGCGCTTCACTGGCATCCCGAGCTTCGCGCCGGAGCTGCTCAAGAAGGTGCGGCCGGTCGACCCGATGCGCGCCAAGCACCTGGGCCGGGCTCTCCTCCAACTCGCGGAAGAGGGAGCTGCGCAGGTCTTCAAGCCCAACATCGGCACGGATTGGATCGTGGGCGTGGCCGGCGCGCTGCAGTTCGACGTGCTCGCCGACCGCCTGAGCACCGAGTACAACATCGACGCCCATCTGGAGGGCACGACCCTCCACACGGCGCGCTGGATCGAGGCGGACGACCCGCTCCTCCTGAAGCGCTTCCTCCAAACCCTCGACGGCAGCATGGCCGAGGACCACAACGGCGCCCCCGTCTTCCTGGCGAGGAACGCCTGGCACCTCAAGAGCACCGGCGAGGACTGGCCGCAGGTCCGCTTCCTCAAGACCAAAGAACAAGTGCAGTAAGATCGGCGCCTCTCATAGGAGACGCCGATCATGCGCAAGACCGCCCTCCTCGTCCTTTTCTTCCTCGCTCTTCCAACGTACGCGCAGGGTGCCCGGAGGGACGCCTTTCAGTCCACCGTCGCCGAGATCTGCGGCAGGGTCTCCCCCAGGCTCGGCGACGCCTGCGAGGCCATCCAACCCTCGCGGCGGATCCTCACCGGCAACATCGCCGAGTACTCCTTCCGCATTCCGGTCGGGAGGGGCCAGTACGACTCCATCGGCATTCACCGGGTGGTCAAGGAGAGGTCGCCCTGGCGGCCGGTGCGCACGCCCAAGGCCGTGATGATGGCTCACGGCGACATCTGGAACTTCCGCGCTGCTTTCCTGGCCGATCCGGAGCGCAACCTGCCCGTGTTCCTGGCCCGCAACGGCATCGACGTCTGGGGGATCGACTTCGGCTGGACCTTCGTGCCGGCGACCACCACCGACCTCTCATCCCTGAAGAACTGGGGGATCGAGCGCGACGCCCGCGACCTGGGCGTGGCCCTGGCGCTGGCGCGGGGCGTCCGCTTCGCGACCAACGACGGCTCCGGGAAGATGCTCCTCCTCGGATGGAGCCGCGGCGGTCAGATCGGCTATGCCTACCTCGACCGCGAGTCTCAGCTCCCGGTGCGCCTGCAGCAGGTCCGCGGCTTCATCCCCGTGGACATCTACCTGAAGACGGATGTCGAGGAGCTGCGGCAGGCGGCCTGCACCCGCTATCTGGGCAGCCTGCCCTCCTGGCAGGCCGGCATGTATGAGAACGGCAACGGCACGCTCGTCCTCACCATCTACCAGCTGGCTGTGACCGATCCCAACGGCGCCTCGCCGATCCTCCCCGGCTTCACGAACCGGCAGGCGTCCCTGGCCGTGGGCTCGATGACGTTCCTCTTCTTCCCGCCGAACCTGGGCCCGGCCCCCCTCTACCACTTCGCGGGCGGCACCTTCGATACGCTAGGTCTGCCCACCGGCCTCCTCTACACGCCGGAATCCGCTCTCCTGGCCCTCGAGGAAGGCGCCGCGCCCTTCCAGCCGGCGAGGGAGCTGCTGGACGCCGATGCGGCCAACTGCGACGACGAGAGCATCGCGGACGTATCCTTCGACGACAACCTGGGCGACATCGAAGTCCCGGTCCTCTATGTGGGCGGCAACGGCGGCATCGGCAGCCTGGGGATCTACACGACGACGCTCCTGGGAAGCGCGGACGTGACCAGCCTCATCGTGGACCTGCAGCCCCCCGCGAATCAGCTCGCCGAGTTCGGCCACGCCGACATCTTCCTCGCAACCAACGCCCAGAGCCTCGTCTGGCAGCCGGTCCTGAGCTGGATCCAGGGGCACTGAGCCTCCGGAACCCTCACCCCCTCCGCTAACGTGGAATCCGTATGGCTCGATTCGTGTTTGATCCAGAGCAGGAGACCGGGGTTGCCACCGAGAAGCGGCGCAAGACGAAACGCCCGCGGAAGTGGAAGGTGCTGCTCCACAATGACGACTTCACGACGATGGACTTCGTCGTGCACATCCTGATGACCCACTTCCACAAGTCGCCCCCCGAGGCCACTCATGTCATGCTCCAGGTGCACCACAAGGGGGTCGGCGTCGCCGGGATCTACCCGAGCAAGGACGTGGCCGAGACCAAGGTGGCCGAAGTGATGGCCGAGGCGAACGAGAACGGCATGCCGCTCCTCCTCACCATCGAGCCGGCCGAAGAACGAGAAGAGTAAGCTAAAGGACTATGAGGCTTTCCGACGATCTGCAGATCTCCCTCTCGCTCGCCATGAGCGAGGCCGGGCGCCTGGGCCACGAGTATGCCGGCCTGGAGCACCTGCTTTACGCCCTCACCTTCGATGACGAGGCTTCCGAGATCTTGCGCCACGCCGGCGCGAACGTCCGCCGCGTCCAGGAGCGCCTCGCCGACTATCTGGCCGAGGAGATCGTGGGCCTCGAAGGGCTCGATGGGCTCGATGGAGAAACCATCTTCGAGCCGCGCCTCTCGCTCGCCGCCCAGCGCACCCTCGCCCGGGCCGCCGTGCGCGTCGAGGGCACCGGCCGCGAGGAGATCCGCGGCTCGGACCTCCTCGTCGCCCTGTTCGAGGAGCCCGAGTCCTACGCCGCCGACCTGCTCGAAGAGCAGGGGGTCACCCGGCTCGACGTGGTCAGCTTCCTCGCTCATGGCGTGTCGAAGCTCGGCTCCCTCCCCAGCGGCCCGGTGCACTCTGGCCATCCCGGTATGGATGACGACGACGAGCCCGGCACCGGCGGCGGCTTCCGCGGCGATCCGCTGGAGGCCTTCGCCCAGGACCTCACCGAGATGGCCCGCCGCGGTGCCATCGATCCGCTCATCGGACGCTCCAAGGAGATCGGCCGCACCCTCCACATCCTGCAGAGGCGCCGCAAGAACAACCCGATCTACGTCGGTGATCCTGGCGTGGGCAAGACCGCCCTGGTCGAGGGCCTCGCGCTCCGTATCGCCCAGGGAGAGGTGCCCGAGCCCTTCCGCAAGACCAAGGTCTACCGCCTGGACATGGGCTCGCTCCTCGCCGGGACCCGCTACCGCGGCGACTTCGAGAACCGCCTCAAAGGAGTGCTCCAGGCCCTGGCCGCCGAGGAGAGCCCGATCCTGTTCATCGACGAGATCCACACGCTCGTCGGCGCCGGGGCCGCCGGCCATGGCACCATGGACGCCTCCAACTTGCTCAAGCCCGCGCTCCAGGACGGCACCCTGCGCTGCATCGGCGCGACCACCTGGGAGGAATTCCGCCAAACCTTCCAGCGCGACCAGGCGCTCGCCCGCCGCTTCCAGAAGGTCGAGGTCAACGAGCCCTCCACTACGGAGACGGTCCAGATCTTCCAGGGGCTCCAGGAGCGCTACGAGAAGCACCACAACGTGCGCTACACCCAGCCCGCGATCCGCTCCGCGGTCGACATGGCCGACCGCTACTTGCGCGACCGCAAGCTGCCGGACAAGGCCATCGACCTGCTCGACGAGGCCGGCGCGGCCGTATCGCTGCGCGGAGCCCGGAGGGTCACGGTCCCGGATCTGGAAGCGGTCCTGGCCACCATGGCCCAGATCCCCGCCGGCAAGGTCAAGGGCAACGAGCGCGAGCAGCTCCAGCGCCTGGAGCAGGAGCTCAAGAAGGTCATCTTCGGCCAGGACCAGGCCATCGACCGCCTGGTCAGCGCCATCAAGGTCTCCCGCGCCGGGCTGCGCGATCCGCAGAAGCCGGTCGGCAACTTCCTGCTCACGGGCCCCACGGGCGTTGGCAAGACGGAAGTGGCCAGGCAGCTTGCCGAGGCGCTCGGCATCGCCTTCCTGCGCTTCGACATGAGCGAGTACATGGAGCCGCACTCCGTCTCCCGCCTGGTCGGCGCCCCTCCCGGCTACGTGGGCTACGACCGCGGCGGCCTGCTCACCGAAGGCGTGAGCAAGAACCCCCATGCCGTGCTCCTCCTCGACGAGATCGAGAAGGCCCATGCGGACGTGTTCAACATCCTCCTCCAGGTCATGGACCACGGCACCCTGACCGACACGAACGGCAAGCAGACCGACTTCCGCCACGTCATCCTGCTGATGACCTCGAACGTCGGCGCCCGCGAGCTGGCCCAGCGGGGGCTCGGTTTCGGTGAAGCCGGAGAGGGCCCTCGGCCCTCCTCCGAGTCGGACCGCGCGGTCGAGCGCCTCTTCAGCCCCGAGTTCCGCAACCGGCTGGACGGCCGCATCCGCTTCAACGCGCTCACCCCGGACCTCATGGAGCAGATCGTGGAGAAGTTCGTACGCGAGATGTCGCGCCAGCTCGCCGAGAAGAAGGTCCGCATCGAGCTCACCGATGCCGCCCGCAAGCTCCTGGCCGAGAAGGGCTACGACCCTTCCTTTGGCGCCCGCCCCCTGGCCCGCGTCCTGGAAGACGAGGTCAAGCGCCCCCTGACCGAGGAGCTGCTCTTCGGCAAGCTCCAGGCCGGCGGCAAGGCGACCGTCGACGTCGAAGACGGCCAGATCGTGCTCCGCTGACAGTTTTTGTCTGACGTTCCAGACAGAAACTTGTCCTCGCATCCCTGAATCTCCAGTATTTTCAAGCGCTTAGCTCTGGCATGCCAAATGCGTTGGCATGGTGGGAAGTTTTTGCCCGGCCCCGCTGTTCGATAGAGGGTTGCGTATAAGAGTTCCTGCAAGGCGGTTTGTAAAAAGGGAGATTATCGAATGACGAAGCCCTGCCTGCTAGCCCTCAGCCTGATCATCCTGTCAACCACCCCCGTCTTTGCCGCCCCGCCCTCTCAAATCCGGGCCGCGGTCCAGGGTGAGCTGATCGAGGCGAAGGGAACGAGCGAGCGGGCGGAGATCGTGTTGTTCGGCGAGGAGCTGGTGCCGGGCCTTCTGAAGGCGGCCGAGAAGACGACGGTGCGGGTGGCGGACTGGCCGGTGGGCCCCGATGCCCGGGCCGATGTGATCCTGACCCGCTTCGACGTCTACTCTCCCGATGCCAAGGTCTTCGTGGTCGAGGGCGGGCTGCAGCGCGAGGTCCCGCGCTCGCGGTTCGCGTTCTTCTCCGGTACGGCGGCGGACGATCCCGAGGTGACGGTCTTCGCGGCGGTCGATCCGGATACGGGCCACGTGAACGGCTTCATACAGACCCGCGACGCGTTCCACGAGCTTCATCCCCTGAGCCACGTCCCCTCCCTGGCGGTCGACCAGGCGACCCGGAGCCACATCGTCGCCCCGGCCGAAGTCTTCCTCAAGGAGCGGGGCGAGCAGTCCTCCTGGGCCTGCGGCCAGAGCGGCGCTCCCCTCGACTTCATGCAGGAGATGCAGGAGCGGCGGGAGAAGATGGCTGCGGAGACGGCGCCCTTCGGGTCGGTCTCCGCCCAGGCCATCAGCACCCTGCATACGGCGACGATCGCCGTGGACACGGACAACGAGCTGCTCTCCATCAAGTTCGCGAACAACACGACCACGGCGACGAACTACATCGCCAGCCTGATCGCCTCGATGACGGTGATCTACGAGCGCGACGCGCTGGTGCGGCTCGTCCAGGGCACGACCTTCCTGCGCCCCTCGACGACGGCGGACCCGTACACCCAGGCGACCAGCGGCAACGCCAGCGGGGCCAAGCTGAGCGAGTTCTCAAATATCTGGAACACCACCCACGCCGCCGTGCCCCGCGCCCTGGCCATGATGCTCTCGGGCAAGCAGCCGGGCGGCGGCGCCTCCGGCATCGCCTGGCTCACCAGCCTGTGCAGCAAGTATTACGGGACGAGCTTCAGCCAGGTCTACACCTCCGGCACCACCCCGAGCTCGGGCGACATCCTGGTGGTGGCCCACGAGCTCGGCCACAACTTCGGCTCGCCACACACCCATTGCTACGCCAATCCGATCGACAACTGCTACAACGGCGAGAGCGGCTGCTTCACCGGCACCAGGACATGCCCGGCCGCGCAGACCATCAATGGCGTGACCAGCGTCACCGGCACCCTGATGAGCTACTGCCACCTCTCGGGCCTGGCCGGCTGCTCCTCGAAGACCGTGTTCCACCCGCGCACCATCTCCGAGAAGCTGGGCCCGGCGATCCAGAACGCGGTCAACTCCTGCATCTTCCCGGCGGCGCCCGTGGGCTTTCCGGCGCCGGTCGTCATCGCGGTGAGCCCGAAGTCCGGGCCGACCGCGGGCGGCACGGCGGTCGCGATCACCGGCACGGGCTTCCGGGCCGGCGCCACCGTGACCTTCGGCGGCACCGCGGCCACCTCGGTCGTCGTGGCGAGCCCCACCCGGATCACCGCCGTGGCTCCGGCGAAAGCCACGGGCAAGGTGGCCGTGGCCGTGACCAACACGGACGCCCAGAGCTCCAGCCTCGCCAACGGCTTCTTCTACGCGCCGCCCGCGTCCCTGGCTGATTTCTACACCCTCACGCCCTGCCGGGTGGCCGACACGCGCAACGCGAACGGCTCGCGCGGCGGCCCGATGCTGACGGCTTCCCAGATCCGGACCTTCCCGGTCGCGGGCTTCTGCGGGGTTCCTGCGAACGCGAAGGCGGTCGTGGTCAACGTCACCTCGGTCGGCTCGGGCGCCACCGGCAATTTCCAGCTCTTCCCGGGCAACGCCTTCCCCATGGGGACGAGCGTCGTCAACTTCGCCGCCGGGCAAACCCGGGCCAGCAGCGCGATGTTGATGCTCTCGACGGATGGGGCCGGCACCCTGGGAGTCCAGAACGTCTCCATATCGGTCGCGCACTTCGTTCTCGACGTTGTAGGTTATTACCTGTAGTCAGGCTTGTAATCAATTGACCGGCTCGCCCGGGTCCTGAGGAAGGACTTCCGCGGCGAGCCGGCGTTCTTCCTCCTCCTCCCAGACCCGCCGCAGGGCCGCGTCCCGCGCCCGCCGCTTGCCCATCGCCCAGATCGCCAGCAGCGTGATCAGCAGCCAGAGCGTGACCGAACTGGTCAGGAGCGGCACCCAGCGGTACCAAAGGGTCTGGCGCCGCCAGAAGACGCGCTCCGCCTCCGCGAGCGAGGTTCCCGTGGCACGCTGGAAGGCATCCTCGAATTCGAGACCGCGCGCCACCTCAGCCAGGATGCGGGCAGCCGCGTCGTCGCCATGCCGCCGGAGCAGATCGTTGGCAAAGGCGCCGGCGATCGCATAGGCCCCCTGCGTTTCCCCCCGTCCGCCGCGGAACTCCCGTTCGAGCTGCTCCAGGGACACCTCGCCGTCGCCAACGAGGGTGCCAACCAAGGTGATACTGAGCTGGGAGCGGTCGTCGAGCCCCCAGCTCAGCCCGGCGATCATGGCCAGCCCCTCATGGAACCAGCGCGGCAGCGGCCGGTTGCCCGCGGCCCGCGCCACGAGCACGTGCGCCACTTCGTGCCGGAGGAGCTCTTCGAGCGAGGAATCGGGATAGGAGGGCGCGCGGGCCGGGAGGAGAACGATCACCCCCTCCTCGCTATACGCGTAGCCCGATACCCACGGCGGCACCATCGCGAGGTCGGACCCCTCCGGCCCCAGGATCACCTGGATGGGCGGGCCGGGGTCTTTCAACCCCACCAGCCGCATGGCATCCAGGAGCCGTCCGGGCTCGACCGCCCGTACCTTGGCCGCGGCCCGTTCCAGGAAGGGGGGAGCCTGGACGATCAGCTGCGGAGGGTGCTGCGCCGCCGCGAGAGTGGGGAGAAGGAGGAGGAAGAACATCGCACCGCGCACCATGCCGCGCATTCTAGCCCCCTCTCCAGCCGGTTCCTGAGACCGCAGACTGCGTAGAGACGTCCCCAGTCCGCTGGCAAGATCCTACCGGGTGTACACAGTCGGGGCGTCTCAAGGCCCCAGCCACCACGAACGCGCCGCAGCGCGCCGGAATTCGTCCGTGAGGTTTTACGAAAACCGTTCCCTGGACATTTTTCGGTCGCGGCGCCGGTGGGGGTGGACCGGCCTGTCGTGGGGAGACGCCCCGACCCTGTACACCCGGCAGGTTCGTGCCAGCGGACTGGGGACGTCTCTACAGCCGCTACAATACGTCCTCCATGTCTACATCAGCCCGGCCTACAGTCTTCCTGAGCTATAGCCACCAGGACAAGAAATGGCTGGGCGAGCTCCGTACCATGCTGGCGCCCCTGGTGCACGACAGCCTCGTCGATGTGTGGTGGGACGGCGACATCAAACCGAGCAAGAAGTGGCGCGAGGAGATCGACAAGGCGCTGGCCTCCGCCCGCATCGGGGTTCTCCTGGTCAGCTCCAACTTCCTGGCCTCCGACTTCATCAAGCAGAACGAGCTGCCCTACCTGATCGAAGCTGCCAGGGACCGGGGCGTGGCGCTCTTCTGGGTCCTGCTGTCTCCCTGCCTCTACGAGCATACCCCCCTGGCGGAGATTCAAGCCGCCCATAACGTTGCCCATCCTCTCGACTCACTCGGGAAGCCCAGGCGCAAAGCCGTCCTGAAGGAGATCGGCCAGAAGATCGCGGGGGCGGCCAAAGCCTCCACCCAACCGGGGGAAAGGGAAAAAGCCCCCAACGGGGGCGCAGGCATAAAGCCTGGGGTTTCAACCCCAGGTAGCGCCCCACCAACCACCCCCAGCCCCGAAGGGGCGGAGGCATCGGCCCGGGGTGGCAACCCCGGACGGACGGGGGACCTGCCTGCGTCCTCACCTGGGGTTGAAACCCCAGGCTCTATGCCTGCGCCCCTGAAAGGGGCTCTTCCCCGCCTCGACCTCGGCCGCCTCCCCATCGCCGGCCCCCTCCTGATCGGCCGGGAAACCGAGCTCGCCCTCCTCGACGCCGCCTGGGAGGACGCCAAAACGCATGTCCTCACCTTCGTCGCCTTCGGAGGCATGGGCAAGTCCGCCCTGTTGAGTCACTGGCTCGACAGCATGTCCGCCGACGACTGGCGCGGCGCCCGGCGAGTCCTGGATTGGTCCTTCTACAGCCAGGGCACCGAGGAGCGGGTCACCTCCGCCGATCGCTTCCTCAATCACACCCTGGCCTGGTTCGGAGATCCCGATCCCAAGGTCGGAGCGTCCCGGGACCGCGGCCTGCGACTGGCCGAGTTGGTGCGACAGGAGAAGACCCTGCTCGTCCTCGACGGTGTCGAACCGCTCCAGCATCCCCTTTCCCATCCGCTGGCTGGGCGACTCAAGGACCCGGGCCTCGCGGCGTTGCTCAAGGGGCTGGCCGGTGCCAACCCCGGCCTGTGCGTGGTAACCACCCGCGAGCGCATCGCCGACCTGGAAGGGTTTCCCAAAACCGCTCCCCAGAAGGATCTGGAGGCCCTCTCCCCGGAAGCAGGGGCGGAGTTGCTGAAGAAGCTCGGGGTGCAGGGGAAGGATTCGGAGCTTCTGGCCGCCTCACGGGAGTTCGGCAACCATGCCCTGACACTGACCCTCCTGGGAGGCTACCTGAGCCGGGCGTGCGAGGGAAACATCCGCCGCCGAAAGGAAGTGGATCTCGCCGGAGCCGCCGAGCGCAAGGGCGGTCATGCCCTACGGGTCATCGGCACCTACGCCGCTTGGCTGGGAGAGGGGCCTGAGCTGGCGGCCCTGCGGCTGCTGGGGCTGTTCGATCGTCCAGCCCCGCCGAAAGCCTTGGCGGTGCTGGGGGCGAAGCCGGCCATTCCGGGGCTGACTGAGCCGTTGATGGATCTGGGAGAGGAAGAATGGCAATCGGCGCTCTCAAGCCTCCGGGAGCACGGCCTCCTCTTGCCCGCCGATCCTAATCAACCAGGCACCCTCGATGCCCATCCCCTGGTTCGAGTCTTTTTCCAGGAGGAGCTTGAGACGCAACGGCCGGAAGCCTGGCAGGCCGGGAACCTGCGCCTCTACGAGCATCTCCAGAAGGAGGCGCCGGATCTACCCGACACGTTGGAGGCCATGGAGCCGCTCTTCACCGCGGTAATCCACGGCTGCCGGGCGGGACGGCAGCAGGAGGCCTTATATGATGTCTACCTGCGGCGCATCCAGCGGAACGACGCGTTCTTCAGCACCCATAAACTCGGCGCCGTCGGATCGGAGCTGTCAGCGCTTTCCGGCTTCTTTGATCACCTCTGGAACCATCTCTCGGCCAGCCTAACCTCCGAGGAGCAGGCGTTCCTTCTCAACGAAACCGGGTTCAACCTGCGCGCCCTGGGCCGGCTGGCGGAGGCGGTTCAGCCGATGGAGGTTAGCCTAGAGAGCCGTGTCCTAATAGACGACTGGCACAACGCGGCCATCTCCGCCAGCAACCTCAGCGAGCTGACCCTGACCCTAGGTGAGGTGGGCCGTGCCGTGGCCTTCGGGAAGCAGAGCGTCGATCTGTCCGATCGCAGTGGCGACACCTTCCAGCGGATAGTTGGACGGTCGACGCTGGCCAATGCCCTGCACCAAGCTGGCCGTCTGGAAGAGAGCGCGGAGGCCTTTCGCGAGGCCGAGGCTCTTCAGTCGGAGGGCTTTCCCCAATACCCCCGGCTCACCTCGCTTCCGGGCTATCTATTTTGCGACCTGCTGCTGAGCCTTGGGGAGCCGGAAGACGGGACCGTTGCGGACAGTTTCGTCGTGGAGCCGGAGGCGGCGCGGCGGTTCGGCGAGGCGTGCCGGAAAGTGCGGGAGAGGGCGGAGCAGGCAATGAAGGTAGCGGCAAGCAACGATTGGCTCCTCGACATCTCCCTCGATTACCTGAGCCTAGGCCGAGCCTATCTCGGCCTGGCTCTGACGGCCCCTCGGGCGACGGCTCCCAGCGAGGAGACGGAAGCGGATTTCGCCAAGGCCGCGGAACATCTGGACCATGCCGTGGAAGATCTGCGGCGGGCGGGCCAAGAGGACTACATCGTACGCGGCCTCCTGGCCCGAGCCGCCTTACGGCGGCTCCGGGGCAACCTCCCCGCCTCCGAGGCGGACCTTTCCGAGGCGCTGGAGATCGCCGAGCCGGGCTCGATGCGCCTGCACGAGTGCGACGCCCACCTGGAATGGGCTCGGCTCTGCCGTCAGCGAGGGGACCGTGAAGGTCTGGAACGGCACGTGGCGCGGGCGCGGAGGCTGGTGGAGGAGACGGGGTACGGGCGGCGGAGGCGGGAGGTGGAGTGGTTGGAACGGCAGGTCTCAGCTTCGACACCGGCCTGAAAGCCCCCTCCCCTGCCCTCCCCCGCTCTGCGGGAGAGGGAGCCTCCCGCCCTCCCGCGGTGGACTTTTGGGCCGGGCGATCAGCCGCCGGGCCGATTTAAGCGGCTTAGATCCAATCCAAGAAGCTTAGATCGGATTTAAGGAGCCTGGATCCGTCCCAAGAAGCTCCGGCCCGATTTAAGCGGCTTAAATCCAATCTAAGAAGCTTAGGCCCGATTTAAGAGGCTAAGACCGGATTTAAGGAGCTTAGATCGGATCTAAGAAGCTTCGGGCCGTCCTAAGAAGCTTCTCGCCGGATTTAAGGGGCTTAAATCCGATTTAAGAGGCTTAGATCCAAAATAAGGGGCTTAGATCCGATCTAAGCGGCTTAAATCGGATCTAACGAGCTTGGAGCCGATCCGAGAAGCTTCGGGCCGATCCAAGGATCTTATAGCGCCTGGATCATCCCTACGATCCCCGCGCGGATGAGGGCGACGGAGATCGCGGCGAGGAAAAGACTCGAAACCTTGCCCACCGCCTGGCTCACCGCCGTGCCCATGATCCTTCCCAGCCACGGGCTGAAGGCGAGGACCAGGAAGACGATCACCATGTTGGCCACCAGGGAGGTGAGCGTGGGCAGGTAGCCGTAGGCCTCCCGCGAAACCAGGACCGAGGTGATCGCCGCGGGGCCGATGATCAGCGGAATGCCTAGCGGCACCACGCCCACCGATGCCCCTTCCTCCTCTTCGCCGTCCTTCCGCGGATCGCGCCGCCGGTAGTCCCCGAAGATCAGGTTCGACGTGCTGAGCACCAGCAGAATCAGACCGCCTCCGACCCGGAGGTCGTTCACCGTGATCCCCAGCGCCGAGAAGATGAGCTGTCCTGCAAAGAGGATCAGGACCGCGACCAGCGACGCGGTCATCACGGCCTGGAAGGTCAGGCGGCGGCGCTGAGAGGTAGTCATGCCCTCGGTCACCGCGAGGTAGATGGGGATCACGCCGAGCGCGTTGATCGCCACAAAGAGTGGAAGGAAGCTTTCGATGTAGGGGTTCATGGGCCTGGCCGCGGCAGAGCATATACCGCGGCCAAGTCCTTGCTGATCGTTCCTCTGTAGGGGCGCCCCTTGTGGGTGCCCTTCCGGAGGGCGGCCACAAGGGCCGCCCCTACATGAAACGCTTGGCGTCCTTTACTGCGCCGGACCCGCCGGCGGCGGCGTCTGCAGAGGCACGTCCTGCCCCGCAATCTGGATCAGGTTCACTACCTGCCGGACGCCCTGGGTGCCGCGGGCGAGATCCTCGGCCTCGGAGCGCTGCTCCGCCGAGGAGACCTTGCCGTTGAGCGCGACTCGGCCGTCGACCGTGTCCACGTCGATGTGGAAGGATTTGACCTCGGGATCCGCGATCAGCTTGGCCTTGATTCGAGCGGTGATGGCCGCGTCGTCCAGGACCGGGCCGACCTCGGCCTCGACCTTCTCGGCACCGCGCTCGATGGCCGCGCCGACCTGCTCGGCTCCCTTCGCCATCTCGTCTCCGGCGCGCTCTAGCTGCTCGCCCGCCTGATCGAGCCCGCGCTCGACCTGATCCCCAGCCTTGTCGAGGTTCTCCTCGACCTCGTCGCCGTCAATATGGATGTTGGTGTTGCCCTGCGCGTCCTTCTCCGTCTCCACAGCCTCGCGCCCGTCCTTGTCACAGGCAGTCAGCAGGCCGCCCGCAAGGGCCAGCCAGAGTGCCAACGCCACAGAAATCTTCCGGTTCATGGTGTTCCTCCCGTGCCTGGGGTGATCATGTTGACCACGTCGGTGACCCCCTCGGTCGCGCGTGCGACCTCCTCGGCCGCGGCCTTTTCCTGCTCGTCTTTGACATTTCCCTTCAGGGTCACAATGCCATTCTGCCCTCCCACGTCGATGTCGAGCCCTCCGACGCGGGAGTCCGCCAGCAGCCGCGTCTTGACCTTGGCCGTGAGAGCAGCGTCCTCGACGTCTATCTCTACCTCTTCCGCGGGCTCCACCGCCTGGCCGACTTCCGCCGCGGCGGGGGCCTGAGTCTCGGGCCCTTCTTCAGTGGCCAGGACGGCAGGCGTCTCACGCCCGCAGCCGGCGAGCGCCAGGGCAATCATAAGGACCAGCAGCAAGTTCCACATGAGTCAAAAAGCGGGGAGGCGTTTGCTGATCAAGGGAGTCAGAACGCCTCCCCGTTCAGGGAGGGCCGCGAAGCCCGTTGAGGCTCGTTGCCGGCGCCAATCAGGACGAACCCTGATCAGGCTCCGACACCGCGAAATTGCAGCTTCTATGCCACGGAGGCCCGGGGGGATGAGACCGATCCTTCCATGAAAGATTTACACCGCAGCGGCAGGCAGACGTTCGATACCGCTGTAGACGTTGAACCGGTCGCCCCGCAGGAAGCCGACAAGGGTGATCCCGAAGCGGTTGGCCAGCTCGACCGCCAGGCTGCTCGGCGCCGAGACCGCGCAGACCACCGGGACCCCCGCCATGAGGCACTTCTGGAGGATCTCGTAGCTCGACCGGCCGCTCACCAGCACCAGGTTGCCGTGGAGGGGGAGGAGGCCCTGCATGAACGCCCAGCCGAAGAGCTTGTCGAGCGCGTTGTGGCGGCCCACGTCCTCGCGCAGGGCGATGAGCCGGCCCGCGGCATCGAAGAGCCCGGCCGCGTGCAGGCCGCCGGTGGCCTCGAAGATCCCCTGCGCCTCGCGGAGGCGGTCCGGGAGTGAGGTGAGCACCGCCGGGTCTACCTCGGGACCGGGAGGAAGACGCCCAGGCGCTCGCAATTGAAGGGCCTGAAGCCCGGCCTTGCCGCAGACGCCGCACGCGCTGCTGGAAAAGAAATGCCGTTCCAGGCTGGGCAGGTCGGCCTCGGGCGCCTCCGCCAGCTCGACCTCCACGACGTTCGGCTCGGGGGCGTCGCCGGATTCGATCGGCCGCCGGAAGCCGACGATCAGCTCGCGGCGGTCGATCACCCCTTCGGCGAACAGGAAGCCAGCGGCCAGCTCCTCGTCGTTGCCGGGGGTGCGCATGGTCACGGCTACGGTGCGCTCGCCGCCGTCCCAGGCGAGGCGGATCTCCAGGGGCTCCTCGGTGGCGAGATGATCGGAACGGACCTCGGCATGTCTTCCCTGGACTTTCCAGACCTGGGTGCCTGTCTTGCCGGTTTTGGGCTGGGGCGGCATGCGTCTACTTTCTCATACCTCCCGCACGGCACACATTTTGCGAAGTTTGCACCCGGGGAGGATTTATGGCGCGATCTATCTGGAAAGGGAGCATCACCTTCGGCCTCGTGAACATCCCGGTGGGGCTCTACTCGGCTGAAAAGCGCGAGGAGACCGTCAGCTTCCACATGCTGGACCGCCGCAACATGGCGCGGCTCCGCTACAAGCGGGTCAACGAGGAGACCGGTAAGGAAGTCCCGTGGGATGAGACCGTCCGCGGCTATGAGGTCGAGGGGGGCAAGCACGTCGTGATCTCCGACGAGGACCTCGAGCGCGCCAGCCCCGAGAAGACGCAGACGGTGGACATCCTCGACTTCGTCGATGCCGAGGAGATCAGCCCGCTCTTCTTCGACAAGCCCTACTACCTCGGCCCGGAGAAGAGGGGGGCGAAGAGCTACGCGCTCCTGCGCGAGACCCTGCGCCGTACGAACAAGGTCGGCATCGCCAAGGTGGTGATCCGCACCAAGCAGTACCTGGCCGCGGTCCTCGTCCACGAGGATGCGATCGTGCTCAACGTCCTGCGCTTCGCCCACGAGCTGCGCGAGACGAGCGAGCTCGACCTCCCCAAAGGCAAGGAGGGGGTGTCCGAGCGCGAGCTCGACATGGCCGAGCGCCTGGTCGAAGGCATGGTCTCCGACTGGGAGCCCGAGAAGTACCGCGACGACTATTACAAGGACCTCAAGAAGCTGATCAAGGACCGCGTCGAGGCCGGCCAGCTCGAGGAGTCGCCCGAGGCGCCTCCCAAGCCCAAGGCGGAACCGGGTGGCAAGGTGGTCGACCTCATGGCGCTGCTCAAGCAGAGCGTCGAGGACAAGCCGGGTAGGAAGCCCGCGAAAAAAGCAGCAGCGAAGAAGCCGGCGCGCAAGCCCGCCAAGAAGGCAGCCAGGAAGACCGCGTCCAAGCGGAAGACGGCCTGATCGCCCATGGCACTCCAGGAATACAAGCGCAAGCGGGATTTCAAGAAGACCCCCGAGCCGGCAGGCAAGGTCGCGAAGGCCAAGGGGAGCTCGTTCGTCATCCAGAAGCACGCGGCGAGCCGGCTGCACTACGACTTCCGCCTGGAGATGGAGGGCGTCCTGCGCAGCTGGGCCGTGCCCAAGGGGCCGAGCCTCGATCCGGGCGAGAAACGGCTGGCGGTCCATGTCGAGGACCATCCCCTGGATTACGGCGACTTCGAGGGCGTCATCCCCAAGGGGCAGTATGGCGGCGGCACGGTCCTGCTCTGGGACCAGGGCACCTGGACTCCGGACGGCGATCCGGTCAAGGCCTACCGCAAAGGGCACATCAAGTTCCAGCTCGACGGCGAGAAGCTCCATGGCGGCTGGCACCTGGTGCGCCTGCAGGGAAAGGATGAGGACAAGGAGAACTGGCTCCTCTTCAAGGAGAGCGACGAGTACGCCGTGCCAGGTAGCGGGGATGCCGTGGTCGAGGAATACCCGGCGAGCGTGACCACCGGGCTCACCCTGGAAGAGGTCGCCGCCAACCCGGACCGCGTCTGGAAGTCGAACCGCGAGGAGAAGGCCGCCAAAAAGGAGGAGAAGACGCCGCCCCCTCTCCCCAAAGGCGCGCGTAAGGCGAAGCTTCCGCCGAAGGTCGCGCCCCAGCTCGCTACCCTGGTCTCGGACCCGCCGCAAGGCGAGGAGTGGCTCCACGAGCTCAAGTTCGACGGCTACCGGGTGCTCTGCGAGTTGAAGGACGGCAAGGTCCGCATCATCACCCGCAACGGCAAGGAATGGACCGACCTCTTCGGCCCCGTGGCCGAGGCTATCTCGGCGTTGCCTGCCAAGGAGGCGCTCCTCGACGGCGAGGCCGCGGTCCTCCTCCCCAACGGGACCACCAGCTTTCAGGCCCTTCAGAACGCGCTCGGCAAGGGCGGCAAGAACATCCTCTTCTTCGCCTTCGACCTCCTCCACCTGGACGGCCATGACCTCCGCCCCGTCCCACTCCTTCAAAGGAAGGAGGCGCTGACCAAACTGCTGGACGGCCAGCCCAAGGAAGGCACGATCCGGCTGAGCGACCACGTCGAGGGCTCCGGCGACGCTTTCTACAAGCATGCCTGTGATTACGGCCTGGAAGGGATCATCTCCAAGCGCAGCGACCTCCCCTACCATTCGGGCCGCAGCAAGGACTGGGTCAAGGTCAAGTGCCTGAAGCGCCAGGAGATGGTGGTCGTCGGCTTCACCGATCCCGAGGGCTCCCGCAGCGGTTTCGGAGCGCTCCACCTGGCTGTGAACGAGGCCAAGGAGCTCGTCTACGCCGGCAAGGTGGGCACCGGCTTCAACGCCAAGACCCTCCTCGCCATGCGCAAGAGGCTCGACAAGCTGGAGCGCAAGACGCCGGCCTTCAAGAAAGCCCCGAGAGGCGCCGAGGCCCGCCGCAGCCACTGGGTCGAGCCGAAGCTGGTGGCCGAGGTCGCCTTCACCGAGTGGACGGACGACGGCGTTCTGCGCCATCCTACGTTCCAGGGGTTGCGCGAGGACAAGTCCCCGGACGAGGTCGTGCGGGAGGTCGAACAGCCCATCTCGAAAGTCGAGAAGAAGGCCGTGAAGAAGCCAGCGAAGAAGCGCGCTAAGAAGGGAGACACTCCCCCGCTCGGCCCCGAGCGCGACCCCGCGGGCCTCAAAGAGATCGCGGGCGTCAAGCTCACCAACCCGGACCGGGTCCTCTACCCCGACGTGGGAATTACCAAGCGCGAGGTGGCCCTCTTCTACGAGCGCATCGAGGCCTGGATCCTCCCCCACATTAAGAACCGGCCGCTGACCTTCGTGCGCTGCCCCTCGGGGCACAGCAAGCAGTGCTTCTACCAGAAGCACGTCGGGGATCAGTTCCCCGCGACCATCAAGAGGGTGAAGGTCGAGGAGGGGGCGGACGCCGAGCCCTACGGGGCCGTGGACTCGCTCGCCGGCCTGGTCTCCCTGGTGCAGATGAGTGTGCTCGAGCTCCACATCTGGGGCGCGCACGTCGACGACATCGAGAAGCCCGACTACATCGTCTTCGACCTCGATCCCGACGAGGGGCTCTCCTGGGAGCGGGTGGTCGAGGGGACGCTCAAGGTGCGCGAGAAGCTGGAGGGGTTGGGGTTGCGCACCTGGCTCAAGACCACGGGCGGCAAGGGCCTCCACGTCTGCGTGCCGATCACCCGCCGCGGCGATTGGGACGAGGTCAAGGCCTTCACCAAGGCGGTGGTCGATAGCATCGTGGCCGACGAGCCCGGCCGCTACACGGCCAATCTCCTCAAGGCCAGCCGCAAGGGCAAGATCTTCATCGACTACCTGCGCAACGGCCGCGGCGCCACCTCGATCGGCGCCTACTCCACCCGCGCCCGCCCCGGAGCGCCGGTCTCCACTCCCCTCTTCTGGGAAGAGCTGGAGACCGACGTGCGGGCCAACACCTACACCGTCCGGAACCTCCCGGAGCGGCTCGAAAGCCTCGACGCCGATCCGTGGGCAGACTTCTTGAAAGAGCGTCAGTCCATCACGGTCGCCATGAAGAAGGCCGTAGGGATGAAGACCTGACCTCTTACAAGGAATCTGCCGACATGAAGCTCCGAGCCCTGCCTCTATCTCTCATCCTCGCCGGGGTCTTCCTCCTGACCGGCTGCCGCGAGAAGCCGATGCCACCCGAGGTGGCGATGATCATCCGGTCGACCGTGGAGTCCGAAACCCTTCCGGCTTCCATCAAGGAGCAGAAGGAACGGGCGCGCGCCTGGGAGGAGATGCGCCGCTTTTACCAGAAGCGCCAGTATCAGCCCGCGTGGTCGGACGTGAAGGGCCCCCGGCCTCAGGCCGAGCAGCTCGCCCAAGCCGTCGCCTCCGTTGCCGCGACCGAGGGGCTCGATCCGCGGCGCTATCACAGCGAGCGGCTCGCCAGCGTTCTGAGCCAGATGAAAGAGGACAAGTCGCTGGAATCTCCCGAGGCCCAGCGCCGGCTGGCCGACCTGGACGTGGAGATGACCTTCGTCTATCTCACGCTCGCCGCCCATACGGCCATCGGCCGGGTGCAGCCCGAGACGCTCCGTATCCATTGGGAGGACCAGTCGCGCAACGTCGACCTGGATGCCCGCCTGGAGAAGGCGCTGCAGTCAGAGGACGTAGCCGCGAGCCTGCGGAGCCTGGCTCCGCCCAATCCGCGCTACGCCCGGCTGCGCGACGCGCT
The DNA here is from genome assembly GCA_963741305.1 of uncultured Holophagales bacterium. Lineage (GTDB taxonomy): Bacteria > Acidobacteriota > Thermoanaerobaculia > Multivoradales > UBA5704 > DATMER01. The sequence goes on along the minus strand of CAVUHL010000003.1, from coordinate 8,279,876 downwards.
CACCCGCTACCGGGAGATCGCGAACCGCGGCGGCTGGCAAAAGGTCCCCGAGGACTTGGAGAAAGGAGCCCGCGGGGCTGGCGTACTCGCCCTGCGCAACCGGCTCATCGCGGAGGGGGATCTGCCCCCGGTCCCGGAGGGCCAGCAGCCCGCGCCCGTCTTCGACGACGCCGTGGCCAAGGCGGTCGCCCGCTTCCAGCAGCGGCACGGCTTGGAGGCCGACGGCAAGCTTGGCGAGGACACGGTTGCCGAGCTCAACGTGCCGGTCCAGGAGCGCATCCAGCAGATCGAGATCAACCTGGAGCGCTGGCGCTGGCTGCCCAGCACCCTCGGCGACAGCTACGTCTGGGTCAACGTCCCCGAGTACCGGATGGAGCTTTACGACGAGGGGCGCAAGGCGATCGACATGGCCGTGGTCGTGGGCAAGCAGCAGAGCCAGACGCCGGTGTTCAGCGACATGATGGAGTACATGGAGCTGAATCCGGAGTGGAACATCCCTTCCGGCATCACCGAGGAGGAGATCCTCCCCAAGCTGGCGAGCGATCCTTCCTACCTGGCGCGCAACAACATGGAATGGGTGGGAGAGGGCGCCAACCAGCGCCTCAAGCAGCGGTCCGGCCCGGACAACCCGCTAGGCCAGGTCAAGTTCATGTTCCCGAACGAGCACGACGTCTACCTGCACGACTCGCCCGCCGATCACCTCTTCTCGCGGGAGGAGCGGGACTTCAGCCACGGCTGCATCCGCCTCGAGCGGCCGGTGCAGTTCGCCGAGTATCTCCTCCGCGACAAGCCGGAATGGGGAGGCACGAAGGTGCGCGAGGCCATCCTCTCGGGAGAGCACCGCACGGTGAAGCTGCCCAAGAAGCTGCCGGTGCACATCCTCTACTTCACCGCCTGGGTGGAGGACAACGGCGTGATCCACTTCCGCAAGGACGTCTACGGCCACGACCAGAAGCTCGCCGCCGCCCTGGCGCAGGAGCCGGTCGTGCCGCTGGATCTGCCGGCGCTCCGGGGGGATGTGCGGGCAGCCCGCTAGTACCTTAGAGCCCTATCAAATCTCAATGTAGGGGCGGCCCTTGTGGCCGCCCTCCGGAAGGGCACCCACAAGAGGTGCCCACAGAGGATCTTCTTTCCGGCGTGACAGGGCACTAGCTTGACAGTATTCGAACATCTAAAGATACTGGCCAGACCGGGAGCATTCCCCGCGGGAGAGGAGGCACTCTGGAGGACCAGGCGCCCGAAGTCGCTCAGCCCGGTGGAGACCAGTGGTACCACGCCCTGCGGCTCGGCGAGCGCCTGGCCGCCGCCGGGGATGTCCGGACCCTCCTCTTCGACCGGGAACGCGCGGCCCGGCGCCTGGAGCGCTGGCAGACGCAGGCTCCCTTCTCCGACGACGGGTTCTTCGGACGGCGTCTCGCCGTCGACGGGCTCGGGTCCGAGGAACTGGCCGCTCTCCTGGGAGCGGAGCCCGGGGACCTGCGGGAGCGGCTCGGCGCGCCTCCCGGCTGGCTGTTGGAGATCGAAGCGGCGTATTCCTCTCCGCAACCGGCCGATCCCTTCCCCTGGCGCGAGGCCATCCCGTCCGACTCCGCCAGCTCGGCGGCCTTTCTCGTCCTCGTGGAGCCGCTCGTCCGGCGCGGCTGCGAGCGCCTGCTGCGGCAGATCGAGTCGCTGTCGGCCCCGGAAGGCCTGGACCTCGATCCGCAGGGCACCGTCCGCTGCCTGCTCCCAGGCCTCGTCCTGGGGCTGCGGCAGAACCTCGCGCGCACCCTGGTCCTCGAGCTCCAGGCAGCCCGCCTGGAAAGGGCCCTCGCAGGAGACACGCCTGAGGAGCGCTTCCAGAGTTTCATCGCCAGCCTCCGCAGCCCGCAGACGGCGCTCGGCATCCTGGGCCGCTACCCGGTCCTGGCCCGCCATGTCGTGGAGCGGATCGCCCAGTGGGAGGCGGTCTGCGGCGAGATGCTGGAACGGCTGGTCTCGGATTGGGAGGAGGTCTGCCGGCTTCTCGCTCCGGAAACGCCTCCCGGCCCCCTGACCGAGGCCCGGATCGACGGCGATCCCCACCGCGGCGGCCGCTCGGTCTTCCTCCTCCTCTTCGAATCCGGCTTTCGCCTGGTCTATAAGCCCAAGCCGCTCGCCGTCGACGCCGCCGTCCAGGACCTGCTCCGCTGGACCGTGGCGCGCGGCTTCGAAACGGGCTTCCGCAACCTCCGGCTCCTCGACCGCGGCACCTACGGCTGGATGGAGTTCGTCGAGTCCGCTCCGTGCCGCAGCGGCGGCGAGGTCCGCAGCTTCTATCGCAGGCAGGGCGGGTACATGGCCCTGCTCTACGTGATCGGCGGCATCGACTTCCACCACGAGAACCTGATCGCCGCCGGAGAGCACCCCGTCCTGGTCGATCTCGAAACGCTCTTCCATCCCGACCTGGAGGTGCGCGAGCTCGTGGCCGACCGCGACCGGACCGGGAGGTCGATCTGGGATTCGGTGCAGCGCATCGGCCTGCTGCCGCGCAGGGTCTGGGGGAATGCCGAGCAGAAGGGGATCGACCTGAGCGGCCTCGGGGCGATCGGCGGAGCGGGCGCCGTCATCCCTTACTCCGGAACCGTGCACGCCGGCACGGACGAGATGCGGTTCGGCCGCAAGGAGATCGAGCTCCCCGGGACGAAGAACCGGCCGAAGATCGAGGGACAGGAAGGAGAGGACGTGCCGTTCCTCGCCTACGAGGAGGACATCCTCGCCGGCTTCCGGCAGGTGTACGAGCTGTTCCGGAGGCACCGGGACGAGCTGCTCTCCCCGGGAGGAGCGCTCTCCGCCTTCGCCGAGGTGGAGGTGCGGCTGATCTTCCGCGTCACCCGGGCGTACTTCGGGCTCTACGAGAAGAGCCTGCACCCGTACCTGCTCGCCAACGCCCTGGACCGCGCCCGTTTCCTGGACCAGCTCTGGGGCGGGGTGCCGGCGCGGCCGTATCTCGAGCCGCTCGTCCCCTTCGAGCACCGCGACTTGGAGCAGGGGGACATCCCCTACTTCAAGACCCGCCCCGGCTCGCGGGACGTCTGGACCAGCACCGGGGAACGGCTCCCGGAAGTGCTGCCGGACACGGGCCTCGAACGGACCGCGCTGCGCCTCGGCCGGCTCGGCCCGGACGACCTCGCCCGGCAGGAGTGGCTGATCCGTGGCTCGTTCAGCGCGGCGCGGCTGGAGCAAGTCGCGAGCGGCCGGCCCGAGTACCCGTTCCGGGAGACGGCGCAGGAGGCAGGACGGGAGCGGCTCCTGGGAGCTGCGCGGGCCGCGGCCGACCGCCTGTGCACCCTGGCCTTCGACGAGCCGGCCGGAGCGACCTGGATGTCGATCGAGCACGGCGACCAGGGCTGGTCGTTCCAGCGGACGAGGCCGGATTTCTATCTAGGCCTCCCGGGCATCGCGTTCGCCCTAGGTTACCTGGGATCTCTCACCGGCGAGGAAACCTACACGCGCTTTGCCCGGCTCGCCCTGGCCAACCAGCGGCAGATCCTGGCCGACGGTACGAATATCTCCGCGGTCGGAGGCTTCAATGGCTGGGGCGGCCTGATCTACGGCCTGACCCATCTGGGAGTGCTCTGGAGCGACGAGGCCCTCCTCCAGGAGGCCGAAGACCTGGCCTTGAGCCTGGGGCCGAGGATCGATCAGGACGAGCACAACGACCTGATCGCGGGAGCGGCGGGCTGCCTGCTGTCGCTCCTGGGGCTCCATCGGGCGAGACCCTCGCAGGCGGTCTGGGAGCTTGCCCTGCGCTGCGGCGAGCGTCTCGTCGAGAAGGCGCTTCCGATGGAGCGCGGGCTCGGCTGGGTGGTCTCCATCGTCGGGCCGCGGCCGATCGGCGGCATCTCGCACGGGACGGCCGGGATCGCTCTCGCCCTGTTCCGCCTGTGGGGCGAGACCGGCGACGAGCGCTTCCGGCGGACGGCCCTCGGAGCGCTGGAATACGACCGCTCCCTGTACTCGCCCGAGCACCGGAACTGGCTCGACCTGCGCGCGGGGGCCGACGAGCTGGCCCCGGACGTCTCCTCCCTGTATCCCTGCTCCTGGTGCCACGGAGCGCCGGGCATCGGCCTCGCGCGGCTCGCGTCCCTGCCGCTCCATTCGGATCCGGAGGTCCTGCAGGAGATCGAGAGCGCGATCGGGACGACCCTGGAGCAGGGCTTCGGCCGCAACCACAGCCTGTGCCACGGCGACCTGGGCAACCTGGAGCTGATCACGGAAGCCGCCCGGACGAGGGGGGACGGAGCCCTGCGGGACCGCGCCGGCCGCATCGCGGGCGGCATCCTCGAAAGTATCGATGAGCGCGGCTGGCTCTACGGGTTGCCCAGGGGCGCGGAGCCTCTGGGCCTGATGCTCGGCCTGGCCGGCGTCGCCTACGGCCTGGCGCGCGCCGCGGAGCCGGATCGTCTCCCCTGTGTCCTCTCCCTGTCCCCCCCTCCAGGAGCGGGCGGCATGTGACCGCCCGACTGGCTCAACCCTATCAAGAAGGAGATCTGCACGATGAAGAAGAAACAGATCCTGGAAGCCTGGCGCAACGAAGAGTATTACCTCAGCCTGAGCGCGGAGGAGCGCGCCCAGATCCCGGAGCACCCCTCCGGCCTCCTCGACGTCGAGGATGACGTCCTGAAGGAGATCACGGGTGGATGCGGCAACAAGACCGTCTACTGGCCGTGCGGTGGCGAATCGAGCCCCATGTGCACTCCTTGCGCGCCGGTAGCAGAGTGCTGGTAGCAGAGTGCTACTGAGACCTCTCTCGGGGCGGGCCACACGGCCCGCCCCTCTGTTCCGGCTAGAATCCCCACCGTGGCTTCGAGCATGACCGGCGAGCAGCGAAGCGTCCTGGCCGCCGCTGTCGAGCGCATCCTCCCCTCGGACGACGGCCCCGGCGCCGTGGAGACCGGGGCGGCGGCCTACATCGAGCGGCTCCTGGAAACAAACCTCTTCCGCTCCTGGCAACCGCTCTTCGACGACGGCCTCGACCGCTTTGAGGAGTTGGCCCAGGAGCTCTACGGTCGATCCTTCCCCGCAGGCTCTCCTGAAGAGAGGAACGAGGTGCTGCGCCGCTTCCAGGCAGAGACCGACCGCCTGCGCCAGGCCTTCTTCCGCAAGCTCGTGTCCTTTACCCTCGTCCTGGAAAAAGGCCCCCGGCACCGGCCCGAGGATTACCCGGCCGATGAGGTGGCGAACCAGCGGCATCGCTTCTTCCTCCCCTACCTCGACGGCGAGCCGCATACCGTCGTGACTCCCAAGACGACCCGGCCGGTGCGGACCGAGCTGGGCTGGATCGCCACCTGCGTCGGCGGCGGCACGGTCCACATGGGCGCCTTCCTCTACCGTTTCCATCCCGATGACTTCCGCATGAGGAGCCGCTTCGGGCCGGTGGAGGAGCTGGCCGACTGGCCCTTCGGCTACGACGAGCTGGAGCCGTATTACGCCCTCGCCGAGCGGGAGGTGGGCGTCGCCGGGCTCGTCGGGGTCAATCCCTTCGAAGCTCCGCGCTCGAGTCCATGCCCTCTGCCGCCGCTGGACAGCCATCCCATCACCCCGTGGCTCGAGGAGGCAGGAATTGCGAGGTCCGGCCGGAGTGCATGGTGAAAGAGGTCACCGTCGACCGCCAGGGCCGGGCTTCAGGCTGCGTCTATCTGGACCGGGACGGCCAGGAGCACGAGGTCCCGGTGCGGCTCGTCTTCGTCTGCGCCTCGGCGGTCGAGTCAGCGCGCCTTCTGCTGCTCTCCCGCTCCCCCCGCTTTCCAGACGGGCTGGCGAACGGTAGTGGGCGGGTCGGCCGTCACCTGCAGTTCCACGGCGTCACCATGGGCAACGGACGGCTCCGCATCGGAGACCGTCCGGAACTGGCCTCCTGGCATCCCTTCCTCGGCATCTGGGGGCGGTCGACCTGCGGCCGACTTCGGTCGGAGGGACCTCTGCCTATCTGGTCCACGGCACCTGCCGGATGGGGAGCGACCCTCGCACCTCGGTGTTGAACGAGCACTGCCAAGCTCACGAGGTGCCCAACCTCTACGTCGTGGACGGCAGCTTCATGCCCACCTCAGGGGGAGCCGCCCCCACCCTGACCATCCTCGCCAACAGCTTCCGCGTGGCCGACCGCGTCCTAAGCAACACCCGGTCTACAAAAGAATAACCCGCCTATCTCTCGGCGTGCTTCCGAAAAGGACAGTCCGCGTCCTCTCTCGGACTCTCCCGGACGCGGCGCGGACCGATCCGGACGCGAAGCGGACGGCCCGGACCGCGAAATGGATGCCTTGGATCGCGACGGGAAACACTCCAACTGCCATCCGGACGCCTTCGGCCGCGGAACGAACGGCATCTTCCCCGTCGAGGACGCCTCCAAGCGCGATGTGGACGCCTCCAACCGCCTTCCGGATGACTTGGACTGCGTTGCGGACGCTTCCGGCCGCGGTCCGGACGCTTCCGATCGCGATGTGAACGCTTCCAACCGTGATGCGGACGGCTTCGGCCGCGATGTGGACGCCTTTGACCGCGGTGTGAACGGCTCCGATCGCGTTGCGGACGGTTCAGACCGCGTTAAGAACGGCTCGTAGCGAGGTCCAGACGGGTAGTGGTTCAGTTTGCCGCCGTCTCCAGCAGGGAGACCACGTCTTGAACCGTCCAGCGGCGCGTCGTCACGCCAGCGGCCTGGGCGGGAGTCTTGCCGTTCAGGCTCATGTGCGGCCTACAGAAGTTGTAGTGCATGTAGTGAATCGCCACAGCGGCGATGAGGTTCTCGACCTTCTTCGAGAAGGCGTTGGTCAGGCGGGTGAACCGCCGCATGCCCATGCGGACCGTGAGGTTCTGCCGCTCTACGTAGGACGTGGAGACGTGCTTCCGGTCGGGGCAGCCGGTGACGGCTTGCTTCTGGGTCCCGGTGCACACGGGCGGGCTGTACCGATGCTGGCCGTCCGTCGTGCCGCCGCTGAAGATCTTCACGAGCTGCGCGAAGTCCACGTCTCCGCCGAAAGCTTCCTCTACCGCCGAGAGGTACATCTTGTGGCCGTCCGTGGTCAGTTGGACCCGGTTCACCAGCCTGGACGCCAAGTCCTGCATGAACTCCGTGGCGCAACCCGCGTCACGCGAGCCGACCAGGAAGGACGGCACCAGCTTGGTATCCGCATCCACCGCTACGAACGTCCAAACGTCTCCGAAGCCAAACGTTCCCTTCTTCTCCTCCGGGACGTTCTTCGCCTTCGAGTAGCAGAACGCCCAAAGCTCGTCACACTGAAGCCGCTTGCAGGGCAGGTCCCGCAGGTGCTTGTCCTGGTAGGCCGCACACACATCCCCGAGTTCCACCAGGAGCTTCAGAATCGTGTTCTTCGCCACGCCCGTCATGCGGACGGTCGCGTTGATCGAGTTGCCCTCCACCAGGGCTGCAACCACTGCGGCTCTCTTCTCGGGCTTCAGTACGTTTGCCATACTGACTATTATGCTTGCACGGGCAAGGATAGTCAAGAGGCATGTTGGTGATGGCCGTGCTATATGCTGACGCTCGGCTGGGTGGTCGGATTCGGTGGGTCTATGGAGACCCGAGGAGCGCGTCGGTGCGGGTTCCTGATGAGCTAAAAGACTGCGTCTGCTACGTGTGCACCAAGAAGGGGGGGAAGTTCTACTGCGGCGGGACTGCCTTTTTCGTGTCGGTTGCTTCAGGAGTCCCTAAAACGGCCTCTCATACCTATCTGGTGACGGCTCGGCACTGCCTGAAGCAGATCGAGGAGCTGGGCACCGGCGTCTACTTGAGAATCAACACCGCAGACGACAAAGCGGAATACCTTCAGCTTGAATCCGAGTGGTACTACCCCGAGGTCGCCCCAGGCGCCGACGTGGCCGTGCTACCGTTTTCCCTGCCCGAAGAGGCGTTCTACTATAAGTACGTCCCCGACGATATGATCGTCATGGAAAAGGTCATAGCTCAGCACGGCATCGGTGTTGGGAGCGATGTGCTTGTGACAGGACTGTTCACGCTGCGAACTGGAACGCAGAAGAATTACCCAATAGTCCGTGCCGGCATCATCGCCTCCATGCTGGACGAACCACTGCAGGATGCAGAAACCGGTAAACCGTATGAGGCGTACCTGATTGAGATTCGGTCCATCGGGGGTCTTAGCGGATCGCCCGTTTTCGTTTACTTCCCGGTCGACGGCCCTGGCCCTACCAAGCATAACGTCTACCTTCTAGGCTTAATCAGAGGTCACTGGAACATCAATGCGCCGCCCACGCTTCAGCCAACCTTTGCTTCTGACGGAGAGGCCGTTAATGTGGGGATAGCGATTGTGACGCCGGCGGAAGAGATCCTGAAGATCTTGCAGTACGAGGAGCTGGTCAAGATGCGGCGTGCGGCTGACAGGAAGCTCGCCCAGAAGACAGCGCCAACTCTGGACTAGGGCTTCTGACTCTTCTCCCAACGCGCCTTTGCGGCTTGCCTGGCAATTTCCCGTCTCCTCTCCGGGGAGAGCTTCGCTGCGCGTGCCGCACCCCCCTTCTTGCCTCCGAGCTTGCCGAGCGCTACGGCTGCCGGGTTCTTGCCCAGGTCGGCGAAGTCCAGCGCGATCGTGCCCTCGGGCGATGGCTCGGCTGTCGCCTCCTGCACGAGCTGATACGCGAGCTGGTTGATGTCGCGGGGGCGCTTGGGGCGCTTATCGTCCGGCATGGCGTTCTCCCTTGCTTGGGCGGGCATGCATAGCACTAGGGTAACACGGGCGGCCCTAGCATCTCTTCCTTGCCCGGCTAGTGAATTATTGTTGACTGAGCAGGCGACGGGCTGTGCGGCGGGGGCTGTCCTAACATCCGGGCGATGCACCAAAGAACAATCAGGCAACCGCTCTTGACCTGCCGAATCCTGGTGACGAACTCATGGCGGGTTAGTCCGTCTGTGTAGATGCTGGTCTGGATGTCGACCTGTTTCAGGGGATGAGTCAGGCCGGTGAACGTGAGGTCTTTTTGCAATAGGCGTAGCGCAATGTCCGACTGCAAATCGGCGGCTTGCTCCGCCTTGAGATTGCCGAGCGATAGCGCATCACTTGCTGGCGGCCCAACCCTAGACATGATGACAATCGCTTCGGGCTGGTTCGAGTACTGACCCACGATGACCGTATGAACGTTCTGAGACTCAGCGCCTCGGACGATCCAAGCGATTCCTTCGGGCGGATCCGGTGCCTCGATTGTGTAGAAGTCCGCCTGAAGCCATGTAATGACGCGCTGGCGGATCTCTTGTGTTTGAGGATTGCCCATGGCGTTGACGCTGCGCTCCAACACAGCCTCCCAAGGAGATCGTAGCATGGTGCTCTGCGCCATATTGCCCCGCATGCTGCGGCAAAACGTCGCACTTGTCAAACGCCCCGGGGGCGAGTGTCCCCCGGGGTCGTTCCTCTAGGCTTGCTCTGAGACGTGGCGTTCTACGGTAGCGGTGCCTGCCTCACCCCGGGCGAAGACGGGGGCGAGCTCTCCGGCTAGGGCTTGGCACTGGCGAGCCGTCCGAAGCGTGGCGATGACTTGCCCCGTCCGGAGGTTCACCAGCGTGCGCGGGTGGCAACGGTCGGGACCTGAGCCGTTGCCCTGGTAGTAGGCGAAGGGTGGAGACACCATGCCGCGGACGTGGGCCTCCTGGCCGACCAGGACGACGCAGAAGACGCCCTTGTGCCAGGAGAGGCGCAGGGGACGCCCGGCCCTGGTCCGGTGCTCCAGATAGGCGTCTAGAGCGCGTCCTGCCCACGATCCGACAGAGGCGAAGCCTTCCCCCTCTGCCGCCTGCTTCCAGCGGACGGACTGCGGCATGGTGGCGCGGACGGTGAACGAGGCTACCTTCACCGCTTGCCGTCCTTCTCCAGGCGTTGCGCCATCTCCAGGCGGGCCTCCAGACGAGTGCAGTAGAAGTCTGCCGCCCGTGCCAGGAACACCCCAAGGTGAGGCTTCATCGAGAACGTGCGGGCGGCTTGATGCCAGCGGACCCATTGCTCACCTGTGGCCTTGACCGAGACGGTATGGTCTGCGCCGTGAGGCCAGACGCGGCGATGCTCTTCCTGGCCCATGGTCACCGGCTCCCTTGGCGCTTCCGCCAGTCGCGGGCGAGGTTCTCCGGGGTTTCTGCCACGGCTTTCCGGAGAAGATCGTCCAGGGCTTCGACATGGTCATGCAGGGCGCATTCAAGACTCCCGCGCAAGCTGAACGTGAGAGTCTCCGGGATCTCCCCGGTGCCCATGGCTTCCGCGTCCGGTGGATCGGGGAGCATCAAGTGCGCTTGCTCCAGGAACCACTGAAGCAGGATGACGAGATGCAGCATGTGCCGGAGGATGCTCTGGACTTCCTCCTCTCGATGGGTGATGGGCGGGACGGGCGGGGTAGACTTAGACAAGCCGGGCATAGGGGTCTCTCCTGTGCTTGGTCAGGCTCCGGCCGTGGGTTGCGTCCTCGGTCGGGGCCGTCTCTTGGGATTCGAGGAGGGACCGATTCCCCCCTCTCCTTCGGAGAGGGTACACCAAGAAAGTCCAGCTAACTAGCTGAAAATAAAGCCAATTCCCAAACTGAACCACTACCTCCAGACGGCTCACAGCCAAGTCGGAACGCTTCAGAGCGCGGCCGGAACGTTCCACATCCCGATCCGGACGTTTCACATCGCGTTGCGGACGGTTCTCACTGCGGTTTGAACGTTTCAGAGCGCGGCCGGAGCCGTTCACATCGCGGTTGGAATCGTCCGGATCGCGGTTGAAATGGCTCACAGCGCGGGTGGAGCCGTCCACTGCGCGCTCCGGCAGGTTCTGGACGGCTCGACGGCGGTCCGCTCGAGTCCGTATGCTGTCCACCAGGAGGACACCATGACCCGAGGCGAGTACGAGGAGCGCCGGCGCGCGCTCGAGGCGCAGCGCGAGGCGGACATCGCGATGATCAACGCGGCCCACGAGATCCGGGTCCGCTCTCTCGACAAGCTCTGGCAGGCCGCGGCGGAAGACAGCGCGGACTTCACCAGGCCGGCCGCGCCCGGGAACGGATCCCGGGCGGCCCCGGCCGCCGTCCCGGCGGTCTCCGCGCCCCCGGCTGCGGCCCGCAGGAAGATGCGCGGGCGCGGAGAGGTCCAGAACGACCTGTACGAAGCCTTCCACCAGCTCCCGGAGGTGTTCGACAAGCGCGATATCACCCGCCTCCTGGGCTACGAGCCGGCCCGGGCGACGCTCTTCCGCGCTCTCCGGCAGCTCATGGACGGGGGAGCGGTCGCCGTGGAAGATCACAGCCTCCCAAGGACGATCCTCACCGCCTTCCGGAAGATTCGGACATGACCGGAGAGCAGCGGAGAGCCCTCGCCGCCGCGGCCGAGGTTGCGTAGGACTGGAACCCGTTTTCTACCGACTTTGTCACCTGCCGGCCCTACTCTGGATCCACGGGTCGGCGGGGTGGACCTCCGGCCCGCTCCCGGAGGATCGTCATGCATGGATCCGGTTGGCTGATAGAGACCGAGTTTCTGAACAACGGCGAGGTGGTCGCCACCTGCTCGGCCGCAGCCGGGGAGGCGCCCCGCTACTGGCTCGTCTCCCCCGGCGGGACCGGCTTCGCATCCACCTTCAACACGATCCAAGCCTTTCTCGGCTCCTAGCGCTAGGCGGGAGGGTCCTGCATGTTGGAATCCCCACCCCAAAGGGATGGGCGCGCTGCGATCCGGCCGACCAACGAGAGCAGGGCAACGAGCATGAGGCTCGTGATCTTGGACGAAACGTCCGACTCCCGCAGAGTCGCGGCCCGCAGCTCTTCCAGCTCCCGCCGGATAGCGCGGTCCGACTCCTCCGTCTGCCGTGCCAACGACTTGAGCCCCTCGTCGAGGCCGGCAATGACGAGGGCTTCCTGCGGACGGAAGGCATCGAGGGCGCCGCTGGTTTCGAGCCGGCGCAGGACCGTGTCGGGGACGGGCTCCGTGCCGGGCTGGGCCGCGCCGCTGTCCTTGCGCAGCTCCGCGCGCAGCTCGGCGAGGATCTCGGCGCGCAACCGGGCGCGGGATTCGGCGAGCGCATCGTCCAGCCGTACCGCGGCCAGCCGCGCCTCTTCCTGCCGCGATCTCCGCTCGAAGACCTGAAGATAGAGCGCCATCACCGTGGCGGCGAGGGCCACGGCCGTCAGGGCCTTCCTCCAGACCGGCTTCGGCATAGACAGCTCCTCTCAGGGCGCGGGCGTTGGAGCCGCCCGGCGGATCGCATCGACGATGTGCTGGATGTCGTAGCCGACGACGATGCCCGAGTTGGCCCGCGTGTACAGGTCGTTGTGGGCCGGCGCGCGGGGATCGTCAAGATTCTTTCTCTTGAGCACCGGCAGCGCCTCGTTCCGGTACCCCCGCACGACCCCGGCGACGCGGAACCTGCGGCTCTCGGAGTGCCAGAACACGATCGGCCCCCCCGAGAAGCCCGGATTGTTGTGGCCGTCGAGGTACAGCAGGTGCGCTTCGGGATCCCTGTCGTCCATGGCGGAGACGATCCCGCTCTTCAGGAAGGGGATCTCGCCGAAGCCTGGCGGGGCGGGCGCGATGGTCCCTGCTGTGCCAAGGCCGTATGGATAGCCGAGGAAGTAGACCTGCTGGCCGAGCGTCAACCCGCCGGCCGAAGGCTCGAGCGGAAAGGTGACCGTGAGCGGCCTGCCCGCATCGAGGGCCGCGATGTCCACGGACTCCTTCGCGGCATAGATGGCCCGGACACGGACCTGGCTCCACCGGTCCTCCATCCACAGATCGACCTCTCCCTCGCTCCCGAAGCCCTCCAGGAGATGCCGGGCGGTGATCAGGTACTGCTTGCCGTCGACTTCGATGGTGAAGGCGGAGCCGGTATCCGTTGGAGTCCTGATGCGCAGGACCCGGTAGATCACGTTCGAAGTCGGGACCTGCGCCAGAGCCAGGGAGGATGCAACGCACAGAGCCAGAAGGGCGGAAAGGGCTCTCCGAATCACGGCGCCATCCTAGCACCCGCGTCAGCCAACAACCTTCTTGCCAATCTCCGCAACGAACTCGTCCAGGTCCGTTGTTCCGGTGTTGCTGAGAATGATGATGGTGGCGTCGTCGTCCAGGAAGTGGTAAAGCTGAGCCTGGGCGCCCATGATCTGCCCCGGCCTTTTCACAACCCGGTGCTTTTTGCCGTTGACTTTGGCCTCATACGCCCATAGACCGTACCCATAATCGTCCAGGCCCGGCGTTGTCATCAGCGCCAGGGTCTCCTTCTTCAAGAGCTTTCCCCCGAACAGGGCATTGGAAAACGTCAGGACGTCGTTCGCCGTTGAATACATCGCGCCAGCGGCGTACCAATTCTCCGGGTAAACGGGCAGGTCGTTGACCATGGCTTTCAAGTCATCCCTGTAGAAGTAGGTGTCCGCGAGCCCGTCGAGGATGTCGCTCTGGTGCAAGACGCCCGTGTTCTCCATCTTCAGCGGCTGGAGGATCTTGTCCTTGAGAACCCGCTCGTAGGTATCGCCGTAAAGGCGCTCGATGATCTTCCCCAGGATGATGTAGTCGGCGTTGTTGTAGTCGAAGGCTTTGCCCGGGACGTTCGCGAGCTTCCCGCTGCAGAACTTCGCCAGGAGCTGATCGCTCGTGTAGGGCGTCTGATAGACCGGGATCCCGCTCTTGATGGCCGTCTCGACATCGGTCACCGTATCGAAGTTCGCGAGGCCGGACGTGTGATTGAGGAGCTGATGGATGGTCACCTTGTCAGCTCCCTCTCCAGCGTAGTCGGGCAGATACGTCCTGATCGGCTTGCTCAGGTCGATCTTCCCTTGTTCGTGAATCTGGAGGATCAAGGCCGACGTGAAGACCTTGGTGATCGAGGCGATCTTGTACTTCGACTGGTTGGTATTCGGAACCTTGAACGGGATGTTCGCCAACCCGAAGCTCTGCGCGTAGCTGACCTCCCCATCCTTCTGGATCAGGATCGAACCGTTGAAGTTGTGCTCCTTGGCGTAAGAGGCGATGAATTCGTCGGGCGTTGTTGGCAGCAGCAGCGAGGCAATCAGAAGCAAAGCATGTTTCATAGGGTTCTCCGGCCAGTTTGAGGATGGCGAGGCATGGCGGTCCCCACTACGCAGGAGCTGGAGGAGTGGTTTCGGCGACTCCACCCGGACGCGGGGGAGCCGCTCGGGTCTCAGGTGGCTTGAAGGCGCCGCGCATCCCACGCGCTCTTCGCGAGGGTTGCGGCCAGGATGAGCAGTCCGCCGGCGATGGACCAGGAGCCGGGGCGCTCGCCGTGCGCCATCCAGGCCCAGATGGGGTTGAGCACCGGCTCCAGGAGGAGCAGAAGGGAAGCTTCCAGGGCTGTCACGTGGCGCAGGCCGCGGATCAGGAAGACGTAGGCCAGGGCGATCTGGAACACTCCCAGGTAGGCGATCACCAGCCAGTCCGCCGGGCGGCTCGACGCTACCGGCAGCGCCATCGGCAGGCAGACAAGGCAGGCGATGACGTTGCCCCACAGGGCCGAGGCCGGCCCCCAGTCCGAGCCTCCCCGCCCGAGCGCCCGCAGGCCCATCACGGTCAGCGCCCAGGTGACGCCTGAAAGCGTGGCGAGCACGTTCCCCAGGGCGGGGTTCGGCGCCGTGGCCGACACCGGATCGAGGCCCACGAAGAACGAGGCCAGCCCCAGCCCGAGCACTCCCATGTAGACCAGGTCCGCCCGCCGGAACCTCTCCCCCAGCAGCCAGGGGCTCAGCAGCAGCACGTGGAGCGGCGCGGTCGATTGCAGGAAGATCGCGCTCGCCGAGGTAGTCAGCTTGTTCGACAGGACGAACAGCATCATGGTTACTGCATAGGCTACCCCGACCAGCAGGACCCGCGGGGTAGGCCGGCGGCGCGCCTCCGGCATCATCAGGAAGAGCGCCACCGCTGCCACGGCCGAGCGGAAGCCCGCCACCTGCCAGGCATTGAGGGACACGGCCTTGATCGCCGCCCCGCCGGAGGAAAAAAGGGCGGCGGCGGCGAGAACCCGAAGGCGGGAGCTGAAGGCGGAAGCGTCGGTCATCGGGGGCCGGATCTTATACCTGGAAAGGATCTTGAAAGGAGAATGGGCAGGAGGTGCCCGATGCCGAAGCTCCCCAGCTCCTCCCAGCTCCTGAGGCGCCGACCGCAGGCGTCCTACGTTCTGGGCGCTCTGCTCACCGCCCTCGCCGCGGCGCTCCTGGTCAGCGGCGCGACGGGTCCACCCACGGACTTCGATCCCGGCAAGGCGCCGTTCGTCGTCCTCTTCGGCGACCAGGTGGTCCCCTACCGGATCTTCGGCATGCCGGTAATGCCGGGCGAATCCTACGAGGTCTCCGCCGTGGCCCCGGATGACCGGCGTTTCGTCCTGCGCACCTCGGCCGGAGCCCCCGAACGCAGGGGGGAGAACCGCTGGCTGTGGACCGCGCCCGCGGACCCGGGCCTCTACCGGCTGGAGGTCGTCCACCCCGTCACCGCCGAGGCGATCACCCTGAACATGTTCGTCATGGTCCCCCTCGACCGCGCCGAGGGAGGCACGGTCAACGGCTACCGCATCGGGAGCTATCCCGCGGAGCCGTTGCGCGGGCTCTCGGTGTACGAGCCGCCCGACGGCCTCGTCGAGGTCCTCCCCTGGATGGAGGACGCGCACGTCTCCCCCCACTTCCGGGTCGGCCAGTTCCTCTGCAAGCAGGCGGACGGCTATCCCAAGTACGTAGTTCTCGACGAGCGCCTGCCGCGCAAGCTGGAGACGATCCTGGAGAAGCTCAACGAGGAGGGGGTCGACGTGGACGGTTTCCAGGTGATGAGCGGCTTCCGCACCCCGTTCTACAACCTGGCCATCGGCAATGTGAAGTACAGCATCCACCAGTGGGGCGGCGCGGCCGACATCTTCGTGGACGAGCAGCCCAGGGACGGGGTCATGGACGACTTGAACCGGGACGGCCGGTTGGACAAGCGGGACGCTCTGTTCCTCTACGAGTTCGTGAACGGCCTGCAGGGCGAGCCCTGGTTCAAGCCGATGCTCGGCGGCCTGGGCGCGTACGACCGGACCGCTGCGCACGGCCCGTTCGTGCACGTGGACGTGCGCGGGTTCCTCGCCCACTGGGGCGCCTGAGCCGGGTTTTGTAGTAATCTTGCCCGACCCTTATGAAGCGGAACCTCGGCATCTTCCTTCTCTCTCTGGCCACCGCCATGCCGTCCCTGGCCGCGGTGGGGACCGGCTATTCCGTGCAGTCCGACGGCAGCCAGAAGCTGTTCAAGATCGACCTCGCCAGCGGCGTGGCCACGCCGCTGGGGGCGACGGGGTTCGACGGCATCGAGGGGCTCGCCTTCGATCCCGGCTGCAAGAAGCTCTACGGCGTGGACGACGTGAAGGACCGGCTCGTCACCTGCGACCTCAAGACCGGCGGCTGCACGACCGTGGGCAGCCTCGGCCTGGACGTCACCGACACCGGCCTGTCCTTCGCCAACAACGGCAGCCTCTACATGTCCACGGATGCGCCGAAGAACCCGCTGCGCTTTTTCGAGCTGGACCTGAAGACCGGGTCCGCGACATGGATCGGGAATCAGGGGACGGAGGTCACGGGCCTCGCCGGAAACCTCTTCGCACTTTATGGGATCGGCGGGGACGGCAAGGACAACCTGGTGATCGTCGATCCCGCGACCGGCACGGCCACCCCCGTCGGCCCGCTCGGCGCGGTCACTCTCCAGGACGGCGGCCTCGACTTCGACCGCGACGGCACTCTCTACGGCCTGAACGACCTCGGCCCCGGCAGCAAGGCCAGCGGCCAGCCGAGCCAGCTCTTCAAGATCAACACGGAGACCGGCAAGGCCACGGTGGCGGTCACGCTCAAGGACCCCTCTGGCAAGCCGGTCAACGGCTTCGAAGGTCTGGCGATCGACGGCGGCATGTGCGCCGCCAGGGGCTTCGGACAGGCCGTGGCCGTCGAGGCCCCGGCGCTGGACGCCTTGGGTCTGGGGTTGCTGGCCGTCGGGCTCGCGACCGCGGCTTTGATGGTATTGCGGCGCGTGTAGGGGCGCCCCTTGTGGGTGCCCTCCGGAGGGCGGCCACGAGAGCCGCCCCTACAGCAGGCTGCTCGCCAAATTCGCCAGCTCCGACCTCTCCCCCTTCTCCAGATTCACGTGCGAGTACAGGGCATTGCCCCGCAGGCGGTCGATCAGGTAGGAGAGGCCGTTGCTGTGGGCGTCCAGGTAGGGCGTGTCGATCTGAAAAATGTCCCCGGTCAGGATGACCTTGGTCTTCTCCCCGGCGCGGGTGATGATCGTCTTCACTTCATGCGGCGTCAGGTTCTGCGCCTCGTCCACGATGAAGATCACGTTCGACAGGCTGCGCCCGCGGATGTAGGCGAGCGGCACGATGTGGAGCTTCTCGGTCTCCACCAGCTCGTCGACCTTCTTGTACTCGCGCTCGCGCTCGCCGAACTGGTTCTTGATGATGCCGAGGTTGTCCCAGAGCGGCTGCATGAACGGGTTGATCTTCGACAGGATGTCCCCGGGCAGGAAGCCGATGTCGCGGTTCGACAGCGGCACGATCGGCCGTGCCAGATAGATCTGGCGGAAATCGCGCCGCTGCTCCAGGGCTCCGGCGAGCGCCAGCAGGGTCTTGCCCGTGCCCGCCGCTCCCGAGAGCGTCACCAGCGGGATCTGCGGGTTGAGCACGGCGTGGAGGGCGAAGGTCTGCTCGGCGTTCCGAGGTGAGACTCCATACGCCAGCGGCTTGATGATCCGCTCCACCCGCTCGGTGCGCGGGTTGTAGTAGCCCAGGCCCGACCGCCCCTGGCTGCGCAGGATGAAGTAATGATTGGACGTCGGCCGGTCCGAGGCGGCCGGGAACATCTCCTCCACCGGCACCGACTCCTCGCGGTAGAGGCGGTCGATGATCTCCGGGTCGGGCAGCTCGATCTCGCTCTTCCCCTTGTAGAGGTGGTCGAGGTCTTTGATCTTGACGGTCTCGTAGTCCTCGGCCGGGAGCTTCAAGGCGCGCGCCTTGAGCCGCAGGTTGATGTCCTTGCTCACCAGGACTACCTTGCGGTCGGGCTCGGCGCGGGCGAGGCTCAAAGCGGCGTTCAGGATGCGGTGGTCCGCCTTCTTGGTGCCGAAAACCTCGGAGGCATCGACCGGCGCGTTCTCGTCGGTAAGGACGCGGAACTTCCCGCGGGCTGCTCCATCCAGCGGGATCCAGTCGTCGAGCATGCCGTGCCCGGCCAGCTTGTCGAGCTGCCGGATGAACTCCCGGGCCTGGAGGTTCAGGACCGAGTTGCCCTTCTTGAACGAGTCCAGCTCCTCGAGCACCGTGATCGGAATCGCCACGTCGTGCTCCTGGAAGTTGTGGATTGCGTTGAAGTCGTACAGGATGACCGAGGTGTCGAGGACAAAGATCTTGCGTTGAGTACGGGGCATAAGGGGTGCGGCTCGCTCCTGGAAGAATCTGGACTCGAAGGCTAGCTCAGGACCGGCCGGAGGGCAAGTTATGCTTTACCAGGGGGCTCCGTGGAGACGTCAAGGCGCGGCTTTTGCAAACGTCCTTCGCCGAAGTACCAACGAGGGGCCGCCTCCCAGACCAGCCCGAGCTCCTGGGTCGCGGCGCTCATGATGCGGTCCATCATTTCGTCGACCGAATCGGTGAACAGGATCCGCTCGCAGTCCGCGGGCAGGATCGTCTTTTCCTGGACCATGCCATGGCAGATGAAATCCGACAGGGGTTTCCAGTAGTCCGTTCCCATCACCACCAGGGGGAAGCTCCGGATCTTCCCGGTCTGGACGCCTCGATTGGCCGCCTCCATGATGCCCGGGCCGCCGCCGGTGAGCACCGTGAACCCCGCCCGGCCCAGGCGCCGGCCCACTTCGCGGGCCATGGCGCAGTACCGGTGATCCTCGGGGAACCGCGCCGAGCCGAAGACGGTCACGCACGGGCCGACGAAATGGAGCGCCCGGAAGCCGCGGATGAAGTCGGCGGCGATCCGGAACAGCCGCTTGAGCTCGTGGGTGCGGGCCTGCGGACCTTCGAGGAACCGGCCGTCTTCCGGGTTCTCGGTGCCCTTGCCCCAGCGCGGAGCCTCGCCACTGCGTGCCGCCGCTTCCTTCTCGATTGCCGGAGCTTCCTTGGGCGTGGTATCCGGCCGGATCTCCTCCATGCGGTTCAGCTTAGCAAATTGATCCCCTTGTCCTTGATCGGCCTGGTCCTGGCACTGCCCGCGACCGCCCCGGCGCAGCGCGCTCAGCCCGCGCAGCGATTTCCCAACGTCCTGATCGTCACTATCGACACGCTGCGCGCCGACCGGCTGTCCTCTTATGGCTACGGCCGGCAGACCACGCCGAACCTGGACCGCCTGCTCGCCCAGGGGGTGCGCTTCACCCAGGCACGCACGGTCGAGCCGCTGACCAATCCGTCGCTCTGCTCGATGTTCACCTCTCTCCATCCGCACGAGCACGGCGCCACGCGCAACGGCCTCCGCCTGCGGCCGGACGCGACTTCGGCGGCCCGCGTGCTGGACCGCCGCGGCTACCGCACCGCCGCTTTCGTAGGCAATTGGACCCTTCGCAACGGCATCTCCGGCCTGGGTGACCATTTCCAGCGCTACGACGAGGTGTTCAGCCGCAAGCGCTGGTTCGGCATGTTCAAGGGAGAAGCCACGGCCGAGGACCTCACCGAGGCCTCGCTCGCCTGGTTGAAGGAGCATCAGGAGGACCACCGGAAGCCATTCCTCCTCTGGGTCCATTACGTGGAGCCGCATGCCCCCTACCGCCTCCAGGAGGATTTCGCGGGCCGGCTCGGTATCACCGTGGGTAAGTCGGAGGTCCCGCGCCAGGACCGCTACGACACCGAGGTCGCCTTCACCGACCACCAAGTGGGCCGGCTGCTGGCCGCGGTCGAGCGCGATCCGTCGGTGGCGGCCAACACCCTGATCGTCTTCGCCGCCGATCATGGCGAGAGCCTGGGCGAGCATTCTTACTGGGGGCACGGCCGCAACCTCTACGAGCCCACGCTGCGCATCCCGCTGGGATTCGTCTGGCCGGGCAAGGTCCGGCCCGGGGTCGTCGAGGCCCCGGCGCTGAACATCGACGTGGCCTCGACCGTCCTCGGCCTGGCGGGCCTGCCGGTCCCGGGCACATTCAGGGGTTATGACTGGACGCCGGTCCTCACCCGCGGGGCCGAGCCGCCGCGCGACCGGGTCATGTTGTTCCAGGCTCACAAGGGAGCGGTCCTCTCCGCGCAGGAGGCCAAGACCGCCCGCCGCAAGGGGCTGCTCGAGGTGGCGGTGCTCACCGGCTCGCGCAAGGAGATCTTCAGGATCGGCGAGAAGAGACGGTGGCTGTTCGACCTGCTCAAGGACCCGAGGGAGATACGGAGCCTTGGCGTGCGGGCCGCGTCCGTGTCCGCCGACCTGCGGACCTGGATGGCGTCGGTCACCAAGGGCCTGACCGCCTCGGACCGGGTGCTCGCCACCCACATCGACGCTGAGAGCGCCGCCAAGCTTCGCGCCCTTGGCTATGCCGAGTAGGATACCCGGTCATGTCTAATGTGAAGCCAATCTTCCTGCTGGCCGACAGCCAGCTCCTCTTCTGGCACGAGGAGAGCGGCGAGCTGTTCCTCGCCCGCGCCCGCCAGCTCCTCGAAGCTGATGCACAGGACCGTCCGTTCAAAGCGGCCTACCTCGGCGCCTCGAACGGCGACGCGCCGGAGTTCTACCAGCTCTTCGAGTCTGCCATGGGGGAGATCGGCATCCGCGACTGCCGGCTGATCCCCTCGGATCCCCAACCGGAAGACCGGTCCTTCCTTCACCAGGCCGACCTGGTCCTCCTCGCGGGCGGCGATGTGGAGCGGGGGTGGGACGTGTTCGAGCGCACCGGCCTCCGCGAGGCGATCGCACAGCGCTACTACGGCGGGTCCCTGCTGATCGGCGTCTCCGCCGGAGCGGTGCAGCTCGGGCTCAAGGGGTGGAACGAGGACGAGAAGATCTTCGACACCTTCCGCCTCGTGCCCTTCGTGATCGACGTCCACGACGAGCCGAACTGGTCCCGCCTGGGGCAGATCGCGCCGCTGGCGGGCGAGCACGCGCGGGGCTTCGGCATCCCCACGGGCGGCGGCGCTCTCTACCATCCGGATCATTCCGTGGAGCCGGTCCGCCATCCTCTCGTGGAGATGAGCCGGACGGACGAAGGGGTCCGGCAGGCCCTGCTCCTCCCCGGGGAAGTGTCGGAGGCGACCGAGGAGGAGCGCGGAGCCTTCTCTCCCGAGGTGCAAGAGCTTCTGGACCTCCGTCCCAACTGATGAAGCTCTATGCGCTGGCGGACCTGCACCTCCGCTACGAGGTGACCCGGCAGGCCCTGCAAGCCCTGCGGCCGCACCCGGACGACTGGCTGATCCTGGCCGGCGACGTGGGCGAGACCGAGGAGCACCTGCGCTTCGCCCTGGCTCTCCTCACCCGCCGGTTCGCGCGGCTCCTCTGGGTGCCGGGCAATCATGACCTCTGGACGATCCCCAGCCGGGCGGACGACCTGCGCGGCGAGGCCACGTACCGCAGGCAGGTCCAGATTTGCCGCGATTTCGGGGTGCTGACTCCCGAGGACCCGTACGTGACCTGGACAGGAGAGGGCCCGAGCTGCATCCTGGCGCCGACCTTCGTGCTCTACGACTACACCTTCCGGCCGGACGGGATCGACTCGGTCGAGGGGGCCATCGCCTGGGCCGCGGAGGAGAACCTCCTCTGCTCGGACGAGGTGCTCCTCCACCCCGATCCATACCCGTCCCGGCAGGCCTGGTGCGAGCAGCGGGTGCGGATCACCGAGCCCCGCCTGGCCGAGGCCGCGGCCCGAGCGCCGCTGGTGATCATCAACCACTTCCCCCTGCGGCGGGATCTGGCGATCCTGCCGCGCATCCCGCGCTTCTCCATCTGGTGCGGCACCCGCCTCACCGAGGACTGGCACCTCCGCTACCGAGCCGAGGCCGTGATCTACGGCCACCTCCACATCCGCGGCAGCTACCGCCGGGACGGCGTCCGCTTCGAGGAGGTCTCCCTGGGCTATCCACCGAACTGGGACCAGCGCCTGGGCGTCGAGCCCTATCTGCGGCAGATCCTCCCCAATCCGGAGGAAGTGCCCCAACCTGCCCTGCCGCGTAAGCCAACGATCTACGAACCGCAGGGTTAAGCTCCGCTCACCACGGAGGCATCCCAGCCCGGATCTGCCAACCAGGTTGGCACAAGTTTTTTCCTTTGAGGAAGTTGGACCGAAGCTGTCCATTTCTACCCCCCTTGCGGACACTTATATATAGGAAGCTTGACTCAGGATGTCGCGCGAACCCTTCATTGCCGAGCGGCCGGACCTGGCATACCATGATCCCTACTCTGAAGCTCCGCCCATGACGAAGCCCCTCACAGACGCCGCCGCCGCGTTGCGGGTCGCCCTTTCGGGCGCCACCCGCGGGCTCGTGGAGCGCGAGGCGCTCGCCGAGCTGATCGCCCTCGCGGCCGTGGCCGGCGAGCACGTGCTCGTCATCGGCCCTCCTGGCACTGCCAAGAGCGAGGCCGTGCGCCGCATCGCCCGCGCCGTCGATGCGCGCCTCTTCGAGTACCTCCTCGGCCGCTTCACCGAGCCCAGCGAGATCTTCGGGCCCATCGACCTGCGCCGCCTCAAGGAGGGCTTCGTCGAGACCGAGACCTCCGGCATGCTCCCCGAGGCCGAGCTCGCCTTCCTCGACGAGGTCTTCAAGGGTTCCACCGCCATCCTCAACACCCTGCTGGGCATCCTCAACGAGCGCGTGTTCCGCCGCGGCCATACCCTGGTGCGCTGTCCGCTGCGGGTCTGCGTCGGCGCCTCGAACGCCCTGCCCGAGGACGATTCCCTGGCCGCCTTCTCTGACCGCTTCCTCGTGCGGGTGTTCGTGGACCCCGTCCCCGATCCGCGGCTGGAGGAGCTTCTCGAAGCGGGCTGGGGCCTGGACCATGACGCGGCTCCCGACTTTCAGCCTGCCAGCCTCGCCGACCTCGACACGCTGACGACCGCGGCCCGCCAATCCGACCTCGCCCGTGTGCGGCCCCACCTGGCGCATGCCATCCGCCTGCTGCGCGGCGCCGGAATCGTGCTTTCCGACCGCCGGGCTGTCCGCGTCCAGGGGCTGGTCGCCGCGGCCGCCGCTCTCGCCGGCCGCGCTCGGGCCACGGACGCCGACCTCTGGCCGCTGGTGCTGGCCGTGCCCACCCGCGAGCAGCAGGCGCTCGCCCGGGAATGCCTTGGCGACGTCCTGGCCCGGACCGAGAACGCCACTCTGCCGGCTGCCGCCGAGGAGGCCTCCCTCGGACCCCTGGCGCGCGCCACCCGCATCGCCGCCGCCGGCCGCGATGCCCTGCGCGAGCAACCCGGGGACGACGAGGAGCTGGAAGACTGGCTGCTCCGCCTCGAAGGCATCGCCCGCGAGATCGACGCCGGCTTCGCGCCCGAGACCCTGCCCCCCGACCTGGTCGAGGTGCGGAAGCGCATTGTGGAGGCCTTGCGCGGAGGCCCCGCCGCTTCTACCGAAATACGCGAAATCTCCGACATAACCGAGCTGAAAGCCGTCAGGAGATCATGAAGGACGAGCTGGTCCCCATCGCGTGGCGCCCGCGTTCGGCGCCGCTCGAGCCGGTCGGAATGGCGGCAAGGGGAGAAGCGGCGCGGGCCCTCGCCCGCCGGCTGCTCGCGCGCAGCGACGAGGACCTCGCCCGCCTGACCGGCGTGGCGGGCCAGGACCTGATCCTGCTGCTGGGCAATGCCGGGGACGGTGCCCTGCTCCCCTGGGTCGACGGCGCGATCTACCTCGGCCGCGATCCCCGCGCACCGTCGCTCCTGCTGCCCACGAACCGCGAGCCCACGGTGCCGCTGCCGCTGCTGGAGCGAGCCCTCGTCCTCCGCGCCGGGCACTCGAAAGTCGAGCCTCCCCTTGCGGTCCTCCTCGATCCACCCTTCCTCGCCTCTGTCCTCGAAGCGCGCCCCTTGATCCGCCGCCGCCTCCAATTCGTGCTGCAGGAGAAGCCCTGATGGACCTGCCGCGCGCCCTTGCCCACTGGGCTCCCCACCTGGGCATCTTCCCGCGCGACCTCGCCGTCTCGCTGGGCCCCGTGCTGCACCGGCTCTCCTTCGCCGTCGGCCCGCTCCAGGTGAAGAGGCACCAGGCGGACGGCGAGCCCGACGGCTACGACGGCCTGACCCGGCGCGGCTCTTACGAGCGCCTCCTCACCTCGGAGTGGCTGCTCGCCGAGGAAGCGCCCGAGGAGTTCATCCGCCGCGCCGCCGAGGGCGAGCACCTGTTCCTGCACCAGGCGCGGCCCGTGCCGGCCGCCTCGCGCGTGTCGGCCGCGGTGTTCGACGCCGGCCCCAACCAGCTCGGCTCGCCGCGCATCGCTCAGCTCGCGGCGCTGATCGTGCTCTCGCGCCGGGCTGAAGCCGCGGGCGTCCGCTTCTCCTGGGGCATCCTCCAGGAACCGGAAGCTCCGCTGTTCGAGAAAGTCACCGAGGCGGGCATCCAGCGCCTGCTCCAGGCGCGCACCCCGCACGAGGCCACCGACGGCCAGGTCGCGGCCTGGCACAAGCGCCTGCACGGGTGGCGCGAGGCCGACGACATCTGGTTCGTGGGCCCGCCGCGGCTCTCCTCGGTACCGGGCACCCGCGGTGCCTCCGTCCTCCAGATCTGGGACGTGCTCGACCCCGAGGCCCGCCGGGTGGCGGTGAGGGTTCGGCGCGGTATTGCAGGGAGCACTCCCTCCCCGACCATCACCCTGGAGCTTCCCGATCACGCCGCCTGCGCCCGCCTGCTGCGCGACCCGTTCTCGGCCGCGGCAGCCGCCCCGGACCGCCTGGAAGCAGCACTCGTGCCGGCATCGGAGCTCCACTTCGCGGCCAACGGCTCCAAGCTCTTCGCCCGCGCAGCCGGGGGCGGCGTCGTGGCCTTCCCGGTTCCCAACTCCCCCCGCTCTCCGACCGGCGCGCCGCGGCTCTACGACCCTTGGCCAGGGCAACCGCCGGCCGCGGTCGGGCTCGCCCACGGCCAGGTGATCCTCGCGACCGGCCTGCCGGACGGCGGCATCGCGCTCTCCTACGCCAGCAAGAAGCGCGGGGGTGGCGGCACTCCGGGCGTGCCCTGTTCGCCCGTGGATGCCCCCTTCCGCGCCGGAGGCGCCGGTGCGCCGCTCCAGCCCCTCTTCCAGGTCGGCATCCACACCTATCTCCTGGATGCCGAGGGCACGCTCTTCCGGGTCTGGGATGGCGACCTGTTGCGGCTCGCCTCGCGGGTGTCGGCAGCAGCCTACGTGGCGGGCCACCTCGCTTTCGTCGAAGCCGCCGCGGCCGGAAGCCCGGCCCGCCTCACCGCGGCCCTGGCAGGCTCCGGCGCTCCGCGCACGATCCGCATCCTGGAAGAGGCGGAAGAGGGAGCGCCCGCGTTCTTCGGGTTCGGCGGCCATCTCGGCCATCCCGAGCACGGCCTCGTGGCCGTGGCGCAGCAGGGAGGCGCCTGGGAGGTCTACGGCCGCAACCGCTCCTGGCTGGTCCCGTTCGAGGGCACCCGGGTCGTGGGAGTGGCGCGCAACCGGGAGCGCCACGAGCCCGGCCTTCTGCTCCTGGAAGGAGACGGCCGCGCTCTCCTCCTCGCCAGCCTCGGCGGGATCCGCCGGCTGCCCGCGGCTTCCGCGGAGATCCGGCACGCCGCGGCCTGCCCGGGCGCTCCCTGGATCGCCTGGGTCACGGTGCATGGCGAGCTGACGGTCTACTCCCTGGATCATGACGCCGTGCTCCTCCGCCGCGTGCCGGGCATGCCCGACGAGGAGGTTCTGTGAGAGGACCGCTGCCGCGCACCCTGATCTACCGCGGGGTGGTCGAGGCCTCGGGCTTCTTGATCGACGCCACGCTCGCCGGTCCTCTGGAGGCCCGCCGCCGGGTGCTGGAGCTCTGGGCGCCAGGCACGTCTGTCTACCGGGTCCCGCGCGGCTGGCTCGTCCGCCTGCCCGAGCCGCGCCGAGTGGCCTCCGACCGCTCGCCGGGCCTGCCCCTGGTCGCGCAGCGGGTGGTGCCCGGCAATACGCTCCTGGGCGCGCCCCTGGAAGCCCAGGAGCTGCGCGCCCTCGATCCTCCTGCAGGTGCCGTGGTGCGCCCCCGCTCCGGCCATACCGTCACGGAGAGGACCGCCGAGGCCGACAGGGAGGACCCCGCGACCTGGCTCGACGTCGAAGACTTCGGAGTGATCGCCACGGCCTCGCTCGGCGCGCCGCCCGCGCAGCCGCGCCTGACGGTCCCGGAGGCGGTGGCGTTCGACGCCCGCTCGCGAATGAAGGGGGTACCGCAGGCCGCGCCCGAGCTGGCCGAGGTGCTCGCCGCCCTGAGCCGGCGCGAGCCCACGGGCCGGATCTCCATTGGCAAAAGGCAGCTCTCGCCCGTGGGGCTCGTCCTGGGAGGAGCCCAGACCCTGCGCTGGGCCCTGCGCGGCTGGAGGCGGCCCACCCTGTCCGGAGGGGACGAGGTCGCCCGCTCCACCTCCGGCTCCTGGGACTTCGGCGTCTCACCCACTCCCGCGCAGCCTTCCTCGTCGAGGGCCTCCTCGAAGGCGCGGACGGCCGTCCCGCTCAGGCAGCGGCTGACCGCCGGATTCCATCGCCTCTCCGCCCGGCTCACCGTGGCGTCGCGGCTGTCGCACCTGCTCGGCCGCCGCCACGCCGCCTACATCCAGAGGATGATCGAGCTGTTCGAGGACGGGGACCTGAGTGAGGCATTGCGCTTCGCCATTCCGCTCGGAGGCGAGGCCGGGGAAGCCCTCCGCGCCCTCCCCCTGCGGCTGCCGTCGCCCCGGCGGGACCTCGAGCTGCGGCCCGAATCGACGCGGCCGGCCCTCCACCTGGCACCGGACCTCCACGCCGAGCTGCAGCGCATCTACCGCGCGGCCTTCGACCGGCTGGAGGCGCAGGGCCGGATCGAAGAGGCGGCCTTCCTGCTCGCCGAGGTGCTCAACGCGCACGAGGAGGCGGTCGCCTTCCTGGAGCGACACGGCTCTCTCTGGCTCGCCGCCGAGATGGCCGAAGCGCGCGAGCTGCCGCCGGGCCTCGTGGTCCGCCAGTGGTTCCTGGCTGGCGACCGGGAGCGCGCTTTCTGGATCGCCCGCCGCACCGGCGCCTTTGCCGACGCGGTGACCCGCCTGGAGCGTACGCGCAAACAGGAAGAGGCGGAGGCCCTGCGGCTGCTCTGGGGAGCGGGGCTGGCCGAGGCCGGCGACTATGCCGCGGCCGTCGACTCCATCTGGCCCATCCCCGAGGCGCGGCACATGGCCCTCGAATGGATGGACCGCGCCATCGAGCAGGGCGGGGGACCGGCCGGCCGCATGCTGGCGCGCAAGGTGACGCTGGTGCCCGAGCTGTTCGAAGAAGTGCGGGACCGCGCCCTCTCGATCCTGGAGAACTGGCGCGCCGAGGGCGCCGCGACGCGGCTCGCCTTCGCCGAGACCCTCTGCCAGGGGCCGAAGACCCCAGCCGCCCGGGCGATTGCCCGGGCCGCGGTGCGCGCCATGGCCCGGGACTCGGGCCGTTTCGGCGCCCGCATGTCGCCGGCCCGCTTCCGCCAGCTCGTGGCTTTTGCGGAGGACGGCGCCCTGCGCGCCGACACGCCGGCCCTGCCGCTGCCCGGCCGCGAGCCCTGGATCGCGCGCGAAAAGGTCTGGAGGATCGAGATCGCGGGCTCGGACGTCGGCACCCGCTCGGGCTTCGACGCGGCCTTCCTGCCCAGCGGCCTGACCGTCGTTGCGCTCGGAGAGGCCGGGGTGCGGCTGATCTCGCGCGCCGGCCGGGCGGTCGCAGAGCTTGACCAACCCGCCCATCACCTGGTGCTCTCCGACCTCGGGGACCGGGCCATCGCCCTGGCCCGCCGGGGCACGTCCTGGCGCCTTGCCCGGATCGACCTGGCGAGCCGGCAGGCGGAAACCTGGTGCGATGCCCGCTTCGAAGCCTTCGCCCCGGATTACGACGGCGCCCTCTGGCTCGTGGTTTCGCCGGACGGCCTGGCCGCGGTGGACGCGACCTCCCGCCGCTTCGACGGTCCCTGGGGCACGCCGGTCGCGGGCCGCACGGTGATGGCGCTCGCCCGCTCGGTTACCCGCTGTTCACTGGTTATTGGCGGCAGTGGAGGCGACGAGCCGGAAGCCTGGACCTACGAGGTGCCCGCCCTCCAGCTCCGCAACCGTCAGGAAGTGCCCCTCATCGCACGCGGAGGCGTGGGAGGCCCGCGCCAGCTCGCCGTGACGCCGGACGGCACCGTGGCCGAGCAATGGGTCTCGGCCGCCGTGCTCCACCTGAAGATCCATGACGAGCCGCTGCTTCAGGTCTCCCTCCCAGGGGAGGATTGGGAGCCGGGAGAGCTGGCCATCACCGGCGACTGGCTGGTGGGCTCGGCCCACGGCCCGGCTGCCGCGCGCGTCTTCGTCGTCCACCGCGGCACCGGCCGCGTCAAAGCCGAGGTGACCCTGGGGCGGGCCCAGCGGGTGACCGTCCATCTCCATGGACAGATCCTCTGCCTGACCGACGACCGCGGCCGCGTGCTGGTGCTGGACCTGGAGTACGGCCAGATCCGGCGCGACCTGCGGCTGTGAGGGTTGCCAAGACTATGTAGCAGCTACATAATGTTTCTGCCTGAGAGTGCCATGGAGGCTTACTCCGTCTGGGGCGGGACACCGCGCTACTGGGAGTTGGCGGGTGATCATCCGGATCTGCCAGCCGCGCTCCGCTCACTCATCCTCAGCCCTCTAGGCGTTCTTTCCGAAGAACCGTCGCGCCTGCTGCTCGACGACATGCGCGACACCACCCAGGCGGCATCGATCCTGAGCCTGATCGGCCAGGGCTGCCACCGCATCTCCGAAATCGCGGCGCGGCTGGGCAAACCAGTGACATCGCTGTCGCGTCCGCTCCAGCGCCTGCAGGACATGGATCTGATCACCCGCGAGCAACCTTTCGCAGAGGAGTCGCGCAGCAGCAAGCGCACGCTATACAAGATCTCCGATCCTTTCCTGCGGTTCTGGTTTCGCTACGTCGAGGTCAACCGTTGGGACATCATTTCGGCGAGGTCTGGGAGGAACTGGCACGCGCCAGCGTGACGCGGCTAGACCTGGGCGGAAGGAGCTGGGGGCCTGCCGGCCGCTGGTGGGGAGCCGGCCTCGACCGCCAACCGCTCGAGGTCGATCTGGTTGCAAACAGCAGCGATGGCGGCAGCATTCTTGTCGGCGAAGTGCTCGACGTCCTTCGTTAAACGTCCCGGCTCTGGAAGCTGCGCGTGCGCGACCTGGCCTCGTCGGACACCGGCACTCTGGGCTTCTGGGAGATCGACTTCCGGACCAACTGAGGAAGGATGCCCCTGGTGCCTCCCGGCACCAGGGGCCGTTTGCGTCTACTTCTACTTCTTTAGTTTGGTCACGATGAGGAAGTGGAGGTACTCGTCGGTTTCGACCCCGTCTCCAGCCAGCAGCCAGCCCTCGACCTGACGGCGGCCAAGCCCGCGGCAAGCCGAGGAAATGCTGCCGCCGATGCACGAGAAGTAAATTTCCTGCAGGCCGGGCTTCTTTACCTGCGCGACGCCGATGGTGATCGGCGTGCCATCGCTGAGGAAGTCAGAGTTATAGAAGACGACGTTGCCGATGAGGGTGAAGCTGTTCTTGTCGACCTTCGAGACCGCGTTTTCCCGGGGCTGATCTGGAGACATGGCTGCGGCCCGCGCCGCCGCGACGAGCTGAGGCTGCGCCTCGAGCTGTGCCACGATCCGCGCCGCGCGGACAGCGAAGGCTTCCTCCCGAGTGGCCGCCGTCGAAACCGCCGCCGAAACCGCTGCCAGGACCACCACTGCCGCTGCTATCTTACGAATACGCATTGCTCTTCTCCTGACTGAATGAGTTGACCTGCAACTCCAGTTGGCGATCCACCCGAGAACGTTTCAGTTCAATATGCGCACTTTGCTATTGAGGCAGGCTGAGCACGAAAGCGGGCGCTCCATGCGCGTCACGCAGGAAGTGTCGAGCCGCTCGGTCGTGCCGGTTTCGATGAGCTTCACCATCATCTCCTCCTCGCACTCCCGCCCCTTCATGCCGTCGGGCTGCCTCTGTGGCGTGTTGGCCGGGATCACTACGATCCGGAGCGGGATCTTGCGTCCTGTCCGCGCCGCACGGTTCTCGAACACCTCATAAGTGCCACAGCGGGTGTCCTCCGGAAAGTCGGGGAGCTTGCACGGGCGGAGCTCGATCTTGGCAGCACCCGCGGCCAGGGCACGAAGAAGGTAATCGTCGTAAACATCGAAGTACGTCTCATGTGAAGCCACTACGCGTACCCTCAACGAAAAGTTTCGTAGGGCGCATGCCCGCCTTGTCATCTATGATCCGACAAGGCCGGGACCTGCCGGCCGCCGACGGCCATGAACGCAAGAGACCTCTTTGGCGACCCTGAATACTTCGACATTGCCGTGCGGCTGTTCGCCGCCCTCGTCGTCGGCGGCCTGATCGGGCTGGAACGGACCTACCGCGGCCGGCCTGCCGGCTTTCGCACCCATGCCCTGGTGTGCCTCTCCACGAGCCTCCTGATGCTCATCACCGTCTACGAGACCCGCTGGTTCGTCGGCATCACCCAGGGGCGCATCTCTCTCGACCCCACGCGGATGGCGCAAGGGATCATGACCGGCATCGGTTTCCTCGGCGCCGGCACGTTCATGAAGGAAGGGTCGTCGGTCCGCGGCCTCACGACCGCGGCATCCCTGTGGATCACCGCCGCCATCGGCATCCTCGTCGGGATCGGGTTCTTCTTCCCCGCCCTCTTCGCCACGGCGCTCACCCTCATCACCCTCTCGCTGTTCCGCTGGGTCGAAGACAAGGTCCCCGCGCAGTTCTATGCTCACCTGATCCTGCGCTTCGCCCTTCACGCGGCCATGCCGGAGCCCGAGCTGCGCCGGCTGTTGAAAGAGCACGGCTTCACCATGCACAGGTTGAGCTACCGGCTCGATTACGACTCGAACTACTTCGAATACGAGGCAATCATCCGGAGCAGCCGGGCCGACAAGGCCAGGGGGCTCACCGATGCGCTCAGCAAGATCGAAGCGTTGAAGGAGCTCAGAGTGGTGCCCGCCGGAGAGTAAGCACGCCCCAGAGCGGATCTTGCCCTTACCCAAAATTGACATCTGATGCGTGATGCGTGATGCTATGAGTTATGCGGACTACTTTGGAGATCGATGATGACGTGTTGCTAGCCGCCAAGGAGCTGGCGGAGGCACAGAAGAGTACCGCAGGCAAAGTCTTGTCGGAGCTTGCACGCAAGGCCCTCGGAGCGTCGCGGAAGCCCTCGGCCCGACGAAACGGCATTCCGCTCCTGCCGCCCCGCAAGGGAGCGCGCCCAGTGACTTCGGCAACAGTGGCGTCCCTGCTCGACGATGAATCCGCTTGAACGTCGACAACGGCCACGGAGCCGCGGCGCCAAGGCTCTGCTGGACGTCAACCTGCTCGTCGCGCTCTTCGACCCGATGCACATCCATCATGAGACGGCCCATGAGTGGTTCGGCCACAACCGGAGCCGGGGTTGGGCTACATGCCCGTTGACTGAGAATGGCTTCGTGCGGGTCGTCTCAAACCCACGGTATCCTGGTCAGGGCACCAGCCTCAGAGACGCCGTCGCCCGCCTAACAGAGATCAGGCAGAGCGTCGACCATTTCTTCTGGCAGGACTCCGTTTCAGTATGCGAGGGCGACTTTTTCCAGACAACCTACATCCAGGGCCACCGCCAGCTAACCGATGTCTACCTCTTAGGTCTTGCCGTCGCAAACCGTGGCCGTCTCGTTACCTTCGACCGGAACGTTCCCTTGAAGACCGTGGCCGGTGCCGAGCCTAAGCATTTGGAGATCATTGGCGCAGCGCCAACGCCTCACTGATTCCACACAGAGTCGTGCCGGCCGGAGAGTGATGCCGGGAAGCTACAGCGTCGGCACACCCTTCCGCCGCCGCCCCAGCGGAAAGGCCTCGTCGATCCGCTGGACCTCCTCATCGCTGAGATCGATCTCGGCCGCCGCGGCGTTGTCTTCCGCATGGCCGGGATCGGAGGTCTTCGGAATGGCAAACACGAAAGGCCGGCGCACCAGGAACGCGAGCGCGATCTGGCGCGGGGTGGCGCCGCGGGCTTCGGCAATCTCGGAGAGGACGCTCGACGACGGAAACTTCCCCGAGCCGAACGGACTGTAGGCCACGACCGCGATGCCGTGCTCCTCACAAGCAGGGATGACGGCGTGCTCGATGGCCCTCTCCTGCAGGTGATAGAGGATCTGGTTGCAGACCACCTTGCCCTCTCCGGCGATCTCGAGGGCGTCCGTGAGCGACTCCTCATCGAAGTTGCTCACGCCCCAGGAGCGGATCTTGCCCGCGTTCCGCAGCTCTTCAAACGCCGCGAAGGTGTCCGCCAGGGGATGCGGTCCCTCCCAGTGCAGGAGGTAGCAATCCAGCCGGTCGGTCCGCAGGTGGCGGAGGCTCCGCTCGCAGGCTTCGATCGTCCCCTTGCGGGAGGCGTTCTGGGGCAGCACCTTGCTGACCAGGAAGACCTCGTCCCGCCGGCCGGCGATGGCCTCCCCGACGATCTCCTCGACCTTGCCGCTGCCGTACATCTCGGCCGTGTCGATATGGTTCATCCCCAGGTCGAGCCCCCGCCGCAGGCTCGCGACGGCTGATTGGCGGTCGTCCTTCTCCATGTTCCAGGTCCCCTGGCCGATGATGGAGACCTGGATGTCCGTGGGTCCGAAAGCGCGGTACTTCATCCCCGTTCCTCCAACTTCGACTTCGAGTTTACAGTCGATGCTCTGGGAACCGCGCTCAAGGCCTCTCAGACCGCAATCAACTCCGCAGCTCGGGCCGCTCCGCATAGGCGCGCGGCTCGTCGTCGGACCACGGGGTCCAATCTCCGCCGATGCCGTTCGGCCCGATGATCTGCTCCACACCGAAGCTCTGGATCGTCCGGAGAGCTTGAATCATGTGCGAGGGGTGATCCTCCCGTCCCAACTGCTGCGAGAACTCCTGAATCGTCATGGTGTCTCCTTTTTCATCTCTCTAAGTCCTGATACGCAAAGCAGGAGGCCAACCCGCCACGGTGGAAAAGGCAAAACGGGGCGCCAGCCCATCTCGGGCTTCTTCGGAACCGGCTGGGAGCTCATTCGATCTCCGTAGGTAGGGGAGCGTCGAAGTCTTCCGAGATGCGTACCCGGCCCTCCCACCCACCTGGCTGACGAGGCGCGGAATTCCGATGAAACGGCACGAGTTTGGCCAACGGCTTGCCCCCTTTGGACAAGATGATCTCCTCTCCGCTCGCTACGCGGTCGAGTAGCTGCGAGAGGGACATCTTCGCCTCGGAAAGGTTGTAGATGATTTGGGACATCGGCGGACTCTCCCAAAGGTTGAACAACTTTGAGAAGTTATGCGATCCCCTCGTGAGAGGTCAACAAAGGGGAGGGTCGCGCTTTCCCTGGGAGCGCCGGCATCTTGCCGGCATTTGAAGATATTGGGCCGAAGGCCCGGCCTTATTGCAGGGGCGGAGAGGTTGCCGGCGTTCCGCCGATTGCTCCGGACATGCCGGCAAGATGCCGGCGCTCCCAGGGAAAACGTGGCCTGTTAGTGACTGTGCTCGACGAGGTATAAAAACGGGGGCGACAGGGAAGTTCCAAGACAAACCGTGGGCACGCGGCGGAAGAATCCGGAGCGCCCCCGCCTCCGGTTTCTTCCATGGCGCCGCTCCGCCCCCTCCCTCCTGAAGGCGGTCCCACGGCGGGACGGCGGTGTCCTTGGACACGGAAGCCGCCGCCCCTCGCTAGTTGTCAATGAACCTCCCGGCGCGAAGTGCCCTCATCGTTGTACCTCCTCCTGATCTGCCGAGGCGGAAGCCGGACGTTCGGGGCTCACCCCCACAGGAGCGGCCCTCTCTCGGCCTCCGTCGTATGCAGCATGATTTCAGGTTTGCACGCCTACGTCAATGGCACAAGTATCTCGGAGATCGCGGTGGACGATTTTCATGCGCACGGCGATGATTCGCCCCGGGATGGCGACGATCCGCCCCGATCCGGGGGCGGCTCCCCTTTTAGGGCGAGTCATCCGCCTTCAGGGCGAGCCGTCCGCCCGCCGAGGGGGAATGGTCCCCCTCGAGGCGCGGACCGTTCCCGTGTTGGGGCGAGTCATCGCCGCGTTGGGGGGAACGGTCGCCAGATCGGGGCGGAACATCCACCGCATGGGGGAGAGGCTCGCCCGGAGGGGCGGACTACCCCGGAGCTCGGGGGGAGCCGCCGCCGGATCGGGGCGGATCGTCCACGGAAGCTGATTATTGCGGCAAAGAACCCGATGCGCAACTCATGGCTTGACGGCCATAGCAGGCGGCACTATCATGCGCATCGATTTTGCCCTTGCCTCATTGAAGGGCCGTTCTTTGACAATTAGTGTAACGTGGTTTTATTCAGTTTAACCTACCTCGTTAGTCCTTGATTCTATTGACTTTTCACCCCTATCTGCTACTATCCAACCAAGCTGATTTTAACGCTTCCGGGTTACGTACCGGGTTACGCAGAAAGGGGGGTTGTGATGAAGGGGAAGATCACCAAAAAGCTCGTGGACAGCCTCGAACCCGATCCGGCGCGCGATGTCCTGGTCTGGGATACCGATCTCGCAGGGTTCGGGCTCCGGGTCTCACGCGGCGGGGTCAAGAGCTACATCTTTCAGTACAAGTTCCAGCGCAGAGCTCGCCGCATCACCCTGGGAGTGCATGGGCGAGCGTTGACCCTGAACGCGGCCCGCAAGCTCGCTGTGGCACGCCGCCTCGCCGTGCAAGCGGGCGGGGATCCCGCGACGGCTGCTCAAGACGCGGCAGCAGCGCCGACCGTGCGCGACCTCGGCATCCGCTACCTCGCCGAGCATGCCGCCAAGAAGTCCAAGAGCACCCAGCGCAGCGCCGAGCAGTTCTTCCGCCTCTTCCTGCTTCCGGCACTCGGCTCGCGCAAGGTGGCCTCGGTGACCTGGGCTGATCTGGAGGCGATCCACCAGCGCTTGGCCCACATCCCCTACCAGGCCAACGGGCTTCTGAGCTTGTGCTCCAAGGCATGGTCGCTCTCCGCGCGCTGGGGCTGGTTCCCCCGTGACCAGCCCAATCCAGCCCACGGCCACGATCGCTACCCCGAACGGGTCCGAGGTCAGGCTCTCGACCGCGAACAGCTTGCACGAGTCGGCGCCGCCCTGGATCAGGAGAAGCCCGGATGCATCGCCGCCGCGGCGTTCCGCTTCTGCCTCTTGACCGGTTGCCGCCCGGGAGAAGCTCTGGCCGCGCTATGGGAAGAGGTCGATCTCGGCGCCCGCCTCTGGAAACTGCCAGAGGCTAAGACCGGCCCGCGTGCCGTCTACTTGGGGCAGCCGGCTGTTGACGTGCTCGCAGGGCTCGACCGAAGTAGCCCCTTCCTGTTCAGCGGCCGTGCTCCAAAGGCCCCTCTGGCCCGGATGCACCGGCTCTGGAGCCGTCTGGTAGCTCGCGCCGAGTTACCCAAGGGGCTGCGTCTCTATGATGCGACTCGGCACACTTTCGCCACGACGGCGGCGGAGTTGGAAGTGCCTCGCGATGTGCGCAAGCGTCTGATGGGGCACGCGCTCGGTCGGGATTCGCACGATCGATACTTGCATCCGGTCAAGGTGCTTCTGCGAGCGGCCGACCTGGTGTCCGGGGAGCTTTCCGCGGCACTCCGGGGAGAAGCGGAGCCGGTGGCCTCCTTGCTTGAGTTCAGAGCGGCCAGCTCGCGCTGATCGGCATCGGCACCGGCCCGGTGGAAGCTCCTCCGCTCCCCGCAATAGGGGGGCGGAGGGGGGCTGCCAACTGCGAGCAGCGGCGTGGTGGGGGAGGACGACGCCCCTACCACCCACCCGCGCAAGCTCCACCTTCCGTGGGACGGCAACCCTCCCGCCCGCCCTCTCCAGTTCCATCCTCATCGAGGACGGCGAGCTCCCCCCAGCTCGCTGACGCAAACGCCCCCTCTCCTGCGAGCCTTCGTGGTTGCGCCGGAGCAGCTCTCGCCCGCCCACCGCGCCCGCCCCCGAGCTCCTCCGTCGCCTCAGCTGCCGTGCGGATGGCGACCTTCCCCCGCAGATCGGCTCCGCGCAAGCTGCTCGCCGAACTGCTCCCACCCGCGCTTTGCTCAGCGTCATCGCGGACGGCGACCTTCCAACCCACAAGGCCGGGTGTCCGCGCCGGAGACTGCGGCCGCGAAAAGCCGTCCTCCGTTCCTCCGTCGCGCCCACCCATTCCCCGCGCCACCCGCCCTCTTCCATTTCCCCCGCCCTCGGGCCCCGCAACGTGCAGTGGCATTCCGGACCTTTCCCCCGCCCTACGGCCCGGGAGCTGCCCGCCCCTGGCTCCGGCGGGGGCGGCGCAAACGCAGGGCGGGGATTCCGGTAAGCGCGCCTTACCTGAACCCCGCCCTGCGCGCCACTCCCCGCCTCCGGGCTGCGCCTTTACATAAGCGGGGCTTATGTCAAACCAGGCGCGGGCACCTACCCGGGCCTCCCCCCGGGACGCATCCCCTAGTTCAGTGGAAGCACGCTACGGGGCCCTCCCCCCCCAAGCAGGGTCCGGCAGATTGGCTCCGCTGCGCTGCGCCAAACTGCCGAGTCGATCTCCATCCCGCCCACCCACCCCCACCGCCCACCCCCGGACCCACCCGCCCTACGGCGCCGCGTCTTGTCGCGCTGCGCGCGAGCCGCCTGACGGCGTCTCGTGCTCGTCCGCGCCAGCCGCGGCGCCTCCACCCACCCACCCCCGTCCAAACCCCCTTCCCGTGACTGCTTTTCTACGCAGGTTTAAACCAGGAAACGTGCCCGGCCGACATCGAGCAAAGGCAAGCCCGGCGGGCTTTTGCTCGCCTCAAAAAACGGAACTGGTTTCGTTTTCGCTATGTGAGCCGCCCGCGAGGGGGAGGCCGCGACGGATCAGCGCGGCTAAATCACTGCCGGCCAAGCCTTTGCGGGAAGCGGCTCAGCCGGAAAGAGCAGTCACCAGAACGACGCTTTTGGTTACTCGGGCCGGACGATGCCCTGGAGCTCTCCCAGGAGCTGCGCCATCGCGGGCCGAAGTGGGCTCACCTTCCTGCGCCGCCGCCGATCCAGCGGGCTGCTCCGGACGAGCACTGCCCCCAGCCGATCGATGTCCGCGTGCAGGTACTTCTCCGTGGTCGAGATCGACCGATGCCGTAGGAGAAGCTGAACCTTGCGGATGTCGATCCCCTCCTGGAGCAGATGCGTCGCGAGACTGTGCCGAAGCACATGAGGCGAAATCCGCCGCCCACCCGCCACGATCCCCACCTGCGCGCACCTGCGGTGCAAGATCTTTCGCACCGCGCTCCGGGTGAGCGGGCGCCCCCACAGGAAGCGCCCAGGCACCCGCGCCGCAAGCCACGCCCCGAGCATCCGTGACACGGGCCGATCCAGTGGCAGCCGCACATCCCCGGCCGCCCCCTTCCCGCGCCGCA
Source organism: uncultured Holophagales bacterium (assembly GCA_963741305.1). Classification (GTDB taxonomy): domain Bacteria; phylum Acidobacteriota; class Thermoanaerobaculia; order Multivoradales; family UBA5704; genus DATMER01. The sequence continues at coordinate 8,242,390 of CAVUHL010000003.1, read as the reverse complement.
CGAGAATGCTGAACGTCTGAGTCGCCTCCTGCCACGCAACCCCCTCGACCTCCAGCGGACCGATCTCTGACGCCCGCAGCCCAGCCACGTACGCGACCCCGAGCAGCACCCGGTCCCGCATCTCCACCGGCTCGCGAGGAAGCGCCCCCGGCTTGTCGCCCCACAGCAGCCGCGACACCTCAGCGACCGTGAGCACCTTGATCTCCCGCCGGTAAGGCCGCGGTCCTGACAGCGACGCGCCGGGGTTCACCTCGACAATCCCGTGCGCCAGGCACCACTCCCCGAGCGACCGCACCGCCACCACCACGCCCTGCCGGACGGACTCCCCGCACCCGGCCACATGCAGCCGCCGAAGATGCCTCTCGATGTCCTCGCGGCTGAGTTGCGCGATCGGCTTTCCGACATCCTTCAAAAGCCGCTCAACGAGTCGCCGATACCTCCGCGCCGTCCCCTCCGTCCGCCCCCGAACGCTCGTCAAGAAAGATGTCCATCCGTCGAGATGGGGGGATTCATACCCCCCCATTTCTCTGCCGGCGGAGCCTTCCAACTCCTGTGAATTCTTGCGTTTACCCCCTGCTCCCAGGGTGTCTTCGATTTTGGGTCTTGCGCTCATGGATTCAACCTGCTCCCGAACGAGAGCGAAGTCAAGATGCCGAAAGAGCCCAAGGGACCTACCAAGAAGAAAGCCGGACGGCCCAAGGGCAAACCCTTGTCTGCGAAAGAGCGTGCGCAGCGGCGCGCCGCCGCGGTCAAGACCGGCGAGCACGCCACTACCGCGCTCGGTCAGGCCTTGCCACCCTGCAAGCCCGCCGTCTGTCCGAATGACGGCACCGGGACTTGTGAAGTCAAGCGCGCCGTGGAGTCACGCGGCGCCGGCCTTTCTGCCTGCCTCGCCTCCCTCGGTCACCAAGACACCATGGAGAAGTACCTCGCGGCCATCGAGCGCGGCGACCTCACCGGCTTGGCCGAGCTCGCCGCCACCTCCATGGCCGGCCAGCTCGCGCTTGCCCACGGCGAGCTGTCCACGCTCATGCACGAAGGCCTCGTGGTTCAGGTCCCCATCGTTGGCCGCAATGCGGACGGCGACCTCGAGGTCGTGGCAGAGCGCCCGGTCGAGAATCCGAGAGCGGCAAACACCTTCCAACTCCTTCGCCAGCTCGGCCACACGGCAGCCGACCAAACCATCACCCCCAGGTCGAGCGGCGAGCGCGAGCGAGACCAAGGGCTCGGCCTCGCGGGTAGAGCGGCCTGGGTGAGCCAGATGCGGAAAGGCCTTGCCGGCGAAGGGGAGGACTCCGATGCATAGCGTCGAGTTGCTCCATCCCGCTCTCCCCGAGCTGATCGACGCGCTGCTGCGCCGCAACCGCTGGTCCTGGCAGGCGCTCGAACGCGGCGACCTCAAGCTCGGTGACGAGGTCCTCAACGTCGATCGGCTCCAGTGGTGGCTTCTCAACGCGGACCCCGTCCTCTGGGTAGAGACGAATCTGGTCAACAAGCCGGAGGACGGCGGCGGCCTCTGGCAGCTCTTCCCATACCAGCGGCCCTCGCTCCGCTTTCGCGGCCACGTCGTCCACCAAGACGGCGCCGAGGTCGGCAAGAGCCGCGAAATCGTGGGCCTGCTCCTGTGGGGCTGTCTGGCCGCCGAGCGGGGGAGTGTGCTCGTCGGCTCCGCTCTCGACGGCGATCTTGACGAGATCTGGGAAGAAGTCGAATGGCAGCTCAGCGCCAACCCGTTCCTCGCCGCCTCCGTGCGAGCCCGCACCACCAAGCCCTACCGGCGGCTGACCTGGCGCAACGGTTTGCGTGTGCTCTTCCGGCCCGCCGGTCACGACGGCCGCGCCTATCGTGGCATCCACGTCCGCGGCTGGCTGCTGCACGACGAAGCGGCCAAGGTCGTCAATCCGAGGAGCTGGAGCGAGTTCTGGCGCGCTGCCAAGCCGGGATGCGAGATCCGGATCTACTCCGTTCCCACGGGCGACCGCCAGTGCACGTTCCAGCGCATCGCCGACAACGCCGTGCCCTCGGAGTCAATCGTCCCCGCCGACACGCCCCCGCTTGTCGTCGAGCAGCTCCTGCGCCCCGGCGCCGCGGCTACTCCCGAGAGCGTCCGTACCCTGGGGCGCGACTTTGGAAACCGGATCTGGGTCCGCTTCCACTGGCCCAAGACGATCATGCCGCACCCCTTCTGGTGCGAGGAGCGCCGGCAGGAGTTCGTCGGCTTCTACGGCGGTCCGGACGAGCCGGGCTACGTGCACAACGTCCTCGGGCTGCCCGGTGATCCGGAGTACTCGCTTTTCCCCGAGCGCCTGCTGAAGCCAGCTCTGACCTGGATCCCGGACTACCTGTCCGTGTCGTTCCGCTGGGACAGCCGCGCCGGCCAGTTGGACGGTCTATCCCGACGCCTCAACCCTTCCTACCCGTGGGGCGAGGAGGGCGAGCCGCAGACGCCCGCCGAAGACGACCCAGAGGAAGCCGAAGGCGGTGACGTCCTGCAGCCCTTCCTCACCGTGCTCCAGGACGGTCTCGACATCTCCGGCTGGGACCGCTGGGACGCCGAGCGCCGCCGGCAAGCCATCACCGACTTGGCGGGTTTCTTCGTGCGCGCCCTCCCCGGCGACCTCACAGCCGGCGTTGACGTGGGCTCCGCCACCGTCACGGAAATCCTCTTCGAGCGCCGCAACGGTCTTTCCGACACCCTCGTCCTCCGCATCCACCTCACCGGCTGGAACTGGTACGCGCAACGAGATTTCATCCTCGCGCTCGACGCCATCCTGAAGCCCGCCGGCGGCTGGGGCTTCGACGCTACAGGCGTCGGCCGTGTCCTGGTGGACCTCCTGGCGCCCGGGCTCGGTGAACGCCTGAGTGGCTACGTCTTCAACCGCTCCACGCCGGCCATCGACCCCACGACCGGCGAAGCCCAGCTCGATCCGGCCTCGGGCAGAGAAGTGCTCATTTCCTACAAGGAGCTCGGCACCCAACTGATCGAGCGCCGTCTCCACGGCCGGGGCCTTGAGCTGCCCTTCGACCCCGAAGTCCGGCACCTCCTGGCCAATCACACCTATTCGCAATCCGGCGACGCTCGCCGCTTCTCCAAGCTCAACGACCACCTGGTCGATGCCCTGCGCGTTGCCGAGCTGCGCAAACTCACCGCCGACTGGGCCGCCGTCTCCACTCCGCCGCTGCGGCACGCAGCCCCCGCCGGGAGCGCCATCGCGTCCCTGGACATCCTGAGGAACCTATGAGCACCGCCCGCATCGCTGATAGGTCCCGCTCCGAGCAGCTCTTCGCCGAGCTGGTGCTCACCGCTCTGTCGGCCGAGCGCCGGCTTCGCCCCTACGTGGGAGAGCTCGGGTCCGATCCCATGCTCTTCCGTGGGTTCGGCACCTTCGGAAGATGGCAGGAGGTCCCGCACCCTTCCCGCTTCGTCCGCGAACGATCAGAAGACGGCGACCGGGTGGGCGAGCTGTACACCCGGATGATTGAAACCGATACGAACATGGCGGCTCTCTGGGAAAAGCGAGTCAAAGCCGTGCTCGCGTTGCCGCGCTATATCCGCGCCGCCGACTCGACACCCCTTGCCGAGGAGATCGCCCGCTTCGTTCAGACCGCGCTCTCCCTGATTCCTGTCCGCATCGTCCCTGTCTCCAACATCCTTGAAGCTGTCATCAAGGGCGTTGCCATCAACGAGATCATTTGGGAGCAAGCGACTCGCGGCCTCCTGGCCGGAGCGTGGTTGCCGGTCGATCTGATTGACCGCCCCATGTGGCGCTTCGGCTGGTCCGCCGTTGATCGATCCCTGCATGTCGTCGCGCACCCCGGCCGCGTCGCTCCGATCCCCGCGCCGCCGATGAAGTTCCAGGTGCTCTCCTACGGCACCAAAGACAACCCGTGGGGTAGGGCGCTGCTTGATCGTCTCTACTGGGTCTGGTTTCTGAAGAGGCACGCCTCGAAGTACTGGGCGATCTTCGTCGAGCGCTTCGCGCAGCCCCTCACGAAGGGGACCTATCCCTACAAGGCGGATCAAGACCTCCTCAACAAGGAGAACGAGGACCGCATGCTCGCGATCCTCAACTCCATCCGCACGGGCTCGTCCATCGCGCTACCCGAAGGCCTCGACATCAGCTTCCTCGAAGCCTCGCGGGGAGGCGACGCGAGTTATTCCTCGTTCGTCGCTTGGCTCGAGCACGCGGAAGCCCTGCTGATGCTCGGTGAGGTCGACACCAGCGGCCTGGCCAAGGGTGCCGGCTCGTTCGCAAAGGCGATGATCTCTAACGAGGTCCGCCTGGAGACCGTCCAGCACGACGCCCACCTCCTGGGTTCCTTCGAGTCCGACAGCCTGATCCGCTGGCTGGTCCTGCTCAACTTCGGGCCCGACGCGCCCATCCCTAAATCCGTCTACGACGCCACCGACGCCGCCGACCGCGGCCAGCGCATGAAGGGCATTGAGAACGCCCTGAAGAACGGAGTAGCCGTCCCCCTGGCCTACTACCGGATGACCATGCGCGTCCCCGCGCCCCTCGACAACGAGCCCGTAGTCGAGCCGCGACCCGCCGAGGAAGCCATCTCCCATCCGTCCTTTGCGTCCCTTTCGTCCCTTAAGTCCTTTTCGTCCTTTCCGACCGCCGCCCTCGAAACCGGCACCCAGACCCGCTATCTCATCTGGTGGACCGTCGGAGACGACCACGTCCGCCAACGTCCCCTCCACAACCACGCCGTCATGCACGGCAAGGTCTTCGCCATCGATCACCCCATCTGGAACACCTGGTGGCCTCCTGCCGGCCACAACTGCCGCTGCTTCATCGGCACCATCAGCGACGCAGAAGCCCGCGAGCTCGGCTACACCGGCGACGAGCCAACCGGCCCCTGGCCCATCGCCCCGGACACCGGCCTTCCCGCTCTCCCAGATCCCGGCTTTGGAGGTGGCAGATGAAACCCCGCATCATCACCGGCTCAGTCCTCTGGACACCCGGCGCCGATCACGTCCTCGAGCTCGCTGCCGGCGATTCCCTCGCGCTGGAGTTCCCCGCGCTCATCCCCGTGGATCTCACCGAGAGCCATGGGATCAACATCACCCTGCAACGCCTCGAAGAGATGGCGGGCGTCTACGACCGAGCCATCGAGATGGCGAGCCTCAACCTCGATCACAACTGGGGCGGCCCGTCCCTCGGCTGGTGCGAGCGCGTGTGGCTCCAGGACGCCGCCCTCTGGGTGCGCTACATCGATCTCGATCCGGCAACCGTCGAGCTGATCCGGAGCAAGCGCTACACCCGCAGATCGGCCGAAATCGCGCTCAGCCATCCCGTGACCGGCGGCTGGTATTTCACCGGCTGTGCCCTCCTGGGCAACGCACGCCCCGCGATTCCCGGGCTCCCGCCCGTGACCCTTTGCCGTCCTCAGTACGTCCTTACCGCCCGAAAGGAGGCACCCATGCCCGAAGACGATCCCCCGGCACCCACGCCGCCGGACAATCCAGCCCCATCCGGGGAGCCCGAGCTGGCCGCCTTGCGCGCCCAGGTCGCGGAAGGCGCGCAAGCCCTCTCCACGCTCCTACGGCAGCGTGCCGAGCTTGACGTAGACCGCCGGCTCGCCCAGCTCGGCGCCCGCGTCACACCCGCCATGGCGAAGCTCGCCCGGCCGCTCCTGGTCGAGCTGCTCGCCGACCGCACCCCCGCCACCGTCAAGCTGCAAGCCGATCCGGCCAAGCCTGCCGCCGAAGTCTCAATCGCGGATCAGGTCCTCCAGATCCTCGCCGCCGTCCCCGCCGTCGAAGCGCTGACCGCGGGCCGCATGGCCGACGCCGACCCTGCCGCACGCCAGCCAGGCGCTCTTACGTCGGAGCGCGAAGCCGAGCTCGAGCAGAAATACCGCTTCAGCGCGAGCTGGGGCTTCCGGTCTTCCAACTGACAAGAGAGACCTCGGAGATCACCATGCCAGCTCTAACCGCCGACGTTCACCGCATGCACTCGGTCCATCAGCCGCAGTTCCTGCCGCTCCCTGTGAAGGGGGGCGCCCGCATCTACCTCAATGCCATCACCTGCACCGACGCCGATGGCTTCGCCGTGCCCGGCGCGAACAACGCCGACCTCCGTGTCCAAGGCGTCGCCTGGAAGTCCTTCGACAACACCAACGGCGCGGACGGCACCCTCGGCGACACCTTCAGCGCCTACGGCGCCGTCCGCTTCGTCGAAGTCAACAGCCAGGGCGAGTGGGAATTTGCCTTCACGGGCGCCGTGCCCAAGCCCGGCGATGACGCCTTCGTGGTGGACGACAACACCGTCGCCACCGTCACCTCGGAATCCATCCTCGTCGGCAAATTCACCCGCCCGGCCTCGCCCGGGAAGTGGTTCGTGGACATCGATCGGCGCTAGGGGAAAGCCATGCTCAGCGACCTCAAGTCAATCGCGGTCAGGGCGACGCCCATCGCCCTCGACATCTACGACAAGACCGACCCCACGACCCTCCTATCGTCCATGGCGGTCGTGATCTCCGATCCCTCCCTTGCCGAGGAGGTCAATCTCGAATGGGCCGCTGTGTTCCCCGAGCTGCGCAAATGGATCGGGGACCGCGTCGCCCAGCAAGGCTTTGCCGGCCGGCTCAAGGTCCGTCCGGAGCTGTACGAAGTCACCCTGGACTTCGATTCCATCGACATCGAGCGGGGAACGGCCCTCCTGCAAGCTACCGAGAAGGCCACCCGCATCGGCCGTGCCTTCGCAGTCGGAAAGGTTTTGCTGGCCTACCGCGTCATGCGCGAGAACCTCATGACCTACGACGGGCAGGACTTCTTCAGCGACGCGCATCAGCACCCGGACGGCACCGAGGCCACCAACCTCGTTTACACCACACGCGCCGACCCCTCGGCCCCGACCGTCAGCGAAGCTCGCGATGAGCTCACCATGGCCGTGGACCAGCTGATGGCCAACTCCATCCTCCGCGACCAGCTGGTGCGCAGCGACGAGGTTCGCAAGGGCCTGGTCGTCTTCGTGCGCTCGCAGCCCGTCTGGTCGGCCTACGAGAAGCTGCGCACCGAAAAGAGCTTCGGTGCCGATCCCAACCTCTGGCAGGGAGCTTTCGAGCTCGTCCGCGACTTCAAGCCCCAGCCCTTCGGCCATTTCACGGTCGACATCGTCCTCGCCACACCCGACGGCCCGCGGCCCGCAATCTTCGTGGTCTCCCGCGAGCCGCAGGGCCTCAAGTTCGATCAATCCAAAGAGTTCGCGTCGCGTTACATCCCGTTCGGCATGGATGCCATGTACGGCGTCACACCGGCGTTCTGGCAAACCGCCGTGCGGGTTCTTCAACAACCGGAGTAAGAAAAGGAGAAAGAGATGAAAGAGACGAAGATTTACAAGATCCGTGTCACCGCCGATGTCCTGGAGACCGCCAACGCCACCCGTCGCGTCAACGTGGACGGCCAGGTGCTGACGTTCGGCCTCGAGCCGGTCTACGTCCGTGCCGACGAGCTGCCCCCGCAGCTCGCCGACGACCCCAAGCTGCGGATCGAGAAGGTGGACTCCGCGCCCCCGGACATGGAAGTCATCGAGTTGCTGAAGCCCGAGCGCGTCCAGGAGCCGACCCCGGCCTCCGCGCCTTCGACCCGTAAGCGCGGGTGATCCCGCACCCGCCCGGCGTCGCCCTCGGCGCCGGGCGGGTCTTTTTTCTTAGGAGATCGTGATGCAAGTCAATCTCTCTCTCACCCCCGGCTACCGCCTGAGGATCACGCGGGCCTCCCGCATGAGCGAGCTCGTGGACCGCACCATCACCGGCCTCGCCGCCCTCGGAGGAAGCGCCGCCTTCCTGGAGATCCTCCGCCGCTGGCTCCAGCGCCGGCAGGAGAAGCGCCAGGAGCAGCTCCAACTCGACGTCCGCATCATGGAAGAGGGCCACGCCCTACGCCAGGAGGCCTACCAGCGCGAGCGCGAAGCCCTGAAGGACCTCGCCGAGGAGCGCGAGCGCCGCCACAAGGCCGAGCTGGCGGCTCTGGAGGCTCAGATGCAGGCCAAGCTGGAGGCATTGACGCGTGCCAACGAGGCGCTCTCTCGGGAACGCGACCAAGCCAACGCACATCGGGGCAATGCTTGACGAGGTTCTGTCGACCCTAACCCTTCACCGAACCAGACTCCACGTCCTCCGCCCTCCTGGCCCGGCCGCGGTCTCCAACGCCACGCCAACCGCGGCAAGGCTTTCGAGAAGTTTCTCCGCCTGATCCGACTGAACTCCCTTGAACCGCTGTGAGACATCGCTGACGGATGCCTCCCCCAGCTCGGCGAGTAGGTCACGGACGGCGACCACGCGGGCGGGCAGGTCTTTGGGCCACGCGAGCTTGGTCTTCTTGCCGGTGGCGGTTTTCGCGGGCGCGGCTGTAGCGAGGCCCGCCTCGACCATGGATACCTGGGTTGCGGCCTTGGTTCCCTCCGGATTTTGAAACTCCGGACGCAGCCAGCGCACGAGGCCGCGCTTCTCCTCCTCGGCGCGCTCGTGGTTGAGAGCAACCAGGCGCTCCAGGATCTCGTCGTCGGTCAACGTCGCCGGCCAGCCGTAGGCATCGAAGACGGCGGCGTCGAGGTCGTCATGGATCTGCTTCAGAACCGAGACCAGGCCCTGCTCGTGGATTACCCGTTCCTTCTCGGTGAGGGGCTCACCGCTGCGGAGCTTTCCGAGCACGTTGTACATGCCGGTGATCGTGAGCTTCGGATGCTGCGCCTGCTGGCGTTTGCGATGCGCGTCGAGAGCTTCGCCGAGGGCGCGGATGTGTTGCTTCTGGTCTTCGGTGCAGGCGGGGAAGGGAAACGGCAGAAAGCAAGTGGAGTTCGTCCAGGTTGGATCATTCCCGTAGCCGATTCGTCCGCCCGCAGCCAAGGCCCACCTTAATTGCGGGACGAAAGGACACCTAGTACCCACGCGTCGTCGCTAGCGACAACGTAGAGCTTGTGATCGGGACAGACTGCAGATGGAAGAAACACGAAGGGCCTATGCTTCGATGTTTCGATCGTGGCAATGTACCGGCTGAGATTCTTCAATGCATATCGCATCTTGGACCGGGGCTCACCGAACAACCACCATTTATCGCGGTAAGACTGGCGCTGGTTTTGCTGCCTCTCTGGTAGAACCCGATCCAACAATCTCTGAAATCCAGAGGGAAACGCCTGGCGAGCGGCGTGTTCATCCAAGCTAAAGAAATCGATCACGTAACGGCTAGGGCCGGTTTGCATAAGATCCTTGCCATTGAGATAGGGCCGGACCGTAGGAGGGAGATTCTCAGGATCGACCGCAAGCTGCGCAAGTTCAGTGCGTTCGAGGCGAAACCCATCACCAATGAGAGTCACACCCATGAAGGAAAGGCCATTATTTGCCCTCAGTTTCTCTGCCGCTGAAACATCGGCGCCTGTCGTGAGATCGGCGTGAATACGGCCAAATCGTTCCCTAAATACCACTGACGCTTGACCATCAGAGCCACCCCTCTCCTCGGTGACTGTGAGCACTCGTCCTAGCACATCGCCGGGCACGGTCACTGTCATAGCCACCCTGACCGCTGCACCATCTTCGCTGTCAACCCAAGGGTGGTCGGGAATCGCGAACACGATACTTGCGTGCTCCTCACGCAGAGCGCGCTCAAGGATGCCTCTCGAGAAGGTCTGCGTGATGCTGTTTGTCGTGATGAACCCGAACCTCTGGGCTTTCCCCTTGCCTACCAATCGCGCCGCATGATTCCACCAATACATTACGTAATCGGCCGTCTCAGGCACGTCGTCATGTGCGCGCCGGAGGGCTTCGACGTAACCATCGCCTAAGGCCAAGCGCATACGTTTGTTGCCGATGTACGGAGGATTTCCGATGATGAAATCCGCCGTCGGCCACTCTGCCCTGCGGGGATTCAGGTAGCGGTAGACCGGCACGTGCGCGTCCTCGTCGGGTATCCTCTCGCCGGTCACAGGAGAGACTTTCATCGTCTCACCATCCCACCGCGTAACCGGCTTGCCCTTCCCGTCAAGCAGCAGTTCCTCGCGGTCGTAGGCCAGCACCGCATCACGGCATTGGATGTTGCCGTAGTCGCGCAGGACCGGCTCCGGCACGGTCAGCGCGCCGCCGGGCTGGCGCACCTGCCATTGCAGATAACCGATCCAGAGCACCAACTCGGCGATCTCCTTTGCCCAGCGCTTGACTTCGATCCCCAGGAATTGCTCCGGCGTCACCCGGTAGTCTTTCATCTCAAGACCGAGTTGCCGGTAGCCAAGCTCCACGAGAAGCGCCAGAACCTCGCTTTCCAGACGCTTGAAGAGGTCGAGCGTCACGTAGAGGAAGTTGCCCGTGCCGCATGCCGGATCGAGCACCCGCGTGCGGCAGAGCCTCTGGTGGAACGCAAGGACGCGCTTCTGAGCATCCTCCACCTTGCCGGCCTCGACAAGCTGCTGCACCTCTGCCCGAACCAGGTCCCAATCGCCGCGCAGAGGCTCCTCGATCGTCGGCTTCACCAGCCGCTCTACGTATGCCCGTGGCGTGTAATGCGCTCCTAGACGATGGCGCTCCCTGGGATTCAAAGCTCGCTCAAGTAGCGTGCCGAAGATCGACGGATCGACCTGCGACCAATCGCTCTTTGCCGCCCTGAGGAGAAGGATGAGCTGCTCTTTCGTGAGGACCGGCGCATCATGGGTCGAAAAGAGCCCGCCGTTGAAGCGCAGGAGCTTGCCAGTGATGTAGTTCTCACCACGATCCATTGCACGCCAGAGTGAGGCGACGCCGCCGGGGAACGATGCAGGATTCTGCAGCCACCAGTTTTCGAGCGCGTGCGAAAACGGCTTCTCCGGCAGAAGACCCACATCCTCCGCGAACATGGTGAACAGGCAGCGCATCAGGAAGGTCGCCACCCGCTCGGGGTCTTGGCCCGCCGCTTCGAGGGCGCGAGCCAGCGCCGCGATGTGCTCGGCGATCTCCCGGGTGACGGCAGCCGTCCGTTTCGACGGGTCGAGGGACTGCGGATCGTTCCAGATGGCGCGCAGAAGGTCCGCATGCTCGGCAAGGTTGGCGAGGAAGATGCGCTTGCGGTGGCCGTCGGGGAAGGCGCGGTAGACACCGGTCCCGTCGAACGAGGCGTAGACGTCGAAGCAATAGCCGATGTCGCAGACGAGTAGGAACGGCGGCGGCTCATCGAGGTGAGCGGCGTAACCGAGGGCCTGGCCGTGCGCCGCGCTCATCATCTGGTTCCAGGCCGGGGAGTCGCGTCGCTTGGGGCCGGTCGCGGCGCCCTGCTTGGCTTCCAGCAGGAAGCTGCCGTGCTTGTAGAGGTCGACTCGGCCGATCGAGGTGCCGCCCGCCTTGGCGCGTGCCACATCCTTCTCGAAGACGTAGAGGTCCCGTTCCGCGATGCCGGTCTTCGGATGCGGACGCTCGACGCCGAGGACGTCGCAGAGCTCGTTGAGGAAAGAGTCCTTGTTGGCGCGCTCCGCGTCGCCGCTCTTGGACCAGCGGTCATGGAAAGGTACGAAAGGCATGATCACGCAGACTCTATCCTACTGCCACGGCTCTGAGCGTCCAGGCGGCAGTCACCACACGAACACTGGGAGCCCAGGCACCGGAGACCTCCCGCCCGCCCACCGGATGGCACCCGCCGGCTCATATTTCGTTCGTGGCGCACATCCTGCAAGGATAATAGCCTGGCTGGAAGTTGGACCGAAGTTGAAGCGCGCCCCCGAACTCCACAGAGACCTGCTCCTACTTGGCAAGATCGCTAAGCGGGACAGCTCCGCCTTCTGCGCCCTGTTCGAGGAGCGCGGCCCTGCCGTTCTCGGTGTCTTGTGCCAACTGCTCGGCAAGGCTGAAGCGGAAGACGTGCTGGTAGACGTCTTCGGCGCGGTGTGGGATGAGGCCCCGTCCTTCCATCCGAACGGCGAGAGCCCATTCGGCTGGATGCTCGGGCTCGCCAAGTCCAAGGCGGCGGAGCGTCTCCACGCCGCACGGGCTGCGGGAGGGCGGCGCTAGCCCGGAAGAGGTGGGAAGTGGTGCTGCCGGAAGCCGCGAGCCGTGTGTTGAACTCTCCGGCGCTCTCAAGTAGATTGCCGGTCCATGGGCAGTCCCGAGACCAGTGAGACAGGCCTCCCGCCCTGGGCGAGCCTCTCGGCAGAGCAGCTTCTCGAGAGCTGCCCCGACGGGTTCGTCTCCATGGACTCGCAGTGGCGAATCACGTACGTCAACTCCGCCACGGAGCGGATCAATGGGCAACGCCGCGAGGACCTCCTCGGCCGGGACCACTGGGAGGTCTATCCGGCGGCCGTCGGGACCTCCATCTACCTGGGTTTCCACCAGGTGATGGAGGAGCGGAAGCCGCTCCGGATCGAAAACTACTACGAGCCCTGGGACCGGTGGTTCGAGCTCGACGCCTTCCCAACCCCCGACGGCGGGATCGCCACGTACTATCGGGATGTGACCAACCACAAGATCGCCGAGGAGGAGATCCGGCGCAAGCAGGCCGAGCTCACGGACTTCGTCGAGAACGCCGTCATCGCCCTGCACTGGGTCGGCCCGGATGGCACGATCCTCTGGGCGAACCAGGCGGAGCTCGACCTCCTGGGCTTCACCAGGGAGGAGTACATCGGACGCAACATCGCCGAGTTCCACGCCGACCAGTCGGTGATTGAGGACATTCTCTGCAGGCTCGGGGCCGGCGGGGAGTTGCACTCCTATGGTGCGCGGCTCCTCCGCAAGGACGGCTCCGTCCGCCATGTCCTCATCAGCTCCAACGTCTACCGCGAGAACGGAGCGTTCCGGCACACCCGCTGCTTCACCCGAGACATTACGGATATGAAGAGAGCGGAGGAGCAGCTGCGGGAGGCTCGAAACCGACTGGAAGCCGCCCTTGAAGCGGCGACGGTCGGCATCTGGAGCTGGGACGTGGTGAACGACCGGCTCTCCGGAGACCGGAACTTCGCCCGCATGTTCTCGCTGTCGCCAGACGAGGCCGCCACCGGCCTCCCTCTCTCGCGGTATCTGCCACGGATTCATCCCGACGATGTGGCCCCGGTCACGGCGCTCGTCGAGCAGGCGGTGGCTACCGGCGGCCGCTACGCGGCGGACTACCGCATCGTTTCTCCCGAAGGAGCCGTGCGGTGGGTGGAGGTCCGCGGCCGGGTGTATCGGGACGACGCCGGCCAGCCCTCCACGTTCCCCGGCGTGATGACGGACATCACCGAACGCAAACGCGTCGAGCAGGAGCTCGGGCGCGTCTCGGCGGAGTCGGAGCGGCTGCGGCGGCTCTACGAGACGATCCTCTCGAACACCCCCGATCTCGCCTACGTCTTCGGCCTCGACCACCGCTTCCTCTATGCCAACGACGTGCTGCTTGAGACTTGGGGCCTGACGTGGGAAGAGGCGATCGGCAAGAACTGCCTGGAGCTGGGCTACGAGCCTTGGCACGCGGAGATGCACGACCGGGAGATCGAGCAGGTCAAAGCAACGAAGGAAGCAGTCCGGGGCGAAGTCCCGTTCGCCGGCACGTTCGGACGGCGTATCTACGAATACATCTTCGTGCCGGTGATCGGCGAGGACGGAGAGGTCGAGGCGGTCGCCGGCACCACGCGGGATGTGACGGCGCGGAAACAGACGGAAGAGGCGCTGCGCGAGGCGGACCGGCGGAAGGACCAGTTCCTGGCCACGCTCGCCCACGAGTTGAGAAACCCCCTGGCCCCGATCAGCAACGCCCTCCAAATCTGGTCTCTTGTCGAGCACGACCCGGTCGAGACCGGACGCGTGCGAGACATGATGGGCCGCCAGGTGGGCCAGCTGATCCGGCTGATCGACGACCTGCTCGACGTCTCGCGGATCAGCCGCGGCAAGATCGGGCTGCGCAAGGAGCGGCTCGATCTCGCCACCATCGTCGAAGGGGCGATCGAAGGCGTCCGGCCCCTCGTCGACGGTCGCGGCCACGAGCTGACCGTGGATCTGCCCGCCGAACCGGTGGCGATGGAGGGCGACGTCGGGCGCCTGATGCAGGTGTTTGGCAATCTCCTCAACAACGCGGCCAAGTACAGCGGCAGGAACGGCCGCATCCGGGTCGCGGCCGCGCGCGAAGGGAACGACGTCGTCGTAAGCGTCCAGGACGAGGGCCCCGGTATTCCTCCGGAGATGCTGGCGACGGTCTTCGAGATGTTCGTCCAGGTCGACCAGACGCTCGACCGCGCTCACGGCGGGCTCGGAATCGGGCTGACGCTGGTGAAGAACCTGGTCGTGCTGCACGGCGGCACGGTTGAGGCCAAAAGCGACGGTCCGGGCCGCGGGAGCGAGTTCGTCGTCCGGCTCCCGGTCCTGACCGGAGACCTCAAGCAGCCGCCGGCCAAAGCGAGCTCCGCCCCCCACCCGAGCCTGCCTATGCCGGGCTGCCGGGTGCTCGTCGTCGACGACGTGAAGCCGTCGGCGGACACGCTCGCGATGATGCTCGCGGGGCTCGGACAGGAGATCCGTACCGCCTACGACGGATGGTCGGCGCTGGCGGCGGCGGAGGAGTTCCGCCCCGACGTGGCCTTTCTTGACATCGCGATGCCGGAGATGGACGGCTACGAGGTGGCGAAGCGGCTCCGGCAGATGAGCGGATGCGGGCCGGTGCTCGTGGCCCTGACCGGCTACGGCCAGGAGGAGGATCGCCGGCGGGCGCTGGAGGCGGGATTCGACCACCACCTCGTCAAGCCGGCGAGCCTCGACGCCCTGCGACAGCTCCTGATGACGGTCCCGGCGCAAGAGGCCCGGGCCAAGCCCGAGCTTTGAGCCGGGCGGCGACTGAGGTTCTGCGATCTCGCGAAAGTCGGGGTCCGTGTAGCGCGTACTCCTTCTCGACGAAGCCGTGCGCGTCGTTGAACTGCTGCCACACCACGAAGACGACGAAGGCGAGCAGCACCGCGTAGACCGAGCCCAGCGTCTGCAAGCTGGAGCCGATGGCCTCGCGCGCGGCCAGCAGTGCCTGGTCGTCGAGGCACGCGTGGGCGGCGCACAACCCGGCGATCGAGAAGACGGTCGAGCCCAGCACCGCCGGGGTCAGGCGGAGGATCGTCTCGACCGACAAGCGAAGGCGCCAGGACATCCGCGAGCGGCTGTATGGCTTAGACTCGCCGCATGGGACTCTTGACCTTCAGCATCAACGTCACCCTGGACGGCTGCGTCGACCACCAGGAGGGAATCGCCGACGACGAGACACACGCCTTCTTCACCCGCCTCATGGACGAGGGCGGGGCGAGGCCGCGTCACCTACGAGATGATGGAGAGCTACTGGCCGGCGGTCGCCCGCGGCGACGAGGAGGCGCTGTCTTCTACACTCGGCAGGAACCTATTCGGGGTTCTCAAAGCCAAAGCGCTCTCCGGCTTTCCATGCCTCACGGTCATTGCCATCCCTCGGAATCCCGCCAGCCTCCTTGAGCATCCGCGCAAGGTGCATGCAGTTCCAGGTCATGATGGTTGTATTCCTCTGCGTGAAGTCATTATCAAAGCCGACACGTCCGCCACCTTTCTTCGCATCGCCATACGAGGGTCCGGGGCCCGCCTCACCGATCCATCCGCAATCGGCTTGGGGCGGCGTGGTGTACCCCAAGTGGTTCAGAGCGAATCCGATCGTCATCGCCGTGTGCTTGATTCCGTCTTCGTTCCCGGTAATAACGCAGCCTCCGACCTTTCCATAATAGATCGACTGTCCTTTACGATTGAGATCGCCGGACATCGAGTAGAGCCGTTCTATCAATATGCGGCAGATCGAGCTCTCCTCTCCGAGCCAGAGGGGCGTTCCAACAATAAGTATTTCGGCCCCCTTGACCTTCTCCCAGATCGCAGGCCACTCGTCCTTCTCATATCCGTGCTTTGTCATATCGGGGTAGACGCCTGGTGGAACGTCATGTGCTGCTAGATGCAGGTGTTCCACTGAAACGCCGTTCTTGGCCATGATCGCAGCCGAAGCATTGAGAAGCAATCTCGTATGGCTATCTTCCGCTCTTCTCTCAAGCGACGTGTTGACGAACAAAGCGCTGAGCTCCGCGAAGCCGTTCATGCTGTGCCCCTCATTCAGATTAATCGGTTGGCAGACGGCGTAGCCGAAAGTAGCGACGCGCGTCGTCGCCCACCCCAGAAACCTCAGAGTGTCGAACGGGCCATCGACCTGCGCCCTTCCATACGGTTGGGTGGGTTCTCAATCATCCAGCCACGATTTCCAGTGCGTCATGGCGAATCCACCCTGACTTGCAAGGACCCTTGTAGGGTTGCAACTCGTCTATCGGTGACGACACCCCGCAGGCACGTGAATCGATACCCTGCTGGGGATAGACCACCCCGAACCAAAGGCCATCCTCACCGCAGACGATGATGACTCTCTCTGTCTCGAGCCGATCGACGACAGGGAACTTTTCCCCTGGACCCTCTCGAACTTCGATGTAACCAGGGTCAGCCGCCGCGGGCATGCGCGGAACCGCCTGCGACGAACATGCGTCCAGGTTCCCGTCGCCGCCGACACGCACAGCCACAGCGCCTGGCGCAATGCTACCCGCGCCTTCCTTCTCGACTCGCTCAGGTTCACCCACGGGCTGTGCACCACATGAACCTATTAACAAGAAGACAAGACAAGGAAAGAGCTTGGAGAGGTTTGGTGTCATACCGGGAAGAATCCAGCCAGGAAGAATCCAAACTTCATATGGGGCCTTCTCCTTTCTGAGCACAAGCGGCTCTTTGGCGGAACAGAACATTGCCTACTGGCGCATATGGCTATGATGCCGCCGACCCGCCTTGCTTATTGTACCCGGGGAAGGTGGGGGAAGGTGCCGGGGGGGAGGTGGGGGGGGAGGTGCCGGGCGTTTCTGAAGGAACGGGAGGGCCTCGACTACTCCTGCTGTCCCTTCGGCGGTGCCAAACATGGAATGGCCCAGACGGCATCTACGAGGGCAGGCTCGTACTTCCCTGACCTTGCGTCTACCTGCTTGAGAAGCTTCGGGGCCGCGACTTGGCGGTCCCTGGTCATGGCATAGCCTTGGCCCGCCTCCTCGCGTCGGAAGCCGAGCAAGCCGGTGTCCTGATCGTAGAGGAGCTCCACTCGAGATTCGGTCAGCCCCATCAGAGAGAGGGCGGCCTGGTTGAAAGAAACGTACCCGTGAACACGGTTGACGGTCACCCGCGGCTCCGGGGGGCGGGAGGGAGCTGGAGGGACGGGCTTGCCGGTGCGAGTCCAGAGCGTCCAGGACATCGGCTATTCCTTCCTGCGGCGGGCGTGCTCGCTTTAATCTGCACTACGCGGCCTGGCCCGGCATCTTAAGCCAGCTAGCTCCTCACGGAGCTTCCGCCGCATGGGTGCCCGGCATCCTAGGTGCCGAGCGAGTGTAGAGGGGCCCTCGCCCTCCTCGCTGCCCCTTCCCTGATCCCATCACCGGAGGGCTCCTACCGCCACGCGCCGGAGCTGATCCAGACAGGTGCCAAACATTCTGGGCAGTTGAGGCTATAGAGCCACGCCGGCAACTCTCAGCTTCGCCCGGCGAGCCTCCGACCCCAAAAAAGAGAGGCCCTGAAGGGCCTCGATACCGGCGCTGTCAGGCTGTCGTTTGACGCGCCGAAGATCTAAATTCTAGAGCGCCAAGCAGACCCCAGCCGCAGCAGGTGCCACCCTCTTCCTCTCGGGTCAAGGCCAAGTAAGCAGGCTGCTTCTTGGCCCTTTCGCGCTGAGCGTATAGTATTTCCTGATGAAGGCTGGAGGCCCGGCCAAGCCGGAGTTGCACCCCCCGCGGATCTTGGTGGTAGAGGACGATCCCGAAAGTCGGGAGATGATGGGGGCGCTCCTCTCTTGCTGGGGTTACGAGCCATGCCTCGTGACTGCTGGACCGGCAGCGCTCGACGCGGTCGAGCAGGAAGTACCCGACATCGTGCTCCTGGACCTCGGGCTGCCGGGCATGGACGGCTTCGAGGTCGCCCGCCGCCTGCGGCGCCGGCCCGGGGGCGACCGCCTATTTATAGCCGCAGTCACCGCCTACCGCGGCGAAGAGTACCGGCGGAAGGCTTGGACGGCCGGCTTCGATCGCTTCCTTGAAAAGCCGATTGACACCCACGCCCTGCACAAGTTGATTTCCGACATTTGTCGGACGGCTGCGGGTTGAAGCTGCTGCTTGATCATGCGAACGCCCTGCACAGGTCCTTGCCTACTTGTCCTCCCCTGGTTCCCGCTCTTCTCCGTCCTTGCTGCCGAGGTCCACTGAGCCGATCACGTCGCCCTCTTTGATCCGCCGTTTGAGCTCGCGGAAATCTTGTAACGCCTCCTCCAGCTCTTTCTCGGGTGTTGGATCCGTTTCCTCCACCATCACTTCGCGCCCTCCAGGAGAGCGGCATGAGCAAGCCGCATGCCTCCTAAAAAGGGGAAGAAGGTCGACCAAGGGGCACATCTTTTGCAACCGTCCGAGCCATGCCTTATACTGACCCGGCTATGCCTAAGGCTGCCATCCGCCACGAGCATTTCGTCCAATTCTACGACGAGGATGAGTTCCTTCTTGACGAGGTGAGCGGCTTCCTGAACGCGGGCCTGCAAGCCGGGTCCGTCGGTCTGGTCATCGCCACCCCGCAGCACCGGGAAGGCTTGGATCTTCGGCTGGAAGGCTTGGCGCGAGATCAGAGTCGCTACGTCGCACTGGATGCCGCTTCGACGCTGTCGAAGTTCATGGTCGATGGCTACCCCGATGCGCAGCGCTTCGAGAATGTCATTGGAGGCGCCCTTAAGCGGGCGTCAAAGAACGGAACAAGGCACGTGCATGCCTTCGGCGAGATGGTGTCCCTGCTGTGGGCGGATGGCAACCACGAGGCTGCCGTCCGCCTGGAAGAGCTGTGGAACGCTCTAGCCGCATCTCACGCATTCTCATTGCTGTGCGCCTACCCGATGGCCGGTTTCCACGACGCAGAGCACGGTAGCTCTTTCCTGCACATCTGCGACACTCATTCGCAGGTTCGCCCTGCGGAGAGCTTCGGCATGCCCGCTGGCATGGACGAGTTGCACCGGCAAGTCGCCACGCTGCAGCAGAAGGCAGCCGCGCTCGAAACCGAAATGGCCAGGCGCAAAGAGACCGAGCTGATCCTGCGCCGACGGGAACGAGAGCTGTCGGATTTCATGGAGAGCGCCGTTGAGGGTCTGCACCAGGTCGGTACCGATCAGAGAATCCTATGGGCGAACACGGCCGAGTTGGAGATGCTCGGCTACAAACCCGACGAATATATTGGCCACCTGATCACCGAATTCCACGTTGACAAAGACGTGATCGAAGAGATCTGGGCCAAGCTGCGGCACGGTGAGTCGCTGTACGCCCATCCGGCAAGACTGCTCTGCAAGGACGGCTCGATCAAGCACGTGGAGCTCAGCTCGAACGCCTTGATCGAGGATGGCAAGCTTATTCATACCCGGTGTTTTACACGCGACGTCACCGATCGGGTGGGGCTTGAGAGCGAGCTGCGGAAGAGGCTTGAGCAACTCGCAGAGAACGACCGGCGCAAAGATGAGTTTCTGGCATTGCTCGGACACGAGCTTCGCAATCCCCTGGCAGCGATCACGGCCTCAGTGGAGCTGATGCGCCTCCGCGACGATGATCCTTCATTGCGCACCCGCTCGCGCGAAATGGTGGCGAGGCAGGGCGCGTTGATGACTCGGCTCATCGACGACCTCCTTGACATCTCACGCATCAACCAAGGCAGGATCGTTCTCAAGATGGAAGAGGTTCCGCTCGGCGACATCGTCGAGCGTGCGGTCGAACTAGCACGCCCATTGATTGACCAGCACAACCACCACTTGACCCTCGACCTGCCCGCAGAGCCGGTGCTGCTGTCCTGCGATCGCGCGCGCCTGGTGCAGGTGGTGGCCAACCTTCTAAACAACGCTGCCAAGTACACCGATCCCGGTGGAAACATCTGGGTGAGCGTGCGGCGGGAGGGGGCGGATCTCCTGCTTTGCGTTCGTGACGACGGCATCGGTCTGACGGAGGACCTGCGCCAACGGATGTTCGAGCCGTTCGTCCAGGCCAAGGACTCCTCGGGGCGCTCTCAGGGAGGCCTGGGCGTGGGACTGACGCTGGTCAAGAACCTTGTAGCTCTGCACGGCGGACGCGTCGAAGCCCGCAGCGAAGGCCCGGGACGGGGAAGCGAGCTCGTGGTTTGCTTGCCGCTACAAGAAGCTAGCAGACGCACCTAAGTGCGTGATTCTTGTGCATCCGGCCTGGGAAAGCGGGCCGCGTCACCCTCAGCTCAAGCCCCAGTTGCGGAGGTGGTCGGGCGGGACTGTCACGACTCGTGCCGTGGGCGGGAAGCGTCATCCAGGGTGGTGGGCCCCGGATGGCTGATCGTGGCTACGGATTCCGACCAGGCCAGCAGCTTCAGGAGGGCGGCGTAGTCCACCGGCTTGACCAAGTGGGCATTGAAGCCGGCATCCTTGGATTTGCGACGGTCATCGTCCTGGCCCCAGCCGGTCAGAGCGATCACCACGACCTCCTTACCCCACGGCTGTCTTCGAATCTCGCGGCAAGCGTCGTAGCCGTTCATCTCTGGCAAGCCGATGTCGAGCAAAATCACGTCGGGCCTGTACGCTTCTGCTTGCTCGACGGCTTCCAAACCGTCATAGGCGGTCTGCGTATCGTGGCCGGTCATCTGCAACAACATGGCAAGGCTCGTGGCCGAATCCCGATTGTCATCGACAACCAAAATGCGGCGTGCCATCGTGTGTCTTTCAGCGGCCGGCTCTGGCGGTGGGTCTGCCTTTGACTCCTCGCTGAGGACCGGCAGACGGACCACGAACTCACTCCCCCGGCCCAGCCCTTCACTGTGAGCCGTCAGACTGCCACCGTGCATCTCGGCGAGTCGCTTTGCCAGTGTCAGCCCGATACCGAGCCCACCTTGCGAGCGCTCCAACGAGCGGTCGACCTGCGCAAACATCTCGAAGATGCCGTTCAACTTGTCGGGCGAGATGCCGACGCCGGTATCCTTGACCTTCACCACCACGTCATTACCCTGACGTTCAGTGGTCAGCCAAATCCTGCCCCCTGGAGCCGTGTACTTGCAGGAGTTGTTGATGAGGTTGCCGAAGACCTGTGCCAGCCGCACTGGGTCAGCATGCAGATGGATCGGCTCCGGCGGCACCGAGACGGCGATCTCATGCCCCACGCATAGGACCAGCGGGCGACACATTTCGACTACGTCGTAGATGACCGGCGCCAGCTCTACCCGTTCCTTGCGGAGCTCCAGCCTGTTGCGAGTGATGCGGCTGACGTCGAGCAGGTCGTCTACCAGCCGCACCATCTGCTCCAACTGTCGCTCCATCGTGTCACGAGCCTGCCGGACGAGGTGGCCGTCGTCGTCGCCGGTCGCACGCTTCATGACCTCAAGCATGTTGCGGAGCGGCGCCAGGGGATTGCGCAGCTCGTGGGCAAGCATGGCCAGGAACTCGTCCTTACGGCGATCGGCCTCGAGAAGCTCGGACTGGCTCCGGCGCAGGGCTTCCTCGACCTCCTTGCGTTCGGTGATGTCCTGGAACGCCAGGAGAATTGTGGCGGCGCCGTCCCGAGATAACCGGCGTGCGTCGGCCAGTACCGTCCGACGTCCGATGGCCGGGAAGTCGCGTTCGATCTCCAGCGTCTGGAATGCATCGTCGCCCGATGCCGTCGCCTGCAGCGCCGCCCACAGGCGGGAAGCTCTCCAGTCATCGTTGCCGAGGTCCTGGAGTGGAGCGCTTTGTGTTTGCTCACGCGAGACACCGAACATCACGTAGAAGGCCCGGTTGGCCGTCTGCACCCGCAGGTCGGCGTCGAGGACCACCAGCGGCTCGACCACCGTGTTGAGGATCGCCTTCGTGTACTCCCGTTCGTAAATGGCCTGATCGAGGCTGGCCCGGAAAGCGGTGACGTTCGTCAAGGTGAGCACCGCGCCTCCGATTTGGCGATCCCTTCCCGTATACGGGGCTACCCGCAGAAGGAACCACCGGTCCCCGTCACGGATTTCGCGCCGGCAGGGTGTTCCATCGGCGATCACTTGCATGCACAGCTTCTCGATATCGGTCACGCCCGCTAAGCCTTGAACCTCGCGAGCAGAACGGCCGATGTCCGATGGCGTCAGGCGAAGCGCTGCCATCGCCGCCCGGTTGAAGCGGGTGATCGAGAAGTCTAGGCCGACCACGACGACGGGGAGATCGACCGTATCGAGAATGCCGATGAGGTCGGCGCAGATCGACTCCGGGCTCTCGGCACCGCCAAGCGCCCCGGAGGAATCGCTGGACCGGCCGTCCGTTGCCGGTGCAGGCTTCGTCATCGGTCCGACTCTCAATCAAGCCTTGTACAAAGTGTGGCTCCGTCGCAGAACCGCCTCCGCGACCACTGGGAGACTCTGGCGCAGGGCCAGCAGCAGCGCCTGGGGCCGCGGCATGTGGAACTGCGTCGGAAGGCCGGCAAGGAGCCGGTCTTCGAGGACCCGGGCCTCGTCCGAGCCGACGATCTCGCGCAGCGCATCTGACACGGCCAACTCAAGCCGAGCGTAATCTTCCACCGGGATCAGGTGCGAATGGTTTTCCCCGAGCCGGGGCAGCATCCGCGAATGCACCTCGCCGTTGAAATTATCCATCACGAACGAGCAGAAGATGGCGATCTCGTGCTCGTCGGCGAGCTGGTCGAACTGGTCCTCGAGGCTCATGCTGGCGGTCACGTCCCCGCGCTCCCAGAGGATGTTGACCATCTCACCCCACCAGCGGACCTTCGGGTAACGGCCCCCCCCACGCGCCCGTGCGATCACGTCCGCGGCAATACCGAGGAACACCGGCGCGTCCGGCATGGCGTCCCGCATGAACTGAGGCAGAAGCTCGTCGGCGTCAACCACGGTGAGCTGTCCGCGGCCTTGTGCGGCCTTGACGTCAACGCCCTCGGCCTCCAGGCGCGGGCGGAAAGCCTCCCAGTGCTCGGCCGTCGGCACGAGGATGATGCCCTCTCCGTTCGTGATCGCGGCTGCCGCAAAGCGGCAGACGGCGCGGTTGAGGAATTGCTGGTCCTGGTAAAGTTGCACGATGTGATCGCGCGGTCCCGCGTCGGTCAGAAGCTGACCCCAGGGCTCACGCTCGCCCCCTTTGCCGTCCGGCGCTCGGTGGTGGGCACAGCCCATACGGGACTCGTCTTGTGTCCATCCCGCACTGTCCTCTGGTTGCATCGCTGTTACTCTCCCATTGAAGGTGAAGACGTTTCGGGCGAGCGCTACGAGCGAATTATACCAGGGCGATCTTTCCGAAGCCGAGAAGAAGCTCGGCTACCTCAAATCCGAAGGCCGGGACTAGGTTCCGATCGTGAGCCCCCGCCCGCCAAGGGGGCCCTTCGCCCCCTCGGCCACTCCCCCGTTCAGGCGGGCAGTTATGGCTGTAGAGCCACGCCGGCAGCTCTCAGCTTAGCCCGGCGGACCTCCGTGTCCGCCCCCACGGCTCAGCTCTTTTCCAGGGAAGTCACTGCACCCTTCCTCTTGAGAGGCCCATCGTTCCGGCCGTGGTGGCCGGATGCAGTGCGGCCCTCAGGAGGTCCGAATGCTTCGATTCCTGGCAAATCTTCTCGCCCCCTGCGGCCGTCGAGCTCTTCCTCCACGGCGATCGCCATCTTCCGCGATCACAACGTCCCCCGCGAAGCTCTGGCCGCCGTCCTCCTCTTCCAGGAAGCCGCCCACCGCGAAGCCGTCACCGCCCAGCTCGCCCGCGAAGTCGCCGCTTCGATAGCCCGAGCGCGTCAGGGTGTGCCGAAAGGTTAATGAGGCACGGCCTCGCCTTTGATCGTGCCGCGCCGTGCGCCCCCCTCCCCCCGCCCTTGCTGGATTGATATCAGTTCGTGTAGAGTCGCAATCCTCGTTCCCTGACTAGGATTCAGAAGTGCGACTCTCAGGAACTCAATCCCGCAAGGCGATGCGCTGGCTAGCGCTTCCGCTCGCCCAACTCCAAAGAGAACCGGACAGGTTCAGGCATGGAAACTGCCGGAACGTGAAGACGTGCTCGCGAATTCAATGCGCCCGCTCTGAGGAGAGCGGCGTTTGTCACCCCCCGAGGGGGGAGGAGGTATGGAGATGAAGAGACGGACGATGTTTGTGCTGCTGACCCTCGCGTTGCTGGCAGCCACACCCGGTTGGGCGGCTCCGGCGCCCACCTCGGTCGATCAGGTCTTCTTCAAATGGCTGGGGACAGTCTGGGCGGATCTGTGGGGGGCTGGCGGTCGGGCGATTGAGCCTCCTGCCACTGAGGCGGCACCGCTGACCCGGATCTGGGCCCGCACTGGAGTTTGCGTCGATCCCGATGGCCGGCCGAGGCCCTGCGGGCCCACGCCGCAGCAGGGCGGCTGTGTGGTGGACGGGCGCTGCACCGAGTAAGCGCCGTTGACCGGGCGGAGAAGGGGACCTCCGCCCGGTCCTTCGCCGGAAGAGCAGCGTTGCTGTATACTGCTCTCCCGAATGTCCCCGGCGGTACCGCCTTTTATCTCAGAATTGCTGCGCGTACCTGACGGCCGCAGGGTCCTTCGTGTATCCAATCCCCCGAAGAGCTGGTCAATCCTTGAGGTCCGTGGGATCACAGAGTTCAGTTACGCTCTACGCTACAGTGACCCTTGGGCCATGCTCGAATTTGCGAAGCTGGCATGTACCCTGGCACAGGCGCTAGGCCGCAGAGGTTCCCAGGGAGCCGAGTACGAAGATGCCTGTACGGCAGCGTGGACACAGCTCGGCAATGCCAACAAGGTTGTCGCGCGGTTTCGCGCCGCCGAGAACGCGTTTGACCAGGCCGGGCTGCACCTCGAAAAGGGCTCAGGCGATCTTGATCTGCACGCCAATTTTTGGCAATTGTTTGCAGGCTTGAGACGGAACCAGCGCCGCTTCGAGGAGGCGGCCGATTGGCTACGCCAGTCCCTCGAATATCGGGAGCGTGCGGGGAAGATTGAAGGCGTTGCCAAGTGCCTCATCTGCCAAGCGATCAACTACAGCTACATGCCGGACCCGGAGAAGGCAGTGGAACGCGCTCAGATGGCGGTGCGACTGCTTCCGGGTGATGCCGACCCGAAGCTGATCTATTCCGCGGTCCACACCCTGGTTTCCAACTTGATCGAAGCCGGCCGGCCGGACGAGGCGGCCGAGTGCCTTCTGGAAGCGGAAGAGCTCCTGGATTCTCAGAGCGATCCGCTGCTGGCTGCCAGGCGTACCTGGTTGCGAGGTAACTTGGATTTAGCCTTTGGGCTCGCGTCGGCAGAAGTACACTTCAAGAAGGCGGCTCGCGCTTTTGAGCGATACAACCTGCACTACGAGCAGGGGGTGGTGCTGCTGCAACTGGCGCTGTTCTACTCGACAAAGAATCGCGACCGCGAAATGTACGAGACACTCGACGACATCCTTCCAGTCTTCAGGGTTCTCGGAATACGCAGGGAAGCGTTGATGTGTCGTCTCCTGGCCCGGGTGCCGCGCCAGCGGCGCGAAGTCCAGCGTGCGACCTTGACGAGACTCTTTCTGCTGCTGCGCAACAGCCCACCGCCACCCAGAAAATCTGGCAGTTGAATCGCTGAAGCGGGTCAGCGGCCCTCCTGGCCGTTGCCCTTCCCCTCGAGGTCCGCAAGCCGCTGCTCTTGCAGGGCCAGGCGTTCCTCCAGGGTTCGGAGCCGCCGTGCGGTC
Organism: uncultured Holophagales bacterium; assembly: GCA_963741305.1. Classification (GTDB taxonomy): domain Bacteria; phylum Acidobacteriota; class Thermoanaerobaculia; order Multivoradales; family UBA5704; genus DATMER01. Next base: position 8,216,758 of record CAVUHL010000003.1, on the reverse strand, counting down.
AAGGCTCGCACCGAGTCGCTCGGGCGTTCGTCCCGCGGGATCGCAGCGGCGCTCTCGCCTGTCTGCCTCAACTCCCCGGCCAATTCCTCGAAGTACTCCCCGGCATCGACCTTGGCGGCCCCGAGAATCTCGAACACCTTCTCGAAGCTGAGGTCGATCTCGCCCCGTAGTACCCGCGCCACGTAGTTTGCTGACCTCCCGAGCCGGCGGTCCAACTCCCTCAGCGACGTTGCCTTGAGGCAACGGCGCAACACGTCCCTGGCAAGTTGGAGTCTGTCCACCATTTGACTAGGAATTCTAGCACCAAGCAGAGCCGGGGAGAAGAGGGAGGTGCTACGGCGTTCGTATCCATGGGGGCTTGACATCCGTACTCGTGAGCACCTAACCTGTTAATAGTGGCTACGACGTACGTATACCTGGAGCGAAACCCATGAGCTTGGTCCCTCTGCGCCTCCGGCGCGGGGAGGCGGTCGCCGAGGAGCGCATCGTCGACGGCTCGGAGGTGCTCTACTTCTGCGCGAGAGACGCCTGTCCGCACTACCGCGGCCAGCTCGGCCTCCTCGCAGGCGCCGAGACCATGCACTGCGCCCTGGTGCAGCACCCGCCAGACCGCATCTGTCAGCCCTTCTACCTGGAGCTCGCCGAGGACCTCGACAAGCACCGCCGCCTGACCTGGGAGCAGCGCCTGGCCGAGGCCGAAGCCTTCGAGTCCGCTGTAGCCGCCGCAGCGGTCGGGGTGAGGGGGTGAGAGTCCATGGCGCCTGAGCACTTCCCCGCCCTCTGGAAGCACTCCCGCCAGACCGGGACGGCCCTCCTCGTCCTCGCCGCCGTGGCCAGCCACTCCGACGCGAATGGCGTCTGGATCGCCGATCAGGCCACCCTCCAGAGCTGCGTCCGTCTCAGCCGTCGCCGCGTGAAGCAGATCCTCGACGAGCTGGTCGCTGCCGGCGAGCTCGCCGTGACGCCCGGCGACGGCCGCGGCCATCGCTCGACCTACCGGCTCACGGTCGGCTCGGAAAGGGTGAAGCCGGCTGCACCCTTTGAGGAAAAGGGTGAAGCCGATTGCACCCTTTCAGCCGGAAAGGATGAAGCCGATTGCACCCTTTCGGCCCCCCCCGCTCCCCCTTTTCCCCCTCTTCCCCCTTTCCCCCCAGACCCCCTAATCCCCCTATACCCCCAAATCCCCCTCACGCCCCCTGAAAAGCAAAAACAGGAGACCTGCGGTCTCCGGCCCCTGCCGGGGCCGCAAAGCGCCGTCTTTCGAGTCAACCTGCTGCTCGAAGAGGCGGGAGTGCCCTTGCCGAGCCCTGGGCAGATCGGTCTCTGGTCGAAGACTCTCGGCGGCATCGAGCCGCTCTTGGAGCTGCTTGGGCGGCTCGTCCAGGCCGGCTTGGCGAACAAGCGAGAGCCACTCGCCTACGTGCATCGGGTCGTGGTGGAGCAAGCCGCGAGACCGGCTCGCTTCGGGCCGGGTGGAAGGACCATCAGCGCCCGCGCCGGCCGCGAGATCCTCTGGGCCGCCGGCTCCGACGAGATCCGCCGGCAGCAGGCCCTCGAAATCATCGCTAACACGGAGGAGTCATGACCCCCTGGAACTGCAAACAATGCGGCGAAGACCAGGTTGCCTTCGGCCGCATCCCTGAAAACGGCCTCTGCTACGCCTGCCTTGAGGCTCGGCGGGCCGCGAGCGCCTTCACCGAGACTGACGCGGGCATCCCCAAGCTCTTCCGCGGTCTCACCCGCGAGAGCTGGTCCGCGTACTTCCAACGCACCTGGCCCGAGCGCCTGGAAAACTGGCCACCGCGGCAGGGAGCCACCTCCCTCTCCCCCAGCGCTGGGGGAGAGGGCCGGGGAGAGGGGGGACGGGATCAAACTAAGGGGGGACGGGATCAAACCCAGGGGGGACGGGATCAACCGTCGCCCCGCTGGCTCGCGCTCTGGGGGCCTACCGGCACCGGCAAAACCGGCATTGCCACCGTGCTCCTTGCCGAGCACCTGCGCACCGGCCGTCGTGGACTCTGGATCTCCGGCCCCGAGCTGTCGCGCCGCATTCAGCGCGACCTCACCGCCGTCGAGGACGTTATCGCGCCCCTGCTCGTTACCTCGCTCCTCGTCCTGGACGAACCGCTCACCGGCGCCGCCGCCGACTGGTACATGGAGCGCCTTTTGCTCATCACACGCACCCGCGACGAGAGCTGCTTGCCAACCATCGTCACCAGCCAGCTCCTGCCCGAGCTGCTGTGTGATCCGAACGCCGCCACGCCGCCGCCCATGCTCTCGCGCTGGCTCTCCGGCCTTCATGTCCGCACTGGCGGCACCGACACCCGGCTGAGGGAGGCCCGCCCATGAAGGGGAACCAGCGGCAGAAAGCTCTCCCGCACAGCGAGGAAGCCGAGCGCGCCGTGCTCGGCGCGCTGCTCCTTGATCCCTTGCGAATCGCCCAGGTCCGTACACGCATGGAGCCGCGCGACTGGCACATCGAGCGCCACCGCCTGCTCTATCAAGCCTTCCTCGACGTCGCCGACGCGGGCTCCACCCCGGATGTCCTCACCCTCCAGGCCCATCTCCAACAGGCCGGGAAGTTCGATGCGATCGGCGGCATGGGGTACCTCGCGGCGCTCGACCTGGATCTGCCGGACGTGGGCCGGCTGGATGAGTACGTGGCGATCGTCAAGGAGAGGAGCGTCCGGCGCGAATTGATCACAGAGACGCAGCACACCCTTCTTGCAGCGGCTTCCACGACGCGCCCGGTCCACGAGCTTCTGGCCGACCTTCGCAGCTCTGCCGACAAGCTCCTGGGCCGTGCAGCCCGGACGCACTGGGAGGGCGCCGGCGCGGTCCTGGAGCGGCTGCTGGAAGTCCTCGATGAGGGTCGCTCGCAGGCCCTTCGCGGGCTCACCTCCGGCTTTCCGGCCTGGGATCAGCTCGGACCCGGCTTCCTGCCGGGCGGCCTGTACGTCATCGCGGGAAGGCCCGGAATGGGCAAGACCTCGCTGGCGCTCGACCTCACCCGGCACGTAGCGGTCACGCTGAAGCGGCCCGTCGGCGTCTTCTCCCTCGAGATGCGGTCCGATGAGATCGGCATCAAGCTCGGCGCCGCCGAGGCCGACATCGCCTCTCGCCAACTTCGCGACGCCCACCTCTCCACCCGGCAATGGCAAGACCTCTTCGCCGCCACGAAGCGCATGATCGCGGCGCCGCTCTTCCTGGACTACAGCCCGGGCCTTGCGCTGCGCGACCTCGAAGCCCGGGCTTGGTGGCTCAAGGCGCAGCATCCCGACCTCGCGCTCCTGGTCGTGGACTACCTCCAGCTCCTCACCGCCGGCATCCGTGTCGAAAACCGGCGGCTGGAGATCGCGCTCATCGCCCGTCGTCTCAAAGAGCTGGCCGGCGAGTTGGGCCTTCCGCTGATCGCCCTCTCTCAGCTCAACCGCGAGCTGACGCGCCGGAGCGATCCGCGCCCGCAGCTCGCCGACCTCGCAGAATCCGACGCGATCGGGCAGCACGCCGACCAGGTCGCCTTCGTCCACCGTCCCGAAGTGTACGCACCCGCCGACGACACCCTCCGAGGCCTCGCGGAGCTCATCGTCGCCAAGCACCGCCACGGAGAGACGGGCACCGTCGAGCTGGCCTGGATCGGCGCGACCACCTCCTTCCGCAACTGCACAACGCCGGAGCGGGCCGGAGCGGAGCCGTTCTGATGCACTTCCGGTCAGAAGGAACGCACGAGATTCTGCTCCGGGTCGATCCCGGGCGGATGCGGCTGGGGTGGCCCGTGGGCTTGCGCGACGGCGCGATCCTGGCGCTGCTCGCGGCCGGCCTCACGCCCAGGGAGATCTCTCGCCTGCGCGCCTCGGCGGTCACCATGGACCAAGGGAGGCTCCTGGTCGCCGTTCCTCGCCAGGGCGTGACCTTGTACGCCGTGCTGTCCGGCGACATCGGAGGCCGGCTGCTGGCCTGGCTCACTGAGCGCCGCCTGTGGGCCGAAAATGCGCCGGTCATCACCGGACTCCGGGGGCCGCTCTCGCCCAAGCGCATCGAGAAGATCGTCGAACGCTACCGGCGCCAGAGGAAAACTCGCTGATGCTAGTCGCCCTTTACGCGCGCACCTCAGCCGCCGACCACGGCCGAGAGACGGTCGAGCAGATCCTCGCCGAACTGGCCGCCCACGCGGCCCGGAGGGGCTGGGAAGTCGCCCTTGAGTGCGCTGACCAAGGCCCCTGGCCCGAAGGGTCGAGAAACGGACTCAGGAGCCTTGTAGAGGCCGTACGATCGAAAGCCGTCCAGGGCATCCTCGTCCGCACCCTGAGCCATCTGGCGCGCTCCCTGCGCCACTTGGCCGACCTGGGCCACGTCCTCGCCATCCAGGAAGTCGCCCTGATCGCCACGGAGGACCACCTCGACACCACTGACCCAGGCGGAGCAATCCGCTGGCGAGACTGGCTCGAAATCTCCAATCGTCTCGACCACCAGCTCCGCGCTGAAGCCGCAAAGCTCGCCCGCCTGCGCACGCCCGGCGAGCGCTGGGGCCGTCCCGCGGCGACCGTCAATGCCTTGGAGCTGCTGACCTGCTGGGAAGGCCGGGGAGGCCGTCGTCCGCTCTCCATGCGAGACCTCGCCCGCAAGCTCGGCATCTCGGTGGGCACCGCACGCAAGCGCCTCCGCGCCCTCCGTGCTGCGGGCCAAGTCGATGACGGAGCCCGCGCCCGAGCGCTCGCCGCCCGCGGAGGCCTCCCGAGGGGCGGCCGGCCCGCAAACCCCCTCGATGATGAGGCCCTCGCCGCCGCCTGGCGCAAGATGCCGAGCGTCGCCGCCGTCGCCTGTCACCTGCACGTGAGCCGCATCCGCATCCGCGCTCGGCTCCTGGAAATCGGACTGATCAGCCAACAAGCGGGTGCATCCGCATCCGCCAAAAGCCTTACTAACCCCGCAACCGCTTCGGAGGTTCCCCATGGACAAGCCTAACGTTTCCAAGATCGAGCCTGTCTTCGACACCCTCGCCGCCGCGCCGCTTCTCGGCGTCAAACCGGGCACCCTGGAAGTCTGGCGCTATAAAGGAATCGGCCCCCGATTTGTGAAATGTGGCTCGCGTGTCATCTACCGCCTGCGCGACATCAACGAATACCTCGACCACCGGACGCGCAACAGCACCGCCGATCCCGGCCCGGAGGAATAGCCGGCGTGTTTACGAGCAGTACCGCCCTGGCTGGAGCAACCTGCTGGCCTGGGGTCGTTCTGATACGCCATCCACCGCCGCACCTGGCCCGCTGCCACCCCCACCGACTTCGGAAACGCGCAACCGAAGCCGGTGGGGGAGCGTAGGCTGCTTTCGCCGCCGCGACCGGGCCTCCGGCCGTGGCACTCCGAGAAGTGATCTCCCTCGCGCCGACCTGCGCACGCGCCACCTCACCTCGTCCCGCCTCTTCGCCGCCGCAGCAGCTTCCCCCGTCTTCGCAAGCAGAGGCACCCTGGCGCTGTCTCTGCGGCGAGCTGCACCTCGGGCCAGCAAACCCGGCCATCGGGCCTTGGAGCGCCTGTAGAGTGTCCGACCCTGCGTCCGCGCCTCAGCCCGCTCGGCGAGAGTGCTCTAGGAGGCTACGAGAGGCGTAAAGACTGGGTTACGCATGGGTTACGCGGCCCTTCGGCCACACCTCGCCGTCCCCTCCTTAAACCTCTCTGTTACATAGACTTACGGCCAAATTGTAGGGCCAATTTTTTGCTCTTTGACAATTGAATTGTATTGGAATGGGGGCGGCCCCGTGCGGCCGGGGTGCGCTCCCCCCTTTACGGGATCCGACTCAGGCCGTGAGCTTCTGCACGAGCTCTTCCGGCGTGGAGACGGTGAGGTCGGCCTCCAGCCCTTCCATCCCCGGGGTGCCCAGGAAGCCCCACTTGACCAGGGCGAAGGCGCAGCCGGCGTTGCGGGCGGTCTCGGCGTCGATGCGCGAGTCGCCGATCAGCATCAGGCGCTCGACTGGTACGTCGAAACGGTCGGCGAGGGCGTTCAGGCCCGCCGGGTTGGGCTTGCGGGTCGGCAGGCTGTCCCCACCGAGGACCGACTTGAAGCGCCAGGCCAGGTCCAGCCCCTCCAGGATCTCGATCGACAGACGCTCCGACTTGTTGCTCAGCACCGCCATGCGGTAATCGGGCGCCAGCTCGGCCAGCATCCCTTCGATCCCGGGGTAGGGGACGGTCGTGTCCAGGCAGACCTCGGCGTAGTAGGAGAGGTAGCGGTCCAGGATCTCCTTCGTCGGCTCCTGGTCCCAGTCGGCCAGGGCGCGGCGCACCAGCACCTTGGCCCCCTCCCCCACCAGGGTCACCACCTGTTCCAGCGGCAGCGGCGGCAACCCGAGGTCCGAGCGCAGGCGGTTCAGACCGGTGGCGATGTCGCGCCGGGAGTCGACGAGCGTTCCATCGAGGTCGAAGACCAGGGCGGCGGGACGGGTCATACGTCGATGAACTCGGCCGTCACCCGTTCCGGCAGGAACCCCGCCTCGTGCCCCCGGTCCAGGAGGAGCTGCACAGCCCGCCGGCCGGCCTCGCCGTAGCCGCGGGTCCAGTCGTTCACGTACATGCCCACGAAGCGGTCGGAGCGCTCGCGGTCGTCTTCCAGCCCGCGGGCGTAGCGGATGGCGTAGTCCAGCGCCTCGTCGCGGTGGTCGAGCCCGTAGGCGATGCTCTCGGTCAGCAGCCGGCAGAGCCGCACCTTGAGCTCCGGGTCGATGTCCCGCCGGATGCCGTTGCCGCCCAGGGGGAGCGGACCGCCGGTCTCCTCCTTCCACCAGACCCCGAGGTCTTCCACCTTCCGCAGCCCGAGGTCACCGTAGGTCAACTGTCCTTCATGGATGACAACTCCGGCGTCCACCTGCCCCTCGGCAACCACGTCGAGGATCTTGTCGAAGGGGAAGATCTCGTGGTGCACCTCCGGCTGCCAGAGGTGCAGGACCAGGTTCGCGGTGGTCAGCTCGCCCGGCACCGCCACCTTGCATCCCACGAGGTCGTTCCGCCCCATCGGCGACCGGGAGACCACGACCGGGCCGTAATTGTCCCCGAAGCTCGCGCCCGAGGGCATGAGCTGGTAGCGGTCGGCCAGATGGGCGTAGCCGTGGAAGGAGAGGGCCGTGATCTCGTAGGTGCCCTGGAACGCGGCCTGGTTCAGAGACTCGATGTCCTGCAGGACGTGCTGGATCTCCAGCCCCTCGGTGTCGAGCAGCCCCTGGGTCAGTGCATAGAACATGAACGCGTCGTCCGAGTCCGGACTGTGCGCGATGCGGATGATGGTCTTGGTCATGGCGCGGGAGGGTATCACAGAGGTGTCCACGCCTGTCCTCATGACAGGACGGATCTCCTGGGAATAAGGAGGCAAACGATTGCCAGGTAATGACTTATCTCTGTGGCACATGCCTTGCTACATAGAGCTGGCAGACGCGGCTCCTCGGGGCCGGACACAACTAGGAGGCAACAGCCATGAACACCAGCAAATCCAAGCCGCTCGCGAAGGTCTTCGGGCCGGTATTGTTGCTGTCGGCGGCCCTGGCGCTGCCGGTGGACAGCTTTGCAGCCCCCTCGCCGGGCCGGAATGCTCAGTCGGAACGGGCTGACAAGAACGAGAAGAAGGGCAATCGGGCTCAGGCGCGGGCCCAGGCGCAGAACCGCAACCAGAAGCAGGAGGCCCGGCCGAACCGCGCCCAGGACAATCAGCGCTCGAATCAGGGCCAGGAGCGCAGGGCAGCGGCCCAGCGCCAGGCCGACCTGAACCGCCAGCGTGCCGCCGAGCGGCAGGCTGCCAAGCAGCAGGCCGAGGTCCGTCGCCAGTCCGAGCGCCAGCGGCAGGCCGAGTCGCAGCGGCTGAAGCAGCAGTACGAGCAGACCCAGCGCGAGCGCCGGGTCCGCGAGAGCCGCCAAGCCGAGCTGAACCGCCGCGCCCAGCTCCAGCAGCAGGCCGAGCTGAACCGCCGCGCTGAGCTTCAGCGGCGCGCGGACCTCCAGCGCCGGACCGAGCTGCAGCGCCGGAACAATACCCAGCGTTACGCTTTCCCGCGGAACCGCTTCTACGACCGCTCCAACAACCGCTACCAGAACTACGCGGGCGGGCGCAGCTGGAACCGGGGCGACACGATCGCCGTCGACGGTTACCTCACCAACGAGGGCTATCAGTGCCAGGCCCTGCGCGACGACAACGGCGACCTCTACATGCTTGTGAACAACACCTATGGCCTGCGCACTGGGGACCATGCCCGCGTGGTCGGCCGGGTGGTCGACGGCGGCTACTGCGATTGGGAAGGCATCGCCTTCGAGATCACCGACGTGACGGCCCTGTGGGCGGACCGCCGCCATCAGGCCGTCTACTACCACCAGAACTACGACGGCGGCCGCTTCGGCGACCGGGACAACTGGATGGGCCGGCGTCCACGCCAGTTCCAGAACAAGGTCGAGCAGCGGTACGGCTACTACGACCGCGACACCAACCGGTATGACGACCGGTACCGGAACGACCGCTAACCCATAGCCAACTGGCAATTATCTTGCAATCAGAGGGGGGCGGGACCGAAGCAGGTCCCGCCCTTCCTTTTCCCCCCGAACGAAAGGAGTACCTGATGCGATATCCGATGAAAACGCTGCTTCCCATCCTCCTGCTGGCGCTCGCGCTCACCGGCACCGCCGCGGCGCAGAACGAGGACCCCGGCCAGGGAGACGAGAACCGGTCGGTCCGGGTCATCGGCGTACTGACAGACGAAGGGGCCGAGTGCCCTGCCCTCCGCGGCGACGACGGCCAGCTTTACACGCTGACGCCCCGCGACTTGCAGGGCTTCGAGGTCGGTGACCGAGTGGCCGTGGTGGGCAAGGTGGCCGAGGTCAGCTTCTGCAACCAGGGGACGACCCTGGAGGTCCAGAAGATCACGGCGGCGAAGCCGGCGGGTAGATAGGGACACGCAATGCCCTATCGACTGACAATCCTGATTCCGGTCGCGCTTCTCGCTTCCGTGGCCTTCGCCTGCGCCTTTGAGGGACAGGGGCCGGCCGGGGGGCGGGACAAGGGCGGCAAGCCGATCCAGGTGCGCGGCACCCTCACCGGCGAGGGCGTCGAGTGCCAGGCCCTGCGGACCGCCAACGGCCAGCTCTACACGCTGACCGGCGAGTTGGGCGGCTTCAAGACGGGCGACAAGGTCCGCGTCAAGGGCGAGGTCGCCCAGGTCTCCACCTGCCAGCAGGGGATCACGATCGCCGTTGAGAAGATCCAGGAGGACAAGGCGGAGGGCTAGGCTGGAAAGGACGACAAGGACGACAAGGACGACAAGGACACCAGGGACGTCAAGGACGAGCCCTGGGTCCTTGGAGTCCTTGTCGTCCCTGAAGTCCTTTCAGGTTACTCGTACTGCACGAAGCCCGCGCCCAGGATCCCATCCGGGTCGAACTGCTTCTTGGCCGCCTTCACCCGCTCCCATTGATCCCCATAGTGCGCGGCCCACTTCTCGGCGGTGTCGAAGGTGATGTAGCCCGAGAGGTAGCGCTTGCCTCCGTAGTGGATCGAGAGCTCGCTCGCCATGTCGAGGTTGGAGAGGGCGAGGTCCAGGAACTCGTGCGGCACGCCGGGGAGGATGCCCCAGCCCATCACGTACTCGCCGCCCGGATGCATGAAGAGCGGCACGTCCGAGCCTGCAGTGCGGGCCGGCCAGAGCAGCACGTGGCCGCCCGGTCCGAGCGCCTGCGGCGGCGTCATGGCCAGCGCATTTTCGATGTACTCCCGCGCCGTGTCCCAGGGCAGCGTGGTCTCCATCCAGGGGTGCGCCATGTCCCAGTAGCCGCCGCGGCGCCAGAGCGTGAACACGGGGTCCATGCGCTCGCAGAACTCGACCTGCTGGAAGTCGCTCGTCTCCAGGTGCCGGTACGGGCTCAGGCCCTTCAGCACCTCGGCCGTGTCCGGCTCCTGGCCGGGCTCGAATTCGACCGTCAGGTGGAGCGGGAACATCCAGTAGGCGAAAGTCTGCACCCCCTCCCGCAGCTCCATGCCTTCGCCGATCTTCTTGATGCCCTGGAAGCACGGGGTACACCAGGATTCCAGCGAGGAGAAGGTCTTGTTGGACGGGTCCATGACCTTCTTGGTGTCTTCCATCAGGACGCCGAGGTCGTCATAGAGCAGGTAGTACTTGCGGACGATGGGCTTGAAGCGGCGCAGGCGGACCTTGGCGCGGGTGATGATCCCGAACTGCCCGAGGCTGCAGCGCACCACGTCGAAGAGCTCGCGGTTCTGCTCGCGCGAGCAGACCACGATCTCGCCGGCGCCCGTCACGACCTGCAGCTCGTCGACGTTGTCCGCCTGGGTGCCGTAGCGGAAGCTCGCCACGCCCAGGCCGGCCATCGAGAGCGTGCCACCGATCGCCACGCCCAGGTTGTTGGTGAGCACCCGCGGCACGAGGCCGCGCTCCGTGGTGGCCCGGACCAGCTCGCGCCAGGTCAGCCCCGAGTCGACCGTGGCGGTCTCGCCCGCCTCGTCGATCTCGTGGATGGCCTTCATCGAGGAGGTGTCGAGCACCACGCCCTGTTCGGTGGTGGCCTGGCCGCTCTGAGTGTGGCCTTGGCCACGGGGCACGATCGGGATGCCGCGCTCGCGGCAGAAGCGGACCACCTCGGCTACCTCCTCCGCGGAGGCGCAACGGGCCACGGCGCCCGGCAGGTTGTCCACCATTCGGCCAAAATCGGAACGGAAGAGAGAACGGACCTCCTCGTCGAGCAGGATCCGGTCTCCCAGGGCCTCTTTCATGTCCTGGAGGGATTCGGCTATCGAGGAAGGAGCGTGAACTGTCATATGGGTGTCTCCAATCTTTGAGGGCTTCTTTTTAGCCGCGATTTTTAGCCGATCAGCCCGGCGGGAGCAAGCTTCCTGCCTTGCCATCCGTCTCCTCGGAGGCCGCGGGCAGCACGGTCCGGAAGCCGAAGCGGATCCAGCCGTCGATCCCGCCGTCGACCAGGATGGCGTTGTCGAAACCGCTGGAGATCAGGATCGCCATCCCCTCCTCGCCGCAGGAGTCATTCTCCCGGCAATAGACGAGGAACGTGTCGTCCCGGAAAGGGGCGATCTCCAGGATACGCTCGGGGAGCCGCTCCAGCGGGATGTTGCGGGCGCTATAGATATGGCCGGTGTCGCCCAGGAACTCCTGGCGCGTCCGCAGGTCCAGGATCAGGATGTCCGGGTTGTCGCGCAGGACTTCGAACGCCACGGATGGCTTTATTTTGCGGAACGGCGGGCGCTCGCGGTTGCGGAAGGCACGGCAGCCGGACAGCATGCCGAAGCTCAATACCAGGCTCAGCAGGAGCAGGGCGAACGCTTTGCGCATCGACCCTAGCGCTCGGCGGCGAGGGCTGCTTCCACCGACTCGTAGGTGGGGAACAGCGAATCCAATCGGGCGACCTGGAGGAGCTTGCGGATGCGGTCCGAGGGGTTGACGAGGATCAGCTCGCGCTTGGAGTTGCGGAACCGTCCCAGGTAGCCGACCAGCTCGCCGATGCCGGTGGAGTCGATGAAGTTGATCTTGGAGAAGTCGATGATGACGTGCCCGTGGTCGTCCGCCAGCGTGCGCTCCAGGGTCTGGGCGAAGAACTGCGCGCTCTCGCCCAGCTTGATGACCCCCTCCACGTTGAGGAGGGTGAACCCGTCGAGATGGCGCTTCTGGACGATCATGGCGGGAGGTCCGTGGACGGGCCGAGTCTAGCACGGCTCCGGGGCCTGCCAAACTCCGCTAGGATTGGAGCCGAATGCCGAGCCTGCAACCGGATTTCGACATCTCACCGAAGACCCTGCGGCGGTTCAAATGGACGACCATCATTGCCGCCGTCGGCTTCGTCCTCGTCGTGGACCTCGTCCGCCAGTGGCTCTACCCCTACCTGGGCTCGTGGCAGGGGCGGCTGTTCATGAACGGCGTCATCTTCACCGGCATCCTCTTTTTCTTCGGCTTGGTCTTCACCCTGATCGAGCGCATGCAGGGGCGGCTGGAGCGCCAGAACCGCGAGCTGCTGTCGCTGCACACGGCCACCCAGGACGTCCATGCCGAGCTCTCCCTGGACCGGGTGCTGCAGCGGGTGGTGGACCAGGCCACGGCGCTGCTGGGTGCCCAGTACGGGGCCATCTCGGTCATCAACGAGCAGCACCGGATCGAATCCTTCGTGACTTCCGGAATCTCCGGCGAGCTGCGCGCCCAGCTCGGCTCGCCGCCGGTCGGGCATGGCCTGCTCGGCGTCGTCCTCAACGAGGGGCAGCGGCTGCGCATGCCCGACCTCACCAGGGACTCGCGGTCGCACGGCTTCCCGGCGCATCACCCGCCCATGAGGTCGCTGCTCGCCGTGCCGGTGGTGTGCAAAGGGCCGTTCCGGGGCAACCTCTACCTGGCGGACAAGAAAGAGGCCCCGGAGTTCTCCCTGGCGGACGAAGAGACCCTCGTCCGCTTTGCCACGACCGCGGCCATCGCCATCGACAACGCCTACCTGCACCAGCGGCTCAACACGCTCGCCGTGGCCGAGGAGCGGCTGCGCATCGCGCACGAGATGCACGACGGCCTCGCCCAGGTGCTGGCCTACGTCAACACCAAGGCCCAGGCGGTCAAGGAGCTCCTGCGCACCGGCCGGCCCGAGGAGGCGACCCGGCACCTCGACCAGCTCGCGTCCGCGGCCCGGGAGGTCTACGGCGACATCCGGGAGTCCATCATCGGCCTGCGCAACGCAGCGGTGCCGGGGCGCTCCCTGGGCGATGCCATCCACGACTACGTCCGATCCTGGGAGGCCCAGCACAACATCACCTGCCGCATCCGGGTGGAACGCGGCCTCCGCCTGTCCGACAACGCCGAGCTTCAGCTCCAGAGGATCGTGCAGGAGTCGCTGGCCAATGTCCGCAAGCATTCCCAGGCGAAACACGTGGACGTCTCGCTCCACAAGGAGGACGGAAAGATCGTGACCACGGTGCAGGACGACGGCCTCGGGTTCAACCCCGAGCTGCTCGGCCGCGCCGAGTTCCCGCGCTTCGGCCTGGCGACCATGCGGGAACGCGCCGAGAGCATCGGCGGCACCGTTCGTCTAGACTCCTCGCCGGGGCAGGGGACCCGGGTGACCATCGAAATCCCCGCTCCGCCGTCCTCATCCTGAGCAAGGGGGTGCCATGAACATCCTGATCGCAGACGACCACGCGCTGTTCCGCGACAGCCTGCGCAGCCTGCTGGAGGCCCACGGCCTGACGGTCGTCGGCGAGGCGCGGAACGGCCGCGAGGCGGTCGAGCTGGCGCACAAGCTCAAGCCCGACGTGGTGCTCATGGACCTCTCCATGCCCGAGATGGACGGCCTGGCAGCCACCCGGCTGATCAGCGCCGAGCAACCCGGGGTCAAGGTGGTGGTGCTGACGGCCTCGGATGAGGACGCCAAGCTCTTCGAGGCCATCAAGTCCGGAGCCCAGGGTTATCTGTTGAAAAACCTGGAGTCCAGCGAGTTCTTCACGCTGCTCGAAGGGATCAACCGGGGCGAGCCGGCGCTCACCCCCGCCTTGGCGCGCAAGCTCCTGCAGGAGTTCGCCAAGCCGAGCCCGAGCCAGTCCCAGCCTCACGACCCCGACGCGCTGACCGACCGCGAGCTCGGGGTCCTGACTCTGCTGGTCCAGGGGATCACCTCGAACCGCAAGCTCGCCGAGCACCTGGGGGTGAGCGAGAACACGGTCAAGTTCCACGTGCGGAACATCCTCGACAAGCTGCACCTTCACAACCGCGCGCAGGTGGTCAGCTACGCCATCCGCAACCGCCTCGTGGAGTCTCCGGGGGCCTGATTCCTCCTGTCTGGTGCTATCCTATTCATGAGGGGCTCGCCATGAAGAAGATAAGCGCCATCTGCATCCTGGCCGTTCTGCTTGCAGCCCTGCCTGCAGTGCCTGTCATGGCTCAGGGACCGGCCTGCAACGAGCAACGGGCCGAGGGCATAGCCCGCAGCGAGCTGGCTCAGTGCATCGCCGCCCCCACCGGCCCCGACTTCTTCGTAGAGGTCGATGCCCTCTGCGAGTGCCCCGAGTTCGGCATCACCGTCAGCGCCATCGGCCGCTTCCGCTGCAATCCCAATGAAGAGTGCCCGCCCTTCGGCTTCCTCATCGGCAGCGTGACTCTCGACTGCAATTACAACGTCATCGACAGCGTCTGCTTCTGATCCGCAGTTCACCTTGAAAATTGGGAGCGCCTCTCCCAATTTTCAAGGTAGACTTCCCTCATGATCGAGCGGTCCGGCCACCTTGCGCGCCTGCGCATCCTGCTGGAACAGTTCCCCGTCGTTGGCCTGATCGGATCACGCCAGGTGGGAAAGACCACCCTGGCGATGGCCCTCGCCGACGGGTTTGGGGATGAGGTGACCCGCTTCGACCTGGAGAACCCCCGCCATCTCTACCGGCTCGAGGATCCCATGTTCGCCCTGGAGAGCCTCACGGGCCTGGTCGTCCTGGACGAGATCCAGCTCCGGCCGGAGCTGTTTCCCGTCCTGAGGGTCCTGGCGGACCGCAAGCCAACCCCGGCCCGCTTCCTGGTTCTGGGGAGCGCCTCTCCCGAGCTTCTGCGCCAGACGTCCGAAACCCTCGCCGGCCGGATTGCCTACCATGAGCTCGAAGGCCTGAGCCTGGAGGAGGTGGGGAGGGAGCAGATCGAGCCGCTCTGGTTGCGCGGTGGCTTCCCTCTTTCCTTCCTGGCCCGGTCCGACGCGGCGAGCGGCCTCTGGAGGCAGCAGTTCATCCGCACCTACCTCGAACGGGACCTCTCCGAGCTCGGCATTCAGCTCCCCTCCACCACGATGCGGAGATTCTGGACCATGCTCGCCCACTACCACGGCGAGATCTGGAACGGCTCGGAGCTGGCCCGCGCCTTCGGCGTCTCTCACAAGACCGTCCGCGGTTACCTGGACACCCTCTGCTCGACCTTCATGGCGAAACGCCTCGACCCGTGGCATGAGAACGTAGCCAAGCGCCAGGTGAAGTCGCCGAAGATCTACCTTGCCGACAGCGGCATCCTTCACGCGCTGCTGGGCCTGGATTCACGGGAAGACCTGCTCGAGCATCCGAAAGTGGGCGCCTCCTGGGAGGGTTTCGCCATCAGCGAGGTGGCGGCCCATCTCGGCGCACGTCCCGAGGAGTGCTTCTTCTGGAAGCTGCACAGCGGAGCCGAGCTGGACCTGCTGATCCGCCGTGGCAACGTCCGCCGTGGCTTCGAGCTGAAGCTCACCAGCAGCCCCCGGGTAACCCCTTCCATGCGCGCGGCCCTGGAGAGCCTCAGTCTGGAAGAGCTGATCGTGATCCACGCCGGTACCGAGTCCTATCCGCTGACCTCCCGCATCCGCGCCGTGGCCCTTACCCGGTTGCGAGAGGAAGTGGAGCCGCTGTAGTACGCTCTGGTCCAAGGGGGGTTTCCATGCTGGGCAAGCAGAAACTGGCATCCATCATCTGGCTCATCTGCACGGCCATTTTCCTCTACCTCGGACTGACGCAAAACAGGTCGGTTTATACGGTCCTGGCCGTCGTCTTTCTCATCCTGGCGGTCGTCTCGTTCCGCGGGAGACGGACTCCTTGAGCCCTGTGCACGGCATCCATCACGTCACCGCCATCTCGGGGGACGCACAGCAGAACCTGGAGTTCTACACGGGGCTGCTCGGCCTCCGCCTGGTCAAGCGCTCCGTCAATCAGGACGTACCCGACACCTACCATCTCTTCTACGCCGACGCCGAGGGGCACCCCGGAACGGACCTGACCTTCTTCCCCTGGCCGCAGATGCCCCCGGGGCGCAAAGGGGCGGGGCTGGCGGTCGAGGTCGGATTCGCGGTTCCCGAGGGGAGCCTCGCCTTCTGGGCCGAACGGCTGGAAAAGCTCGGGGGAACCCCGGAGCGGCGCTTCGGCGAGAGCGTGCTCTCCTTCCGCGACGTGCACGGCCTCGATCTATCTCTGACGGAAGCACCGGGCCCGAGGGAATGGACGCCATGGATGGAGAGCCCCGTGCCCGAGCGCCACCAGATCCGCGGCTTTCATTCGGTGCGGCTCTGGGAGAGGAACCTGGGCGTCACCGCCCGCTTCCTGAACGAGGCCCTGGGCTTCGAGCCCGCCGCCGAGGAGGGCGGCTGGCATCGCTTCGGCGTCGGGGGTGGAGGCTCGGGCAAGTGGGTGGAAGTGCGCGAGCTGCCCGGGGAGCGGCTCGGATCGTGGGGCACCGGCGCCGTCCATCACGTGGCCTTCCGGGTCACGGACGACGAGGAACAGGAGGAGGTCCAGCGGCGGGTGCGGGCCGCGGGCTCCTCGCCCACGCCCATCATCGACCGCTTCTGGTTCCACTCGGTCTACTTCAAAGAGCCCGGTGGCGTGCTCTTCGAGACCGCCACCGAGGAGCCGGGCTTCACTGTGGACGAGGAGCTGGCCCACCTGGGCGAGAGGCTCATCCTCCCGCCCTGGCTGGAGGAGCATCGGTCCGAGATCGAGGCGGTGCTGCCTCCGCTAAGCAGCCACCCATACAGTTCGCCCAAATGAAGACGACTGTAGAGATCGCCGAGGATCTGTTCGCACGAACGCGCGAGGTTGCCCAGCGCGAGGGGACGACGCTCCGCGCCCTGATCGAAGAAGGTTTGCGGGTGGTTCTCGCTCAGCGTGAGCAGAAATCTTCGTACCAATGGCCTGACCTGAGCGTTGGCGGCGAAGGGCTCACCCCCGGAGTCGAAGAAGGTGCATGGGAGCCGCTACGTGATCAGATATCCGTTCACTTTGAAGGTCCCACTCAGACCAGCCCCGAATAGGGGCGAAGGCATGTAGCCCCGGGCTTCAGCCCGGGGTAGGTAGCAGCAAACAACCCCAAGCCCCGAAGGGGCGACGGCAGGGCAAGGGGCGCAAGCCCCGTGGCGGGTTGGGGGCTCCCGGGCTCGCGCCCGGGGCCTCCGCCGTCGCCCCTTCGGGGCTTGGATTGTCTTTGGATCTGACGACCCGGGGTCGCCCGCGCCTGTGGCGCTTTGACCCCGGGCTACATGCCGTCGCCCCTATCGGGGCTGATCTGAGGGCTCGTTGTCGCGAACCTCCACGACCTTGCGTGTCGTGCCGAGGTGGTTGTCGTCGATGAACGACGACTTGATGAGGAACGGAACCTTGACCGCGCCGACCGCGCGGTAATCCTCATAGTCGGTCTGCTCGGGATCGGGGCCCAGCACGGTCGGCCGGTTGACGATCTGGCGGAGCAGGAGCCCGGTCGCGGTATCGAAGTAGAAGAGCCGCGAGGTACCGTCATCCTCCCGGATGCGTAGGACAAGAGCCTCCTTCCCTTCGATGGTTTCCCGGCGAAGGACCCGCGCCTTGTCGGCCCGGTCGCGGAGCTTGAGCGGGCTGCGCAGATCGATGTTCTCGGCCAGACGGGCGACTTCCTGTGGCGGCAGCGTACGCTCGCCGCGGGGTGTCTTCACCGTCCCGGAGGCGCCGTCCAGGCGCAGGACCGTATCGCCTACCGTCACAGTAGCCCGGTCGGGGGCCTGCAGCACGATCTCGACCGGGTCTTCCTGGCCGCGGTTGACCGCCCGCGCCTTCGGCGTGCCCGAGTCCACCACCTTCATGCGCAGCAGCGTCCCGCGGCTGACGCGGCTCTTGATCCCTTCGAGAGCCGCGCGGCCGCCGAGCGCCTGGATGTAGCGGTCGAGCACCTCGGCCGACGACGGGAGCGCCTCCTGCGGTCCATGGTGAGTGGAACCATGGGTGGTGTCGTCGAACTGGGCCTGCCCTATCGGCGGCACGTGGACCGGGTGCTCCTGCCCACGATGGCATGTGTTGCAGGTGACCCTGGCCTGTCCCTCGAAGTTCTCCTTGTTGATCGCGAAGACCATGCGGATCATCGCGCGCGCGGTCTCCTTCTCTTTCTTGGTGTCGAGCTCGTACTGGTTCCCCTCGGCCACGTGGCAGAAGTCGCACCGGGCGCCCAGCGCCGAGCGCATGAGGTGCATGACCGGCATCAACTGCGACGCGGGCATGTCCTTCAGGACCTTGATGTTCTTGTAGGCCTGCCCGGCCGTTGGCTCGGGAGCCGGAGTTGGTTCGGCCATCAAGGCCACAGCGAAAAACATCATGGGGATCGTGTTCACGTCGGGTCCTCCTCCTCGATTCGCTTTTTATCCTGCCGGCGCCGCCAGCGAATGACCAGGGCCCAGGGGACCAGGATCCACCAGCAGAGGAGCATGGCCCACAGGCCGAAGCCGGGGCGGTTCGCCAGCGTAAGAAAGGTGTTGTTGCCGAAGATGTTGTCGTTGATCAGATAGGTCCAGGTCGATGAGGGGCCGCGCAGCCCCTCCCGGTCCCAGTCGACGCCTTCCGCCGTGACCTCGATCCGCTCGAAGACCTCGACGATCGTCTCGTCGATCCGCTCCAGGAGGGCTTCGAACCCGGCTCCCGCGGTCCGATAGAACTCGGTGAAGGGGTCCTTTCCGCCGAGTTGGACCAGGTGGACCTCGTCGCGCACCGCCTGCATCTCGGCAATGTGATCGCTCCACCAGCGGTCGATCGTGACGAGGGTGATCCGCCGTTCGATCTCCTTGAGCAGTTCCTCCCCATAGGCAGAACAGAGCTGCGTCCAGCGGGTGGGGCTGAGCTTCGACAGCAGCATTTCGCTGTCCCTGCCCTCGAGGACTTCCTGCCGCCAGCCCTGGAGCTCGCCGCGCTGGTGCTCGAGGATCTGCCAGTAGGAGAGCAGCCGCTTGCGCAGGTCGCCGTGTTGCCCCTCGACGATGCGCTGCACGCGCGCCACCTCGCGCCGGACCGCCGGGTGATCGACGGTCCCGACGGGAAGCTTCGAAGGCAGCAATCGCTCGATGCCGCATCGTTGCAGCAGGCTGTCCTCCAGGCTGATGATGAAGCGGGACGAGCCGGGATCACCCTGGCGGCCGGCCCGGCCCCGCAACTGGTCGTCGATGCGCCGGCTCTCATGGCGGTTGGTGCCGAGAACGTAGAGCCCGCCGAGCGGTACGACCGCATCGGCAAGCCGGATATCCGTGCCGCGGCCTGCCATGTTGGTGGAGATCGTGACCGCGCCCAGGGCTCCGGCCTCGGCCACGATCCCGGCTTCCTCGGCATCGTTCTTCGCATTGAGCACCCGGCAGGCGACCCCCGCCTGGCGCAGGTCGGCGGCGAGGCTCTCCGACTCCTCGACGCTGACGGTGCCCACCAGGATCGGCCGGCCGGTCGCATGGGTGGCGGCGATCTCGTCGAGCAATGCCAGCCGCTTTGCCTCGCGGGTGGCATGGATCACGTCGGGGTGATCGACGCGGATGCACGGCCGGTTCGGCGGCACCTCCACCACTTCGAGGTCGTAGATGTCCGCCAGCTCCCTTGCGGCGGACTTCGCCGTGCCGGTCATGCCGCAGAGCCCCGGGTACTTGCGCAGGAAGTGCTGGACGGTGATCGAGCCGAAGATCTTCCCCTCCGGCTGCCAGCGCAGCCCCTCCTTGGCTTCCAGTGCGGCTTGCAGTCCGTCGGGCCATTGGCGGTTCTCCGCGACCCGGCCGGTCAGTTCGTCGACCAGCTCGATCCGGCCGTCGCGGACGATGTAATCCACGTCGCGCTTCAACAGGGCCTCGGCGTGCAGGGCATTGCGCAGCTCGGCCTGGAGCCGAACGTTATCTCCTTCGAAAAGGTTTCCAGAGCCCAGGAGCTTTTCGGCGCGGTGCATGCCGCGGTCGGTCAGGAAGATGTTGTACGCGTACTCGTCCGTGTCGTAGTCGGTTCCCCGCACCATCTGGCGGGCGATGCCGGCCAGGCGCCCGAGATCGACTCCGATCTCTTCGAGGGTGCCGGCGATGACCAGCGGGATGCGCGCCTCGTCGATCAGGATCGAATCGGCCTCGTCCACCAGGCCCAGATGGAAGGGCCGGTGCACCTGCCCGGCCGGATCGAGGCAGAGGCCGTCGCGCAGGAGGTCGAAACCGGCCTCCTTGACGGTGAGATAGATGACGTCGCAGCGGTAGGCCCGATGCCGTTCGGCGGTGGAGAGCCCTTCCTGGATGCAGCCGACGGTGAGCCCGAGCCGCTCGTAGACGGGTCCCATCCACTCGGCGTCGCGGCGGGCCAGGTAGTCGTTGTAGGTGAGGACGTGCACGCCACGGCCGGCCAGGGCGTTCAAGGCCACGGGAGCGACGGCCGCGAGCGTCTTGCCCTCGCCGGTCTGCATCTCGACCAGCTTTCCCTGATGGAGCGCGATACCGGCGAGCATCTGGACATCGTAGGGGCGCTCGCCGAGCACCCGGCGGGCGGTCTCACGCACCAGGCTGAAGACTTCAGGGAGCAGGCCGTCGAGGGCTTGACGACGGAAGTTTGCCGCGCGATCCCTCAGCTCCGGGTCCGAGGCCCGGGCCAGATCCGCTTCGCGGGCGTTGATCGCTTCCAACATAGCTTGCCGTGAGTGTACCCCGAGCGACTCGGATGTACATTCAAGCTAATTTTCTGTACACCCGAACGTCCCCACCATTCACCCGAGCTGCTCGGGTGTACATTAGAATGGCCCGAATGTACAACTCAGCGACTCGGATGTATATCGGAGAGACTCTGGTGTACATCAGAGTGGCTCGGGGATCTGCCAGAGCGACTCGGATGTACAACGGAACGACTCGGATGTACATAGCAGTCACTCCGGAATGTACCCGGGCAGCTCGGATGTACAGTCCAGTGACTCGGGTGTACATCTGAGCGGCTCAGGGGTGTCTCTGAGAGGCTCGGGGATGTACCATGCCCGGAAACGTATGCGATCCGCACCTCTGAGCGCCATCCTGGCCCTCTTCCTCCTGGTCACGACTGCCGGGGCCTCGCCGTTCCCCGCGGGCCTCATCTCCTTTCGCAGGGGTTCCCATCCCCGACGACATACCCGCCCACGCCTTCGCCCCCCGACCTGATGGTGGCCCGCTTCGTCGACCGCGGGGACGCGCCCGCCCTGGCGGAGAAGATCCGCGCGGGGCTCGCGGCCAGGCGCGGGGGTCCGGGTGCACGCGAGCGGCGCCGATGTCCGGTGGGCCTGATCCGGCTGCAATTCCACCCCCCTTCCCGTCACTTCTCTTCTCATGAAGCGAATTTCGGCCATCCTGGCCGCTCTCCTCCTGCTCCCCGGCATGGCGGCGGCCTGCTGCACGGCCATCCTCTGTCCCTACTGCGTCTCCTCGAGCAGCAACTGCGTGTGTGGCAATGAGATGCCCGTGTGCAACGCGTTCGGTTGCAACTGCAACAACCAGTGCGGCGCCTTTGCCGCGGGCACGGACCTCAAGTGCTACGCCGCCAGTCCCTGCGGCTCGGACGCCAAGGCCCGCTTCGACGAAGTGGATGGCGACAAGGACGGCAAGATCTCGAAGGACGAGGCCTGGATCTGGGCCAGCAAGCAGAAGAACCCGCTGAACGTGAGCAAGAGCGATCTGCCCGAAATCCTCCTGGCCTCGGATGCGAAGCCGCAGGAGGTCGCAGGTATCGCATTCGACAAGACCGATGCGGACGGCAACGGGACGATCTCCCCCACCGAATTCGACAGCAGCCTCGGCGAGCCCGCCAACTACTAAAGTAGAAGTCAGCGCGGCGGCGCCTGCACGTCGCGCACCTCGCCAGCCCAGGCTCGGGCCGGCGCATGTTAGGATTCCGCGAGCCTTCCCACCGATGGACCAGCTTTCAAGCGCCGGAGCGACCGCGATGCAATTCTCAGCCGTCCGGCATCACTCTTTTCGTAAGAGGGGGAAATCCCTCTGGAAGATCCGGAAGGAGGAGCGTCGATGCTGGCCGAAGTCCTCGCCAATACCGCCCGAAGCCGGGGCGTGGAATGGAGCAAAGAGACGACACCCCAGGGTGGGATCGTCCGGCTTCACTTCCCGCCGCGGCTGGAGGCCCCGGCGATGACGACCGTCAGCGAGTCCTCCCCGGCCGACCTCGTGCGGCGGATCCGCAGCGGCGATCCGCTGGCCGAGGAGGAGCTGATCGCCCGCTTCGGGGAGGGCCTGACCTTCCTTTTGCGGCGCTGGACGCGCGGGCACTCCGACGCCGAGGACCTCTACCAGGAGACCTTCCGCCTGGCCCTGGAAAAGGTCCGGCGCGGCGAAGTCCGCGATCCGGAACGGCTGGCCGGGTTCCTGCGCTCCCTGGCGCGGAACCTGAGCATCGAGCACTACCGGAAGGTTGCCCGCCGGGGGTCGAGGGAAGAGGAGATCGAGACCGCCGCCGAGGTGACCGATACCGGCGATACCGGCCAGCTCGGGCAGCTCCTGCGCAAAGAGAAGGTGAACCTGGTCCGCCGGCTCCTGGAGGAGCTCGGCTCCGAGCGCGACCGCCAGATCCTCTTCCGCTTCTACATCGCGGAAGAGGACAAAGAGAGCATCCGCTCCGACCTGGGCCTCACCGCCCCAGAATTCAACCTGGTCCTGTTCCGGGCCCGCCGCCGCTACCGGGACCTGTACGAGAGGCATGCCCACCTGGGCACGCCGCGGGAGTGAGCCATGGACCATCGGCGTATCGAAGAGCAGAACATCGCCGAGCTGTACGTGACCGGCCGCCTGTCCCCCGAGGACGAGGAGACCTACGAGAGCCATCTCATGGAGTGCTCCGAGTGCCGCGAGAGCGTCGGCTGGGCGGATGACCTCCGCACCTCCATCCGCACCGTCGCGGCCGAGGATGCTGCTCGCGCCTCCGTCCAGCTCGGGTTCCTGGCCTGGGCCTCCCGGCGTAGCCGTGCCGGCCTCCTCATGGCCGCGCTGCTCACCGTGGCAGCCCTGCCCATCTGGTTGCAGGCCGACCGTTCGCGCCTGACACGCGAGCTGAACGAGGCCCGCGCCGAGGCAGATCGCCCAGCCCCGGCGCCTGCCGCTCCCCAAGCCGTCGCTGTGCCTGACACCTCGGAGCTGGAGAAGCTGGCCGCGGAGAACAGGCAGCTGGCAGAGCAGCTTCGCGAATCCCGCGAGCAGCTCGCCAAAGTCGACCAGATCGACGAGCCGCAGATCAACACGCCCATCATCTCCCTCGGCGTGGTGCGGGGCGAGTCCGACGCCACGGTCGAGCTCGGGCCGTCTCCCGAGCCCATCCTCCTGTCCCTGGAGCTCCCGCAGGTCGAGTACGACACCTACCGGGTGACCCTGGTCGACAACAAGGACAAGACCGTGTGGCAGAAAGACGGGCTGGAGCCCACGGCGAGCGAGACGCTGACCATCCTCTTCCCCTCCGAGCGTCTGAAGGCGGGGACGTCGTACCTCTTCCGCCTGGAAGGGATTGAGCCCGGCGGGCGCGCTGTCGAGGCAGGCGACATCCCCTTCCGCGCCGTCAAGGGATGAAGCGCCGCGGCCCGCTGGCCGGGCTGCGGGTGATCGACGCCTCGCGCGTCCTCGCCGGCCCCTACCTCGCCATGCTCCTCGGCGACCTGGGCGCCGACGTCATCAAGATCGAAAAGCCGGACGGCGGGGATCAGACCCGCGGGTGGGGACCGCCCTTCGTGGGCCCACCCGAGGCGCGGGTCAGCGCCTACTTCGTCTCTGCCAACCGGAACAAGCGCTCGGTGGCGCTCAACCTCAAGAGCCCCGCCGGCCGCCAGGTTTTCCGCAAGCTGCTCGCCACGGCCGATGTCCTGGTCGAGAACTTCCTCCCCGGGGAGTGGACGAAGCTGGGCTTCCGCACCTCCAACTTCCGTCGCGGCAATCCAAGGCTCGTCCACGCCTCCATCACCGGCTACGGCAGCGGACCGGACGCCGACCGTCCTGCCTACGACGTAATCCTCCAGGCGGAATCCGGGCTGATGTCGCTAACTGGGTATGGCGAGGGGGAGCCGGTGCGCGTGGGGGTCGCGGTGATCGACTTCCTCTCCGCGCTCTACGGGCTCTCGGGGGTCCTCGCCGCGCTGGTGCAGAGGGGAGTGACGGGACGCGGCCAGCGCGTCGAGGTCTCGATGATCGACGCCGGCACGGCCTTCCTCTCTTATGCGGCCCAATCCTGGCTCGCGGACGGCCGCCAGCCCCCCGCCCTCGGCTCGCGCCATCCGAACCTCGCTCCCTACCAGGCCCTCCCCACCCGGGACGGCTGGTTCCTGGTCGGCGTCGGCAGCCAGGACCAGTGGGGGCGCTTCTGCCAGGCGATCGACCGTCCGGAGATCGAAACCGACCCGCTCTTCGCAACCAACGCCGACCGGGTCCGCAACCGGTCCGAGCTCGACGCGCTCCTCGCCGGCATCTTCAAGGAGCGGCCCTCGGCGGATTGGGACCGGACGATGCGAGCCCACCGCATCCCTGCCGCGGCGCCCGCCACGGTCGGCGAATCGGTGGAACGGGCTCGGGTTCGAGGTCAGCTCATGCCTCTCGGCGACCTCTTCACCCTGGCGGCCCCCTATCTCTTCGACGGGGAGCGCCCGCGGCCCTACCTTCCGCCGCCCGCTCTCGGCGAGCACACGGATGAGATTCTCAGAGAGCTAGAACTTTAGGCCCGGTCGTGCGTTCTTCAATAACATGAAGCTAAGCCTCGCCGCTTTCGCCTTCTTGATTGCCGCCACCTCCCAAGCCGCCGAGCTCGCGATCGAGCTGCCCCGCCTGATCCAGGCGGCCGAGATCCCCGGAGCCTCCATGGCCGTGATCCGCGACGGCAAGGTTGACTGGGTGGGGGCGGCCGGCATGATCGCGCCGGGAAGCACGGTCCCGGTGCGGACCGACACCGTCTTCCGGGCTGCCTCCCTGACCAAGCCGCTCGTCGCCTACACCGTCCTCAGGCTGGCCGACCGGGAGGGCAGGCCCAAGTACCGTTTGATCCCGATCGGCCCGACGCTCTTCGCCTTCGAAGGAAACGGCAGCGTCCGCGCCCGCTTCGCCGAGGACGGGAGCAAGCTGACGATCCTCGAGGACGACGGGGAGGAAAACGAATCGGCCCGTACGCCTAGTGCCCCTCCCCCTCCACAGTGATCCAGGGCGCCAGGAAGAAGATCGCGGCCATGATCGCGTAACCGGCGACCCACGGCCACGCGGGAGTGAGGGAGACCACCGTATCCGCCGGAGTCCAGACGTAGGAGTGCATCAAGCCGAGCGCGGAGAAGGCCGCCGCCACCAGGCACCAGAGCGCCGCCACCCGGAAGCGGCGCTCCAGGATGCCCACCGTCGCCGCCGAGAGGATCATGGCCGTAAAGATGAAACCCTGCTCCAGAGCAAAGATGCCGTGGATCCAGGTGTCCGAGGCGAGGTACGCCTGGACCAGCGACTCCGAGAACGGCACTCCGCCGGGAGTCCCCATGCCCGCGGCACGCAGGCTGTTCTTGGCAATCAGGGCCCCCCAGGCCGCCACCCCGGGCAGCAGGCCAACGACCACAGCCGGAGCATGCTCGCGAGGAGTGGCCTGGAACGCCTGCGCCGTGATCACCAATCCAATCCAGAGGACGATGGCCATGCCGGCGTCGATTGGGATCGCCCAGGAGATGTAGGCGAGCGTGCCGGTCAGCCCCACCAGAGCGAAGAACACTCCGTTCAGGACTGAGTATCCCGCCCGCGCCCCCATGGCCTTCCAGCCAGGATGACCGATGTAGATCGTGGTCGGGAAGCAAGAGCCAAAGAACGCACCCGCCAGGGTGCCAAGTCCATTGACCGCCAGCGAGGACCGGGTTTCATAGGAATCCCCCGCCGCCTCGGCCGACTCGATATTCTGGAGCGAGCCCACCAGATTGAACAGGCCCATGGGCAGGATGACCGAGAGATAGGCGACCAGATCATGCCCGAGCGAGCCGAAAAGGTCTCCAAGGACCGGCACCGGAGGGAAGAACCCGGCCCCACCCGCCGGGAGCGGCCCCATCGGAGCGATGCCGGTGATCCAGGCGATCGCCGTTCCCAGGGCCACGGCGACCAGCCCGCCCGGGAGCCCGCCCTTGAAGCGGACCCGTCCGAAGTAGGTCAGAAGGACGATCGCGAGCGTCGTGAACCCGATGAGAGGCCGGGCAAAGGTCCGGAACAGGAACCCGATAGAGATAAAGGTCAGCGCGATCCCGGCCAAAGTCGAAAGCAGGGCGGCCCGAGGAGTCGACCGCCGCACCCGCTCGGCCACGAAAGCCCCGAACAGCTCGATGAGCCCCGATCCAAAGCAAGCCACAATCCCCGCCACCCACGCCGCACGAACCGGGTCCGGATGCCCCACCGCCTGGGCCGCCAGCTTCGCCGGCAGCATGACCAGGAACACATAGGCAAAGAGAGAGACCGTGTTGATCCCGTAAGGAAGAGCACAGACATCCGTCCGTCCCGTAGCCCGGGCCAGCCGCATGGCCTGCCACGAGTAGTAAAGATTGCCGACGACCAGCGACAGCGCCGCCCCAGGCAGGATCCGTCCATAGACCAGCTCCGCCGGGAACCCGAGCACCCCCCGGCAGAGCGCGTCGATCAGGAGGAACTGAACCAGGTTGTCGAGCGCGAGCCCGAAGAATCCGTCGACATCGCCACGGACCATCCAGCGCATGGGGTCTCCTCTCGAAGTCGCCCTATCTTCTAACAGATGCGGCGGGATGGGCTGAAGTGCTATTCTGTCGTCCTGGGGGAGAACGGAAGCCAGCCCGTCCTCCTTGCTTCGTACCGTGGATGCGTCATAGGATCTCCAAAGGAACGACACACAGAGGGAGCATGCCATGAGCCAGCCGATCCGGGCCCTCGCGCCACTGCCCTTCGATCTCGTCTACGACGACGGGGAGCCTTTGGAGACGCACTGGCACGCTCAGCAGATTCCTCTCATCACCCACCTGATCCGCCGCGCCATGCTGGAGCAGGGGCGGACCGACTTCTTCACCGGCGGCAACCTGTTCGTGTACTACTCCGTCGAGCAGGCACGGGAAGTAGCTCTGGAGGAGGAGCAAGGCCTCAAGAAACGGGCCTTCCGCGGCCCGGACGTCTTCTGGGTGGGCGGCATCGATCCCCAGCGCGAGCGCCAGATTCTGGATCTCCTGGGAGGAGGACGGCCGCCTGCCCGACCTGATCCTCGAGCTGCTCTCCCCTTCCACCGCCAGATCCGATCGTACGGTCAAGAAGGATCTCTACGCCCGGGTCTTCGGCACGTCGGAGTACTTCCTCTACGACCCGGATCGCCGCAAGCTCGAAGGATTCCGTCTGGCCACGCCTGGGGTCTACCGGCCGCTGGCGCCCGATGCCCAGGGGCGGCTCCGGAGCGAGAAGCTCGGAGTGCTACTGGGACTCTGGGATGGTGTCTGGGAGGGACAGGAGGCGACATGGGTCAGGCTGTTCCGTCCGGACGGAAGCCTGGTCCCGACAGAGGGCGAAGCCGAAAGCCAGAGGGCTGAAGCTCAGCAGCAGCGGGCCGAGAAAGCAGAGGTGGAACTGGCTCGTCTGCGCGCCTTGGTCGAAGGGCACGACGAAGGCTGAGAGGGAAGAAGCGGGCGGCGGCAGCAGCTACGGACCTCGGGGCATGTGATTCTCACCGGTCCATCGACCACAACACCTCCTCTGGATCTCCTTCATTCTACTTCACTAAGACCTTCCTGAGATTTTCCAAATCCTTTCCTCAGGACGGGGAACCCTCCCTCCAGGCAATCTGGAACCACGGTCGCGGCCCCTTTAACGCCGGGACCTCCTTGGAGGGTTTGAGATGGTCCGCAAAGCTGTCGTCGTCCCTTTCCAGAGCCGCTCCTCTCAACCACCGGCCTCTCCCTCGGTCGACCCTGCCTCCCGTGGCCGGGCTCTCCTCGAGACCCACTACAACGTCATCTGGAAGAAGCTTCTCCACCTGAGCCGGCGCAGCGGACTGCCCGAGCATGAGGCCGAGGAGTTCCGCTCCTGGACCCTGATCAGGCTTGTCGAGAACGACTACCGCATCCTCGCGAGCTGGGAGGGGCGGTCCACCCTCCCGACCTTCCTGACCGTCGTGCTGACGAATCTCATGCGCGACTACCGCACCCACCTCTGGGGCAAGTGGCGCCCGACCGCGGCAGCCAAGCGGCAGGGTGACGAAGCCGTGCTCCTGGAGCAGCTCCGCGACCGGGATGGCCTCTCCCTCGACGAGGCGGTCGAACGGATGCGGAACGAGCATGGAGTCTCCCTGTCCCGGGCCGAGCTCGAACAGATGGCGGCCTCGTTCCCCCCGCGGATGGAGCGGCGGCGGGTCGGCGAAGAGGAGCTCCTGCGGATTCCGGTCGACGGCCGGGTCGAAAGCCGGATCGAGGACGCCGAGCGCTCCCGCACCGAGGAACAGCTCCGGGTGCTGCTGGCTCCCCTCCTCCGCTCGCTCTCCGCCGAGGACCGGCTCCTCCTCAAGCTCCACTACTGGGATGGCCTCAGCATGAACGCCATCTCTCCTCTCCTGGGACGGCCCCAGCGGGAGCTTTACTCGGTCAGGGACAAGTGCCTGAAGAAGATCCGGCGCAACTTGGAGGCGGCGGGGTTGAAACCGGAACGGGCGAGGGAGCTGCTCGGCTGCTCGCACCTGGAGCTTTCGCCGGTCGAAATCTAGCGTACGAGTTTCCGGTACAGACGTACGAGCTTCTGGTACAGCGGGACGAACGCCTGTTACCCGCGTACGAGAGTCTGGTACGGCTGGACGAATACCTCTCCCGGGCGTACGAGCCTCCGGTACGGTTGGACGAGCGTCTCTCTCCGGTGTACGAGCGTCTCGTACGCGAGTACCAGGGCCTCTCGCCGCCGTACGAGCTCCCCGTACATGTGTACGAGCCTCTGGTACTTGCGTACCAGCCCCCGGTACACCGGTACGAGCCTCTGCCAGGCATGTACGAGCCGGTCTCGCGGACGTACGAGCCCTTGGTACGCCTGCTTGGGCCGCTCCCGCGGCCGGGGGAGCTTGCGCCGGGCGAAACCCGGAGCGCGCCTTCTCCGTCTTAGAAGGATGACCTTTCGCTTTGCGGCCTGGCTTCTGACTGTCCTCCTCTTGACCGCCGCCGCGCCGGAGCCTCCGGAGATAGGGACCCTGGTCAAGGAATACGAGGGCGCGGTCGCCGCCTTCATGGATGCCTACAAGAAGGCTCCGGAAGCCGAGCAGAAGGCGATGCTCGACGATCCGGGCCGGGAGCCTCGAAAAAAGTTCGCTCCCCGGTTCCTGGCGGGTGCCGATCTTCACCGCGGCGACGAAAAGGCGGTTCCGTTTCTCCTCTGGCTCGTCCAGGACGGTGCCGCAGCCGATCCGAAGCTTGGGGAGGCCGCCATCGAGCGCCTTCTGTCGGAGCACGCCGCTTCTGCCGGCCTGCTGCCCGCTCCCAGAAAGATCCGCTGGGCACGCGGCATCCGGGGGCTCGAAAAGACGGAGCGGGACCTGACCACCCTGCTCGGACGCTCCCCCCATGCCGCGGTCCGCGCCGAAGCCCTCCTCTACCGGGGTCTGGTTCGCCTGGAAGCCGAGCGCTCCACGGAGGCCGTGGCCGATCTCCAACAGGCGCGCGCCGCCGTACCGGGAACGGAGACGGCCCGCCGCGCCGAGGAAGAGCTGCAAAAGATCGCCCGGGAAATCGTCGGGCGCTCCGCGCCGCCTCTGGAAGGTCCCGGCCTCGAAGGCTCCGTCGTCCGGCTCCAGGATTTTCGGGGGCGTGTCGTCCTCGTGGACTTCTGGGGCATGTGGTGCGGTCCATGCGTCGGCGCGCTCCCCGAGCTTCAGAGGCTGGCCGAGCGCTTCGCCGGCCGTCCTTTCGTCATTCTCGGCCTCAACAGCGATGCGGACCGGGACGCCCTGGGCCGCTTCCTCGCCGGCCAGAAGGTCGGCTGGCCGCAGATCCTCGACGGCTCGACCGAAGGCCCGAACGCCTCGACCTGGGGCATCGGCGACTGGCCGACCTATTTCCTGGTGGATGGGACCGGCAAGGTCCGGAGCCGCAATCTGATGGGAGAGGACCGGGAGCGGGCGATCGAAGAGCTGCTGCGGGAGATCGAGAAGCCCGGCGCGAGCGGCAACCGCCCGCGCCGGTAGGAGGCGCGGTGAGCCTAGCGGGTTTCCGCGAAGTACTCGTGGCTGTCGGCGTTGTTGACCGCCCTGGCGGGCTTCTTGTTCGCCAGGCTCTGGCAGGCGCTCGTGCCATAGGCATAGTCCGAGGTGCCCGCCACGACCGTGAAGTGGCTCATCTCGTGGACCAGCGTGCCGGCCTTGGAGTCGATCCCCAGGTTCGGAGCGTTCCAGAACGCGTTGCACAGATGGATCTTGTACGGCTGGTTGGAGTAGACGTACGCGTAGGCGTTGTCGGTGCAGTCGCAGTAGAAGTCGACCTTCTTGGTGTTGAAGGCGCTGTAGATGCTGACGTAATGGCTCTGTACCGTGGAGTAGCGCGAGGACGCGTACTCGCCGAACCAGGTCCGGTAGGCCGAATCGGTCGGGCGCGAGGCGACCGGCAGGTTGTTCAGGTAGTTGCGGGCCAGGAGGGAGATCGACTCGGCATTCCCGAGGGCGGTGAGAAGAGAGCTCTGACGGGTGCTCGTGCAGCTCACGTAACCGGGAGCGAGGGCCTCGCCGTCAATCTGGCGGAGCTCCTGGACGAAGCGGCCCATGCCGTCCCGCTCGATTCCGACGAAGAGGGTGTTGGACTCCAGGTCGCGCATTCCGAGGACGAAAGCGATCTCGGTCCCCATCCCGCGCAGGGAGTCCTGGACGGGCACCCTGTATTTGATCGAGTGCTCGCCGGTCCGCGACAGGTCGTAGTAGCGCGACAGGTCAACCTCGGCCGTCAGCTCGGCTCCGGCCGGGATGCGGACGAAGTCCTCGGCCTGCGGCTTGCCCCACTTGTAGAAGCGGCCGACGTAGGCGACCGGCTGGCCGGCTAGACGGACGTCGAACAGGTTCCCGTAAACTCCCCGGAGCGCCGTCTGCCAATACGGAACGTACCGGTCCTCCGCGGAGTCGTTGCGCAGGGTGACGCGGACGACCGCGGACTCGGCGCCGGCAAGGAAGGCCTTGTCCGTCTCGATCGCCGCGGACAGGCCCGCCGCCGAGGCGGCCGATGCGCAGAGCACTGCCAGCAAGACCAGCAACCACAACCTCATTCCCCGGACATGCAGCATGGGAAGTCCTCCGAGATCCTCAATCGCCGCACCAATTGCAGAGAAGGGCCTCTCTTACATGAGTGCGCGCCGGGGGTCCCGGCGGGATCTTTTCTGTACACTTGATCCGTGAGCGACCTCGGCTGGAAGCACCTGACGCCCCCGACATGAAGGGGGATGCCCGGTAGGAACGTTCTACTACCAGCCGGACATCCCCTTCCTGCGCTCCTTCAACCGGCTACTGGGCTGACGCGTCCGTGTCAGCCGCAGGCGTGACCGGGAAGGCGAGCTTGCGGCCGTCCACCTTCTCCACGTCGATCGACACGCTCACGCCCTGCTGCTTGCCGTTCACATCCAGGCACTCCAGCTTGACGGGGCTGTTGACCCAGTTGCTGCAGGTCTCGGCCGTGTAGACGGCCGTCACATCCAACTCGTGCGTGCTCGTGATCACCAGGAAGCCGATGGTCAGCGGGTAGGGCGTGGGCACCGCCCCCCAGAGCAGCTCGGCGATGCGGTTGCAGTCGTCCATCGTCCCCGTCAGCGAGGTGAGCTTGACACCGTCGATGTAGGTCTTCGCCGACACCACGTTGGGCTCGCGGCCCACCGGCTTCCCCTGGTCCACCAGGACGAGCAGGTGCTTGAACACGTAGTTCGTCTCGTGCAGGTAGATCTCCGGCCAGACCAGGTTGATCTCGGTGGCGTAGTTGCCGAACTTCACCGAGGGCTCGCCCTCGGAGACGCCGTTCAGCGAGACCCCAACGTTGGACGGGTTGTAGCCGCACACGAACTTCACCGAGTAGGAAAACTGCTCCTTCGCCCACGCTTCCTGCGCACCAGCGAGGCCCAGCGCGAGCATGCCGCACACGAACATCCACTTCATCTTCATAAGATCTCCTGTCTTCGCCAGGTCTCCCCGGCATGGAGAGCACCTGTTCTACAACAGACTCCTAAATATCCAAGTACGCATGAAGGCGCAGGCGTGACAACGCGGCTACACTTTGTTTGGTGCCGGATCAGCGCAGGGTTTTCCCTCCCGCGGGATTGCGGTATCGTCAGACGTTCAATCCGGGAGTGGACCGACGGGCAAGGAACATCAGGAAATACTCATGTTGGACCACCACGATCGCGAGACCCAGATGCACGAAGAAACCACCACCCTCGCCAGCGAGCCCGAACAGATCGAAGAGACCACCCATCACGCCGAGGAGCTCGCGCCTACCGAGGCCGAAGAGCAGGCTCGGATCGAGGCCGAAGCCCCACCCACCGACGAGCACGTCGCCCACGTCGAGAGCCAGAGCGCTCATGACCGCGCCGAGCTCGCGGCCGAGGGCGCGCGCTGGGGACAGGTCGACGAGGAAGGCCATGTCCGCCTCCACGGAACCAACGAGGAGGGTACCGAGCCGGGCAGGATCGTCGGCAAGATGAAGGGCAAGAGCCCCGAGGCCGCCCTTGCCTCCTTTGCCCTCAAGTTCCGCCAGATCACGCAACGGGTCGAGGACTTGGAGCGCGAGATGGAAGCGCACGAGGACAAGACCCGCTTCGCCGGCCGCGTCCGCACCCTCCTCGGCTGGGTGCCCAAGGCCAACGCCCTGGGCGATTTCGACAGCCTCCTCGTCCGCCTCAACGCGCTGGACGAGGCCACCCGCGCCCAGATGGAGGAGAACCTCCGCCGCAAGGAGGAGGTCGTCGTCCGCATGGAGGAGCTGGCCGAATCCAGCGAGTGGAAGCAGACCGCCGAGGTCATCAAAGGCCTCCAGGCCGAGTGGAAGACGCTGGGGCCCGTGCCGCGCGAGCGCAACGACGAGCTCTGGCAACGCTTCCGCGGCGCCGGCAACCGCTTCTTCGAACGGCGCAAGGAGCATTACGAGACGCAGGAGCTGGAGCACAGGGAGAACCTCCTCCGGAAAGAGGAGCTCTGCGTCCGCGCCGAGGAGCTGAGCGGCTCCACCGAGTGGAAGAGCACCGGCGATGCCCTCAAGGGTTTGCAGGCCGAGTGGAAGGCGGTCGGGCCGGTCCCCAAGGAGCAGAACGAGGCCGTCTGGGACCGCTTCCGCAAGGCCAACGACGCCTTCTTCGAGCGCCGGCAGGCCCATTTCTCCCAGGTGGACACGGACCTCCAGGAGAACCTCCGCCGCAAGGAGGAGCTCTGCGCCCGCGCCGAGGAGCTGAGCGGGTCGACGGACTGGCGCGCCACGGCCGACGCGTTCAAGGGGCTGCAGACCGAGTGGAAGGCGATCGGGCCGGTCCCCAAGGAGCAGAACGAGGGGATCTGGGAGCGCTTCCGCGGTGCCGCCGACCGTTTCTTCACCAGCCGCAAGACGCACTACGACCAGCTCGAGAAGGAGCAGAAGGAGAACCTGCGCCGCAAGGCCGCCCTCTGCGAACAGGCCGAGGCGTTGAGCTTGTCGGAGGAGTTCAAGGCCACGACGGAGGCGCTCAAGGCGCTCCAGGCCGAGTGGAAAGCGGTCGGGCCGGTGCCCCGCGCCCGGGCCGAGGCGCTCTGGGACCGCTTCCGCAAGGCCAACGACGCCTTCTTCGAGCGCCGCACCGCCTGGTTCGCGGAGCGGGATCAGGACCGCTCGAAGAACAAGGGGGATTGGCAGGACCGGCTGCGCGAGGCACTGGACCGCAAGAAGGATCAGGCCGACCGTCTGCGCGAGTCGATCCGCTATGACGAGGACACGGCCGAGCGCTGGCGCACCCGGCTGACGGACATCCGCCCCGGCGCCCGCGAGCAGGAGATCCGGCAGGACGTCGAAACCCGCCTGGCCGACATGGAGGTCAAGCTCGGCACCAAGCGGGGGCGCCTGCTGGAGCTGGAAGAGGACATCAAGTCGATCGAAGCGAAGATGTAGGACGGCAAGGAGGGGGAGGATGTCGGAAGACGAAGTCTTCGTACTCATCGCCTGCACGATCGTCTCTCTGTTGACCTGGCTTCCCTGGCTCTGGCATGCCGCCTTCACGGCCCGCCGGTGCTCCACGCTGAGCCACCGCTGGGGGCTCTACGTCTTCCCGCTGCTCGGCGCCGCGGTGCTCGCGGCCATCCTGCGCCTCTACTCGTCGCAGGACGTGCAGACCAACCCGGTCTACATCGCCTTCTACCTGGTCATGGGCGCGGCCTGGGTCGGCTTCGCCTCCCGGTTCCTCGGGTTTTTCGGGCTGAGCGCCCGGGATGACGTGATCGAGCGCGCCAACCCGGCCGCGGCATACGCCATCGGCGGCGCGCTCCTCGGGATCACCCTCTGCTTCGCGGGCGGCAACATCGGCAACGGCCCGGGGTGGTGGGTCGTGGTCTTCTCGGCCGCGCTCTCGACCCTGGCCTTCTTCATCCTCTGGGCACTGCTCCACCAGTTTACGGGGCTCGCCGACGCGGTGACCATCGACCGCGATCCGGCCTCAGGGCTCCGCCTGGCGGGCTACTTCATCGGCTCGGGGCTGATCCTCGGACGGGCGGTGGCAGGCAACTGGGAGTCCATGCAGGCCACGGTCTTCGATTTCGGCCGGATGGCCTGGCCCGTGATCCTCCTCTGGGCCGCCGCGGTCCTGTTGGAGCGCACGTTCCAGCCCACTCGGGAGCGCCCGCTCCCCTCGCCCGTGACGTTCGGCCTGGCTCCTCTGGCGGCATACGTGGCGCTGGCCGGGTTCTTCGTGGCACAGGCAGGACCGTGGAGCTGACACCCTGGGTGGAGACGGGCCCGGTCGATCCTGCCGAGCATTCCCGCATCCGCCGCCGGGCCATCTTCGAGTGCTGCAAATGGGACCCTCAGGTCGAGGACGTCTCGACCGTGGCACCCTTCCCCTTGATGCTGCGGCGCCCAGCCTGGGAGGAGATCGCCAGCCTCTCCGAGACTCTGGCCGCCGAGGCCATCGCTGCCGAAGAGGAGCTGGCACGCCGTCCCGACCTCCACCGCGACCTCGGGCTGCCGTTCTTCGTCCGCCGCGCCCTTCGGCATGGGAGTCCTCCTCCGGGGATCGCCCGCGTCCTGCGCTTCGACTTTCATTGGACGACGGAGGGCTGGCGGATCTCGGAGGCGAACACGGACGTGCCCGGCGGCTTCAACGAGGGCTCAGGCTTCGCGCGGCTCCTGGCTCCGAGCTTCCCCGGTTCCGAGCCGGCCGGCGATCCGGCAGGGAGCCTGGCCGAGGCCGTGGCCTCCGCCACTCCCCCGGGTGGAGCCGTGGCCCTCATCCATGCCACGGCCTACACGGACGACAGGCAGGTGATGGCCTTCCTGGCGAAAGAGTTGGAAGCGCGAGGCCGCCGCGCCCTGCTCGCTTCTCCCGATCACCTGCGCTGGCGGGATGGCCAAGCCGCCATCGAGAGCGATTGGTTCAAGGGCGGGCTCGATGCGATCGTCCGCTTCTTTCCGGCCGAGTGGCTGCCCAACCTCCCCCGCTCCAGCGGTTGGAAGAATTTCTTCCATGGGGGGCGGACTCCCGTATGCAATCCAGCCACGGCGCTGCTCACCCAGAGCAAGCGCTTCCCTCTCGTCTGGGACCGGCTGGAGACGCCCCTTCCCGCTTGGCGGAGCCTCCTCCCCGAGACCGTGGACCCGCGGGATTCCGGTTGGAAGAGGGATCCGGGCTGGGTTCTCAAGCCCTCCCTCGGGCGGGTCGGCGACGGCATCGGCCTCGTGGGAGCCACGCCCGAGAAGGAGTGGAAGGTGATCCGCCGGGATGTCCGCTTCGGCCCGCGATGGTGGGCAGCGCAGCGGAAGTTCACGGCCATACCCATGAAGGTTGCAGGGGAGGAGGTCTACCCTTGCGTGGGGGTTTACACGATCGACGGGCGCGCCGCTGGAGCGTACGGCCGGGTGGCGAGCAAGCCGATCATCAATCATCTGGCGCAGGAC
This sequence comes from uncultured Holophagales bacterium, assembly GCA_963741305.1. Lineage (GTDB taxonomy): Bacteria > Acidobacteriota > Thermoanaerobaculia > Multivoradales > UBA5704 > DATMER01. Next base: position 8,180,942 of record CAVUHL010000003.1, on the reverse strand, counting down.
GCCGCGGTTCTTGTCGAGGAGGTCCGGTATGGACGGCTCGCAGCTCTTTGAGGTCTGGGCTCCCCAGGATTCGGTCTGGTCCCGCTGGGCCAAGCCGGCTTGTTTCGCGGAGGTGCCTCCCGATCTTCCAGGAACCATGCCGGTCTACTCGGCGCCCGAGGATGAGCCGAGGCCCTTCGACGCGGGCCCCATCGACACCTGGACGGCCTTCATCGTGGACATGCCCGGCCCGAGATCGGTAGAGGTCGGGCTGGGCCTGGCCAGGGCAGGCTACCGGCCGGTGCCGATGTTCAACACGGCCTACCATGCGGCCGCGATCGTGCCGGTGTCGGAGATCCTGCGCCGCCTCCACAAAGCGGAGCCCGAGATGCGCAGCCTGGTGCTCCCGGCCGATGCGCCGCCCGCCTTCCTCCTGGACGCCAAGCGCCTGGAGCCGAGCGCGGTGGCGGAACCGGGCAAGTTCGACAACCGCTGGGTCGTCTTCCCCCAGGACTTCCCCTCGGCCAGCTTCCTGCTCTCCCGCGGCATCCGCCAGGTGATCGTCCTGCAATCCGACTCGCTCCAGGGCAAGCCGCGGCTCGACCTCGCCCACGTCCTGCTACGCTGGAAGGAGGCTGGGATCCAGCTCTACGCCCAGGATCCCGACGGGCAGTCCCCGCCGCAACCCCTGCAGATCGACCGCCCGTCCTCCTTCCGCAGCCTGTTCTACCGCGCCCTGACGCTGGCCGGCCTGCGGCGCAACAGCGCGGGCGGCTTCGGGTCGATCATCCCGGTACCCTCCTCGTCCTCGGGAAGAAGCAGTTTCGGTTGATGGTTCTACTGGATATGAACCGATTCCTGACCGCTCTCCTCTGCCTGCTGCTCCTGTCCCCTCTCGCTGCTGACGCCCAGAAGAAGAAGGGCGGCGGCAAGAAGAACAAGGGCAAGCAGGAGCAGCCCACCCCGCAGCAGGATCAGCAACAGCCTTCTCCTCCCTCGGCCCCGGCGCCTGCGCCGGCCGAGGTCGGTACCGCGGACCGCAGGCTCTGGGAGTACAAGACCTCGGAGGCCCGCTCCGCCCTCAATTCCGTCGCCGGCCAGGCGGACAGCAATGCGGCCGTCGCGGTCGCCATGGGCCGGGTCCTGGAGCAGGAGAAGAACTACGGCGAGTCCGAGTCCAAGCTCCGGAAAGCCACGGAGCTGGCGCCCTCCGATCCCGCGGCCTGGGTCTGGCTGGGTGAAACCTACCTGCGCCAGCGCAACTCCGGAGCGGCCGACGGCGCCTTCCGCAAGGCCGCGGAGGTAGCAGCCGGGGGGAACAGTTACTACCTCGGCGTCGCTCGCCAGCGTCTGCGCCAGTACGACGAGGCGGTCGCGGCGTTCGAGCAGGCGCAGGGCTTCGGCGCCCTGGTCCCCTACCAGATCGGAGTCACGCGGCTGTTCCAGGAGCAGTGGCAGCCGGCCATGGACAAGCTCACCCAGGCCATCGACTCGGACTCCGGCCTCGCCTACGCCTACTACTACCGCGGCCTCGCCGCCGAGAAGCTGAAGCGCAACGACCTCCTGGTCAACGACATGGAGCGCTTCCTGAAGCTCGCCCCGGACTCTCCGGAGGCGGAGCGGGCGCGGATGATCCTGAAGGCAGTGAAGAAGTAGTCCTCCCGAGCCCCAAATTTGCGGGGCAGCCACTGCCCTTCAAATTTCCCAGTCCGAATTTAGTGGGCAGCGACTGCCCTTCAAATTTGCCGTCCGGCAGCGCCGTTTCGGGACAGGAAATTTAAGGGGCAGCCGCTGCCCTTTAAATTTGGACCCCAAAATTCAGGGGGCTGCGACTGCCCCGCAAATTCCCGGACAGAAATCGTCTCCCGGACAGGAGAAATTCAGGGGGCTGCCGCTGCCCCGCAAATTCAGCGATCAGAAAGCGTTCCCGAGCCCGAGATAGAGCTGGTAGCCCTCGTCCCCGGGCCGGCGGTCGAGCGGGAAGGCGAGGTCGAGGCGGAGGAGGCCCACCGGGCTCTTGTAGCGGAGGCCGAGGCCCAGCGACTTGGCGAGGTCCGTGTCGAAGGCGCCCAGCCCCTCCCAGACCTGGCCCGCGTCGAAGAAGACGAGGCCCCCGAGATCGAAGAACGGGAGCGGGAAGCGCAGCTCCTGGTTGAGCACCAGGAGCGTCTCCTCGCGGGGGTCCCCCTCCTCCACCCTCAGGCTCCGCCGGTCGTAACCGCGCACGGAGAACTGCCCTCCCGCGAAGAAACGGTCATCGCTGATCAGGCTCTGGCCCGACCAGGCCTGCGCCAGACCCGACTGCACCGCCTGCGCCCAGACGACCGGCCGGCCGGCGAGGCGGAAGGTGCGGTAGCCCTGGACCTGGCCATACAGGCGGCCATAGTTGAAGTCGCTCCCCAGGAAGGGGCCGCTCCCTGACAGGTCGAGGCTGCGGAAGGTCCCGGCCGTGGGATCGATCCTGTCGTCGCGGGTGTCGTGCAGGATCTGCGTCCCCATGTAAGGACGGTTGAGCTCCAGGTCGAAGGGGAAGAAGGGGTCCGGGTCTACCTCGAAGAAGTGGACCGTGCGGTAGCGGAAGTAGAGGCGGCCGGTGGTCCGGCGCCCGAAAGGCCGGGCAAATTGGAGCGAGGCCTCGTCGGTCTCCCGCTTCAGGTCCCCCAGGAACTCGTCCGGGATCCGCTCGCGCCGCGCCGAGCCGAAGACCTCCAGCGAGATCCCGGTGCCGAACAGCCCGCCCGTCCGCAGATAGACCCGGCCGCTCTGGTCGTCCGGCTCGTAGAGGCCGCGGAAGCCGAGGGTCAGGCCGCGGCGCAGGAAGTTGGTGTCCACCGCGTCGAAGATGGCCGAGGTGCCGTCGTCGTTGTCCCAGCGGACGCCGTAGCCGAGATGGAACCTGGGGCTCTCGGCCACGGAGAAGGTGACGCGGGCCTCATCCTCCCCTGAACGGTCCACCTCCGCGGTCACCCGGGAGAAGATGCCGGTCCGGTAGAGGCGGCCCTGGGCCTCGGTGACGGCGTTGCGGTCCAGCGGCTCGCCCGGCTCCAGGCCGGTCAGGCGGGCGAGCTGGTCCGGACGGGCCCAGCGCTCGCCCTCGATTTCCACCTCGGCCAGACGGACCCGCGCCCCCGGCTCGATCTCGTACCGGACGTCCATCACGAGCGGCTCCGCCGGCTTGGTGACGACGCGGACTTCGGCATCCGGATAGCCGCGGGACCGCAGCGAATCCTCGAGGCGGAGCACGCCGGCCGAGACGAGGTCCATGCGGAACCCCTCGCCGGAGCGGGCCGGGACAAGCTCCTCCAGCCGCTTCCGCTCTTCCTCTTCGACTCCAGGCTCGACTCCAACGATCTCGACGGGGCCGAAAACCTGCCGCGGCCCGGGCTCGACCCGGACGGTCAGGCGCTTGCCCGCGGTCTCGCGGCCGGCGATCCTGGCCTGGGGGTAGCCGAGGCTCCGGAGCGCGTCGAGGAGGCGGCGGTCGGCGCCCGGAACCGCGAAGGCCAGCTCGGCGCGGGAGAGCCGGCCGGGGAAGCTCCCGGCCGCGAGGAGAGACAGGCCGGGATCGAGGCCGGCGATCTCCAGCTCCGCCAATTCCTCCCGGGGACCGGCTTCGGAGTGGATGACCACGGTCCGGGGACCGTCCGGCTCCACCGTCTCGCGCCACACCGTGATTTCCACGGCTGGATCCAGGTGGCCGGCGCTGCGGAAGGCGCGGATGGTGGCCTCCTTCATCTCCTCCAGGGAGCGCTCCTCGTAGAAGTCGGGCCGATAGGCGGCGAGGATCTCAGGCCGGAAGGCCCGCGGCGGCTTGTCCTCCGCGAAAGTGAATTCGACGCGCGGCCCGAGCGCGGCGACCTTCACGTTCAGGTCCACCCAGCCCGGGCGGTCCGCCACCGGCACCAGCTCGGCCGTCACCAGGGCGCCGGGATAGCCGCGCCGGCGCAATTGCTCGGCAAGGTCGATCTCGGTTTCGAAGGGAGCCTCCCGGGGGACCGGCTCCTTCCTCTGGAGGCCGACCGCGTTGCGCAGGGTCCGCCGGGTCCAGCGGGAGATCCCGGGCGGGGTTTCGAGGCGGAGCCGGCGGAGGCGGTCTCCCTTCTCCTCGGCCACGAGGCTGCCGCCGAGGTTGAGGGTCTGCTGGATGCTCAGCCCTTCGGCGCGGTCCTCGGTGGTGAAGGCCTCGAAGGTGAACCCGGGGAGGCCGCGGAAGCCGTGCAGGTCGAGCAGCCAGATCTGGCTCTCGGGCTGGCGCAGGTCGATCGAGATGGCGAACGTGGCGTTGGGCGAGAGGTCGCTGCCCACGTTGAGCCGGGCGGTCGGATCGGCCTGGTCGAACAGCAGCACCGGGCGCACGGAGATCCGGGAGAGGCCGATGGATTCGCCGAGCCGCGAGACCACGCGGGCGCCGTAGTAGCCGGTCAGGCCGGAGGTCAGGAATTCGCTCGCCGTCGTCTCTTGCTGTTTTGCGTCCTGGTCCTCCTCCAGCATCACCTCGCGCTCCCGCTGCTCGAAAACGTCCAGGGGTCTGCCGGGCAGGCGGGCGATGGTCGGGTCTTCCAGGGAGCTGGTGGTCGCGATGTCGACGAGCGGGTCCTGCGCCGGGTTGCCGGTGAAGATCAGGGAGCCGCGGTCGATCTGCACGGTCTGGCCGTAGAGCTCGGCGCGCCCGCCCGGATCGATCTCGACCCGGCCGCGGATCGCCGGTCTTTCGGCCGTGCCGGCAATCTGGAGGGTGGTCCAGTGCGCCCGCAGGTTGGCCACGTTGTTGCGGATGCGGATGCCGTCCTCGGTCGTGACGGTCAGATCGAGATCGATCCGGCTCGCCAGGGTCTCCTCGGTGCCGGGCGCCTCTTCGGGAGCCAGCAGGAGCGTGAGGACCTCGCGGTCCAGGTTGATGTCGCGGATGAGCAGTCCGCGCTCGACGTCGAGCGTGCCGTCGAGCCGCAGCCTCCCCTCTTCGGTGAACGGGAGGGGGACGTGGAGGGCGAGGACGCCTCCGACCCGCGTGGTCAAACCATAGTCGAGCCGGTACGGGACGTCGGCCAGGTTGAGGCTCACCAGGGCGCCCTTCTCCACCGGCCGCGCGCTGAAGGCGAGCGTTCCGCCGTTCAGGCCGGCGTTGCCGCTGGCTTTCCAGGCCTCCCCGGACCAGGAGCCGTTGACGGTGGGTCCCTCGATGCGGGCCCCCGCGGCGGGCCACCAGAACGAGGCCTCGGAGCCATTTGCTGCGAACGTGGCTGCAAGCTGGTCGGGTGTGCCGCTCGCCGAGGCTGAAAAAGTCAGCGCCCCGGCGGCGATCCCCCCTTCGAGGAAGGGATTGAGGAGAGCTGCGTCGAGGGTGCCGCCGGCATCGGCCGAGAGGCTCCGGATGAGGGATGCCATCTCCTGTGTCGGCTTCCACGCAGGATCGAGGTCGGCCGTCCCCTTCACGTCGATCGCGGTCGCTCCGATCTCCTCGCTCTCGACTTGGAGGCGGACGGGTTGCAGCTCCAGCCTCCCCCTCTCCAGCCGGGCGATCACCGGGGCCTCCGCTGCCACTCGCCCGTCCTTCGTCTCCAGGCTCAGTCCCTCGAGGAGGATCTCGCCGCGTCCGGCGGCTGGAGCCATGGGGTCGAAGGTGAGGTCGGCCGTGACTCCCGCCCGCAGACGCTCGGGCCGCGCCTCCATCCCCAGGGCTTTGAGCAGGGATATGGAGTCCACCTCGGGGGCCTGGGCATGAATGACGATCTGGCCGGGAGCCGGTTTGACCGGGAGCTTCGCGAGCTCCGGAATCTGCGCCAGTGCGCTGAGGGGGATCGTGGCCCGCAGGCTCGCCGGTCCGGCATCGGTGTCGATCCGGGGGGCGGACAGCTCGACGATCCCATTACGGAGAGTCGCCGTCAGCTCGGCCTCGCGCACAGGATCGACCGGACGGATCAGCCGCAGATCGAGGTCGGCTGTCTCGAGATCGAGTGCAAAGCCTCCTGAGGCTGAGAACGTCCGCCCCTCGGGCAGCGAGCCGGTTAGCGAGGCGATGCGGACATCCTTGCCGTCGGTGCTCGCCTCGGTTTGGAGGTCGAGGAGGGTGACGCCTGCGGCGGGGATTTCGACTCCGGCGGCGGTCAGGTGGACGGAGCCCTCACCCCCCGGCCCCCTCTCCCGGTCCCCCGAGCACGCCCGCCCCGGGAGAGGGGGAGACTTGCTCAGACAGAAGGTGCCTTCGGCGTCTAAAGCTACACGGTCGGCTTGGACCGTGTCTGGGAGGTTGATGCGAGTCCCCTCTAGAGCGATCTTGCCCTGGTAGGAGAGCGGATCGAGGTGGAAGGTGCCGTCCGAGTCGACGTTCAGTTGCTCGGCTAGCGCCATGCCGCCGAGTCCGGCTCCCGAGAAGGACACCTTGCCGGCATAGGAGATCGGCTCCAGCTTGAGGGTGCCGTTCGACTCGACTTGAAAGCTGGCAAGCTGGGCGGTCGAGGACGCGTTCGGCCGGGCAAAGAGGCCCGTGCCGTCGAGGTCCAGAGTGCCCGTGTAGGTCAGAGGCTGCAGCGCGAGGGAGCCTTCCCCAATGATCCGGCCCCGCTCCAAGCTCTCCAGATACGGAGGGAAGGCGCCCTGGGTAATCTCGGCATCGACGCTCGTTCGGTAGGAGCGCGGAGACCCGGAAAGCGAAATCACGCCAGAAATCCGCCCGTAAGTCTCCCCCTCTCCCGGGGCGGGCGTGCTCGGGGGACCGGGAGAGGGGGTCGGGGGGTGAGGGCGGCCCGTAAGGGCCAAATTTTCCATCTCCGCCCGAGCCGATCCCGTCCAAGTCCCCACCCGCCCCTCCGCCCGGACCTTCACCCTCGCCCCCGGCTCCGGCACCCAGGACGCATCCACCTTGGCCAGCGGAGATGTCAGAGCTCCGGAGAGCCGCACGTCCGCTTCAAGGGCCCCCTGCACCGGAACGCCCGCCGGAAGCGCCGGGACCAGCCGAGGCCAGAGCGCCCGCGCCTCCGCCAGTGCATTCGGAAGATTGGGAATCCGCAGCTCGGCGTCGATCCCTTGCGCCGTCCCATTGGCCAGCTCCGGCCAGGTCGAAGCCACGACCGTGCCGCGGACGTGCCGGCGTCCCGGTGAGCCCGGGAGGAGATCCCCTTCCGCGGTCAGCCGGATCTCCTGATCCTCCTTCACCTGCAGATCCATGCGGACGAGCTGCCGGTCGCCCCGCCGCCAGGCAACCTTTCCCTTCCCCTGCACTGCCGGCTCGAGCTGGAGGTCCGCTTCGGCATCCGCCACCGTTCCGGCCAGGGAGAGGTCCTGAAACAGCCCGGCATCCACATAGGGCCGCAGGACCTCCGCCGGGACACCGCGGGCCTCGACCGCCACCTTGCCCATGGGCGTATCGGGCAACCAGAGCTCTCCCTTGGCGCGGACGCTTCCTCCCGGCGGGGCTTTCGCGACCAGAAGACGGGGCTCGACCTGGATGTCGAAAGCCGCATAGCTCGAAGCCCCCTCCAGCGTCGAGACCAAGCCCGATCCGGTGAGCCGGACACCGTCGCCGTTCGCCCGCACCCAGACGATCCGGATCGGCTCGCCGTCCTTGTACTCGACCTGCGTCCCCAGATTCAGGTCCAAGGGAGGAAAGCCGGGGCGCTCGACGTGCGCTTTGGAGCTTTCGATGCTCACGTCCCACCGGCCGTCCACATACGACCCGCCGCCCTCGACCTCGCCGATCCGCCAGCTCCGCACCCAATCGGAGAGGGGCGGCTCGGGAGGCGGTCCGAGGACCGAGGCGCGGCGGAGGACCAAGCGGGTGATGCTGAAGCCAGGCGGCGCCTTGGGGTCCGACTCGGGGAGCTTCGGGATGGGCGCCGAGAGGTCGAGCACGGCGTCCTCGATCTCCAGGTTCCGGATCACCCGCACCGGCCCGCGCAGGGTCCGCATGTCCATGGAGACATCCACCCGGCTGGCCCGGAAGACCGGCCGGGCATCCGGCGCGCCGACCTCGACGCCGTCGAGAGAGAAGCCATCCCAGCGGGCGTCGAAATCCTCCGCTTTCAGGACGAGCCCGTACTCCGTCCTCAGCCAGCCCGCGATCTGCCGGAGGACCGACTGCCGGAAGCCCGACGAGCGCAGAGCCAGAAAGAGCGCGACGGGGAGCAACGCCAGCAGCACCAGGAACACGAGGATCCGGCGGAGGCGCTTGCGGCGTGGAGAAGGCTCGGCCATGGCGGTCGAGCCATGTTAACCCGCCTCAGGGGGCCGGCTGCGTATAAAGGTCGATGACCCGCTCGATGCCGCGCTGGCAGACGTGGCAGAAGGGAACCTCGTTGCGGGTAAACATGATGCAGTCGGCCTGGGCGCGGAAGTAGCCCTTGGCCGAATAGTTGGCCCCTTCGAACGCCCCCACCTTGCCCGCGAACTTTTCGCTCCCCAGGAGCTTCGTCTCCACCTTCTGCTGCTCCAGGAAAAGGGCGTCCATCTCCTCCTCCGGCCGGTTCTCGGCGCGGATCTTCCGGCGGCGCTTCTGGATCTCCGCCGAATGCTTCTCGAACGCCTCCTTGGACCAGGGCGTGGGGATCGGCGTGCCGGGCTCGACCAGAACCTTCCACTTGAGGCTGTCCTCCCCGCCAATATGAGCCGTGACGTTCGGCTCCCAAGGCTCCACCAGCTCCTGCGCAGGCTCGTAAGCCACATCCGAGGTGTAGTACTCGTCGGCCAACCCGGCGAAGTGATGCCCGAACTCGTGGATGAAGACGTACGGCGACCAGAGGCTGTCCGCGGCCACGGTTGAGAAGAGGCCGAAGATGCCGCCGCCGCCATAAGTGCGGGTGTTGGTCAGGATCTCGACGAACTCGTAGGGCGCGAAGGCGGCCACGTCGCGCAGGGCCTTGTTGTCGAAGGTCAGCACGTAGCGCTCGGAGCGGAAGGCGTCGTAAGTGGCGCCCACGGGAGAGCGGCGGTGGATGCCGGTGGAGGGACGCGAGATCCCCGACTCCGCGGCCGGCGGGCAGAGCCCCCAGACGTTGAAGTCGCGGCGGCGCTCCTTGAACGGAGAGGTGGAAAAAAGGATCTCCGCCAGCCGGCGGGCGTCCTTCTCGAACTTGCCCCGCTCGGCCGCGGTGTAGCCGTCGCCGAGGATCAGGAAATCGACCTTCTCAGCCGGCGGGCCATTGCGCTCGATCTCCAGGAGCGCCCCGGGAGCGGACGGCACCGACGAATCTACGAACGGGTCCGCCGGATCGACGAGCACCGACCAGACCTCGCGGAAGGCATTGCGCGCGTCGCGCTTCTTGAGGACTACCTGGACAGGCGAAGAGGGCGCTGGGAAGCGGAGCGACTCGTGGAACGTCTGCCAGACCTCCTGTGCCTCGCCCGTGGTCTCCCACTCGCCATAGATCGACGCGAAACCGCGCGAATAGACGACGCGGTTGGTCCCCCGGTCCAGCACCTCGAAGAGGTACTTGCCCAGGTTAGTGTCATCGACAGGCCGGGCCGGATTGCCCGGCCAGGCACCGGGCTCGAGGACGACCTTGTCCAGGCTGAAATGCTCCTGGGAGGCATCCCCCGAATGGTAGTAGTCCACCCGCATCGTGCGGGGTGCGGAGCCGGGGTCGGGAGCGGCCAGAAGAGAGAACGCGAGCAGGACGGGGATCATGGTTGCGAATCCTAGCCCATGATAGGCTGGAGGGCACAAAGCCGTTCATAACCGGAGCAAAGGAGAAGCAGATGGTGCGACTGCGTTCGACCGGGCTGTTCCTCATCCTCCTGATGGCCGCCCTGCTAGCCGGATGCGGCGGCAAGCAGACACTGACCGAAAAGCAGCTCTTCGATTGGGCCAATGCCCTGAACCTCCACCTTACGACCGATCCGACCGGCGCCTATGCCTTCCCCGCCCAGCTCGGCGACGTCGATCCCATGCTGCGGGCGGAGCTCTCCATGGACGACGCGTGGGGCAACCCCCTCCACTACCGCCGCCTGCGGGACGACCTCTACCAGTTGATCTCTGCCGGTCCGAACGGCACCCTGGGCGATTCGGATGACGTCATCGTGGAGAAAGGCCTGCTCAAGAAGCCGGAGACCGTGTATGCGGCAAATCCCATCAGCTAGCTGGCCTTCATGAGGGACAAACCGTCCTGAGGAGGGGACATTCCCAAGGCGGACGGAGATTTCGCGATCCGCTCCTAAGTCTCAGCTGGACAGCATCTTACGGGCCAGCCTCGGCCCTGGCATAGCTCTTGATCTATGGTCTATGCAGCTACCCCGGAGAGACCCTCCGGGACGCTGCAGAAATTAGAGAGTCGTCAGTCTTGAGATATGGATCGAAGCGGGACGACTTCAAGGAGAAGGAGACGAGAAATGTTCAGCATGGCGAGACAGCGTGTCTTCATCGCAGTGTTCCTGATGGCCGTCCTGTTCCTCGGCGGAGCGGTTGCGGCCCAGGCCGGCGACCGTGACACCGGCGGCTCGGACCGTCTGGTGAAGGGCGCCGCGGCCGGCGCCGCCATCGGCGCCGTCACCCAGGTCGTCCGGGGCCGGAGAAGCGGCGTCGAGCTCCTCAAGGGAGCGGCCGTAGGTGCCTCGGTGGGCGCCGCCGCCGGTGCCTACAGCGACTACAAGCAGGAGAAGAGCGCCCGCCAGGACGCCGAGCGCGAGGCGGAATATCACGCGTCGCAGTCCTACCGCAACAACCGCGGCCGGGCCTACCGGAACGACAACCGCCAGAACTACAACCGCCGGGCCCGCGCCAACCACCGCCACAACGGCCGCTGCCGGCACTAAGCCGATCTGATTCGATCCCGCCGGAGGGCCACCTCCGGCGGGCCTTCATCCTCAGCTCTACTTGAAGAATCCATTGACGTCGATGACCAGGTGTACCTGACTGCCGCCGCTGGCCAGCGATGCCTGAGCGGCGAGCGTCCCCGAGGCGTCGGTCGCCAGCAACAGGACTGCGCTATTGGCCCGGGTCGATCCGCTCTTGAAGCTGACCGAGCTCGTCTCAGGCACAGGTTCATTCCCTGGGAAAAGAACAATCTGGCCGCTCGAGGATGGAGCAACAGCGGTCAAGTTGAGCGACACGGCTCCTGCGTCGACCGGAATGCCGCACAACCCTTATGAGGCCCCCGGTGGTCAAGGCATAGAGGGTCCGTAGTAGCTGGGCGGGGGGCTCCAGCTCAATCAGGACCGCGAGTCGGATGAAGATGCTCTCCTCTGCTTGGTTTCTCAATCGGCGCAGGGACTGCCTGCACCAAACACCTATCGAGGCTCAGCCGCCGCCTGGGCGGCGGTGTGAAGCCGTGGCTCCACGTCCTAGAAACGTTTCTGTGCCCTCATGCCGGCCCATTCAAAGTGCGGGCTCGCGGTCGATCGACCGTGTCCAGTTATGCGGCGGGCTCGGGGAAGGGGCAGAGCAGTCACCTTCTCTTTCTCGAGATCTTCTTGTATTCAAGACGCCGATCTTCGTCGCCGGGCCTGTGGAGCCTGTGGGCGGCGCCCGAAGGGCGTCCGTCCAAGGAGCTGTGGGAAGCGCGTCTCACGCGCTTTCCACAGCTCCGGCAGGATCCATAGGCCATGGGAGGGGGATTCCGATCTCGGCATCTTGGCGAAAAGCTGAGCGAAAGAGGGTGTCCAATCCCTGGGGCAGGCTGCCAGGCTGTGTGCCGATGGACCTCGGTCGCGCTCTGAGGCGCACGGATCTGCCCGATCGAAAGGTCCTTGCTGGCTCGGCCCTTGAGGCTCCAGTTGGGCGGCGGGCTCACCCTCTTTCCTCCTTAAACGTTGACAAAGCGTTGCATGTCGAAGGGCTTCTTGCGCAGCAGCATGTAATAGACGGCCCGTCCGAGCTTGGCCGCCAGTATGCTGAGAGCTTTGCCCTTGCCGTGTTTCTTCTCAATGCGGCTGAAGTACTTTCTGCCGGCCACGTTCCAACGCAAGAACAGGGCGGCGGCTTCGGAGAAGGCCCACTTGAGGTGGACGTTGCCGATCTTGCTGCCGGTCGACTTCGTGGTCTTGCCGGCGGACTCATGCCTGCCCTTGACAAGTCGGGAGTAGGACAGGAAGTCCTTTACGCTGGGAAAGCGTCCAAGGTCATCGATCTCGTAGAGCAGGGTCAGAGCCAAGATCTCCCCGATTCCAGGTATGGAGCGCAGCAACGAGAAGCCGTGCCCGTGATCCTTTCGGACCTCGTGGAGCAGGAAGAGCTCGAGGTCGCGGATGACCTCGTCGAAGGTTTCGATCAGGGCCACGTCGGCGGCCATGGACATCTGGACACTGCTGTCGTCGAAGTGCTCGATGATGGCTCCATGGTCCTTGGTCTTGTCGATCCTCTCCTCGAAGGCAGGGAGGTTGTACTGAGTGTTGGTGTTCTGGATATGGGTGAGCAGCTCGGCGCGCTTTCTGACCAAGAAGGTCCGGCGCCGCATGAGGTCGCGGGTGGCTCGCTTGTCGCGGGGGTAGACGTAGGCGTAGGGGAGATTGCCGCCGCGCAGAAGCGAGGCGATCTTGTAGGAGTCGAGACGGTCGTTCTTGGACTTGCCGCCGTGAATCGCCTTCATGTCGAGGGCATGACCGAGGACGAATTCGATCCCCTCCTGGGCGCATACGTCGGCGACCCAATACCAGCAGAAGACACACTCGACGGCGACGGCGAGGTCCTTGCGGCGGTAGGGTCGAAGGACTTGGAGGAGCTCGTCTCGGTCGCAGTCGATCTTCTTGTGAACCAGCGTCTTGCCGGATCGATCAAGGATGCAGACGAACATGCTGCGCGCATGGAGGTCGATTCCACAGTAGTGACGGTGCTGTTGGGTGTAGAATCTCATCGAGGCCTCCTTTCTTATCCTCAACGCCACGAGCCTACCGCAGGCTCGGAGGGAGGGGGCCTCAAACAGTATCCCTGCGATCTGTATGACCCGTGTCACTCCGGAGGCCAGGGCCGGCCCGCTCAGGCGCGTGTCGAAGACGCGGCATGGAGTGACCGTATGGAAGTCGAGGCCCCGGAGTGTGATGGTGGCCGAGGAGCTGTTGTTGGTCTCGTTCGGGTCGGTGGCACCAGGGGGCGCAGTCACGGTCGCGCTGCTGAAGATGAGGCCCGACGCCGTATTGGCCACTTTCGCCGTCACGGCATAGGTGACCATCCCGCCCGGAAGGAGCGACACCGAAGCGTCCCCGATATTGCCGGTTCCTCCGGTCGCGCAGAATGATCCGGCGCTGGCCGTGCAGCTCCACGAAACATTGGTGAGGCTGGCCGGGAAGAGGGACGCTACCGCGGCCCCGATCGCGCAGCTCGGACCGTGATTGATCGCCACGATGGTAAGCCCTATGGTTTGCCCTGGTACTGCCGCTTGGGGGCTGGCGATCTGATCCGATCCGAGGTCAGTTTCGATCCCCACATTCACGGCGAAGGTCTCCGTGTCTGTCCCTCCCTTACCGTCGTCGGCAATGATGGAGAGCGAATACGTCCCTGGCCCCTGGCTGCACGCGGGCGTCCAGGTGAAAACCCCCGAGGTAGAGCCAATCGCAGTGCCGGCCGGCGCTCCCGCCGCTAGCCGATAAGTGATGGGATTGTTGTTGGAATCGGTGGCCATGGCCGTGAAAGCCAGAGCCCGGCCTGCCTGGGCCGCGAGAGGGCCTGGAATCGGGTTGAGCACCGGCGGCTGGTTCGGAGCGGCCACCCGCAAGGTCAACACGGTGGCATCGTTGTTGTCGTAGTTGCTCTCGAGCAGCCGGCCCGCCCCGGGTGGATTGATCCGCGCCCGGATGATGTGAGTCCCTGGAACCGGCGGCACCACGATGGGCAGCTGGAAGGACTGAGAATTCCAGTCATAGCCGCGGGCGTTGGCGTGGAGCCGGTAGAGCAGATGCGGTGTCCCTTCCATCTCCAGGGTCACCTCGAACACGGGAAGCTCAATGCTGAACCCGTCCGTATTGTTGCGCGCCGTGTAACGCGCAATCACCGTGGATCCGGGCGTCAGCTCGGCGCTCGGAAACGTGCCGATATTCAGGATGAAGTCCGGCTGAAGGTCGTTGACGATATGAACCCTCTCCTGGTCGAGAAAGCCATTGGCGCTCGACGTGCCCTTGATCTGGATGTAGTAGTCGCCAGTGGGCAGATCGTCGTCGGCCCCGAATGACTTCTTGCAGGTGGTGCCTTTCCCGGCTGCGAGGGAGCCCAGGTTGCAGGTGTAGGGCGCTCCGCCAAGGATGCTGATGCCATTCGTATTGATCACCGAAAACTCGAGAATGACGTTGCTGATGGTTGACGAGCCGAAGTTCGCTACCGAGAACAGGATCTCGGCGGTCTCATCCACCTCGAAAACACCGTCGTTATCGGTGTCGTCCACGATTGATCCCCCCTGGAACTTGAGGGAGGCTCCTGTCGTCCCGGTGATGTTGGCTACGATGATCTGCGTGCTCTGCTGGCCTGTGCCCGGAGCCGAGGCCGAGAAGGTGGCGGTCACCGGGCTCGTGCTGCCGTGATTAAAGCGGGAGTCCACCTGCAACTCCACAAGGGTTTCGCCCGCCTCCAGGATCACCTCGCTTGGATGGAACAATTCGCCCGCGGGCGTGGATGTGAGCATGATGGTGCGCTCTTCGAGCGTGGGAGCTTCGAACCAGATGCTGACCTTGGTCTCGCTTCCCTCCAGGACATGACGCGGATGGGACGTGATGTACATCTTGGGCGCTCCCGCCTCGGCAGCGGTGAAGGCGAAGCTGTATGGCGTGGCCAAGGGAATCCCTTCCGTATCCGAGACCGCGCCCGCCGGGATCTCAACCAGATAGCTCTTGCCGGGCGCGAGGTTCGACGAGGGTATGAGCACCAGCCGGCGGCGGTCCGTGGAAGGGATCACCGGGGTGAACGGCACAGGCGTTTCTCCGGACTCGCGGAGGACGAGACCGGCATAACTGGGGCCCGCCACGATGTCGCGATTGAAATACACGTTGATCTGAGCGCTCACGGCCACGCCGGTATCGCCGTTCGAGGGAGCGGAATATCGGACGGCGAAGGCGTCCGGCAGGCCGAACGCGGCACGGAGCGTAATGTTCGAATTCATGGTGAGCGTGCACGGATCTGAGCTATAGCAACGCTCTCCGCCGAAGCCCACCCAGACCGAGCCCGTTGCGGCCGAGCCCGAGAGGGTCACCGAGGAGCCCGCGGGCAGGTTGGCGATGGTGGTCGAGCAACCCGGCTCGCAGACCACGCCCCCGCCGGAGACGGTGCCGGAGCCGTCCCCCTCCTTGCGGATCGTGAGCTTGAAAGTCGGGCCGGTGTTCGGCGGGCTGAAGGTGAATGCGTGCGTGTCCACGAGCACGATCTCGCCCGTGGCGTCCTCCACGAGCAGCCTCATCGTCACCGTCCCCGGAGAGGCTCCAAACGCGGCGGGATTGACAGCAGTCCGCGACCACGACCCGTTGGTCCCCGTGCAGAAGGACGGACCGTCCAGACCGCAGAGCACCAGCTCCGGGCCTCCCGAGATGAAAGTCGCGGTGACCCGGGCGAGGCCGTCGCCGTCACTGGCCGTGGCCGAGACGGTCACCGGGCCGGCCTGGGTGCCGTTCGGGCTGGTGATCGTTCCCGCGGCCGGGTCTGCCGAAGCCGTGCCGGGGACGAGCAGTTCGAACCTGCCTGTCCCGATAAGCCCTCGGCGGTCCCCTCTGACCACGTGCAGGGTGAAGCCTGTGTCCGTGGCCACCACGGGAGGCGTCCAGGTCACCCGGGAGAAGCTTGCTGGATCGGAGGTCGTGAGCGATCCGCCGTCGGTGGTCCAGAAATAGAAAAGAGGATCGCCGTCGGCGTCGTGCGTGTCGCCCGTGATCGTCAGCGGCGCCGTCACCGTCCGGCTGTCCCCACCGGGGAGGTGGAACGGCCCCGGACCGTTGGTGTTGGCTGGGTCGCTCACCTGCTCGTAGAGGGCACCCAAGGTCGTCACCGGCGATCCCGCGGACGCGTTGGCAATTTGCTGGGGAACGTTTGAAATCACCGCACCCGGACCGCACTCCTTCGAGCGTGTGCTGGCCTCGCAGTAGAGCATGGCATGAGTCAGAAGCTTGGCCATCTCTGCACGGGTGACGAGCCGCTCGGGATGGAACAGACCATCGGTATAGCCCCTCATCAGCCGCGTCCCGGAGTACAGCCCACTCTCTTACACACAACTAGGAGATATCCTCCAGTGCCTTGATGGCGATGACAAAGTCGCGAGTGCGCTGGAGGCCAATCCAGATGGCCTTGGGACCAGGCGGGCCGTCTCCTTTGCGTCCCAGGTAGCCGCCGAGCCCTGCCAACATAGCCAGGAAATCTGCCAGCTTCGGTGGCTGGTGAGGTGGCCTTTTCTTCTGGCTCACCAAGCAGACGGCCTTCCATTCCTCGGGTGCAAACACGGTTTCACACGAGAGATCCGGGACCGTTCTACCGAGCATGACCAGGTACAGCACGCGCCAGGCGACGATCATGTAGAAGGCCAAAGCGACCTCCAGGCGATCTCGGCTCTGCAACTGGAGTTGCTCGACCTTGCATCCACTCTTCAGAGTCCTGAAGTAGACCTCGATCTGCCAGCGACAGACATACCAGTCGACCATTTCCGCTGCCTCCTGGCCGTCCCCGACAGGCAAGTTCGTCAGCAGCAGCCATTCGATGGGCTTGACTCCTGCGGGAGAGGCCTTTTCTTGCGCCAAGATCGCGGTCACTTCCAGTGCGGGCAGCTTCCTGTCCGGACGGTAGGGAGGTTTCAACTTCAGCCGCGCGGTTCTCAGGGTCTGAACCACGTGCCTGGCGGTGGGGCGATCTGGTCCTGCGGGTAGATCAAACTCCAGTGTGCCAATGACTTCGGCTTCTCTGGCTGCCTCCCAAAGATGGCGGCCATCGGTCAATTTGCGGTCCTGATTGCCTCGGATCAGCCAAGCCGCCTCCCCCGTCTGGCCTGCCTCGAAGAGTTCGAACAGATCCGAGTCCCGGTCGGCTACATACACCAGACGGGTTTGCAGTAGCACGGTCTGAAGATCGCAGACACGCCGATAGCCTTCCAGCCAGCGAAAGCTCTCCTTCTCCTCCAACGGCCGCTTCAGGCGGTGCTGACGGTCCTTGCCTCCGTGTTCTTCGAGATCTCGGACCCAGGTCCACTGATCCAGAACTCCCAGGCATAGACGTTCCGGGGTCACCGCCAGGGTCGGGTGGATATAAAGACCGATGGAGTTTTCATAGGTCAGCGGACCCAAGCCCTGAATCTGGGATTTGCTGGTGTAGTCCAACTCAGTCGTGTCCTGCACGCACAACACCACGGGATGCTGCTCCATCCGTTCCAGCGTCGCATCCCGATGAGGCTCGAGAACCCTCTCGGCAGTGACCTTCTCGTTGCTAAACAGGCGGTAGGCTGCTTGGGTCTCTGCCCAGCCGCAACAGGCTGAAGGAATGCTGCCCTCCGGACGCTGAGACAAGGCCCCCAGGATCAAATGAGCTCGGCGCTGCAGTCGCGTATCACCAAAGTTGGCCGTCAGCATCTCTTGCTCCGGCCAACTCTCCGGGTTCCCTTCTTTGCCGCTCGTCATTCCATTCCTCCCAAGTTCCGCTTGGGGAGAACAGAAAACCAGATTCACCTCCCTTTGTCTAGGACAAAGTTGTGTGTAAGAGAGTGAGTACAGCCCGAGGTCTGGAAAGCCATTCTCCAACTCCGAATTGACCAGCCAGTACACGTAAGGATGAAACCAGTCGGAGGTCCGTACATCCGAAAACGAGAGATCCGTGGAGTTGATGATGTGGCCGGGGTTGGCGACATCCACCCGCAGCACGGCGCTCACCAGCTTCACGGCCTCGGCCCGGTTGATCGGATCGTTGGGACGGAAGCACCGCTGAGCCCCGCACGCCTCGCCGTTGACAAAGCCTTTCGCCTTGGCGTTCGCGACCAGAGGGTAGAACCAGTCGCCCGGGCCCACGTCCGCGAATCCCGGGTCGGAAACATTGATGTCGTTGAGGGGCTCGGCAGCCCCGTTATAGGACATCTGGAGTACCTCGGCCCGCGTGGCCGTTGCATTGGGACGGAAGGTGCCGTCCGCGTAGCCTTGGATGACCCGTTGCAGGTACATGTAGCGGATGTAGGGAGCGTACCAGTGTATCTCCTCCGCCTCGTGGACGTCCGAGAAGTGCTGCGGCTTGAGGACGGTTTCCCGGAAGACTTTGAGAAACCCGGCGCCATAGATGGTCGCAAGGGGGTAGAGATTGTCGCCATAGATCTTGAGCAGAGGAGTGGAGCTCGGACCCTTGGGATGGGTTCCCGTCTTCTCCCACACAACGGGGGTCAACGAGCCGCTGTCGCCTCCTGAGTTCTCGATGTAGAAACTTCCCAGGATCCAGGGCTGATCCTTATAGAGGCATTCATTCTCCATACCCCACCAAGCGTCTTCCTGCTCCCCGCCGCAAACACCAAAGAAAGCTCCCGCACCGTCAATCGTCCAAGCACGAAACCCAGAGTTGTAGGCAAGGCTCGGGAACATCCTCTTGAGCTCCGTCCCAGGCTGCGTATCTCCGACCGCCAACTCACCGTAATAAGTCGTCATGTTGTAGGTGCGGCTCGCAAGCTCATGGACGAAACCACCAGGGCTCAGGTCCACAGCAATCGCCGGCCTGCCGCCGAAATAAACGCTTATGAGGTCCTTCAGGTCCTGGGTCTGGCTCCCGCGGATGACCCTGTCGTTGCCGTCCATCGATGCGTCGACGTAATCCAGTATATGTACGGTGTCCTCGGAGGTTTTCCAGCCCCAGTTTTCGAAATCGTCAACGCTATCGAGGAACCAGCAGCCGCCGGGAGCCAACCCGGCATGAGCGTCGTCATGGACATGGGCCGGAGACGTCATATCCTGAAGCAGGTGCAGGACACGTCCGGCGTACCAGAATGATTCTCCCGTAGGTTGAGAGACTCCCCGGAGACGTTTCGCCCACATCGCGTCCGCTCTCCCCCGCGCGGACCTGGAGAAAAACAATCCTTCTCCCGTACGAGGGTTCAGGAAGTGCTCCTTCATGGTGTTGTCATCGCAGTCGTCTTCGTCAATCGCACCGGCAAGGATCTGCTCGACTTCATCTGGGCCGTAGAAGCCCGAGTCATTCAACAGTTCCAGAGAGGCCGCCGCAAGGCTCGGGTGTGTATGGTTCGCCTCGTGGGCGCTCAGCGCCTTCGGGCCGGCGAGGCAGCACAGGGTAAGAGCACAGGACGAGAGCCATGCCGCCCTCCTCATGCGCCGGGAATTCGGAATCCTGCTCAGGGTCATGTCTGCGGTCCTCCGCCGTCGATGTCAGTGCAGCCTATGTCCATGACGCGACGAACCTTGGCTGGAAGGACCAGGGACATCGACCGGCGGTGGTATCTTTCAGATCTCTTTCTCGCGTTAGAGGTTAAGGAGAGGTGTCCCATGCCCAAAAAGCGTGCTGCAATGTGCTTCCTCGTCTCGATAATGCCGCTGTGGATTGGTCTTGCAGTGGCTGAACCTCAGGAGACGGAGCCCGTCTCTCCCGCACTGGTCGAGGCACTGGCAGTAGACGGGCAAGAAGATCTGAGAGGGGTGGTGATCGAGGAGATCCCTAAAGACTCGACGCTTGAGGAGGCGGGGTTGCAGTTGGGGGATGTGATTCTGAGTTGGGAGCGGTTGCCCAACCCTCCCGCCAATCCTGACGCTGCCAAGGGGGAACTGACCTCGTATCCCGATTGGCTAGAGTTGGAAGCGGAACAGGTTCCACGTGGTGCGGTGGTGCTTCGCGGAAGGAGAGGCGGAGCGTCGCTGGAGATCACCGTGGAGCCGGGCCTTTGGGAAGCCAAGGTGCAGCCCGTCCTGTCTCAGGCGATTGAGCAGATCTACCTAGCCGGGAAAGCCCAACTCGCCGCGCAGGATGTTGAGGGCGCGGTTGAGGTGTGGCAGTCGATTGCTGAAGGCTTAGTGGGTGAAGATGGTGGGGTTCTTCGAGCCTGGATGGCCATGCGGATTGGTGATGCTTGGGGGCAACTGGCTGAATGGGGAAAGGCCGTAGAGGCGTATCGTGAAGCCGTCAAAGATACCGACAACCTCACAGTCCAGGTTGCAGCCTGGGAGGCTCTTGGCGAAGCTCATGAGAGGCGGAACGAGTACCACGAGGCTGAGAAGGCCTACTCCTCAGCACTTGATAACCGCCAGAAACTTAATCCCAAGAGTCTTGGTGGGGCCAAGGATCTAAACAACATGGGAGAGTTGGCTGCAGACAGAGGGGAACTTGGGCTCGCACACGACTACTTCTCTCGGGCGCTCGCGATCAGTGAACACTTCGCCCCCAAGAGCCTGCTCGTCGCTGACAGCCTGGACAATCTGGGAACTGTTGAGCATGACCGCGGGAATTTAGAGGAAGCCTACGGGTACTTCAACCGCGCTTTGCAAGTCCGCGAGCAAATAGTCCCGCAGAGCCTCATCGTTGCAGTCAACCTGAACAACCTCGGATTTGTGGTCCAAGCCCGCGGCGACTTAGATCGTGCCCAATTTTACCACTCCCAAGCTCTACAGATAAAAAAGAAGCACGCACCCAAAAGCCTTACATTGGCAACCAGCCTCAACAATCTCGGAGGTGTAGCCCATCTACGTGGCGATTTAGAGCGCGCTCACATGTATTACCTCCAGGCATTGCAGATTCGCGAGCAGCTCGCCCCCCAGGGCCTCGCGGTGGCCACCAGCTTGAACAACTTGGGCGCTGTTGCCCAGGATATGGGGGACCTGAGCAACGCTCACGACTACTACGCCAGATCTCTGCAAATTCGTGAGCAACTCGCTCCGCGCAGCCTAGCCGTGGCCCAAAGTCTCACCAACCTAGGGTCTGCCGCCTGGGTACGCAGTGATTGGGGGCGCGCCCATGATAACCATCTCCGTGCCCTGAAGATCAAAGAACAACTAGCACCACAAAGTCTCGTATTGGCCAACAGTCTGTCCAACCTTGGAGCTGTGGCTTGGGCTCGCGGAGAGGTCGACGTTGCTCACGACTACTTCCTCCAAAGTTTGATCCTCAACGAACAGCTGGCACCTCAGAGCCTCGCAGCTGCCACGAGCCTGTATGACTTGGGAAATACGGCCAGGGCTCGTGGGGATGTAGACGGCTCCTTTTACTACTACGGCCGGGCGCTGGATTCCCTGGAACATCAAATCTCCAAGCTAGGAGGTTCCTATTACGTTCAAGCCGCCTTTCGGGCTCAACATAGCAAGGTCTATCGGGCAATGCTCGATCTCCTCTTCACCCATGGCCGCCTCCCAGAGGCATTTCATACCTTGGAACGCTTCCATGCTCAAACATTTCTAACTATGCTAGTTGAACGAGACTTAGCCTTCACGGCGGACATACCAGTAAGGCTAGATAGAGAGCGTCGCCAATTAAGGTTTCAATATGATCTCGCTCTCAAAGATCTCGCTCGCTTGAATCTGCGGGACCATGGCCTGGAGATCGAGGCCGCCCGGCGAGAGCTTCGGAAGTTGGATGCCGAGGCAGGTGACATCGAAGCAAGCATCCGTAGCGCCTCGCCTAGGCTCGCCGCCCTCCGCTATCCCAAGCCCCTCGAAACCGCGGCAACTCAACGGATGCTCGACCCGGGGTCGTTGCTCCTCTCCTTTAGCGTGGGCAAGGAAAAGACCGCCATCTTTGCCCTCTCCCCGACCGAGGATCTTGAAGTCAAGATTCTTCCGCTGGGAGAAGAAACCCTCCGGTCCAGAGTGAAGCAACTGCTGACTCTGCTATCTGAGGCCAAAGGTGGCTCCTCGCTGAGCGCACAGCGCCGGACGCAACTCCAAGCGATCAGCCGAGAGCTCTATACCGAGTTGCTCGGGCTAGTAGCAGATCGAATCGCCGCGAGCGAGCGCCTCTTGATCTTGCCTGACGGCCCGCTCCACGCCCTTCCCTTCGCGGCCCTCCTCCGCGACACCGAGGACGGGCCCCAGTACCTGGGCGCATGGAAGCCGCTCCACGTCGCCCTTTCTGCCACCGTCTTCGCCGAGTTGAAACAGGGCCGGAGTAAGGACACCGTTCCAGCTCCGCTCCAGCTTGCCGCCTTCGGCGACCCGGTCTACCCGCAGAGCCTCAGGGCGATGAAGATCTCTACCGCTGCGCTTCCGGCCGACGGCGACGCCGTCCGAGGAGATCCCACGGTGCGCGGTGCCGCGGAACGCGGCCTCTTTGACTTCCAGCCCCTCCCCCACTCCCGCCGCGAAGTCCTCGGGATCGCAAGCCTTTTTCCAGAAGGCAGCGTCCGCACATTCCTCGGCCCCGAAGCGCTCGAGGAGCGAATCAAAGGCCTCGATCCCAACACCCGTATCCTCCACCTTGCAGCCCACGGCTCGGTCGACGAGCACCTCCCCTCGGGCTCGTTCATCGCTCTGACGATCCCCGAACAGACGGCCTCCGAGGAGACTGGACCGCAGCGCGACAACGGACTGCTCCAGGTGTGGGAAATCTTCGAGCGGGTCCGCTTGAATGCGGACCTCGTGGTGCTCTCCGCCTGCGATACGGGGCTGGGCGAGGAGTTGGGAGGAGAAGGGCTGATCGGTCTGACACGCGCCTTTCAATACGCCGGGGCGCGCACGGTGATGGCCAGCCTCTGGAGCGTCCAGGACCAGGCCACCGCGGAGCTGATGATCCGCTTCTACAAGCACCTGCGCGCCGGCCTGACCAAGGACCGGGCGCTCCAGGCCGCCCAGCAGGAGCTCATCCGTGGGCCGATCGAGGTCACCGACGACAAGGGCGAGCGGGTGGTCAAGGACTTCAGTGCCCCTTACTACTGGGCCGGTTTCCAGCTCTACGGCGACTGGCAGTGAAGGTGCACAACGGGTACAATCGAAGAGCTTTCTAATCTAGTCCCGTTCAGGAGGGAGCTCCCATGCCCCGCTGCCAGATACTGCCCGTGCTCTTGGTGGGCCTGCTCGCCGCCGTTCTCCCTGGGATCGCCCAGGCCCAGGCCGACCTGCAGGTCTTCAAGGTGGACGGCTCCGATCCAGTCGCCGCAGGGAACGCACAGAGCTACACCATTACCCTCACCAATGCCGGCCCCGACGACGCGGAGTTTGTCTCTCTGGAAGACGACCTTCCGGCGGGCACCACGTTCCTCTCGCTGTCGGAGCCGGCCGGCTGGACATGCACCACCCCGCCCGTGGGCAGTGACGGTATCGTCTCCTGCTCGATCGACACCCTGGGTGTGACCTCCGAAGTCTTCACCCTGACGGTGCTGTTCGACGTCGGCCTGGCACCGGGAACGATCGTGACCAACGAGGCGACGGCTTCCTCGGAGACCGCCGAGGGGAATGCAGGGGACGAGACCGGCAGCGCCAGCTCCATGGTGGGCCCACCCGAGGCCGACATCTCGCTCCTGAAAACCGGGACGCCCGATTTCGTTCCCCAGGACAGCGATCTGACCTACACGATCACGGTCGTCAACGGAGGTCCGGGCGACGCTGAAAACTTGCTGCTCAACGACCCGTTGCCGGCCGGCGTCACCTTCCAGTCGCTCACCGAGCCTGGCGGCTGGAGCTGCATGACACCTGCCGTGGGCGGCATCGGTGACGTGACCTGCACCGCGGCCACGCTCGCTCCGGGGAATGCCGTCTTCACCCTCGTCGTCCACGTCGATCCGTCCTTGCCGACGGGCACCCTGCTGCTCAACAGCGCGACCGTCTCCTCGTCGACTCCGGACCCGACTCCCGAAGATGGGAACGCCACCAGCTTCACGACCGTGGGAGCACAGCCGCAGCCAGCCGCGCTCGCCGCCACCAAGACGGTCTCCGGACAGACGCAGCCCGGCGGTTCCATCGTCTACACCGTGGTGCTGACCAACAACGGCCCCGGCGGCCAGCCGGACAACCCGGGCGCCGAGCTGACCGATGTGCTGCCGCCGGAGCTGGTCCTGACCGGCGCGTCGGCCACGTCGGGCACCGCGACGGCCACCCTCGCCACCAACACGGTCACCTGGAGCGGCGCGCTCGCGGCCGGAGCCTCGGTGACGATCACGATCCAGGCGACCATCGACCCCGACGCGGCGCCCGGCTCTGTCATCACGAACCAGGCTGTCCTGTCGTTCGACACCAACGACGATGGGCTCAACGACACCAACGGTGTGAGCGACGATCCCGCCATCCAGGGCAGCGGAGACCCGACGGCTCTGGTGGTGACCGCGGCGGCCGTGGACGTACCCACGCTCGACGTCCTTGGATTCGCTCTGCTCGCGGCGTTGCTGGCGGCAATCGGCGCCCGCAGGCTCACAGAGAGGCGGATCTAGTCACCTCTGACATACTGCCGGCCTGATGTCGCGCCACTCGCGCTTCCGGCACTTCCGGCCCATCCTCCGCCCCGGCCCCGGCCGGCGGCTCCCGCGGGAGCTGCGGGTGCGGCAGGTGGGGCGGCTCGCCCGCATCCTGCCCGACGGCGTGCGCGATCCCGGGTTCGAGTTCCTGCTGCGGCGGATCGACGGCGCCCCGATCCTCGGCGGCAACGAGACCCTGGTCTTCTTCCGCGGGGAGGATGCCTTCGCGTCAATGCGTGAGGCGGTGGCTCACGCCCGCCGCGAGATCCTGCTGGAGTCCTACATCTACAAGGACGATGCGGCCGGCCGCAGCTTCCTCGAGGAGCTTTCCCTCGCCGCCCGCCGCGGCGTCGAGGTGCGGGTGCTCGCGGATGCCCTGGGCTCCTTCTCCACCCGCTCGGCCTTCTGGCAGGAGATGAAGCGCCGCGGCATCGCGGTCCGCCTGTACCACCCTCTCTTCACCGCGCTCTGGTACCAGCCGTTCCGCGACCACCGCAAGATCCTCGTGGTGGACAGGCACGTTGCCTTCACCGGCGGGATGAACATCGGCGAGGAATATGGCTCGACCTCCCCCGGCCTGGGCGAGGCGTGGCGGGACACCCACGTCCGCGTCGCCGGCCCGGCCGCCTGGGAGATGGCGGTGGTCTTCTCCGAGGGCTGGGTGCGGGCGGGAGGCGAGCCGCTCGATCTGCCGCCGCTGTCGGCCGCGGAGGCGGAGGCCCCGGGCACACGCATCCTGGTCCTGGACTCCCGGCCGAACCGGGGGACCGCCGAGTCGGCCTCGGCCCTGGCGGCAATCGTGGGCGCGGCCCGGCACACCGTCTGGATCACCAATGCCTACTTCGCCCCGGGCTGGGCCGCGGTCCACATCCTGGGCCAGGCCGCGCAGCGCGGAGTGGACGTCCGGCTCCTCCTGCCCGGGAAGACCGACGTGCCCATCGTCCGCCACGCCGCGCATGGCTACTACGAGCGGCTGCTCTCCAGGGGCGTGCGGATCTTCGAGTACCAGACCTCGATCCTGCACGCCAAGAGCCTGGTGGCCGACGGCTATGTCTCGGTCGTGGGCTCGACCAACCTCGACTTCCGCTCCTTCCTGTTCAACGCCGAGTGCGACCTCGCGATGCTTGACGAGGACGTGGCCCGGCGGATGGAAGAAGCCTTCGAGGAGGATCTGCACAGCGCCGTCGAGGTCCACCGCACCCTCTGGCGCCGCCGGCCCCCGCTCAAGAAGCTCGTGGACCGCCTGGCCTGCATGATGGCGCCCGTGCTGTAAGACATCCCTCTATCGCTCGTCGCCGCTGCCGAGAACCTTCTTCTCCGGAGGAGTGACGTTCTTCATCCTAACGTCGTTGACCGATACGGCGATGCGGCCGCTCCGGAGCCCGGCGTCGAACCGCCTCCGGACCCAGGCCTTGATGATCCTCCGGCCTGCCGGCAGCAGGCAGAAGAACCCGAGCGCGTCGGTGAGCACGCCGGGGATGATGAGCAGAACGCCGGCCAGCAGGATGAGGGCTCCGTCCACGAGCTGACCCGCCGGCGCCCGTCCCGCCGCCACCTCGGACTGTACCTTGCGCACGACCGCCAACCCTTGGCGGCGGGCAAGGAAGGCGCCGAGCAGGCCTGTCAGGAGAAGAAGGGCCACGGTCGCCGCCAGGCCGACCTCGCGGCCGATCGCGATCAGCAGCGCGATCTCGGCGACCGGAAGGGCGATGAGGAGGAAGAAGAGCCAGATCACCGGGGGATTATCTCTCCGGCGCCATTCTTCCGCTTCCTTTCATGAGGCGGAGCAATCGAGCACCGCCGGAAAGGAGCGTCTCATGACTCTTTGCAGTCCCTTGCCGCACGTTCTGGCCGCCGCCATGCTGATCGCCATCGCCCCAGTCACCGCCGGAGCCCAGACCGGGGTCGACGCGGTGCCGGTCCCGCAACCACTCTGCCAGGCCATCGCCGACCCCTTCCCGAGCGGAACCAACGCCGCGCCGCTGGACATCTTCGCCGATCCGTCGCTGTTCCCCAACCCCACGGTCAGCAACGACTACCACTGGATGCATTCCTCGGTGCACCTCCAGGGCGCGCCCGCGGGGCAGAAATGGGGGGCCTGCGTGTTCTTCAACCCGCCCGCCGACCTGACCGCTCCGGCCGACCTGTCCGACTTCCGCAGTGCGGTGGTGGTCAACAACCCCAGCCCGACGCTGACCGTGAATGCAACCATCACCTACCGCGATCCGTCGGGCGCGTTCGTGGCGGCGATCCCGATCGTCCTCGGCCCCGAGGACACGTTCGTGCGCGGCGCCATCGAGCTGGCCCAGTTCGGCCCCGGCATCGGCTCGGTGGAAGTGAAGGCCGATCATCCGATCGTCGGCGCCACGCTCCATCACTTCAAGCGGATCACCCTTTCCAACGGCGGTACCTACTTCGATCCCGACGACTTCTCTCCCGGCGAAGGCTCGCTGCAGCAGCTCCAGATGAGCCAGGTCAATTCGAAGACTCTCTTCTCCGGGCCTTTCCCCGCCACGAACATCGCGCCGGAGGATTTCCTCAACGGCGTGCTGCCGCTGAACTGCGTGCTCAACCCGAATCCGACGCCCACGACAGTCACGGTCAGCAGCTTCATCTCTCCGGCCACGCCGCTCACCTCGCAGACCGTCACGCTGCCGGCGTTCGGCATGCTCCTCGACACCTCGGTCTGGGCGGCCGCCGAGCCGTTTTACCTGAGCAATCCCGGGCCCTTCAGCCGCGACGTGTTCACCGCGGCGGTCTCCAACGGCAACCCGATCCTGGGCGACTTCCTCATGGTCGACGTCTTCGGCGGCGACCCCTCGACGGCCACCCTCGTGCCGGGCGAGCGCATGCGGATGGGCTCCGGTATGATGCAGTTCTCGCCGGCCCTGCGCCTGTGGAACCCCGAGCACGTCGAGACCGGGCCGTTCGCGCAACCGGCTCTCGTGCCCATCCCGCCCACACCGCCGGTCGAGACCATGATGAGCATCGCCAACGTCACGGGCGTGGACATCGGACCGGTGAACGTGCAGATCTTCTCCCGCACCGGCGCGGTGATCTCGACCGTCAACATCCCGAGCCTGCCGCCGGGCGCGGTGCAGCGGATCACGCCCGCGCTCTTCCCCATCCGCGAGAACTTCGCCGGCTGGGCGCGCATCACGGCCTGCCGCCCTGGCCTCATCGGCTGGACCATGCGCGAGGTGATGGAACAGACGGAACCGTTCCCGGTCGCCCAGTTCCGAAAGGTCTACGGCGAGGAGCTCGACGGCGCCAACGGCGCGGAGCCGGGCAAGGGCTTCAGCGTCACGACCTCGGACGGCACCTGGCTCCGCAAGGTGGCTCCGCTGCTGCGCGCGGCCGGCAACTCGAGCTTCCCGAACTGGTGGCCGAGCTACGTCAATACGGCCAACCACGCCAGCGCGAACATCGGCCAGTACTGGCACCGCTTCTTCACTCTCCCGGGGACCCTGGCCGGGCAGCAGACGTTCGCCGGCCTGCGCTTCGCAAACACCTCGTTCACCTACGTCGATCCGATCGTCAACATCGGCGGGGGCAACGTAAACCTCAGCGGACGCTTCGACCGCCTCACCGGCGCCGGGATCGGAATGGAGGGGATCGGCGATCCGCTCGACGAATGGAGCATCCCGATGTTCCTCGGCGTCGTCGTGGACCAAGGCGAGGTCGAGCCTCACTGAAGCCCGGTCTTCTTCATTTCCAGGCGGCCGATCGTCGGGTGGCTGGCGGAGAACGAGGAGGAGAGGATCCGGATGGCCTCGCCGAACATCTGTCCGGCCTCGGCCTGGCGACCCTGGGCGGCGAGAAGGTCTCCCAGGTCTTCCAGGCTGACCGCCACCTCGGCATGGCCGGGACCGAGGAGGCGCCGGCGCTCGGCCAGGGCCTGGCGCAGCAGAACCTCGGCCCCGTCGAGGTCGCCACGGTCGCGCAGCACGGCTCCGAGCACGTTTCGGCTGCGCGCGATGTCCCGGTCGTCGGGTCTCAGGTAGCGCTCGCGCAGGGCCAGGCTCCTCCTCGCTGCCTCCTCGGCCTCGCCGAGCCTCCCCGCGCCCTGGTGAGCCATGGCCAGGTACTCGAGGATGCTCGCGATGCCTGCGGGGTCCAACTCCTTCTCGCGAATCGCCAGGATCTCCCGGGCTACCATCGCTGCGTCCTCGAAGCGGCCCAGGTCGATCAGCAACAGCGCCCAGTTGGAACGCGCCACGGACGACTCGGTCCACCTCTCGAACTCGACCGCCTCCCGGTAGAGCGGCTCGGCCGCCGCGTAGTCGCCGAGATCGTGCTGCACCAAGGCATAGTTGTTGAGGCTGATCGCCACTTCCCTATCGTCCGCGGGATAGAGCCGCCGCGACCGTTCGAGCACCTCGCGGAAAACCGGCTCGGCCTCGGCGAACCGGCCGCCGAGCGCCAGCGCGCGGCCGAGGCCGCGCAAGGCCAGGACGAGATCCGGATGGTCCTCCCCCCCGTCCCCCCGAACCCGCTCGACCGCGACGCTCTCCCGGAGCACTTCGACGGCGCGGTCGTAAAGCCCGAGCTGGACGTAGAGCCGGCCCAGGGTGGTCAGCATCGCGCCCTGGGTCTCAGGCTGCCCGTCGAGCCGGTGGAGCACGCGGTCAGTGCCCTGATCGAGCAGCTCCCGGGCGGTGATCGAGCTGCCGCGCCGCTCCCCCGGGTCGGCAATCTCGAACAGGTCGACGAGCAGCGAGGCCACCTGGGTGGCGCGGTCGCGCTCCCGGGCGGTGCGCGCCGAGCCCACGACCAGGCTGCCGGCGAGGCTCAGCGCGAGGCTCGCGATCAAAGCCGCGGCGGCGGTCCCCCACCGATGCCGGCGGACGAACTTGAGCGCTCGGGTTCGGAGCGGAGTGGGACGAAACGTGATCGGTCGGCCTTGGAGGACGAGCCCCAGGTCTTCCGCAAGCCGTTCGACCGAGCCGTAGCGCTCGGCTGGCTCCTTCGCGAGAGCGCCGAGGACGATGGTGTCGAGATCGCCGCGCAACTGGCGCGGCAGGTGCGCGACCGCGCTCGGCCGCTCGGGACGGTGCTCGAGGATCAGGCTCTCGATCTCGCGGACGGACCTGCCTTCGACCGGATAGGGATGCCGGCCGGTAAGCAATCGATACAGCAAGACGCCGAGGGCGTAGACGTCCGTCGCCGTTGTCACCGGCAGGCCCAGCACCTGTTCCGGGCTGGCCCAGGCAAGCGTCATGGGAAGAGCGAGGCCGTGGCTGGTGACGTCCGTCCTCCCCTCCGGAGCGAGAATCTTGGCCACTCCGAAGTCGAGCAGCTTGGGCCTGCCGTCCGCGGTCACCAGCACGTTGGAAGGCTTCAGGTCGCGGTGCACCACGAGGTTCCGGTGCGCCTCGCGCACCGCCGCGAGCACCTCGATCATCAGCTCCAGGCGCCCACGCAGTGACAGTCCCTCGGCGTGGACGTCGATCGGCTCGCCTTCGATCAGCTCCATGACGAAGTAGGGGCGTCCGTCCGCGCTCGTCCCGCCGTCGAACAGGCGGGAGATCGACGGATGGTCGAGATGGGCGAGGATCTGCCGCTCGGTCTGGAAACGGGCCACGATCTCGCCGGTCTCAAGGCCGCGGTGCAGCAGCTTGATCGCGACCCGCTGCTCGAACTCCTCGTCGTCGCGCTCGGCGAGATAGACCACGCCCATGCCGCCGCGGCCCAACTCGCGCACCAATCGGTAAGGTCCCAGCCGAAGGCCGATCTCATGCTGAAGCACCGCCGCGGCCCCGGACGCCACGGCGTCCTCCAGAAAGCGCCCGGCCTTGGAGTCCGCGGCCAGCAGGCGCTCCACATCCGCGATCAGCTCAGGATCTTCCCCCGCGAGGATCGCCAGCCGCTCGACATCCGGACGCTCCACCACCGCGCCAAACAGCCGTTCGACTCGTTGAAAGCGCTCAGGATGCATGTCCGGCCAGCCGATCGAACAGAAAAGCCCGGGCGAGGCGGGTGTCGAGGATCACGGTGGGCATCGAAACGCCCAAGACCTCCGCCGTCTCCTCGACCGACAGGCCGCCGAAGAAGCGCAGCTCGACCACCCGAGCCTTGCGGGCGTCGGCCGCCGACAGCTCCGACAGGGCGGCGTCGAGATCCAGGAGGTCGACCGGCGAAGCGACCGCCGCCAGCTCCTCGATCCTATCGAGAGGCAGCTTCAAGGCTCCGGCCCCCCGCCGCGCGGCCCTCTGGGAGCGCGCATGATCCACCAGGATGCACCGCATCAGCCGGGCCGCCAGGGAGAGGAAATGAAGACGGCCGCCGCACGAGGCCGGCCGGCCTCCATACAGGCGCAGGAAAGCCTCGTGGACCAGCGCGGTAGGCTGCAGGGTGTGGTCCGGCCGCTCGCGCGACAACGCCCGAGCCGCCAGGCGGCGCAGCTCGGTATAGACCAGAGGCGTGAGAGTCGCCAGCGCACCGCGGTCTCCCTCTCCCCAGCGGACGAGCAGGTCGGTCACTTCATGTGTGGCAATCATGTGGCAGTGGCTTCTCCTCTATAGAGCTAGGTGCTCAACCGAGGAGAAGGGGGACTAGCCCGGATTTCTCACCGAGGACATGAAAAGGGGCTACCTCCGGTGGTATAAGTGTCGTGTCAACAAGCACTTGTACCACAAAGGGAGGATAGCCCCGTGACGACAGACTGTACCTTTCCGCAGCTTGAGTTTCAAGGGTTGACTCGGCGGACGGTGGTGGCGTCATTCGACGGCGGTACCCTAAGCTCGGATGGCGGTGTCTTGCTGTTATCCGAGGTGGACCGACGCTTGGGGCTGTTGGAGGAGTTTGCGGCCTGTTTCGAGGATCACCGCAATCCAGCCCTGGTCGAGCACAGCGTCGTGGAGTTGGTGCGTCAGCGTGTGTTTGGGCTGGCTCTTGGCTACGAGGATCTCAATGACCACGACGAGCTGCGCAGCGATCCGCTGCTGGCGGCGGTGGCCGGCAAGGCCGATCCGACCGGTAGCGACCGTCGCCAAGAGCAGGACCGTGGCAAACCACTGGCCGGCAAGAGTACGTTGAACCGTTTGGAATGGGGGGCTGTGAAGCAGGATCGCTATCGCAAGATCATCCTCGATCCCGAGGCGGCTGACCGCTTTTTCGTTGATGTCTTCCTGGCCTCCTATCGGAAGGCTCCGGCAGAAATCGTGCTGGATCTCGACGCTACCGACGATCCTCTGCATGGCGAGCAGGAAGGTCGTTTCTTTCATGGCTACTACGGTGGGTACTGTTACCTTCCGTTGTATATTTTTTGCGGCTCTCACCTGTTGTGCGCCCGTCTGCGGCAGGCCAACGTCGATGCATCTTGCGGTGCGGTCAGCGAGCTCGAGCGCATCGTGTCACGGGTTCGCGACAGGTGGCCTGAGGTGCGCATCATCGTACGTGGAGATTCGGGGTTTGCGCGTGAAGAGCTGATGAGTTGGTGCGAGAGCCACGGCGTGGACTTTGTCTTCGGTCTGGCGCGCAATGCTCGGCTGCAGCGCGCTCTCGGGGGAGAGTTGGAGCAGGCTCGTGCGCAGTTCGAAGAATCCGGCAAGGCGGCGCGCGTGTTCAAGGATTTTGTCTACCGCACCAAGAAAAGTTGGTCTCAGCAGCGGCGTGTGATTGGCAAAGCCGAGCACTTGGCCAAGGGCGCCAACCCGCGCTTCCTTGTGACCTCACTGAGCAGCGAACAGTGGAGTGCTCAGATGCTTTACGAGAAGCTGTATTGTGCCCGTGGCGAGATGGAGAATCGTATCAAAGAGCAGCAGTTGTGTCTGTTTGCCGACCGCACCTCAACTCATCACTTGACCAGCAATCAGGCGCGTCTATGGTTTTCCTCGGTGGCCTACGTTCTGCTCAATGAACTGCGCCGTCTGGGCCTGGCAGGCACCGATCTGGCTCAGGCGCGCTGTGACACGATTCGCATCAAGCTGCTCAAGATTGGCGCTCAGATCAAAGTGACGGTGCGGCGCGTCTGGGTACATTTGTCCAGTTCCCACCCCAATGCGGCCCTGTTTGCGCGGATCGTCAATCAGTTGCGGGCAAGCCATCCCGCGCTGGCCTGATCTGTCGTCAGAAATCCGCTCTTGTCCAAACCTCTCCAGGCTGAGGTGTCTCTGGTCGGTCGTAGGAGCGTGCATCGGGCGAGCAACTGCCCGCGACTTACGCTCTTCTTGCGTTTGCTTGGGCGGCCACGAGGGTGCGCAGTGGCGCACTATCCGTGGCAGTGCGCCACCCGAACCGGTCGTGGACGCGCAAACTACCGCGGTGAGACCCGTGGTGAGAAATCCGGGCTAGCTACCCGAAGGCGGGGCGGGGCCGGCGCCGTGCTCGAACCGGCTGGAGCCTCCCAACCCGCGGCTGAGGCCGCTCAACCAGCGGGTTGTCCGGGGAAACCAGCGGGTTGAGCCAGAAAACCCGCGGGTTGGAAGGTTCAACCCGCGGGTTGGGAAGCAAAACCCACGGGTTGGGAGGCCAAACCCGCCGGTTGAAACAATAAATCCGCTGGTTGAAACAAAAAACCGGCGGGTTGAAACGCTAAACCCGCCGGTTTGGAGGCAAAACCCGCGGGTAAGGAGGCTCCAGCGGCGGGTTTCCCTCACGGCTGGTGCGTAAGGAAGACTTCGACCCGCCGGTTCATGGCCCGCCCGTGCACGGTGGTGTTTCCAGCCGTGGGCTCGGTCTCCCGGCGCGGATCGGCCTGCCGCTGCACCCTGGGTGCGCTCCAAAGGACTTGGTGCACCGGACCGGAAGACGCGAGGCGAGGGCCGGTTGCCGAGCGTCCCGAAGCGTTCCCGGATCGGGCGGAAGAGCGTCTCGCCGCGGAGGCAAACGCCACGGGGAGGCTCAAAGGTTCGCCTCCAGCCAGTCGAGGAACAGCTCCGTCGCTTCCCAGGAGTACTGGAGGAGCCGCATCGCCTCCAACGGTCCAATCGCGAAGAGAGGGACGGTCACAAGGCCGAGATAGAACGTCCTTGCGAAGGATTCCACCCGATTGCGCATGGGCGTGACGAGCGCGGCCTTGTTGGTGATCCGGCTGCCCGAGACGGCTCCGCCGAGCGATTCGACGAAGCATCGGAAGCGGTCGCTCTGGGTCGTGGCGCCCGGGGCGGCCGGGGGGATGTAGTAGCTCGCGAGGAGGTCCGAGATGGGAGAAGACAGCGTCGGCAACGTGGTGCCCGCGGTGGCCGAGCAGGCGAGGCCGCCCACGGACTGGCGCAGCACGTGAGCGTCGATGTCGCCCTGAAGATCCTCGGAGCTGGCGAGGCTGCCCGAGGTCAAAAAGTAGTGAGGCCAGGCGTGGATGACACCCAGATCGACCTCGTCGTGCGTCTTGTGGGCGGCCCGCGGCGGGGCCGGAGTGAAGCCGCACGTTGGAGAAGTCGCGGCCAAAGCGCGGCTCGAAGAAGTTGCGCTCGGAAGCGGGAAGCGGCCGGCCACCGCCGCGCAACGCGGCGAAGCGGCTCCCGAAACCCTCCGGAACACTCGGCGCCGACCGCGAGCTTCGCCTGGGGGCGAGGCGAATGGAGGATGTGCCGGACGGCCACGCTCCCGCCGGTGGGAGCCGCCGCCGGAAGAACGGCAGGCGGAGCGGAAAAGCGGCGTGCCTTCGTGAGGGACATCACGTCCAGCCGTTCACCCGCCGCACGGGATTCAGCGTCCCGTCGTTGAGCGCGGTGTTGTAGGTGGTCCCCGCGGTCAGGGGAGCGCCTCTCCCGCCGCCGTGCGGGCCATGCCGGCCGAGCTGCGCGGCCTCGCCGGAGATGGCGAGCGTGCCGCCGCCGCCCGAGAAATCGAGCGAGCGCATGTAGTTCCAGTTCAGGAAGCGGATGTGACGCCACTCGCCGGTGACGGTGTTCTGCGCCGAGGCCCAGGTGTTGAACCGCGCTCCCGCGCGCTGGATGTCGATGTTGCGCGTGCCGTCGGAAGCATCCATGGCGGGTTGGGCCGATCCGTCGAGGGTCTCGGGCCCGTTCGGAAAGTCCCGATGGTTGATGGTCGTCGTGACGAAGAACCGGGAGCCGGCCGGCGTGGGCGCCAGCCCGCTCAGGGGCTGATGCATGCCGTCGTCGTACCACACCGAGGTGGTGCCGTTGACCTGATCCCGGAAGCGCGTGTTGACCGGGGTGTACTTCTTCTCGACGAAGCGGCCGCGGCCGTCGGCGTTGGCGCGCTGCCAGTAGTAGCGGTCCCAGTGCCCGACGAGGTCCTGCAGCGTGCCCACGTCCCACTGGTTCAGCTCGGCGACGGTGTCGCCGGTCGCGGTGATGGTGACGTCGGCGGTGAAGTTGGCGTCGTTGTAGTTGAAGTTGGAAGCCCCGATCGTCGCCGCGGCCCCCCGGGTGAGGCTGATGTTGGTGAACCCCGCCGCGAAGTCGACGACCCGCTGCACGCGGCCCGCGCCTTCTTTGCCCTGCTGCACGACGTGGGTCAGCTCGTGCGCCAGCAGCTTGCGGCCGCCCTCGGTATCCGGCGTGTACTGCCCGGGGCCGAAGACGACGGAGCTCCCCAGGGTGAAGGCGCGCGCCTGGACCGACCGTGCGAGCTCGGCCGCCTCGTGACCGGTGTGCAGGCGCACGTTGCCGAAGTCGCGCGCGAAGCGCGGCTCGAAGAAGCTGCGCTCGGAGGGCGACAGCGTCCGGCCGCCACCCTGCACGGATTGGAACCTCTCCTGGAAGCCTTCCGGGACCTGCGGCGTACGGCCGGGCTCGGCCTTCGCCTTCAACTCGCCGACAGCCTCGCTCGTCGTCGCACCGGCCTTGCTCTCCCTCTCCTCCTCGCACTCCGCGCACATCCGCTGCACGGCCGGCTCGGGCATCCGCATCACCTGGCCGGCGACCTCGTCGGCTTCTTTTTCGAAGGCGTCGTCCGGGGTGCCGACGGTGAGCTTCGCCTGCGGACGAGGGGCGTGGAGGATGTGGCGCACCTCGGGCCGAGCCAGCGCCGGCCCAGCCACACCCTCCGCTCCAGGGAGAGCCGCCTTCGCACGCGAGATCAGCGCGTGGGCTCGCATCCTTGCTCCTCCTCAGACATCCTGGATGAACACGCTGTTGAGGTCGGAACGGGTCTGACCGCCGTTGGTGCGCAGCGAAACGTTTCTGATCGTGAAGTTGTCGTCGCCGGGACCGTGATTGCCGAGGTAGAAGGCCGTCCTGGCGACGACCACGGCGATCCGGGGCTCTCCTGCCACGAAGCGGTTGCCGGAGAGCGTGGCCTCGACGCAGACGAGGTCGTTGTCGCCGAGCGTGAAGACGTTGTCGGTGAGGCGAGCGGTGCGGAAGAGGCCCTCCACTTCGCCCTGCCCCTCGCGCAGGCGAAGGATCAGATCGCCGCTGACACGCAGCCGGCTGATCTGGTTGCGCGCCAGGAGCAGGCCCTCATTCCGCGACTCCAAAACGACGGCTCCGGTTGCCATGTTCCTGCGCAGGATGTCCAACTGGTCCTCGTTGAGCTCCACCTCGCCCGGCTTGCCATAGAGCGACAGCTCGCCCACGATGCGGTTGCCGGTCACCTCGGCAAGGCCGCCTTCGGCCAGGAGCACGATCGCCAGAGAGGCTTCGGAGCGCAGCAGGGCGGCGCGCAGACCGATCAGCTCCCGCTCGAGGCTGACGGACAGGGTCTGCGATCCGCTGGGGAGCAGCTTCGCCACGCTCCGGAGGCCCTCCGATTGCCCGCGCGCGAGCTTGCGCTCTGCCGGCGCAGTCGCAGCCTCGCGCTCCTGGACTGCCTTCTCGATCGCCGTGCCCAGCTTCTTGCGCTGCGCCGCGGACATGCCCGCGAGCGCGGCCGCCGCCTTGCCGGCCTCGACACCGATGTCCTTGTCGGGAAGGTTTTCGGAGAAGAGCGCCTTGAGCGCGGGCTCGGCGCTGAAGATGTCCCGGCCTGTCTTCAGTTGGCCCACGCGGGTCGCCTCCACGTCATTGCCGTCCAGGCGCACGAGGCGCGAGGCCGAGACGACGATGGGCGGTGTGGCGTCGTGCTGCGCGATGGCGATCCTGCAGCCCTCGATCACCACCTCCTCGCCGCCCCCTGCCTGGAACGTGACATCGGCGCCGATCGCCATCGCGAGATCGTTGAGCCTCACCGAGGCATAGCCGGAGATGGAAAGCTCTTCGTCGAGCCGCAGCAGGCTCGCCGGCCCGCAACCCTCCAGGGAAAAGTGGAGGATCCTGCCCGTCACCGGCGTCAGGATGATCTCCTTGTCCACGAGATGATCGCCGGGGAGCAGGCAGAAGCAGAGCGCCGTCTCACCCCGCTCCAGGAAGGCATCGACAGCCTCCTTCAGCGTCCGGAAATCCCCTCCCACTCCAATCGTGGTGCGGCAGCCGCTGCCGCTCTCGCGCATGCAGAGCAGGTGCAGGGCTTCCTGGACCGTGGCCGCGCCGGCCAGCGTGGTGCAGGCCTGATCATTGTTGTAGGAGATCTGGTCAGCGCGCACGTTGCAGAGCAAGGCGAGCACCTTCGCGACCGTGTTGATGCTCGCCGGATCGACGCCCTTGTAGATCGACGTATCACAAGGTTTATTGAAGCCCACGTGCACGGCGTTGATGCCGCAGATCCGGTCCAGGGCTTTCTGCACCGTATCGTGGGTGGCATCGAACAGGCCCGAGGGGCAGTTGGCCGTGTAATCCACGTCGCGCGCCGCAAGGGTCGTGAGCGAGGGAAAATCGAGCCGTTGCTGGCGGTTCGTGTCAGGGGCCGTCCGCGCCCCAGTGCCGTCGATCGTCGCGAGCAGGAGATAGCTGTGCCGGATGCCGACTGGAGGCGCCTCGTCCAGCACGACGTCTCCCGGCTCGTCGACCGACTCGCGCACGGGAGCGAGCCAGTAGTCGCCGGCTACAAAGGAAGTCTGGTTCGAAAGGCCCAGATCCAGGGTCAGCGTCGAGAGCTGGGCGCCGAGGCCGTTGTTGCCGAATGCGATGTGGCCGTCGGCATCGGCGGCGGAACCGGTCGACAGGTCGACGCCGCGCTCGCGGCCGTCCTGAAGGCTCCACTGGTTGCCCTGCCGGCGCAGGACGCAATAGCCGTCCCAGCGGCGGACGAAGGGGAAACCGTCGGGCGCCGCGGCCGGAAAGCCTTCGACGAGTTCGCCCGCCAGCGGCGCGATCCCGCCGGCCAGGTGCACACCGAGGTGCTTCTCGGTGCGGGTGGTGAAGTACTCGTAGACCCAGTCGCTGCCCTTGAAGTCGGCGGGCTCGGTGCCAACCGCATGGGCCTCGGCGCCGTTCTCGCTCGACCACTTGAGCACCACGCGGGTGGGGTTCTTCGGCCCGCCTTCGACGGCGTGGACCTCCAACCGGAAGAGATAGTTGCCGACCCGCGGCGGCACCGTGATCTCCCGCGCGCAGGGATCGCACGGGTCGAGGCCCGCGAGCTGGCTGCGCAGGGTGAGAGTCAGCCTGGCGTCGCCCATCCTCGGGTTGACGGCCGTGTCCTCGGGGTTGATGCCGACGTTGCACCACTTGAGCTGGGCCATCGTCTGCGTGCGGGCGGCGGTGTCGGCCCCGTGGAAGGCCGGGTCGCGGAGCTGTGCCGCGTCCTCGATCGAGGTGACGGCGCGCTCCCAGACGTCGGCGTAAAGCAGGTAGCTCACAGCCGGCGGCACCACGGCGTCGGGCAGCGGCAGGTCAACCTGCTGGTTTAAACCGAACGGTTGCGCGGGATCGGCCTGCGTGCCGGTCACCAAGGCACCGACGCCACCGGCATAGAGACGGCCGCGGCGCAGGCGTAGCGGCTGGCCCGCGATGGCTTCCAGCTTGAAGCCGTTGTCGCGCGGCACGCCGCTGGTGATCACATCGGCGAGCGAGTCGTCGAGGCGGCGCCGGGAGATCTCGGTCTCCTCGTTCCAGTCGGCGTCGGTGATCATCCGGCCCTGCTGCAGGTAGACGCCGGAGTAACGCTTGTCGCTGTTGAATGAGTCGCGGGATATTTGAGTCTTCATGGTGCGATCCTCGGAGGCTCTACGAGGAGGCGCGGGTCGGGCACCAGGACGGCCTCGATTCCCAGCGGCAAAAACTCCTCGAGCTTGGTCAGGACGGCGGCATGCGCCAGGCAGGTGGCGCGGTGATGGTCGGCACCCATCTCGCCGCCGTCCTCGGCGCCGAAGCGGATGGCGTCCGGCGTAGCCGGGTGAAGCACCCCGTAGCCGGGGTCTCCGAAGCGGTCGACAGGGCGCGAGCCGCCCTCCCGAGCGCAGTGTTCGAAAGCGAAAAAGATCGGCTCGGCCGTTGTGAGGCCGGCGCGGTCCAGGCGCGGAGGGGTGAAGCCCCGCGGCACGCGCGAGAAACGCACGCAGCTCCGCGGGTCGTTGACCGCGGAATGCAGGTCGATCGGGCCCGCGAAGATACAGTCGCTCGCCTGCAAACGGCGGCACGAAATGCTTTTCATCACCGTCGTCCCTTCGAGCCGCACCAGGCCGTCCGGCGCCTCGATCTCGTCGAACAGGCAATCGATGGCTTCGATCACCGGCGTCTCCACGTCGGTCCGCTCGACGACGAGCCGCTTCGCCGCCACCCGCTCCAATTTGATGCTGCCGTTGGAGAGGCGGATCGTGCCGTTGAAGACGAGGTCTCGGATCTCCACCTTTTGCGCGACAAAGGTCGGTGGCGCGGTGGTGATGAAGACGGTCTTTCCGGATGTGTTCGAAATGATGCGCGGATCGCCGCCAGGATCGGAGACGTGCTCGTGGCGCTGGCTCCACGCCACCTCGACGGAGTCGAAGGGGAAGAAGCCGGTCGTGGGCGGCACGAAGAGCAGCAGCCGGCGCGGATGGACGTGGCCGCGCGACGGCCCCGGCGTGCGCACGTCGGGAGTGCGCCGCGAGGCGTCCTCGAAGCTGCCCGGGAAGCACGGCACGCCATGTGGGTTGAGCTGGCGCCAGGCAACCGGATTGCCCCGGAACCTGCTGACTTTCGCACGCGGATGCGCTGGATCCGCCTCCACGGCGCGCGAGGGCAGGGTGATGTCGACCGTCACCGCCGGCAGCGCTGGATGGCGGCGGGCGACGAGCGGGTTGCGCGGGTCGGGCTCCGTCTCGCCATAGGCCGCGGCGGGCAGCAGAGGCCGGTCGAGCCGCGGCGTCACCGCGACACGGCGCCAGCCTTCCTGGACTTCGACCTCGGCGCCGCCGACCCTCTCCGCGATCTCCTCGATCGTGGCGAGCGTTCCCTTGCGCTGCCGCCAGGCGATGGCGCTCGCCACCTCGGCGCGGCGCCCGTCGATCTTCGGCGAGACCACACGCACGTCGAGCAGGTCGGCGAAATATGGCAGGAGCCAGCTCTGCGCTGGCATCGCCCCCGGCGGGCTCGCCGGGAAAGCATCGGCGAGACGCTGTTCCAGGGTGGCGCGCATCCGGTCGAGCAGCGTGCCGCAAGCGTCGAGGTACTTAGCGAGATGGCCGTCCGCGTCCTTCACCCGGTAGACGACGGGCAGCAGCCCGTACAGCTCGCGGCCGGTGACGGTAGTCGGCGTATTGCTCACAGCTCGAACTCCCGGACGGTGACGGAGAATCGTGACAGAGACGGATCGAGGAAGATCACCTGGCGATCCGTCGCACTGAGGACCCTTTGGTTCAAAACATTTCCAAAGCCCGCGCTCACCCGCGAGCTCTCGACGCCGAGGACACCCTCCACCACTTGGTAGAGCTCGCTTGTGAAGAGGCTGGCGCCGAGCCCGCGGCGACGCAGGCCGAAGGTGTCGAGGAGCGCCGTCTCGACGCTCTTGCGTACCTCGTCGCGGTCGAACTCCGCGCTCTTGACCTCGATCTCGACTTCGAGATCGAAAGGCTTTGGCTCGTAGGCGCTGACGCGCAGGTCGATCCCCGGCAGCGCGTTCGTGGTGAGGAAAGTCGTGAGATCGGCCGCGAGGGGACCGAGGGGGCCGCCGCCCGCCGGCACCACCACGACTTCCACGGAGGCGTGCCGTCCGCCGCCGGTGGGCAGGGCGAAGGCCTTGGCCTGCCAGACGCTGGCCTGCCGTCCGGCGAGGGCGCCGAAGTCGGCGAGCGAGACGGCGCGTTCCAGGGTGAGCACGCTCTTGGGCGCCTGCGACTTGAGCGAGGCCACGTCTTCCCGATCGTTACCGCCGGTTGCGGCGAGGGGCTGGCTCACCGCATCGACCCGCGGGTTGGGGCGCGCCGGTTTGGTCAGGCTGCCCGGCGGCAGGTTGCCGGCGAGGCCGGTGCCGACGCGGAAGCTCACCCGCACGTTGTTGGTGCCGGTGGGCAGCCGCCGGCCGCGGAGGCCGTCGCCGAAAGTGAACGCAAGATAGCCGTCCTCGGTGAGCTGCACCTCGTAAAGGGGATCGCTCGGCCGGGAGTCGCGGAGCGTCGCCACCTGCAGCCAGGTCTGGCCGGCGACCGTGACCTGCACCGCCGCGGCCACGCCCGCCGGCTGCGTGGGATCGGCGATGAAGGCGGCGTCCTTCTCCTTGAGCACGAAGCTCTGCGAGCGCCGCGCGGCATCGCCGCTGCCCAGCACCTTCGCCGGCTTCCCCTCGCCATGGCCGCCGCGCACCACGTTGGCGCGCAGCACCAGGTTGCCCAGCGTGAAGCCCTCTTCGGGCGTGAGGGGAGGCGTCAGATCGAGGGTACGCGCCGTGGGATCGACCGCCACCAACGTGGCCTCACGGGCCAAGCCACTGCGCTCCACTACGAGCCGCCGCCCGCGGGCCAGAAGGGTGGGTGGAGCAAGCTCCAGAGTCAGGCGCGCGCCGGAGACGGGGGTGTCGTTCACGTCCCAGCCGCTCGGCCGGACCGTGTGCTCGAACACGCCGAAAAGGCGATCGAGGCGGTTGAGCTGGTAATCGATCACGGGCCGCGGCGAGCCGATCGGCAGCAGGTCGCGGACGCGCAGCTCGGAGAGAGGGGGCTCGTCGATCACCGCCTGCAGCAGGCGGATCTGTTCGAGCAGCTCCGCGGCCCAGGCCGAGGGCTTGCCGAGCTCGTCGGCGAGCGCGTTTTTGGTCATCGCCAGGACTTGCGGCAGCGTCCGGTCGAGGATCGGCTCGAGGTCGCGCTCGTCGAAAGCGAAGCTGGTGACAAGCCGGGCCTTGGCACGCATCTCCAGGCGCGTGGTGTGCGTCAGGCCCGGGATGCTCAACGTGGGTTGGATCGCGGCGAGCTTGCCGACCGTGTCGAGCTTCGCCTGGATAAGCCGGTTGGCGACTTCCGGGCCGACGCCCATGAGGATCGAAACCGGCTTCAAGGCCACCTGCGGCAGCGGATCGATCACCGATTCGAAGGTCACGGCAAAGTGATCCTCCAGCGCCTCGATGCGTTCGATACGCAGCGCGAGCAGGCGCCCGCGGTCGTCGCCCACCACCCACTGGCCGCTCTCCAGCTCGCCGGGCTTGCCGCCGAATCGGAACTTGCCATCGCCGCCCGCTGGTGCAGAGGCGGAGACGCGGCCGGCTGGGCGGGCGGCGCCGGGCACGAATACGACGCGGCTGGTGTTGCCGCGGGTAACGGTGTAGAACCGCACCTCGCCTTTCTCGTCCTTCTCTTCCTTACGGTCGCTGTTGGCGAGGATCTGCAGTCCGCCCGAAGTCGGCGTCGCAGCGGCGCGGTAGCCGAGCGGCAGGGCCACACCCTCGACATCGACCCCGAGGAACACCTCGGCCCCGACCGGAGGCTGGGCATTGCCCGCGAGAAGCAGCCCGATGTCGTCGGCCTTTTCCACGTCGGCGAAGATCCAGTTTGCGCCCGACTGCCAAGCCACGCGGTCGCCCGCCGAGAGCCCGTGCGGCGCGTTCAAAGTGAGCGCCTTGGGGCTGCCAGCGAGATGGGCCACGGCGATCACCTTCGGCTTCGCGAGCAGAGACGAGACACCGCGCGTCCAACTCTCCCAGGCCGGTTGATGCGCCACCTGCTCCAAGGAGATCTCACCCGTGGTGCCCTCGACGCGTTGGATGCGCACGACAGCCGCCTGCTCTTGTCCGCGCACCACCAGCGCCACCTGGCCTGCGGAGATCCCGGAGTCCTCGGGCGCAACCCAGAGCGGCGGCGGATCCGGCGGCGGCGCGCCTGGCGAAAGCAGATCCTCCAGACGCGACGCGCCGAAGACCTCCTCGTCAAGCGCGATCTCGGCCGTGCGCAGGTCTTCGAGGAAGCGCGCCATGTCCGAAACCTCGCGGCCAGTCGCGATGGAGAGCTGGGCAGGGGTCTGGAACAGCAGCTCGGGCAACCTCTTCCGTGCCAATGGAGCCAGCTCGGCCGAGGTCCACGGGAAGTCGAGCAAGACTTCCGCCTTGCTCTTCGCCTCCCAGAGCCGCAGCTCGGACGGCGCGAACGTGCGGAAGTCCGCGACCGTGAAGTTGCCGCTGCCCAGCGGCGCGCGCGGGTCGAGCATCGCCTGGTAGTGCGGCCCCACTCCCTGAACGATACGGGCCGAGCGCTTCGCAATGGCAGAGAGCGGACGCGCAGGCGGCAGATTGATGAGCGGAGCCGGCGAGAGGTTCCAGCCGGCAAGGTGAAGGGCGTTGAGCGCGGGATCGAGCGCCAGCTCCTCCAGCGTCTCGAAAAGGACCGGAGCGCCGCCGTCTTTCGGAGTGTGGCGCACGGCGAAGCCCGCGGCGAGCGTGCCGGGTTCGTCCTTCGCATCGATCACCAGAGGCGTCGAAGCGGAGGCCGGCGGCGCCGGATGGACGTCGAGCATGGCGACGAGCTTGCGCACCGAGTCCCATTGCGTGGCAGTGCGCAGGAAGCCTTCGTTGGCGTAGGCGTCGACGTGCTCGCCGAGCACGTGCCCGGCGCGCGCAAAGGCGCGGACGATCTCCCAAGCCCAGTCGGAGCTCGGTTCGTCGTACTTCCGTTGATCGATCTCCCACTCCGGGAAGCGCGCGGCCAGCTCGGTGCGAAGATCCTCGAGGAACGTCAGGGCGTTGCCATCGACATAGCGGAAGCGCGTCAGGCCGGCGCGGTTCCATCGAGTGAGGTCGGGGCCGCTCATCCCTTGAGGCCTCCGTGCAAGGTGAGGCGGTAGTAACCGCGGTTGGGCGCCGCCGCATCGTTGTCGCAGATCGCCACTTCGATGCCGCTGAGCACAATGCGTCCGCTCGCCACCTGATCCGCGAACTGGTTGCCCAGGCGGCGGAAGCGGTTGAGGCAGACGCTCTCGACGCCATCGAGCGCCATGGCCGCGGCGATGAGATCGCCAGCGCGCAGGTCTTCGCCGAAGCGCAAACGTCCGGGCCGGAAGAAGCCGGAAGAACCGGTGCCCAGCACGTCGCCAAGAGCGCGCCGCACCTCCGACTGGAAATAGTTCGATGCCACCCGCACCGAAAGCGCAAAGGTTACCGGCACGCGCACCGCATCGATCAGTACCACCTCCTGGCCGACCATCCGATAAGCATCGACGTAGGCGGTTAGCACGGTGCGGATCGACGGCGCGCCGGCCGGAAGAGGGATACCGCGCTCGGCATGGAAGCGCACCACTTCCGCCGCCATGTTGACCGGCACTGCAGCGTCGAGCGCCTCGTCGTCGAAGAGAACGAGGGCGACCTCGACAGTGGTCCAGGAGCCCGCCCAACGCACGGTGGCCTGGGCGCGCAGCACCAGGGGGTGCTCCTCCAAGCGGAGAGCGTAATCGGCGGCCGTCACCATACGGTGCTGCTGGTGGATCGAGCGCGGGCCTTCGCGCCGCGCCTCGTCCATGGCCGAGGGGTTCTCGAACCAGAAGTCGACGAGGCTCCCGCCGGGCTGGATCTGGCCACGCGCCAGGGCAATGCGCTCGGCATCGTAGCCAAGCAGGGAGAGATGCCGGCGCACCGACTCCGGACGCCGCGCCGTTTCGAGATAAGCCTCAGAGGTGACGCGGTCGAGCTGGTCGGAGAGCTGATCGAGGACGGCAGCCAAGACCTCGACCAGCATCACTTCGAGATCAGCGGGGGTCCAGCGCGTCCGCTCCGGATACCGCGCCGCCAGCTCCTCCAGCATCGCCAGGCGGAAGCCGTCGTAATCGCGCACCCGCCAGTCAAAGTCGTCGCCCACCGCCGGCAGGGCCTGCGGCAGCGCCACTTGCCGGTCGCCGCAGTCGGGGCAGCCGCCGGGGAAGGTGAGCTTGACTCCCGGCTCCTCAGCCATGGACGCCTCCCTGGTTGGTGCCGATCAGGATCTGGTGGCGCTCGCTGTGGCCGAGCGTGGCGAGGGCGTAGGCGACGACGATGAAAACCTTTTCTTCCTCGCTCGTCACGTCGACGGTGAGCGAGCGCGGATCGACCTCTCCTTTGAGTGCCTCGG
Source organism: uncultured Holophagales bacterium (assembly GCA_963741305.1). GTDB lineage: Bacteria > Acidobacteriota > Thermoanaerobaculia > Multivoradales > UBA5704 > DATMER01. The sequence goes on along the minus strand of CAVUHL010000003.1, from coordinate 8,136,494 downwards.
CGAGAGTCGAGACCAGCCGCTTGCGGGTCACGGTCGCGAGGGCGGAATCGTTGGGCTCGAAGACCAGCGCCTGCACGCCGGCGCCGAACTCGGGCCGGAAGACGCGCTCACCGGGATTCGTGAACAGCACCTGCTCGATCTGCTGGCGCAGGTGCTGCGAACGCTCGGCCGTGGCCGCGCCGGTCTGACCGATGCGGAACGGGAAGGCGAGATAGTGGGGGCTGGGCAGTGTGGCCACAATGAATTCCTTTACGAGGTGAGGACCTTGGTCGAGAGCGTGCTCATCTCACCCTGCGGTACGGGCGGGCCGGAGGGTCCCACCGCGGTGGGATGGACGTGGGTGGCGAAGAGGGTGAGGAAGCTCTGACCCTTGATGATCGGCTCACCCCCCTCCCCTGCCAGCATCACCTGTGTCCCCTTGACCACTACCTTTTTGCCCGTCACGGTTATACCGGCGCTCGCCATCTCGATCTTGTTACCGTTGGCGTCCTCGACGGTGGTGCCCGCGGCCTCCATCGTCATCTTGTTGCCGTTGCTGTCCTCGATTTTCAGCGTGCCGCCCTTGGCGTCGAGCGTCACCGTGCTGCCGCCCGCATCGGTGAGCACCACGTTTCCGTCCTTGTCGATCTCGAGCTCGGTGCCCGCGGGATGGTGGAGGAAGAAGCGCTCCTCGCCCTCCTTGTCGTCGAATTGCAAAAGGTGACCGCTCGGCGTCTTGAGCAGGCGGGTCGTGGGCGGCGAGATCGCTGCTTCGGCTGGAACATCCGCCTCCTGCTGCCAGAACGTGCCGGTCCAGATCGGCCGCGATACGTCGCCTTCCTCGAACTCCACCCACACCTGCGCCTCGATCTCCGGTACCGCAAACCAGCCCTGGTCGGCGAGGCCGCCGAAAGGCAGGCAGGGCAACGCCCAACCCGTAACCTCGGGGCCAAGCACGGAGGGTACGGTAAGGCGCACGCGCGCCCGCTTCTCGGGGTCCGCGTTGTCAACCACGAAGCCGCGGTATTTGCCATAGGTGCGGCGCTGGACCTCGCGGGATACCTGTGTCAGGACCTCTTCCATGATCACAGCACTCCGGCCAGGACGCTCGTCCCGGCTTCCAGGTTGTCGCCGTAGGCGTTGCGCAGCAGGGTGAAGCTCTCGCGGTAGCCGTCGACCGAAAAGACGTGGGTCACCGAATCGACGTAATAGATGCCCTGCATCGTCGTGCCGATGCCGTCGACGCCCACCGGCAGGCCGACGCGCAGCACGTGGCCGTAGAGCGAGCCGTCCAGCTCGCCCTGGGCGCGCACCCGCATCGACAGCTCGTTGGCCCGCCCGCGGGCATAGGCGTCGAGCTCTGCCGCGCTCACCGAGCCGGGGCGGTCGAGGCGCCAGATGAACGGCGAGAGGCCCGAGCCGACGCTGTCGGCCGGTTCATTGCCGAGGCTCGGCAGGTCGGGCTGAATATCCTGGTGGACCGGCTCGGAGCCGGTCTCGGGTGCTACGTCATAGCCCACGGCATCCGGCTGATGGCCGTCGGCGCGCACGTCGAAACGGAAGCAGTGCGTGTCACGCCCAGCGTAGACGAGGATGGTCTCCTGTGCGTCGGCTTCCAGACGCATCGGCCCGAAATAAAGAAAGCCGCGGTCGAGGATCAGCTCGTATCCGTTGGCCTCGGCACGCGCGCGCAAAAAGCGGATGTCCGTCGCGTTCTGGTTGACCGTCAGGCCGTCGAGGCCAGCTCCGTTTTCCGGATCGGGGCTCAGCGGGTACTTGGAAATGATTTCGAGGAGGATGGCGGCGTCGGTGGTCGGCACCTCGTTGCCCCACGCCTTGCGCACGTGCTCGCGGTCCATCTCCAGCGAGCCGTCCTGCAGCTCGACGGTGACGGTGGTCGCGCCGGGGTCCTCGGGATAATCGGCGCTCACTTCACGGATGTAGCCACGCACGATTTCTTCGACCGTGCTGCCGAAGGCAGCCTCGATCACGATCGGCTTCCAGGGGCGGATCGCGGAATCGTCCTGCACGCTCCAGACGCCGTTCTCGTCGCGGCGGCTTTCGAAACGGAGCGTCCCGCTCCAGGCATCGCCGCGGCTGCACTCGACGCGCACCTCGGTCAGGAAGGGATAGAGGTGCGCGATCTCCTCGCCGTCGACCTTGATGATGCATTCGGCCGGCTCGCGGTGCTTTCCGGAGAGGAAGTCGAGCAACATCGTCTAACCTTTCGACCTCGGGATCAGGATGGCGCGGCCCACCATGCGCTCGAGGCTCAGCGTGCCGGTCGCAATCGGCAGCTCATCCGCTTTCTCGCGCAGCATGTCGCCGCCGTAGAACACTTCGGGGTTGGCGTCCACGATGCGCCACCAGAGCCGGTCGTCGTTGTAGTAATGGCGGGCCAGGCGGTCGAGACGGTCGCCGGCCTGAACGGTGTGCTCCAGGACCGCTGGTGCCGGCGCGACCTCGCGCGGTCTTACTCCAGGGAACGGCACGCTGCCGTCCTCGCTCACGAAGGGCCGCGCCTGCTCATAACGGGATCCCTTGAGAAACATCAGATTGACGCTCCAAAGGAAAAGGAGAAGGACGCCGAACCGGCCACGGTCTGCGCCAGGTTGATGGCGGCCATGGCCAGCATGCGGACCTGCTCGACGAGATAGAAAGGATTGTTGCCCTCGATGACTTGCATCGACAGCGTGGCCTCGGCGCGGTAGGGAGTGAGCGACGGCAGGTGCGCCTTCTCCTCGATCCGGACGCTGGTGAGGAAGACCGGCAGCACGTGGGTGCCCCAGATGAAGAGCAGCACCGAGGCGTGCTCGGAGCGTTGGAAAGCCCGCGGGCTGCCGGCGCCGAGGCTGGAGAGCACCTGCAAGCCGGCCGGGCCCTGCGTCTTCGGCTCCACCATCGAGCGCAGCGTCGCCAGCTCCGGCTCGATGCCGAGGTTGCCGGCGATCACGTTGCCGTCGTTCATGCGATCGGTGGCGTCGAGCAAAATGGTTATGTCGAGCTTCTCCGGCTCGGCGGTGGCGCCCTGCGCGACACGCGGCGTCTCGGTGGGCAGCGTGAAGTCGTAACCGCCGCGGGTCCCCGGCGCGGTGCCGGTGCGCAGGGTGATGGTGCGCGTGCGCGACAGGGTCTGTGGATTGAACTCGAATACCAGCGCCAGCGGCGGCAGCGAGAGAGCGTACTCCAGGAGGATGCCCTGGTTCAGCTTGATCACGGCTTGATTCCTCCGAGGTGCGCGGCCATGCTGGAGGCAATACTGGTTGCCACTTGGCGGTCGGTCGCTCTCGGCCCCACCTCCACCGTGGGCAGGGCCAATCGATCAAATTGCGCGTTGCCCTGAAGCTGCAGGCTCGCCAGTTCGTCGGCGACGAGGTGCGCGATTCGATTCGCGCGCGATTCATAGCCCGGCGGCAGGGAGAGGCGCAGGCGGTCGATCTTCAGCATCGCAGCGCTCCGTTCGGTAGATGAGAGGCCAGCGGCCCCAGATCCGAAATCGATAGATCGCGGCCGTCCTTGCCCAGCTCGCGCCAGACCGCGAGCGCGACCTCGGCGAGGCCGATCGAGCCCCCTGATTCCGCGGCGAGGAAGGCGGCAAGGAGAGCGGCGTTGCGGATGCCGCCACCGGTCATGTTCACGGCCGAGCCTAGGAAAGTGAGGTCGAGGTCTTCGCCGCGCGGCGCGAGCGGCGGCAGCGAGCGCTCCCAGAGAAGGGACCGCGCCTCGGCATCCGGCCGTGGAAAGTCCAGGACGACCTGGAAGCGGCGCGTGAACGCCGGATCGAGGTTGCGGCGCAGATTGGTGGTGAGGATGCATGGCCCCTGGTGCGTCTCGATGCGGGCCAGCAGGTGGCTCACCTCCAGGTTCGCGTAACGGTCGCGCGCCTCGCGCACCTCGCCGCGCTTGCCGAAGAGCGCGTCGGCCTCGTCGAACTGCAGCACCATCGGCCGGCCATGCGCGGCATCGAACAGACGGTTCAGGTTCTGCTCCGTCTCGCCGATGTACTTCGACACCAGCCGGCCCAGGTCGATGCGGTAGAGCGGCCAGCCGAGCTCGGCCGCGATCACAGCCGCGGCAAAGGTTTTGCCGGTGCCCGAGGGTCCGCAGAAGAGCGACACCGGGCCGCCGCAATCGCGCCCCTGCCACTCCCCGAACACGGTGTCGCGGTGCCGGATCCACATCAGCATCTCGCGCAGCACGGCAACGCGGTCGGGCGGCAGGACGAGATCCTCCCAGTCGGGGACGACCGGCACCCGTGTCGCTCCCGGTGGAACCGGATCGGGCAGCGTATGACCCAGCAGCTTCGCGGTGATCCCTTTGCCGGGGCGCAGCGGTTGGAACGGTCCGCCGTCCTCGGTTTCGATCAGGCCGGCGCGGCGCAGCGGCGAGCCTTCGGCGAGGGCCGCGTACATCTCGCCGGCCATGGCGCCATCGAGCGCCAATAGCTCCAGCAGCAGGGCCGGCGTGGGGTATGGCTGCGAAGCCCCGAGCTGCAAGGTCTGGAACATCCACGCGAGCCGCGGCTCGGCCTCGGCCGCGACGGCGCTCACGATAAGGTCCTGCTCCAGGCTGCTGAGCGGATGGCGGGTCAGCCGCAACAGGGCCGAGCCGTTGGCGCGCAGGGCTGCAACCTCCTCGTGCGCGGAGCGCAGCTCGGCGAGCACCTCGGGCGCGGGCTCCTGGCCCTGGCGCGAAGCGAGCGCCAGCCGTCCCAGGGTGTCGAGGCGCTTCCATTCCACGGCGAGATGATTTTCCATGGCCATGCTTAGAAGAAATTGACGAGTAAGGGATTGCTGCGCACGGTGATTTGCGCGCCGTCCGCCCCGCGGTTGTAGGTGCGCTCGGCGTAGAGCACGGCCTGGCTGGCGTGATCATTGAAAGGTAAAGCGATCGGAGTCGTGACAGCGCCTGCCACCTGGTCGGGATCGAGCCGCGGCCCGGTCGCCGCGGTGTCGACGGTCGCGCCGCCGGGACGCCAGCCCTCCTGGCCATCCCAGATTTCCCAGCGCAGGCGCACGGCCACGCCGTCCAACCCCGCCACCCAGACTTGCGGCGCGAAGGCGGTGCCCACGGTCAAAGAGACGCTCTCGACGCAGGCGCCGCCGGTAACGAAGCAGATGCTCGGTGCCCAGTCTTCCGGGCGTGTGTTCACCTGGCGCGCCACGACCGGTGGCGGTATCACTGCTCCACTGAACGGCTCGTGACGGCCGGCCTCGTTGGAGCGCACCTCGAAACCGACGGCACCGACCAGCGGACCCCCGAGGCGTGGATTGCGCGGCAGGATCGGAATCAGCGCCATCTCGTAGGCCACCGATGGGCGGTAAGCCACCTCGCCCTGCGTGGCCCAAAGGTGATTGATCTCTTCCATGCCGAGCGGCTGGAAGATGACCTGCGGGCGCACCGTGGCGCCATTGATCGCAATCGGATCGAGGATCGGCTGTTCGTGGAATGCCGAGAGCACGCTGCCCAGAAGGCGCAGGTCGTTCTCGCCGGCACTGATCAGATCCTCTTCCACGCCGAAGCTGGTGACCAGGCAGGAGAGGCGCAGCAGCCAGGTCTCGTCGGGCGCAGCGGACGGGCCGAAGCCGTTCGGCTCCACGCGGTAGAAGAAAAGATTGACCCGGTGCTCGTTGTCGCCCTGCGCGGGAGCAGCAGTCGCCGGGCTGCCGATGCGCACCTGGATGTTGTTCTGCGCCGCCTCCAGCCGATTGGAAAGGAAGTCCGCGATCGACCGGCAGACCTGGGACAGCGAGGAGACGGGCAGCGCCATGGATCAAAGGCTCCGCAGGTAACGGCGGCTCGCCAGGTTCGAGGAAGGAGCCGCAGCGGCAGCCGGCGCGCGCTTCTCCGCCGGGGCCGCGACGACGATCTCCACCACACCGATGTGCACGCGAGGACCCTCGCTCCGCAGGACCGTCTCCTGCCGGGAAACCTGCCGCGGAGTCACGGCAGGTTCGCTTCCCGAAGGGACAACACGGGTCGGAGTCACGAGCAGCGACTGCTCTGTTACTACGACGGTTCTCTCCGGAGCGATGATCTCTGCAGATGGGACCGGCTCAGAAGTCTCCACGACTTCTGTCCACGTGACCGTCTCCCCTACCTCCTCGCTCTTGGAAACCTTTTGTCCGAATGTAGGGGAGGGGTTTACCCCCTCCCGGGCGGGGGCAAGCCCCGCCCCTACATCCGGAGGCATGGTCGCCGCTGTTCGTCGCGAGGGCGGCTCGACGGTCAGCTCGCGCAGAATCTCAGGAGCTCCTTCCGGGAGTGCCGCGGAAGCTGCCTGGCCATCAACCTCAACCGGAGAGGGAATGGACCCGCTGACGACCCTGGGACCGCCGGCATCCTGCCGGCTGCTAACCAAAGGACGGCCGGCAGGTTGCCGGCGGTCCCAGGGGTCCGGAACGGAAACGTGAGCGGTGATGGGAGAAGGTTTCGCCTGTAAAGCGGCCTGCAAAGCGTCTGGTACTGTCGGAAGCGGCCGGCTCACAGGCAACGCCCCGGGTACAACCTCCGGAGCCACCGCAGGCCGTCCGTGCTGGTCCATGTCCGTCCGTGTCCGTCCCTCCGCCTCCGAAGCAACCACATCGGGAGCTTCAACCGAAGCCAAAGGCATCATCCCCTCGCCGCCGCCACGCGGCCGGCTGTCACGGACGACCGCGGCAAAAAATCCGCGGCCGCTCATTGCACCAACCCCCGCGAACGATCGATCAAGCGTAGATAGAGCTGCCGTCGGGCGCGAGGCAGGGCGAGGATCTCGGCCTCGCTCCAGTGATAATTCAACGCCAGAGAGTGAACTTCCGCGAACAGCTCCTCGCTGTGCGCCGGAAGCCCGAGATACGGATCGACGGAAACCTCATTGCTCGCCCCGCACGCCGGACAACTGGCGAGAGCGGCGAGTGCAACCTCCGGCGAAGCCTCTTCGAGAGCCGCCTCGGCCGCTGCCAGGTCTCCATCACCACCAAGCCGGCAACGTTCGAAGAGAGCCCGCACCGCCCGCTCGTCGGAGAATCCCGCGATTGCCTCCTGATCCGCTCCGGTGGGCACGCGCAACCGCAAACCGCCCGCCTCGGCGTAGGGGAAGCTCTCGCCGGCCTCCTTGACAGGGAGATCGGCCTGCCGGACCTCGAAGTCGAACGACTCTCCGCAGGCCCGGCAGACGGCCGTGAGCCACACCGGATCGTGGCCGAGATAGACGCTGAGCTGCCGCACGAGGAACTGCCGGTCACCGACCGGAAGATTCCGGACGGCCTCTTCGGCAACCGGCTCTCCGCCAAGCTCGGCGAGCGCCGCGGCCAGCACCGAGGTCACTGCCTTCGGCATGCTGGCTGCGGCGGCCACATCGGCGAGCGCCGCTTCGAGCGTCCCGTCGACCGGGCGAAACCCGAAACCGCGCCGCCGCTCTCCGTCGCGCACGATCCCGCCAGGAAGCAACATCAGCTCTCCGCGGGCTCCGCCACCGCGGTGTCGCGGCTCCAGCCTTCGTGCTGCAGGGTGATCGACTGAATCCCGACCGTGTTCATGCTGCCGGCGTCGAGGTCAGGCAGGGCCTGATAGTCCGACACCCACGCGCGGTTCAGCTTGTAGGAGATCGCCACCTGGCCCTGCAGGTTGAGGACGTTGATGACGATGCTCTTCCGGAAATTCTTGAGCGACATCGCCGCGTCGCCCTCGAGGTTGTTCACCAGGTTCGCCCACACTTCGAACACCGGGTCGTGGGTGAGTCCCTGCTCGAGGGTCACGGGCTCGTAGCTCGTGCCGCCGGGCATGACCCGCTCGTGCGAGGGGTCGCCCGCGGTACGCCACTTTACCGGCTCCGTTTTCTTTTTGAGGGCGGTCATCTTGCGCAGTCCGGCGACGATCTGGCCGTCGATCACGACCTGAAACTTGAACGTCCGGTACGGGTCGTGCCGGTGCGCGTTGACTGGAAAGAGGGGGGCTGCCATTGGATTCCTCCTCGGTTGCTTACTGCTGAGCGACCTTCTGCTGGATGCGGACGATCACGAATTCCGCGGGCTTGAGCGGCGCGAAGCCGACGACGACGATCACCTGGCCGCGGTCGATGTCCGACTGGACCATCGTGTCGCCGAGGCCGCAACGGACGAAGTAGGCGTCCGAAGCCTTCTCGCCCTGGAACGCACCCGAGCGCCACAGGCCGTTCATGAAGGCGTCGATGTTGGAGCGCAGCGACGACCACAGCTTGTGATCGTTCGGCTCGAACACCGCCCATTGGATGCTGTTGTAGACGCTCTGCTCGATGAAGATCGCGGTGCGCCGCACCGGCACGTAGCGCCATTCCGGATTTGCCTTGGTGGAGAGCGTGCGCGTGCCCCAGATCACGTGGCCGAAGCCGGGCAGCTTGCGCAGCGCATTCACGCCGAGCGGGTTGAGCTGGTCCTGATCGCCGTCGCCGACGTTGAACCGCAAAGCCGCCACGCCGAGGAGCGAAGTCTCGACGCCGGCCGGGGCCTTCCACACGCCACGGCGGCCGTCGATCTTGGCCCACATGCCCGCGGCGTAAGCCGAAGGCGCGACCGGGATCGTCGGCGTGCTGCCGTCGCCCGGCTTGAAAAAGGGATTGGTCATCTCGACCCACGGGTAGTAGAGGACGCCGTAGGTCGAAGTGGTCAGCGCGAGCTGGTCCACGTCGTTGGCGCTCTCCAACTCCGCGTTCGGCTCGGGATCGATGATCACCATCGACCGCTGCGTCGACTCGGCGTGAGCGATGGCGGCGGAAACCGCATCGTTGCCGGCGCCGCTCTTGGGGACCGACTGCCCGGGCAGCACGATGATGCTGGCGTCGCGGATCTTGATCAGCTTCTGACCGAAGAAAGCCGTGTAATCGCTCGCCGCCGGAGGACCCTCGACGCCGCCGGCCATCGGCTCGCCGAGATCGTTCGTGCCGGGCAGGGCGAGCGGAACCACCTTGCCGGCGCCCTGCACCGCGACCGGATTGCTGGCCGGATCGATCAGGATGAGCTTGGCGAGGTCGGTAGCCGCGCCGCTGCCGCCGTAGACCACCACCGAAGAAGAAGACGAGCTGCTGCCCGACGTGAGCACGAACTTGCGGTTGGCGCCGTAGGCGACGGCGATGTCCTTGTACGGCGTCTGGCTGGGGCCGAGCGCGACGATCGCATCCTTGATCGCCGTGGCCAGTTTCCCGCCGTCGCCCGCGTTGTCACCGGCGAGGGCGAGCGACGCCGCGGTTCCGAGCGTGATCTTCTTCGCGCCCAGACCGTCGACGTTGAGCGTCAGCGTCATCGCGTCCTTGACGCCGCTGGCACCGCTGAAATAGTCGGCGGTGTTGGGAAGGGCTGCCCCGGTCAGAGAGCCCTTTTGCAGCTGGGCCGTGGCCGCGGCCTCGAGCGAGAGGTTGACCAGCTTCGACACGCCGTTGACGCGCGTCAGCGCGTAGTCGGCGCTCGCGGCGTTCATCGACAGGCCAGAAAAGGTTTCGTCGGCGACGAACTTTTCGTTTTCGAGATGGCCGACCTCCAGCGTGAACGTGGGATCGGTAGGGTTGGGCTTCCTGACACGGATGCGCGTTTCGTCGCCCCAGGTGCCGGGGCTGGTCGCCGACACGTTCAGCACGCTCGCGCCGCCGGTGTCCTGGCCGGCGAGGAGCCGCGACGACGGCGCGGCGGGGGGATTGGTGCTCACCAGACGGGCGATGTAGGCGTCCTTGCCGCCGTTCTGGTAGTAGGCCGTGACGGACAGGCCCATCGCATCCGCAGCGGAGTGCACGCCGCCGTAGGTGGCGATGTACTCATCGAGGCTGTGAATGAGAGTGGCCTCGCCCGCCGGCCCCTTGCGCGCGGGCCCGACGAAAGCGGCGATCGAGGTGCTGACGCCCTCGATCGTTTTCGCTCCGCTCGGGATCTCCTCGATGTAGACGCCGGGGTGGAGATACGTAGGCATGCGGTGCTCCTCCTCTGATTGACACTCCGCGCCACAGGGGCGCGGCGGCGATCACGCTTGGAGTCCGGATGCCACCCGCTGGGCTGTGGCTTCTCCGCTCTCCGAAAACGTTAGTCGGCGCAGCCCAGCGTTTCGTTACAAGGGCCATTAAGGAATCTGAAAAGATCTACTCCGCGCCGTCCCGAGAGGATCGGGTGTAACCTAGCCTCGTATGCCTACAAAAAAACGGAGCACGGCCGGGTCTCCTCCGATCGTCGGCATCGGCGCTTCTGCTGGAGGGCTCGACGCCTTCACTCAGATGCTCGGCGCGATGCCGGTCGATACCGGCATGGCTTTTGTGCTCGTGCAGCACCTGGCCCCCAAGCATGTCAGCCTGCTATCGGAAATCCTGTCCCGGGCCACCGCCATGCCGGTCATGGAGGTCCATGACGAGCCGCAGGTGAAGCCGAACTGCGTCTACGTCATCCCGCCCGACCGCAACATGATCGTCTCGCAGGGAATCCTCCAACTGCTCCCCCGGGAGGACGCCCGCGGCCAGCACCGGCCCATCGATTTCTTCCTTCGCTCCCTCGCGGAGGACCAGGGCGACAGGGCGATCGGCGTGATCCTGTCCGGCACGGCCACCGACGGCACCCTCGGACTGGAGGAGATCAAGGCCGAGGGCGGGATCACCTTCGCCCAGGACGACACGGCCCAGCAGTGCAGCATGCCGCACAGCGCCATCGCCACCGGCTGCGTGGATTTCGTGCTCTCCCCCGCGGGGATCGCCGCCGAGATCGGGCGCATCGCCCGCCATCCTCATCTGGCCAGGGCCGGCGAGCCGGACCCCGGCAAGATCCTGGAGATCCTGCACAAGGCCTTGAACGTCGACTTCAGCCAGTACAAGGCGAGCAGCCTCGGCCGCCGCATCACCCGCCGCATGGTCCTGCACAAGATCGAGGGGATGCAGGACTACGCGCGCTTCCTGCGCAAGAACCCGGGTGAAGTGGAGGCCCTATACCAGGACATCCTCATCAACGTGACGCGGTTCTTCCGCGATCCGGATACGTTCGAAGCGCTCAAGGCCACGGTCCTGCCCGGGCTGTTGAAGAACCGCTCCGCGAACGAGCCCTTGCGCGCCTGGGTGCTGGGGTGCTCGACCGGCGAGGAGGCCTACTCCATCGCGATCCTCTTCGCCGAGCTCACCGAGGCCATGGGCAGCCGGTATCCGGTCCAGGTCTTCGCCACAGACATGAACGGAACCGTCATCGACAAGGCCCGTGCCGGCGTGTACCCGAAGAGCATCGAGCACGACGTCTCGCCGGAGCGCCTGCGGCGCTTCTTCGCACAGGTGAACGGCAGCTACCGCGTCAGCAAGACGATCCGCGACATGTGCGTGTTCGCGCGCCACAACGTGCTGATTGACCCGCCCTTCTCCCAGATGGACCTCATCTCCTGCCGCAACCTGCTCATCTACCTGGAGCCGGCGCTGCAGAAGAAGGTCGTGCCCCTCCTGCACTATGCCCTGAAGCCGGCCGGCGTCCTCGTGCTGGGAAGCTCGGAGACGATCGGCTCCTACCGCGACCTGTTCGAGGTGGCGGACGCCAGGCACAGGAGCTACACCAAGAAACCCTCCACCCGCCGGATTGTCCTCGGGCAACCCTCGAAGCGGGACAGGGAAGCGCCTGGCCGCGGCCGGCCGCAGCAGGCCGGGACCGCTGCCGACGCGCAGAGAGAGGCCGACCGCATCCTCCTGGCGAGGTATGTCCCGCCTGGCGTAGTGGTCAATGCCGATCTGGAGATCCTGCAGTTCCGTGGGGATACCGGGCCGTTTTTGACGCCGGCGCCGGGCAAGGCGAGCCTGAGCCTGCTCAGGATGGCCCGGGAGGGGCTGGGCGTCACTTTGCGGGCCGCAATCGGCAAGGCCAGGAAACAGAAGGACCCGGTCCGCGAGGAGAGGTTGCTGATCAAATCTCACGACGGAATCCGGGAAGTCAACCTGGAAGTGATCCCTCTCGAGGGAAGCTCGGCAGGCGCATTCCTGGTCCTGTTCGAAGAGCCCGTCCAGCCACCAGCGAGCCCTCTCCCGCGCCGGAAGCTCCGGACCAGTGAGACCGTTGATGCCGCCGATGCCGCTCAGGGTGAGAACGCCCGCCTGGCCCAGGAGCTGGCCGCGACCCGCGAGTACCTGCAATCGGTGATCGAGCAGCAGGAGACCGTCAACGAAGAGCTGCAGTCGGCCAACGAGGAGGCGCAGTCCGCCAACGAGGAGCTGCAGAGCATCAACGAGGAGCTGGAGACCTCCAAGGAAGAGATCCAGTCGAGCAACGAAGAGCTGGTCACGGTCAACGACGAGCTGCAGAACCGCAACGCCGAGCTGAACCGGCTCAACGACGACCTGTTCAACGTCCTCAGCAGCGTCCAGATGGCCATCGTCATCATCGAGCAGAACCTGCGCGTCCGGCGCTTCACGCCGATGGCGGAAAAGCTTTTCAACCTGGTACCCACCGACATCGGCCGGCCGATCAGCGACTTCAAGCTCAACTTCAGCGTCCCCGACCTGGAGCCGTTGCTGACGGAAGTGATCGACACGGCCAGCACCAGGGAACGCGAGGTCCAGGACAGGCAGGGGCTCTGGTACTCGCTGCGCATACAGCCCTACAAGACCCTGGACAACAGGATCGACGGCGCCGTGATCATGCTCGTCGACATCGAAACGCTGCGGCGCGCCCGCGAATATGCCGAGAGCATCGTGGCGACCGTGAGCGATTCCCTCCTGGTGCTGGACGCCAACCTTTGCGTGCAGACCGCGAGCCACTCGTTCTATCAAACGTTCATGGAAAGCCCGGAAACGACGGAGAAACGGTTTCTCTACGAGCTCGGACAGGGCCAGTGGAACATCCCCGAGCTGCGCCAGCTCCTGGAGGAGATCCAGCTTCACGGCAACGTCGCGGAAGGCTACGAGGTGGAACAGGAGTTCGAGCACATCGGCCGCAAGACCATGCTGCTCAATGCCCGGCGGTTCTTTCAGGAGAGCGGCCAGAAGGCGTTGGTGCTGCTCGCCATCAAGGACATTACCCGGCGCAAGGAGCTGGAAACGGCCTTGCACCAGCGCGTCGAGGAGCTGGCCGCGGCTGACCGGAGCAAGAACGAGTTCCTGGCCCTGCTCGCCCATGAGCTGCGCAACCCTCTGGCCCCCCTGCGCAATGCCGCAAAAGTGCTGGAGACCGCCGGCGCCGACAGCGCCGTGGTCGAGCAGGCGCGGAACATGATGAACCGGCAGATCCAGAACATGGGACGGTTGATCGAGGATCTGCTCGACGTCTCCCGCATCACCCGGCGCGAGGTCCGCCTGCGCAGAGAGCGGGTCGAGCTGGCGGCCTTCCTCAGGCACTCGGCCGAGATCAGCCAGCCCCTCATGGAGGCACGCGGCCAGGCGCTCTCCATCTCGCTGCCGCGCGAGCCGGTCTACCTGGACGCGGACCCCACCCGGCTGGACCAGATCTTCGGCAACCTGCTCAACAACGCGTCCAAGTTCACCCCCCACGGCGGCCGCTGCTGGGTGACGGCCGAGCTGGTGACCAACGGACCGGAGGCTCCCGGCGAGGTCGTGGTGCGGGTACGCGACGACGGCAGCGGCATGGCTCCGGAAACCCTGCCGCGCGTCTTCGAGCTGTTCATGCAGGCGGACCGCTCATACGACCGCACGGGAGGGGGATTGGGAATCGGGCTGACGCTGGTGCGCCACCTCGTCGAACTGCACGGCGGCAGCGTCGAGGCCCACAGCGCGGGACTCGGACAGGGCAGCGAGCTCGTCGTGCGCCTGCCCACCCTGGCACCCACGAACAGGGAATCGGAGCGGCGCGGTGTCCTCACAGACGAAGCTCTCTCCCCTGCCTCGGCCTCGCGTGGCCGCCGCGTCCTGGTGGTGGATGACAACGTGGATTCGGCCGAGAGCCTGGCCCTTCTCCTACGCCTGAAGGGACACGAAGTGGAAGTCGCCTACGATGGCCCCGGGGCGCTGAAAACGGCCGGCTCGTTCAATCCCGAGGTCGTCATGCTCGACATCGGCTTGCCTGGGCTGGACGGCTACCAGGTTGCCAGCCGGTTGCGCAGAAGGCGGCGGACGGCAACGGCCCTGCTCCTGGCCTTGACCGGCTACGGGCGGGAAGAGGACCAGATGCGCTCACTGGAAGCCGGGTTCGATCACCACCTGACCAAGCCGGTCGACCCCCAGGTCCTCTACGACCTGATCGATCTCCCCCGCCCGTCGTAGGGCGCTACGCCTGCAGCTCGGCCAGGAGCTTCTCCAAATCGGGCAGGTTGACCGGCTTCACCAGGTGGCCGTCACACCCGGCCTCCTTCGATTTGGCGCGGTCCACGTCCTGCCCCCAACCGGTCAATGCGATGACGATCACGTCGCGCCCCCATGGCCGCTCGCGGATGCTCCGCGTCGTCTCGTAGCCGTTGAGCCTGGGCATTCCGATGTCCATCAGGATCACCTGCGGGCGGAACCGTTCAGCCGATGCCAAGGCCTCGACGCCATCGTGCGCGGTCTGGACTTCGTTCCCCATCATCTGGAGCATCAAGGCCATCGAGGCCGCCGAGTCCCGGTGATCGTCCACAACGAGGATGCGCCGCTTCGAGCCGGTCAAGCCCGGCTGTACCTCGGTCGGCATCCCGGGCGACGATTCCACCCGCTCCTGAAGGACCGGAAGCCGTACGGTAAACGTGCTGCCCTTGCCCTCTCCGGGGCTCGCCGCCTCGACCTTCCCGCCGTGGATCTCGACCAGGCCCTTGACCAGCGCCAGCCCGATGCCCAGCCCGCCGGTGGTCCTCTCGATCGACCGGTCCACCTGGCTGAACATGTCGAAGATGGTCGGCAGGGCGGACGCGGGGATGCCGATCCCGGTGTCACGGACCGCCACCTGGACCTCGCCGCCGGCCCGCGTTGCGGTGAGCCAGACCTGCCCGCCCCGTTCGGTGTACTTGGCGCTGTTGTTGAGCAGGTTGCCGAAAACCTGGGCCAGCCGGGTCAGGTCGGCGTCCAGGTAGACCGGCTCCGGCGGCAGCGAAACCGTCAGCTCGTGCCCGGCCGCCTCGAGGGCCGGACGAGCCGTCTCCACCGCGCTGCTGACCACGTCCGCAAGCAGCACCCGGGAGCGGCGCAGCTCCATCTTGTTGCGGCCGAACCGGGAAACGTCGAGCAGGTCGTCGATCAACCGCACCATGTGGGAGAGCTGCCGGTCCATCATGTCCCGCAGCCTGGCGACGGCATTCGCATCGCCAGCGGCCAGCCGCATCACCTGGAGGCCGTTGCGCAGCGGGGCCAGCGGGTTTCTGAGCTCGTGAGCGAGCAACGCGAGGAACTCGTCCTTGCGGCGGTCGGCGTCCCTGAGCGCCTCCACGGCCTCCTTCTGCTCCGTAATGTCCGAAAGGGTACCGATGTACTCGCTCACCGGCCCTGCCTCGCCGCGCAGTCCGACGGCATTGCCGTGGAGCCACGTCACCTTTCCTTGCGGGGTCTGGAAGCGGTACTCGCTGGTGAACTCCCGTCCAGCCTGGGTTGCGGCGGTCCACTCCCGAAGGACCCGTTCCCTGTCATCCGGATGTATGGCACGGGACCAGCCCTGGCCTCGCGCCTCTTCAGGAGACATGCCGGCCATCTCGCACCAGCGCTTGTTGACGAACAGGCAATTACCTTCCCGGCTAGCCAGGAAGATGCCGACGGGAGCATGGGCGGTGAGCGTGCGGAACCGCAGCTCGCTCGCCTGCAGGGCGTCCTCCGCCTGCTTGCGATGAGTCACGTCGCGGGCGACTTTCGACGCCCCGATGATGCGGCCCTCCCCGTCGCGGACAGGAGAAACGGTCAGCGAGATGTCGAGCAGGCGGCCGTCCTTGGCCATCCGCAGCGTTTCATAGTGCTCGACCCGCTCCCCGCGGCTGAGCCGGCCCAGGATCTCCCGTTCCTCGTCCAGCCGGTCCGGCGGGATGAGCAGGGTGATCGGCCGGCCCACGGTCTCCTCGGCCGTGTACCCGAAAAGCCGCTCGGCCCCGGAGTTCCACGTGCGGATGATGCCGTCGAGGGTCTTGCTGATGATCGCGTCCTGGGACGACTCGACGATCGCGGCGAGCCGCGCCTGGACCTCCTCGGCCCGCCGGCTCTCCGTCACGTCGCGGAAGACCAGCACCGCTCCTACCGGGACGCCGGACTCGTCCAGCATGGGGGCGGCGCTGTCGTCGATGGGCCTCTCGGTCCCGTCCCGGGCGATCAGGACCGAGTGGTTCGCCAGCCCCACGACCCTCCCCTCCTTCAGGGTCCGAAGGGCGGGGTTCTCGACCGGCTGGCGAGTGTGCTCATGGACGATGTGGAAGATTTCCGTCAGGGGCCGGCCCGCCGCGTCGGCCTGGCTCCACCCGGTCAGGACCTCGGCCACCCCGTTCAGGTAAGTGACCCGGCCCTCGGCGTCGGTGCTGATCACCGCGTTGCCGATGCTGGCAAGGGTGATCCTCAGCCGCTCCCGCTCGGCGGCGAGGTCCCGCTCGGCCCGCTTGCGGGCGAGGAGGATCGCATTGGCGTTCTGAAGCGCAACGGACCGGAGCCGCCGCTCCTCGTCCTCGTCGAATGCCATCAGCTGATCCCGAGGCTCTCAGCCGCCAGGGCCGTGCCGAGCACCCGGGAGCGGATCTTCGCGAAAGCCGTGTCGCGGGTGGTGGACGTGTCATCGCAGAAGGGAGAGAACCCGCAGTCGTCCGTCGTCCCGAGCTGCTCGAGCGGGATGTATTCGGCCGCTTCGAGAACCCGGTCCCGAACCTCCTCCGGCGTTTCGATGTGGGGGTCGATCGGCGCGATGACTCCCACGAAGACCCGCTGATTCGCCTTGAGGTGGTCGCGGATGATCTTCAGTACGTGGACGCGGTCCTCCTCGCCTGCCAGTGCGACGTAGAAGCTCCCGGCCTTGAGCTCGAACAAGCTGGGCAGCAGCTCGGCGTAATCGACATCCGCGCTGTGGGTCGAGTCGAGGTCGCCGCCCGGGCAGGTGTGCACGCCGATGCGCTGGCGGTCCTCGACAGAAAAACGTGACAGCGCGAGGTTGTTCAGGTCGATGAAGCTGTGCAGGAGCTGCCCGGAAGTGTCGAGCTTGATCGCCAGCCGTCCCTCGGTGAAGTCGATCTGAACCTTGTGCGCGCCCTTGCGCAGGCAGTTGCGGACCTCGTTCTCGTGCTCGTTGAGGAGATCCTCGATGAACTGCTCGCGGGAGTACCCGGGAATCTCGTCGTCCGGGTACATGAGGCTCAAGGCCGAAGGTGAGATGACCGCCTGCTTCAGCGGCTTCTGGGCATACCGCAAGGCCGTGTCCAGGTAGCTGTCCGCCTGCCGCCTGTAACGAAAGGGGCCGCCTGTCAGGCGCAGCATCCGGCGGGTGTGGCCGGCCGCGAACGGGATCTTGAAGCCCTCCGGATCCGTGTTCGGCAAGCCGTGTACGCAATATGTCCAGAAATTGTGATACTTCCTCTGCTCGCCGTCCGTAATTACCGGCGAGCCCGTGGCCTCGAACCGCTCGATCGTGTCCCGGATCGCCTCCTCGTAGAGCGGGTCCAGCCTCGGGTCCGTGCCGTCTGTGGAAGCGATCGCCTCGATCAGCCGCAAGGGCCGCGGAATACTGCCGATCGGCTCGGTTGGGATCGTCATCAGCGTTGCTCTCTCTCGTGCTCGGACTTGCTTCGTAACACCAGTTCAGGACGATACCATACCCCCCACACGGGCCTCATCTCACCCGTGCGGGCGTCGGTCCACTCCTGGAGCCCAGAGCGCTAGGAGAATTTGCTCAAGACAAACAGTCCGGCGCCGGCGAGCAGGACGATGAGGAGCGACATTTCGACAAACCCGAGAGCCGGAACGGCAACCGGCGCCGCCACAATCCCGGCGCATCCCCCGATCGTGTTGCCGCCACCGCCCGCCATCGTCACTGCGCCGGTCGCACCCGTTCCGGCGATAGCCCTGCCGGTTACGTTCGAACCGGCCCCCACGGTGACGCTTGCATCCGCGATGACGTTGCCACGAAAGCTGATCCCGTTGAGCGTCGCGGAGCTGCCAACCCGCCAGTACACGCTGCAAGGGTCGGCCGTACCGATGACATTTGAGCCGACGTTGGCGGTGAGCGCGCTATCCACCTGGAAGATGAAGATTCCCGGCCCGTCGAGAGTCAGCGTTCCAAGGGCTGCCAGATCGGCAGCTCCTCCTGCAAATGAATAGATGCCTGAGGTGAGCACGGCTCCGTTCAACTGCGCCGGGAGCACCGTACCAGGCCCCTGAGCGGCAAGAAAGTTGTAGGCGGCAATGGCATTGGTATGAGCCTGCTGCACGGTCAGATCATTCGTGGTGTGCAAGATGAACGGAGGGGTCACGCTCGAAGGAGGAAAGTTCGAAATCGAGGCAGTTGGAGAAGAACCGACGTCTCCATTGACAACAGTACCCGCGCCGGTAGAGCCGGTCACTCCCGAGTTACCCAAAACGGAGAATTGCTGAAGCAAACCGAGTGGCGGTGCTGTCTGGGCAAGTGCAGGGATCGAGCCGTAAAGAAGCGCGGCTAAGCCCACGAATGCTCCCAGAAGACTGAAATACCTCTTCTTCACTTTTGATCTCCTTCCGAGATTTGCACTTTAGAGTACCACACTAGCCGGAGGGAGCCGGCCCCACCTGCGCTCCATGTACATCCTCTGCCCTCTTGACGGCATAGTATTTGCAACGATTTCCAAACAAGCGTGGTCATCGCCAGCCTTGAGAATCCCTTGCCTGCACTGGGCACGTCGATCGAGGGCTCTAGAGTGACCACGAAGCAGGAGCTATACCATGTTGAACATCGCAGTAGAGAGCCATCCCAGCACCCTATCGGCCGCCATGGTCCTAGGCGACACCCTGTACTCTGAAGCCATACGCGCCGAGAGCAACAAGGATCTCTGCCGGCGCTTCATCCAGAAGGTCTTCAACGAGGGCGAGCTGTCGCTGCTCGGGGACTTCATGTCTCCCCAGGTGGTGAACCACGAGCTCGCCGACGCCTTCGGCGAAAGCGGGCCGGCCCAGGGGCACAGCATCGAGTGGATTGCGGACCTCTTCTACCTCTACCGGCACGCTTTCCCTGATCTCCGTTTCGAGATCCAGGACCAGATTGCCGAGCGCGACCAGGTGGTGACCTGCCTGCGCATGCAGGGCACGCACACGAACACTCTGATGACGATCGGGCCGAGCGGCAGGAAGGTCGACATCGCCGGTATCCGTGTAGACCGGATCGCCGGCGGAAGGATCGTCGAGAGCTGGGCTCATCTCGACGCGCTTGGAATGCTGCGCCAGATCGATGCGCTGCCGGCGCTCAATCACAACCCGCAGAAGCTGGCGCCGGTCTCCTACGAGACAGCACCCGGGGCGGGGCTGCCTGACGCAAGGTGGAGCTCCATCCCCGCGCTTCCGCAGCCCGCGCTCGTCAGTTAGGACAGATCGAAGCAGGACCGAGGGCGGCCGCAGGGCCGCCCTTTTTAGGGGCTTTTCGAAAGCTCCCGGAGCGCATCCTTCCCCACCCACCTTGCCGTTGCATCCTCCGAGCCCGCCAGGCGGCGCGCCACCTCCACGGCGGCGGATTTGAGGGCGCGGTTGCGTTTGCCGACCGCCCGCAGGGCCATGTTCACGGCCTTCTTGACGAAGTTGCGTTCGTCACCGGCCTCGCGTTCGATGAGGGCGAGGCCCTGGATGAACGGTTCGTCACCGGAATGCTTGTCATGAACGGTGAGGCTCCACAGCAGCGCAAAAGCCGTGCGCTTCTCGAACTCGTTGCGCCGGTTGCTCCATTTCGTGACCATGGCCCAGGCGTGCGGCGAGCGGTCGAAGAGGTTGAAGCTCATCGCGTCGCAGAAGGCCCAGTTGTCGAAGTCCTTGCACCAGCGGTCCATTTGGGCGGGCGTGAGCTGCTCCGGATCGGCGACGAAGGATGTCAGCATGCGCGCCTCGTACACGCCCGTGTCCCAGAGGGCGGCGGCGAGCGCGTGGTTGCGCCCGAGCGTCTTGCCGAACGCCTTGATGTCCCTCATCGCAACCCCGTAGGCATGATCCGAGGGAATTGCATAGCGCGCCATGCCTTCGAGAGTGGCCTTGGTGCTGTGGCTCTTCAGCCATGCGAGCGCCGACTGGACCTGATCCTCGAGCGGCGCCGCCGCCTTCGTGCTGGTGGCTTTCATGGTCGGCTCATATACTAGCGTCGAATCGTCCAGCCAGCCTTCGACGGCTCCGAACGCGCATGGAATCGTCCGCATCGCGTCCCGAACGGCTTGAGACGCGAACAGAACGATTCCGCACACGATCCGGATGATGTCGGACGCGATGCGGACCGTTCAGATCGCGAAGAGAACGGCTCGGAGCACGTTGCGGATGATTTTGAACGCGTCGCGGATGATCCCGATCGCGATGTGGATGATCTGGATCGCGATGCGGACGGTTCCTCTCGCGCTCCGGACGATTCCGACCGCGATGCGGACGGTTCCTCTCGTGCTCTGGACGATTCCGAGCGCGATGCGGACGATTCTCCTCGCGTTCCGGACGGTTCCGAGCGCGATGCGGACGATTCTCCTCGCGTTCCGGACGGTTCCGAGCGCGGTGCGGACGGTTTCTCTCGTGTTCCGGACGGTCGGCCTCGCGCTCGGAGTGCCTACGAACGGGTCACGGACGTCAGAATCCTGAATTCCGGATTCAAGCCCTTGGAGTCGACCGGCCCTTTCTCCGTCGTCAAAGGCTTTTCGCGCTGGCACATCCGTTGCTCCCCAACCGGCAGGCCTGCGATTTCAAGGAGCGATTCCAAGGAGCGCTTTCAAGGAGATAGACATGACTGTCGACGCCCTGCCTTCCGCGCGGAAACAGCTGACCACCTCCCAGGCGGTGCTCTTCGGCACCCTGGTGGTAGGCACGCTGGACATCCTCGACGCATTCATCTTCAACGGAGTCCGTTCTGGCGCGAGCCCGGGCCGGATCCTGCAGTTCATCGCTTCCGGCCTGCTCGGGCAGGAGGCCTTCAATGGCGGAGCCGCCATCAAGGCTCTCGGCCTGCTGCTCCACTTCTTCATCGCCTTCGTGGCCGTGACCCTCTACATCCTTGCCAGCCGGCGGCTGCCGATCCTCGCCGAGCGGCCCTTCGTTTTTGGACCGCTGTATGGCCTGCTCGTGCACGGGGTGATGCATTACGTGGTCGTGCCGCTGTCGGCGGTGACCCGGGGGGCGGCGCCGATGCCGCTGGTGGTCCATGTCAACCAGTGGCTCATCCACGCGTTCGGCATCGGTTTGGTGACCGCCCTGTTCGCCCGCGCGGCCCGGCGGTCCTGAGCTAAGATCCAAGGGCTGATGCATCCCGCCCTCGCCCATATCGATCACCGGCCCTGGCCTCTGCCGCGGTCGAGATGGAATTGGCGGCAGACCTGGCGGGAGCTTCTGTTCGCGCACTGGCCCGTTCCGGCGAGCGAGCTGCGGCGATACGTCCCCCCGGAGCTGAGCGTGCAGGAATTCGACGGCACCTCCTGGGTCGGGCTGGTGCCGTTCCGGATGACGGGCGTGATGCTCCGAGGGGTGCCGGACCTCCCCTGGATCTCCGCGTTCCCGGAGCTGAACGTGCGGCTCTATGTCGAGCGCGATGGCAGGCCGGGGGTTTGGTTCCTGAGCCTGGATGCGGCGAACCCACTGGCCGTGTGGGCGGCGCGCCGCTTCTTCCATCTCCCCTACTACCTCGCCCGGATGTCCATGCACCTTTCAGACGGCACGTTCCACTACGAAACGCGGCGCCCGGACGCATCCTTCGCCGGCCGCTACCGGCCTGTCTCGGAGGCCTACGCCGCCGCTCCGGGATCGCTGGAGCATTGGCTCACGGAGCGCTACTGCCTCTATGCCCGCCGGCCGGACGGCTCGATCTGCCGCAACGAGGTCCACCACGCCCAATGGCCTCTTCAGAAGGCGGAAGCCGAAATCGAGGAGAACACGATGTTCGACTTTCATGGCCTGCGGGTGGAGGGCCCACCCGCGCTGCTGCACTATGCGGAGCGATTGGACGTCGTCGTCTGGTCCGCGGAGAGCTGCGGGTGAATCGACAAGCGTCGCCGCCGCCTCAGGCGTTCTACAACTCATCTCCGGATTCTGGTGGGACATCGGGCACCTTGGCGAGGACGCCTAGAAATCTCTCGCGGCTGCCACGCTTTGCCCTGTTCTCCAGATATTCCTCCGTCATCAAGGCCGCGAGTTTTTCTGCCACGGCAGTGCTGATGAACTGGTTGATCGATATCCCATCCTGCTGAGCGAGCTCTCGAACATGTTTGTGCAGCGAGTCCGGCAATCTGAGGCTCAAGGTACTCATATCTTTCTCACGCTTATATTGTAGGTGATGCCGTCAACCTCGCCAAGGCGAGTCGGAGCGACTCGATTCTGGGCCGAGAAACGATAAAATCCGCCGCTATGCGGATCATCATCCCCGACGATTATCAGGACGCCGTGCGCGGGCTCGCCTGCTTTGCGAAGCTCGCGGGCCACTCCGTCACCGTGTTCACCGACACGGTCAAGGAGATCGATGCGCTCGCCGAGCGGTTCCGGGAGGCCGATGCCCTCGTCCTCATCCGCGAGCGCACGCGGATTGGCGAGGCGCTGCTCGAAAAGCTCCCGCGGCTCAAGCTGATCAGCCAGACCGGCAAGGGGACCGCGCATATCGATCTCGCGGCCTGTGCGCGGCGCGGTGTCGTGGTCACGGCGGGCACCGGGTCTCCCTATGCGCCGGCTGAGCTGACCTGGGCGCTGGTGCTCGCCGCCCTTCGCCACATCCCTTATGAAACCGCCCGGCTGCGCGCCGGCCATTGGCAGAGCAGGATGGGCACGGGCCTGCGCGGACGGACGCTGGGCATCTGGGGGTACGGCAAGATCGGCACCCTGGTGGCTCGCTATGCGCGCGCGTTCGAAATGGACGTGCGGATTTGGGGACGAGAGGGCTCGATCTCCCGCGCCCGTTCGGATGGATTCGCCCTCGCCGCCAGCCGGGAGGAGCTGTTCGAGCGCTCGGACGTGCTCTCACTCCATCTGAAGCTGAGCGCGGAGACGCGCGGTATCGTCACGGCCGCGGATCTGGGCCGCATGCGGCCGGACGCGCTCCTCGTGAACACCAGCCGGGCCGAGCTGATCGAGCCCGGCGCCCTGGAAGCCGCGTTGCGGGCAGGCAGGCCCGGCTTCGCGGCAGTCGACGTCTACGAGGAGGAGCCGGTGCTCGGCGCGGCGCACCCGCTGCTCGCTTTGGATATCCGGGAGAAGGCGATTTGCACGCCCCACCTCGGGTACGTGGAGAAGGACAGCTACGAGAGCTACTTCGGCCAGGCGTTCGATCAGGTCGTCGCGTTTGCTGAAGGCCGGCCGGTCAACGCGATATCCTAAGGGCATGCGCGCCCCTCGAACCTTCATCCTGATCGTCATCCTCCTGGCCGCCTGCGCCGGCTCGGCGGAGCAGGCCCGGGACCCGCTCGCTTCCGAGATCGAGCGCTGGTCGGCCTTTCTGGAAAGCCGGCCCGCGGAGGACAAGCTCCGGCAGCAGGTCCAGCCCGTGCTCGCCCAAGCCGAGGAAGCCCTGGGCCAGGGCAAGCGGCTGTTGGCGGTCCAGCGCCTCGTCGCCGCGCGGGAGGATCTCGCGGTTGCGGCCTACATGGGCGCCCGCCCTACCGAGCAGCGCAAGGAGATCCCCGCCTTCGAGGCGGAATGGGCGCGCATGGGGGATACGCTGAAAAAAGATCCCCCGGCAAAGCTGGAGGAGCTGCATCCCGCGGCTACGCGCGCCCTCGCAGAGGCCGCGTTTCCCCAGGTCCGCATCTATTACGACGCCAGCCTGGAGTACGGGCGCAACACCATGCCCGAGCAGGGGCTCTACTACCTCGGCGCCGCGCAGGCACAGAGGGAAGTCGTGGATCTCCTCGGCAAGGTCTCCGTCCCCTCTTCCCGCCGCGAGCCGCCGGTCCGGTCGCTGCGGCCCGAGCTCGACGCCTTGGAGGCCGAGATGCTCACGGTCTACCGGCCGCCTGTCTCGATCGATCGGCACAAGGAGTTCATCGCCGCCAGCTCGACGCTGAAAGAGGCGCGGGAGCTGGACGAGGCGGGCCTCCGCCACGGCGCGCTGCTGCGCTATCTCCAGGCGGCGCACCAGTTCGCGCCGCTGCGCGGAGCCTCCCCAACCTCCGGTACCACAGCGCTGGAAAAGCGGCTCTCCCAGGGGAACGTCGATCACAGCATCGGCCAACTATTCCTGGAATCCGGCCAAACCGATGTGCTCCCCCGCTACTTCGCGGCGCTGGAGCCTGCCCGTCCCCAAGAGCCCGGTCCGGCGCCCAAGGTCACGGTGACCCTGGTGCGCTGGCCCTACACGTGAAACCTCTCTGATCCAGCAGGTCTGCTGGCACGCAGCGTGGTACAGGGTTTCGGAGGGCAGGCGCGGTTCGTGGTCGAAAACTACGGCGAGTCGGAGCTGGCGAAGCGCTTCGGGGTTACCCGCTATCCCGCGATCTTCGTGGACGACGTGCTGGTGGCGACGCCGAACGACTTCGGCTTCTACGGCAATGCCGGCAATACCAAGGGGACGGCCGAGGGCCGCTACGCGCCGCTCAAGAAGGCGGAGAGCCATGAGCGGTTCCGCGCCGACCTCTCGCGCATGATCGAGCTGCTCCTCGCGGGCCGCAAGGAGGCGGCGAAGGCAGTAGCCGCGCCGGCCGAGACGAAAGGGATTGCCGAGCTGCCTTCCGTCACCATCACGGACCTCGAAGGCAGGACCCTCTCGCGGGCCGACCTCGCCGGCCGGCCGGTGCTGGTCGAGCTTTGGGCGACCTGGTGTCCGCCCTGCCGCGGCACACTGGCTTGGCTCGGGGAGCTGAAGAAGCGCCACGGTGACCGGCTCGCGATCGTCGCCATTGCGGTCGAATCCCCGGAGGCCGAGGTCCGCAAACTGGCAACCGAGCTCGGGATTCCGCTCGTCTGGACGATGGGGACGCCGGAGGTGGTACGGGCGTTCGGGGACGTGAGCGCCGTGCCCACGCTCCTGCTGTTCGACGCCGAGGGCCGGGCCGCGGGGGCGTTCTATGGCGCTCCGCCCGGATTGCACGCGGAGGCCGAGGCGAAGCTCGCCTCACTGTTCTGATAAGGTTTGATCATGGCGATGTACTTCTTCACTTTCCTGTCCCAGCCCACCCCGAACGCGCAGGAGTTCGCCGATTTCGAGGGCGCCTACGTCAACTGCTGGATCCGGAGTGACGACCGCGACGAGGCCCAGTCGCGCGCGGCCGAGCTGATCCGCGATTACGGCTGGACGGTCGATGCCCTGGAGGGCTCGGATACCGTCTCCAGCGGGGATTACAAGGATGACGACGAGGACCGCGAGTTCTACGAGCAGGCCCTCGTCGAGGGCGAGGTCCTCGTCTTCAACACCTGGCCGCGCGGCGAGGATGATGACGACGAGGACGAGGAAGAAGTAGAAGAAATCACCTGAAGGACAGCAAGGACTCCAAGGACACCAAGGACCCGGAACCGTCTGCCTGTCCTTGACGTCCTTGTTGTCCTTGTTGTCCTTCCTGGCATCGTTCTGGCTTGAGAAAGCCGGATGCCGAAGAATTACACCATGGGAGGCCGCACCGGGGCGGGGTCATCCGGCGGGGCGGGGTCATCTGGCGGGCCGGGTGGGCCGATCGGCCCGGGCGGCGTGCCGCTGCCAACTCCCAAATCGCTGCGCGAGCGCTTCGGCGCGCTGCGCAACCTTCCTCCCTTCCTCAAGCTGATCTGGCACACCAGCCGGGGGCTCACCGTGGCCGACCTGGCGCTGCGCCTCGTGCGCGCACTGCTGCCAGTGGTCACGCTCTACGTCGGCAAGCTGATCATCGACGAGGTGATCCGCTTAGCAGGGGCAGAAGGAGGGCCCGCGGGGCTGAGGGAGTGGCTGGCCAGCGGCCGGCTCGACCACCTCGGCTGGCTCCTGCTGGCCGAGCTCACCCTGGCCGTGCTCTCCGACGTGCTCGGCCGCATCGTCTCGCTCTTCGACACCCTGCTGTCAGAGAAGTTCACCAACGAGACCAGCGTGCGCCTGATGGAGCACGCGGCCACGCTCGACCTCGAAGACTTCGAGGACAGCGAGCTGCAGGACCGGCTCGAGCGCGCCCGCCGCCAGACCATGGGCAGGGTGACGCTGATGGGCCAGCTCTTCGGCCAGGCGCAGGACGTGGTGACCATCGCCGCCTTCTCCGCCGGGCTGGTGGTCTATGCCCCCTGGCTGATCGCGCTGCTGCTCCTGGCGCTGGCACCGGCCTTCCTCGGCGAGGCGCACTTCAACGCCCAGAGCTACTCCCTCACCTATGCCCGTACTCCGGAACGGCGCGAGCTCGACTACGTGCGCCAGACCGGCGCCAGCGTCGAGACCGCGAAAGAAGTGAAGATCTTCGGCCTGAATGGGTTCCTGATCGAGCGTTATCGAGTCCTGGCCAGCAAGATCTATCAGGAGAACCGCAGGCTCGCGGCCCGCCGCGCCGGCTGGGGCGGCCTGCTGACCGCGATTGGAACACTGGGCTATTACGTGGCCTATGCGTTCATCGCCTGGCGCACGCTGAGCGGCGATTTCACCATCGGCGACCTCACCTTCCTCGCGGGCTCCTTCCGCCGGCTGCGCAATCTGCTCGAAGGGCTCCTGATCGGATTCTCCCAGGTGGCCGGGCAGGCGCTCTACCTGGACGACCTGTTTTCCTTCTTCGAGATCGAGCCGGAGATCGTCACGCCGGAAAACCCGCGGCCGTTCCCGGTGCCGATCCGCCAGGGGTTCACTTTCGAGGACGTGGGCTTCCGCTATCCCGGCGCCGAGCGCTGGGCGGTGCGCCACCTGAGCTTCACTCTGAAAGCAGGCGAGGTGCTGGCCCTGGTGGGCGAGAACGGCGCGGGCAAGACTACCCTGGTCAAGCTGCTGGCGCGGTTGTACGACCCTGACGAGGGCCGGATCCTGCTCGACGGGCACGAGCTGCGCGAGTACGCGGTCGAGGATCTGCGCGCCAACATCGGCGTGATCTTCCAGGATTTCGTCCGCTATCACCTCACAGCAGCCGAAAACATTGCGGTAGGCCGCATCGAGGCGCGGGACGACCGCGCGCGCATCGTGGACGCGGCCGAGAGCAGCATGGCCGACGAGGTGATCCGCAAGCTGCCCGAGGGCTACGACCAGATGGTGGGCAAGCGTTTCCGCACGGGGGTCGATCTATCCGGAGGCGAATGGCAGAAGATCGCGATCGCCCGCGCCTACATGCGCGACGCCCAGCTCCTGATCCTCGACGAGCCCACCGCGGCGCTCGACGCCCGTGCCGAGTTCGGCGTTTTCCAGCGCTTCAAGGAGCTGAGCGAAGGGAAGACCGCGGTGCTGATCTCCCACCGTTTTTCCAGCGCGCGCATGGCGGACCGCATCCTGGTCCTCGCCGAGGGGCAGCTCGAAGCCTCGGGCACCCACGAGGAGCTGCTGGCGCAGGGCGGGCGCTACACCGAGCTGTTCGAGCTGCAGGCGGTGGGTTACCGCTGAGCACCGTGCTCAGAGGCTTGGAGGAACTCTTCGATGGCTTGCACGAAAAACTTCGCCTGCTCGGGGCTCCGATTCAAATGCGGATGCCTTCTCGTTCGATGGTCTGGACGACAGGCTGCGCACCGAACGGGCCCTGCTCCAGTCCTCGACGAGTGGTTACGAGAGTCGAAATCACCAGATCGTTATTGAATCCGACTTCCCAGGCGATTTCGTCGATCCAGCGACGGAGGGCAGGAGTCAGCTCGGTGACGACGAGGTAGACGTCGAGGTCCGAGTCGGGCGTCGCCTCGCCTCGGACCCGCGAGCCATACACTCTAAAGTCCTCGATCGTCATACGTTGCGCCAGGCGTCGTCTCAACTCCCTCGCAATCTCCCGGTCCACAGCGTCCATGGCTTTATTGTACGCCTTAGGCAGCCACGGCCGCCGACGGCGCGTCCGCACGCGGCTTCTTGCGCAGGATCGCGGCGGAGACCAGCGTCACGATCAGCCCGACCGGGAAGACCTCCATGAAGGTGATGGCGGAGTTGAAGAGCGGGTTGGCGTAGTACTTCGCCATGGTAGCCATCTTCGCAGCCTCCTTGCCGATGGCGGCCTCGCTCTCGCCGGAGGCGCGCATCTTGGCGAGGACGTGCGCGGTGTACCGGTCGAGGAAGTCGGGGATGAAGTTGAAGTAGGTGATCTCCCAGGCGACCACGTACATCATGCAGGTGATCAGCGTGATGAGGAAGCCGACCTGGAAGGCCTTGCCGAAGCCGATCGTACCCGCGGCGACGTTGTCGCGGTATGACCGGATACCGAAGAAGACCAGCAGGAACGAAAGGACCATGGCGCTGAATCCGATGAGCTCGCCTTGGTCGAAGTTGATGGCCCCTCCGCTCATGCCCAGGGGCACTACTGTCATCAACACCAGAATCACACCCGACGCGAGTCCGAAGCGAAGCACGATTTTCTTCATTGCGTTTCCTCCTAGGTTGCCTCGCACCCTAGCGCCGCGGTACCGCGCCTGTCGTCCTACGTTCGGGTGATTTTCGGGCCGGAGCCCGGAATCATACTTTCGTTGACCAGGGAATGAGGCCGAGCTCCCGCCCTTTCTGGACGGCCTGGACCCTGCGGTTGACCCCGAGCTTTGCAAACAGGCGGGAGGAGTGGGTCTTGACCGTGTTCTCGGAGACGAAGATCCGCTCGCCAATCTCCCGGTTGCTCAGCCCTTCCGCGATGAGCCCGAGGATCTCGTGCTCGCGCTGGGTAATCCCGAGCTCCTTGAGCTTCTCGGAGTCGAGCGCGAAGGGTCCGCCCTCCGGGACGCGGACCTCCTTGACCACCACCACCTCCCGGGTACGGGACAGCCGCAGCCCGAAGTAGATGCCGACTGCGGAGAAGATCACCGCCACCAGGCCGCCGTAGATTTCGGTGGGATAGGCGCGGACGAAGTGCTTGTACTCCAGCACCTTGAGCAGCGCGATCAGCACCCCGCCTGCCAGCCCGTAGAGGACGACTCGTCTCACCGGCGGAGCATAGCGCGGCCGGGAGATCTATACATTCGTCGATAAGTTGAAATTCATCTTTGTGTCTGCTAACGTCCAGACTTCGCCGGGCACTAAGCCCGACGAGAGGAGGACGCGATGAAGAAGAAAATCGACGTAGTCCGTGCCTGGCGTGACGCCGAGTACCGCAACAGCCTGTCCGAAGAGGAGCGCGCATCCCTGCCGGAGCATCCGGTCGGATTTGCCGAGGTTGACGGAGAGCTGTTGAAGGGCGTCAGCGGCGGTGCGATCAGCCTCCGTTGCTCCACTCCCGCCTGGTCCTGCGTGCCTCCGGGACACCAGTGCCCGTAGGCAGGTGAAACCGAAGGGACGGGCCGGCTGCGCGCCAGCCGGCCCGTTCTCTTCCTCTCTCTCCGTTCCGATGAATCCCGCGCTTTCTTCGAGCCTGGACCGCGACCTCGGTTTTCTGGAGGTTTTGCGTCCGGTGATTTCCGAGACGCACGCCCGTCTGGCCGATGGGCTCGGATCGGAAGTAGCCGCCAGTCTCCTGGACCATCTCCTCGACCATCTCCTCGAACGATTGCGCTGGATGGTGGAGCGAACGCTGATCCTGGAGCTGAACATCAGCCGCGTCGAAGGGAAGCTCCCAGGGGAGACTCCCGAGGCCCGCTTCGCCAGCTTCATCGAATCCCTCCGCTCCCCGGACGAGGCCGGCGCGATCCTCGCCCGCTATCCCGTCCTGGCGGCAGAGTCGGCGCGCCACGCTAAGCAGTTGATCGCCACCAGCTTCGAGGTCCTGGAGCGCTTCGCGGCCGACCGGGACGGCATCGTGCGCCATCTCTTTGCGGGCAGCGATCCTGGAACCGTGACGGCTCTCGAGCCAGGCCGCGGCGATCGTCACGACGGGGGCAGGACCGTGGCAATCCTGACCTTCGACTCCGGCCGCAAGCTGGTGTACAAGCCCCGGTCCCTCGCCGTGGACTCCTGGTTTCAGGAGCTCCTCGTCTGGCTCAACGGACGAGGGGCCCGACCACAGCTCCTTTCCTTGCGGATCCTCGACCGGGGATCTCACGGCTGGATGGAGTTTGTCGCCCCCGCCTCCTGCTCGCGCCGCGAAGAGGTCGAGAGGTTTTATGAGCGGCAGGGGGCCTGGGTGGCCCTGCTCTACGCGCTCGAAGCCAACGACTTCCACTGGGAAAACCTGATCGCGGCCGGCGAACACCCCGTCCTGGTCGATCTGGAGACGCTGTTCCAGCCGATGCCGCCCGGCATCGGACCCGGAGAGGATCCGCTGTCCCTGACCGTTCTGCGGACCGGACTGCTCCCCCGTGGTGTCCGGATGGAGGGCTCCGGCCTCATCGATGTGAGCGGCATGGGGGCCACCGCCGGCCAGAAGACAGGGGGCCGCTTTCCCGTGGATCAGGGAACCGACCGCATGCGCCTCGCGCCCGCCGTATTGGAAACCCCGGAGCGGGACAACCTGCCCCGGCTGGCCGGCGTTCCAGTCGGGCTCGGAAATCATCACGTTGCGGTCGTGCGCGGCTTTCAGGCCATGTACCGTCTCCTCGCGAGCCATCGCGGCGCGCTTATCGAAGGGCCGCTCGCCGCCTGCGCCGGCCTGGAGATCCGTTTCCTGCTGCGCGACACCACGGTCTACAGCCACCTGATCCACAACTCGTATCACCCCGACTTCCTGCAGAACGTCCTGGACCGGTCGCGGCTCTTCGGCCGGCTCCAAAGCGAAGCGTCCGAAACCTCCGGCGTGCGCCAGGTGGCCGGGGACGAGATCGAGGAGCTGGGCCGAGGCGACATCCCCCGGTTCGGTGCTCAGGCTGGATCGACTTCCCTCCGGACGGGGACGGGGCGCATCGTAGAGGGCTTCTTCGCCGAATCCGGCCTCGACAGAACGCGCAGCCGGATCGAGACGCTCGGCGCCGAGGATCTGGAGCGCCAGACGGCGTTCGTCGAGGCCTCCCTGGGCTTCGCGGCGGTGGAGCGGTCCGCCTGGGCTCGGGAAACACCGAGGGAAGAAGAGGCCGACCCTGCCGGCCTACTCGCCGGGGCCCGGACCCTGGGCCGGCGCCTCGCCATTCTGGCGATCCGGGAGGGCGAGCGCGTCTCCTGGCTTCATCCGGACAGCCAGGGTCTCATGCCCACGGATGTGGATCTGTACGGCGGCCTGTCCGGAATCGCCCTCTTCCTCGCCCATCTGGCGGCCCGGACCGGCGATGGAGACGCGGAGGAGCTGGCGCGATCGGCCCTGGCGACGGTCCGGTGGCGCATGAGCCGCGAGCCTCAGACTCTCATCGGAGCGTTCGCCGGCCTGAGTGGCGTGCTCTGGACCCTGACGCATCTAGGCCTCCTGTGGCGAGAGCCGCATCTGCTCGACGAGGCGGAGCAGTGGGCGGGCGAGCGCCTGGAGCCGCTCGTTGGGGAGGACCGGCATTTTGATCTGATCGGTGGAGCGGCAGGCGCCATCGTCGCGCTGCTCGCTCTGTACCGGCACCGGCCGGGCCCCGGCCTCCTGGATCTCGCCGTCCGCTGCGGCGAGCACCTGCTGGTCCATGCCCGGACGGATGAGAGAGGGATGGCCTGGCATCCACCACCACAAGGAGGAGACATCCCCTTGACCGGCCTCGGCCACGGAGCGGCCGGCCCGGCCTGGGCGCTCGCCGGTCTGGCGCGGGCGACCGGGGAGGCCCGATTCGAGGCCGCCGCCCACGGCGCGTTGGGCTATGAACGGAGCTGGTATTCGCCGGAGCGGCGCAACTGGCCCGATCTGCGCGAGGACCGGAGGGAAGCGGACGGGACGCGCGCCTTCCTCCACGCCTGGTGCCATGGCGCTCCGGGGATTGGCCTGGGCCGGCTCGCCCTCCGGCGCGTGCTCGACGATCCGGAGGCCGTGCAGGAGATCCGCGCCGCGCTGGCTTCCACGCGGGACGAGGGGTTCGGCGGGAGCCACTGCCTCTGCCACGGCGACCTCGGCAATCTCGACCTCCTGCTCACCGCCGCCCGCGACCTGGACGATCCGAACCTGGAAGCGAAGGCCAACCGGCTCGCCGCGGGCGTCCTGACTCGATTGGAAGCCCGCGGCCCGCGCTGCGGAGGAAGAGCGGGAGAAGAGATTCCCGGGCTGATGACCGGTCTCGCAGGCATCGGCTACGGCCTCCTCCGCGCCGCCGATCCCGAGCGCGTCCCCTCCGTGCTCCTCCTCGACCTGCCGTCTACTTCGTCGCCGAAATTGTGAGCGTCCAGCCGTTGGCGCGGTAGTTCCCGTTCAGGCCATTGGCGCTGGTCGAGACGATCCTCTGGTCGTAAGTGACCCAGGAGAAGGCCACGTCGAGCCAGTCCAGGCCGGCGCCCACGGACATGATGTTGCGGTCCGAGTCCGGGAGGAAGGCGCCCACCGCGGCGTCGGGCTGCGGCGTCTCGTCGAAGGCGTAGCCGAACCGGAGCTTCGGACCCGTGGGCAGGCGCCAGCTCGCTCCCATCCGGTAGCTCATGGCATCCTCGAAGTCGAGCTGGTAGGCCGAGTCGAGCCAGGACGAGGCGGGGAAGCTGAGCGACAGATCCTGCACGTTGCCCCATCCCATGCGGTTCACGTCCATCTCGACCATCAGGGACTTGCTCAGGTTCCAGGCCACGCCGAAGCTCACCTGGTCGGGGTACTCCAGGGACGACGATAGAGGAAGATCCTGCCCGAACGGCAGCGTGGTCCGCACGAGCTCGTCGTACTGGGGATCGCCGGTCTCGACCTGGGTGAGCCGGCCCACGCCCACGTAGTCGGTCTCGATCGCGCTGCGGTAGGAGAAGCCCACCGAGAAGCGCTTGCGCTTGAGGAGCATGCCGGCGGTCCAGCCGTAGCCGGGCTCCATGTCGGTCTTCATGTCGAGGCTCGCGATGTCGAAGCCGGTCCCCTGTTCGCCCGGGATCCGCCGCGAGACCGCGACCTCGGAGGAGCGGTAGATCGCGCCGATGCCGAGCCCCAGCGACGGGCTGAGCTGAATGCCCAGCGTGGGAGCGAGGTCCCAGGCCTCGATGCTGGACTTCGTGGCCTGATGGCGCGCGACGAAGCCCCCGGGATCGGCCCACTCGGTGTTCATCCGGAATGGGGAGTAGATCCCCACGCCGGCCACCATCCGCCTGCCCACGGGCAGGGTCACGTAGGCATGGGGCGGGATCGCCGGCCCCGTCTCCTGCTCGCCGGTCGCGCCGATGCCGATCCCCGGCGGCAGGCCCTGGTAGAGCGACTCGTTGAAGGCCGCCACGGCCATCCCTGCCGAGACCGACTTCTTCTTTTCCAGAAGGGCAAGGCCCCCGGGGTTGTAGACGATCGCCGAGGGATCGCTCGCCTGGGCGACGAAGGCCCCGGCCATCCCCGCTGCCTTCGCCCCCTGGTCCGTGAAGGCGAACCCGGAGGCGTGCAGGGGAAGCGCGGAGGCGCCGAGAAGGAGGACGGCTAGCATCTTGGTGTTCATGTTCGGCTCCTGAAAGTTTGCGCTATGGGCAGACCGGGCCGGGGTCCGATTCCGTCGGATCGACCGTGACGAACCTGGTCCTGGTGCTCTGCCCCGCTGCGTTGATGACCGTGAGCGTGACGGCGTATGTCTTCGCCGTGGCATAGGCATGGCCGGGGTTCTGAGAGACGCTCTTGCAGGTCGAGCCCTGCTCCGCGCAATCGCCGAAGTCCCACTGCCAGGACGCCGGGGTCGACGTCGACGTGTCGGTGAAGATCACCGTCAGGCCGTTGCGCTGATAGCAGTAACTCGCCACGGGCGGGCCCGTGTTGCTGACGGTGACCAGCTTGGTCGCGCGGCTGGTGCCCGCGGCGTTGGCCGCCGTCAGGATCACCGTGTAGCTCCCCGGGGTTGAATACGTGCGCGTGGGGTTCTGCTCCGTGCTCTCGCAGAGCGGGCCCGAGCAGTCCCCGAACTGCCAGGTCCAGCTCGTGGGCTTGCCCTCCGAGCGGTCGATGAACACCACGTTGAGGCCATTGGCCTGGAACTCGAAGGCGGCCTTGGGCGCCTCACCGCGCGAGACCGCGACGAACTTGCTCTTTGCGGTCGAGCCCGCCTTGTTCTTCGCGGTGAGCGTCACATTGAACGTCCCAGGCTGCCCGTAGGTGTGCTCCGGGCTCTGCACGGTGCTGGAGCTGCCGTCCCCGAAGTCCCAGGTCCATGAATCCGGGTTGCCTTCCGACCTGTCGGTGAAGAGGACGCGCAGCCCATCGGCCTGGAAGTCGAATTCCGCCTTCGGCGCCTCGCCCAGGGTGGGGCTCACGAACTTGCTCGCCGTGGCCGAGATGCCGAACTCGTTGAGGATGATCAGCTTCACCGCGTAGTTGCCCGGCTTGGCGTAGGTATGGCTGGGGTTGCGCTCGGTGCTCGCGCCGCCGTCGCCGAAGTCCCAGATCCAGCTCGTGGGCTCGCCCGTGGACATGTCCATGAACAGGACGGTCAGGCCGTTGACCTCGAACGCGAAGCCCGCCTGGAGCGGCAGGCCGGCCACGACGGTGACGAACTTGCGCACCGTGCTCGAGGCGCCGTTGGCCGCAGCCACGGTCAAAGTAGCTGTGTAGGTGCCGGCCTGGGGATAGGTGTGCTGCGTGGTCGTCCGGCCGCCGACGCTTTCGCCATCGCCGAAGTCCCACTGCCACGAAGTTGGATTGCCGGTCGAGGCGTCGGCGAACAGGACGGAGAGGCCGGCGACCTGGAAGGTGAACTCGGCCACCGGCGGCGCCGAGGGTCCGACGATCGGGAGGTTGAGCCGGCCGACGCTCACGCCGACCTGCGCCAGGACGTTCGCGGTGCCCGGCGCGGCGCCGGGGAAAAGCTGAACGGTCGTGGCGCCGCCCGCGAGCGGCTTCTTGACGAGTTGGACCGGCTTGCCGGAAGAGTCCGTGCCGAAGCTGCCGAGGCTGGTGTTGAGCACGACCTCGGTGCCATCGGCCGCGATGCTGCCGTCCTTGTTGCGCGCGCTGACGGTGAGCGTGGCGCCCTGCACGGAGCCGGCCTCGAGCGTGCCCCGGTCCGAGGTCAGGACCACGACCAGGTCGGACGAGCCCGTGCCCGGAGTCTCCGGCGCCTTCGGAGCCACCGGATTGCCCGAATCGCAGGCTCCGGAGAGGAGCCCAAGCAAGGCCAAGATTGCGAGCACCGTTCGTCTCATCGCAGCTCCATCCATCAGCTTTCGGGCGCGGCAGGGACCACGGCCGAAAAAATCCCTTCTTTCCGTTTCAGCTCCGCGGCCGCTTCGGCCGCCGCGTCACGGCCCAGGTAGCGGCCGATCAGCACCATGTGGAGCACGACTCCGTTCTGAGCCACCGGTGTCACGCCCGGTTTGTAACCGCGCGCCGTCATCTCCTGGACGAGGGCTTTGGCATCGGCCTCGTCCGCGAACGCTCCCACTCGTAATGTGAAGGCCTCATCCTCTATGTGGGGCTTCCCGGCCGATTCTTGCTTTTCTGGTTCGGCTTTTTTCTGAGCAGGCGCGGGCGCGGCGGCTGGTGGGATGGGACGGCGCAGGGCCGTGAGGTAGCCCGCGGAGAACATCAGGAACCCCATCAGCACCGCGCCGATGGAGATGAGCACCACTCCCTTGCGATGCAGGCGCCAGGTGATCATGGAGTGCTTCACCGCGCCGGCTTCCCGCGGCGAAAGAGAAGGCGCTCCACGGCCTTTCCCTTCTCGTCGTATTCGACCGTCTCGCCGTCGAGCTCGCCGTCGGCGTGCTCGGAGGTGCGCAGGACGGAGCCGTCGGGCCGGTACCAGGACGAGAGGCCGTGGAGGCGCCCCGCCCGGTACATCGACCGCGCCGTGGGAAGGCCGCTCTCGCCGAAGATCACGGTCTCGCCGTCCTGCAATCCGCCGTGGTACGCGATCTTCATCTGGAGCCGGCCGGCGTCGTAGAAGAGGGCCTCACCGTCCAGCTTGCCGGCCCGGTAGGAGAGCGCGGCCTCGGTGCGGCCGTCGCGGTCATAGCGCTGCAGCTCCCCTTCCAGGAGGCCGGCCTGGAAACGGCCGCGCTCGGCAATCCAGCCGTCTTCGTCCCAGGCGGTCCACTCGCCGTCGGGCTGTCCATCCAGCAAGGATTGCCGGCGCAGGACCTGCCCCCGCTCGCCGTAGACGACCAGATCTGTCCTCTCTTCGCTCATCCCGCAATTCCTCACCCGAATGGGTCACTCTCTCTTTGGGTGGGGAAACGAGCCGCAAAATAGCAACGCAGGGGAGATCTCGATGTCGAAGCCCGCGGCCCGCATGGGCGACATGGTCCTGAACGACGCGCCGCACTGCCACGCGCCGATCCATCCGCCGGCGCCGGTGCCGACGCCGCAGCCCCACGCTCCCCTGCCGCAGACGATCATCAAGGGGCAGCCCACCGTGCTGATCGGCAACATGCCGGCCGCCCGGGCCACCGACACGACGACCCCCTGCATCCCCGCCGGCTGCGTGCCGAGCGGACCGGCGATGATCGCGCTGGGCTCCTTCACCGTGCTGATCGGCAACATGCCCGCGGCGAGAGCCGGAGACATGACGAGCCATCCGGCCTGCGTGGCCCCGATCCCCGGGCCTACTGGAAAGATTTTGCCGCCGGGGTGCGTGACGGTGCTGATCGGGGGGTAAAGGACCTAAAAGACCTAAAGGACGTAAAGGACCGGTTTTGTCCTTTTGGTCCTTTGAGTCCTTTAGGTCCTTTACCCTTCTTGGCCTGCAATTCCAGCTGCTCTTCCACCACTTCCTTCACTAAAGGGGGAGAGCTCATGTTCAGAAGGGCAGTCGCGTCCTGGCTTGGTTTGATTTTCGTCGCGGAGCTTCTGGCAGCGCAGCCCAAGCCATCCTCGGACCTGCTCCTGCCCTACTTCGAGGTCGATCTCGAAGGCGGCGAGGCGACCACGGTTTTCGCCGTCGTCAACACCCTCAACAAGCAGGTGGACGTCGCCGCTGCCCTCTACACGAACTGGGGCCTGCCGGTCGTGAGCACGCAGCTCCGGCTGAAGCCCGGCGAAGTCTGGACGGCCGACCTCCGCGCCTGGATCGTCGAAGGGAACCTCCCGGGCCGCAAGCCGCTGACCGCGGGCGAAATGCTGCTCGTGCAAGCCATGCTCAGTGGCCAGCCCTCCCCCACCGACGGCCTCTACCATGCGACCGACGTGGCTTTCGGGCGCGCCACCGGCTATCTCACGCTCCGCACCGTCCGCACCGGCGGCGGCAAAAAGGCCGCCAAGCCCGATGCGCTGCGCGGCGAAGGCTTCCTCGTCGATCCCGAGCAGGGCCCGGCGCGCGGACACGACCTCGTCGACATCGACAAGGCCACCTCGAAGGAGCTCTGCACCCGCCACAACCTGCGGCACCTGTCGGGGATCGGCCTCGCCGAAGCCCAGGTGATCGTCTGGCGCGACCTGACCGGGCAGATCCTGCCGGCCCCGGTCCCCGTCGATCGCCGCAGGCAGATCGACGTCTCGGTCTACGCGCCCGATGGCAGGCTCCTGCGGAACCAGTCGCTCCAGCTCCTGCCCGCGGAGCAGGTCCCGGTCACCGAGCTGGGACTGACCGAGCCGCTCGGCCGGATCGAGATTGCCACCACGGACGCCTCCGTCGCCGTGATCCAGGATTCCGCCGGCGGCCCCCTGTTCGAAACTTCTTGCGTTCAGTCGGGAGGGACTCCAGGGCCGACGCCGGGGCCGGGGCCGGGGCCAAAAACCGCGGTCCAGATCGAGACCCTCGTCAACGGCCAGCGCGCGAACACGCCGCCCGGCCCGTCGGTCCCCATCGGATCGACCGTCACTTGGAGCTACCGGGTTACCAATTCAGGAACCGACCCCCTAGCCCAGATCTCGGTCCGCGACGAGCAGGGGGGCGCGGTGAGCTGCCCCAAGGGCACCCTCAACCCGGGCCAGTCCTTGACCTGCACGGCCAAGGCAACGGCAGAGGCCTGCCAGCACCGCAACGTCGGCACCGTCACCGCCAAGATCAAGAAAGGGAAGAAGGGCGGAGGCTCCGCGACGGCGCAGGACCCGGGCCACTACTTCGGCGACGAGGGCGCCGCCGTCGAGATCGTGACCTCCACGAATGGAGCGGACGCGAACGTTCCGACCGGACCCACCGTGCTGGCCGGCTCGCCGATCGCGTGGACCTATCTCATTACCAACGCCGGCAAGGTGCGCCTCCTCTCCATACGGGTATCGGACGATCACGGCGCAGCGGTGGTCTGCCCTCACACCACCCTCGGCCCTGGCGAATCCATGACCTGCGAGGCAGTCGGAGTCGCCGCCGCCGGCCAGTTCGGCAACACCGCGACCGTGACCGGTACCGCGAGCTGCGGCGAAGTCTCCGACTCCGATCCGAGCCATTACTTTGGCGAGAGCGAGAAAAACGTTCAAATCCGCGCGCTCACCAACGGCTTCGACGCGGACTTCCCGCCCGGCCCCTCGATCGCGGTGGGCGGCCCGGTCACCTGGGAGTACATCGTCACCAACACCGGCAAGTTCCCGTTGAACGCCCTCGCCGTCTCCGATGACAAGGGCACGGCGGTGAGCTGCCCGAAGGCCGGCCTGACTGCCGGCGAATCCATGACCTGCATCGCGCGCGGCGTGGCGGGCTCCTGCCAGAACGCCGCCTTCGCCTCGGTCACCGGCCAGACCCCGGACGGCACCCGGGTGGCGGCGAGCAATCCGGCCCACTACTTCGGCCAGGCTGAGGCGTCGATCCTGATCAAGACGTCGGCCAACGGCAACGATGCGGATCTTCCCCCCGGCCCCTCCGTGCCGATCGGCTCGCCGGTGCAGTGGACCTACACGCTGACCAATACCGGCAAGGTCGCGCTGTCCGGCTTGGTCGTCACCGATGACAAGGGCGCGCCCGTGGCATGCCCCCGGACCGACCTGCGGCCGGGCGAATCGATCGGCTGCAGTGCCACGGGCACGGCGGTTTCCGGCGACTTCAAGAACCTCGGCACGGTGACGGCCAACCCGCCCTGCGGCGATCCGGTGCGCGATGACGATCCGAGCCACTACCGCGGCATCGGCGATCCGGGCATCCGGATCAAGACGCTGGTCAACAATCAGGATGCGAACACGCCTCCAGGCCCCACGATCCAGGTCGGCGGCCCGGTTTCCTGGACCTACGTGGTGACCAACACCGGCCAGTTCGCCCTGACCGGCATCCTCGTCAGCGACAGCCGCGGCGCGGCCGTGAGCTGCCCGATGACGGAGCTGCAGCTCGGGCAGGCGATGACCTGCACGGCGAACGGAACCGCCAAGGCCTGCCAGTTCGACAACCAGGGAACCGTCAGCGGCAAGACCTCCACCGGCCAGACGGTGATCGCCGTCGATCCGAGCTACTACCTGGGCGAGCACCACCCGGACGTCAAGATCGAAACCGCCGTGAACAACGTCGAAGCCGACGCGGCGCCAGGTCCAACGATCATGGTGGGCTCGCCGGTCTCCTGGGTCTACACGGTTACCAATGCCGGCGACGCGCCGCTCTCCGCGATCCTGATCACGGACGACCAGGGAGCGGCGGTGAGCTGCCCGAAGACGACCCTGCAAGTCGGAGAGTCGATGGCCTGCACGGCCTCGGGCGTCGCGAAGGAGGGGCAGTTCAAGAACGTCGGCACGGTCACCGCCTCGCCTCCGTGCGGCGCCGCGGTTTCGGCGCAGGACCCGAGCCACTACATGGGTGGAGGCAGCGGAGCGATCGGAATAGAAACCTTTGTCAATGGGCAGGACGCCGACGGACCTCCCGGTCCCTCGATCCCCATCGGCGATCCGGTCGGCTGGACGTACACCGTCAAGAACCTGGGACTGGTGTCGCTCTCCGCCATCAACGTGATCGATAACCGCGGAGTGGCCGTGACCTGCCCGAAAGCCGCGCTGCAGCCCGGCGAGACGATGAGCTGCACGGGTGCCGGCATTGCCAAGGCCTGCCAGAACGACAACCTCGGCTCGGTCACGGCCCAGACGGCTGACGGCGCGCAGGTCGCCGCCGCCGATCCGAGCTACTACACGGGCCAGGGCCAGCCCGGGCTCAGCTTCGAGCTGAGCGCCAACGGGCAGGGAGCCGACGTCCCGCCCGGTCCCACGATCACGGTCGGCACACCCGTGACCTGGCTCTTTACCATCACCAACACCGGCAACGTCGCGCTCTCCAACGTGGTTGCCAGCGAGAACAAGGGCGCGGCTGTCGAGTGCCCTAAAACCACCCTGCAGCCCGGCGAGGTCATGTCGTGCTACGCGTTCGGCACCGCGGTCGAGGGGCCGTTCTCGAACCTCGGCACGGTGACCGCGACGCCGGCCTGCGGC
The DNA here is from genome assembly GCA_963741305.1 of uncultured Holophagales bacterium. Classification (GTDB taxonomy): domain Bacteria; phylum Acidobacteriota; class Thermoanaerobaculia; order Multivoradales; family UBA5704; genus DATMER01. Next base: position 8,096,246 of record CAVUHL010000003.1, on the reverse strand, counting down.
TCGCCCGGTACCTCGCCCATCATGGCAACCGATCCCAGCAACTACTTCGGAGGCGGCGGCTCCGAGCTCCAGCTCCGCACGCTGGTCAACTTCCAGGATATCGGGCAGCCGCCCGGCCCCTCGGTCCCGATGGGCAGCACGATCAACTGGAGCTACATCGTGAAGAACATGGGCCAGCTTTCGCTTTCGCAGCTCCAGGTCGGCGACCTGAACGGTGCGCTCGCCAACTGCCCGAAAACCACGCTGCAGCCCGGCGAGTCGGTGACCTGCACAGCGACGAGCACGGCGGCGGCCTGCCAGAACACACATGTGGGCAGCGCCACCGCGCGCAATCCCTCGAACCAGGAAGTCTCCGCGATCGACGCGAGCTTCTACACGGGCACGTTCACCGCGAAGCTCGACATCGAGACGGCGGTGAACGGCAACAACGCCGACGCGCCAAAGGGTCCCTACATCGAGCTCGGCTCGGCCGTGAACTGGACCTACACGGTCACCAACATCGGCAACATCCAGCTCACGAACGTGCGGGTCGCCGACGATCAGAGCGCACTGGTGACCTGTCCGTTCGACACGCTCAACGCGGGCGCATCGATGGTCTGCACGGCGTCCGGCATCGCGGTCTCCGGCCAGTTCCGAAACATCGGCACGGCAACCGGCGACACGACCTGCGGCACGCAAGCCTCGGCCCAGGACGCGAGCCACTACTTCGGCACGCTGCCGGTGAGCATCGACATCCAAAAGCTCACCAACAACCAGGACGTGGCCCAACCGTCAGAGCTCGTCATTCCCGTGGGCAGCGCCGTGCAATGGACCTATACGGTCAAGAACACCGGCCAGGCGCCGCTCACCGGGGTCGTGGTCAACGACGACAAAGGCGTGACCGTGACCTGCCCGAAAGCCGAGCTCCAGCCGACCGAGTCCATGGCCTGCACCGGCAACGGCACGGCGGTTACGGGCAACTATACGAATACCGGCAGCGTCGTCGCGCAGACGCCCTACGGCGGCACGGTCAACGACTCCGACACCAGCCACTACCAAGGAGTGGCAGCGAGCATCGACATCGAGACCACCACCAACGGGCAGGAGGACGACTCCCTGGCCGGCGCCTCGGCCGTCGTGGCAACGCTTATCATCCGCTCGTACACGGTCACCAATTCGGGACCCTTCGCCCTGAGCGGCGTGGTGGTCACGGACACCAGCGGTTTGAATGTGGATTGCACCACCGGACCGACGACGCTCGCCGCCGGCGCCTCGATGACATGCATCGCCGTGGGCCTCTCGGCCTGCGGAAACCACGCTGGGTCCTCGACCGTGACCGCCGCCACCTCTACGGGACAGTCTGCGACCGACAGCGACTTGAACAACTACACGGGCGCGGAGACGCCGAGCGTGCACATCCAGACGCTGATCAACGCCAGCGACGCGAACACCTCTCCGGGTCCGGTCCAACGGCCTCCTTGGGACGTGACGCATGTAGTGACCAACAACGGGAACATCCAGATCAACGGCATCGTGGTGACGGACGAGCAAGGCACGACCGGCTACTGTGCGATTCCGGCCACGCTTGACCCCGGCCAGTCCTTCACTTGCACCAGATTCTTGCCCCCCGTCAGTGGAGGGCAGCACCACAACCACGGGAGCGTCACCGCCAGGTCGACCTGCGGCACTCCGGTGTCGGACACCGACCCGGCCTACTACCAGGGCTGCCCCCTCTCCGGGGGCTGCTCCTGAAGGACGACAATGACCATAAGGACCCCAAGGACAGCAACGACACCAAGGACGCTCTCCAGTCCTTGAGGTCCTTGCTGTCCTTGAGGTCCTTTAATTGATTTTAACCAAAGCGCCCTTGGCCGTGAGGATCCCGCCGGCCTCCACGTTGTGCATCGCGGAGGCCTTGCTGGTGACCATCGTCCCCTCGTTGTTGAGGTTCACGCTAGCCTTGTTCGTCACGTTGAGCGCTTCGTTCTTGAGGTCCACCGTGGCCTTGTTCGAGATGTTCAATCCCTGAGTCGCGAGGTCGGCCACGGCCTTGGCGGTCAGCTTGGCCTTTGAATCGAGCAGCATGTCCTGCATCGACTTGATCGTCACCGTGCCCGTCACTTCGATCAGTAGGTTGCCGTCCACCTTGAGCGTGTAATTCTTCGTGACCTTGTGATCGAAGTTGTCCTTGCTGGTGTGGGTCTCGGCCTTGGTGACCGTGACGTCACGGGTGCCGGCCACGGTGTGAGTCTCGTTGCCCGTGTCCACCTTGATGTCGCGGTTGCCCTTCTTGACCTGGAGGGACTGGTTGCCCTCCTCCACCGTGACCGTCCGGTCCTTGTACACGTCGATCGTCTGGTTGCCGTCCTTCTTCTTCTCGAAGCCCACCTTGACGGTCTCGTTGTTCTTGACGACCCGGTTGTAGTCCTTCTCGGCCTGGATGTAGACCTCCTCCGAATCCTTCTTGTCCTCGAAGCGGATCTCGTTCCAGCCGCCGCCCCCTTTTGATACGTTGCTCTTGATCGTGCTCTTCGTCTGCTCGCCGGGCAGCGCGTAGGGGACGGTCTGCTCGGCGTTGTAGACCGAGCCGGTGACGAGGGGCCGGTCGGGATCGCCTTCGAGGAAGCTCACCACCACCTCCTGGCCGATGCGCGGCAGGAACATCTGCCCCCAGCCCTTGCCCGCCCAGCCGTGCGCGACGCGGATCCAGCACGAGCTGTTCTCGTCGCTCTTCCCCAACTGGTCCCAGTGGAACTGCACCTTGATCCGGCCGTACTTGTCGGTCCAGATCTCCTCGCCGCTCTTGCCGACCACGATCGCGGTCTGGGTGCCGGGGATGACCGGCTTGCGCGTCGTGCGCGACGGCCGGACGGGAACGTCTGCGGGTACGGCCTCGAACGAGTTCGTGTAGGCCTCGGGGCTCGCCGAGTGCGAGATGCGGGAGAGGACGTAGGCGGCGTTGACGTCGTCGCGGTAGTGCTTCTCCAGCTTGGTCTTGCCACCGGCGACGAAGGCAGGGCAGAAGCTCTGCCCGCGCAGGGTCTTGCGCGGCGCCTCGTGCTCCTCCATGCGCAGCTTGGCGCGGCCCTCGGAGGCGTCCTTCTTCACGAAGCCTCCCGGGTACTCGTAGATCCGGCGCTTGCTGCCGTTGGTTGCCACCTGGCTGTCGGAGCTGCCGAGGAGATCGGTCGAGGGAGTCTCGAAGCCGAAGTCGTCCACCGCGTACTTGCCCGGGATGACCATCTCCTCCAAAGTGCAGGAAGAGACCACGTTCTGCTGCTTCCAGCCGCCGTAGGTGCCGTACTCCACGGCCGAGGCGCCCGCGCAGTCCGCAAAAGCGGAGGCGTCGTCGCCGAGCACGAGCGTGTGCTTGCCGTCCTCGTGCTGGAAAAAGTAGAAGATCCCCTGGTCCTCGAGCAGCCGCGAGACGAACGCGAAGGCGCTCTCGTTGTATTGGACGCAATATTCGAGCGGCTTGTACGTGCCGCTGAGGCTGTTCTTGAAATCCGTGAAACCCAGCTCGGTGAACAGGCCGGTGACGATGTCGGGCACGGTCATGTTCTGGTAGATGCGGCAATCCACGCTCATGGTGAGCAGCCAGAGCCAGGGGTGAAGCTCGGCATAGTACGTGGTGAACCGCGCGTCGGCGCCGGCCTGCACGAAGCGGCCGACGATGCCATGGATGTAGCGGAACGTGCCGTCCGCGAGCTCGGCTTTCACGGTCGCGCCCTTGCCCACCACCTGCGCGAAGTCGAGGCTCTTCTCCTCGGACTGCATCTCCAGCGAGAAGTGGAAAAGCCCGGAGATCCGCTCCTCGCCGTGGAAGCTGCGCAGGAGCAGCTTGTCCTTGCCCAGCGGGGTCGTGATCGAAACGTGTTGGTCGGCTTGCGTGAAGGCCATGGACACCTCTCCCTGCTTGGAAGGTGAGGGCGGGAGGGGCGGAATTGCAACCGGACGCCGGTTCCCACCACTTCTCCCATATGCGCCTCTTCCTTCAGGACGGTCCAGCCCGTCTCCAGATCCTCTCCCGGAGCCACGTGCGCGAGCTTCGCGACGTTGGCGCAGCCCGGGAGCTACTGCGTCCGCTGCTCTCCCATCCGGGCAACCGGGCGGCGGCGCGGGTCGCCCTCGGTGCAGGCACCACCTGGAGCGACCAGGAGCTGATCGAGCAACTCGCCCGGCGGATGGTCCAGGACGGGCTTCTGGTCGTCTCCTGCGCTGACTCATGGCTCTCCTCGATCCAGGGCACGTTCCAGGCTTCGGCCGGCGGCGCCCAGCCACAGCAACAGCCGCCGCGGAACACGCCGCTTCAGGACGAGGAAGCGGCGAAGAAAGCGAACCCACCCGCGGAGCCCGAGCCGAAGCACTGGCTCGAGATCGAGCTGCTTGACGACGAGGGCAAGCCCATCGCCGGCGAGCTCTATTTCGTCGAAATGCCGGACGGCTCCAAACTTTCCGGCCGCACCGACAGCCAGGGGCGCGCCCGCGCCGAAGACGTCGATCCAGGCACGGCCAAGGTCTCCTTCCCCGATCTCGACAAGAAGATGTACGAGCCGGGGTAGCCCCTCATGCCGTTCCATGACGTCAAACAGGGGGAGACCCTCCTGGGCCTCGCGGTCAGGAACGGCCTCGAGAGCTGGCAGGACATCCTCGACCGGCCCGAGAACGCCGAGCTCAAAAAGAAGCGCGCCGACCCGGGCATCCTCAAGGCCGGGGACCGCGTCTTCATCCCCAACCGCGAGATGCGCCAGGAAGCCTCGGCGGTCGATGCGAAGCACAGCTTCAAGGTCAGCCGCCCCAAGGCCTGGCTCCGCCTCGCGGTCAAGGATGCCGCGGGGGAGGCACTCGCGGGCCAGAAGTACGAGCTCGCCGTGGCCGGCACGGCCGTATCCGGAAAGCTCCCCGCGGACGGCGTGATCGAGCAGGCCGTGCCCGTGGACACGACAGAAGGAAAGCTCACGGTCTGGATGGATGAGACGGCCACCCAGGTCTGGGACCTCAAGATCGGCCACATGGACCCCGCCGGCGAAGTGAGCGGCATCCAGGCGCGGCTCAACAACCTGGGCTTCGACTGCGGCGAGTCCGACGGCGTCCTCGACGACGACACGAAGAGTGCCTTGCGCGCCTTTCAGGGCCTCACCGGGCTCGAAGCCACCGGCGAGATCGACGACGCCTGCCGCGAAAAGCTCCTCTCCTTTTACGATCCCGCGCAGGACGAGAAGACGCAACAGGCCGAGCCGCCGGCAGAGGCTCCGGAAGAGGAACCCGAGGCGAGCTGATGGCTTCTCTGGTCGCGCATGTCCAGCTCTGCAAGGCCAAAGGGGAGGGGGGCGACAAGCTCCGCCTGCCCTCTTGGGTGGAGATCGAGCTCCTGGGCGAGGACGACTCTCCGATTCCCGGCGAGAGGTACGCTCTCAAACTCCCTGGCGGCAAGCTGATGGAAGGGACCCTGGACGAGGAAGGCAAGGTCCGGGTCGACGGCATCCCTCCCGGCCAGTGCCAGGTCTCCTTCCCCGACCTGGACAAGGGGGCATGGTCTCCGATCCAGGCCCAGAGTGGGGAGCCGGGAGCATCCGCGGCTTGAAATCCGCCGCAAAGATCATCGACTCCGCCGCAAATCAGCCTCTCCGCGCCTCGAAGGTAGCTCTCCGCGTTTACCGCGTCCTTATCCTTGGTGCACCTCCACCTTGCCTCACGTCGGCGACGCGCTGTTCACCGCAAAGTCGACCTACCTCGCCGCGATTCAAGTCCGGCTCGCCTCGAAGAAGCCTCTCCCCCAGTTACGCCTTCCTGCGTTTCCGGGAACACCTGCGGCGGGCCGACCCTACAAGGAGGCGCTCTACGTGCGCGAGAGGCCGGTGTAGGTCGCTTCAGCCAAGACGCCGCAGTGGCTCGAGCTTCTCGATGGCGACGGCATCTTCGCTCCGCATGGCATGCCAGAGATCCCAATCCTGCTGGAGCCCTAACCAGAAGTCCGCGGACATCCCGAGCACGCGTGCCAGCCGCAGGGCCGTGTCGGGGGTGACGGAGCGCTTCCCGCGGATGATCTCGTTGAGCCGGGGGAAGGAGACCCCCAGGCGGATCGCAAATGCCGACTGGCTGATATCGAGCGGCTTCAGGAACTCCTCCAGCAGCATCTCCCCCGGATGCGTGGGAGGCCGATGCTTCGGCAGCCGGTGCTCCACCCTGCGGTCCTCAGTGGTAGTCCGTGATTTCGACGTCATCTGCATGACCTTCTTTCCATCGAAAGCACACCCGGTATTGATCGTTGATCCGGATGCTGTACTGTCCTGCCCGGTTCCCGACCAGGCGTTCGAGCCGGTTGCCGGGCGGGATCCTGAGATCGCCGAGCGCCCGCACGCGGTTGAGCTGGTCAAGCTTCCTTCGCGCAACGGCCCATAGCTTCATAGGACAGACTGCCCGTGCCTCCCTGCTGCTCAGGCCGTCAAAGACGTCTGCCGTCCCGCGGTCCGCGAAGGAGCGTATCACGGGCCCCATTATAGCGGCCTGCGTAATAGAAGGCCAGCACAGTTCAGGGCCTGCGAACCCCGACGTGAAAGAGTCATGGGCTCTCCCCCACTTCCTTTGTGGAGGACAACCATGCTGCTCGACTCCGAAACCATCGCCCAGGCGCGCGAGGAAGAACGCTCCGTCCGCGAGGCCTACGACCGCGTCCCCTATCCCAGCGCGTCGCAGCACCGCACGCATCCGGACCACCTCGCCGCGCTGGCGATCCTCCACGGCCTGGAGCCCGCTCCTCCCGACCGTTGCCGCGTGCTGGAGCTGGGGTGCGCCGACGGCGGCAATCTCGTGCCCATGGCGGTCGAGATGCCGGAGAGCCGCTTCGTGGGAATCGACCTCTCGCCGCGTCAGATCGAGACCGGCCGCGCCTTCGTGGCCGAGCTCGGCCTGAAGAACCTGGATCTCCAGACGCGGAGCATCCTCGACGTGGACGCCGGGCTGGGCGAGTTCGACTACATCATCTGCCACGGCGTCTTCTCCTGGGTGGCTCGTCCGATCCAGGAGAAGATCCTCGCCATCTGCCGCGAGAACCTCGCCCCGAACGGCGTCGCCTATGTGAGCTACAACACCTTCCCGGGCTGGCGCCTGCGCGGCATGGTGCGGGACATGGTGCTCTTCCACACCCGGGGGATGGATGACCCCGAGGAGCGCGCCGCCCGCGCGTTCGACCTGGTGCGGTTCCTGGCCGAATCGGCGGGCGAGGAGCAGAACGCCCACGCGGTCTTCCTGCGCACGGCGCGCGATCATTTCGAGGAGCACAAGGACCAGCCGAGCTACCTGATCCATGAGTACCTGGAGGAGACCAACGACCCTCTCTACTTTCACGAGATGGTCGAGCGCGCCGGCAGCCACGGGCTCCAGTACCTGACTGAGGCCGATCCCCACCTGACGGAGATCGGCAACCTTCCCGCCGGCGTGGCCGAGGGCCTTTCTCAACTCGCCACCGACCGCATCGCCCTGGAGCAGCACCTGGACTTCGTCCTGAACCGCACCTTCCGGCGGACGCTCTTCTGCCGCGCGGAGCTGCCGGTGGAACGGACGACCACGGCGGAGCGGCTGCGGCGGCTTTATGCGGCGTCGGCCACGAAGCCGGTCTCGCCCGAGCCCGACCTGCGTCCGGGCATCAGCGAGAGCTTCCGCAATGCGAAGGGGAAGACGTTTTCCTCCAGCCATCCGCTGGCCAAGGCGGCGCTGGTTTCGCTGGCAGCGGCCTGGCCGCGCGCGGTGCCGTTCGAAGGTCTCCTGATCTCGTTGGGAGACGGAGCGGACGAGGAGGGGCTCGCGGATTTGCTGGGGTCACTGTTCTGGAGCGGCGTCGTGGACCTGCACGCTCTGCCGCCCCTCTGCACGGAGACGGTCAGCGTCCTCCCGCGGACCTCCTCTCTCGCCCGCCGTCAGGCCAGGGCGGGCCTCCTGGTCACCAGCCAGCGCCGCCGGGTCCTCAAGCTCGACGATCCCGTGGCCCGCTTCGTCCTCCTCCATCTCGACGGAGGCCGGGACCGCGCCGCCCTGGTGCGGCTCCTGGAGTGGGAGGTCGCGGAAGGCCGGCTGGATCTGGCCGTCGATGGGAAGCCGGTCGAGCCCGGGCGCCTGCCGGTGGTGCTGGAGGCCATCCTCGATCAGCACCTGCGAAAGATGGCGGAGCACGCACTGTTGGTGGGTTAGGGTCAGGTGTCCCGGTAAACGCCGCGACTTAACGTATCGCCGCCGCGACATTCTCTATAGCCGGCTGAAAATCTGTATGGTCTGTGCTCCGTCCTCCATCTTCGCGGCACCATCCACCTTCGACGCCGCAAAGATGTCCAGTATCGCCGCGATCTTCACTGTCTTCTTCGCGTCAAACGAATGAGTCGGCTGTGAGAAGGATTTCCCTCTCGTCAATCCCCTGATCCGCCTCGACGACGCACCGAATCGCTACGACAATACACAACATCGCCGCGAATACGCCCCGACACGCACCGACAATTCATCCATTCGCCTTGTACTTGCCGCGAATAGCCGCGGAAAGAGGCTTCTCCGCCGCTAACTCTTGCCATTACACCGCAACTCTGCTAATTTTCGCGGCGACTTGCTTCAAATGGAATCCGGGCAAAGACCTCGGCACCGCGACAATGCTCATCTTCGCGGCGTTCAGAGGAAGAGTTGCGGCGGAAAATCTCTCTGGCCTCGCCTCAATGGCCTTGCGAGAGAAGCGGGAGGCTTACGGTGTACTCAGCCGGCTCCACATCGCGGCGCCGAGATCCAGGATCGCGTCGGTTTCAAATCGATTCGCGGCGACTCAACGGTACGACGAGAGAGGAGACAAGATCGTGGCAACGTCGCGCTCCATCGACGAAGTCCTGATGAGATTGCAGGAGCAGGTGCATTTCCACGACGAGCAGGAAAAGTTCCACGCCGCCCAGGAGTTGCTGCACCGGGACGAGCGAAGCGCTCACGCCGCCGCGCTGGAGGAAGCCCGGCGCAGGCTGGAGATCTTCCAGGCCGCGGCGACCGAGGCCCTCGACCTGGCGGAGCGCGACGTCGTGCCCACACGCCAGATCCAGAACCCGAACGACGAGGATCTGGGGACCGTCTCCCGGCCCAAGTTGGTGCGCATGGTCTGGCTGGTCCTGGAGAGCAAGAGGCCGGACGAGCGCTTCGGGGCCAAGGGGCTCAGCCGAGAGGTCAGCCAGCACTTCCGGGACCGCTTGCGCCGAGGCGTGGATGCCACCCAGATGTCGGTCGTTCTCCGCCGTCTGCACCACAGAGGCCTCATCCACCAGGTACGTCCGGGCCGCCCCCACCAGGAGGCGCTCTATGTGCGGGAGGCTCTGGCCGGGGAAGATGGACGGTAGTCCGGGGGCTAGGTTCCCGGTTTGCGAGGCTCCTGGAGCTTTCGGGCCTCCCGCACCAGGGTAGAGGCGTCCCATTCGGGGAGCAGGGTCCGTCGCTCTTCCGTGTAGTTGCCTGAGCCGGGATCGTATTGCCGGAGGAACCGGACCGCATTGACCCACCCGAGAGCCTCGGTGAGTGCCTGAAAGCCGCGGTGCCTCAATTCGCTCTGATTCGTAATCAGTGTGTCCATTGGGCGACCTCCTCGAGGAATCTTACAGGATCAACCACTCGAACCCGAAGCTGTGCCGACAGCCTCGTCGCCAGCTTCAGGAGGGGAAGGTCGACCGTAAGCAAGACATCGGCGCCGAACAGTTCGGCGGATGCGAGGTGAAAGGCATCGAAGCTCTTGAATCCCAACGCAAGAAGGGAGTCGAGGCGCGCAGACATGATCTCGTCGGAAAATGGCGGAGCCGTCACCTGTGCCAGCCAGAGATCTACTGCGTCTCGCCGCGCCTGCACGAGGTTGAAGCTGTTCTCAAGTGCCTGCGCAGGGGCACGAATGAACTCGGCGCGCTCCCCCGGAAGCGCGAGTATGCTGATTACGGCTTCCGTTTGAAGGCGGACAAGGGGCTGATCCTGAGCGTCGAACGGCCTCTTCAGGCAGCAGAGATCGAGGTAGATGCGCACAAACAAAAGTCTACCCGAGTTATGCCCTGACTACTGCATGGCGCCCATCCAGGCCTACTGACCACCCGCCAAGATCGGCTCCGCCACCTCGACGGACACCGGGGCGGAAGCCTCCTTCTCCGGAGGCGGGAGCTCCCGTTCCTCGATCGAGCGCAGCGCAGCCTTCACTCGCTTCACGTAGTCGCGGGTTTCGCGGTACGGCGGGATGCCGCCGTGGTCGTCCACCGCACCCTCGCCAGCGTTGTAGGCGGCTACGACAAAATCTAGATTGCCGCGGTAGCGCTTGGATAGCCAGGCCAGGTAGGCGGCTCCAGCGGCAATGTTGTGCTCGGGTTCGAACAGCTTGTCGGCGGAGCGGACTCCGAAGCGCCGGCCCGTGGCCGGAATCACCTGCATCAGGCCGCGCGCTCCCTTGTGTGACAGCGCGCGGGGGTTGAACCCGGACTCGACACGGGCCACGGCTTCCACCAGCGCGGGCGAGAGGGAGTGCCTCTCGGCGGCTTCGCGAATCATCGCGGCGTAGGCCTCGGCGGTGCGCGGAAGCCGCGTGGGTGTCCGGACGGGCGATGTCCGATGCTTCACGATGGGCGTCGGGACGATGAAGGAGGCTTTGGCGAGCGGCGAGGGTCTGGACGCCGCTCTTGAAACGTGAGCCACTACTACTGCCGGTTCCGGGAGGGAGCCTCCGTGTAGGGGCGCCCCTTGTGGGTGCCCTTCCGGAGGGCGGCCACAAGAGCCGCCCCTACACGATTCCACACCAGCGACTGCAAAGCTCGCCAGACGGACTTCCCCCTCTGCAGGAGCGGGTACGCTCGGGGGGGTGAGGGCCTGCACACCCTTGGCGGCTCCCAGCAGGAACCCCGCCGAGAAGATCAGGACCTGCAGCATCACAAGCCCCGCCGCGAGGCCTACCACCGTCGGACGGTCGAGCACGAGACGCGGGCGGCTCAGATGAACCTCCCCATCTCGTCCACGGAAACATGAATCTTGGTGAAGCTCACGCCCTTCGCCATGCGCTCGAGGATCCTCGTCGACAGCTCGGGCAGGAGCGTCTGCGTCAGGATCTGATCGATCTCGCGTGCTCCGCTCTCGGGATTGCAGCGGCCGGCGAGCGATTCGATCAAGCCTTCGTCGAAGGTCAGCTCGGCGGCGTGGTTCTCGCGGATGCGCTGCTTGATCGAGCGCAGCTTGAGCTCCACGATGCGCACGATCTCGTCGGCGCCCAGCGTGTAGTAGGGCACGATCACCAGCCGCGCCAGGAGGGCCGGACGGAACCAGCGCAGCAGGGCCGGGCGTAGCTCTTCCAGCAGTGCAGCCGGATCGGGGCGCTCTCCCTCGCGGCAGGCGTCTTCGATCACTTCGGCGGCGGCGTTCGAGGTCAGCATGATCACCGTGTGCTTGAAATCGACCGTCACTCCCTCGCCGTCTTCCAGGATGCCCTTGTCGAAAACCTGATAGAAGAGGTCGATCACGTCCGGATGGGCCTTTTCGATCTCGTCGAAGAGCACGGCGCTCCACGGGCGGCGGCGCACGGCCTCGGTGAGCACTCCTCCCTTGCCGTAGCCGACGTAGCCCGGCGGCGCGCCTTTGAGCGTTGCGACGGAGTGGGCCTCCTGGAACTCGGACATGTTGAAGGAGATCAGGTTGCGCTCGCCGCCGTAGAGCAGGTCGGAGAGCGTCAGCGCGGTCTCGGTCTTGCCCACACCCGTGGGGCCCACGAGGAGAAAGACGCCCTTGGGTTTGGAGGGATCTTCCAGGCCGGCGCGGGACGTTGCGATGCGGCGGGCGATGGCGTCGAGGGCCTGCGGCTGGCCCACGATGCGCTCGGCCATGCGGTCCTTCAGGGTCATGACGCTGCGGATCTCGTCGGCGAGCATGCGGCCGACCGGGATGCCGGTCCAGCCCGAGATGACGCCGGCCACGGAGCGGGAATCCACGGCGAGCGGCACCATGGGCTCGGGCTCCTGCAGCTCGTCGAGCTGCCGGCGGAGATCAGTCGAGTCCTGCCCGTTGAGCTTCCGGATCTCGTTGACCAGATCGCGTTCCTTGCCCCAACGCTCCCGGACGCTTTCCCTCTCTTTTTGGAGATCGGCGATCTCTTCTTCCAGCTCGGATGCGGTCTGTCCCTGCGGAGGCTTGCCATCGGCGCGCTTGCGCACGTCCAGCTCGGCTTCGGCGATGCGGATGCGGCGGTCGAGGTCTTCGACGGCGGCGGGCGTCCCCTCCTGGGCGAGCGCCACGCGGGCGGCGGCGGTGTCGAGCACGCCGATGGCCTTGTCGGGCAGGCGCCTTTCAGAGAGATAACGGTGGGAGAGCGCCACGGAGCTGCGCACGGCCTCGTCGAGGATCTGCACACCGTGGTGCTTTTCCAGGTGCGGGGCAATACCGCGCAGCATGTCGAGCGCGCCTTCCTCGTCGGGCTCCTCGACCTTGACGAGCTGGAAGCGGCGGGTGAGCGCCGGATCCTTTTCGAAATATTTTTTGTATTCGGACCAGGTGGTGGCCGCGATGGTGCGCAACTCGCCGCGGGCGAGGGCGGGCTTGAGCAGGTTGGCCGCGTCGCCCTGGCCCGCCTGTCCGCCCGCGCCGATCAGGGAGTGGGCCTCGTCGATGAAGAGGATCACGGGCTTCGGCGAAGCCTTGACCTCGGAGATCACCGACTTGAGCCGCTCTTCGAATTCGCCTTTGACTCCGGCGCCGGCTTGGAGCAGCCCCAGGTCCAGAATGCGCAGCACGATCTCGCGCAGGGGCCGGGGGACCTCCCCCGCTGCGACCTTCAGCGCGAACCCTTCGGCGATGGCCGTCTTGCCCACGCCCGCTTCGCCGACCAGGATCGGGTTGTTCTGGCGGCGGCGGGTGAGGATGTCGATCACCTGGCGGATCTCGAGGTCGCGGCCGCGGATGGGATCGATGCGGCCGGCCCGGGCATCGGCGGTGAGGTCGAGCGTGTATTTGTCGAGCGCCGTGGTTCCTTTCGGAGCTGTTGGGGCCGTTTCCGATTGTGCAGATCCGGTTGGAGCCCCCGTCTCTTCGGCCGACTCGCGGACCAGGTCGCGCAGGGTTTCGCGCAGCGATTCCCTCGGGATGCGGGCCAGCACCGGGCAGGATTCGTGGATGACCGTGCGCAGCGTGTCGTCCTCGAACAGGGCCAGGAGCAGGGCCCCGGAGCGGATGGCCGGCGCTTCCAGGTGGAGCGAGGAGAGCGACCAGGCCTCGCGGAGCAGGCGCAGGATCTGGGGCGACATGGCCGGCGTGCGGCCGTTGCCGCGGTCGAAGCGCTCCATGGCCTGAGTGAGCTGCCGCGTCAGCTCGCCGGGATCGATCGCGTAGTAGCGCAGCACGGGGCCGAGGTCGGTGGCCGGCAGGTCGAGGAGCTTCAGGAGCAGGTGCTCGACTTCGACGTTGTAGTGGGTCTGGCCCACGCAGAGCGCCGCCGCGGTCTCCAGGCCACGCCGGCAGACCGGGTTGAGCTTCCCGATGAGGGTCTTCAGCTCGCTGCTCATGCTTGTCCAGTGATCCGGACCTGCGAGTCATTGCAGGCGAAAGGCTTTGTTTTTAGCCAGGAGGTCCATCCGAGCCTCGAACCGCGCCCGAGGCGCAGGTCCGGCACCTCTTCGGCCTTCAGGGTGAGACGCAGCCCGAAGTCCAGCTCCTCGCGGACATAGAAGCGGACGACCGAGGCCAGCGGGCGGTGGGCGTGCCCGTCCGGCAGGAAGGAGAGGAACTGGTCAAGGGTGAGCGGACCGAGCTGCACCTCGAAGCGGGCGGCCTGGTCCCAGATGCGCGAGCCCAGGACGGTGCTCGCTCCCAGCCTATGGTTCTGGCGTCCCAGGCGGGTCACGTCGCCCGATTCCAGCGCATGCCAGGAGCCTTTGCGCTCGGAGATCTCGACCCGGACGCCGAAGCAGTCTCCCAACATCCGGACGAGCCCCACCGTCGGCCGCGGCTTGGCCAGCAGGAAGCCTGCATAGGGCAGCAGGGAGCGGTCCTGGATGCCCATCCGGCCCGCGAGGTGCGGCGTGCCGAGGCCGATGAGGGCGAGCAGGACGGTGGCGATCCTTCCCTTGCCCGGCGCGCCGGAATCGAGCGCCGGCCGGTATTTCTTGCGCGCCCGGTAGAGCAGCGAGACCAGCCTGTGATTGAACAGGTCGAGGAAGTCGCGCAGCGCCCGGTCGCCATGGAAGGTGCGCTCCATGGCGAGCTCGGTGATCGAAGGCGGCAACGGCCCGTGCAATCCCGCGAGGCCCAGGACGTGGACGGTCATCTCGGCCGGGCCGCCATTTTTCGCGGGTTTGACCTCGTCGACGTCTCCGGGCGGAAAGTCGAGGCGCACGGCGGAGCGGAAGCGGACGACCTCGGCGGCCGGATCCATCCCCTCGCCCGGCGGCGTGCGCTCGGGATGCATCGTTTCCAACAGACGCACGGCCTGCAGGAAGCTGAACTGGTGCCCCTCGGCGAAGAGGCCCTCCTCTACAGCACGACGCCGGCGCCAGCCATAGGCAGCCATCGCTTCCACTCTCCTTCGCGTCCGACACGCTGGATCACGAGCTGGGTGAACGAGTTGGTCGAAGCATACAGGGCGAAGAAGCGGTTGAGCACCGAGGCCAGCAGGAAGGCGCTGCTGCCCACGTATTGCGCCTCGTCGAAGGTGAGGGTGATCTCCGTGCCGCGGCAGAAACCTTTCCAAGCCTCGTCACCCATGCGGCGCACGACCTTGCGCGGCGTGATCCCGCGGATGCCCTGGATCTGGCGCTGCAGCGACGGCGCGTCGGAGAAGCAGTAGAGGCCGAGGATCTCGCGCAGGGAGCGCAGGCCCGCCTCCCCGCCTTCCAGAGACAGGTAGTTGAGGGAGAGGTGCGAGACGAGGCGCCAGAGGGCCTGGCCTGCCAGGGGCGGCGTCAGCGGCCGGGTCGGCTTGCGCACGCAGACGATGCGCCGTACCGGGAGGGCCTCGTCGGTCTGCAGCAGCGCCTCGTCGGCCGGCAGCTCGGCGGCCAGGCCGCGGTTGGTGCAGAGCACCTGGGCGAACACCGTTTCATGCGGCGGCAGGGCCGGATTGAAATCGAGGTCGCGGAAGGATAGCAAGATCTCGGTCCCGGTCTTTCCGCCCTGGGCCGGCACCGTGCGGGAGTGCCAGTAGGCCTTCTGGCCCTGGCGCTCCATGGCATGGGTAAAGGAGTAGTAGGGCGCGTACTGCCGCGTGGGATCGCTGGTGTCCGAGGAGCCGGAGACCGCGATCACCGAGTGGATTTCCGTGGTCGCCTCGCGCCGCATGTCGGCCACCAGGCGGTACTCGATCTGCCGGTGATCGATGCGGATCGGCTCGCTGGTCTTCTGGAACAGGTTGACCACCGGGGTGCATCCGAGCGAGAACGTGTCGGGCCTCACGGGGAGCCGGCCGGGCAGGCGCTTCAAGAGAAAGAGGACGTCGGTGGTCGCGCCGCGGGCACGGCCGTTCAGCCCGGCGAGGTCGACGAAATGGAACTTCTCCGGGAAGGCGAAGTACTCCTGGAGCAGCCGGTAGCCCGGATGGGAGTTGCTCGGGTAAGGGAGCAGCGACTCGTCCTCTCCGAAGCCTACCGGGTGGACGACCGAAGGTGGCAGATGGAACGGCGCAGCACCGCTATTGGATTCAATCGCCGGAACGATCACGACGCCCTTGAGATTGATCAGGAGCAGCTCGTAGAGCCTTCCCACCAGGACCGGATCGCCGGTCAGGTGGAAGCGCAGGCGGTCCACCCCAAGGTTTTCGAACGTGTCGGCCTGGGAGCGGAGGCGCAGCCGCAGGATGGCGGCGACATCGGGCAGGCCGCTGGTGAAGTCGTAGAGGTCGGGCGTCTCGAGCTCCGCCTCCGTGACCTCGACGGGCCATAACGTGACCGGATAGCAGGTGCGCAGGCGGCAGACGTCGCCGCGCTCGGCGTGGACGAACAAGGGAGTATCGCGGGGGATTTCATAGCCACTGGTGAGCTTGCCCCGCTCGGGATCGACGTCGAAGCGCGCCACGGCCAGCGAAGGCACCGGGCGCAGGTAGTGGGGATAGAGGACGTCCAACAGCTCCTTGGCGACCTCGGGGAAGTCAGCGTCGAGGTCGCTCTGGATGCGCGCCGTCAGAAAGGCGAACGATTCGATCAACCGTTCGACGTGGGGGTCCGGGCACTCGCCCGGCTGCAGCTCCAGGCGCGCCGCCACCTTGGGATACACGGAGGCGAAGTCCTGGCCGGCGTGCCGCAGGTAGGACAGCTCGTCCAGGTAGTAGCGCAGAATCCCCTCGTTAAGCGCCGCCATCGACCTCCACCTTTCCGGTCCGGGTCTCGACGGCCACCAGGAAGGAGACCGGCTCGGGCACGTTGTCGGTCCGCAGAAGGCCCTCGACGTAGCCGGACAGGGAGAGGTCGTCGCCCGGGACCGGCTCGAACCGGAGCTGGACGCCTTCAAGGCGGGGCTCGAAGGCTTCCACGGCGCGGCGGAACAGCTCGGCCAGCCGGTCGCGGTCCTCGACGTTGCGCGCCGAGAAGCCGGTCAGCTCGGGCACGCCGTAGTCGATGACCGAGCGCGGCCGGTCCGCCAGCCGGTGCGCCGGAAGCGGGCAGCGGGTGTTGAACAACCGCTCCAGCTCCAGGCGCACCGACTCCCTCAGGCCCCGGCGGTCGAGGGTGCGCTGGGGGCGCCCCACTTCCCGCCGGAGCCAAGGGTCGCGGTCGACCAGGCGGTCGAACAGCGGCTTGCGGACTTCTACCTTGCGCTCATCCATTAGAAAAATGCCCGGCCTACGAGATGACCCTCTTCTCCAGGTCGTGCTTGGCCGGCTTGGCGCCCTCGCCGGTGCCGTCGCTCTCCTTCTGGTCGGCATAGGTGTACTGCACGATGCCGTAGTCAAGGGAAACGTTTTCCACCGGGATGTCGCCGGGGCCGCCGGAGACGCTGTAGTTGGCGATGACCACGTGCTCCATCAGGATCTTGAGGTACTCGACGGGCTTGTTGTCCTCGGCGCCGCTCGAGCGGTAGCAAGTCAAAGTCGCCTTGCCGATCTGCTTGCCGCTCCAGCAGTACTTGAGGAGGCTGTGCGTCGCCGCGTCCAGGTACTTGGTGAAGCTCATGTTCTGGTGGCTGGCCTGCTCCACCGTGCCGGCGCCGGCCGTGCTGCGGGTCGGGCTGGTCGGCTGGGTGAAGCCGTGGCTCCACGAGAGGACTTCGATCTCGTTCTTGTGCTCCGAGGCCGTGCTGCCGGCTTCGATCGCGGGCTCCTCGAACTTGAGGTACATGTTGCTTGCCATTGCGATATATCTCCTGGATCAGAATTTACGGATCAGGCAGCGACCGGGGGCGGCAGTTCGGCTACGAGCCGGATCGACGCGGTCAGCTCTTCGAGCTGGAAGTGAGGACGCAGGAAGGCGACGGCCCGATACGCCCCGGGCTTGCCCGCGATGTCGAAGAGGTCGACGCGGGCCTCGCGCAGGGGGAACTGCGCCTTGAGGTCCTGGCCGGCTTCGTCGGTGCCGAGCACGTAGCCGTTGATCCAGCGGTTCAGGTAGAGGGCGATGCCGTCCTTGGTCTGGTAGCTGCCGATCTTGTCGCGGCAGATCACCTTGAGGTAGTGCGCGAAACGGGAAGCCGCCAGGATGTAGGGCAGCCGCGCCGAGATGCGGGCATTGGCATTGGCCGCGTCCGTGTCGTAGACCTTGGGCTTCTGCGCGGTCTGGCCGCCGAAGAACGCCGCGTAGTCGGTGCCCTTGCAGTGGCAGAGGGAGATGAAGCCGAGCGTGTCGAGCTCTTTTTCACGACGGTCGGTGATGGCGATCTCGGTGGGGCACTTGAGGGCGATGTCACCCTCGTCGGTCTTGAAGGTGTGGGTGGGCAGGCCCTGGACCACGCCGCCTCCCTCGACGCCGCGGATCGCGCCGCACCAGCCGTAGAGGGCGAAGGCGTTGGTGATCCGCTGGGCGAGCGCGTACGCCGGGTTGCCCCAGAGGTACCTGGAGTGATCGCGGCCGTCGACGTTCTCTTCCATCTTGAAGTCTTCGACCGGCACCGTGTCCGGGCCGTAGGGCAGGCGGAGCAGCATGTGCGGCAGCACCAGGGTGACGTAGCGCGAGTCCTCGCTCTCCTGGAACGAGCGCCACTTGATCAGCTCGGAGCTCTCGAAGACCTTGCCCAGGTCGCGTGGGTTGCCCAGCTCGGTGAAGCTGTCCATGTCGAACAGGCGCGGCGAGGCCGCGGCGAGGAACGGCGAGTGGGCGCCGGCGGCGACACCGGAGATCTTCTCCAGCATGGAGATGTCCTGCGGATGCCGGCCGAACTCGAAGTCGGCGACGAGCAGGCTGAACGGATGCCCGCCGAAGGTGCCGTACTCCTCTTCGTAAACCTTTTTGAACAGGTTGCTCTGGTCGAACTCGACCGCCTGGTCGAGGTCCTTGAACAGCTCCTGCTTGGTGATGCAGAGCAGGCGCAGCTTGAGGCGGGTGCTGGTCTCGGTGTTCGAGACCAGGAAGTGGAGCCCGCGCCAGGAGGCTTCCAGGCGCTGGAAGTCGGGGTGGTGCAGGATCTCGTCGACCTGATTGCTCAGCAGCTCGTCGATGCGGGCGATCTGGGCCTGGATCATGGTCATGGTGTCGCGGCTGATCGTCATGCCCTCGTCGACGATCTGGTGGACGAACTCGCCGACCAGGTCGCGGGCACGCGCCTTCTGGCTGTCGTCGCGGGCGAGCTTGCCCTTGGCAATGATCTCGTCGAGCAGCGACGCCTCGCCTTGAGCCGTTTCAACAACTGCCGCAGCAGTTGATTCGGTGGCGGCGGGCTGCGCCTCGGGCGCGCCTTCGGGTGCCTTTTCCTTAGCCATTTGCGTCTTCTCCCTTGGTGGCTTCCTTGATCTTCTGCTGGCTGTCGGTGTTGGAGGCGATGTCCTGGAGCAGGACGTCGAGGTCGTCGTTGCCGTCGAGCTTGGCGAGCAGGTCGTTCAGGCGCTGGCGCGCTTCGAACAGCTTGCGCAGCGGCTCGATCTGCTGGATCAGGCTCTCGGGGCGCAGGTCTTCCAGGCGGCGGAAGCGCAGCTCGACATTCAGCTTGCTGCCGTCGTCCTCGCCCAGCCGGTTGTTCACCGGGAAGGCCAGGCGCGGCGAGAGCGAGGCCATGACATCGTTGAAGTTGTCACGGTCGATGTCGACGAACTTGCGCGCCTTGACCGGCGGCAGGGCCACGTCCGGCTTGCCCGCGAGGTCGGCCATGATGCCGACGACCAGGGGCAGCTCCTTCTTCTCGATGGCTCCCCCAAGCTCGACGTCGTACGTGATCTGGACCCGGGGCGGCCGGATCCGGCTCAGTTTCTTCTGCGTGCTTTCGCTCACTCGATCCTCCTTTCAAGGTCGGTGGTCGTCTAACTCGTTTTCTTGATCCCAAGCAGGGTGTAAAGGGTCGGTAGATCGGCGTTCTTCTGCAGCAGCTCGCCCAACAACTCGGCGAGGCTCAGGTTGCCCCAGGAGACCGCGCGCCGCACGAGGTACGGCACCGGGCTGTGCGGCTCCGTGCGCAGCAGGTAGTCGGCGGCCTCGTTCAGCCGCTGGAAGGCTTCGGCGCGGCTCAGGATGGCCCCCGAAGCCGAGCGCGCGGGAGCGGGATCTGCCGCTCCTTCTTCAAGCTCGGCCGGCACGAAGCTTCCCTCGCCGCGCTCTTCGAGCACGCGCGAGACGAAGGCCTGGATGGCGGTCAGCACGCTGCGCAAGGGAGTGAGGCTGGGCGCCCCGTCGCCAACGCCGTGGCAGAGCCCGTCGAGCGCGGTCTCCAGATCGATCAGGGCCGAGAGGGCGCCGGCGACCTGGCGCGCCGTCTCCACCAGGTTGTATGCCGGGGTGAGGGAGACGCTGATCAGGAAGCGGGTCTGCGGCACCATGCCCCGCTCTTCGGCTTTCGCGGCAGCCGCGGCGTCCATCCGGGCGAGGTTCCCCAGGTGGAGCCCGTCCTCCCAGTCCTGCCAGCCGTACGGCATCGAGTTCTCGCCGGTGGGCGCGGTGACGGGCACCCGCTTGAGCGGCAGCAGGAGCCGGTCCGCGGCCCAGGCGATCGGTGCGAGGCGTGCCTCCGAATCCTCCGGGTCGAGCGACGGATAAAGATCCGCCCAGAATCCACGGCAGAGCCCGGCGATCAGACGGGTGCCGCGCTCCAGCCCGGGGAAGCCGTGCAGATGGATCCAGGCCTCGGTCAGCCAGGCCGCGATCTGCAAATCCTTGCTGGTGCCTGCCAGGACCTGCATGCAGAGATCGGCCACGGCCGGCCAGTCGGCGCGCTTGAGCTCCCGCTGCCAGACCCCCTGCGGGAGGCCCGGGTCCTCTGTGGCGCGGAGGCGCTTGACCTCGTCGTAGACGGGCTCGAAGCGCAGCCAGACTCCAGCCGGCGCCTCCTCCGAGATCGGGGCGAGCAACGGATCGATTTCAACGTTCTCGATACTTTTTGCGATCACAGCACGTTCTCCACCATCACCTCGTCCGAGAGCGGAGCACGCTCGGGGAACGGCGGCGGGTCGAGGGTCTGAGTGGTTCCGGGGGCGAGCACGGTCAGGCGCAGGAAGACCTGCGTGGGGGCCTCGGCCGCCGGGCTGCCGTCGACGGGCTGGGTATAGACGGCGAGCGCCAGCGTCACCGGCTGCTCGTCGCCGTAGGAGGACAGAGGGGCGCGGTTGTCGCTCAGGGCGGCGAGGAGCGCCCAGCGGTTCGTGTACTCGTAGACGACCGTGCGCTCCTGCACCGAAACTCCGGCTTTCGGGACACGGATCACCGGCGTGAGGGGGCCGTCGCTCGCCCAGCGCACCGACAGCCGGACGCGTTCGCCGAGGGTCCAGCGGAGCTTGCGGCTCTCCGTCTCGCGGTCGGTGATGCGGTCGCCGCCCACCTCCAGGGTCCAGCCGATGATCTGGTTGGCCGCGACCTCGCGTTCGCGCAGGATGCGGAAGTTGGCCTCGATGTCGAAGGACGGGTACAGCTCCGGCTTCTCGGCGTCCAGGTATGGGGCGAAGAACGCCCGCGCCCGTGCGATCTGATCGATGAAGGCGCGCGCCTCGCGCAGCTCGTGCCCTGTCCCTGCCGGCACGGAGCGGAACACGGCCTGGCAGCGGTCATAGAGCCGGAAGAAGGCCCGGACGTCCTCGGGATCGGACTCCGGCACGCGGGGCCCCGGGGACTTGGAAGTGAATGGGTAGCGGCCGGCCAGGCGCTGGTTGAAGTAGTGCGCGGCCTCCTGGTAGAGCTCCATCGCGTGGCCGCCCGCCAGGGTGTAGCACCGCGACTGGAGCTGGCGCGACAGATCGAGCAGGTTGGAGGCGAACAGACCGCCGTCGTCCTGGACCCGGACGACCGCGGCCTGGCAGCTCCGGGTGTCGACCTTCGGCATCTGGTTGAGGATGTAGTCCTCGAGCGCGAGCACGGGGTTGCCGGGCTTCTTGCTTTCGAAGCCCCGGATGTCGTCGAGGATCTTCCGCCACCTGTCGGTGAGGATGCGGACCTCGTGCGGCAGGTCGGTGGTGCGGGTCAGCCAGGTGAGGAGCGGCTGCGCCTTGACCTGGGCGAGGTCGGCGATCCGGGCGCGGGTGCTGTCCAGATAGATCTGCACCTCGGTGGGGTCCTTGGCGCCCCAGGCGGCGGGCGAGGCCGGCTCGAGGCCGTCCCACCAGGAGAACCCGTTCATGCGCGGCTCGTAAACCTTTTCTTCGGTCAACAGGCGGTCGACCTCGCGCAGCAGGCGGTTGGCCTCGGAGCTCACGGACGCCTCGAGGTCGCGCTTCGACTGCTCGAGGCGGATGCGGCCGAGCGCCATCACCAGCTCGTCCACCGGCCGGCGCGACGCCTCGAAGGTGCCGATGCCGGCCCTCACCTCGTCCTCGACGAGGCTCTGGCTCACCGCCGGCGGGATGGGCTCGAACCTCTGGGCGTCCGAGATCAGGTCGACCGCCTGCGCCCTGGTGCGGTCCAGCGCCACGCGCTCCAGGGTCGGGCGCAGGTCTTCCGGCAGGAGCGTCAGGCCCTTCTCCCGGAAGCGGTCGAAAGCCGCCGTGACCGTGGTCGCCTTGTCGAGCAGGATGGGGTCCCAGGCCAGGCGCATGCCCGGCGGCAGCTCGGTGCGGATGCGCCGGCCTTCGAGCGGCGCCGCGGCGAAGCTCATCCCCAGGAAGGTCTTGAGCGCGCTCTGGAGCAGCACGGTTTCGGCCGAGAGCTGCATCTCGGGCCGGCCGTCGCGGACGGCGAGGATCGGGCCGCTGATGAGCACCGCGTTGACCGAGGCGAGGTAGCGCTGGAAGGCCGTCCAGCCGGAGTGCCCGGCCTCGTGGATGCGGCGCGCCGATTCGGGTTCGAAGATGGCCAGCCTCTCCATCGCCGCGCGCACCCCGGCGACCGCGGGGCCGAGGTTGAACTGGCGGCGGAACGCCCACATCATCTCGGTCCCGGAGAGCGCCGCCTCGACGTCGGCCATGTGCTTGACGAGCTCGCCGAAGCGCCGGGTCTCGCCCGTCTCCGGCTCCTGCACGGCCGCCATCTGCAGGCCGAGGGCGAGCCTTTCCAGGCGGGCCCGCAGCGGGTTCCTCTGATACAGGGCGGTGAAGAAGTTGCCGGCGAGCTTCTCGGCCTGCCACGAGGCGTCGACGCGGAACCGCGACGGATCGAAGTGCACGTAGTCGGCCCCGCGCAGCGCCGCCAGGTACAGGCCGGAGTTGGCATAGAAGCTGTCGGGCAGCCGCTCGTGGAACGCGAAGCTCACCAGCTCGCCGAGCTGTTTGAGGTCGCGCGAATCGCGCAGCTTGTTGAACTGGCGGCCCTTCTTCTCCACCTCCTCCATATCCGTGACATAGCGCTGGAAGGCGGCGAACTCGGGCATCTCCTCGATGCGCTGCACGGGCGCGTCGGCCTGGACCGTCAGCACCGGCGCCGCCTCCAGCAGGGCCGCCGACGCGATGCGGCCAAGCGCCTCTTCCTCCAGCTCGTGGCCGAGCGCCTGCAGGATGATCTCCTCGAAGGAGCGCGTGAACGCCTTCTGGAGGCGGTCGTGGAACGGGCCGAACCAAGAGCTCGGGATGAAGGCGGAGCCGAAGTGGCCGAAGTCCATCTTGGCCATGCCGCCGAGCAGGTCGAGGGTCCAGTCCTTGAGCTCGGCGTCGGCGATGTCCTGCGGCTCCCCCTGGCGCACCTGGCGCAGGTGGGTCAGCGTGTCGCCGAGGAAATCCCCGACGAGGTCCGCCTCGTGCCGCAGGTCGTAGGAGGCCCAGAGCAGGCCGCCGCCGAGGACGAGGGCGCTCGCGGCCGTCGCGGCCTGGGTGAAGCGCACCGCGCGGTTGCGGGCGATGACGGTGCGCGCCGCGGGCATTGCCAGGCCGGCCTCGCGGAATGCCTTCTCGTTCAGGAGGTCCTTGAGGAAGAACGTGCGGCGGACGGCAATGGAATTGTTCACGTTACCGGCAACAGCCTCTCCGGGGCCCGCTCCCGCCTCCTCCCGGCCGCAGCAATAGATGCCGCGCAGGATCAGCGACTCGTGATAGGCGCTCGGCTTGAAGAGCTGGTCGAGGAAGCCGCGCACCGGCGAGCTGAGCGAGCGCACGGCGCCGGGCAGCAGGAAGAGCGAGTCCGCGGCGGCGGGCGTGTCCGCGAAGACCTCCATCTGCAGGTCGTCCATGCGCTTGCCGAGCGCGGCGAACGCGTCGTCCACCCAGCCGCTGCGGTAGGCGGCGTCGGGGCCGAACGGGCTCGACCAGCCGAGCATCTCGTCGCGCAGCTTGGGCGGCACCAGGCCGCTGAAGCTGCCGAACCCGGACAGCCGCTCGCAGCCGGTGATCAGGAGATAGACCGGCAGCCGGAAGCCGAGCCGCTGCTGCATCTGCCAGAGCTTGCGGTAGATGCGCCCGGCCCGCGCCGCCAGCTCCTCCTGCGCCGCCTCGCTGCGCTGCGCGTCGATCAGCTCCCGGCAGGGGATGGCCAGGATGACGCCGTCCACCGGCCGCTTGGGGCGGAGCTTCTGCAGGAGGTTGAGGGTCGACCGCCAGCTCCCCTCGTCGGAGCTGCGCCCGTCGGCCGCGAGCATGGCGTCGCCGGCGAGGTCGAGGAGGGCGCCGCGGTCGAGGAACCAGAAGCCGCGCCCCTGTCCCAGGTCCGTGCCCGCCTCGGCCGGAGCGCCGAAGGGCAGCTCCAGGCCCGCGTTGGCCAGCAGGTCCGAATCGCGCGAGCCCTCCCCGCCGAGCAGCAGGAAGAAGGGGACGCGATGGCGGTCGCCGGCCGCGGCGCGGTCCAGGCGCCGGCCGGCCCGGCCAAAGGCGAGGCGCACGGCGAGAGGCGCCACTCCCTTGGCCGCGGCCTTCTCCTCCGTGGATGGGGGAGCGGCGTCCGTATCCGGCTGCTTCTCCGGCTCGGGCTCGGGCTCCGCATCCTCGAAACTGGAAGCCCGCGCCGAGCGCCGCAGGAGGGCCAGCAGCAGGACCAGGATCACCACGGCCAGGAGCACGACCGCGGACAGGGCGAAGGGCCAGATGCGCTGGAGGTCGATCATCGGACTTGCCCTCCAGTTTCCTGAGCCTTGACCTGCCGCTCCACGCCGAGGATCTCGGTCACCAGGGGCTGAAGGCTGGCGAGGGTCGAGCGCCAGATCAGGTGCCCGCCGCCGAGCCAGAGCGCGACGAGCAGGACCAGGGCCCAGACCCAGGGCTTCAAGTGCGGCAGCGTCGTGCCGCTCCCCTCGTCGAGCGTGGCCGCGTAGGCCTCGGGAATCAGCCGCTCGTCGCCGCGCACCGCCTGGGGATCGCGGCCGAAGATGAAGCGGAACAGCCGGCGGCGGTAGCTCTCCAGCTCGCGCGCGGCCTCGGGATGGCCGCGGTACTTGCCCTGGAAGCCCAGGGCGAGCACCGTGAGATAGACGCGGGCGAGCTCGGCATAGACGTTGTCGCGGTCATGGAGCAGCTCCTCGATGCGCTCGAACAGCTCCTCGCCCGCACGGTGGGAGCTGAACAGCCGGGACTCCAGAAGGTTCGACCGCCAGGCCTCGCGCCCGGGCCAGTCGAGATGGAGGAAGACCTCGTCGGCGAGCGCCGCCATGGCGTACTGGGCGCGGCGGTAGACCTCGAGGGCGAAATCGCCGCCGCTGCGGCTCGCGTCGAGCGCCTGCCGCTCCAAAAGAGCGAGCAGCGTGCGCCACACGGCCGTGGGCGAAAGGTCCTCTACGGGAGGCTGCCCAGGCTGGGCCTGGCCGTCGAAGACCCAATTTCCCTGCCCCACGCTCTGCTTGAGGCGGAGCACCTCGCGGTAGAAATCCTGAAAGCGGTCGAGCAAAAACATGCTACGTCCTGTTCCTTACGTAAAGGATTACCTCGTCGGGCCGCCGCTTGCCGTCGCGGTCGTCCAGGTTGCGGATCTCCAGCTCCTCGCCAGGGAGGACGAACTCGGGGTCGGCGGTCAGGGAGTAGAGAGTGACGCCGCGGATCGGGACCATGTCGGTCTCCGACTCGATCCGCTTGCGCTTCGTGCCCACCACCCGCCGGTCCCAGAGGTCGGAGATCCTGGGCCTGGAAGCGATCAGGCTGGCTGCCATCCACGCCGCCATCTCCGTCTCGGGCACGCCGACCGGGGCCTTGACCCCGAGGATCAGCGGGCGGGTCATCCAGTCGGGATCGAAGCGCAGGCGGAACGCGCCCTCCTCCCAGGCGAACGGGTGGGCCGTGTAGCCCTCGTGGATGCCCTCGTCGAGCGACTGGAACAGGCCGGCCCTGACCTGGTCGAAAGTGGCGAAAAGCTCGTTGTGGTCGTACGGATCCAGCATCGGCGGCACCAGCGCCCGGCCGAGCCCGGCGACGTGGCCGAGCAGGTTGCAGAGCGCGAGGTAGAGCGGGAACGGATGCGAGGCGCCACAGCGCAAGGCGGCCTCGAAAGCCGGCAGCCCGCCGACCATGGCATGCACCATCGCCTTGGTCTCGAGGAGCTGCGGCGCGCGTACCGACGACATGGACGAGCGCGCCTGCTCGGCGAGGAACGCGGCTTTTTCCCGCAAGCGGGCCGCAATCCCCTGGCACAGCTCGTAGAGGGCTGAGCCTGCCGCGACCCGCAGCCAGGGGGGCTCGAAGGAAGTCCGCGCGAAGACCTCGTTCCTGTACATCACCTTGGCCAGCGGAAAGGTCACATATTTAGGCGGCGGATCGTCGTCGAGGAGCAGGCGCAGGCGGGGCTTGAGCACCGGCACCGGCATCTCGCCCTCGCCGGTGTTCTCGTCGATCGCCGGGCCGGCCTCCTCGAAGCCATAGCGGTCGGCGAGCACCAGGCCCCGGCCGCGGGCCGCGACCGCGAGATGGACCGTCACCGGCCGTTGCCGCATCTCGTCGGCCCGCTCGGTCATATCGATCATGAGCTCGGCCTCGTCCGCCAGATGCGAAACGATCAGGCCGTCGGGCAGGACGGCCTCCAGCTCCAGCACCCGCAGCGTGCCGTCCACGAGCAGCACCGGATCGATGCGCAGGTGCCTCACTCCCCAATGGAAAGGAGAGATGGCGGCGGCGTGGTAGTGGAGCAATGCCTCCTGGCGCTGGGACGACCACTGGAAATGCTGCGGGGCGAGGAGCATCCCCTCATGCCACTGAAGGGCCGGAGGCACATCCGCGGCGGTCGCGGCCATGCGGCCCTTGCGCCGGACAGGAGATTCCGCCGTCTGGGAGGCAATCACTGCAGCTTCTCCAGCTCGATGTCCGACTGTCCGAGGATGAGCCGGAAGCGCTGCTGCGGATCGATATTGGCCCGGTGGTCGCCGGGGGTGATGTAGTCGGCGAACACCACCAGGCGCTTGGCGCCGATGCCGTAGCTCAGCTCGATCGGCTCGACCTCCTGGCCGGGGATCCACTCCCACTTGTGCGCGTCGACGTCGTCGTCGTGGTCGCGCAGGAACTGATCGCGTCCGGCGAACCAGTCGCGCGCCTTCTTTTCGAGCAGCTTGTCGATGAGCTTGTCGTTGTAGACCACGATGAGCTCGACGGCGAGCGGGCTGTCCTCGTTGGCATCGGCCGCGATGCTCACCGGTATCGGGAGCTGTCCGCCGAACATGGAGCGCACCCGGTTCGGCAGGCCGCACGCCGAAACGAGCAGCACGAGCGGGATCAAGATCCATGGTGCCCGGGAGGGCAAGCGCGATTTCATGCGATCCACTCCAATCTCCAGTAGGTGCCGGGTGTTCCGGCTCCGTGTGTAGCGCGTCTATCCGTTGAGGTGGGGGCAAACCCCGCCAAATTTCACGCAGATCCGGCGAGTTGCCGAGATGAGGGAGAGCCTCGTCCCCTCAGGGGAGGAGCTCACCCCCCGAAGTGCGCGTCCCGCCGGGCCGAGGGAGGGCCTCATCCCCTGAGGGGAGCAGCCCACCCCTCGAAGGGAGCGCTCCGCCAGGTCGAAGGAGGGTCCCGTCCTCTCAAGGGAGAGGCTCATCCCCTCGGGGGAAAGCGCCGTGGAACAGCTCCCGAATCAGGTTCATCAAACTATATATCCAAACTTTCATGAGACCACCTATTGCCTACCAGCACCACTAGACGTATCCTAGCGCTAGCTCGTAGATGTTGTTTGTACCGGGATTGATCTTCCGTAGCCATAGAGGCCCGGATGACTGGGCGGCCATATCGGCCGGACCAATACAGGGAAAGGAAGGGTAGGAAAATGCCACGCACCTCGTACGCATCAACCATCGTTCACTGGATGAACCTGGACGCGAGCGTCCAGGGCAAGCAGCCGGAGCTGGAGAAGTTGGAGCCATTGCGGGCTGAGTTGGAAGCCGAGCGGCTGAGTCTCGTGGGGGGGATCAACCGTCAGTCGCGGCTCAAGTCCGAATCCCAGGCGGCGACGCGCGACATCGAGACGGCCCTCGCCCGGGGCAACGCCCTGGCGGTCCGTCTGCACGACGCAATCCGGTCGCACTACGGACGGGCAGCGGAGAACCTCACCGAATTCGGTCTCCAGCCCTTCCGCGTGCGCAAGCCGGTCCCGCAGAAGCCGACTGAGGCGGTCCCCACCCCGGCTCAGCAGGCGTCTTCCGAGACCGATGGCACGACCCAGAAGTAAACACAAGAAGTAGGACCACACAGATTGAAAACTGCCGGGGGCGTGAAGCCCGCGCCCCCGGCAGCGTTGTTCCAGTCTCCTCCTCTACCAGGAAGCCTGACCCGCTGGTCCGGCCTCGCGGCAGACGAGCAGGCACAACAGGGAGGGGGAAGTTTTCCCTGGGACCGCCGGCATCCTGCCGGCTCTTTCCGGCCCCCCGCCCGCTGGTTCTTTGACATTCGATGTACAAACCTACCGACCGGGGGCAGGCCCTGTAGGGGCCGGGGCCTGCCCTGTCTATTTTGGCTGCCGGACATCGGACTCCGAGTCGCCGCGGCATCTTGACAGCGTATTCTTTCGCTGCGATTGTCTCTTTCATGGGAAAGCTGGAGCGGCCGAAGCATCAGAAAGAAGACCATGGGAAGAGCACATCTCGCCCCTTGGAGCCCTTCCGCGTTGTTCCTCACGACTTCGGCTTCGATCCGAAGATCGACCTGGACAAGATGAATTCACTGGCCGACGAGCTGGCGGCCAGCGACGATACCTGCAAGCTCGGTAAGTGATCCTCCCCGACCTCAACATCCTGATCCACGCCTACAACCCAGGCTCCGCGGCTCACCCGGTTGCACGGACCTGGTGGGAAGCCTGTCTGATGGGAAACCGACCAGTCTTCTTGCCCTGGGTCGTGATCCTCGGATTCCTGCGGCTCACCACCCGTCCCCTGATCGCCGCCAACCCGCTTCCCGTTTCCGAAGCCTGTGAAATTGCATCTTCCTGGCTCGCCAGGCCGCAGGTGTTGCCGCTGCATCCCGGAGATCATCACGGAGAGATCCTGTTCGACCTCCTCCGGATGGCTGGCACCGGAGGCAACCTCACGACCGACGCGCATCTGGCCGCCCTGGCGATCGAGCATAGGGTCGAGCTCCACACAACGAACTCCGACTTCTCGCGCTTTCCAGGCCTCTGGTGGCGGAACCCTCTCGTGAGGCGGTAGCAGATGCTAGAATTCCGGCATGCAACTGACGGTGGAGCTCGAAACCGAAGAAGATGGACGCTGGATCGCGGAAGTGCTGGAGCTCCCAGGGACTCTGGCCTACGGCACCTCTCGCGAAGATGCCCTCGCCTCAGCCCAGGCCCTGGCTCTACGGGTCCTGGCGGACAAGTTGGAGCATGGTGAAGCTCCGGTCGAACTGATGGACGTCGCGTTCGTGCTCGCAGCGTGAGCCGCTGGCCCTCTTCCAGGGCGAGCCGGGTTCTCGCCGCCCTCCTCCGCATCGGCTGGAGCATCAAGCGTACAACTGGCTCGCATCGAATTCTTCAGCGCATGGATTGGCCCGACTATGTCTGGGCCTTCCATGAGGGGGACGAGATAGGACCCGCCATGATGGCTCGCATCGCCCGCAGGACCGGACTTCGTCCCGAAGACCTCTGACCATAGCGGCGGGCCTTCAACGCACTGAGGTTGGCATATGCCAGATCGCTTCACTTATGACGTTTTCCTGAGCCACAACTCAAAGGACAAGCCGCGGGTGCGAGCGCTGGCGGAGGAGCTGCGCAAAGCGGGGTTGCGGGTGTGGTTCGACGAGTGGGTCATTGGGCCGGGCGACGACATCTACCTGGCAATCGAGCGCGGGCTCGAGGCGGCGCGAGTCCAGATTTTGTGCCTATCGCCGGCAGCGCTGGGGTCGGAGTGGGTCACGCTCGAACGCAGCACAGTGCTCTTCCGTGATCCGACCAATGCTGGTCGACGCTTCATCCCGTTGTTGCTGACCGATTGCGAGCTCCCGGACGCATTGCGGCGCTACAAGTATGTGGATTACCGCCGAAAGACCAAGGCGGCCTTTGAAGAGTTGCTGACTGCCTGCCGGTCCGAGACGGAATCGGCCTCGCCCGCGCCGACAGACAAATCCGCGAAGAAACCCGCGCAACCGCTGGAGCAGGCCGAGCCGCTGGCCACGCTAGAACGGAGGCTCACGGGCCACGAGAACTGGGTTAACAGTATGGCCGTCAGCCCAGATGGGACATGGGCGGCGTCCGGCTCAGAGGATAAGACAGTTAAGATTTGGGACTTGGAAACCGGTACATGCCAAGCCACGCTTGAAGGGCATACGAATGAAGTGTACGCCGTCGCCATCACGCCGGATGGGAAGCGGATTCTGTCGGCGGCGGACGACAAATCCATTCGCGTTTGGGAGGCAAGCTCGAGTCGGCAATTGGTGCAGCTGGATGGTCACACAGACGTGATCCGGTCGGTAGTCGCGTTCCGGGACAATGCTCGCGCGCTTTCCGGAGGCTGGGACAACACGCTCCGGCTGTGGGATCTTGCTTCGGGCAAGTGCCTGAGGTCTATCGAATGCGGGACGGATGATACCGACAATGTTTTTAGCGCTGCAGTCGATCCGGCGGGGTCTCGGGTGCTATCGGGTCATCGTGATGGACGGATCCGGCTTTGGGGCCCTTGAAACGGGCCAGTGCCTGGCGACACTGAAGGGCCATTCAGATATCGTGTGCTCTGTCCAGATCACGCCTGACGGCCGGTTTGCCGTTTCCGGCTCGGAGGACAAAACCGTTAAGGTCTGGGATCTGGAAATGGGGTCCTGCGTTGGTACGCTGGAGGGCCATCAAGACAAGGTGCTTTCAGCGGCCGTCTCTCCCGACGGCGACTTGATCGCCTCCACTGGCTTTATGGACGAAACGATCCGGCTCTGGGAGTGGAAATCGGGTGCATGCGTGCAGGTAATCCAGCACGACGGGTACCCATCGCCGATGTCCGTCGCCTTTAGTCTTGATGGCTCGCGCCTCGTGGTGGGAACCATGAAGGCTGCCGTCTACGTCTACCGCCTAGCCGGCGTCCGTCCAGCGCAGCCTGCTGAGGCGACATGCCGGTACGTGAACGCCAAGGTCGTGTTGATCGGTGAGGGGACGGTGGGCAAAACGTCGCTGGCGCATCGGTTGATCGAGGACCGCTACGTCGTCCGCGACCGCACGCACGGGATGAACGTGTGGCCGCTGGAACTGCCGCTCTCGCCCCATGACACGCTGCAGCGCGAGGCTCTGCTCTGGGACCTGGCCGGGCAGGAGGATTACCGGTTGATTCACAGGCTCTTTCTCGAAGAAACCGCGTTGGCTGTGCTACTGATCAATCCGCAGAAGGACGACCCCTTTGCCGAGGCGGGCGACTGGCTCAAGGCCCTGGAGACTGCCGCGAGCCACCACATGTCTAACCGCAGCGTACCTCGGCTGCTGGTTTTCTCGCAGATCGATGTCGGCGGGATGAAGATCGGCAACACCAAGATCGAACGGTTCCGCGAACAGCACGGATTCGCCGGCTGGCTGGCTACCAGTGCCAAGACCGGCGAGCATTGCTCGGACACGGAGAACGGAGGCAAGCCCTCGAAGCTGAAGCAGATGATCGCGGACCATATCTCGTGGTTAACTCTGCCGTGGACGGCCACGCCGCGTCTGCTCTCCGAGTTGAAGAATGCCGTAATGACGATGCGCGATGAGACGGACATCCGCCTGCTGCGCCTTCCCGAATTAGCGCAGCGGCTGGAGCAGGCCCTGCCGGATGAACGCTTCGGCGAGTCCGCCGTGCGCACCGCCGTCACCCTACTAGCCAATCAGGGCTTAGCCCGGCCCTTGAAGTTCGGTGACTTGGTTTTGCTGCGGCCCGACCTTCTGAATGGCTACGCAGGAGCAATCATCCGCGCGGCCCGTGCCCACCAGGACGAGATTGGCTGCGTGCCCGAGGCGGACATCTACGGGCCGGGCTTCGACTTCACCGGCGTCGACCGGCTTAACCTTCAGGACGAGGAGCTCCTGCTGCGCGCCATAGTCCAAACCTTCCTCGACAACTCGCTGTGCATTGCCGAGGACACGCCGCAGGGACGGCATCTGGTGTTTCCCTCCCAATACCGGCGGGAGAAGGACATCCCGTGGGAACCCGATGTCTTCGTCTCCTACACCTTCAGCGGTGAGTGGCAGACGGTCTGGACCACACTGGTGGTGCGCCTGTGGTATAGCCAGGAGTTCGAGCGGAAGGAGTTATGGCGCAATGCGGCGGAACTCCATTCCAACCGGGGGCATCTGCTGGGCCTGAAGATCGACAACAGACAGGGCGAAGGGCAGGCGACGATCAGCCTCTTTTTCGATGTGAAGGCGCCGGACGAACTCAAGGTGATTCTCATCGAGTACGTCCACCGGCATCTAGCCAGGTATGCCAGCGAGGTGACGCGGGACCGACGGTACATGTGCCAGGAGTGCGGTCAGGCGGTGATCGATCTCGACGCGGTGCGCAGGCGCTTGGAAGCCGGGAAGGATTTCGTCACCTGCCAAGCATGCGATGAGCGGGTGCTCTTGATCGACTTCATTGAGCAACGGCTCAAGAGCGATCCGATCGCGCGCAAGATCCTGTCGATGGAAGAGGCTGCGACGCGAGAGCTGGATACGCATGCCTTGGAGCAGATCCTGATCGGCCACATGATGGCCGTCTGCGGCGAGGCCAACCAGATCTTCCGCCCAGTGGCGATGTTCGACCACGGCATCGACGGCGAGGTGGAGTTCAAGAACAACGACGGCAAGGCCAGTGGCAAGAGGATCTACGTGCAGCTCAAGAGCGGCAACTCCTACCTGCGGACACGCCAGCGTGACGGCAACGAAATCTTCGATGTGAAGGACCCACGCCATCTGGACTACTGGATCAGCCAGCCCGTGGACGTGTACCTCGTCATCCGTCAGAAGGATGAGCGGAGCGGCGAAGAAACGATCCGTTGGATGAACGTGACGCGCTATCTCAAGAACCGGAAGGACAAGACAAGCCGCCAGATCATCTTCGAGGGCGAGCGGCTGGACATGCAAGCCGTATGGAAGCTGCGCGACCGGTTCTATCCACCGCCTCGCGCCTCGGCGGGCAGAAAAGGCTAGGAACCACATGGAATTGCAGTCCTCGTATCCGGTGATCGTGACCGACAAGCTGACTGAATGCCGGGATTTCTACGGGCGTTGGTTCGGCTTCAACGTGGTGTTCGAGGCGACATGGTTTGTCTACCTGGCCTCGAGCGGCGACCAATCCTACGGAGTCGCGTTCATGACTCCGGACCACCCGTCTCGACCGCCCGGCCCCGAAGCTTTCAATGGCAAAGGAATGTTCCTGACGCTCCAAGTCGCCGATGCCAGGGCAGAATTCGAGCGGCTGGAGACGGCCGGGGTTACGATCGCCTACCCGTTGCAGGACGAGCCGTGGGGGCAGCGGCGATTCGGCCTGTTCGACCCCGCGGGCATGTGGGTGGACGTTGTGCAGCAGACTGAACCAGCACCAGGATTCTGGGACAGGTACACACCATAACTTTCAGTCATCGACCCCCGGGCGCCAGCACCTTCAGCCCACAGGCAGCCGCTGCCGCCGCAAAGCCACCGTCATAGATCACAATCGCCCCGAGGTCGTCACCCAAGGACAGCGCCGAGGCCAGATGGATTGCGTCGAGCGAGCGCAGCACCCTCGGCTCCAGCCGGGCCGCGTGGTCGAGGATGTCGCTGTCGATCTTCAACAGATGGATGGCTGCCATCACCTCTTCGGCGCGCTGCTCGATTGCCGGATCAGAAGAAGCCCGGCGCGCGGCGCGCACCACCTCGACACGGGTCAGCTCACTGGTGACGCAGGCCGGCCAGGCCGCGAGGCTTTCCAGCAGAGCAACGCTCTCCGCTTCAGGCAAGACCAGCTTGACCAGGGCGGAAGAATCCAGGTAGAGCAGCTCGCCGCTCACCTCAACGTTCCCGGCGCTGCTCGGCGAGCGCCTCCGAGATGGAAATCTCGTGGGACCGGTCCGGCGGCGGGCCCAATTCGGCGAGGTCGAGCCGGGCCGGTATCACCCGGCCGGAGGAAACCAACCGCGATAGCACCGAGCTGCCCGGCAAGGGTGCAAGGATAGCGACTGGCAGGTTCCGCTCTGTGACCTCAAAGTGCTCTCCGGCGGTGACTCTCCGGAGATACTGGCTGAGGTTCTGTCGCAGCTCACGGACGCCGACGCGTTGGGTTTTCATCTTCTCCTCCCGTCATGTAGCACAGGGTAGCACATTGAGCATCCTCTTTCTGGACGTGCGGTATCGTCGGCTCCCATCTGAGATTGCCATGCTGCGATGAAATAGGACCCTCTTTCGGGACACTGACTACTGAACGCTCAACCGGATGACATCCCAGGAGCTGTAAACATGCTTTTCAACCTGTTGACCTCCCGCTCGACCTGGAATCGGCTTGCCATCGGGCGGCTCTCTGTCGTCGCAAGCCTGCTCGTCGCTTTACCGATCCTGGCCCAGGCTGGAGCTCCGAGCACGACGCAGATGATTGATGTCGGCGGGCTCAAGCTGCGGGCGCAGATCGACGGGCCGGCTCGCGAGGGTCAGCCCACGGTTGTGCTCGTCAGCGCATTTGGCGACAGTCTGGAGACGTGGAAGCTCGTGCAGCCGGCTGTAGCTCAATTCGCGCGCGTCGTGTCCTATGACCGTGCGGGCCTCGGACAGTCCGAAGCGGATGACGCTCCGCCGACGCCGCAACGGATCGCGACTCAGCTCCATACTCTCCTCCAGAACGCCGGGATCAAACCGCCCTATGTGCTGGTGGGGCATTCGATCGGAGGACCGTACGTCCGCATGTTCGCCGGCCTGTATCCGAGCGAGGTGGCGGGACTGGTCTATGTCGATCCCAGCGACTTCACCCAGACCCGGGCCGACCAACTGGCCATCTGGACCGAGCTCGGCGCTGGCGAAGCAGGGATGATCGCCGCAGAGAAAGCCCAGTGGCAGCAGTTTGCGGAAGCGCCGCCGGCTGTGCGCGCCGAGGCGCAGATGGCAGAGCAACTGTATAAGAATGGATGGGCGGACTTCTTTTCCCTTCCATCCGTGCCTGACGTCCCGGTTGTCATCCTCATGGCGACCAAGGTCGACATGCCGCCTGAAATCAAGGCCGTCTTCGGGAAGCAGCGGATCATGCACTTCGCCAAGTGGGCCGTGGACGTTTCGGACGGGATGTTTGTGATGACGGGTCGCAGCGGTCACTACATCCAGCAGTCCGAGCCGGATCTGGTCACCTGGGCGGTCCGGAGAGCGCTCAGGCTGGAGAAAAGGAAATAGCCGTGGACCTGCAATCCCTATATCCAATCGTCGTGACGGACAAGTTGGCTTGAATGCCGGGATTTCTACACACGCCGGTTCGGCTTCCAGGTGGTGTTCGACGCTTCGTACCTGCAATAATTCGCCTCGCGGCCTCACTATCAACTGTAGATAGAGCAAGGCCCACCTTTACGGAGACAGTTCATGAGCTATGACTCGTTCGAGGGTTTCGTCGCCGGAGAGCTTGACAAACCGGGCATGTCCATGCTTCTGACATGCATCGACTATCGCTACCCACGCCGGGTCCTGGATGCGATGGCACGGCTCCTCCCCGGCACGGCCTACGATCAGTTCATCCTTGCTGGCGCATCGCTTGGGGCCTGCCGGCCGGATTGGCAGGAGGTGCTCGTCCAGCACGTCGAGGCCGCGCTCTTCCTTCAACATGACATCAGGCGGATCGTCATCCTCGATCACCGGGATTGCGGTGCATACCGGCACCCGAGGGAGCTCAACGTGCCGAGAGAGATCCTCGAGCATGGGCTGCCCAAGGACGTCCTGCCCAGCAGAGAACAGGCGGTCCACGAGTCCGTGATTTCCAAGCTGATTCCCATGCTCAGGAGACGGTTCCCTCAGATGGAGTTTTACGCGTGGCTGCTGGCCCGCGATGAGGACGATCCCCTGCAGATCCCAAGGGACTGACTCGCCAGACGTTCTCCCGGATTGTTATAATCGTGCCTAGTCTGAAGGAGGACCGATGCACGCTCTGGGAAGAACCGTCCTGCTTGCCGCCCTGCTGACCATTCCCGAAGCCGCCCTCGCCGACCCGGGCACGCCCAGCGTGACCGCCGAATTGGTGGAGCTGCCGCTACCTCAGGATTCGATCTCCCCGGCGCAGATCGCACGTATTGAGGCTGCCATTGCGGCCCATCAGAAGCGGCAAGGGGCGGCGGCACGGACGGAGCTGGACGACGCTCCGTTCCTCTTTACGTTCTTCCCCCAGGCCGGCTTTCCCGGCAAGGACTTGTTCCTCAACAACTTCACCGACCAGGACTCGCTCCCGGGCCTGATCCGGGACTGGGACTGCTCCGATTACACCTACGACGGCCACCAGGGCCATGACTCCTTGATCCGGAGCTTTCGCGAGCAGGCCATCGGCGTGCCGGTCTTTGCCGTGCGCGACGGCGTGGTCGTGGACGCTCACGACGGCGAGCCGGACATGAACACGGAATGGAAAAACAGCGACCGGGCAAACTACGTGATCATCGATCATGGAGGTGGCTACACGGCTTGGTACTTCCACTTCAAGCGGGGCAGCGTGGCGGTGGCGCCCGGGCAGCGCGTGACCGCCGGAACCCAGCTCGGCCTGACCGGCAGCAGCGGCTTCAGCGACTGGCCGCACCTCCATTTCGAGATGCGGAAGAACGGCGGCTGGTTTGAGCCATCCACCGGCCCGTGCCGCTCGGGGGACAGCCTCTGGGAATCCCAGCCGCCCGTCGTGCGGGACTTCTACGTGGCCGACTTCCTGCTGACACCAGGCAGGCTGTCGATCCCGGACTTCGACAGTTTCCTCCTCGACGAGGCGCCGCGGACGGGAACCTTCGTCAAAGGAATGCAGACGTTCAGCGCGCGCCTGGACCTGCGCAATCAGCCCGCGGGCTCCACCTACCGCGCTTCGATCGTGAACCCCCGCGGCAAGGTGGCACTCGAGCAATCGGATGCGTTCGGAAATCCTGGCCTCCTCCGCCTTGGCTGGGGATTTTTCGAGTTCGACGTCAATCTGGATGTCCCGGGGAAATGGCGTCTTCGTATCGACATCAACGGCGGCAGAGCCGTCGACGTGCCATTCACGGTGGTCGCCAACGCCAAGCAGGCGAAGAACCGCCCGCCGAACAAGGTCACGGCCCGGCTGTCGCCGAAGAGCCCGGTGGAAGGGGAGGTCATGGCCTGCGAGGTCCAGGCTTCCCTCATCTCGGAAGACCCGGATTTCGACGTCGTGCGCTACCGCTACGAATGGAAGGTCAACGGCCGGGTGGTGCGGTCGGTCACGAGCGCAGCGCTCACGGACCTCTTGCCCGCCGGTACCGCGCGGGCGAAGGACAAAGTAACTTGCAAGGTCACCCCTTCGGACGGCCAGAAAAACGGTCCCGCGTCCACGGCGAGCCGTGCCGTCGAAGAGCCGTTGTCGCCCTAAGAGCTGACTAGCCGCCGCTCGCGGTCGTGCGAGCGGCGGCGCTTCTTCCGGCCGGTTGCCGACGGCTCAACGGTGGAATAGGTCCCTCCCGCCAATCACCAGCAGCCGCACCACCCGTTGCACCCGCTCCCGGTGCTGCCAAAGCAGTGGCGGACCTCACCGATATGGCAGACGTAGCCCTTGCACTGGGTGCTGGTGTCACACGGGCCACCCTCCCCGCCCTGGCAGCCGGCCGCCGGTATGGGCGCGGGCACCAGAGTGCTGGAGAAGAGGGGCTGCGAGCAAGCCGCCCCCTGGCTCATGAAGAGCTGAGCCGCGGGTGCCAGTGCGACGGCCTGGCTCGGCTGCGCCGATGGGCTGGAGGGGGCGGGCTGGGCTGACGCCGGGAGCGAGCCCATGACGGTGATTGCGGTAACGGCGAGGATGGCGATTGCCTTCGGAAGAGACCAGAGCTTCATATCAAACATCTCCTTCGTTCTTTCGGGACGCACCCGATGTGCGGCCGGAAAGGCACTCATTGCAGGCGCTCTGCCAGCCGTATGGCCAGCATGTAACTCGTTGTTATAAAAAGGCTTGAGTGAAAAGTAGGCCTGCCGTGCGGCGCGCGGGGTGCGCGGAGCCGCGCACCCCGCGCAGGCCGCTGCGCGAACCCGCTCAGCCGCCCGATTGCTGGAGGCGCCGGCGCAGGGTGTGGCGGGAGATCCCGAGCATCTTCGCGGCCTGGACCTGGTTGCCGTTGGCTCGCGCCAGGGCCTGCCGGATGGCGTTGCGCTCGAGGTTTTCCAGGTTGAGCGAAGAAGCCGGAGCCGGCTCTTCCGAGCCGGCATCCGGCAGTGCCGCAGGAGGCTGGATGCGGTCGAGGAGGGGCCGGTCGATCGCGCCGCCGGAGGGGCAGAAGATGACGGCGCGGCGCAGGACGTTCTCGAGCTCCCGCACGTTGCCGGGCCAGGGTTCTTCGAGCAGGGCACGCAGGGCTCCTTCGGTGACGCCGCGCACGGGTTTGCCCATTTCGGCGGCGAACCGGCTCACCAGCCCCTTGACCAGCAGCGGGATGTCCTCGACGCGGCGGCGCAGGGGAGGCACCCGCACCAGGAGGCCGGCCAGCCGGAAGTAGAGGTCGCGCCGGAGCCGGCCGCTGTCGACGAGGGCAGGCATCTCGACGTTGGTGGCGGCCACGATCCGCACGTCGACCGGCACGGGCGGCTCGCCGAGGGGGCGCACGAGGCGCTCCTGGAGCACGCGCAGCAGCTTGGACTGCAGCTCCAGCGGCATCTCGCCGATCTCGTCGAGGAGGAGGGTGCCGCCGTGCGCCTCCTGGAAGCGTCCGCGGCGCGGACCGACGCCCGTGGCGACGCGCGCGCCAATCCCGAACATTTCGGCTTCGAGCAGCTCCGCCGGAATCGCGGCGCAGTTGACCGCGATCAGTGGCTGGCCGGCGCGGGATGACGAGAGGTGGATGGCTTCGGCCAGGGGCTCCTTGCCCGCGCCGGTCTCGCCGACGAGAAGGACGGAGACGTCCCATCGCGCCACGGCCTGGATCTGCGCGTAGATCTCGCGCATCTCCGGCGCGTTGCCCGGTATGTGGCCCTCGGGAAAGGTGAGGCGCGCGTCGGCCGGCTTGCCCGGCGGACGGTCCGGGGGCCGGAGAAACGCGGACGCGGCTTCGACCGTAATGGTTTCCATGGGACCCGCGGCGGGAGTGGCTGGAGTGATCTCGATGGCGATCCGATCGGCGGCGTCGTCGAGGCGCCGGAAGTGGAATTCCAGCGGACCGAAGGCGAGCCGGTCTCCCGGCGAGAGCTCGGCGCGGCGCACCTTGTTGCCGTTGAGGAACGTGCCGTTCTTGCTTCCCTGGTCGATGACGGTCACCCGGTCTCCGTCGACGGTCAGGACGGCGTGGCGCCGCGAGACTCCCGCGAACGGAAGGACGTGCCGGGCCGGAGCATGGCTACCGACGGAATTGTCGCCGGTGGCGAGGTCGAGGGCGAGCTCGACTCCGTCGAGGTGGCCGGCGAGCCGGAAGGCGCTGCCGGAATGGGGTCGAGGATCGTTCACAGGGATTGGCCGGGGCTGAAAGGCTTCAGCCGCATCCTACACTCGCACAAGGGAGCCATTTCAAGCGGAGGGGTACATGGGGAGCTGGCGCGATGCGACGCAGACGATGCCGGAGTTGCAGGAGCAGGACGCCGTCTCCATGCCCGCCGGTGAGGAGAGGACGGACGGGACGGGGATCGGAGCGGGGTCGCGCCTCGGCCGCTATGTGATCCTCTACCGCCTGGGCAGCGGCGGTATGGGAGTGGTCTTCGCCGCCTACGATCCGGAGCTGGACCGCAAGGTCGCGATCAAGCTGGTCCGCATGGAGACCGATTCGCCCGCGGCCCGGGAGGCGTTGCGCCGCGAGGCCCAGGCGATGGCCCGGCTGTCGCACCCCAACATCGTCGCGGTCCATGACGTCGGCGGCGAAGGGCACGACGTGTTCCTTGCCATGGACCTGATCGACGGGCTCACGCTGGACGAATGGCTGAAGCTCGAAAAGCGGAGCTGGCGCGAGGTTCTGCGCGTGTTCGTCCAGGCGGGGCGGGGGCTCGCGGCGGCGCACGCCGCGGGCGTCGTCCATCACGACTTCTCGCCGCGCAACGTCCTCGTGACGGCGAAGGAGGAGGCGCTCATCGCCGACTTCGGCCTCGCCCGGGCGTTGGGGAAACCGGTCGAGCCTCAGGATGAGATATTGCGCGGCACTCCGGCCTATCTCGCGCCAGAGCGATTGCTGGGCGTCGCCGTCGATCCGCGCAGCGATCAGTTCAGCTTCTGCGCCGCTCTCTACCGCGCTCTGTGCGGGACGGCGCCGTTTCCGGCCGACAGCCCGGCGCTCTATCTGGAGCGGGTGGGACGAGGCGCCATGGAATCGCCCCGGGATGGAAGCCGCGTGCCTCGGCGTCTCCTGGCTCTGTTGCGGCGCGGCCTCGACGCCCGGCCGGAGAGCCGCTTCGCGACGATGGCGGAGCTGCTCGGGAGGCTCGAAGCGGCCTTGCACCGGCCTCGCGTGCTGCTCTTCGCAGCATTCACCGTGCCGCTCGCCGCGGCGGCGGCGATCGTGCTCCTGGGACAGCCGGCTCAGGCCCCTCCACCGGACCGCCTGGCCGGCGTCTGGAGCGAGACGCAGCGGGAATCGGTGCGAAAGGTCCTCCTGCGATTGGATCCGGCCGCGTCCCGGCTCGAGAGCGAGATCGATGCGTACGCGGCGCGGTGGCGGGCGATCGACGAAGATGGCCATCGCACGGCGTTGCGGGACGGAACGGGGTTGCTGCGCGACCGGCAACGGCTCTGCCTGGATGCGCGCCGGGCCGAGCTGCACGCTCTGATCTCCCGCCTCGAGGCCTGGGAAGGCCGCTCCCTGGAGCCGGCGGTCCGGGCCGTCCAGGGGCTCTCCGATCTCGGAAGCTGCGCCGACGTCCGCGTGCTGCGCGACCTCAAGGCCCCGGCGCCGGATGCGCGGATCCGGCGTGCCATGGTCCCCCTGCGGGACAGGCTGGAGGAGCAGTTCACGCTGGTGGAGACCGAAGGGATGCCGGACGTGGGCCGCGTCGACCTTTTGGTAACTGAGGCCGACCGCCTCGGGTATCTGCCTCTGGTCCTCCGGGCGCACGAGATCCGCGCCTCCATCCGGATGGATCGCGGATTGCCCGGAGCCCAGGCCGACTTCGAGGCCGCGCTGCGGGCCGCGGTCGCCTCCGCGGACCCCATCGGCCAGGCCCGGATGTTCGGGTTGCTGGCGGAGGACATCGGGCTCAAACAAGGCAGGTTTGCGGACGCGAGGCTGTGGCGGGACCTCGCCGAGTCCGGCCTCGCCGCGCTCGGTCCCGGCCACGAGGAGGTCGAGGCCCGCGTCCTGCGGTCGCTCGGAGCGGCGGCGCTCGCCGAAGGGGAAGACCGGGAAGCCGCCCGCCGCTACCGCCGGTCGCTCGCCCTGACTGAGCGGCTCTGGGGCAAGGAAACCATCCGCCTGCTGCCGATCCTCAACAATCTGGCGTTGGCGGTCCAGAGCGAGGACGGTGGCTCGCGAGCGGCGATGGCGCTCCTGCGGCGGGCCTTGTCGATCGCGGAGCGCGCCTACGGCCCGGACAGCCTCATCGTCGTCAACCCTCTGGCCAACCTGGCCTCGCAGCTCGCGGACGCGGGGTTCTACCGGGAAGCGCTCGGGCTCACGCAAAGGGTGGTCCGCATGCAGGAGAGGCATTACGGGCCACGGTTCCGGGAGATCTCCTATCCGCTGATCATCTCCGCGCAGATCCTCGTCGTCCTCGACGAGCCGGAGGAAGCCCTGGCGCTCCTCGACCGGACGATGGAGCTGGTGCGCGAGGGGTACGGAGAGGGACACCATCTCGTGGTCCAGGCATGGTGCGTCCGGGCCGACGCCGAGCTCGCGCTGCTGCGCACCGAAGCCGCGGCCGAAAGCGTGGCCCGCTGCCGTTCGGGCGTGGCCGGGACGCTGCCGCCGGCGCATCCGGTCTTCATCACGCTGCGGCGCCTGGAGGGGGAGGTCGAGCTCGCGAGATGCCGGACGGCGCGCGCCCTCTCCATCCTCGCCGAGGCCGCCGGAATGCCTGGCGCAGCGAAGCTGGAGACCGTCCAGATCCTGGCTCCCCTGGCGGAAGCCGAGCTCGCGGCCGGCAATCTAGCGGCTGCGCGCAAGGCTGGCGAGGCCGGCCTGGCGCTCGGTAATCCGGTCAGCGATCCCGCCCTCGCCGGCCGGCTGAGGTTCGCCCTCGCCCGCGCCCTCATCCGGACGGACTCCAGCCGCGCGATCGGGCTGGCTCGGCAGGCGGTCAAGGATCTGAGCCAGGGCGGTGCGCGCACACGCTCGTTGCGCGTCCGCGCAGCCGCCTGGCTCGACGCCCCTGCAATGGTTCGCCTGGCGGCACCACTACACCGTTATGCTCGTTAAATTCAGGCAAGGCGACGAGATCCCGAAGCACTCGCAGGACGCCGTCGATCAGGAGGGCGTCTGCTGGGCGCTGTCGATGAAATGGCTGTCGCTGTCACTGCACGGCACCAGCGACGAGCAGCAGGGCCGGATCGGGCTGCTCAAAGCGTGGGTCCCACACGCAATCACACTGCAGCGC
The DNA here is from genome assembly GCA_963741305.1 of uncultured Holophagales bacterium. Taxonomy (GTDB): domain Bacteria; phylum Acidobacteriota; class Thermoanaerobaculia; order Multivoradales; family UBA5704; genus DATMER01. Next base: position 8,053,797 of record CAVUHL010000003.1, on the reverse strand, counting down.
GAGTACGCCGCCCTGCATTCGGCGTCCAGCGCCTCCGCCTCGACTTACAGCAATCCGGGTGTGATCAAGACGGCGGCACTCGTTCAGTTCTTCGGCAGGGGGCTGAGCACCAAGATCGACGAGAGCGAGAGGAAGAAGATCATGATGACGATGGGCTCGGGCCTGGGCAATCTCGACGCCGTCGCGGAACGCCTCCGCACGGCTGGGACCGGGCACATGCTCAGCTTCCAGTACTCGAACGGAACAGGGCATGCCATGGCCACCCGCGCGCGGAGCTCGGGCTTCTGGTGGACGGTCGGGAATTCGACATTCCTCTTCGATCCGAATGGCGGTGAGATCGATCTGTCGAAGGATGACGTCAAGACCTTCCTGACAAATCATTTTCAGAGCAACAACGCGACCTCGCTTTTCATCTGCAAGGTGGCCAAGACGTAAGAGGCTGACTCGCAGTAGTATCGGCCGCATCGTGAGCCACCTTCGCCGAGCCATCGCCTTCGTTCTCGCACTGCTTGCCCCGGCCCTTCTTGGAGCCGCGCCGACGCTCCGGATCGTCAACGCGCGCCTGATCGACGGCACCGGGGCACCGGCGCGCATGGGGAGCCTGCGCATTTCCGGCGACCGTATCGCCGCCGTGGGAGACGTCGAGCCGATCCCGGGCGAGGCGGTCTTCGATGCCAAAGGCCTCGTCCTCGCGCCCGGGTTCATCGACACGCACTCGCACGCCACGGGGGACCTGCTCGAGATGCCGGACGCCCTCGGCGTGGTGAGCCAGGGGATCACCACCGTCATCGGCGGACAGGACGGGGGCTCGACGTTCCCTTTGAGCGATCTCTTCGCACGGCTCGAGCGCGCGCCGCCGGCCGTCAACGTGGCCTCGTACTCGGGGCACGGCACGCTGCGCGACAAAGTGATGGGCAAGGACTTCCGCCGCGCCGCAACAGCGGCCGAGGTCGCCGAGATGTCGCGCCTGCTCGAAAGCGACCTCGAGGCAGGAGCCCTCGGCCTCTCGACCGGGCTCGAATACGATCCGGGGATCCAGTCGAGCCGCGGCGAGCTGCTCGACCTGGCCCGGGTCACCGCGCGGTACGGCGGCCGATACATCAGCCACATCCGCAGCGAGGACCGGAAATTCTGGGAGGCGATCGACGAGATCCTTGCAATCGGCCGGGAGGCGAAGCTCCCCGTGCAGATCTCGCATGTGAAGCTTGCGATGCGATCGCTCTGGGGCGAGGCGCCCCGGTTGCTCGCGCTTCTCGACGGTGCGCGGGCGCAGGGGGTCGACGTCACGGCAGACATCTATCCCTATCTCTACTGGCACTCGACGCTCACGGTGCTCTTCCCGGAGCGCGATTTCGAGAACCTGGAGACCGCGCGGCAGGTGATCGCCGAGATCGCGCCGGCCGATGGATTGCTGCTCGGCCGCTACCTTCCCAATCCCGCCTACGCAGGACGCACCGTGGCCGACATTGCCAAGGAGCGCGGCGAAGCGCCGGAGAAAACGCTGATCGCTCTCATCCGCGACGCCGAGGCGCTCCGCGCCCAAGGAAAAGAGGGTGTTGAAAGCGTCATCGCCACGAGCATGATCGAAAGCGACCTCGAAAAGCTCCTCGCCTGGCCGCACACCAACCTCTGCACCGACGGCGAGCTCGACGGCCGGCACCCCCGTGGCTTCGGCTCCTTTCCGCGCGTCCTCGGCCGCTATGTGCGCGAGCGCGGCATGCTCCCGCTTGAGGAGGCGGTGCGCAAAATGACGTCCCTCTCCGCCGATCACGTCGGGCTCGCGGACCGTGGCCGGCTCGCACCCGGCGCCTATGCTGACCTCGTGCTCTTCGATCCGGCAAAAGTGATCGATCGCGCGACGACGAGCGACCCGCACGCGCTCGCGGCCGGCATCGAGCGCGTCTGGGTCAATGGTCAGACTGTCTTTGCAGACGGTAAGGCGAGCGGGCTCAAACCTGGACGGATCCTGCGCAGGGTGGCATCACAGAGGAATGTCAGACCTCGAACCCTCTGAGGGACTGGAGCGGATCGGTGCATACCGCCTGGAGCGGCCTCTCGGCCGCGGCGGCATGGGCGAGGTGTTCCTGGCCTTCGACGAGCGCCTGGGCCGCCGGGTAGCCATCAAGCGGGTCCGCCACGCGACCTCTCCGGCGGTGCGCGAGAGGTTCCGCCGTGAAGCCCGGGCAGCGGCGCGCCTCAATCATCCTGCCGTGGTGCAGATCTATGACGTCATCGAGGACGGCGCGGGCGACGCGATCGTCCTGGAGTACGCCGAGGGACGCACGCTGCGCGACACTCTGGCCGGCGGCGGCCTGCCTCCTCCGGCCTTGGCCGTGCAACTGGCGCGGGAGATCGCCGAGGGGCTCGCGGCGGCCCATGACGCGGGTCTCGTCCATCGCGACCTCAAGGCCGAGAACGTGGTGGTCACCCCGGACGGACATGCCAAGATCCTGGATTTCGGTCTGGCCAAGGTCCTGGGGTTGGAGCCCGCCAATGCCGGCGAAAGCAGCCTGACCGATCAGGGCACGGTCCTTGGCACCTATCACGCCATGTCGCCCGAGCAGGCGAGCGGCGCCGCGGTCGACGCCCGTTCGGACCTCTTCTCGTTCGGGGTCCTGCTCTACGAGATGCTCTCCGGGCGCTCGCCCTTCCTCGGCCGCACCCCTCGCGAGACCTTGAAACGGGTGCTCCTGGACCAGCCGCCCGCCATCGGCGCGCTACGGCCCGACCTCCCCGCCGGGCTCGCCGTCCTGGTCGGCCGCCTGTTGCAGAAGGACCCCGGCGCCCGCCCCCGCTCGGCCCGAGAGGTGGCGCGGTCCCTGGAAGAGATCGCCTCGTCCGGTTCCCTCCTCAACCTTCCCGCGCCAACATCGATGGGCGGGATGGGGGATCTCGCGAACGTCTCGACGACCTGGGAGCAAGGCCCGTCGAGCGCTCTGCGGCCGGTGCGGCGGTGGCCGGTACCGGCAGTCCTGGCCGTATCGGTGGTGTTGGCTGTCCTCGCTCTGACCGCGGTCCTCCTGCTCGGCCCGAAGGCATCGGAGCCGGCCCGAGGTCCTCTGCGCGTTGCCGTCCTACGGCCCGTGATCGTTCCAGCGGGCGGCGAGGAGCTGGAGCTCGCGGCTTCAGGTGTCCTGGATTCCGCGCTCTCCGCCCTGACCGGTCTGGAGGGGCTCGCGCCTCTCGATCCCGCCGAAATGGCCGGCGGCGCGAGTTCCCTGAGAGCGCCGGTCGCGGCGGCGCGCTCGGTTGCGGCGGACGAGGTGCTCACGGCGACACTGGAGAGCCAGGGGACGATGGGAGCCCGGCTCTCGTTGCGCCGCGTCCTGGGCAGCGACGGCCGGGTGCTCTGGACGGAGAGCTTCGTCGTGCCGACCGATCCAGGCGACCTCCGGCTCCTCGCCGACGCCGTCGCGGTCCACCTGCGGCGAGCCTACCCCGGCCACCCGTTGCGCGAGGGCTTCCCCGCCCTGGACGTCCGCGACGAGGACTACGCCGCCTTCCTGCGTATCAAGCTCCAGGTGGATCAGGGCAACGTCCCATCCGAGCCCGAGCTGGCGAGCCTCGCAGAGATCCGGCGGAGCTCTCCCAGGTTCCTGGAGGCGCATCTCCTGGCGGCCAAGGCGGCTCAAAACCTTTTCATCTCGACGCGGGAGGCCGCATGGCTCGAACGCGGCGAGGAGGCGGCGCGCGCCGCCCTGGCGCTCGCTCCTGGCGATCCCCGCCCCGTTTCCGTCCGGCTGCGGCTCGCCCTCGCCGCCCGGCGTCCGGCGGAGGCGCGCGATCTCCTGACCGGCCTGGAGAGGTTGCTCACGGGCGATCCGGAGCTGCTGGCCCTGTCCGGACAGGTCGCGGAAAGCGAAGGCGACCTGGACCGGGCGATCTCCGATCTCACCGCCGCCGTGGAGCGCGTGCCGTCCTGGATGAACCTCTTCCGGCTGGCGGACCTGGAGGCCCGAAGGGGCCGGACCGGCGAGGCCCGGCTCCATCTGGAGCAGCTCCTGGAGCGCAATCCGGGCAATGCCTGGGGGCTCGACCGGCTGGGCGGCCTGGAGCTGCTGGCCGGAGACCCGGCCCGCGCCGAGCGGATCTACCTCGATCTCCTTCAGCGGCAGCCGCAACGGTCCCACTACACCAACCTGGGGCTCGCCCGGATGCTCCTCGGCCGGCCCGCGGACGCGGTCACGGCGTATCGTAAGGCCCTGGAGCTGGCGCCCGGCCACGTCGCGGTCCTCCTCAACCTGGCGGATGCCGAGCTGGAGCTGGGTCATGAGGCGACGGCGCACACACTGTACGAGCAGGCCCTCGCAGGTCTCGAGAAGCGTGGGGCCTCGGCGGCCCTCTCTCCCACGGACAGCCTCGTCAAGGCCCAGTGCCTCGCCCGCCTCGGTCGAGCCCGCGAGGCCGTGAAGGAAGCACAGAGGACACTCCGGACGGGCTCCGAGGACCCCGAGGTCGTCTATCTGGCAGCGGTCGTCTACGCCCTGGCCGGAGACCGCAGCTCCGCCCTCGTGAATGCCCAGGCCGCGCTCGACGGCGGAGTCCAGCCGCGCTGGCTCACGATCTCCGCCTTCGACGGCCTGCGGGACGATCCGGATTTCCGGGATCTCCTGCGGCGGCCGGCCGGCTCTTAACCTCTCTTAACCTGGTATCGGCGGCCCCAGGTTATCGATCACCGGATCGTGTTTCCCGGCGGGTGTTCCATCCGCTTTCCAGACATGGATCCAATACCTGAATTGAGCCGGGATCGGATCGGGCGGCGTGTCCGAGCCCGCTCCGCTCATGAATCCCGTGGCATGCGCCCGGACGACCCTTTCCTCGGAACTGCCGCTGTCTGCCATCGAGAAGAAGGAGGTGAAGGGTCCCGTGCGGTTCGCCGAAGCTGTATCGTCTGCGGTATTGGTAAAGTTGAACGTAACGAACATGCCCTCTTCAAGACCGCGGATGACCCAGGTGGCGGTGTCCCCGGCATTCAGGCGGAGCGAGTCAGGCGTGACACGGATCGGATCGGCGCTGTGAGCGGTGTATTGGACAAATGCCACAGGCGATGTATCGACTTGCCCCTGGTTGTCGATCCCATCTTCCTGGTATTCGGAGAACTCGGGTTGCCCGGTCTTCGGATTCAGGAGGAGCACCCGGTAGGAGTATGGACCCGGATTACCGGTGTTGCCCTTCCCGATCACGGAATCGTTCCCGAGGGAACGCACCGAGTGGAACGGTCCGAACTGAGGGGAGGGAGCCTGGAACTGGATGAACAGAGCCCGGCCTGCGGGGATGTCCTTGAACTGCCACCACACCCAGTCTCCCGGCCCGAGCGTCACCGGGGTCGGCGGATCGAACGAATATTGTCCCTCGGCGTCGCGGCGGATCTCGACCTTGCGGACAGCCATGCCTCTCCTCCTTTGATCGTGGTGCGGCGGAATTGGAGAAGAGCATACCGGATGCGGATTGGTTACACTCTCTAACCTTGAGTCCTACTCTCGTCTGCCTGAGCGGCCCGCTGGCCGGCAGCTCCTTCCCGCTGGACGGGGAGGCTCTGTCCATCGGACGCCACGCATCGAATCAGTTGCAGATCCCCGACCCCTCTGTCTCACGGCACCACTGCGCTTTCGAGCCGGAGGCCGGCAGCTTCCGGCTGCGCGACCTGTCGAGCCGCCGGGGCACGTTCGTCAACGGCCTGCCGATCGGCGAACGGCTCCTGGAGGACGGCGACTTCGTCACCATCGGGGGCTCCCTCTTCGTCTTCCAGGCGAGCCAGCCCGTCCCGTCGATCCGCTCGGACACCGCAGGCGAGCCGTATGAGATCCGGACCACGGTTCATCTCGCCCCCGGCGACGCGCTCTACGTCCAGGCGCCCGAGAGGCTGGCGGAGCGCGCGGCGGCCGACCGGAGCGGCCGGATCGCCCGCGATCTGCGGACTCTCCTCGACATCGGCTCCGCCCTGCAGGCGCTCCGCTCGACCGAAGCCCTGGCGCAACGGCTCCTGGAGCTGACCCTGGGACCCTTGCCCGGCGAGCGGGCCGCCCTGGTCCTCACCGAGCACGGCACCGAGCGCGGGGAAGACGAGCCGGTCGTCTTCGTCCGCGACCGGACCGCGCTGTCTCCTGCGGCCTCTTTCTCCATCCCTGGCACCGTCGTCCGCAAGGTCGTCGCCGAGCGGATCGCCCTGCTCGCCGACGACGTCGTCTCCCAGGACTGGCTCGCCGTGGCCGCCGCACCCCTGATCCATCGCGACCGGGTCCTCGGCGTCCTCTATGTCGAATCCGGAGACGCCTCGACGCGCTTCGACGAAGACCATCTTCAGCTCCTCACCGCCATGGCGGGCATGGCTGCTCCGGCGCTCGCCACGGTGCGCGACATCGAATGGCTGGAAGAGGAAAACCGGCGCCTGGCCTCCGCTTTCGATCACGACATGGTGGGAGAGACCCCGCGCATGCGCGAGGTCTACCGCCTGCTGCACCGGGCCGCGGCCACGGACTCAACCGTCCTTCTGCGCGGCGAGAGCGGCACCGGCAAGGAGCTCGCGGCCCGCGCGCTCCACAAGGCGAGCCCGCGGGCCGAACGTCCATTCGTGGCGGTCAACTGCGCGACGCTCTCCGAAACCCTTCTCGAAAGTGAGCTCTTCGGCCACGAGCGCGGTGCCTTCACCGGCGCCGTGGCCCGCAAGATCGGCAAGGTCGAGGTGGCGGACACGGGCACCCTCTTCCTGGATGAGATCGGGGAGATCCCGACGACCCTTCAGGCCAGGCTCCTGCGGTTCCTCCAGGAGCGGGAAAGCGAACGCGTCGGGGGCACGCGGACGATCCGGGTCGACGTCCGGGTGGTCGCGGCCACGAACCGCGACCTCGAGAAGATGATCCGCGAGGGCACCTTCCGCGAGGACCTCTACTACCGCCTGAACATCATCACCCTCCACCTGCCGCCCCTGCGCGAGCGCCGCCAGGACATCCCGCTGCTCGCGAGCCACTTCGCGGCGGAGACCGGCCGCCGCCTGGGCCGTCCGGTGGCCGGCTTCACGCCCGAGGCCCGCGCCTGCCTGCAGCGCCACGACTGGCCGGGCAACGTGCGCGAGCTCGCCAACGCGGTCGAGCGCGCGATCGTCCTGGGAGAGGGAGATCTGATCCGGCCCGAGGATCTGCCGGACACCCTGCTCGACGCCGGCCCACCGTCCGGAACCTCCGGCAGCGTTCGCTACTACGAAGCCCTCCACGAAACCAAGAAGCGTCTCCTCCAGGACGCCATGGCCGAGGCACAGGGCAACATCACAAAGGCGGCGGTCATCCTCGGCCTCCATCCCAACTCCCTGCACCGTCTTCTCTCCAGCCTGAACCTGCGGTCTGACCGGGTCTAACCAAACGGTTAGACAGTCTCACCGCCGGGTGAGAGAAACGCCCATTTCTGGCTGTTTTCAAGGTTTTTTCACTGGCACCGTTCCTGCTCCTTCCGTCCTCCAGCTCTGACTCAAAGGAGAACGGAAATGAGATCGATAAACCTGTTCGCGATGGCCTGCCTCGCTCTGCTTTCGGCAGGCGCCGCCAATGCCCTCGATGCCTGCCTGGGTAGCTCGGCCTGGATCAAGAATCCCGGTCCGCCCGACTTCACCCAGGAGCCGGCGGACGACTGCACTTTCCACCAGATGGCTTGGCAGACCTTCCTCTACCTCGTCCAGCCCGTCGGCCCCGCTGGGAAGGGAGTCCTTCGCTTCGAAACCTTCGAGTCGGTCGGCGACATCTTCGGGCAGCCCGCGACCGCCTCGACGTGCGTCGATCAGGACGAGCGCAACAACGGACACCGGCGCACCTTTCGCGCCCGGGCCCGCAAGAGCCGAGCGCCCGGGAACCAGCAGTCCGGCTCGGGCGGCATCCTGGTGGACCAGGAAGGCAACGTAACCCTTTACGAGACCTACTTCGATCCGACCTTCGTGTCCTTCGTCGCCGCCTGCAACCTGACCGTCAAGGCGTGCGAGAAGGTCGATCCCACCCTGCAGGTACCCGTAGGGGCCTTGGAGCTCAAGGTGTCCTGGCGTCCCATCCGGCGCGAGGACCCCAGCTACGACCGCTTCTACACCATCAAGGACGTCACCTACGACGATCCGCAGACCGGCAAATGTGAGACGCGCGACGTGGCGATGGTGGGATTCCATCTCGTCTACGCGCCGAAGAATCACCCCGAGCTGGTCTGGGCGACCTTCGAACACGTCGCCAATGCCCCGGACGGCCCCTGCAAGCCCACCACCCCGCCGCCCGGCTTCGTGCGCTGGACGTACAATGACGCCAAGTCGACCGACTGCACGAACGCCAACCAGTTGCCCGACATGACCTCGCAGCCCTATCCGGTGACGCAGGTGGTCCGGAACTGGGCCTACGGCACGAACGCCGACGCCGCGTTCGGGGCCGACACCATCAAGCAACTCAGAGCCTTGAACATGTCGATGGCCGCCCAGCTCCCTTCAAAGGCGGTATGGAGGAACTACTTCCTGGTGGGATCGGTCTGGACGACGAACGGAGCGCTGCCGGCTGTGTCGCCAACCTCGAAGGAGGACGGCAGCGGCAACCTCGCGGGCTCCGCCCTTCTCGCCAATGCCACGATGGAGACCTTTGACCAGGCCTCCAATCCACTGGGCGATAAACCCGAGATCAACAACTGCTTCAGCTGCCACAACACGGCGGCGGCGAACCCGCAGCCCGTCCATGTCACGCATTCCATCCTCAACGCGCCGGACCTGAGGGCCTGCCCCTGGAAGACGCCTCCGCCGGCTTGCAAGGCAACGCAGCCCTCGGTGCAAACCACTCTGATCCAGCCGGCAGCCTCGCATTGACAAATCGAAAAGAGGAGCCTTCATGAGAGAGAAAATCGAGCTTCCCCAGCAGGAGGACGAAGTCCTCGCTCTGCCCGGCCTCGGCCCGGTCGCAGGGACCCAGTTCGCCGGCTACGCGCCGGCGGGGCACGATGACGCCGGCCTCTTCTACTGGTTCGCCGGGCCCAAGGATTACGCGCAGCGGCCGACGATCCTCTGGACCAACGGCGGGCCGGGAGCGAGCAGCTTCTGGGGTTTCTTCCTCGGCAACGGTCCCTATGAGATCGACGCCTCCGGGACCCTTACCCCGCGGCCGATGGCCTGGAACGAGACGGCCGGTTACATGATCTTCGATCAGCCGCTGAGCGTCGGGCTCTCCTTCGCCGACGACGACGCGCATGTGCCGAAGAACGTCCACGAAGGCACGAGCCAGCTCTACCAGGCTCTCGTCCATTTCATGGCAAAGCACCCGGAGATCCGCCGGCAGCCGCTCATCCTCGCCGGCGAATCCTACGGTGGAACCTACGTGCCGTTGCTCGCGAAGGCGATCCTCGACGGCAACGCAGGCAAGCCCGAGAGCGAGCGCATCCAGCTCGGCGGTGCGATCCTGGTCTCGGGATGGGTCGCGCCAAGCATCCAGCAGGGAATGGACTCCACCTACGCCCTCATCCATGGCCTGATCACTCCGGAAGACAAAGAGGCGCTCGACAAGGTCTGCAACGAATGCCAGGTCGCCATTGCCGCCGAAACGCCCTCATCCAAGCATGCATACGACGTCTGCGGCAAGATCAAAAGCACGATCGAGAAGATCAGCGGGCGTTACCTTTACAACCTCGCGCAGACGGGCGACCCCGATACGGCCCCGGTGACGGCCTACCTGTCCCGCGCTGACGTCCGCGCGGCGATCCATGCCAGGCCTGAGGGCGAGTTCACGTTCTTCTCGGAGCGCATCGGCAGCAACTACGAGATCGGCGGCCAGGACTCCTACGCCGGGACCGTCGAGGAGGTGCTCGCGGCCGGCGTGAAGGTGATGGTAATCTCGGGCCTCAACGACGCAGCCGACGTCAACTTCCTCGGGACCGGAGCGTGGCTGAGCTCGCTTGGCGGCGCCGCCGCGGCGGCGTTCAAGGCGGCCCCCACGGCGCAGTGGAAGCCTGCGCAGGAAGTCCTCGGCTATATCCAGGATGGGGGCAGGCTCTCGTGGGTAAAGGTTCTCAACGCGGGGCATATCACAGTCATGGATCAACCCCTGCTGATCGACCTGATCCGTGAAAAGTTCATGAATTGAAAGGAACCGACCATGCAATCGAAACATTGGAAGAGCTTCTTCCGCGCCTGTCTCTGTCTCGTTCCCGTCGCAGCCCTCGCGTGCGCCACCGGCAAAACTATTGAACCCGGCGTCCTGAAAGTCTGCATGTATCCCGGCTTCGCCCCGTTTAACAGCAAGGACGAGCAGGGTCAATGGGTTGGCTGGGACGTGTCGTACATCAAGGATTTCGCGAAACGGGAGAAGCTCGACTTCCAGCCGGTCGAGGTGGCGGATTTCAACGGCATTTGGAACCTGCCGGGAGAGGGCAAGTGCGACATCGCAGCCTCAGGTATTTCCAACACCGAGGACCGCCGGAAGGAGACCGGCACCGCCGGGACCTGGTCGCAGCATTACTATCGCGTAGTCCGGTCGTTCGCGGTGCGCGCCGTGGACCAGGGAAAGCTGAACGGTATCGAGGACCTGAAGGACAAGACGGTGATCGTGACCGGCGGCTCGACTGCTGATCACGACCTGCGCAACCGCTTGCAGCTCGCGGGCATCCAGTCGGTGACCATCGAGACCATGACCGACGAAGAAGCGGCAGCGAAAAAGGTACGCGATGGTGGAGGCGTGCCGTTCGCCTACGGCGGCGGGCTCGGGAGTGTCGAGCTTCTGGTCGAGAGCCTGGGCGGCCTCGCGGTGGCGTGGCCACACTGCAACATGCTGGAGAACGGGACCGCGGTCGATGAACCCTTCTCATTCGTCGTGCGCGCCAAGAGCTCCGGCCTCGCGGCGGACCTCGACCGATACATCGCGCACCCCGACGCGCCCTATGAGGGAGTGCTCCCCGACCTGAAGTGCCCGTCGACGCCCTAGCAGTTAATCTGAGCGCTATACTCTTTGGCGTGCGTGCTTCTATCATTGATGCGCCGTCCGACCTTGGCCTCCGCCGCACCGGAGTTGACGGGCTTCCGCAAGCTCTCCGTGCGGCCGGCCTTCTCGAAGGGCTGCCAGATGCGCGGTACGCGGGCCGCTTGCGCGTCCCGCCTTACGTTCCCCTGCGCGACGCGGCCACCAACATCCTCAACCCGGACGGCATCCGCTCGTTCAGCTTCGACCTTGCCGAGCGGGTTGCCTTCACCCTCGGCCTTGGGCGATTTCCCCTGGTTCTGGGAGGCGATTGCAGCGTTCTCCTCGGCGCCGCACTCGCGCTCCGCCGCCGCGGCCGGTTCGGGCTGTTCTTCTTGGACGGGCACGCGGACTTCTACCCCCCTTCAGCCGAGCCGAATGGCGAGGTTGCATCGATGGAGCTGGCCATCGTGACCGGCAGGGAGCCGGCGGTGCTCGCCGACCTCGATGGGCTGTGTCCGCTCGTGCAGGAGGAGGACGTAGTGGTGTTCGGCTTTCGGGACGCCGAATCGGCGGCGGAGTATGGAAGCCCGGACGTGCGCCAGACGGCAATGCACGCCTTCGATCTCGCTCAGGTGCGTCAGATGGGGCCGGCAGCGGCGGCCCGGCAGGGGCTGGCGGCGCTCGAAGCGAACGGTGTGGAAGGGTTCTGGATCCATCTCGATGCCGACGTGCTCAACGATGAAGTGATGCCGGCGGTGGATTACCGGATGCCCGACGGGCTCTGGCCCGAGGAGCTGAGCGAAGCGCTCGCGGTGGTGCTCGCATCGCCGCTCGCGGTGGGGATGGAGGTGACGATCTACAACCCCACGTTCGACGATGCGGAGTGTTCAGCGGCGCGGGCGCTCGCGCGGGCAATCACGGCTGCATTTGCAACCGCCTGACCAGCGGAAAATAGGGTATGGAAACCGAAGCGTTGCGCCTCCTCCGCTCCGCCCGCCGGATCGGGCTCGTGCTGTCCGGCGGGTCGGCCCGGTGCGCGTACCAGATCGGGGTGATCGAGACACTGGTGGAGCTCGGGATCCGGCCCGCGCTCTGCGTCGGCGTTTCGGGCGGCGCCTGGAATGCCGCGGCCGTCGCCGTAGGTCATGCGTACCGGCTGCGCGCCTACTGGCGGGCCTTCAGCCGCATGCCGGGGCTGGACCTCCGCAACCTGCTGCGCGAGCATTCCCCCTACCGCTGGAACGAGATCCACCGCCGCACCTTCAGCCGCTATGTGGGCCCCGAGCGGCTGCGCAGGCCGGAGACGCTGCCGGTCTTCGTGGGCGTCACCCGCCTCTCCGACCGGCAAGCCCTCTACCATGACCTGCGGACGGCCGAGGACCCGCTCAACATCCTCCTGGCCTCGAACTACCTGCCGCCCTTCTACACCCACGCTCCACGGATCGACGGCGAACGCTGCGGCGACGGCGGGATGAGCAACAACATCCCTTATGAAAAGGCTTTCGCGGAGGGCTGCGACGCGGTCGTGCTGGTGACCATGAAGGGGGAGAGCGAGGGCTTGCCCAACCGGAACCCGCGGGAGATCGAGCATGCCGTCCCGCCGGTCTACCGCGACCGGCTGACCGTGATCCGGCCCCGGCACCGCCTCCCCACCTCTTTCCTGGAGCGCCGCTGGCCGGTGCTCGTCCAGGCCATCGAGCTCGGCCGTCTGCGCGCCCGCGAAGTTTTGCTGGGCGAAGTCCATCCGGCGACCGGCGTCCGCCTGGACCGGATCGCGCCGACCGTGCTGGTGGCCCGCCTGCTCCTGGGAGGCTGGCGCCCCGCCATCGGAACCCGCCTGCCCCGAAAGTGACCTCTTCCCACCGACCTCTGCGATACTCCAGAGCCATGAGAAGAACCGCCTTCGCGATCGTTGCCGCCGTCTTCGCCGTCCTGTTGAGCCGGACGGCAATCCCTCAGACTTCCAGCATCACTGCCCTGGTGGGCGGCCGCCTGATCGACGGCTACGGCGGCCAGCCGCTGGAGAACAGCGTGGTGATCGTCCAGGACGGCCGGATCAAGGAGGTCGGCCGGATCGGCGAGGTGGTGGTTCCCGAGGGCGCGCAGGTGATCTCCACGGAAGGGATGAGCGTGCTCCCCGGGCTCTGGGACATGCACGTCCACCTGATGATCGTGGGCCACGCCGATTACGATCACTGGGACCGCACCTACCCGCCGCTCTTCCGCTCCACGGTCATGCCCGCGGCAGCGAAGCAGCTCCTGCTGGCCGGCGTCACCAGCGCCCGCGACCTGGGTGCCCCCCTGGAGGACATCCTGGCAGTGCGCGACGCGATCAACCGCGGGGAGATGCCGGGTCCCACACTCTACGTGTCCGGCCCCTTCCTCCAGCACGAGCCCTATCCCGGCACCGAGTCCTTCCGCTGGGGGATCAAGGGGGTCGAGGACGCCCGCGCCAAGGTGCGCCGCCTGGCCGAGGCCGGGGTCGACGTCATCAAGCTGATCGACCAGGACCAGATGACCATGGACGAGGTGCGCGCCGTCGTGGACGAGGCGCACAAGCGCAAGCTGCCGGTGATCGCCCATTCCCATCGCGCCGAGGAGATCCGCCGCGGCATCCTGGCCGGCGTCGACTGCTTCGAGCACACCGGGCTCGGCACAGCGCCGGAGTATCCCGAGGACGTGTTCGCCCTGATGAAGGGACGCGCCAATACCCTTTTCTGGACTCCCACCATCGGACCCCTGCTGCTCTTCCAGGAGACCCGCGACGAGTTTCCCGAGCGCATCGACGACCCGCGCTGGCAGGTGGGCCTGCCGCCGGAGATCGTTACCGACATCCGCCAGTCGCTCGCCAATCCTTCCCGCGTGGCCTACTTCCAGCACGTGCCCCAGCGCCGGCCCACCCTGGCGCGCAAGTTCGAGCAGCTCCGCCAGTCGGGCGTCATCCTCCTGATCGGCACCGACAGCGGCGTGCCGCTCAACTTCCACAGCGACGCCACCTGGCGGGAGATCGACACCTGGGTCAACACCTTTGGAGTCGCTCCCATGGACGCGATCCGGGCTGCCACTTATTGGCCGGCAGTTCAGATGAAAGTGGACAAGGAAGTGGGCACTCTCTCCCCGGGAAAGTGGGCTGACATCATTGCAGTCCGGGGTGACGTTTTACGTCACATCGATCTGCTTCAGGATGTAGACGTAGTGCTGAAGCGTGGCGTGAGGCACAAATAACCATTCCTTCCCTACGCGGCCAGTAGAAGCTACCCTTAGCTAGGTAGCAATACTGCAAATTCGACACGGAGCTTTCCACTCCGGATCGGACGCCGCCCTGTTCAACTTCCTGCCGGCGCGCCAATCGGCCCCCTCCCGCTCCTCTTCCCCCTGGCATGCCCCTTGCTACTTACGTTGAGTGTGACGAGGCAGACATGGCGCATTTGAAGCTCCTATCAGCAAAGATGATCCACTCGAGGGACGAGGAGAAAAAAATGAAGAGCAGGGGAGGCAGGACTTTCATCACCGCTGTTATTTTTTCGACGCTTCTCATCATGTGCAGCGGCGTTCAGGCCAGCTCTCTCTTCTCGCTTGACGGCAATTCCGCTCGGGTGGAGCGGCAGGACGGCCTTTTCCAGCAGGCTCTCCAGTGGCTGAGCGGAACCTGGACCGATTTCAAGGCGGTTTTCAGCGCGGACGGAACGAACGGAACGCCTCCGCCGCCTCCCCCGGCGTGTACCACCAACTGTGCCGACGGCGACTCCGGCTGGGGGATCGATCCCGAGGGCTGATCGCTCAGCAGCGCCCGTTTAATGGTACGGAAACTGCATAGCATTCGGCGCGGAGGACATGCGTGAACCAGGAACTCAGCTTCGCTAGTCTGGACCTTTCCCGGGAGACCGCTTCCGGCGAACCGGGTTCGGGCTTCAGCCTCTGGCGCCGTTCTCCCCAGAGCTGGGGGCTTTGCGAGTCGCTCATTGCCCGCAGCCAGGCCTGCCGTTACCAGGATCCGGAGCAGATGGTCCTTCTGGCGCAACGCGCGGCCGCGGTCGCCGAGGGGCTGGACCCCAACGAGTACGGCCGCGAGCTGGTCGCGGACCTCCGGGCCCGGGCCTTCGCGGAGCTTTCGAACGCCCATCGCGTAGCTGACGACCTCGAGGCCGGAGAGCGCATGCTGCGCCGGGCCGTCGAGTGGAGCTCACGGGGCACGCGGGATCCCCTGCTTCTGGCCCGCATCATGCGCCTTGCCGCCTCGCTTCGCGGCGCGCAACGCCGCTTCTCTGAAGCGCTCGCGCTGCTCGACGCCGTGTACCAGATCTACGAGCGCAACGGCGACCGCTCGAACGCCGCCCGTGCCCTGCTCAGCAAGGGCATCTTCACCGGCTACGACAACGACCCCGAGGGGGCGATCCGGTACCTGACCGCCGGCTTGACGATGATCAACCCGGCGACCGATCCCAAGCTGGTCCTCTCGTCCATCCACAACCTGATCGGTTTTCTGGCGGACTGCGGACGGTTCCAGGAGGCCCACCGGTTGCTGCAGCGCGCGCGCCGCGCCTACTTCGCCGAGGGCGACCGCCTCAACCTAATCAAGCTGCGCTGGCTGGAGGGCAGGATTGCCACCGGCCTCGGCGAGCTCGACCGTGCCGAGGAAGCCCTCGGCGAGGCGCAGCGCGCCTTCGAGGAGATCGGGCTGAGCTACCACGTGGCCCTGGTCTCGCTCGACCTTGCCACGGTCTTGCTGGAGAAGGGCAAGACCCGCGAGGTCCGTCGGATTGTGGAGGAGACGGTGACGATCTTCCGTTCCCGGCGGATCGCCCGTGAGGCCCTCGCAGCCTTGCTGCTCCTCAGAGAGGCGCTGGAGGCTGATCGTGGGTCTCTAGGGTTGCTCCAAGCGGTTCGGAGCTACCTCAAGCGCCTAGAGACGCGCCCCGCCATCTAATCTTTCTCGTCCAGGCTCGATCCGAACGCCTTGCGCAGGATCGATTCCACCCGCTTTTCCAGCTCGGGGAGGTCCATGCGGCCTTCGTCCGGCGGCTCGACTTCCGTCAGCTCGTAGCCCAGGAGCTGGAAGCGGTCGAGCAGGTTGGTCACGACCTGCGTCCTGTCATCCTCCAGATCCGCGAAATCGGCGCCTACTTGCAGCTTGGCGTCGCCATGCAGCTCGCCCAGCACCCGGAGGAACTGCTCGGGGCCGAGGTCCCCATCGCCTTCCAGCAGCCGCGCCACGGACCCGGAGGTCCATCCAAGCCTCAGCTCGAGCTCCTCTTCCGCAAGCCCGGAAACTTGAATGGAGGTCGCCAGCAGATCCGCCATCCACCGGGCCCTGTCTTCCGCCATGTATCGAGTTTATGCCTATTTGCGGAGCGGCGTTTCCCAGAGCGGCTCGTCCTCGCCGAAGAGCCTGGCCAAGTGGCGGGCGAGGACGAACAGGAAGTCGGAGAGCCGGTTGAGGTAGCGCAGGACTTCAGTCGGCACGTCCTCTTCCCGCGCGAGCCGGAGCACGATCCGCTCGCAGCGCCGGCAGACCGTTCGCGCCACATGCCCGAGCGCCGAGAACCGTCCGCCTCCCGAGAGCACGAAGGAGCGCAGCGGCGGCAGCTCCTCGTTCCAAAGGTCCATCGTCTCTTCCAGCCAGCCGATGCGCTCCGCCGTGATCGGGTTCTTGACCCGTTCGGCGTGCTGCGGAGGCGTGGAGAGGGTGCTGCCCAGATCGAAGAGGTCCTGCTGCACCCGGTGGATGTGGCCGACGATCTCGCTTTGGTTCCCTGATTCGGCGAGGGCGGCGCGCAGCATCCCGAGCACGGATTGCAGCTCGTCGACAGTACCGTAGCCCTCGATCCGCAGCGAGTCCTTGGGGATGCGCTCCCCCCCGACCAGGTCGGTCATCCCCTCGTCACCCGTGCGGGTGTAGACCTTGTGGATCCTCATGGGATGGGTGAGCCGTTGAGCTTGTAGATCCTTCCCTGCTTCATGACGAAAGCGACCCGCTCCGTGGCGGTGACGTCGGCGAGGGGATCGCCCGGCACGGCCACGACGTCCGCCTCCTTTCCGGCTTCCAGGGTGCCGGTCAGACGTGAGATCCCCAGCAGGTCGGCGGCCGAGGCGGTGCCGGCCCGCAGGGCGGCGGCCGGGGTCATGCCGTGGTCCACCATGAGCTTGAACTCCTTCGCGTTGACGCCATGCGGGCTCACGCCCGAATCGGTGCCGAAGGCGATCTTGACTCCCATCTTGATGGCCTTGCGGAACATGTCCGAGCGCTTGGACATGGCAGCCCGGGCCTTTTCGGCGATCTCCGGCGGGTACTTGCGCTCCGGCGAGGTCACGTACTCGCCGGCGAGCAGGGTGGGAACGAGCCAGGTGCCGCGCTCTTTCATCATGCGCAGGGCCTCGTCGTCCAGGAAGGAGCCATGCTCGATGGAGTCGATGCCGGCGCGGATGGCGACCTTGGCCCCTTCGGCGCCGTGGGCGTGAGCCGCCGTCTTCTTGCGCAGCCGGTGCGCCTCTTCGACGACCGCGTTCATCTCGTCTTGGGAGAGCTGCGGGGTGTCCACCTCGTCGGCCAGGGACAGCACGCCGCCGGTGGCGCAGACCTTGATCACGTCGGCGCCGTACTTGACCTGGAAGCGGACCGCGTCGCGAAACTGGTCCGGACCGCTGGCGATGCCCTGCTCGATGCCCGGCTCGGGGCCGAAGAGCTCGTGGGGAAAGCCGCTCGCGTCGCAGTGGCCGCCTCGAGCGCCGAGGGATTTGACCGCCACGAGCATCCGCGGCCCGGCGATGATCCCGTCGCGGGCCGTGTTACGGAGGCCGACGTCGATGTAATCCCCGGAGCCCACGTCACGGATCGAGGTGAAGCCGGCCATCAGGAGGTTGCGCGCGTAGGCCGTGGCTCGGAGCGCCACCTCCGGAACCGTCCGCCGCAGGCCGGCCGTGAACGCCGCGTTCCAGTCGTTCTCGGACTCGCCCGACACATGGGTATGGGCGTCGATGAACCCCGGCAGCAGGGTCGAGTCGCCGAGGTCGACGACCCGCGCCCCGGCGGGCACCTTCAGCCCGGAGCCCACAGCCTTGATTTTCCCCCCCTCGACGATCACAACGGCGTCGCGGATCGTCGAGTCCCCCTTGCCGGAGAACAGCCGCGCCGCCTTGAGCGCGACGACTTCGGTTTTCGCCTCTTCTGCCAGCCCGAGGGCGGGCAGGGCGAGCACGGCCAGAGCCAGGATGCTGAGCTTCATATCGGGCCTCCCCAAAGGAGGCTGCATCCTATCGGAAGGAATCAAGGATTTTGCGATGTCTTCGCCGCGCCCTGGCTCTCCGGAAGAGCATCGCCGCCGATCAGGAACCAGCCGGTGGCGATCACGGAGAGCATCAGCAGGAGGGTCACGGCCAGGAGCAGCAGGGCCCAGCGGCGGTCGCCGTCTTCGGGCTCCTCGGGGCGGGGACTCGGCGCGAATGGAAAGGGAGTCACTGCCGCCACGGCCCTCGGGCCGGGTACAGGGAGGGTCGACACCCCACGCGCCCGCCCGGCTTGCCGCAGGGCCTCTGCCATCTCGGCGGCGCTGTTGTATCGCGCCGCCGGGTCGGGGAAGGTCGCCCGCGCCAGCACCTTGAGCAGCGGATCCCGGCCGTTCGCGCCCACCACCCCGCCGCCGCTCTTGAGACGGCTTGCGAACGTCAGGCGGCGCAGCAGCGAGCCCAACGCGTAAAGATCGCTCTGTGGCGCAAGCGGCTCGCCCGCGAGCTGCTCCGGCGCCAGCGCCGTGAGCGGATCGAACATGAGCTGCGTCAGGCCGAAGCCGGTCAGTATCACCTGCCCATCGACCTGTCCCTCGGAGGTCACCAGCACCGAATCCTCTCCGATGTGCCGGTGCAGCAGACCCTCGGCGTGCGCCTCCGCCAGGACGTCCAGGATCTGGCAGCCCCAGTCGATGAGCTGCCCACGGTCCGGCCGCGCCCCCTGCGTCATCAGCTCGTGCAGGGTCTTCCCCTCCACCGCTTCGAAGGCGATGAGCAGCGAGCCTTCATGCTCGGTCACTTCGTAGAGGGCAGGCAGGCCGCGGTGGTAAATCCGCGTGAGGGCTGCGGTCTCCTCGAGAAGAATTTCCCAGGGGGTGATCTCCTGGCAAAGGCCGGGGCGGGAAGGAGGGATCACCTTGAGGATGGCCGTCCTGTCGCTCCTCGTATCGAGCGCCAGGTATGCCATCCCGAATGGAGCCGGGCCGAGGTCTTCGAGCACGTCGTAGGGCCCGATGTCCTGGCTCCCCGCGGTGACCGGTGTCGATAGCATGATCAGGGCTCCTTCACGCATCGTTGCACGGTCGTGCAAGTTTCATGCATGCTCAGTGTCAGGAAGAGCAGCGAAGGGGACAGGAGAGGAGCCAAGAGAGAGGAGATCACCGTGCGGATCGGAGTCATGTCGGACACACACAACCTGCTGCGGCCCCGGGTGCTGGAGCTGCTCGCCGGCTGCGAGAGGATCCTCCACGCAGGAGACGTGGGCGCATTGGAGATCCTCGACAAGCTGCGCCAGGTCGCACCCGTGGCCGCGGTGCGGGGCAACACGGATACGGGGCCGACCGCGGCGGAGCTGCCGCCGGCCCTGGCGGGCGATCTGGACGGCCTTCCTTTCCGCATGGTCCACAGCCGGGAGGAGATCGATCCCGCTTGGCCGGGGAAGCTGAGGCTGCTCGTCTTCGGCCACTCGCACCGGCCGGAGCTGGAGTGGCGCGGAGATTGCCTGCTCCTTAACCCCGGTGCGTGCGGACTGCGGCGCTTCCATCTGCCGCTGACGCTCGCTATCCTCACGGTGGCCGACAACCGCATCGTGCCGGAGATCCTGTCGGTCGAGTAGCAAGCTCATTTCAGGGAGGGTTTGATGCGCCAACGACGCCTCGTTTCGCTGTGCCTCGCCGCCGGACTTGTCAGCCTCGCCGGTACCGGGCACGTTTCCGCTTCCGGCTTCGGCCTTTTTCAGCACGGCGGCCGCGCCCTGGGCCAGGCCGGAGCCTTCACCGCCCGCGCCTCGGAGCCCTCGGCCGTCTTCTACAACCCCGCGGCCATCACCCAGCTCGAAGGCTTCCAGGTCCAGGCGGGCCTCGACTTCTTCAACTCCGAGGACAAGTACCAGAGCGCCACGGGCGACTTCTCCACCAAGCACATCATCGAGTTCCCGCCCGCCCTCTACGCCACCTGGAGCTCCCAGGACGGCCCCTGGGCGGTCGGCATCGGCCTCGACGCCCCGTTCTGGTACCGGCTCGACTGGTTCCCAGCCGACTTCCCCGCCCGCTTCAAGACACAGCTGGCCGAGGTGCGGGTCGTCGAGCTCCATCCGGTGATCGCCTACGACCTGGGTGACGGCTGGAGCTTCGGCGGCGGCCTGCGCTATGTCTACGGCAACCTGGAGCAGGGCAACAACCTGATCCTCACCGCCCTCGTCCCCGCGGCCCCCGGCGGCCCCGTGGTCCCGATCCAGCTCGAGGGCGAGCTCGATTCCAGCTCCGACGTCGACGCGCTGGCCTGGGACCTCGCGCTCCACTACGCCGATCCGTCCTGGGGCTGGGGCGCGGTTTTCCGCAGCAATGTCGAGCTGAAGGGGTCCGGCGACGTGGATTTCGAGCTGCGCCCGATCGGCCACACGGCCGCCGAGGCCCAGCTCCAGCAGCGCTTCGGCAACGGCCGGTCCCGCCAGGCGTTCGAGATCCCCCGCGAGCTGCGCGGCGGCGTCTGGTTCGCCCCCTACCCGGAGCTGCGCCTGGAGGTCGACGCGTCCTGGCAGAGCTGGTCGAGCCTGGAGGCGACCGCCGTCACCTACAGCTTCGCCGCCCCCACTGACAGCCGTGTCATCCTGACGCCGCGCGACTGGAACGATACGCTCTCGTTGCGCCTGGGAGCGGAGGGGAACGTCACCGACCCGCTGATGCTCTACGCCGGCGTCGCCTGGGAGCCTTCGCCCGTGTCAGGGAACACGATCGAGCCCGGCTTCCCCCGTGGCGATGCCCTGGTCTATGCGGCAGGCATCAGCTACAGCCTGCCGAACATCTCGTTCGACCTTGGCTATTCGTTCCACGACCACGACCGGCAGGGAGCCTCCGCCCAGGAGCTGCTGAACCCGGGCGTGACCGGAGGCTACACGTCGAGCTCCCAGGTGTGGGGGTTTTCGATCAGGCGGCGGTGGTAGGACCTCACCCCCTGTCCCCCTCTCCCGTGGGGGAGAGGGGGGACGTAGCTGGGGCGATCTTGCCCAGCCGCAAGGCACGGCAGGTTCAGTTGCGTTCCCCCTCTCCCCCACGGGAGAGGGGGACAGGGGGTGAGGTTCAGGCCGGAGCGAGCTCCGGCCTTTCCGCAGCCATCCTCTGGAACATCCCCGGCTCGTAGGCCGTGATCTTCCCCATGAAGGCCGAGGTGGCCACGGTCAGCGGCGAGGCGAGCCAGAGCTTGCCCGGGCCGGAACGCCCCTTGTAGTTGCGGTTGATCGCGCTCACGGTCACCTGGTCCGTTTCTTCCGATACACCCGGGCCGCAGCCGATGCAGGCTCCGCAGCCGGGATGGATCAGCGTCACTCCCGCCCTCTCGAAGGTGTCGGCGAGGCCGTTGCGGCGCACGAAGTCCTCGACCGCGGTCGAGCCGCACTGGATCAGGAACTTCACCCCGGGGGCGACCTCGAACCCGGCATCGAGGGCCTCCTTCACCACCTGGTGATAGAAGACCAAGTCGTCGATCTTGCCCGCCGTGCAGCTCCCTCCGTAGGCGATGTCGATCGGCACGTTGCCGATCTCGTCGATCCAGGCGCCGTTGGTCGGATCGGAGGGGATGCCCTGGTCCGGATTGCCCGGGTGCGCCACCATCGGCCTCATCTCGGAGAGGTCGATCTCGTACACGCCGCCGGCGTAGACCGCTCCCTCGTCAGGGAAAACCGCCCGGGCGCGGAGCGCTTCGACGTCGATCCCCGGCCGCCATTCGGCCAGCCAGCGGAAGGTTTCGCCGTCCGCGATCACGATCGCGGTGCGGGCGCCGCACTCGGTCGCCATGTTCGTCAGGGTGGCGCGCTCGTCCATGGAGAGCGTCGCGACGCCGGGTCCGGTGAACTCCATCACCCGGTTGAGCGTGAACTCCGGCCGGGCATGGTTCAAGAGGATGTAGAGCATCAGGTCCTTGGCCGTGACCCCCGGGCCGAGCTTGCCGGTCAGCTCGAAGCGGATCGACTCCGGCACTTCCACCTGGGTGAACCCCTGGTGCACCAGGTCGGCATACTCCGTGGCGCCCACGCCCCAGGTGAGGGCGTTGTTGACCCCGCCCATGCAGGTGTGGCTGTCCGTGGCCTGGATGAAGTCGCCCGGATCGATCAGGTACTCGCGCGCCACCTCGTGGCAGATGCCGGGCGAGATGCGGTCCTTGGCCGAGAAGTCGCGCACGCCGGTGTGGACCTGGAACTCCCGCTGCAGCTCGCGCAGGGTCTCGATCTTGTCGAGGAACGGCCGCATCTTCGGCACCTCGTCGGCGTAGACCAAGTGGTCCTCGAAGACCGCGAACTTGCCCGGGTTCTTGACGGTGTAGTCCTCACCGTACTCCTGCTCCAGGAAGTAGTGGACCTGGGCGGTGGTGAACTCGTGCGAGTAGCCGCCGTCCACCCCCACTACCACGGCGTCGCCCGGCTTCACGTACTTCTGGGTGTCCGCCGGCAGGCCGAGCATGTGCTTGGCGAGGATCTTCTCGGCCATGGTCATGGGGCGCGGCCCGGTATCCGGGCGCGGCATCTCGATCTCGCCCGCGGTGATGGCTTTCGAGAACGGGAAGAGGCCGCCCTGCAGGATCACGAGCCTGGTGATCGGGTCATACCCCTCGGTGAACTCCTCCACCGGGATGCCCGCGTCCGCCTGCAGGCGCCGGATCTGGTCGTGGTCGCCCATGAGCACGCCCTGGTTGATGTTGTTGCGGGCATGGATCGGCGCGAAGGAGGCGGCGATGGCGAGTCGGATGCCGGACCACTTCTCCGCCTGCACCGCGGTTTCGCGCGAGCTGCCGACGCCCTTGCGGTAGCCGGAGACGATCACCTCGAAGTTGCCGTTGATCAGGGCATCGCGCTCGAACAGCCGCTTGCCGTCCACGATCAGGCCGGCATAGGCGTCGCGGGCCAGGTCCTCGGGCCGGTGGCTGAAGCAGACCCAGGCCGGGGTCATGGCGTCGGTATTGATGTCGTCGAGAAGGTCCTCGACGGTCAAGTCTTCCATGCGCAGGTCCAGCTCGCCCGCGAGCTGGCGGCGGATCAGGTCCGGGTCCTTGGTCAGGAAGAGGACCCGCTTGCCGGGGGTCAGACGGATGATTTCAGGGGGTTTCATCCTCGTTCACTCTCCTCTCGTCCGGCACATTGTAACCTCTGATATAAGGCCAGCCATGGAGGAACAACCCGGAAGCCTGTATGAAAAAGTCCTCCGTCACCAGGGGGAGACGCCGGTGCGCGCCTCGGCCGCGGTAATCCCATGGCGGCGTAAGGGAGAGAGGATCGAGGTCTTCTGGGTACGGCGCGCCGAGGCCCTGCCGTTCATGGGGGGCTGGCACGCCTTCCCCGGCGGCGGGCTCTCCCGGTCGGATGCCGCCATCCCCGTCACCGGCGAGCCGGTGGGCCTGGGGGAGCTGCCGCCCGCGGCCGGGTTCCCTGAGTCGCTGGTCGACGAGCCCGGGCCGGACATCATCCCCGGTCTGGTCGCCTGCGCGATCCGCGAGCTCCACGAGGAGACCGGCATCCTTCTGGAGGATGCCTCGCGCCTGGTCTGGGCCGGCCGCTGGCTGACGCCTCCCTTCTCGCCGGTCCGCTTCGACAACCGCTTTTTCCTCCTCGAATGGCCGGAGAGCGAGCCGGTCCAGCCCACTGTCGTCCCCGGGGAGCTCGCCGAGGGCGAGTGGATCGACCCTCTGGCGGCGTGGGAGATGTGGCGGCGCGGCGATGTCCTGGTGGCTCCGCCGATCCTCCACATCCTGGACGTGCTCGCGCACGACGGTCCGGATCGGGGGCTGGGGCGCCTGCGCAATCCCGAGGAGACCAACCTTGGCCCGCTCCGCCGCATCGAGATGCGCCCCGGGATCCTGATGTTCCCGCTCGCCACCCACACCCTGCCACCCGCCTCGACCACGAATTGCTATCTCCTGGGGACAGGGGAGGCGGTGCTGGTCGATCCAGGCTCGCCGATCGACGCGGAGAACGAGCGGCTGGAGCGGGCCCTCGCCGTCGCCCGGGAGCGGCTCGGCAGGGAGGTCACGGCGATCTGGCTCACCCACCACCACCCGGACCACGTCGGCGGGGTCGAGCGGCTGCGGCGCTCCCTCGGCGTGCCCGTGCTGGCCCATCCCGCCACGGCCGAGCGGCTGGCCAGCCGGGGCATCAAGATCGACGGGGAGCTTCAGGACAAGCAGCGGATCGAGCTGGCCGGCGACCCGCCCATGACGATCCTGGTGCTTCACACCCCCGGCCATGCCCGCGGACACCTCTGTTTCCTCGAGGAAACCCAGCGGGCCACGCTGGTGGGCGACCTCGTCGCTGGGCTCGGCACGATCGTGATTGATCCGCCCGAGGGGGACATGGACGACTACGTCGCCTCGCTGGCGCGGCTCGCCGTGATGCATCCGGGCACCCTCTTCCCGGCCCACGGCCCCGCCATCCTGAACGGCCGCGGAAAGCTGCGGGAGTACGTGGACCACCGGCTGTGGCGGGAGGCCAAGGTGCTGGAGGCCTGGAACGAGGGATTGCGGGAGCCCTCCGAGATGCTCCCCAAGGTCTATGAGGACACGCCCAAACAGGCCTGGCCCCTGGCCGAGCGGCAGATCCTCGCCCATCTGGACCGCCTGCGCCGCACCCAGCGCCTCAGCGAATGGCCGGCCGACCTGCCGGCCGAGGACGATCCCGCATGAATGACCCCGACTGGTTCGTCCGTTCCCTCTTCCCCCCGAAGAGGAGCACCCCTTCCAAAGCCCTGGCATCCGACCGGCCTCCGCTGCCGTCCCTTCGTCGTCCCGGCGCAAAGAGACGCCCTCCCCAGAGGCCGCCCCTTCCCCGCCGGTCGGGCCTGAAGTCTCCGTTCCATCCCTGAAGGAGATCTGATGTTCCGACGCTCCCTGCTCGCGCTGTTCTTCCTCCCGGTCCTGGCCGCCGGGCAGGCCGATCCCACGTCACGCTCCTGGAACCAGCCGGTCGAGCCGTTCCGGATCGCGGGCAACCTCTATTACGTGGGAGCCAGCGACATCGCCTCCTACCTGATCGCCACGCCCGAGGGGCACATCCTCCTCGATGGCGGGTTCGTGGAGACCGTGCCCCTGATCCGCGAGAGCGTGAAGAAGCTCGGCTTCAAGATCGAGGACGTGAAGATCCTCTTGAACACCCACGCTCATTACGACCACGCCGCCGGCCTCGCCGAGCTGAAAAAGCTCACCGGCGCCAAGCTCCACGCCAGCGAAAAGGATGCTCCCGCCCTCGCCCGCGGCGGCAAGGACGATCCCCTCTTCGGCGACCAGTTCCTCTTCCCCCCGGTGCAGGTGGACCGGCTGGTCAAGGACGGCGACACCGTCACCCTCGGCGGCTCGACCCTGACCGCCCGGCTGACCCCGGGCCACACCGCGGGCTGCACCACCTGGACCATGAAGGTCGACGGCCTGAACGCCGTGATCGTCTGCAGCACCAGCGTCCTGCCCATGATGAAGCTCGGCGCGGAGCCGAGCTATCCCGGGATTGCCGAGGATTACGCCCGCACCTTCAAAACCCTGCGCGCCCTTCCCTGCGATCTCTTCCTGGCCGCGCACGCCTCCTTCTACAGCATGAAGGACAAAGTGGAGCGCCTGAAAAAAGGCGAGGGCGGGAATCCGTTCGTCGATCCCGCGGGATACCGCAGCTATCTCGACAGGAACGAAAAGGTCTTCCGGGAGCGGCTCGAGAAGGACCGGAACGTTTCCGCACCGCCCAAAAATCCGTAGAACCGCCCAAAATCCCGATGGGCGACGTAGAAAGTTTTTGAGCGACACAAAAACTTTATGGGCTGCAGAGAAATCTTCTGAGCGACACAGAGAATTTCTGGGCGACTCAGAAATCTTTTGGGCGGCATGGAAAGATTCTGCGTCGCCCATTAAGATTTCGGGCGGCACAGAATCTTTCCATGTCGCCCAAAAGATTTACGGGCGACGCAGCAGATTTCTGTGTCGCTCAAAAAGATTTTGGGCGACGCAGAAACTTTCTGTGCCGCCCAAAGGCTTATTGCCGCGCGCAACGCTGTCGCAGACGGTCGAGGGCGGGCAGGGCTTCCAGAATGGACGGCGCGTCGACCCCGAAGTCGATCAGGCAGGCGGCTTCGTCCGCGCCGGCCGCGCGGAGGCGGTCGATGAGGCGCGCTCCCTTGTCGGGATGGCCGAGAAGTGAGAGCGAGGAAAAGTAGCTCTCGAAGGCCGCGGCCAGCAGGGCGTCGACATCGCTGCCCGGCGGGAAGCCGTGCTGGTCGAAATAGGTCTTGAGATACGAGGTCATGGGCGCGCGCACTTTTTCCCGCACCGCCTCTTCATCCTCTCCCACGAACGCGTGCACCATGACCGTCACCTGTCCCGCCTCGGGATCGAGGCCGCGCTCCGCCCGGGCCTGACGGTAGCGGGCGATCCTCTCCGTCAGCGTCGGAAGGGGCTGGACGATGGTCAGCACGTTGGCGCCGATCTCGCCCGCCCGAGTCCAGGTCGCGGCGTTCGTGGAACAGGTCACCCAGACCGGTACGTCCAGGAGCTGGCGCACGGCCTCGATGCCGCGGAACATCAGCTCCCTGCGGTCGGCATAGGCCTCCGGCCGCAGGGCGAAATCGGTGGGGTGCCAGCCCGTGGCGAAGGAAATGCCGGCGCGGCCGTTGGAGAGGCGATCGACCACGGCCCACTCTCCGGCGACGCGCTCCGGATCATGAAGCGGGAGGACCACGCTGCCCGCCCGGATGCCGATCCGCTCGGTGGCGGCGGCAAGGGCTGCTCCCAGCAGCGAAGGGTTCGGGAAAAGGCCGCCGAAGTCCTGAAAGTGCCGCTCCGGGGTCCAGACCGCCGCGAAGCCCTGGCGGTCCGCGAAGCGCGCGCTCTCCAGCAGCAGCTCGTAGCTCTCGGCCGGGCTCTTGGCGCCGCCGTCCGAAAAGAAGAAAAGGCTGAAGCGGATCGGCCGGTCGGAGGGCTCGGGCTCCGGTCCGGGGTCGAACGAGAACGGGGTCTCCTCCTTCGGCTCCTCACCGGGGACCGCCAAGCCCTCGCTCTTCAGACGGCGAAGCAGCAGCTCCCGCTGTTCCGGAGTCAACCCGGCGAGGCGTTTGGTGAGGTCAGCCACGCTTCAGCAGCTCCAACAGGTTCAAAGCTCCGGCGAGATCGGTCCGGATGGCATTCTCGTCTACCACTGACCAGAGCGGCAGCTCGGGCTGGATGGGCCGGGGGAGGATGCGGACCTCGACCGGGCGGCCCTCGCCGTCCGGAACCCGCACCGCCTCTCCCCGCCAGAGCCGGTGGATGATTTCCACGTTGGCCGGCTCTTCAATGACGATTCCGGCCCGCCCGCCGGACAGGTTGTCCACCAGCGCCCACTCTTCGGCTACACGGATCGGGTTGTGGAGAGGCAGGGCGAGGCAGCCGCGCAGAAAAATCTTCCGGGTCGCCACGGCTGCCGCGGAGGCAAGGACCGCGGGATTGAGGAAGAGGCCGGGGCCCTCGGCGATCCAGATTGCGGAAAGGCCCAGGTCTTCGGCTTGACGGACGACCTTCAGGAAGAGGGCGGCATCTTCGCCGCCGGTGAGATAGAGGCTCATAAGGACTCCGGAAAGGACCAAAAGGACGAAAAGGACTTAAAGGACGAAAAGGACTTAAAGGACGAAAACGACGGCCCTCCGTGTCCCTTTGGTCCTTTGAGTCCTTTACGTCCTTTATGTCCTTTCAACCCAGCGCCTCCCGCAGCGCCCTTGCGAGCGCCTCCACATGGGGTGGCCTCACTATGCTGTGGTGATCGCCGGGCACGGTGACCACCTCTACGGCCTTGGCGAAAGCCCCCCACCCCCCCGTGCCATCGAGCCCAAGGCGGGCGCTGCCGGCCGCCCGGAAAACAGTCACCTTGCCGGCATAGGAGCGTGGCTCCCAGGTGCGGGCCGCCCGCAGGGTGGCTTTGAAGACCTCGACCAGGGCGACGGCCCGGCGCTCGTCGAAGTCGGGAGGCAGGTTCGGCATCCTCTGGAGGACCAGCGCCACCTGGGCGCGGGTGTCGAGCCCCTGCAGCTCGTCCGCGGTCAGAGGCAACTCCTCATCCAGGCCGCGGAGCAGCAGCTCGGCCTCGCCGGCGGTCTCTTCCTCCTGCGCCGGCACGTCCAGGACCGCCACCAACCCGGCGCGGTCCCCCAGCCGGCAGGCCATCTCATAGGCCACGAGCCCGCCGAAGGACCATCCTCCGAGGTGCACGGGACCGTCCGGAAGAGCGCTGATGTAGAGGTCGGCCATGTCCTCGATGCGGTCGAGGGGCGGCCGTTCGCCGTCGAGCCCCGGGGCCTGCAGGCCATACAGCGGCTGGTCCGGGCCCAGGGCGCGGGCAAGGTCGGCATAGCAGAGGACGCCGCCGCCGCCGGGGTGGACCATGAAGAGCGGCGGCCGGGTCCCCTTGGGCTGAATGCGGACCAGCGGGGAGGAGGCCGGAGTTACGGCAGGCCGGAGCCAGCTTGCAAGGGCTTCGACCGTTCGCCGTTCAAAGAGGGTGGCGATCGGCATCGGCCGGCCGAAGCGGGCCTCGATCCGGGAGGCCAGCCGCACCGCCAGCAGCGAGTGCCCCCCCAGGGCGAAGAAGTCATCCGTCACTCCGACCGGCACCCTTAGGAGATCCTCCCAGATCCCGGCCAGCTCGCGCTCCAGCTCGTCGCGGGGCGGGATGGAGCCGGACTCCCTCCGGACCTCCATCCGGGCCAGAGCCCGCCGGTCCACCTTGCCGGTCGGGGTGAGAGGCAGGGCCTCCAGCCAGACATAGGCCGAGGGGATCATGTAGGCGGGTAGCTTCAGGTCCGGATTCACAGGCTCGGATTGCGGCACCAGGAAGGCCAGCAGCTGGTCGTTGGCCACAACAACCACCGCCTCCCGCACCGCGGGATCCCGGAGGAGCGCGGCCTCGATCTCCCCGGGCTCGATGCGGTAGCCCCTCAGCTTCAGCTGGCGGTCGAGGCGGCCCAAGTACTCCAGATTACCCTCGAGGTTGCCCTCCGCCAGCCAGCGCACCCGGTCTCCCGTGCGGTAGAGGCGCTCTCCGCCATCGTGCGGGATGAAGGCCGCAGCGGTGGCATCCGGCCGGCCGAGATACCCGCGCGCCAAGAGGTCGCCCAGCCAGAGCTCTCCGGCCACCCCGATCGGGACCGGCCGGCCGTGCCGGTCCATCACCCGGACGGTGCGTCCTCCCACCGGGCGGCCGATGGGAACGGAGCCGGAGATCGTGTCCGGGATCTCCCCGGTCACCTCCCAGACCGTGGGCGTGATCACGGCCTCGGTGGGTCCATAGCCGTTGACCAGCCTCGTCCCGGGCGCCACCTGCCGCCAGAGCCGGGCCACCTCGGCGGGCATGGCCTCGCCTCCGGCCTCGACGAACCTCAGATGAGATGGGAGCGTCCGGCCGGAGGCCGCCTCCGAGGCCGCTAAATCCGCCACGAGCTGCCGCCAGTAGGAGGTCGGCATCTGCGCGACCGTGATGCCCCAGCGCTCGATCCGTTCCGCGAGCTCGGACGCGCTCCAGACCTCGCCTCCACGGGTGAAGAGCGCGGCGCCGCTCATCAGCGCCATCATCGGATCCAGGGAGGCGTCGAAGCCCTCGGCGTAGGCTCCGAGCACCCGGTCGTCCGGACCGAGTCCGCAGCGCCGCGCCAGGCCGGCCAGGTGGCGCGCGTAGGCTCCCATCGAGACTCCCACTCCCTTGGGAACACCGGTCGAGCCCGAGGTGTAGATGACATAGGCCAGGGACTCCGGATGGACCTCGACCCGGGGGAAGGCCTCCGGCCCGAACCGGCTGACCCGGTCGAGGCAGACGGTCCGCAGGCCGCCGGCCGGGAGCCTGGACAGCAGCGCCTCGTCGGCCAGCAGCACCGAGGCTCCGCTGTCGGCGAGAAGAAGCCCCAGGCGCTCCGCGGGCAATTGGAGGTCCAGTGGCACGTACGCGGCCCCGGCCTTGTGCACGGCAAGCAGGGCGAGCGGCCAGCCTTCCGGCCGGTTCGAGGAGACCGCAACCCGCGTTTCTAGCCCGGCGCCCGCGGCGCGCAGGTCGCGCGCCAGCCGGTTGGCGGCGCGGTCGAGCTCGCCGTAGGTCATGCCCTGGATGGCGGGAGCGCCCGGGGACCGCGCCGCCCACTCCTCGAACCGGCGGTGCAACGGGATCTCGGGAGAGGCCGGCTCCGGCGCGCTCCAGCCGAGGATCTGGCGTTGCTCGGCCTCCGCCATCACCGGCAGCCCGGAGAGGCGGAGGTCCGGATCGCGGACGATCCCATCGACGAGGACGCCGAGCCGCTCCAGCAGGCGCTCCGCGGTGGCCGCGTCGAACAGGAGGGCGTCGTACTCCAGCGCCGCCCTGCCATCCTCGAGGAACGTGAGGCTGAGGTCGAACTTGGCCGCGCCGGGTGCGAGCGGGACGGGCGACAGGGTGAGCCCGGGCAGCGTCAGCTCCGCGGCCGGGGCGTTCTGGAGCGCGAGCATCACCTGGAAGACCGGCGTATGGCGCAGGCTCCGCTCCACACGCAGCTCCTCCACCAGCCTCTCGAACGGCAGGTCTTGATGGGCGTAGGCCTCAAGGGCCGTGGCCCGGGAGGAGGCCAGCATCTCGCGGAAGGACGGATCGCCGTCCAGGCGGCTGCGCAGGGCCAGGGTGTTCACGAAGAAGCCGATCAGCCCTTCGAGCCCGGCGTGGGTGCGGTTGGCGATGGGCGTGCCCAAGACCAGGTCGTCCTCCCCGGTGAGCCGGTGGAGCAGCGCCTGGAATGCGGCCAGGAGGACCATGAACAGGGTCGCCCCTTCGCGCCGGCCCAGCTCGCGCAGGACGGCGGCCGGGAAGTCCGCCTTGGCGGCTCCGGCCCGTCCAGAGCCGGTCGAGCGCGGCCGGTCGAGGGGGAGATCGAGGACCGCCGGGGCGTCCGCCAGCGCCTCGCGCCACCAGGAGATCTGGCCGGCGAGCGCCTCCCCCTGGAGCCATCCGCGCTGCCAGACCGCAAAGTCGGCGTATTGGATGGGCAGCTCCGGTAGCGGCTTCCCTGCGTAGAGCGCGGCTGTCTCCTTGACCAGCACGCCCACCGACCAGCCGTCGCTCACCACATGGTGCAGGGAGAAGAGTGCCATCCACTCCCGTTCACCCAGGCGGAGCAGGGTGGCGCGCAGCAGAGGCCCCTCCCGGAGATCGAAGGGCCGCGACGCCTCTTCCCGGACGAAACGTTCCGCTTCGGCTTCCGTCACATCGATCACCGGCAGCGAGAACGGCCGGAAAGGGTGGACGCGCTGGCGCGGCTCGCCGTCCGTCTCGGGGAAGGTGGTGCGCAGGATTTCGTGGCGGCGCACGATCTCCTGGAGGACCCTTTCCAGCACGGCGGGATCGAGGTCGCCCGAGAGGCGCAGGGCCGCGGGCATGTTGTAGGCCGGGCTCCCCGGCGACAGGCGCTGGAGGAACCAGAGCCTCTCCTGAGCGAAGGAGAGCGGCAGGTCGCCGTCCCTCGGGACCCGGGTCAGGGGGGGCGCGGCCGGAGCAGAGGCATCCCGTATCCGCGCCGCGAATCCGGAGAGGGTCGGGCTCTCGAACAAGCTGCGCACCGGCAGCTCGACTCCGAAGGCATCCCGCACCCTGGCGAGGATCTGGGTCACCTTGAGCGAGTGGCCGCCGAGTCCGAAGAAGTCGTCGGACGGTCCGATGCGCTCGACCCCGAGCACCTCGCTCCAGATCGCCGCGACCAGCTCTTCCATCTGGGAGAGGGGGGCAACCTCGATGTCCTCCCGGGCCGGCTCGGGAAGGGCCTTGCGGTCCACCTTCCGGTTCGGGGTGAGCGGCAGGGCATCCAGGAAGACCAAGGCGGAGGGGACCATGTACTCGGGGAGGCGGACGCGCAGGAAGGACCGCAGGTCGTCCTCGACGGCAGGGACGATGTAGGCGACGAGCCGGCGGTCGTCGCCCTCCCCCCGCGCGACGACCACGGCCTCCCGGATGGACGGATGGCTGGCGAGAGCGGCTTCGACTTCGCCAAGCTCCACTCGGAAGCCGCGGATCTTCACCTGAAGGTCGGCCCGGCCGAGCGGCTCGACCTCGCCGTTGGGCAGATAGCGGCCGAGGTCGCCCGTTCGATACAAGCCCTGGAATCGCTGCCCGTCCAGATAGCCCGCCGCGATGTGGGGGCTGCGGACACAGACCTCCCCCACCTCTCCGATGCCGCAAAGGCGGCCGGAACGGTCGAGGACCAGGAGCTGCACATCCGGCATGCCGCGGCCGAGGGGATAGCGCTCCTCGTCCTCCCTCACTTCGTGGAAACCCACGGCCCGCTGGGTTTCCGTCGAGCCGTAGAGATTGACGACCTGAACGTCCGGAGCAAGAGTGCGCAGGCGTTCCACATCGCGGCGGGTCAGCACGTCTCCCACGAAGAAAGCCCGGCGGAGGGCGGGCATCGGACTGGCCGGGGGGCTGGTGAGCAGCCGGCCCATGGCGGGAGTCAGATGGGCGACGGTGACGCCCATGCGGGCCATCCAGGCCGAAAGCCATCCGGGCTCGCCCATGCGCTCAGGATCGGGGATCACGACAGAAGCGCCGAGCCAGAGCGGGGTGAAGACGTCCCGGTGCAGCGGATCGTGGGCCAGGCCGGAGAGGAGGCTGAAGCGGTCATCGGGGCCGAGCTCGAAGGCCTCGCTCATCCAGGGATAGAAATGGGTCAGGGAGCGATGAAGGCCGAGGACGCCCTTGGGGATGCCGGTCGAGCCGGAGGTGAAGGCGATGTAGGCGAGGTCGTCGGGAGATCCGGAGACCCTCACCCCCGGCCCCTCTCCCACCCGCACTCCCGGTCCCCCGGGAGAGGGGAGCATGGCAAGATCCCAACCCTGAGCCTCCCCTCCGGCTTCCCCCTCTCCCGGGCGGGTGTGAGTGCGTGTGGGAGAGGGGGACTGAGGGGGTGAGGGTCCCAGAAGCCGGAGAATCTCCGCATTCCGCTGCTCCGGATAAGCCGGGTCGAGAATCACGAAGGCCGCGCCGGCCCTCATCACTCCGAGGATCTCGGAAACCAAAGGAGCGCTGCGGTGCCCCCGAATCGCCACGATGTCTCCCTGCACTCCCGCCGCGACACTCTCCATCTGCTCGGCAAGCTGGGCGTAGGTGAGCTCTCCACCCTCCCAGATCACGGCCGGACGGCCGGGCGTCTCCTGGGCATGCCTTGCCACGGCATCGGAAACCAAGCCGGGCCAGCTCGCGTCCAATGGCGCCTCGGGATCGGGGAGCGCTTTGCGGGCGGCCTCGGTCACCAGCGAGAACGATCCGATCGGGGTGTCGGGATCAGCGGCGGCCTGCTCCAGGAGGAGCTGGTACTGGGCGAGCGCCTCCTCCATCCGCGGCGCGTCGAAGAGGCCGGCGTTGTAGATCAGGTCGAGATGGACGGCCCCCTGGTCCTCCACCAGGTAGAGGGTCATGTCGAACTTGGCCTGCGGCTCGGGCACGCCGAGCCCTTCGATCGTCAGCCCGGGAAGGCGCACCTCGGTCGAAGGGAAGTTCAGCAGGTTGAAGAAGACCTGAAAGAGCGGCGTGCGCGAAAGGTCGCGCTGCGGCTCGACCTCGGCCAGGAGCTTCTCGAAGGGGAGATCCTGATGGGCAAAAGCCCCGACCGCGACCTCGCGCACCCGGGCCAGCAGCTCCCGGAACGTGGGATTTCCCGACAGGTCGGTGCGCAGGACCAGGTGATTGAGGAAGATCCCGATCAGTCCCTCGACCTCGCGCCGGGTGCGGCCCGCGATGGGCGAGCCCACCGGCACATCCTCCTGGCCGCTCCATCGAGAGAGAAGGAGCTGGAACCCGGCGAGCAACACCATGAAGAGGCTCGCCCCCTCACCGAGCGATCTCAGACGGTCGACGAGCGCAGCCGGCAGGACGCGGACGGCTCGCCCTCCTTGGAAGGTCTGCACGGCAGGACGCGGACGGTCGAAGGGCAGGTCGAGCGACGGCGGAGCCCCAGCGAGCCGCTCCCGCCACCAGGACAGCTCCTCTTCGAGAGCCTCGCCCGTCAGCCTCTCTCTCTGCCAGGCCGCGTAATCGGCATATTGGATTGGAAGCTCCTGGAGCGTCTCCCCGGCGTAGAAAGCCGTCAGCTCGCGCACCAGGATTCCCAGGGACCAGCCATCGGACACGATGTGATGGAGGTCGAGGCTCAGAACATGGTCGTCCTCCCCGAGGCGCAGCAGCCTCGCCCGAAGGAGCGGCCCCTCTTCCAGCCGGATGGGCTCGCGCCGGATCTCCTCGACCACCGGCAGGAGCACGGGAGCGGGCGGCGCAATCCGCTGGACCGGCCGGCCGCCCTCTTCGTGGAAGGTCGCCCTCAGTACCTCATGGCGGCGTACCACCTCCGTGAGAGCCCGCTCCAGGGCCGGCACATCCAACCTTCCTTTCAACCGGAGCGAGGAGGGGATGACGTAGGCCGGGTTGTCCGGATCGAGCCGGTCGAGGAACCAGAGGCGCTCCTGGGCGAAGGAGAGGGGATGGACGGATGGATCTGTCCGGCGCGGGATCGTCTCCCCGCCCTCCATTCCCTCTTCGCGGCGCCGCTCGCGCAGCAGTTCCAGCCGCTCTCGGGAGGCTTTGAAGAACTTGCCGGTCGCGACGGTCATCGCGCGGCAACCTCCTCGTCGGACAGCTCGCTCAGCTCCAGCATCAGCTCGGCCGTCCGCTCTGCATCCGGGCTCACCACCTTCAGCGCCGTGGCGAGGGCGGCGACGGTCGGGCGCTCGAACAGCTCCCGCAGAGGCACCTCGGCCTCGAAGGTCTCCCGCACCCAGGAGATCATCTGGGTGGCGAGCAGCGAGTGGCCTCCCAGGTCGAAGAAGCCGTCCTCGACGCCGACGCGGTCCACCCCGAGCGCCTCCTCCCAAGCTCCGGCGAGCACCCTCTCCAGAGGCGTGCGGGGAACGACATAGGCGCGGGCCAGTGCAGGACGCGCCCCTTCCGGCGCAGGGAGAGCCCGGCGGTCCAGCTTGCCGTTGACGGTGAGCGGCAGCTCGCGCAGGAAGACGAAATGGCCGGGGACCATGTGATCCGGCAGCCGGCCCCGAAGGTTGGCGAGAAGCTCTCCCGCGGAGGCAGTCCCTACCACGTAGGCCACCAGCCCCGGACCGGCAGGCAGGTCGGCGCGGAGGATCACCACGGCCTCCCGCACACCGGGGACCGCGGCCAGCGCGGCCTCGACCTCGGCCGGCTCGATGCGGAAGCCCCGCAGCTTCACCTGCTGGTCGATCCGCCCCAGGTACTCCAGTTCGCCCGAGGGCAGCCGGCGGGCCAGATCGCCGCTGCGGTACAGGCGGGCTCCCCCGGGAGCAGGGATGAAGCGCTCAGCCGTCAGGTCCGGACGGCCGAGATAGCCCCGCGCCACGCCGGCCCCGCCCACGCACAGCTCTCCCGGCACGCCGATCGGAACCGGTTCGCCGTCCCGGAGGAGGTGGACGGAGAGGTCGGGGATTGGGATGCCGATCGGGCTTCGCCAGGGTTCCCGTAGATCTTCCCGGGAAAGGGGCCGGTACGTGACATGGACGGTGGTCTCGGTAATTCCGTACATGTTCACGAGTCTCGTGCGGTCCATCCATCCGGCCGTGCTGCCGGCATCCAGCGCCTCGCCGCCGAAGATCACCCAGCGGAGGGACTCCGGCGGAGGGAATGTAAGTTGACGGAAGGCCGAGGGGGTCTGATTGAGGATGGTCACGCCTTCGAGGAGAAGGCGGAATTCCTCCGGCGAGCGGGCCGTGTCCGAGGGGACGATCACCAGCCTTCCTCCGAAAGCCAGCGCGCCCCAGATCTCCCAGACCGAGAAGTCGAACGCCGCGGAGTGGAAGAGGGTCCAGACGTCGTCCGGCCTGAAGCCGAACCAATCATGAGTCGCAGAGAACAGCCGGGAGACGTTGCCATGAGTCACCAGAGTTCCCTTGGGCCGGCCGGTGGAGCCCGAGGTATAGATGACGTAGGCCAGGTTCTCCGGCGAGGAGGGGACATCCAGCGGCTCGTCGCTCCCCTGACAGGCTGCGAGAAGCTCCTCGTCGACGGTAAGCGCGGCGCCGGCATCCTCCAGGATGAGCCGCCCGCGCTCTTCCGGCCAGGCGGGATCGATCGGTACGTACGCGCCCCCAGCCTTGAGGATGCCAAGGATCCCGACGATCAGGCCCGGCGTCCTCTCGTGGCGAAGGGCCACCCGAGCCTCCGGCCCCACTCCCAGGCTGCGCAGGTGGCGGGCCAGGCGGTTGGCCTGCTTGTTCAAATCGGCATAGGTAAGCTGATCGACCGCGATGGCCTCCGGCCTCTCTTCAGCCTGCCTCTCGAAGAGATGGTGCAGGCAGGCAGAAGGGAAGCTCGCCTTCTGCCCGCTCCACTCCGCGATCTGGCGGCGCTCGGCCGGGGTCAGGAGCGGCAGCTCGGAAAGCGGGAGGTCGGGGTTCTCGGCGGCGGCTTCGAGCATCACCCGCAGATGACCAACCAGGCGCTCGGCGGTGGTCCGGTCGAACAGGTCCGACGCGTGCTCCAAAGAGCCCTGGAGCCCCGTCACCTCGTTCATCTCCAGCAGCAGGTCGAACTTGGCCGTGCCGGGATCGGTCTCCCAGGGCCGGAACGCGAGGCCCGGCAGCTCCAAGCCCGGCATCGGGACGTTGTGCAGGGAGAACATCACCTGGAAGAGCGGCGCGTAGGCCAGGCTGCGCTCCGGCCGCAGCTCCTGGACGAGCCTCTCGAAGGGAAGATCCTGGCGGGCGAATGCGCCGAGGGCCGTCTCGCGCGTCCGCTCGATCAGCTCGCCGAAGCCGGGATCGCCGGAGAGGTCGGCGCGCAACGGCAGGGTGTTCACGAAGAATCCGATCAGCCCCTCGGTGCCCGGATGGGAACGGTTGGCGACCGGGACTCCGACTACGAAGTCGTCCCCGGCGCCGTGGCGGGAGAGCCAGGCTTCGAAGCCGGCCAGCAGCACCATGAAGAGGCTCGCGGAGCGCTCGCGGGCAAGCCGCCTCAAGCCCTCCGCTGGAGCTTCGAACGGCACCCGCCCGCCGCGGAAGGTCCGCGCCGCGGTCCGCGGCCGGTCGAGCGGCAGGTCGATCACCGGAGGCGCGCCAGCCAGCCGCTCCTTCCACCAGGCGAGCCGCGCCTCCAAAACCTCGCCGCGCAGCCACTCGCGCTGCCAGACCGCGTAGTCGGCCACCTGCACGGGCAGCTCCGGAAGCGCACCGGTACCGGTGTAGATCGCCCCCACCTCGCGCATCAGCACCGCCACCGACCACTCGTCGGAGACCGCGTGGTGCATGGTGAGCAGGAAGAGGTGCTCCTCCTCCGCCAGCCGCACGAGGCGGGCGCGCAGCAACGGCCCGCGGATCAGGTCGAACGGCCGGAGCGCCTCCTCTCCAGCCACCCGCCGGGCCTCTTCGGGACATCCCGTAAGGTCAATCACCGGCAGCGGGACAGGCGCCGGAGGGTGGATCTTCTGCACCGGCTGGCCACCCGGGAAAGTAGTGCGCAGCGCCTCGTGGCGGCGGACGATTTCGGTCAGTGTCCCCGCCAAAGCAACGGGATCGAGCCGCCCGGAGACCAGGGCCGTGGCCGGGACGTTGTAGGCCGGGCTCGCCGGATCGAGCTGGTACAGGAACCAGAGGCTCTCCTGCGAGAAAGTCAGGGGGATCTCCCGGTCCCTGGGCACGGGAACGAGAGGCGGCGGCACCGGGCCGGTCCCGGTGCGGAGGGCCAGCTCCACCTCGCGGGCGAGATCGGCCAGGGTGGACGCCTCGAAGATCTGCCGCAAGGGAACCTCGACCCCGAACGCCTCGCGCAGCCGGGTCGCCACCTGGAGCGCCAGGATGGAGTGCCCACCCAGGGCGAAGAAGTCGTCGTGGATCCCCACCCGGGGGCGCTTGAGCACCTCGCTCCAGACCTCCGCGACCTGCTCTTCGACGGGGGTGCGCGGCGCCTCGAAGGCCTCCTCCGGCACTTGCACCTCCAGCCGGGCCAACGCCCGGCGGTCAATCTTGCCGCTGGGGGTGCGCGGGAAGGAATCGACGAGCACGATGAGCGACGGGACCAGGAAGGACGGCAGCCGCCCACCCAGCGCGGCGCGGAGGGCGGAGGGGAGGCTGGAGTCCTGGATTTCGGGCAGGACATAGGCGACGAGCGCGCCGTCCCGAGCCAATACCGCGGCCTGCCGCACGCCCGGACAGGCGGCGAGGGCGGCTTCGACCTCCTCGGGCTCCACGCGGATGCCCCTCAGCTTGACCTGCAGGTCGACACGGCCGAGGAACTCCAGGGCGCCATCCGGCCGCCAGCGAGCCAGGTCGCCGGTTCGATAGCGTCGCTCCCCGTGGGCGTTCGGGTCCGGCACGAAGCGTTCGGCCGTGAGGTCTGGCCTTCCCACATAGCCCCGGCCTACCCCGGTCCCGCCAACGCACACCTCGCCGGCCGCCCCGATCGGCACCGGATCGCCCCAGGGGTCCAGCACGTCGATGCGGACGTTGGCGAGCGGCCTGCCGATCGGAATCGAGCGATCGCCGGGATGGTACTGCCAGGCCGTGGCATTCACGGCGGTCTCGGTTGGACCGTAGTGGTTGCTGAGCGCGGTGCCCGGGAGCCGCTCGCGGCACCGCTCCGCAAGGTCCACGGAGAGCACCTCGCCGCCGGCCGTGATGCGCCTGAGGCGAGTCGGGGCGGTCTCACGGTCCAGGACAACGGCAAGCAGCGACGGCACCAGGCTCACGACCACGGCGCCCTCGCGCTGGATCATCTCGATCAGGTGGTCCGGGTCGCGCTCCCCACCGGGCTTTGTCACCACCAGCCGCGCTCCCACGGAGAGCGGCCAGAAGATCTCCCGCACCGAGGCATCGAAGCCCAGCGGCGCCTTGACGAGCCCGCCCTCCCCCGGATCGAGAGGAAAGGCCGACTGCGCCCAGAGGATGTGGTTGACCGCGGCGCGGTGCGAGGTCATGGCGCCCTTGGGGCGGCCGGTGGTGCCGGAGGTGTAGAGGATGTAGGCGAGCGCCCCCTCACCCCCGTCCCCTCTCCCATCGCACTCCCTCCCCCCGGGAGAGGGGCGCCCCCACCCTTCTTCGTCGAGGATCAGCGCGGCTCCGCAGTCGGCGGCGATCCACTCCCGCCGTTCGGGTGGATCGTCCGGATCGAGGGGGACGTAGGCGCCTCCTGCCTGGAGCACGGCCAGGATGGCCTCGATCTGCCGGGGGGAGCGCCGCAGGGAGACTCCCACCCTCACCTCGGGTCCGACTCCGCACTCTTGCAGCTGGCGGGCGAGCCGGGCGGAGCGCTCGGCCAACTCGCCGTAGGTGACCGTCTCGCCGTCGTGGGCGACGAGGGCCACGGCTTCCGGCGCGCGCTCGGCCTGGGCCAGGAAAAGGCCGTGGAGGGTCAGGCCGGAGGGGAAGGCGACGGCGGTGTCGTTCCACTCTACCGAGAGCTGGTGGCGCTCCGCTTCGGCGAGGAAGGGGAGATCGGCGAGGGTGCGGCCGGGGTCCTCGGCCATGCCGCGGAGCAGGGTGAGGAGGTGGCCGATCCAGCGGGCGGGCTCGGCCGGCTCGAAGCGCTGCAGGTCCCAGCTCAGGGTGAGGTGGAGCCGGTCTCCGTCGGGTCCGGCCACGAACGTGACCGGCGCCCGGCTGACATTGTTGCCGCGGACGTCGAGGAGCCGCACGCCTCCGGCGCCCGACGCCAGGGAGGGGTCGATCAGCGATCCCTCGAAGGCCATCAGGCTCTCGAAGAGCGGCCGGTCCCGCGGCACGCCGCTCCACCCCTGCACTTCCACCAGGGAGCTGTGCTCGAACCGCCGCGCCTCGAGCTGCCGCTCCTGGATGCCGGCGAGCCAGGGCAGGAGGCGCTCGTCCGGGGCGAGGCGAGCCCGCAGCGGGATCGTGTTGATGAACGGCCCCACCGCCGTCTCGATCCCGGGCAGATCGGCCGCGGACCGGCCGGAGACCACGACGCCGAAGACCACGTCCTCCTCGCCCGACCGGCGCGCCAGGAGCAGGGCCCAGACCCCCTGCATCAACGTGTTGAGCGTCAGCCGGTGGCGCTTCGTCAGTTCCACGAGAGCCGCCGTGCTCCCCTCGTCGAGCGAGGCCTCGAGGCGGCCCCGGTCTCCGAAGTCGTGGCGGAGCGCCGCGCTTCCGCTCAAAAGAGCCGGCGCCGCGTACCCCGCCAGCTCGCGGCGCCAGAACGCCTCGGCCTCTCCCGGATCGCGGCGCAGCAGCCACTCGACGTAGTGGCGGAACGGCGGCGCCGGAGGGAGCTGCGGCGGAGTCTCGTCTCGGAGGCCCCGGCGCAAGGCCTGGTAGACGGCGAAGAGCTCGCGCAGCACCTGGGAGAACGACCAACCGTCGACCAGGAGGTGGTGCTGGGTCCAGGTCAGGTTCCAGAGCTCGTCTTCCAGGCGCACGAGGAGCAGCCGGAAGAGCGGCGCGGTCTCGAGATCGAAGCCAACCCGGAGGTCGGCCGCGCGGCGCTCCTCCAGCCGCTGCTCCCGGTCAGGCACGCGACGCAAATCCTCCTCAGCCCAGGGCAGGTCCACCTCCCGGTGCACCACCTGGTGCGGACGCTCCATCCCCTCCCAGTGAAAGGAGGTGCGGAGCACCGCGTGCCGCTGCACGATCAGCTCCCAGGCCCGGCGCAGTGCAGCGCGGTCGAGGTCGCCGCCCAGGGTCCAGGAGGGCTGCATCACGTAGGCGTCCGCCGCCGGAGCGTACAGGCTCTCGAAGAGCATCCCCTCCTGCAGCGGGGACAGGCGGTAGAGGTCCTCGATCACCGGCCTTTCCCTCCGACCTTGGCCCCTCCGACCTTGGCGAGCAGCCGGTCGAGCGCCTTCTGGTCCAGGTCCGCGGCCGGGAAGTCGGACGGGGTGAAGCCCCCCGCCTCGGGCGCCAGGCAGTGGTCGATCAGCTTCCGGAGGGCGGCGAGGAACGTCTCCGCGAGCCGCTCGATCGTCTGGCGCCGGTGGCGCCGCCAGCCGTAGGCGAAGCTCGCGGTCAGGCGGCCGTCGCGCACCCAGGCGTTCACCTCCAGCCGGTACATGCGCTCGGCGCGCGGGCTGCGGGGCCGGCCGGGCGGTTCCGGGTCCACCGCGAAAAGCGCGGAGGTGGCGAGCATCAGGTCGATCTGGCCGAGATAGTTGAAGGCGATCTCCGGCGCAGGCGAGCCCAGCGGCTCTCCCGACAGGTAACGCAGGACGCCATAACCGAGCCCCCGGCTCGGCACACGCCGAAGCTCCTCCTTGACCGCCTTGACGACCTCGCCCGGCGTCTGAGCTCCGCGGAGGTCGAGCCATGCCGGATGCAGCGAGGTGAACCAGCCGACCGTCCGCGACAGGTCGATCCCTTCGCCGCCCGCGAAGGCGGGCTCGCGGCCGTGCCCCTCGAGATCGACCCACAGCGTCCGCTCGCCCGTCCAGACGGCCACGGCCTCGGCGAGCGCGGCGAGGAGCAGCTCGTCCGGCCGGGTCTGATAGGCGCGGTGGACGTCCTTGAGAAGCGCCCGGGTCGCCTCCGGATCGAGGGAGACGGTCACGAGATCGGTCGTGGCCTCGGTGTCCTCGCCCGTCTCAATATCGAGCGGCAGGCGCCGGCCTCCTGAGGCCGACGCGGCCTGGGAGCGCCAGAAGGGGAGCTCGCGCGCAATTTCGGGTGCGGGGGGCGAGCCGGCGAGCGCGGCCAGCCGCTCGGCCCAGCGGCTGAACGGGATGGCCGGAGCGGGCAGGCGCACCTCCGCGCCGCCGAGCCAGGCGCGCTCGAAGTCCTCCAGGAGGACCCGCCAGGAGAC
The DNA here is from genome assembly GCA_963741305.1 of uncultured Holophagales bacterium. Classification (GTDB taxonomy): domain Bacteria; phylum Acidobacteriota; class Thermoanaerobaculia; order Multivoradales; family UBA5704; genus DATMER01. Next base: position 8,011,914 of record CAVUHL010000003.1, on the reverse strand, counting down.
GGCATCCACTGCCAGGTGATGGACGATGAAGAGCAGCCGCTCCGGCGCTCCCTGGAAGAGTGCCGCGCGGACCACGCCGAGCCCGAGGTCGAGGCTCCCCTGGAGCGCCTCCGCCGCCGCGGCGAAGGCCGTCTCCCGCGCCGGATCCGGCAGCGCGGACAGGTCGATCCTCGACAATGGCACTGTCTCTCCCAGGGGCGCCACCCGCTGGGTCCACTCGCCGCCGTCATGCTCGAAGCGCAGCCGCAGGGCATCGTGGCGGTCGATCAGCATCCGCAGAGTCCGCTCCAGGCGCGCCGGATCGAGCGGCTCGCGCGGGGTGAGCGAGACCGGGAAGTTGAAGTGGTGCGGGTCCGCGGGCCGGCGCTCGAAGTAGGAGCGCTGGATGGGGGTGAGCGGCGCCGGGCCTTCGACGGCCGCGGCGCCGTCTTCACTGCCGAGTGCCACCGCGACCTCCGCGAGCGCCGCTACCGTGGGGCGGTCGAACACCTGCCGCGGCGTGACCTGGAGGCCCGCCTCGGCAGCGCGCGCCACCACGCGCAGGCTCAGGATCGAATCACCGCCGAGATCAAAGAAATTTTCCTGCACGCCGACGCGGTCGAGCTGAAGCACCTCGGCCCAGATGCGCGCGAGGATCTCCTCGGCCGGGCTGCTCGGCGCGGCGATCTCCGCCTCTCCGCGCCGCTCCGGTTCGGGCTCGATTCGTGCCAGGGCTCGGCGGTCCACCTTGCCGCCAGGCGACAGCGGCAGGGTGTCGAGGAAGACCCAGGCGGCCGGGATCATGTAGGCCGGAAGGGACTCGGCCAGGAAGCGCCGCAGCTCGCCCGCTCCGGGGGCCGGGCCGGAGGGGACCATGAACGCCACAAGGCGCCCATCACGTCCGATCACAGCCGTCTGGCGCACGGCGGGATGCCGGGCGAGCACCGCCTCGACCTCGCCGCATTCGACGCGGTGCCCCCGGATCTTGACCTGCTGATCGATCCGTCCGAGGTACTCCAGGTTGCCGTCTGCCCGCCAGCGCACCAGGTCTCCGGTCCGATACAGGCGTTCTCCCTGCCCGCCGAACGGGTCGGGGACGAAGCGCTCGGCCGTGAGGCCGGGCCGGCCCAGGTAGCCGCGCGCCACGCCGATGCCTCCGAGCCAGAGCTCCCCCAGCGCTCCGATCGGCACCGGCCGGCCGAGCCGGTCCACGACATAGGCGCGGGTGTTGGCGAGCGGGCGCCCGATCGGCGGCCCTTCCGGCGGCTCTCCCGGCCCTTCGAAGACCGTGGAGAAGATGGTGGCCTCGGTGGGACCGTAGCCGTTCAGGAACCTGCGTCCGGCCGACCAGCGGGCCGCGGCCTCCGCGGTGACGCGCTCGCCGCCCAGCACCACGGTCCGCAGAGCCGGAAAGTCTCCCTCGGGCAGAGTCGCGGCCAGCGACGGCACCGCGGCCATGACGGTGATCCCGAGCCGGCGCAGCTCGTCCGCAAGCCCCGGCCCGGAGACCAGCGTGTCGCGCGAAACGAGGAAAAGAGTGGCGCCGGCAGCAAGCGTCGCGAAGATCTCCAGCACCGACACGTCGAACGACGGCGAAGCGGTCTCCAGCAGCCGGCTCTGCGGGTCCAGCTCCAGGATCCGGCGCTCCGCGTGCAGGAGGCTGACCACCCCGCGATGGCTGACCACGACCCCCTTGGGTTGGCCGGTCGAGCCGGAGGTGTAGAGGAAGTAGGCGGGGTTGGCGGGCAGCGGCAAGGATGTAGGGGAGGGGCTTGTCCCCTCCCGGGAGGGGACAAGCCCCTCCCCTACATCCAGAAGCACCAACCGATACCCGACCTCTGCGAAGCCGAAGCGAGCCGCCAGCTCCTCCCGCGTTACCAACACGCGGATCCCCGAGTCCTCCATCAGGAAGCGCAGGCGCTCGGCCGGGTAGGCCGGGTCGAGCGGCACGTAGGCGCCGCCTGCCTTCCAGACGCCGATCATCGCGGCGACGAGGCCGGTCGAGCGCTCCAGGAGGAGGCCGACCGGCACCTCGGGGCCGACCCCCAACTCGCGCAGGCGGCCGGCGAGACGGCCGGCCTGCTCGAACAGCTCGCGATAGGTGAGGCCGATGCCGCCGATACTGTCCGGTCCCACGACCGCGACCGCGCCGGGCCGCTCCGCCGCGACGCGCTCGAGGAGAGCATCTACCGTGACGTCCGGAACCTCCACCCGGCGACCCTGCCAGTCGGACAGCAGGCGCCGGCGCTCGGCCTCGTCGAGGAGCGGCAGATCCTCCAACGGACGGTCCAGGCCCGAAGCCATGCCCTCGAGCAGCGTGCCCATGTTCCCCAGCAGGCGCTCGGCCGCGCCCGACTCGTAGCGCTGCCGGTCCCAGGTCAGGCGGAGCTGCAGGCCGCCGAGCGGGACGACGGCGAGGTTGAGCGGGTAGTTGGTGCGCTCGGACGTCACCAGGTCGCGCACCTCCAGCCCGCCGGCAGTCTGGAGGACCGACGGGTCCCGCGGGTAGTTCTCGAACGCGACCAGAGTCTGGAACAGCGGCTCACCGTGCCGCACGCCGCTCCACTTCTGGACCTGCACGAGCGGACTGTGCTCGAAGCGGCGCAGCTCCAGGAGCCGGTCCTGGAGCCGGCGAAGCCAGGTCCGCAGCTCCTCGCCTTCCTCGATCCGCACCCGCACAGGCAGGGTGTTGATGAACAGGCCGACCATGGACTCGGAGCCGGTCAGGTGGGGAGGCCGGCCCGAGACCACGCTGCCGAAGACGACGTCCTCCTCCCCCGTCGTCCGCGCCAGGAAGATCGCCCAGGCCGCCTGGACGAAGGTGCCGACCGTGACTCCGGTGTGCCGCGCCGCCTCGACTACGGACGCGGAGACGTCGGACGGCAGCGTCACGACCAGATCCTCATAGGACGGCGCGCCACGGGAGGAGGTGGTGGCCAGGGGCAGCGGCGTCGGGGTGGTGAACCCGGCCAGGGCCTCGCGCCAGAACGCCTCGGCCTCGACTAGATCCTGCTTCTCCAGCCAGGCGATGTAGTCCACGTAGGGCCGAACCGGCGGCAGGGGGGACTTGCCGTCCTCGGAATAGCCGGCGAAGACCTCCTGCAGGACCCGTCCCAGGGACCAGCCGTCGAGCAGAAGATGGTGATGGCTCCAGAGGAATCGCCAGGTGCGGTCGCCGAGCCGGACCAGGGTCACGCGCATGAGCGGCGGCCTGTCGAGCTCGAAGCCGAGCCGCTGATCCGCTTCGAACAGCGCTTCGAAACGCGCGGCCTGCGCCTCTTCAGGCAGGGTACGCCAGTCCTCCTCCCGCCAGGGGAGCTCCACCTGCCGGTAGACCACCTGCACGGGCCGGTCGACCTCCTCCCAGTGGAAGCCCGCCCGCAGCACCGAGTGGCGTTCCAGCACCCCCTCCCACGCCCTGCGCAGAGCCGCGGGATCGAGGTCGCCCTCCACCGTGCAGGCGGCCTGCTCCACGTATTGGCCGGACTCCTGGTCGCTCAGGCTATGAAATAGCATCCCCTCCTGCATGGGAGAGAGGCGGTAGATGTTTTCGACGGGGGCTTTCATGACTGTCTCCCGATCTTTCCCAGCAGCCGCTCGAGCTGCTGCTGCTCCAGGCCAGCGTGCGGGAAATCCGCCGCGATGTGGCCGGATGTTTCCCCGGACAGGCAGCGGGCGATCAGCGCCCGCAGGCGCTTCAAGGTATCCGCGGCCAGCCGCTCGATCGTTTCGCGGGGATAGCGGCCACGGTCGTAAATCCAGACCAGGCGCAGCTCGCCGTCGAGGACCAGGGCGTCGATCTCCAACGGATGGGGCCGCGGGTTGCGCGGATCGCTCGCGGCGCCTCCAGGATCGGAAGCGAGCCGTAGCGGGCCCTCGCCCGGATCGTCGACCCTGCCGAGGTAATTGAAGGTCGCCTCGGGCCGCGGCTGGGCGCGCAGCGGCGCGGCGGCCTCGTCGTCAGCCAGGTAGCGGAGCACGCCGTAGCCGACGCCGCGCCGGGGCATCCGCCGCAGCCGCGACTTGACCTCCTTGAGCGCGTCCCCCTCGCGCAGGTCCAGCCGCAGCGGAAAGGAGGAGGTGAACCAGCCCACGGTGCGCGACAGGTCCACGTCGTCGAACAGGGCTTCGCGGCCATGCCCCTCGACGCCGATTTCCAGCGTCCCATCCGCGAGGCCCTCGGCGACGGCGGCAAGCACCACCTCTTCCACCTTTACCGGATAAGCCTCCGGCACCTCGCTGAGAAGCTGGCGCGTCTCCTCGGCTCCGAGCGAGGTCTCGATCCTCTCGGCGTCGGCTTCCGTGGTGAGAGAAGGCTTCTCCCCTGCCCTGCCTCCCTTCCAGTAATCCAGCTCCTGGCGCAGCTCGGCGGTGCGGGCGTACTCCCTGAGCCGCTCTGCCCAGCGCCGGAACGAGGTCGTCTTGGGCGGCAGGGCGAGCCCGTCGTAGGCAGCCCGCAGATCGGCCAGCAGGATCGGCCAGGACACGGCGTCCATCACCAGATGATGGGCGGCGAGCAGGAGCCTCTCAGGACGGTCCGGTCCGAGGTCGAAGAGCGCGGCGCGCAGGAGCGGACCCTGGTCGAGCCGGAAGCTCGCCTGGACCGCGTCCGCCGCGGCCCGCATGGCGGTCTCCCGGTCTGGCAAGCCGGAGAGGTCGAACAGGATGAAAGGGACCTCACCACCGGGCAAAGGGATCTCCTGGCGCCAGCCCGCGCCGGTGCGGATGAAACGGGCCCTCAACTGGTCGTGGTGCTCCACCAGGCGCGCCACCGCCCGGGCCAGCTGGGCGGGATCGAGCGCCGCGCCCTCGGCCACTTCCAGCATCAGGGAGAGGTTCCAGTGATGCGGCGCGGGCGGGTCCAGCTCCTCCAGGAACCAGCGCTGGATCGGGGTCAAGGGGACCGGGCCGGAGACCGGACCCTGCTCGGCGTCGGTGCGCGGCGCGCCGGAGGCCGCTGCAGCCATGCCCGCGACCGTGGGATGCTCGAAGAGCTGCCGTGGCTCCACATAGAGCCCGGCCTCCGCGGCGCGCGCCACCACCTGGATCGCCAGGATCGAGTCGCCGCCGATCTGGAAGAAGTCGTCATGGAGCCCGACACGCTCCAGCTTGAGCGCCCGGGCCCAGATGTCCGCCAGCAGCCGCTCCTTCTCCGACGCCGGCATTTCTTCGACCGCAGGCGCTTCGGGTTCCAGAAGTGAGAGAGCCTGGCGGTCCAGCTTGCCGGTCGGCGTGAGCGGCAGGGCATCCAGGAAGACGAAGCCGGCCGGGACCATGCCTTCGGGGAGGCGGCCACGCAGCCAGGACTTCAGGTCGGCCTCCTTGTCCCCTGCCACGCAGGCCAGGAGCCGGCCGTCGCGGAGTACGACCGCGGCGTCCCGAACGGACGGATGCTCCCGCAGCACGGCCTCGATCTCCCCGGGCTCGACGCGGAAGCCGCGCACCTTGATCTGCTCGTCGAGGCGGCCGAGGAAGTCCAGCCGGCCATCGGGCAGGTGGCGGACCCGGTCACCCGTGCGGTAAAGCCGTGCTCCCGGCTCTCCTGAATACGGATCGGGGACGAAGCGCTCCGCCGTCAGGTCGGGCCGGCCGAGGTAGCCCCGGCCCACCACGATGCCGCCGACGCAAAGCTCGCCATGAGCACTGGCGGGAACGAGGTCGAGCCGGCGGTCAAGAACGTAGACGCGAGCCCCCGCCACGGGCCGGCCGATCGAGAGCTGGCCGGGGACGACCTCGCCGATCGTGGTGCAGACCGCAGCCTCGGTGGGACCGTACACGTTGAAGAGCCTGCGGCCAGGAGCCCAGCGTTCCGCAAGGCCAGCCGGCCAAGGCTCGCCGCCGAGAACCAGGCAGCGCACACTCTCCAGCGATCCCTCCGGCACGCTCGCCAGGGCGGTGGGGGTCAGGATGCCGCAGGTGGCGCCACGGTCCTCAGCAAAGGCGGCCAGCTCGGGTCCGGCGAGAAGAGCGCTCGGCGGGGCGATGTGAAGCGCCCGCCCAGATGAGAGAGCGGCGACGATTTCCATGAGCGAGGCGTCGAAGCCGGGGGAGATGAGCTGGAGGAGGCTGTCGCCGGGAGCGTCTTCAAGTCCGAGCCGGGTCACCAAGGGCAGGTTGTCCAGCGAGGCGCGGGAGATCATCACGCCCTTGGGCCGGCCGGTGGAGCCGGAGGTGTAGAAGACGTAGGCGAGTGAAGCCCTCACCCCCAGCCCCTCTTCCGGCCGCACACCCGGACCCCCGGGAGAGGGGAGGCATCTAGATCCAACCTCTTCTCCATCTGTGGCTCCGCCTCTCAGGACGGAGTGGGAGGAAGGCGAAGCGGAGATAGTTGGGAACGAGACCGAACGGACACACTCCCCCCTCTCCCGGGGGTCCGGGTGTGCGGCTGGGAGAGGGGTCGGGGGTGAGGGCCCAACCACCACGACCACCCCCGCATCCCGTACCTGCCACTCCCGCCGCTCCGCCGGCCAAGCCGGATCGAGCGGCAGGTAAAACCCACCCGCGGCGAGCACCGCCAGAAGCGCGATCACCCGCTCGGGCGAGCGCTCCAGGCAGACAGCGACTCCGACCTCCGGCCCGACCCCACGGAAGCGCAAATGGCTGGCCATCTCCTCCACCCTGCGGGCCAGCTCGGCATACGTAACCGTCCCCCCCTCTCCTACTAGAGCCCGGGCATCGGGACGGGTGCGGCCAAAATCCAGCACAGTCTCCAGAAAAGAGCGCTCCGGCCGGGCCAACGAGGTGGCGCTCCACTCCACCAGGAGCTGGCGGCGCTCGGCTTCGGAGAGCATGGGCAGCTCCGAGATGCGCCTCCACGGCTCGGTCAGGGCGCCGACGGCGAGCGCCAGGAAGTGGCCGCGCATGCGCAGGATCGTGGGCTCGTCCCAGAGGTCGGTGTTGTAGTCGAAACCGCCCTGGGGAATGGTGTCCTCCCCCTCCTCCTCGAACACTCCGAGGCCGAGGTCGAAGCGGGCAGTGTCGGTGTCGGTCTGCCAGGAATCCACGAGGCGGATGTCCTCGAACTCGGGCTGGGGGATGTGGACGTTCTGCAGCACGTAGCTGACCTGCACCAAGGGTGGATACGAAGGGTCCCGCGTCCCTTCCATGACCTCCGTGAGCCGCTCGAAGGGGAAGTCCTGGTGCGCGAGGCTCGCGAGCGCGCTGTCGCGGACACGGATCAGCAGCTCCTCGAAGGTCGGATCGCCATGCATCCGCGTACGCAGCACGGCCATGTTGAGGAAGAAGCCGATCAGGGGATGGGTCTCGGCCTGCGGCCGGGTCACCACGGGAGAGCCGATCACGATGTCGTCCAGGCCGCTCCAGCGCTGGATCAGCACGTCGAGGACTGCGAGGAAGGTCATGTAGCTGGTAACGCCGTGGCGCTCGTTGAAGGGTTTGAGGCCGCGGATCACCTCGGGCGGCAGGGCCATGGGCAGGCGCTTGCCTTTGAAGGTCTGGGAAGGCGGACGCGGATGGTCCGTGGGCAGCGCCAGCACCGGCGGCGCTCCTGCGAGGTATTCGCGCCAGAAGCTGAGCTGCTCCTCCAGCACCTCGCCCTGCAGCCAGCCGCGCTGCCAGATCGCGTAGTCAGCCATCTGCACGGGGATCTCCGGCAGCTTGGGAGCCTCTCCCCGGCGTATCGCCTCGTAGATCGCGGGCAGCTCGCGGAAGAGGATGCCCATGGACCAGGCGTCCGTGATCAGGTGGGGCATGGTTACGAGGAGTGCGTGCTCTTCCTCGGTTTCGGCGCCTTTAGCGGACATGGCGGGGAGCTGGGAGCGAAGGACGCCGACGTGGTGGGAAGGCCCCTCACTCGTTCCCAGCTTCACCAGGTTCACGCGGACGATCGGCCCACGCTCCAGATCGAACGGACGCTGCGGCTCCGCCAGAATGATCCGCGCAGCCTCGGCCTCACGCACATCGGCGGGCAGGCCGGTCAGGTCGATCACCGGCAGGCGGATGAAAGGCTCGGGGTCCACGACTTGCACGGGCTGACCGTCCTGGAGCAGGAAGCGGGTGCGGAGCACCTCGTGGCGGCGCGCCACCTCGTGCAGGCTGCGCTCCATGATGCCGGGATCGAGACTGCCGCGCAGCCGTCCGGCGAAGGGGATGTTGTAAGCCGCCGTGCCCGGGTTGAGCTGCTCGATGAACCAGAGCCGCTGCTGGCCGAAGCTCAAGGGGTACGGGCCGGGATCGTCCGGATCGCGCCTCGGCACCGGCGGCGGGCCGGTCTGGCGGCGCTCGGCCGGGATCCCTTCCTTGCGCAGGCGCAGCTCCAGAAGCTTCCGCTTCTCGGGCGGGAGCGAGGCGAGCCGCTTCTCCAGATCGAGGCTCATGACTCCGCCTCGGTTGCCAGGTGCGCCTTGACCTCGTCCAGCGACAGCGCCTCGATCTCGGCCAGGATCTCCTCCAGCCGCTTCTTCTCGAACGCGGCCTTTTCGCGCTCGCGCTCGATCTCCTCAGCCATGGCCGCCACGGTCCGCGCCTCGAAGAAGGCCTTGAGCGGCAGCTCCACGTCGAACTCGGCGCGCATCTTCGAGAGGATCTGGAGCCCGGCGAGCGAGTTGCCGCCGAGCAGGAAGAAGTCGTCGTCCACCCCGACGCGGTCCACCCCGAGCAGCTCCTGCCAGATCTCCGCGATCTTCGCCTCGGCCGGATTGCCCGGCGCGCGGTAGGGGACGCCCGACTCCGGCCGCGCATGCGCTCCTGCCGCAGGCCCGGCGTGCATGACGTCGGTCCACTGCTGCAGGCGGCGGTTGAGATCGCCGGTGGCCACGGCGAGCCGCGGCTGCCCGCGCAGGGCCAGCACCCGCTCCAGGGTGTCCATCAGCTCTTCGGGAGTCAGCATCAGCTCGTTCTGCTGCTGCCCCAGGGTGCCCATTCCCCCGATCGCCTGCCAGACCTCCCAGTTGACGCTCACCCAGGGCGGACCCCAGGCGCCGAGCAGGGCATCCATTGCGGCATCGGCCGCGGCAAAAGCGCCGAGACTGACCCCGCCCAGGACCGCGGCCAGCGAGGAGGTGGCGACGCAGAAAGCCGGCTCTTCGCCCAGCTCCCGCAGCGCCTCGCGCAAGGCGATCGCGCCTCCCACCTTGGGCCGCAGGTGGCGCTGGAGGTCCGCTGCGGACAGCTCGGAGAGCGTCCGGTACTCGTCCGAGGGCTGACCCGCCGCGTGCAGCACGCCGTCGATCCGGCCATGACGGGCGACCGCCTCGCGCAGGGCGCGGGTCACCGCCGCCCGGTCGGCCACGTCGATCCCGTCCTTGATGTCGAGGCGCGTAATACGGGCGCCGTCCATCATTCCGCCGAACCGTCCGAGGCCGCCGGTGATCACGTAGTGGCCGTCGGCACGCAGCCCCTCCTTGCGCTCCAGCCGGAAGGGCTCGAAGACCTGCTCCCAACGGTGACGACCGCGCAGTGCGACGACGGGGGGACCGTCCGCCTCAAGCTCGGCCGCCAGGGCCTCCGCCTCTCCGGCCACGTCGATCAGCCGGCAACGGAGGTTCGGGTACTCCTGGGGGATTACCTTGGCGAGGCCGGCCAAGGCGCCCTGCTCGCCGTTCGCCTCGCCGCCGGTCACCTCGTACAATCCGCGGGTCACCACCACGAGTTGGACAGGTGTGTGGACGCGCCGCCCCAATTCGCGGGAGAGGGAGAGGAGGCCCGGGGCATCGCCCATGAAAACCACGCGTTTCGGTGCACTGTCTTCCAAGAGGCCGGCGACCGTGGCCTCGACGTCCTCCTCCGAAACCGCTTCCCGGAGCACGCCCGGGAGACGCTTGGCGATCTCATGGCCGTCCGAGATCACCCACACCTCCCCCTCTTCGACCACGGGCTCCAAGGCGCCAGCGGGAAGCGTGCGCTTCCACGTGGGGAGATAGAGCCACTCCGCCGGGTCCGGCTGTTTACCGAGAGTGGAAGGCTTCGGCGCGGCTCCCCGCTCGATCCAATACCTTTCGCCCTCGAACGGATAGGTGGGGAGAGCCACCTTGCGCCCCGGCTCTGCGGCAACCAGCGGCACGCCAGCCAGCCAGAGACGGCCGGCAGCACCGAGGATCGCCTGCGCGTCCGTCTCGGCATCCTGAGGATGAGGCAGCGAGGGGACGATCCGGTCCCGGGCCTCGCCGCCCCGCCGCACCAGCGTAGTCAGGGTGGTGCCGGGCCCTACTTCCAACAGCAACCGGCGGGGCTCGGCGAGAAGGGCCACCACCGCGGGAGCGAAGCGCACGGGCTGGCGCAGGTGGCGCGCCCAGTAATCGGGATCGGTCGCCTCTTCGGCCGTGATCCAGGTCCCGGTCACGTTGGAGAGGAACGGGATCTGCGGAGGCCGGCGCTCGACCCGGGCAACCCGCTCGCGGAAGGGAGCCACCGCGGGCTCCACCAGGGCCGAGTGGAACGCGTGCGAGGTGTGCAGGCGGCGGCTCGCCGGAAGCCTCTGCTCCAGCCGCTCGATCGCCTCGAAGGTGCCCGAGACGGTGCAGAGGTCCGGCCCGTTCACCGCGGCCAGGGACAGCTCCCCGTCTGCGAGCCACTCCGCCAGCGCCTCCTCGCCGAGGGGAACGGAGAGCATCGCTCCCGGCGGCGTCGCCTGCACCAGCCGGCCGCGCTCCGCGACCAGGGCCAGCGCGTCTTCGAGCGAGAAGACCCCGGCCAGGCAGGCAGCCACGAATTCGCCCACGGAATGGCCCAGCATCGCCTCGGGCTGCACGCCCCAATCCATCCAAAGCTGGGCGAGCGACCACTCGACCGCGAACAGCGCCGGCTGGGCCAGCTCCGTCTGGCGCACGTCCCCGGCAAACAGATCCATCTCGAGGATCGCAGCGCACCGGTCCATCTCCCGCCTGAACACCGGCCATCGTCCGTACAGCTCCGTGGCCATGCGCTCGTGCTGCGCCCCCTGGCCGGGGAACAGGAACGCCACTGGCACGAAGCCGGGATCGGGCTGAGCCGTCAACCATTGGACCGAGGAGAGATCCCTCCGGACCACCCCGGCCCGGCGCACCGCCAGAGGCTGGCGCCCCACCTGGAGCGTGAAGGCCACGTCCCGCAGATCCAGCTCCGGACGCTCTTCCAGATGCCGCACCAGATTCGACGTGACCGCTTCGAGGGCCGTGGAAGTCTTGGCAGACAGGAGGAAGAGGGCGGGGGCTTCCTCTCCCGCAGAGCGGGGGAGGACCGAGGAGGGGGCTTCTTCAAGCACCACATGAGCATTCGTCCCCCCAATCCCGAACGAGCTCACCCCCGCCCGCCGCGGCCCTTCCGACTTCCACTCCGTCAGCCGGTCCACCACCCGGAACGGTCCGAAGTCGATCTCCGGGCTGGGCTGGTTGAAATGCAGCGTCGCCGGGATCTCCCGGTGCTCGAGCGCGAGCACGGTCTTGATCAGCCCGGCCACGCCCGCGGCGCAGTCGAGATGGCCGATGTTCGTCTTGACCGAGCCGAGCAGGCAGGCCTCGGCCCCCTCGAAAGCCCGGCGCAGGGCCGCGACCTCGATGGGATCGCCGAGCCGCGTGCCCGTGCCGTGCGCCTCGACATAGGAGACCGTCGCAGGATCCACCTCGGCGAGCGCGAGCGCCTCCTGGATCACCCCGGCCTGCCCCTCGGTGAGCGGCGCCGTGTAACCGGCCTTGCCGCCGCCGTCGTTGTTGAGCGCCCAGCCGCGGATCACGGCGCGGATCTCGTCACCTTCCTGCACAGCATCCGAAAGGCGCTTCAGGACTACCACGCCCACGCCGCTGCCCGGTACCGTGCCGCGGGCCTCGGCATCGAAGGCACGGCAGTGGCCGTCGGGAGAGAGGATGCCCTCCTCCACGTGGATGTAGCCGGCGCGCTGCGGCAGGCGCAGGGTGACACCGCCCGCGAGGGCCGCGTCGCAGTCGCCGTTCATCAGGCTCTGGCAGGCGACGCAGACCGCGACCAGCGAAGTCGAGCAGGCGGTCTGGATGGTCAGGCCGGGGCCGCGAAGGTCGAGCTTGTAGGCTACCCGGGTGGCGAGGAAATCCTTGTCATTGGCTACCGCGGCTTGATACTCGCCAGCACCATCGAGCCGCTCGCGGTTGGGGTAGACGTGATCCAGCAGGTAGGAGGACATGCCGGTGCCCGCGAACACGCCGATGCGGCCGGACGGGCGGGCGGGATCGATGCCGGCGTCTTCCAATGCCTTCCAGGACTCCTCCAGGAAGAGCCGCTGTTGCGGGTCCATCAACTCGGCCTCGCGTGGGCTGTAGCTGAAGAAGCGGGCGTCGAAATGCTCGATACCGTCGAGCGCACCGGCCCGGGGTACGTAGCCGGGCCGCTTGTCCTCCTCCGAAAACGTGGAGATCGACTCGACGCCTTCGCGCAGGCTGCGCCAGTAGGCGCCGACGTTCTCGGCGCCCGGGAAACGGCCGCTCATGCCGATGATGGCGATGTAATCCGTCATACCCAAAAACCTTTCAATTCCGACTCCGGGCCCGCCGCCGGTCCATGGCGGCTCGCCGGGAGGCGGCGCGGTCGTGAATGTCCTTCGTGGCTTCCGTCCCCCGCTGCTCCGGCTCCCCCGCCAGCCGCGCGGCCAGGGAGCTGATGGTGGTGTGGCTGAACAGATCAGCCAGCGGGATCGGCCGCCCGAGCACCTCGCAAAGCCGGGCATGGGCCCGCGCCATCAGCAGCGAGTGCCCGCCCAGCTCGAAGAAGTTCCGGTCGATTCCGACGCTCTCCACCCCAAGGACTTCGCGCCAGACCGCGGCAATGGCCCTCTCCATTTCGGTGCGTGGCAGGGCCGCAACGGAGCCCGCATTGGCTTCAATGCTGGCTGGAATGGGGAGTGCCTTCAGGTCTACCTTTCCTGTAGTGCCGAGCGGCAACCGCGGGAGGGACACGAAGGCCGCCGGAACCATGACGGCCGGCAGCCGGTCAGCCAGGAAGGCGCGGAGCCCGGCGGCGACGTCCTCCACTTTTTCGTCAAGCACAACATAAGCCACCAGCACCGCCTCTCCGGCCGCGCCGGGACGGGCCACGACCAGCGCCTCGCGGACCTGCGGATGAGCGGCGAGCGCGGCCTCGATCTCCCCCGGCTCGATGCGCACTCCGCGCAGCTTGACCTGGGTGTCGATCCGCCCCAGGTACTCCAGGAGGCCGCCCGGCCGCCAGCGGACGAGGTCGCCAGTCCGGTAGAGGCGCGCGCCTCCGGAGTCTGGGACCCAGCGCTCGGCCGTGAGGTCCGGACGACCGAGATAGCCGCGGGCCGGCGGCACGCCGCCCGCGCACAGCTCTCCGGGGACTCCCACGGGCAGCGGCTCTCTCGACCAGGGGCCGAGCACACTGATGCGGGCGTTGGTAATGGGCTTGCCGATCGACGACTCCTCGTCGTCCGGCCGAAAGACATGGGAGGAGATGTAGACCGTCGCCTCGGCGGGGCCGTAGCAATTGATAAGGCGGACACGCCCCGACCAGCGGGCGGCGAGCGCGGCGGGCACGGCCTCGCCGCCCAGGGCCAAGGTCTCCAGCGAGGGGATCTCATCCTCGGGCAGGAAGCGGAGGGCCGAGGGCGTCAGCACGGACCAGGTGATCTCCCGGGCGCGCATCTCCGCGCTCAGCCGCGGGCCGGAGAGCCGCGCCTCCTCGCTCGCCAGGCAGAGCGCGCTCCCCGACGTCCAGGCGCCGAAGACTTCCACGACCGACGCGTCGAAGACCGGCGCCGCCAGCTGGAGCATGCGCGAGCCGGGGCCGAGCCGGAAATCGCGCCGGGCGTGATGGACCAGGTTCGTGAGCGGCCGGTGCGGCACCAGCACGGCCTTGGGCTTGCCGGTGGAGCCCGAGGTGTACAGGCCATAGGCGAGCTGATCCGGAGCAACGGGCACGGCGGGACGCTCGGGGCTCCAGGAATCGAGGGAGGCCATGAGCTCGGCCGTCACCACCACCTGCTCGCCCCTCTGGGTGAGGAGCTCGGCGAGGAGCAGATCGATCCGCTCTTGCGGGTGGGATGGATCGACCGGCACATAGAAGCCGCCGGCCTTGAGCACCCCGAGGGCTCCGATCCAGAGGTCCGAGCGCTCCAGGAGGAGGGCCACGGGCGTCTCCGGTCCCACTCCAGCGGCCAGGAGATGCCAGGCGAGCCGGTTCGCCCGCGCCTCCAGCTCGCGGTAGGTGGTCACCGAGCCGTCGGCTCCGACCAGGGCCGGAGCGTCCGGAGTCCGGTCCGCCCAATCCTCGAACAGCTCGTGCACGCACCGGTCCGGCACCGTCTCGGCCGGACCTTCGCCCCAGCTCAGGAGCTGGGCGCGCTCGGCCTCGTCGAGGACCGGCAGGTCCGAGAGAAGGCGGGAAGGGTCGGCACCGCGCAGCAGGGTGAGGAACCGGCTGGCCAGGTGCTGGATCGTCGATTCGTCGAAGAGATCCGAGCTGAAGTCGAAGACGGCGTCGATGGTATCGCCGGCATGACCCGTCTCCACGGCCAGCAACGCCAGGTCGAAAGGGGTGGCCCGCCGCGGCAGCTCGACCGGCTCCAATGTGAGCCCGCCGATGCGGAGAGGGCCGCCGGCTCGCCCGAGCACGAACGGAGCCGCCGCGGCGCCTCCTTCGAGCCGGTGCGGCTGCTCCAGCGCGAAAAGGATCTGCACCAGCGGCGGGCGCGAGGGGTCCCGAACCGGATCGAGGCGCTCGACCAGGACAGGGAACGGGAGGTCCTGCCTCTCCAGGGCGCCCGCGAGGGAGAGCCGGGTCCGCGCCAGCAACTCCGCGAAAGCCGGATCGCCGGAGAGGTCGGTGCGCACGGGAAGGAGGTTCACGAAGTGGCCGGCCACCTCTTCCAGTCCGGGCCGGGTGCGGCCCGCCGCGGGAGCGCCGACCAGCATGTCCTCTCGGCCGGTGTGGCGATGGAGCAGGGCCGCGAATGCCGCGAGCAGGACCGTGTAGAGCGTCGCCCCCGAGGCGGAGGCTAGAGACCGCACCTTCTGAGACAGCTCCGGGCCGAGAGAGAAGGGGTGTGAACCGCCGTGATGGCTGAGAATGGGCGGGCGGGGGCGGTCGGTTGGGAGATCGAGCACCGTTGGGGCGCCGGCAAGGGCGGTTCGCCACTCTTGCCACAGGCGCTCGCCTTCGGGGCCGGCGAGCATTTCGCGTTGCCAGCGGGACCAGGCGGCGTAGGGTCCCGGAAAGGACCCAAGGGACGTAAAGGACTCAAAGGACAGAAAAGCCGGATCTTTGTCCTTTGGGTCCTTTACGTCCTTTAAGTCCTTTTGGTCCTTTCCGGCCAGCTCCTCCAGAATCAACCCGAGCGACCAGAAATCCGCCGCAATGTGGTGCACAGCCAACAGCAGCACCGGGTCCCCTCCCGGATGCGGGAAGAGCCGCACCCGCATCACCGGCCCGTGCTCAAGGTCGAAGGGGCGCCAAGCCTCCTCCTCCTCGAGGCTACCGGACTCGACCACCGCAAAATCAACGGCACAGCCCCCGATCCGCTGCACGGGCTCGCCATCCACCAAGGGGTAGATGGTGCGCAGGACCGCATGGCGTTCCGCCAGCCGCGGCAGGGCCTCCATGTCGAGGTCCCCGGAAACGCGCGCGGCGAGCGCGAGGTTGTAGACCGGGCTCTCGGGTGCCATCCGCCAGGCGAGCCAGAGAGAGCGCTGGTTGTAGGAGAGGGGATGGTCGGTCCCTTCAAGCACGGGGAGCGCGAACGGCTGTGCCGCCGTCACCTGCTCGGCCAGCCGGCGGGGGCTGATGCCTTCGAGCAACGCGGTCAGGGAGACGCTCACCCCAGCCTCGCTCTCCAGACGGTTCTTCAGCTCCAGGGAAAGCAACGAGTCGAGCGGCAGAGGCGCCTCGGGATCGAGGGTCTGCGGATCGACTCGGAGAAGGCGGGCGGCAAGGCTAACCAAATTAGTCTCCCCCTCTCCCGGGGAGGGCGTGCTCGGGGGACCGGGAGAGGGGGCCAGGGGGGTGAGGGCTCCGGACAGATACTCATCCCGGCAAGCCCCCCGCCGCACCTTGCCGCTGGAAGTCTTGGGCAGCGTCCCCGCCCGGATCGGCACCACCTCATGCAGCGACACCTCGTGCTCCCGCAGCACCGCGGCCCGGATCGCCTCCACCGCCTCCCGGGCCTCGGCCTCCCGGCGGCGCTCCACCTCGTGCACGACCACCAGCCGCTCCTCCCCCTCGATGTCCACGGAAAACGCCCCCCCACCTCCGGACCGCAACGCCGGATGGCTCTCCTCCGCCGTCCGCTCCACGTCGTGGGGATAGAGGTTGCGCCCGCGCACCACGATCAGATCCTTGAGCCGGCCGGTGACGAACAGCTCGCCCTGCTCGTCGAGCCTCCCGAGGTCCCCGGTGCGGAGGACGCCTCCGAAGCTCTCGCTCTGCCCCCCCTTCCAATACCCCTCGGCCACGCTCGGCCCGGAAACCTGGATCTCGCCCTCCTCACCCACCGGCAGCTCGCGGCCCTCGGAGTCCACGACCGTGATCCGCTCCCCTGGCCACGCCCGGCCGCAGCTCACCAGATTGCCCGTCACCTTCGGCGCGGCATCCGGGTCCCCACCGCTGACGAACAGCGTGGCTTCGGCCAGGCCGTAGCACGGGTAGAACGCCTCCCTCCGGAAGCCGCTGGGCGCGAAGGCTTCGGCAAAGGCGTCGAGCGTCGCGGCCCGCACCGGCTCGGCGCCGTTGAACGCCACCCGCCAGCTCGACAGATCGAGCCCCTCGCGCTCGGCCGGCGGGATCTTGCGGACGCAGAGCGAATATGCGAAGTCCGGCCCGCCGCTGGTGGTCCCCCGGAAGCGGTCGATGGCCTCCAGCCACCGCCGCGGCCTCTGAAGAAAGGAGAGGGGGGACATCAGCACGCAAGTGGCCCCGCACCAGAGCGGCTGCAGCACGTTCCCGATCAACCCCATGTCGTGGTAGAGCGGCAGCCATCCCACCACGACCGACTCCTCCGACTGGCCGAAGGAGAGCTGGATGGCGCGCTCGTTGGCGATCAGGTTGCCGTGGGTGACGCGGACGCCCTTGGGGGTCGAGGTGGAGCCTGAGGTGTACTGAAGGAAAGCCAGGCTGTCAGGACCGGCTGCCGGTGGGCGCCAATCCTCCGGCAACAGGCCCTCGAGGGCGACGGCCCCCTCCACCTCCCGCTCCACGCGGGGAAGCAGCGGGGGCGTGGTCAATGCAAGCCGGGGCTTGGCGTCCTCCAGCAGGGACCGCAGCCGTCCCGTCCCTCGTCCCGGAGAAGGCGGATAGGCCGGCACGGCAACCGCGCCAGCGTACAGGCATCCGAGGAACGCCGTGACGAAATCGAGCCCCGGGGGAAACAACAGCAGCACCCGCTCGCCAGTCGCACCCCGCCGCTGGAGATCCGCGGCGAACGAGCGCGCCTTCCGGTCGACCTCCGCGTACGTGAGGCGCTCGGTGGGAGCCTCGCCATCCCCCAGGAACGTGAAGGCGCACCTCTCCCCCAGGCGGCCTGCCCGCTCGCGGACGATGTCGATGAAGCTCTCCTGGGCCAACACGGTCTCCTTCCCCGGTCTCTCTCCCCGCAAGGGGGCATCCATTCTGCCACGCTCATAGATAACAGCGCATAGACCGAGCTGATTCGCGGCGGCAACGAGGATGATCAGGCAAGAAAGAAGCGGGTGGAAGCCTCTACCCGCTGGGTAGAGGGCTCAAAAGGAGCGGGTAGACCCCTCTACCCGCATGTTTCCGGCGTCAATCCCTCACTCGGACTCCAAGACACGCGCGAATTCGCCCTGGAGGTCCTTTCCCCGGTGAAAGCCGCGCTCCTGGATCAGCTCCAGGATCTCGGCAACGCGAGCCCGGGAGTCGGGGCGCGCGTGATTCCAGAGAAGGTGGGCATCCGCCAGGTCTTTGAAGCGTCCGGCCAGGATCTTGAGGGCGATCAGGTGCTCGGTCCGTGCAAGCGGGACCCGCAGGCCGGGGAGAATCTCCCAGGTCTCGGCTGAGGTCACGATCTCTTCCTCAATCCCTGAGAAGGCGAAGAGCAGGTCCACCCCGACCGCGCTCTCCTCGTCTCCAGGGCACAGAAGCCGCGCAGCACTGAGCCGGCCATCGGCGGCCTCGACGAAGTGCTGCACGGGCTGTGGTTGATAGCCTCGCAGCTTGAGCGAGAGAGTGATCCTCTCGGCCTCGGGATCGCTTCCGACGGCGACCGCCACGTCGACATCCTGAGTCGTCCTGGGCTCGGCGCGGATCGAGACCGCCATGCCGCCGACCAGAGCCCAGCGGAGGCCGAGGCCCTGAAGGTCTCCCGCGAGACGGGTCAGCGCCTTTTCAAGGCGGTTCACTTCGGGTTGGGCTCGGGCAGAGGGCCGGCCGGTGGAACGGAACCGTCCCAGCGCTCCCGCGGCTCTTTACGCAGCCAGGAAACGAGGCGGCGCTCGATCTGTTCGCCGCGCTCTTCCGGGAAGCGGCGGTGGAGGTTCTGCCTCATGACCATCTCGGCGAATTCATAGAGCTCGAAGGTAGCTCGGGCTCGGGCCTGAATGGCTGCGGAGTCATCGATCCCGCTCATGGGCCGATTCTACCCCTACGTCCCCAGCTCCGCGATCTGCTCCTCGATCTTCTCCCATTCGCCCATGAGCTTCTCGACCTTCTCGGACAGGGACTTCTGCTCGCCTTCGAGCTTCTTCACCTGCTCGCGCGAGGTGCGGTCGAAGAAGGTGGGATCGCAGAACATCTCGTTGATGGCGTGGACGCGGTTCTCGGACTGCTCGACCTGGGCGGTCAGCTCGTCGCGGCGCTTGGTGAGGTCCTTGAGCAGGCGCTGGCGCTGCTTGTCGTCCGGCGCGGTGCCGTTGCTCTTCGCCGTGGCCGTGGCCGCGGCTTTCTTTTTTTGCTCGCGCTTCATGCGCAGGACCGCATCCGCGTCCAGGTGGTCGTCGCCCAGCCGCTCCAGGTACTCCTCGTAGGTGCCGCGGAAGTCCTGGATCCCCTTGGGCGAGATCTCCAGGATGCGGTTCGCGAGCTGCTGCACGAACCAGCGGTCGTGCGAGACGAAGATCAGCGTGCCGTCGTACTCCCGCAGCCCCTCGACCAGGGCCTCGATGGCTTCCAGGTCCAGGTGGTTCGTGGGCTCGTCCAGGATCAGGACGTTCGGCTTGGTCACGGACAGCTTGCAGAAGACCAGGCGGGCCGCCTCGCCTCCGGAGAGGCCTCCCAGCGGCTTCTTTACGTCGTCGCCCGAGAACAGCACCATGCCGAGGTTGCCGCGCACGAAGCCGATGGGCTGGCCGGGGATGGCTTCCCATAGCCAAGCCTCGACCGTCTGCTTGCTCCCCTTGGGCACCTCGTTGTGATCCTGGGAGAAGTAGCCGGGGTAGGTCTCGTATCCCCACTCGATCCGGCCCGCGTCGGCCTCGACCTCGCCCACCGCGATCTTGAGCAGGGTGGACTTGCCGATGCCGTTGGGGCCGATGATGGCGATGCGGTCGCCGCGCTCGACCCGCAGCGAGACGTCCTTGAGCACCTGGTTGTCGCCGTAGGACTTGGAGATCCCTTCGATCTCCAGCGCCTGCCGGCCGCTCGGGCGGACCTGCTTGAACTTGAAGGTCGGATAGCGGCGCGAAGTCTGGGGCAGACGCTCGATGACGATCTTCTCCATCATCTTCATCTTGCTCTGCGCCTGGCGCGCCTTGGTCGCCTTGGCCTTGAAGCGGTCCACGAACTCCTTGTGGCGGGCGATCTCCGACTCCCGCTTCTCGATCTCCGCCTCCTTGCGGTCCCGGTTCCCCACCTTGGCCTCCATGAAGGCCGTGTAGTTGCCGGGATAGAGGATGATCGTCTCGTAATCAACGTCGACGATGTGGGTGCAGATGTTGTCGAGGAAGCGATGGTCGTGGGAGATGACGACGGCGGTGCCCTTGTAGTCCATCAGGAACTTCTCCAGCCAGCGGATGGAGAGGATGTCCAGGTGGTTCGTGGGCTCGTCGAGGAGCAGGGCGTCGGGGTCGGCCGCCAGCACCTGGGCGAGGAGCACGCGCAGCTTGAAGCCGCCCGAGAGCGTCGACAGGGGATTGCGGTGCACCTCGGTCGGGATGCCGAGCCCTTCCAGGATCTCGCCCGCCCGCGATTCGAGGGTGTAGCCGTCGTGGCGCAGGATGAGGTCCTCGACGTCGGCATAGCGCTCGGCGTCGAACTCGGTGTCGGCGTTCTCGAGGAGGCGTTCCTTCTCCATCATCGCCTCCCACACCTCGTGGTTGCCCATCATGGCGACCTCGAGGATGGGCATGTGCTCGTAGCGGAAGTGATCCTGCTTGAGCACGCCCAGCTTGAGGCGCTTGGGCATGTTGATCGTGCCATCGCTGGTCAGCTCGTCGCCGGTCAGCATGCGCAGGAACGTGGACTTGCCCGAGCCGTTGGCCCCCACGAGGCCATATTTGTTGCCAGGGTTGAATTGCAGCGACACCCCCTCGAAGAGGGTCTGCTGTCCGAAGGACTTGCCGAGGTCTGAAACCGAAATCATAGAGCCGAGGATGATAGCAGCCCGGCCGCCCCTCCGGTATAATCGGGCCTTCCCGGAGGTGATGAGATGCGCCGATTCCTGCTCGTGGCCTGTCTGGCCCTCGTCTTCACTGCCCCTGCGCGGGCTGGCTTGAACCATTGGACCACCGGCGGCCCGTTTGGCGGCACCGTCGAGGAGCTGGTGTTCGATCCGGGCGATCCCGGGACCGTCTATGCCGGCACCTTCGGCGGCGTCTACCGCAGCGAGGACCACGGCGCGACCTGGACCGCCGCCAGCTTCGGCCTGACCGACGCCTACATCGGCGACCTGGAGGTTGCTCCCGGCTCCCTCTATGTGGCCACGTTCGAGGGTGTTCAGAGGAGCGACGACGGGGGCCGCACCTGGCAGACGCCTACCTTCATCGGTTTCGTCCGCGCCCTGGCCCTGGCGCCGTCCAACCCCCAGGCGCTCTATGCCGCAATCGGGCGTGCGACCTACAAGAGCACCGACGGCGGCGCGTCCTGGACCCCGGGCGCCACCCTGCCGGGGAGTGACGACTTCACCTTCATCACCTTCATGAAAGTCGATCCGCTCCTGCCGTCCCACGTCTATGCCGGCACCTCCAAGGACCTCTATTTCAGCCAGGACGCCGGCGGCACCTTCGTCCCGGTGCTCGGGCTCCACGCCGGGTCCCTCAACGGAGTGGCAATCGATCCCACGAACACGCAGATCCTCTACGCCGCCACCTCGGACGGCGTCTTCAAGACGACCGACCATGGCCAGACGTGGGCGCCGGCCGGCCTGGCGCAGGACCACGTCAGAGCGGTCGTCATCGATCCCGCGTCGCCTTCGACCCTGCTCGCTCTCGGGTTCTTCGAGGTGTACCGCAGCACGAATGCCGGAGGATCATGGACTTCCGTGTTCGAGGACCATTTCGTCAACCACGCCGTCGCCTTCGATCCATCCTCGGCATCGAGCTACCTCCTGGGGACTTCAGGAGGGATCTACAGGAGCACGAACGGGGGCGGGGCCTGGCTCCCCTCCAACGCCGGCCTCACGGCCACCCTCGCCACGCAGGTGGCCGTGGACCCGCACCGGCCCGGGGTGTTGTACACGCTGGTGGGCCTGAGTGACCTGTACAAGAGCACCGATGCCGGCTCGACCTGGTCCCGGCTCGGCGGCATCTCCGGCGTCCGCACCTTCGCGTTGGACCCGAAGACGCCGTCGCTCCTCTATGCCGCCACCAACCAGGGCTTCCTCCGCAGCCAGAACGGTGGAGCCACCTGGGTCCTGATCAACGCCGACCAGGCCGGCGGCAACTGGATTGCCATCGACCCGCAGACCCCCTCGACCCTGTATATGTCGAGATTCCCCGAGGGAATCTCCAAAAGCCTGAACGGCGGCATCACCTGGAGCCCGGCCTCGCCGGGAGGGGAAGGGTTCGCGCCGCGCATTGTGGTCATCGCCCCGAGCGCGCCGCAGACCCTGTTCGCGAGCGACTTCGACAGCGGCCTGTATAAGAGCACCGACGGCGGCGCGACATGGGCGCTCCTCGACATCGACGGCCTGGAAGAGCAGGCCATCAACACGCTGGCCATCGATCCCAAGAATGCCAACGTGATCTACGCCGCGGTCCAGAACGAGATCCTCTACAAAAGCACCGACGGCGGCGCGACCTGGTCTTTCAGTGGGACTGGCATCCCCTTCTTCAACGTGGAAGGAATCGCCATCGACCCCTTCCAGACGTCGCGGCTCTATGCCACCAGCTTCGGGGGAGGGATCGTCCGCAGCACGGACGCGGGCGCGACCTGGCTGCCGTTCAACGACGGGCGGCTCGCGGGCCTCGAGATGGGGGACATCGTCCTCGACCCGGTGAACCCGCACCTCCTGTACGCCTCCTCAGCCGGGGGCGGCGTCCTGGCGCGGGCGGAGCTCCAGGCGGGCGACTCGCTGCGGCTGAACGGCGACCGCTTCCGCGTGAAGATGGGCTGGGCGGCGCAGGGAAACGCCGGACCGGGGTTCACCAAGCCCCTGACCGGCGACACGGGCTATGCCTTCTTCTTCAGCGAATCCAATGTGGAAGTGATGCTCAAGGTGCTCGACGCCTGCGGCTTCAACGGCCACTTCTGGGTCTTCGCCGCCGGCCTGACGAACGTCCGGACCGACATCACCGTGGCCGACTCGCTGACCGGGGCGGTCAAGATCTACCACAGCCCCGCCGGCCAGGCGTTCCAGCCGATCCAGGACACCAACGCCCTGGCCTGCGGCCCCGGGACCGCTCTCGTTGCATCGAAGGAGCTGTCCACGGCGGCCGCCGAGCCCGTGCTGCTGAAGGGCGGCCGCTTCCGGGTGACGGCCGAGTTCGTCACCGCCCCGGGCGCCACCCCTCTGCCCACCCAGGGCGCGCTGCTGACGGACGACACCGGCTACCTCTGGTTCTTCAATCAGAGCAACGTCGAGATCCTCCTCAAGGTCGTGGACGGCTGCGCCCTCAACGACCGCTTCTGGATCTTCGCCGCCGGCCTGACCGACGTGGAGATGCGGATCACGGTCGAGGACACGAAGACCGGCGCCTCGAAGGTCTACGAGAATCCCCGGGGCACGGCCTTCCGGCCGGTCCAGGATACGGCGGCGTTCGGGGGGTGCGACTGAGCGCAGGATGATAGAATTTCGTCTATGAAAGACGCAGAGCCACGGATGGCCGCGGTGTAGGTCCCTTTCTTGCACTCCCGAGCCTCCGGAATGCCGTCCGTCCGCACTCGGAACATCCCTCCGCCGCCCGCTCCACGTCGGCGGGCCCGGTTGAAGTGGGCCATCGCCGCGCTGGTCCTTTTGGCCGTTGGCGCGTTCGTCATCCGGCCGTTCTGGCAGCTCACGAGCCAGTTCGACGACCTGACGTTCCGCCAGCCATCCCGGTTGTACGCCAAGGCGACGCGGATCGCCCCCGGCCGGAGCTATCCGGTGAGCCTCCTGATCACCGACCTGCGCGCCGAGGGATACCGGGAGGACACGGACACCAACCCCCTTCCCGCCGGCCGGTACCGCAAGGCCGGCCGCGGCCTCGCCGTCCATCTGCGGCGGTTCCCGCGGCCGGACGGCAGCGAGGGGGGCGGGCTGGTCGAGATCACCTACCGGGGCAGCCGCATCGCCACCCTGCGCCAGGACGGCGAGAAGGTCGATTCGGTCATCCTCGAGCCGCCGCTCCTGGCCTCCTACTATGGCCCCGAGCAGCACGAACGCCGGCCGATCCGGGTGGACCAGGTCTCCAAGGACCTGATCAACGCGGTTGTCGCGGCCGAGGATGACAACTTCTTCGACCACTCGGGCTTCTCCTTCACCGGCATCGCGCGGGCGGTCTGGGTCAACTTCCGGGGCGGCCAGATCCGCCAGGGTGGCAGCACGCTCACCCAGCAGCTCGTCAAGAACCTCTACCTGACCCACGAGCGCACCTGGGGACGCAAGGGGCAGGAGCTGGTCCTCGCCGTCCTCCTGGAGCTGCGCTACGAGAAGGAAGAGATCCTGGAGGCGTACCTCAACGAGATCTACCTGGGCGGCAGCGGCGGGGTCTCGCTGATGGGCATGGGCGCCGCCTCGCGCGCCTACTTCGGCAAGGATACGAACCAGCTCGACCTGGCCGAGGCCGCCACCCTGGCCGGCGCGATCCGCGCCCCGGCGGCCTACTCGCCGCTGGCCCACCCCGAGAAGTCGAAGGAGCGCCGCGACTGGGTCCTGCAACGCATGCTCAAGCTCCGGCTCGCCGAGCCCGAGCGCGTGGAGAGGGCCCTCGCCTCTCCCCTGAACGTCGCTCCCGAGCCCCTGGTCCGGCGCCGCGCCCCGTACTTCGCCGACGCGGTGGCCGCGGAGGCCCAGCGCCGCTTCGGCGTCGAAGACCTCGCGAACGGCGGCTACGTCTTCTTCTCCACCCTCGACTGGCGCAACCAGCAGGCGGCCCAGGAGGCGGTCGAGGAGGGGCTCAAGGCCGTGGAGAAGGGATATCAGAAGGGGCACAAGGGCACCGGGCCGCTGCAGTCCGCCCTGGTATCGCTCGATCCCGAGACCGGCGGCATCCTCGCCTACATCGGCGGGCGCAGCTACAGCGCCAGCCAGTTCGACCGCGCCGGCCAGGCGATGCGCCAGACGGGCAGCGCCTTCAAGCCGATCGTCTACGCCGCCGCCTTCGAGGCCAAGAAGGTCACCCCCGCCTCCTTCCTGGAGGACGAGCCGCTCACCGTGCGGCTCGCCACCATGACCTGGAGCCCGAAGAACGACGACGGCAGCTTCCACGGCTGGGTCACGGTGCGGAGCGCGCTCGAGAAGAGCTACAACCCCGCCACCGCGCGGCTCGCCATCGAGGTAGGCATGCCGCGGATCATCGAGCTCGCGCACGGCATGGGCATCTCCTCGGACATGGAGCCCTATCCCTCGGTGGCGCTCGGAGCGGCCGAGGCAACCCCGGTGGAGCTGGCCACGGTCTACGCGACTCTCGCGGCAGGCGGCGTCCGGCCGCCGTTGCACGGGCTCATCGCCGTGCTCGACCGCTATGGCAAGCCGGTGGAAGGCGCTTCCCTGGCGGATCCGGAGCGGGTGCTCTCGGCGCCGTCGGCCTACATGGTGACCTCGCTCCTGCAGGGTGTGTTCGTGCGCGGCACGGCCCGCGGTGCCGCCTCGGGCCTCAAGGGGGACCTGGCTGGCAAGACCGGCACCACGAACAAGCGGCGGGACAGCTGGTTCGGCGGCTACTCGCCGGAGCGGGCGACCGTGGTCTGGGTGGGCTATGACGACAACGCCACCACCCGGTTGTCGGGCGCCCGCGCCGCGCTGCCCATCTGGGTCCGCTTCACCGCCAAGGTGGCGCCGCGCAGCGGCTTCTCCACCTTTACCCAGCCGCGGGGCCTGACCACGGCGCTGATCGATCCGGGCACGGGCCTCCTCGCGACCGAGTACTGCCCCACGCCCATGACCGAGGTCTTCCGCGAGGGCGAGGCGCCCACCGAGGTCTGCAACCGCCACGGCAGCTACTGGGAGACGGAGGTGGCGGAAGCTGTCGGAGAGGGTGACGCGGAGCTGGCGGAAGCCGTGGCGGATGCGGCCGAGGAGGCCGTCGGGACCGTGACCCGCGAGGCTGGCGGAGAGAAGAGGCGCAGCGGCCTGCGCAAGTGGCTCAAGAAGGTCTTCGGCGCCGACAAGGACGAGAAGAAGCAGGAAGGCAACCGGCCGCCGTAGCCCCCATGTACAGCCGACCCGACTCCTTGTACAGAGGAGCCGCTGCCCCGTCCGGCAAACTCACCCCCCTGTACAGAGGAGTCGCTTCCTTGTACAGAGGAGTCATCTCCCTGTACAGCGCAATCACTTCCCTGTACACGGAAGTCACTCCCGGGCGCGGGGGAGTCATCGCCCTGTACAGCGCACTCACTCCTCTGTACAAGGATGTCACTTCTCCCCGCTCCCCAGACACTCCTTTGTACAGCCCAATCGCGCCGATGTACAGGCAAGTCCATGACCGGTAGAGAATGGGATCAAACAACTGGGGTATGATGGCTGGCTCCGGCTCGCCTGTTCCGGCGCGCTCGGAACCGTATCCATACCCTGATGTCCAACACGCCTTCCATCATCGTCAAGCGGGCGCGCACGCACAATCTCAAGGGGATCGACTGCCATGTGCCGCACCAGGCGGTCACCGTGGTCACCGGCCCGTCCGGCGCCGGCAAGTCTTCTCTCGCTTTCGACACCATCTTCGCCGAGGGGCAGCGCCGCTTCGTGGAGTCCATGTCCACCTACGCCCGGCAGTTCCTCGATCAGATGGAGCGCCCGCCGGTGGATTCGATCGACAACATCCTCCCGGCCGTGGCCCTCGAAGCCAAGAACGCGGTGCGCAATGCCCGCTCGACCGTGGGCACCATCACCGAGGCCATGGACGTCCTGCGCCTCCTCTTCACCCACCTGGGCGAGGTCGGATGCCCCAACGGTCACGGCCCGGTACGGGCCTACACCCCCGAAGAAGCCGCGCGCGAGCTCGCCGAAGGGGCCGCGGGCGATCCGTTCACCATCGTGGTGCGCATCCCGCGGCCCAAGAAAGGCGCGGAAGACGCCCTCGGCGAGCTGATCCGCCAGGGCTTTCAGCGGCGGCTTCAGGGGGAAGAGGTCGTCCGCATGGAGCCCGGCGAGCGCTGGCCTGCGAAGCTCGATCCCCTGCCTCTCGTCCTGGGACGCTTTCCGGCCCGGGAGGATGCCATGGCGCGCATCCTCGACACGGTCGAGCAGGGCTTCCAGATGGCCGGGGGAAAGGTAGAGGCCCGGGGGAGCGCCGGGATAAGGTTGTACAGCAAGGAGCTCTCCTGCGGGGTCTGCGGCGAGGTGGTGCGGCGGCCGACCCCGGCGCTGTTCTCCTTCAACTCCCCGCTCGGCGCCTGTCCGACCTGCCAGGGCTTCGGCCGGGTGATCGGCGTCGACAAGGCGCGCGTGATCCCCGATCCGAAGCGGAGCCTGTCCGACCGGCCCATCGCGCCCTGGAACACGCCCGCCTACGAGGAGCTCTACGGCGAGCTGCTCAAGGCGGCGCGCAAACGCGGTATCCCGCTCGACCGCCCCTGGGGCGAGCTGTCCGAAGAGGACCGCGAGTGGGTCTGGTCGGGCCAGGGGAAGCAGACCAACCTGGAAGAGTTCTTCAAGTGGCTGGAGGCGCGCACCTACAAAGTCCACGTGCGCGTGCTGCTCGCCCGCTACCGCTCCTACAACCCCTGCCCGGACTGCGGCGGTGCCCGTCTGAGGCCCGAGGCCGTGGCCGTGCGCCTGGAGGGGAAGAACCTCCCGGACCTGATGGCCATGAGCATCGAGCAGCTCCGCTCCTGGCTGCGGGAGCGGCGCTGGTCGCCGCGCCAGCGCGACGTGGCCGGCCACCTGCTCGACGAGATCGCCGAGCGCATCGAAGTCCTCCACCGGGTGGGGCTCGACTACCTGACGCTCGACCGGCAGGCGCGCACCCTCTCGGGAGGCGAGACCCAGCGCATCCACCTCGCGGCGGCCCTCGGCTCCGGCCTGACCAGCACCCTCTACGTGCTCGACGAGCCGACCATCGGGCTGCACCCTCAAGACAGCGAGCGGCTGCTCGAGCTGCTCCGGGACCTGGCGCGGCGGGGCAACACCGTCCTGGTCGTGGAACACGACCGCACGCTGATCAAGGGGGCCGACCACGTGATTGACCTCGGCCCGGCGGCCGGCGAGCACGGGGGCCATGTCGTGGCCGAGGGGCCGCTCTCCGTGATCCTGGCGAGCGAGGAATCCCTCACCGGCCGCTACCTGCGGGAACGGCCCTCGACTCCGGCCCGGCGGCACGTGGCCCGCTTCCGCCGCGAGCAGGGCTGGGAGACCCTCGCCGAGGAGATCTCCAACCTGCCGCGCGTGTCGATCCGCGGTGCCCGGGCGCACAACCTCAAGGATGTGAACGTCGACCTGCCCCTGGGCGCCATGGTCGCGGTGACCGGCGTCTCGGGCTCGGGCAAGTCGACCCTGATCGAGAACGTGCTCTACGGCACTTATCAACGGGCACGCGGAGTAGTAGACGTGGACCCCGGCGAGGTCGGCTCGCTGACCGGCCTCGAAGCGCTGGAGGATGTGACCCTGGTGGACCAGCGCCCGCTGGGCCGGTCCACCCGCTCCAACCCGATCACCTACATCAAGGCCTACGACGAGATCCGCAAGCTCTTCGCCGGCACTTCGGACGCCCGGGTGCGGGGGATCACCCCGGCCCACTTCTCGTTCAACATCGAGCGCGGGCGCTGCCCCACCTGCGAGGGCACCGGGGTGACCGAGGTGGACATGCAGTTCATGGCGCCGGTGACCGTGGTCTGCGAGACCTGCCAGGGGCACCGCTTCCGCCCCGAGGTGCTGGCCGTGCGCTACCACGGCCGCAACATTTCCGAGGCATTGGAGCTGACGGTCGAGTCAGCCCTGGAGTTCTTCGCGGACCAGAAGCGGCTCTGCAAACGCCTGCGCATGCTCAACGAGGTCGGCCTCGGCTACCTTCGCCTGGGGCAGTCGACCTCGACCCTTTCAGGAGGGGAGGCCCAGCGGCTCAAGCTCGCGAGCTTCCTCGACAGGCCGGCCGCAGATGGAAAGCGCCTCTTCCTCTTCGACGAGCCGACGACCGGCCTTCACCTGGCCGACATCGACCTGCTCTACCACACGCTGCGGCGGCTGGTGCAGCGCGGCGACGGGGTGGTGGTGGTCGAGCACAGCCCGGACCTCATCTCCCGTGCCGATTGGATCGTGGACATGGGTCCCGGCGGCGGTATCCATGGCGGCGAAGTCCTCTACTCCGGTCCCCTCGAGCCGTTCCTCGACCAGGTCGACAGCCCCACGGCCGAGGAGCTGCGCCGCCACCTCAAGTGGCCGCAGGAGACCGGGGAGCGCCTGCGCCGCAAGGCGTGAATTTTCCAGCGGTGGCCCTTGTTCTCGGTTTGCAGCGGCGGCCAGTGGCCTGTCAATATGGGTCAACCCCCTGTAGGGGCACCCCTTGTGGGTGCCCTTCCGGAGGGCGGTCGTGGCGGCCGGAGGGCAACCACAAGGGTTGCCCCTACAGGGAAAGCGACGAGGCGGCACTAGGACGACTATTCGATGACGGATTCGATCAGCGCAGGCACGACCATCTCCTCAGGGAGGGTTCGACCCCGGCTGTACTGGCTGGGCACGGCGGCCGGGGTATTCCTGGGCGCCGTGCTGCTGGTCGCGGTCTGGGCCAAGGCGCTCGATCCGGCCTCCTTCGCCGAACAGATCCGGGTCGAGGGACTGGACGTCCTGCTCTCCGCCCAGGTCGTGGCGCTGATCGCCCTGGCCCTGGAAGCCGGGCTTGGCCTGGCCCTGCTGCTCGGCGTCCGGCGCCTCTGGGTGCTGGTGCCGGCGGCCCTGCTCGTCGCCTTCTTCGTCTTCCTCACCGGCCGCGCCTGGTGGATGAGCGCGCACGGTCTGCGCGAGGCCGAGTCCTGCGGCTGCTTTGGCAACCTGGTGCAGCGCACGCCCGCCCAGGCCTTCTGGCAGGACACGCTCCTGCTCGTGCCCGCCCTGCTCCTGTCCTTTGTGGGCAGGGAGCGTTCCTCCGGCTTCCCGAAACTCCGCGCGGCCCTGGTCGCCGCCGCTACGATCGCGGTCGCGGTGTTCGCCTGGAAAGCACCGGATCTGCCCCTGGACAACCTCGCGACCCGCCTGAGCCCCGGCGTTGAAGTCGAGGAGATCTGCGCGGGTGCCACGGACGACGCCGTCTGCCTGGACACGGTCGCGCCCGAGCTGAGGCAGGGCAAGCATCTGGTGGTGCTCGCCGATCTGGCCGACCTCGAAGACCCGGCGCTCGGCGAGGCAGTGGCCGGGCTCAACAAGATCAAGGACGAGGGAGGGGACGTGTGGATGCTGAGCGCCTCCCCCTCTGAACAGCACCAGGCGTTCTTCTGGCGTTTCGGACCGAAGTTCCAGGTCGTCGAGACCCCGGAGCCGCTGCTGCGCCCCCTCTACCGCCGCCTCCCCCGGTCGTTCCGGGTCGAGGACGGGCGGGTGACCGAGACCTTCGCGGGGCTGCCCCCGGCGAGCTGACAAGAGGCATTCGCGATGAAGCATCGAATCTTCCCCGGACTGCTCCTCCTCACTCTGGCCCTGCCTGTTCTGGCCCCTCCGGCCCAGGCTCAACCGCCGCAGCCGGCGGTCGACGCCGTCCTCAAGGACTTCGCCCGCACGGGCAAGTTCCTGCTGATGGTCAACGGCAAGCCGGCACCGGCCTACGAGGTCTACCAGAACGAAAACCTGCCGGCTTACCTGATCCTCTCGCCGGCGCTGCCGTCGGCGGTGCTGCTCACCGCGGGCAGCATGAAGGTGGAGACGGTGCCCCCGGGCAAGGTCATCCGGCAGCAGGACGGCACCGTCGGCCTGGCCGCGGACGCCGACCCGAAGCCGCAGGGCCAGTTCAAGATCGAAGGCAACCGGGTGGTCTTCGCCGCGGATGGGCGCCAGGGGAGCCTCGGCCCCAACCCGCCGCTCCTCGGTCTCCGGAAGGCGCCGGCGCTCAAGAACCACAGCCCCGAGTACGTGGTGGGCGCCCGCGGCTACAAGCCGAACGCCCAGATCGTGGCGGCGCTCAAGAAGAGGGCCAAGCCGGTCAAGGTGAAGGTCTTCTTCGGCTCCTGGTGCCCGCACTGCCAGGAGCACCTGCCCTACCTGCTGCGGGTCGAGGACGAGCTCAAGGGCGCCCCGATCCAGTTCGAGTACTACGGCCTGCCGGAGCGGTTCGCGAACGACCCCGAGGCCAAGAAGTACAGGGTGGACGGCGTGCCCACCGGGATCGTCTTCGTGGACGGCAAGGAAGTGGGCCGGATCAGCCGCAGCGACTGGGAGTCGCCCGAGACGCGGCTCAACGGCATCCTGAACGGCAAGGCGGGCGCGGCGCGGTAGGAAAGAGACCTCACCCCCTGTCCCCCTCTCCCGAGAGGGAGAGGGGGAACGTTTCTGAGGCATTCTTGCCCGAACGCAAGCCACGGTAATTTCAGCTACCGCCCCCCTCTCCCCCACGGGAGAGGGGGACAGGGGGTGAGGTTCAGTTCCCCTTCCCCCGCAGCAGCCCAAGCACCTGCGCCTCCAGCTTCCTTAAGCCGTTCCCCTCATCTCCGTCAGGCGACTCCTCGACGACCTCCTCCAAAGCCTCCTCCAGCTTCCCTTCCACGAAGGTGTCGATCACCACGGGGTGGATGTAGTACTTGCGGCAGATGGCCGGCCGGTTGCCGAGATCCTGGGACACCCGCTTGACCGTCTCGACGACGGCCTTGCTGGCCTCCTTCTCGGACTCGCACATCCCCACCTCCAGCAGGGCGGAGAGGGCCAGCACCGTGCCTCCCCAGGTGCGGAAGTCCTTGGCCGTGAAGTCCTCGCCGGTCGTCTCCTTGAGCCAGGCGTTGACGTCCTCCGAGGTGATCTTCTGGCGCTCCCCGGCCTCGTCGAGGTACTGGAAGAGCGTCTGGCCGGGCAGGTCGCGGCACTGCTTGACGATGCGCGCCACCCGCCGGTCCTGGAACTCGACCGAATGGTCCTTGCCGCTCTTGCCCCGGAACTCGAAGCGCAGCTTGGAGCCCTCGATGTCCACGTGGCCGTCGCGCAGGGTGGTGAGGCCGAACGAGCCGTTCTGGCGGGCGTACTCCCGGTTTCCGACCCGGATCAGGGTGGATTCGAGGAGGCGCACGACCGTGGCCACCACCTTCTCGCGCGGCAACCCGCGCAGAGACAGATCCTGCTCCATCCGCTCGCGGATCTTCGGCAGAGCCTCGCCGAAGGCGATCATCCGGCCGAACTTGGTCTCGTCGCGGACGTTCCTCCAATCCGCGTGATAACGGTACTGCTTGCGGCCGCGGGCGTCCCGGCCGGTCGCCTGCAGGTGGCCGTTGGCGGCCGGGCAGATCCAGACGTCGGTCCAGGCCGGGGGGATGGCGAGCTTGCGGATGCGCTCCAGCGTCCGGGCGTCGCTCACCGTGCTCCCCTTGGCGTCGAGGAAGGTGAACCCCTTGCCCCGCTTGCGGCGCCGGATGCCCGGCATGTCGTCCGAGACGTAGCGCAGGCCGGCGGCCTTGGCGCTCTCCTCCGGGTCTACGTAGACGGCGATGGTGAGGCCGCTGTCGATGGTTTCTTCCAGAGTTGCTGCTGGCATGGTCATCCTTGCCTGTGTGAGTCGGTCCAGGTGTAAGAACTACAGGCGGGTGTTCATCCCCATGCGATCCGCCTTGCGTGCCCAAACGCTTTGCATCCCGCGTGCCCGGGGCGGCACGGGAGTGGCATGCACCCTGCACATGGGGGAGGGGTCCGAAAGAGCCGTTCTCATGAACAAGGTATCCATCTACAACGCTCCCGCGCAGAGGCTGCCGGAGATGCTCCCGCTGCCGCCGATACCGCTCGCGCAGCGCCGGGTGCTGGTCGTTTCCGACCGGCTTCCGATCCAACTCACCTGCGAGGGGGGTGGAGGCTGGAGGGCCGACCGCGCGCATGGGTCTCTGGTCGCGGCACTCAATCCGGTGCTGCGGGAGCGCCGCGGCGTCTGGATCGGCTGGCCGGGAGTGGCCGAGGAGGTCGCCCCGGACCCGCAGATCCTGGCGGGCGCCATTCAGGCCGGTGGCTCGTCGATGCGGCCCGTCTCCCTCAGCGCCCGGGACGTGCACGGGGCCTACGACGGCTTCGGCGCCGGGATCATCTGGCCGCTGTTCCACGAGCAGCCCCTGGAGTGCCGGTTCGATCCCGCGGCCTGGCAGGCCTACCGGCGGGTGAACCGGAAGTTCGCACGCGCCGCGGCCAAGGCAATGTCCAGGACCGGGAGAGATTCCGATCTCCTCTGGGTGCACAACCATCTGCTGATGAACGTGGCGGCCGAGCTGCGGACCCTGCGCGTCCCCTGCCGCACCGCTTTCTTCCTCCACCTCCCCTTCCCGGGGCCGGACCTGTTCCTCAAGCTCCCCTGGCGGGAGCGGCTACTGCGCGGGCTCCTGGCCTACGACCAGCTCGGGTTCCAGACCCCGCGCGATCTGCAGAACTTCCTGGACTGCGCGAATGCGCTAGGCGTGAGCAAGGACATCAAGGCGGATGCCTTCCCCATCGGCGTGGACTTCCACAACGTGGCGGAGCGGGCCGCCTCGCCCGAGATCGAGTTGGCCGCGGCGCGCCTGCGTGAGCTGCACGGCGGCCGCAGCCTGATCCTGGGGATCGACCGCCTGGACCGCTCCAAGGGGATCACCGAGAAGCTCCAGGCGTTCGCGGAGCTGCTTGCGCGCCGTCCCGAGCACCACGACCGGGTGTCGCTGATCCAGGTGGTGGTGCCGAGCCGCGAGGATCTGCCGCGCCACCGGGAGCTGGGTTGTGAGATCGCGCGCCAGGTGGGCGAGATCAACGGCCGCTTCAGCCGGCCGGGATGGATCCCCATCCACTTCCTGCAGCGCACGCTGACCCCGGACGAGCTGCTGGCCCACTACCGCGCCGCGGACGTGGCCCTGATCACGCCGCTGCGGGAGGGGATGAACCTGGTGGCCAAGGAGTACTGCGCGGCACGGGTCGACGAGCAGGGGACGCTGGTACTCTCCGAGTTCGCGGGCGCGGCCGTCCAGCTCGCCCCCGGAGCTCTGCTGGTCAACCCGCACAATGCCACCTCCACCGCCCGCACCCTCCACAAGGCGCTGCGGATGACGGAGGGTGACCGCGGCCGGAGGATGCGGAGCCTGCGCGAAGAGGTCCGCCGGCACGATATCTTCTGGTGGGCCGAGTCCTTCCTCGCCAGGGCGCTCGACGAAGGTCCGGAGCGAGCCCTTTATGAGTCGTCGAGAGCGGAGAACGAATGATGAATGCGATTGAAAAACAGCCCCGGTCCGAACGGCGTACCGAGACCGGCGGCCTTGCCGGGGCCCTGACTCCCGGCGTCATCGTCCTGCGGACAGGCGGCATCGCCTCCGCCGACCAGCGGGCGATGGACCTGCTCGGCTGTCCGGACCGGGCCGACCTGGAGCGCGCATGGAGCGAGCTCCGCCCCCGCCTGGAAGCCCAGGGCCTGTGGGGCGGAGGGGATCAACAGACGGTCCTCGACCTCCCCGGGGACGGAGCGGCCCGCCGGCTCTTCGATTTGCGCGGGGACGGCGGCGTGCTGCTGGTCCAGGATGCCGGGGCCGTCGAAGCCCTGGAATCGGACCTGCGCCTGAGCGCGCTGATGCGCTCCCTGACGAACATCACCCCGGCGGTCGCCCACGACCTGCGGGCGCCGATCAACGCCATGGTGTTCAACATCGAGATCCTCAAGGAGACGATCGCCTCCGGCAAGGGAGCCGAGCCGGGCGGGCGCGAGCGCCAGCTCCGCTACGTGAACGTGCTCAAGGAGGAGCTCAACCGGCTGCACAAGGAGATGGAGATCTTCATCGCCCACATCTCCCCCCGGGGCGACCGCACCGAGAACCTCGACCTGCGCGAGCTGATGGAAGAGCTGTCCGTGCTGCTCACCGGCCCGGCGCGCAAGCAGCAGGTGCAGGTGCGGCTCCAGCTGCCGGAGTCGCCGGTCCCGGTCGAGGTGAACCGCTATCTGCTCCGCCAGACCCTGCTGCACCTGAGCCTCGCGGCCCTTACGGACGTGCCGAAGGAGGGGACGCTGGAGCTTCGGCTGGAGCGCCGCGAGGACCGGGCCTGGATGCGGGTAGCCGGGAATCCGCCCGGCTCCGCGGCAGGCTCCGGGAGCGGTGGGAGCGGGGGCTTCGACATCCGTTTCTCCCCGTCCGGAGCGCTCGCCCAGCTCCATGTGGCGCGCGGGATCCTGGCCTCGCAAGGGGGAGAAGTACGTCCCGGCGATGCTCCGCAGTCATATGAGATAGAATTGACCGCTACCGGGAACAAGGGATAAGACGAAATGCCACATGCGCTAGCGGTCGACGACGATCCGAACTTCCTCTCTGCGCTCGCCGAGCTCATTGAAGGCCAGGGGTTTACCACGAACACGGCCTGCACGCTGCGCGACGCGAGAGCGCAGGTCAGTCACCGGACTCCCGACGTGGCCCTGATCGATCTCTACCTCCCGGACGGCAGCGGCATCGAGCTGCTCAAGGACCTGGAGATCGGCTCCTCCACCGAGGTGGTGCTGATGACCGGGCACGCCGACGTGGAGAGCGCGGTGCAGGCGCTGCGCCTGGGGGCCAGCGACTACCTGACCAAGCCGCTGGACATCGGGCGCCTGAAGAGCATCCTCGCCAACGTGGCAAGCATCCAGCCTGCCCCTTCCGTGGGGACGCAGCAGGAGCAGACCCAGGAGAGCGACCGGCTGGGGCTGCTGCTGGGCGCGTCGGGGCCCATGCAGGCGGTCTACGAGATGATCACCCGGGTGGCGCCGACCGACGCCTCGGTGTTCTTCATCGGCGAGAGCGGCACCGGCAAGGATCTTGCCGCCCAGACGCTGCACATCATCTCCAAGCGCTCCAAGGCGCCGTTCATGCCGCTCAACTGCGGCGCCATCTCGCCGACCCTGATCGAGAGCGAGCTGTTCGGCCACGAGCGCGGGAGCTTCACCGGCGCGGCACGCCGGCACAAGGGCTATTTCGAGCGTGCCCACATGGGCACCCTGTTCCTGGACGAAATCACGGAGATGCCGATCGAGCTGCAGGTCAAGCTCCTGCGCGTGCTCGAGACCGGCCAGCTGAACCGGATCGGCGGCGATCAGCCGGTCGAGGTGGACGTGCGGGTCATCGCCGCCACCAACCGCGACCCCCACAAGGCGGTCTCGGACGGCAAGCTGCGCGAGGACCTTCTCTACCGGTTGCAGGTGTTCCCGATCCACATGCCGCCGCTGCGCGAGCGCAACGAAGACGTGGAGCTCCTCGCCGACCACTTCCTCGGCCAGCTCAACGAGCGGCAGGCGTCCTCGAAGCGGTTCACCGACGATTCGATGGAGCGGCTGCGCGGCCACTCCTGGCCGGGCAACGTGCGCGAGCTCAAGAACGTGGTGCACCGTGCCTTCATCATGGCCGACCAGGAGATCACGCCGCGCAGCCTGCCGCGCGAGGTTGGCGGGGACTCCGGGTTCCAGCGGAGCCTCCACTTCCAGGTCGGCTCCTCGATCGAGGATGTCGAGAAGCGTCTCATCATGGCGACGCTGGAGGCGTACGGAGGGAACAAGAGGAAGACGGCCGACATCCTCGGCGTCAGCCTGAAGACCCTCTACAACCGCCTGAACCAGTACCGCCTGGCGGATTAGGAACCCCCCTCTTGAGAGGCTTGCAAGGAGGATGTATACTCCCGCGTCGTCCGACGACTCGGTGTGACCTAGGAGGAGGGCTGTGGCACAAATTCTGCTTTAGAGCAGATCTGGCATGTGCGGGAGGGTCTGAGCCACAGACCACCAACAACGGACAAAGAAAACAGGTCTAACCGAGGAGGAGGATCAAAATGAACAAGATGACGCTTCGGGCCTCGCTCGTCTGCTTAACGCTGGCGATGCTTTTGGCTCTGGGTGCTTGCAAGTCGACCACCACTCCTGGAACTCAGGTCGACGATGCTGCCATTACGGCCTCTGTGAAGGCGAAGCTGGCAGCGGACGGGGACATCAACCCGTTCAACATCGACGTGGATACCAACGAGGGCGTAGTTACCCTCCAGGGCCGCGTTGAGAAGGAAGCAGCGCGTACGAAGGCTGAGCAGCTGGCTCGTGAGACGGATGGCGTCAGGCGGGTCATCAATTTGGTCAAGGTGGGTGACAACAGTTAAAACGTCACCCTGGTAGTCTTAAATCCAGTTCCATTTGAAAGGGAGAAACACACACATGAAGAAGCTGTTCGTAAACCTGTCGATCCTGTGCCTGCTGGCGATGTTGCTGGTTCCGATGGTGGGTTGTAAGAAGGATGACGGCATGGAGGGTGGAGAAACCCCGATTACCGACGCCACCACGGATACCACGGAGCCCATGGATACCGGCATGACCATGGAGCCCATGGACACCGGTATGACCACCGACATGACCACGGAGCCGATGGGCACCGACATGTCCACCCCGTCGGCTCAGTAAGCTCAGACCCAAGTCGAAATATAAGAAGGGGCGTCCGCTGGTCGGGCGCCCTTTTTCTTTTTGTAGGGGCACCTCTTGTGGGTGCCCTCCGGAGGGCACCCACAAGGGCCGCCCCTACATTAAGAGGCTGGTACGGTAACTTCCCGCAGGAACTCCCCCGCCGCCGCCCGGAACTCGTCCGTCCACTCGTGCCCGCCCTGGAAGATCACCGGCCGCACGTCCACGCTCTTCGCCCGGAGCAGCTCGACATCGTGCTCCATCTTGGCCGCGTCGTACCACTCCTCGCTGCTGCCGCGCCCCAGGAGCACCGGCGGGAAGAGGGAGAGGTCTTGCTGCTCCAGCTCCGGCGGCACGTCGCCCCCCAGCACGATCAGCCCCTGGCAGGGGTGGCCCGCTCCGGCGGCGGCGCGGTAGGCCATCGCCGCGCCCTGGGAGAACCCGAGATAGACGAGCCGCTCCGAGACGGGAAGCTCCTGCCTGACGCTCGCCACCACGCTCGCCACGTAGCGCACGTTGTCGGTGATCGCCTGCTCGCGGTCCAGGCTGGTCATCCAGCAGGCGATCACCTCGCCGGTCCGGTTGTAGAACGGGTGGAGCGCCTGCACGGCGCAGAGCACACAACGCCCAGCGCCGGGGATGCGGCGCAGCTCTTCCAGGTGCCGCTTGGCGTTCTCGCCGTAGCCGTGGAACCCCACCAGAAGCGGGGCCCCCTCCACCTCCGCCGGAACTTCGAGGAGATAGCGGCCGTGGACCGTCGCAGCCACCTGCCGGACCGTCATGCCCGCTTCCTCTCCGCTCCCCGGTACAGAGGGGCGGACAGCTCGTGCACCCGGTTCTCCAGCAGCGTGGCCAGGCCGCCGCGTCCCATCGAGAGGTTCTCCTCGACCAGCCGCACCAGGGCGCTGCCCACGACCACGGCGTCGGCCACCTCGCCCACCGCCGCCACCTGGGCCGGCGAGGAGATGCCGAAGCCCACGGCGAGCGGCTGGTCGAGCTTCTTGCGCAGGCGCTTGACGTCCCGCACCAGGTCCGGCGAGAGGGCGGTGCGCTCCCCGGTGACGCCGGTGCGCGAGACGTAGTAGACGAAGCCGGTCGAGATGCGGGCTACCCGGGCCACCCGGTCGCGGGTGCTCGTGGGCGCCAGCAGGAAGATGGAGTCCACCCCATGCTCGCGCAGGCAGGGCACCAGCTCGCGCTCCCCCTCTTCGGGGGGCACGTCCACGCAGAGCACGCCGTCCACCCCGGACGAGGCAGCCTGCTCGGCGAAGCGCTCGATGCCGCGGGCGTGGACCGGATTGAAGTAGGTGAAGAGCACGATAGGGACGCCCAGCCGGTCCCGGTGCCGGGCCACCAGCTCGAGGATGTTCGAGAGCTTGGTGCCGGCAGCGAGCGCTCGCACGGTGGCCCGCTGGTTCGTCGGCCCGTCGGCGATGGGATCGCTGAACGGCACCCCCAGCTCGATGACGTCGGCCCCTCCCGCGGCCAGAGCATCCAAGAACGCAGCGGTGGCATCCAGGTCCGGATCGCCGGCCATGAGGAAGGGGATGAAGGCCGCCCTCCCCTCCGCGGCGCACTTGGCGAAGACGTCGTCGATCGCGCTCATCGCTGCTCCTCTGTATGCTGCTCCGAATGCTGCTCATCCCAGGCGATCACGGACTCCACGTCCTTGTCGCCGCGGCCGGAAAGGTTGACCAGGATGATCCGCCGCGGTGTCAGGCGCGGCGCCCGCTTGACCACCTCGGCAATGGCGTGCGCGCTCTCCAGGGCGGGGAGGATCCCCTCGGTCCGCGCCAGGAGGTGGAAGGCGGCGATCGCCTCCTCGTCGGTGGCCGAGGTGTACTCGACCCGTCCCGCATCGCGGAGCCAGACGTGCTCGGGCCCCACCGCCGGGTAGTCGAGGCCGGCGGAGACCGAGTGGGTCTCGGAGATCTGCCCCTCTTTGTCCTGGAGGACCATCGTCCGGGTGCCGTGAAGGACGCCGAGGCCGCCGCCCTGGAACCGGGCCGCGTGCTCGCCCAGCCCCGTGCCCCGTCCGCCTGCCTCGACGCCGATCAGGCGCACCTTGGTATCGCCCACGAACGCGGTGAACAGGCCGATCGAGTTGCTGCCGCCGCCCACGCAGGCCACGGCTAGGTCGGGAGACTCGGTGCCGGCGATCTTCTTGAGCTGGATCCGGGCCTCGTCGCCGATGACGCGATGGAAGTCGCGCACCATCCGTGGGTAGGGGTCCGGCCCCAGCACCGAGCCCAGCACGTAGTGGGTGGTACGGACGTTGGTGACCCAGTCGCGGAGTGCCTCGTTGATCGCATCCTTGAGGGTGCAGCTGCCGGAGTCGACGGGCACGACCTCGGCACCGAGGAGGCGCATGCGGTCCACGTTCAGCCGCTGGCGCCGCATGTCCTCGCTGCCCATGTAGACCGTGCAGGAGAGGCCGAGGAAGGCGGCGGCCGTGGCGGTGGCGACGCCGTGCTGGCCGGCGCCGGTCTCCGCGATGACCCGCTCCTTCTCCATGGTGCGGGCGAGGAGGCACTGCCCGACCGCGTTGTTGATCTTGTGCGCACCGGTGTGCAGCAGGTCTTCCCGCTTGAGGAAGATCTGCGCGCCGCCCAGCTCCTGGGTCAGGCGCTCCGCGAAGTAGAGCGGCGTGGGCCGGCCGACGTAGTCGCGCAGCACGTCGTCGAGCTGGCGGCGGAAGGTCCGCTGCTTGCTCGCCTTGTCGTAGGCGCGCGTCAGCTCCGCCAGAGGCGCCATGAGCGTCTCGGGCACGAACCGGCCGCCGTAGGGGCCGAAGTAACCCTCCTGGTCAGGGAGGGGTTTGGCTCTGCGCATTCCGTACCTCCTGAAAGAGCTGCCGGAGCAGCTCCGGATCCTTGATGCCGGGGGCCGACTCAACCCGCGAGCAGACGTCCACCGCGTAGGGACGGCTGGCCTCGATGGCCTGCCGCACGTTGTCGGGCCCGAGACCGCCCGCGACGAAGACGCGCCTCTCTCCGGCAATCCCCGCCACCGCATGGAAATTCCATGCCGTCCCGGTGCCACCGTAGAGAGAGCCGTGGGGAGCGTCGAACAGCCAGGCCCAGGCGTCCGCCCACGCTTCCGTCCTGTCCGTACCCCGGAAGGCCTTGATGGCCCTGCCGACGAAGGGTGCAACATCGCCGGGAGTCTCGTCGCCGCTGAATTGGAGCAGGTCGAGCCCCACCTCGAACTCGATCTCTTCCACCTCGCGGATGGGCCAGTTCACGAAGACACCCACCAGCCGCACCCCCGAGCCTCGCACGGCGGAAGCGATCTCCCGCGCCCGTTCGACCTCAACATACCGCGGGCTGCGTGGGTAGAAGTTTAACCCGAGGAAGTCGGCGCCCATTTCGACCGCCATCCGGGCGTTGGCCGGATCGACGACGCCGCAGATTTTCACCAGCGTCATGGGCGTCCTGTCAGCTCCCGGAGCTTGGCGCCAGGATCGGGGGCGAGCAGCAGCGACTCGCCGATCAGGAAGGCCTCGAACCCGCTCTCGCGCAGCATCAGGAGGTCGAGCGCGTCCCGGATGCCGCTCTCCGCCACCCGGATCGCGCCGCGCGGCAGGCTCGGCACCAGGGAGATCGAATGCTGGAGATCGACCTCGAACGTGCGCAGGTCGCGGTTGTTGACCCCGACGATCTCCCAGGGCTCCCCCAGCAGCTTGGCCACGTCGCCGGCATCGTGAGTCTCGATCAGGGGGACGAGCCCGAGGCCGCGGGCCATGCTCGCGTACCCGGCCAGCTCCTCAGCTTCATGCATCGCCGCGATCAGGAGGACCGCGTCGGCCCCGGCGTCCTTCGCCCAGATGAGCTGCACGGGATCGACGACGAAGTCCTTGGCGATGGCCGGCAGCCCCGAGGCCTCCTTGCAGAGGGTCAGCAGCTCGTAATCGCCGTAGAAGAAGTCGGGCTCCACCACCACGGAGAGGGCCGCGGCGCCGTTCTGGGCATAGAGCTTTGCCTGCTTCAAGGGATCGAACCTGCCGTGGAGCGAGCCCAGGCGGGGGGAGCCCATCTTGATCTCGGCGATGATCGCGGGATCTTTGCTTGAAAGGGCTGCGAGGAACGCATTGTCCGCCCGGGAGAGCGGCTCGCCCTCAGGCAGATCGTGCGCGACGACCGCGATCTGCTGGCGGCGGCGCTCGGCGATGCGCACCAGGATGTCCGGCGGCGTCATCCGAGGAACCCCTTGAGCTCGTCCAGCTTGCCCGCGGCGGCGCCCGAGGCGATTACGCCCAGTGCAGCTTCGACCCCCTCTTCCAGGCTCGGCGCCAGGCCGGCCACGTAGATGGCGGCTCCGGCATTCAGAGCCGTCACTTCGGCCAGCGGCCCGGTTTCACCCCCGAAAACCCGGTGCATCAAGGCCGCGTTGTCCTCGGGCATGCCCCCGGCCAGATCCTCCACCCGGACACGGCGGAGGCCGAAGCGCTCCGGCTCCAGGGTGTAGGTCCGCACCTCGCCGTCCCGCACCTCGCTCACGGTGGTGGGTCCGGTCGTGGTGATCTCGTCCAGGCCGTCGCCGTGGACCACCAGGGCATGCTCGGCCCCGAGGTCGCGCAGCACCTGGCCGATCGGCTCGACGAGGCTCTGGGAGTAG
Organism: uncultured Holophagales bacterium; assembly: GCA_963741305.1. GTDB lineage: Bacteria > Acidobacteriota > Thermoanaerobaculia > Multivoradales > UBA5704 > DATMER01. The sequence goes on along the minus strand of CAVUHL010000003.1, from coordinate 7,970,353 downwards.
ACGCCCATGACCTGGCGGCGGGCGCCGGCCGGGTTCGTGAGCGGGCCGAGGACGTTGAAGATCGTCCGCATGCCCAGCTCGCGGCGCACGGGCATGACCTCGCGCATGGCCGGATGGAGGAGCGGCGCGAAGAGGAAGGTGATGCCAACCGTGTCGAGCGCCCGCCCGGCGGTGGCCGGATCGATCTCGATCCTGACTCCGAGGGCGGCGAGCACGTCCGCGCTCCCCGACTTGCTGGAGACCGAGCGGTTGCCGTGCTTCGCCACCGAGACCCCGGCCGCGGCGGCGACCAGGGCTGCGGCGGTCGAGATGTTGAAGGTGCCCCGGCCGTCGCCGCCCGTGCCGCAGGTGTCCACGATCCCCTCCGACGTGTGCGGGATCGGGATGACCCGCCGGCGCATGGCCGCGGCGGCGCCGCTGATCTCGGACACGGCTTCGCCCTTCATGCGCAGGGCGACCAGCAGCGCGGCCTTGATGGGCTCGCTCACCTGTCCGTCCATCAGGGCGCCGAACAGCTCCTCGGTCTCCTCGCGGCTCAGGCTCTCACCAGCCACCAGGCGCCAGAGCACCTCCTTGGGGTCTTTCATGACGGCGTCGCAACCTCCTTGCGGCAGAGGTCCATGAAATTGGCGAGCAACCGCGGCCCCGAGCTGGTCAGCACGGACTCGGGATGGAACTGCACCCCCCAGTAGGGCAGGCTGCGGTGCCGGAGCCCCATCAGAGTGCCGTCGTCGGCCCAGGCCAGCGGCTCCAGCTCTTGCGGCAGCGTCCCCTCCTTGACCTCCAGGCTATGGTAGCGCGTCGCCTCGAACGGATTCGGCAAACCCGCAAATACTCCCTGGTCGCCGTGGCGGACCGGCGAGGTCTTGCCGTGCATCAGCCGCGGAGCGCGGTCGACCGTCGCGCCGAAAGCGACTCCGAGCGCCTGGTGACCGAGGCAGACCCCGAGGATCGGGACGTCCACATGGCGGCGGATCAGGTCGAGGCAGACGCCCGCGTCCTCGGGCCGGCCGGGACCGGGCGAGAGCACGATCCCCTCGGGAGCCCGGGCGAGCATGGCCTCGGCGCTCTCGGCATCGTTGCGCAGCACCTCGACCCGGGCGCCTGCCATGGTCAGCATCTGCACCAGGTTGTAGGTGAAGGAATCGTAGTTGTCCACCATGAGGATCACTGCCGTCGTCCCTCCAGAGCCTCGGCCAGAGCGACCGCGGCGAGCAGCGCCGCCGCCTTGTTCTCGGTCTCTTTCTCTTCGGCCGCGGGATCGGAGTCGGCCACGATGCCCGCCCCGGCGGTGACCGACGTCCTCCCCTCCTCGACCACCAGCGTGCGGATGGCGATGCAGGCGTCCAGGTCGCCCGAGTAGGAAAGGTAGCCCACGGCGCCCGCGTACGGCCCGCGCGCCTCCGGCTCCAGCTCGTCGATGATCTCCATGGCGCGGATCTTGGGCGCGCCCGAGACGGTGCCGGCCGGAAAGCAGGCAAGCAGCGCGTCGAGGCTGTCCTTGCCGGCCTCGAGCTCGGCCTCCACGCTCGACACCATGTGCATGACATGGCTGTAGCGCTCGATCTCCATAAAGCTCGCCACCCGCACGCTTCCGGATGTGGCCACGCGCCCGAGGTCGTTCCTTCCCAGGTCCACGAGCATCACGTGCTCGGCCCTCTCCTTGGCATCGGCGAGGAGGTCTTCGGCGAGCCGCTTGTCCCCCTCCGCGTCCATGCCGCGCGGGCGGGTGCCGGCGATGGGCCGGGTCTCCAGGTGCCGGCCCTGCTTGCGCACCAGCATCTCGGGGGAGGCGCCGACGAGGGAGACGTCCGGCGACTCGAAGAGGACCATGTACGGGCTCGGGTTGACCATGCGCACGGCACGGTAGAGCGCCAGCGGATCGACCCGGCGGGGAACAGTCCAACGGCGCGCGAGCACCACCTGGAAGATGTCGCCCGCGGCGATGTGCTCCTTGGCCGCGAGCACCGCCTTGCGGAAGGCGGGCCCGTCGAGGCTCGGCGTGGCCGCGGCGCGGCCCGGCGACTGCTCGGGCATGGCGACCCCGCCGCCGCCGGCTTCATTGGTCAGCAGCTTGGAAATGCGCGCGAGCTGGCGCTCGGCCGCGGCCATGTTGACCTCGCCCTCGATCTCGTTGGCGATCGCCAGCACCCGCTGGTAGGCGTGGTCGAAGATGACCAGGTTGTCGAAGCGGGCAAGCAGCGCGATCGGCAGCCCGAACGGATCGGCCGGACGGTTCGGGAGCCGCTCGACCATGCGGATGAGGTCGTAGCCGAAGTAGCCCACGAGGCCACCCGTAAAAGGGATCGAGCCGGGCTCGGTATGGATGCGTTGGATGATCTCGCGCAGGGCGTCGAGCGGCGCGCCAGGCAGCCGGCGGGACTTGCCGCCGCGCTCTACTTCCAGGCGGTCGGGATAGAGGCGATAGACCTCGCGCGGCCCGGCGCCGAGGAAGCTGAAGCGTGAGACGCGCTCGCCGCCGGTCACGCTTTCCAGCAGGAAGCGGTGCGGGGAGAGCTCGGCAAGCCGGCGGTAGACGCCCAGCGGCGTCAGGCTGTCGGCGAGGAACTCGCGAATGTGCGGCACGGCGCGCCGCGGCGTCTCACTCATCTTGTCTCCGATCTGTTCGAGCTTCCCTGTCAGAGTGCAGCGGCGAGCCCAAACCGTGCCGCCGGAGCAACTCTTCCCCAACTTCCCCCAGCTCGACCCCGCTCGCCTGGAGGAGGACGAGCAGGTGATAGAGGAGGTCGGCCGCCTCACTCACCACACCCTCCCGCCTTCCCGCCACCGCAGCAATGGCCGTCTCGACCCCCTCCTCCCCCACCTTCTGGGCGATCCGCTCGATACCCGACTGGAGCAGCCGCGCCGTGTAGCTGGTGGCGGGATCGGCGTTCCGGCGCTCTTCGAGGACGGCGGCGAGCCAGCCCAGCTCCAGCCGGGCTGGATTGGGCTCGAAGCAGGTGCGCGTGCCCCGGTGGCAAGCAGGGCCGGCGGGGCGCGCCCGCACCAACAAAGCGTCGCTGTCGCAGTCGGCCGTGACCTCCACCACCCGCAACGTGTTGCCGGAGGTCTCCCCCTTGCGCCAGAGCGACTGGCGCGAGCGGCTCCAGAAGTGGGCTTCCCCAGTCGAGAGCGTCAGCTCGACGGCCTCGCGGTTGGCGAAGGCGAGCATCAGCACGGCGCCGGAGCCGGCGTCCTGGACCACCACGGGGAGGAGACCGCGGTCGTCGTACTTCAGGGTCGAGGGATCGACGGTCATCAGCCCTCCTCCCTGATCGGAAAACCCGCCTGGGCCAGGGACCTCTTGACCTCACCGACCGTGTAGGTCCCCTCGTGGAAGATGGACGCGGCGAGCACCGCCGCGGCTCCGGCGGCCAGCCCCTCGGCCAGGTGCTCCAGAGTGCCGGCGCCTCCCGAAGCGATGACCGGCACGTTCACGGATTGCACGACCTCCCGGATGAGATCCACGTCGTACCCCCCTTTCGTACCATCGCGGTCGATGCTCGTGAGGAGGATCTCCCCCGCGCCACGCTCCACCCCTTCCCGGATCCAGGCGACCGCGTCCAGGCCCGTGGCATGGCGCCCACCCCTGGTGACGACCTCCCCGCCGAGCGCATCGACCGAGAGCACGACGCACTGGCTGCCGAAGCGGCGGGCCAGGAGGGTGATCAGCTCCGGGTTCTCGACTGCCGCCGAGTTGATGCCGACCTTGTCCGCGCCCGAGCGCAAAAGGCGTTGGGCGTCGCCCTCGGAGCGGACTCCTCCGCCGACGGTCAGAGGGATGAAGACCTGCCGGGCCGTGCGCTCTACCCAATCCAGCCGGGTGTCGCGGCCCTCGGGAGCAGCTCCGATGTCGAGGAAGACGATCTCGTCGGCTCCCTGCTCGGCATAGCGGAGCGCCGATTCGGCGGGATCTCCCTGATCCACCAGGTTTTTGAACTGCACCCCTTTTACGACCCGACCGTCCGCCACGTCCAGACAGGGGATGACCCGGCGGGCCAGATTCGAGATCACACACCCTCCCTGCAGACGTCCAGCGCCTCCTCGATCGTGAAGATCCCCTCGTAGAGGGCGCGACCGACGATGGCTCCGGCGATCTCGGGGATCTCCCGGGCCGTCCGCAGGTCGTCGAGGGACCGCACGCCGCCGGAGAGCAGCGCGGGGATGCCCGAGGCCATGGCGACGCGGCGGGCCAGGTCGAAGTTGGGGCCGGAGAGCATGCCGTCGCGCTCCACGTCGGTCACCAGGACCGCCGGGCACGGGAGACCGCGCAGGCGGACGCAAAGCTCGGGCAGCCGCCAGGGGGTGCTCTCGGTCCATCCCCCGATGCGCACCTCGCCGTTCTCGATGTCCAGCGCCGGGACGATCTTTCCGGGGTGCTCCAGGACCACGGCGCGGAACCCTTCGACGTCCCGAGCCACCAGGGAGCCGACCACCACGCGGTCGCAGCCCGCCTCCAGCGCCCAGCGGATCGCTTCGCGGTCCCGGAGCCCGCCGCCCATTTGCACGAGGCCGCGGAGGGCCATCTTCTCGATCAGCTCCCTCTGCGGAGGCTCCCCGAACGTGGCGTCGAGGTCCACGACATGCACGCGGGTCGCACCGGCCTGGATGTAGCCATCCAGGACAGCCAGCGGGTCGTCCCCATAGATGGTTGCCCGCGCGTCATCCCCCTGGAGGAGCCGAACCGCCCGGCCGTTCCGCAGGTCAATTGCTGGCAGCAGCTCCATCCGATATCTCCATGAAGTTGCGCAGCAGCCGCAGGCCGGCCTCGCCGCTCCGCTCAGGGTGGAACTGGGTGCCCATCACCCGTCCGCGCCCGGCCACCGCGGCAAAGGCGCGGCCATGGGTGCAGCGGGCGAGGCAGAGGTCGTCGGGAACCCCCTCGGGTGCGTAGCTGTGGACGAAGTAGACGTACCGGTCACGGAGCCCGTCCAGCAGCGGATGGTCCGCCACGTCGTGGAGACGGTTCCACCCGATGTGGGGCACGGGCACGTCGCCGGGCAGGCGGGTGACCCGTCCAGGCAGGAGCCCCAGGCCGTCGACCGCCTTGAACTCCTCGCCGGACTCGAAGAAGAGCTGAAAACCGACGCAGATCCCCAACAGCCAGGCGCCGGCATCCAGAGCTTCGTGGAGGGCGGCTTCCATCTCCCCACGCAGCGCCTCCCGGGGAGGGGCAAAGGCGCCAACCCCGGGGAGGAGCAGGCATTGCCCTTCGGCCACCCGGCGAGGGTCGAGAGTAATCTCTGCCTTTGCACCAAGGCTCTCCAGAGCCCGGACCAGGTTGCCCAGGTTGCCGACCCCGGCGTCGATCACGGTGATCATATGGAGAGCGTCCCCTTAGTGCTCGGCACCTCGGACGATCCAGACCGTACCGAAATTGCCGTCCGCAGAGCCAGAGCCGCGGCCTTGAACGCCGCCTCGGCCGCGTGATGCCCGTTGCGTGCCGTGAGCACGTCCAGGTGGAGCGTCAACCGTCCGCGGTCCGCAAACGCCTGGAAGAAGTCGGCCACCAGCGTCAGTGGAAAGTCCGCCGTCACCCACCCGGCAGCCACCTCGCGAGGAGCGTTCCAGGAGAAGGTGCCCCGTCCCGAGAGATCCACTACTGCCCGCGCCAGCGCCTCGTCGAGAGGCGCATAAGCATGGGCAAAGCGCACGATCCCGCGCCTGTCTCCCAGCGCCGAGGCCAGGGCCTCGCCCAGGGCGATCCCGACATCCTCGACCGTGTGATGGAGATCGACGTGGGTGTCGCCGCCCGCCCGGAGATCGAGCCCGAGGCCGGCGTGGGTCGCGAGGGCTTGCAGCATGTGGGCGAAGAAGCCGTTGGGGACTTCGATCTTGCGGGGGCCGCCATCGAGGGACAGAGAGAGGTGGATGGTGGTTTCCTTGGTGGAGCGCTCGACGCGGGCAGCCCTCACCCCCGACCCCTCTCCCGGCCGCACACCCGGACCCCCGGGAGAGGGGGGAGTGGCCGCGCGAGATGTCTCTCCAGACCGTGGCTCCGCCTTCGGAGCGGAGACAGATGGGATAGAGGTCGGACGTAGCGCCCTCCCCCTCTCCCGGGGGTCCGGGTGTGCGGCCGGGAGAGGGGGCCGGGGGGTGAGGGTCCGCCCCTCCCGGATCTCCGCCAGAGCCAGATGAGTCTCCCTCAACGCCATCCCGCTCCCCACCGACACCCGCAGACAGTTGGCAAGCCCGGGGTAATGCCCAACGTCCCGAATCCTTATCCCTCTGGCCGCAAGGCCATCCCGCACCTCGCGCGCCTTGTCCGACGAGGCACAGCGGATGAGGAGGAAGTTGGCCTCGGAAGGGAAGACCTCGAAGCCCTCCTCGGTCAGCATCCGTGCCCACTGGGCGCGGCGGGCGACGATGATCCTCACCCGGCGCTTCTCCTCTTCCTCCTCGGCCAGCACGGCGCGGCCGGCGAGCACCGCGGCATGGCCCAGGTTGTAGGGCAGCTTGACCTTGATCAGCTCCGAGACGAGGGCCGGCCGGGCCATCAGGTAGCCGAGGCGCAGGCCGGCGAGCGACCAGGCCTTGGAAAAGGTCCTGAAAAGGACGAGGTGCGGGTACTTGTGAAGCAGCGGCCGGTAGTCGAAGCGGCAGAACTCGCCGTAGGCGTTGTCGAGGAGGAGCGGCCCCTCCAGGCGCTCCAGGAGCGCGGCGACCCACTCGGGGGGCAGCGCGTCCCCCGTGGGATTGTTCGGCGTGCAGAGGAGGACCGGCCGCCGCGGGTTGCGCTCGACCTCGGCCTCCAGCTCGTCCATGAAGAGGGAGGGCCGCGAGAGGTCCGAGCGCATCAGGAAGCGGGGTACGCCTCCCGCCCGCATCACGAACATGCGGTAGAGGCCGAAGGTCGGCTCGACGCCGAGCACCTCGGTTCCAGGCCCGGCCATCGCCTCCAGGGCCGTGGAAAGCAGCTCGTTCGAGCCGTTGCCCACGAGGATGCCCTCCCACGGCCAGTTGTGCAGCTTGCCGAGGTCGCGGCGGAGGGCGTCGCCATGGAAGTCCGGGTAGCGGGCCCAGTCGGTCTCGAGCAGCCCCTCGGTGACGGCGAGCTTGATCCGGTGCGGCAGGTCCCAGGGGACTTCATTCTGGTCCAGCTTGTGCCGGCAGGGGGTGAGGTCCAGGTGGTAGGCCGAGAGACGGCGCACCTCGGGACGCACCAGGGAGGCGGGGTCGATCGGGCGGATCATGGGATCTCCCCTCCAGAGAGCTGCTCCAACCCTCGTGCCCTGCGGCCCTCACCCCCAACCCCTCTCCCATCCGCACACCCGGACCCCCGGGAGAGGGGGGCATGACCGCGACCGCGCCCATGGCATCTCCATCCGTGGCTACGTCCGGAGAGCCCCGACAGGGGCGACAGCATGTAGCCCGGGGCGTGAGCCCCGGGTAAACGGCCCCATATTTTCTCCCCAGCCCCGGCAGGGGCGGCACCCTCCCCCGCCCCCCCATCGGGGCTCACGCCCCTCGGCCCTCTGTCGCCCCTGCCGGGGCTCAGGGGTGTTTTGGGGGACCCATCCCGGGGCTTACGCCCCGGGCTACATGCTGCCGCCCCTACCGGGGCTGCTTTCTCGTGGGCCATCAGGACAGAGATGGCGGAGCCTCTGTTGGAGAAGAGCATTGCGCGGCCACTCTCCCCTCTCCCGGGGGTCCGGGTGTGCGGATGGGAGAGGGGTTGGGGGTGAGGGCTGCAGCTCACAGCAGCCTCCTCCTGGCCGACGCCGCGTGCGCCGGCAACCCCTCGGCATCCGCGAGCGCCGCGGCTGCCGCGGCCCGGCGCGCGGCGGCGGCCGGCGTGAAGCGGATCGTGTGGCTCCGGCGCAGGAAGTCCTCGACTCCCAGCGACGAGGCGAAACGGGCGCTGCCGCAGGTGGGGAGCACGTGGCTCGGGCCGGCGATGTAATCGCCGAAGACCTCCGGCGTGGCCGCGCCCAGGAAGACCGCGCCGGCCGAGTTGATGCGGCCGGTAACCGCCTCCGAATCCGGTCCCACGAGTTGCAGGTGCTCGGGAGCGATGCGCTCGATCAGCTCGACCGCCTCGTTCAGCGAGCTCACCACCAGGGCCGCTCCGAAGCGCAGCAGCGAGTCGCGCGCGGTGGCCGCCGTGGAGAGGTCCGCGAGCTGCCGGTCCACCTCCCGCGCCACCAGCTTGCCGTGCTTCGCGTCGCAGGTGATCAGCACGGCCGCGGCTTGCGGATCGTGCTCCGCCTGGGCCAGGAGGTCCGCGGCGAGGAGAGCGGGATCTGCGTCCGAATCGGCCAGGATCACCACCTCGCTCGGCCCTGCGATGCCGTCGATCGCCACATCTCCCACCACCAGCTTCTTGGCCGCGGTCACCCAGGCGTTGCCTGGGCCGACAATTTTGTCCACGCGCGGGACCGTCTCCGTGCCGTAGGCGAAGGCGGCCACGGCGTGGGCGCCGCCCATCCCCCAGACCTCGGTTACGCCGAGGCGCTCCAGGGCGTAGCGGACCGCGGGATTGGCGTGGTACGAGCCCGGCGGCGTCGCCACCGCGATCTCCTGGACGCCGGCCAGCTTCGCGGGGATCACCGTCATCACCACGGTCGAGGGATAGGCCGCCCGGCCGCCGGGCACGTAGATGCCGACCCGCCGGAGCGGATGGATGCGCTCCTCCAGCATGGCGCCGTCCTCGTCGTCCAGGCGATAGCCGGTGCGGACCTGCGGCGCGTGAAAGCGCTCGACCGCCACGATGGCCCGCTCCAGCGCCTCCACGAAGCCGGCGGAGAGGGCCGAGGCATCCGTCTTTTCGCGCAACGCCAGGTCCGCGACCGACCTCACGACTGAGCCGTCGAGATCGCGTACGTATTCGAGGAGGGCGCGGTCTCCCTTCTGCCGGACCCGGTCCACGATCCGCGCGGCCTTGCGCAGGGTCTTCTCGTCCAGGATGCCCTCGCCGCGGCGCACCAGCCGCTCGACGGCCCGCCGCCCCGCCCGGGAGTCTGCCTTCATCACCGCGAGCGTGCTCAAGACACCACCTCCGCCGCCTCGAGGCGGCCGATCCACTGGTTAAGGAGGGTGCGGTGGCGCTGGTACGAGGCCCGGTTCACCACCAGGCAGGCCGCCACCTCCGCGACCGTCTCGATCTCCACCAGTCCATTTTCCTTCAGGGTCCGTCCGGTTTGAACGATGTCCAGCGCCAGCTCCGCGAGGTGCAGCAGCGGCGCCAGCTCGATCGAGCCCGAGAGCTTCACGATCTCGGCTCCCCAGGGGCGCTCCCCCACCAGCCGCCGCGCCGTGTTCGGATACTTGGTCGCCAGCCGCACCTGCCCCCCGGGCTCCGGCAGGGCCTCCGCCGAGCGGCCGATCAGCGACATCCGGGAGCGGCCCTCGCGCAGGCGCACCGGCACCAGCAGGTCGCCGTCCACCTCGGCCAGCACGTCGCTCCCCACGATACCGAGGTCCGCCACCCCGTGCTCGACGTAGAGGGGCAGGTCCCAGTCCTTGAGGGAGAGGACCTCGACGCCTTCTTCGAGACGGGTGCGCAGGCTGCGGCCAGCAGGATCAAGCCCGAGGAGGGGGATGCCCGCGGCGCGGAAGGCGGCCAGGGCCGGCTCCAGGTTCCGCCCCTTGGGCAACGCGAGCCGGATCACGGCACGGCCTCCAGCAACCGGTCGACGCTCACCGAAAACCCTGCCGCGGCCACCTCGGCGCCGAGGGCGCGGAACATCCGGTCATACCGTCCTCCACCGCCAACGGGTAGAGCGGAGGGGCCGGCGAAGGCGCGGAAGACCAGGCCGTCGTAGTACGAGCGGTCGCCCTGCTCCGGCGTGAGGCCCGGGCTCTGTCCGTGGCGGGCGAACTCGGCCAGGTCCACGAAGAGGTCCACGTCCGGGAAGAGGCCGGCCAGCTCGCCGCGCAGGTCCAGCAATCCGCGCAGCCGCTTCCCCTCTTCCTCCCCGAGCTCCTCGGGGCTCTCGGGAACGCCGGTCTCGATCACGTGGAGGAGAGCGGGGCAGACCTTCCTCACCTCGCTGCGGTCGCGGTGCGCCACCGCCGAGGCCAGCGCGGCGGGATCGGCGGCTCCGCAGCCCAGCAGCAGGCGGTCCAGGCAGCCTGCGAGGCCGAGCACGACCTGGACTTTGTGCTGGGCTCCGCTCGCGGAGACCACATCCAGGAAGAGCCGCAGCACCTCGCCCTCCCCGGGCTCGCCGGGCACGCCCAGCAGCTCCGCGCCGAGCTGGTAGAACTCGCGTTGCCGGCCCGCCCGCTCTTCCTCGTACCGGATCACGTCGCCGCGGTAGAAGAGGCGCAGCGGCAGAGGCATGGAGTGCAGGCGGGGCGCGAGCAGCCGGGCGAGCATGGGGGTGAAGTCCGCGCGCAGGGCGAGCTGCTCGCCGTCGCGGTCGATGAAGCGGTAGAGCTCGCCGCGGCTGGCGGGTGTGAGCAGCGACTCGTAGGGCTCCAGGTAGTCGAGGATGGGCAGGATCGCCTCGGAGTATCCCGCCTCGGTAAGCCGGGCCACCAGGCGCTGCTCCATCTCGCGGCGGCGCTTCGCGCTCTCGAAGAGCAGGGCGGCGACGCCGGTCGGGAGCGCGGCGGATACCTTCATGGGAGATCCTCCAGGCCGACGATGCGGCGGACGAGGGCGCGCGGCAGATCCTTGCCGGTCATCATCCGGAACTGCCCGACCGCCTGGCCGAGGAGCACCTCGCGGCCGTCGACCGTCACCGCGCCGCGGGCCGCGGCCGCGCTCAGAAGCGGCGTCGGGCCATCGCCATAGACCATGTCGATCACCACCGCTCCCGGGCGGAGCCTGTCCACCTGGAACGGCAGGCCCTCGCCGTCCGCACGGCCGAGGGAGGTGGCGTTGACCAGGATGTCGAAGGCGGAGGGGTCGAGATCGGAGAGCGGCATGAACGGCAGGCCGAGGAGGGAGGCGGCATGGAGCCCGCGCTCGGTGCCGCGGTTCACGAGAGTGACCTGGGCGCCGGCCGTGGCCAGCCCGGCCGCGGCGGAGCGCCCGGCACCACCGGTGCCAACGACAGCCGCGGTCCGCCCCTCGATTGGAATACCGCGCTCGCGCAGAGGCAGGACAATGCCGTCCGGGTCCGTGGCCTCGGCCTCCCAGACCTCCTGGTTCCAGACCAGGGTGTTGGCCGCGCCGATCAGCCCGGCGCGCGGGCTCTCGGCCCCCGCGACCGCCAGCGCGGCCTCCTTGTACGGAGCGGTCACGGAGAGGCCGCGGATCGGCAGTCCCAGCTCCTCCAGCATCCCGGACTCCACCACCTCCAGCCAGAATTCGCCGAATGACTCGGTGTGGAAGGGGAGGTAGACCGCGGGCACGCCGAGCTCGCGGTAAGCCGCGTTGTGGATGCGCGGCGAAAGGGAGTGGGAGACCGGATTGCCGACGATGCCGAAGAGGGCCGAGACCGGCGGCAGGGCGGGAAGCCCGAAGTCCCGCACGAGCTGCCGGATCGTCGGCTGCCCCGGCGCTCCGGGAGTCTCTCCAGCCGCGCCATAGACGACCGGGGCGCCCAACCTTGGCGCGATCAGCCGGGTCCAGACGCCGGCCAGCCCGGTGGAGAACGCGGTGACGTCGCGGCGCTCGAGCCCATGGAGCAGGAGCAGCGGCGCCAGCTCCTCGCCCGGCTGGGTGGCCGCGGGGACCAGCTTGTACAGGGCGGCGTTGGTGCCGCTCATGCGCCGGAAGACCTCCTCCAGGCCGGCCAGAGGGGTCGCGGGCCCATGCCAGGAGATGACCCGGCGCTCGGGAGGGATGGCCTTGAGCACCTCGGGCACGAGGTCGCGGGCCATCTCCAGGTCGATGAAGTCGTAGCGGCGGGCAGCGTCGAGGAGGCGGCGTTTGCGGCGCTCCGCGGAGCCCTCGAAGGCACCCCCTTCGGCGCGGCTGCGCAGGGTGTAGAGGACCTTGCCCGGGAAGATCCTGCGCACCAGCCCGGAGTCGAGGTCGCCGACGAGATCGGCGCGCACCTCCACCCAGTCGGCGTCCGCCAGCCCGTCCAGCTCCCGTGAGGGCGGAGCCGTCAGAGTGGCGATCAGGGTGGCCCTGCTGGCCTGGGACCTCTCCAAAACGAAAACCTCCTTCCGGACCCGGAAGGAGGCGGCGCGCTTGAGGATGCTGGCTGACTCGTCCCTGGCCGGTGGTGCCGGGACGGACCCGGCTCAGCTCACGGCGTGATGATGAGCACGACGAACACGACCCCGCCAAGCACCGGAGATACCGGCAGCGGTTGCGGAACGGCGGTCGGTCGTCAGGCTCATCGCCCGGCGATTAAAGCAGGCGGGCGGAGCGGCTGTCAAGAGAACCGGGCTGAGCTTGGGTAGAGGGGTCTACCCCTCAGGTAGCTATAGCCACCCGGCGGGTAGAGGCAGCTACTTGGCAGGTAGGCATAGCTACCCGGGAGGTAGATACAGCTATCCGGAAGGTAGGCATAGCTACCTGGGAGGTAGACACGGCTACCCGGCAGGTAGGCCTGGCTACCCGAGAGGTAGACATGGCTACCCGGAGGTTGGACATGCCTACCCCGCGGTTGGAGGGGCCTACCCGGCCTCTCGTGCAACAATCTGCTCTCTATGGACGATATCCTCGCCCGGCTCGCCCGCCACGGCCTCTGGATCGTGTTTGGCAACGTCTTCCTCGAGCAGGTGGGCGTGCCGATCCCCGCGCTGCCCACGCTGATCGTCTCCGGCGCGCTGGCGGCGGACGGCCGGATCGGCCTCCTGCCCCTCCTGTCGGCGGCCATGGCGGGCTCGATCCTGGCGGACACGATCTGGTTCCTGATCGGCCGCTGGCAGGGCCACCGGGTGCTGCGGCTGGTCTGCCGGATCTCGCTCTCGCCCGACTCCTGCGTCCGCCGGACGGAAGACCTCTTCGAGCGCCGGGGGATGGTCTCCCTCCTCTTCGCCAAGTTCATCCCGGGCTACAACACGGTCGCGCCGCCCCTGGCCGGGGCCATGGGTACGAGCCTGCCGGCCTTCATCTTCTGGGACGGCCTGGGCAGCCTGCTCTGGATCGGCTTGGCAGTAACGCTGGGCTGGGTCTTCCACGGCGCGGTGGACCGCGCGCTCGCCTGGCTGGAGACGATGGGGCTCTGGGCCGCCGTCGTGGTGGCCATGGTGCTGGCCCTGGTGATCGCCTACAAGCTCTGGGAGCGCCGGCGCCTCCGGCGCACGCTGGACCTGGCGCGGATCACCGTCCACGAGCTGAGAGAGCTGATGGACCGCGGCAATCCGCCGGCCATCGTGGACGTCCGCACCGAGAGGGCCCACCTGGGCGGGCACATCCCCGGCGCCCTGCGGATGGCGCTGGAGGAGCTGGACGACAAGCTCACTCACCTGCCCAGGGACCGGGAGATCATCCTCTACTGTACGTGACCGAACGAGAACAACGCGGCCCGGGTGGCTCGCGAGCTGATGAAGAGAGGGTTTGCAAGGGTCCGCCCCCTGGAAGGGGGCTTGGATGCCTGGGTGGATGCGGGGCTGGGGGTGGAGGGGGCGAAAAGGTGATCGTGGCAGTGCGGCACTTTTGCGTGGCGGGTCTGGTCCTTCACGGACGGCGGGTAGGGTCCGGGGTAGAGACGCCCCAGTACGCTGGCAAGATTCTGCCGGGTGTACAAGGTCGGGGCGTCTCCTCCTCTTGCCACGGCAGGTATTGGTGGTCGCGGGGGCCATGAGACGCCCCGGCCCTGTGCACCCGATACGCGCGGTGGTAGAGGACTGGCGCGTCTCTACGCCGTGCGCGTACGGCTGTTGACCAAAGGAATTCGCCTACATCAGCCCGTTCCGCTCCACCGCCCACCGCACCGCCCGGAGGTCTCCGTCCAGGGTGCGGTCGTCGCCGAGGAGCGGCGGGGCCAGATCGCGGACCTTGCGGTAGACGCGGCGGGTGCCTTGTCCGAGGCTCGCGGCGATGACGTCGCGGCGCTCGGGGGCGGTGCGCTCCCGGAACTGCCTGGCCTCTTCCTCCGCCTCCTCCCACCCGGTGCCACGGACGGCCTCCCCGCGCGGATCGATCGCCATCGCCACCCGCCACTCCACGGCCTGGACGGCGACCAGCAGCTCGATCGCGAGCACCGCCTGGGCGTTGCGCAGCACCGTCCGCAGCTTCCGGGCGGCGATGATGCCCATGGCGTTGTGGTCCTCGGCGTTCGCGGAGGTGGGGATCGAGTCCACCGAGGCGGGATGGCTCAGGATCTTGTTCTCGGAGACGATCCCCGCGGCTGTGTACTGGGCGATCATCCAGCCCGAGTTCACGCCCCGGTGCGGGATCAGGTTCGCGGGCAGGTTGCGGTTGTGATGGCAGTCCAGAAGCATCTGGGTCCGGCGCTCGGAGATGCTCGCCAGCTCGGCCAGGCCGATGGCCAGAAAGTCCGACGCGAAGCCCACCGGCTCGCCGTGGAAGTTGCCCGCCGAGAAGGAGATCCGCTGATCCCCGCGATAGCCGTCGGGCCAGTTCTGCCGGAACTCCCAGTCCCAGGGCGGCTCGTCTTCCGTGGAAAAGAAGAGCGGATTGTCCGTGGCCGCGTTCATCTCGGCCTCGACCGCGGTCCGGGCGTAGGCGGTGGTGTCACGGGCGGCGCCGTGAACCGTCGGTGCGCAGCGCAGGGAGTAGACGTCCTGCACCGCTCCGGCCTTCTCGATCAGACTGCTCCCCTTGAGCAGCTCGCGGACGTGCGCGGCGCTCGCGATCTGGCCGGCGTGCCCGCGGACCTCGTGCACCCGGGGGTCGAACGCCCGGGCGCAGCCGCAGACCGCTTCCAGGCTGAGGGCCAGCGCCGCATCCGCCACCTTCGCAAGGTGCTCGGCGTCATAGACCCCCAATCCCAGGAGCGCCGTGGTGAAGGTGGCACCGTTGGTCAGCGCCAGGCCCTCCTTGTATGAGGGTCTCGGGACCGGAATGCCGAGGTCTTCCTGAAGCTGCTCCAGGCCGCTGCGCAGCTCCCGCGAGCGGTAGAGGAGATCGTCCGGCTCGCGCACCAGGAAGTAGCGGCCCTCGCCCAGGACTACGACGAAGAGGTGAGAGAGCGGGCAGAGGTCGCCGCTCGATCCCACGGAGCCGCGGATCGGCACCAGGGGGATGACGCCCTGGTTGATCATGGCCTGGACCACCCGGACCATCTCCTGGCGGATGCCCGAGTGCCCCTTGAGGAAGGCGTTGAGGCGGATCAGCAGCGCGGCCCGCACCACCTCGGGCTCGAAGTCGTTGGAGGGGTGGAGGTCGTCAGCCGTCTCCCCAGCTCCCACCGCGTGGCTCAGGAGGATGTTGCACTGCAGCTCTTCGAGCTGCTCGGGCGGGATCGGGATGTTCTTGAACTCGCCGAAGCCGGTGGTGATGCCGTAGTCGAGGACCGGGTTGCCGCCCTCGTACTCTTTTCGGTACTTCCGGGCGATCTCTTGGATCTGGTCCTGGCTCTGGCGGACGCGCTCCATGGCCTCGTCCGCGATTTCTACCCGCACCCGAGGGTCGCGGGCTACACGGACGAGATCCTCCAGATTGAGAGACTTGCCGTCGAGGACGACCTTCGTCACTTGGAGCTCCCGAGCATCTCGCGGACCGTGGCCACCAGCTCGCTCCGCGGGACTTCGCGCTGGCCGGGGCGCTCCTCCAGCCACTCTTCGCGGCGGGCCAGGGTCTCGGCCTTGCGCCGGCCCACTTCCATGTCCTTCAAGGTGACGATGCCGCGCTCCTTCTCGGTCGAGCCGTAGAGGGCCGCGACCGGGATACCCCAGGAATCGGCATACTTGAGCTGCTTGCCCGGTCCCTTGGCCGTGCCCAGGTAGAGCTCGGCCGGGATGCCTGCGCGCCGCAGCTCGTAGACCATCGCGAGGCACTCGCCTTCGAGCGCCGGGTCCATGCGGGTGAACAGCACCTGGGAGGTCGCCTTCTTCAACGGCAGCCGGCCCAGGTCGATCAGCGCAGCCAGCAGGCGGTCCACGCCGATCGAAGCGCCCACCGCCGGCACCCGCTCGCCAAGGAAGCGGTTTACCAGGTCGTCATACCGGCCGCCGCCGAAGACGGAGCCGAACTTGGACGGCTTGCCCTCGTCATCCAGCAGGATCGCCTCGAAAACCGGTCCGGTGTAGTAGGCCAGGCCACGGGCCACGGAGACGTCCAGGGACACCCGGTCGTTGTCGTATCCGAGGGCATAGAGGTGCTCGGAGATCCTCTCCACCTTGGCCAGCTCCTCCTCCGACCCTTCGACGGAGGCGAAGGTCTCCCGCAGCCGGGCGATCACCTGCCGGCGGTCATCAGGAGGGATGGCGAGGAACTGCTCGATCTTGTCGACCTGCGCATTCTCCAAACCCAGGCCGCGGATCGGGTCGCCCGACGAGTCGACGTAGCCCACGGTCAGCTCCAGCCGGACCTTCGCCATGCCCACCTTGTCCATCTTGTCCAGGACACGGAAGACGTCCACGCTCCGCTCCGCCGCAATGTCTGCGAAGGAGAGAAGCAGGTTGAGGAGGCTGCGGCTGGAGAAGCGCACCCGGTAGCCGCCCACGTTGAGGGCGGTCAGGGTGTCGCACATGCCGGCGATGATCTCCGTGTCGGCGATCTCGGACTCGACGCCCACGGAGTCGAGGTCGAACTGGGTGAACTCCCGGTAACGCCCCGGGCCCGGCTTGTCAGCCCGCCAGACCGGCGAGACCTGGTAGCGGCGGAACGGCCGCGGCAGGTCCTTGTACTGAGAGATCACCCGCGCCAGGGGGACCGTCAGGTCGAAGCGCAGCCCGAGGGCCTCCTCCTCCGGGTTGCTCACGGTGAAGATCGACGACGAGGCTTCCTGGCCGGCCGCGGAACCGCGCAGGACGTCCAGGTACTCGACGGCCGGAGTGGAAAGGGGAACGAACCCGTACAGCTCGTACACGCCCCGGATGGTGTCGATCATCCACTGGCGCGCGAGCATCTGCTCGGGCAGGAGGTCACGCAGCCCGCGCGAGAGGCGCGGCTCGACGGTGCCGTTGGGAGCCATACAGAATGTCCTTTGAAATAGGAATGGTACCGGCGATGGGATTTGAACCCATGACCTCCTGATCCACAGTCAGGCGCTCTACCCCTGAGCTACACCGGCCCGGACGGGAGATCGTACTGGCGCCCCCCTGCCTTTGTCAAAGCCTCAGACGGCGACCAGGAGGTTCGAGGAGAACCGCCGGGCGCGGTCGAACCAGGTCCGGCGCAGCTCCATGCCCGCTCCGGCAGCCAGCGCGGCGATCTGATCCGGATCGAACTTGTAGGAGCTTTCCGTGTGGATCGTCTCCCCTTCTTCGAACTGGACTTCCAGCCCGGCGCCAGGGATGGGGACGGTCTGCCGCCGCAGGCTCTCGAGGTGCATCTCGATCCGCCCCAGCGTTTTGTCATACCTGGCGAAGTGGCGGAAGCTCCGGAGATCGAAGCCGCCCTCGAGCTCCCGGTTGATCCGGGAGAGCACGTTCATGTTGAAAGCCGCCGTCACTCCGAGCGGATCGTCGTAGGCCGGGATCAGCACGTCCTCCGACTTCTTGAGGTCGACCCCGAGGAGGAAGGCATCGCCCGGCGTCAGCAGGTCGCGAACGCTGCGGAGCAGCTCCTTCCGGCCTTCGGGCTCAAGGTTGCCCAGGGTCGAGCCCACGAACAGCACCAGCGTGTGCTTGAAGCGGGCGCCCGGCCCCTGCGACTCCTCACGGATGGTTCGGAGCGCCTCCCGGTAGTCTCCAACCCACCCGGTGACCCGGAGGTTGGGATAGGCAGACAGCAGTTCCTCGCTGCTCTGCTCCAGGGCGGTCCTGGAGACGTCGATCGGCAGATAATCGAAGCCCCCCTGTCGCGCCAGGACAGCATCGATGATAAGACGCGTCTTTCGCGCATCGCCGCTGCCCAGCTCGATGATGCGAACCGGCCCCTGCAGCCAAGCCGCAATTTCTCCAGCGCTGGCCCGCAGGATCTCCATCTCGGCCCGGAAGACGTAATACTCCGGCAGCGCGCAGATGGCGCCGAACAGGAGAGAGCCCAGCTCGTCGTAGAAATACTTGGGCTGCAGGACCTTGGGCGAGGCGGTCAGGCCCTGGCGGACATCCTCGGCGAAAGTCGGGCCGTGGCTGCCGTCGAGGTGGCGCAGGCGCAGCCGTCCGGCGGGCCAGCGGGCCGGGGCTCCAAGGGGAGGCTCTCCGGCTCGGGTGCCGAGGCTCGATTCGATGTCGCGTCCCAAAGCGGGGGCCATGGTAGCATCCTCCGGCTTGTTTCCAATGGGGATCAACCGGGGATCGGAGAACCACTTGCATGGATCGTGAAACGCTGGACATCGACGTTCTCTTCGTAGGCGCCGGACCGGCAAGCCTGGCGGGGGCCTACCATCTCGCCAACCTGATCCGGGTCCACAACGAGACCGCCGCCACCGCCGCCAAGATCGAGGTCTCGATCGCCGTCCTGGAGAAGGGCCGGGAGATCGGCAGCCACGCACTCTCCGGAGCCGTGGTGGACCCCCGCGCCTTCCGCGAGCTCTATCCCGAAGACTGGAAGAGCGCGCCCTTCGAGGGCCGGGTCGACCACGAGCAGTTCCTCCTGCTCACCAAGAAGGGCTCGCACGGACTGCCCATCCCGCCGCCCATGGACAACGAAGGCAACTACGTCGCCTCCCTGGGCAAGCTGGTCAAGTGGATGGCCGCGAAAGCGGAAGCCGCCGGGGTGGACATCTTCACCGAGTTCCCCGCCTCCTCCGCTCTGGTCGAGGATGGCCGCGTGGTCGGCGTCCGCACCAAAGACCGCGGCATCTCCCACACCGGGCACGAGAAGGCCAACTTCGAGCCGGGGGTGGACATCCGCAGCCAGGTCGTGGTCCTGGGAGAAGGTCCGCGCGGCACCCTGGTCAAGCAGCTCGACGCCCAGCTCGGTCTTTGGGAAGGGCGCAACCCGCAGATCTACTCCATCGGCATCAAGGAGGTCTGGGACCTTCCCCCGGGGCGGGTAGAACCGGGCTCGGTAGTCCACACCCTCGGCTGGCCCCTGGACCAGAGCACCTTCGGCGGCGGCTTCTTCTACGGCATGGACAACAACCAGCTCGTCGTTGGATTAGTCGTGGGGCTCGACTACAAGAACCCGCTGCTCGACCCGCACCTGGAGTTCCAGCGCCTGAAGACCCACCCGGACATCGCCAAGATGCTCGAAGGGGGGACCATGGCGTTCTACGGCGCCAAGGCCCTGCCCGAGGGCGGCTGGTGGTCCATGCCGCGCCTCTCGGGGGACGGCTTCCTCCTGATCGGCGACTCGGCCGGCATGCTGAACAGCCAGCGCCTTAAAGGCATCCACCTCGCCATGAAGTCGGGCATGCTCGCGGCCGAGACGATCTTCGAGACCCTCACCGCGGGAGGAAGCCTTTCCAGTTACGAGCAGAAGGTCGAGGCAAGCTGGATCAAGGACGAGCTCTGGGAGGTGCGCAACTTCCACCAGGCGTTCGACCACGGCCTACTCGCGGGCATGTTCCAGGCCGGCGTCGGCATGGTGACCCGCGGACGCGGCTGGGGCCTCTTCGACAAGCTGGAGACCAAGCCCGGCCACGAGCGGATGGTGCGGCTCGACGCCCCCGAGGGCCAGCGCCTCCGGCCCGGCGATCCCCTGAAGGCCGACAACAAGCTCGTCTTCGACAAGCTGGCCGACGTCTACAACTCCGGCACCACGCACGAGGAGGACCAGCCGGTCCACCTGCTGGTGGCGGACACGGACATCTGCATCTACCAGTGCGCCGTGGAGTACGCGAACCCCTGTGTGCGCTTCTGCCCGGCCGCGGTCTACGAGATGGTGGAGGATGCCGCCTCGCCCACGGGCAAGCGCCTGCAGATCAACGCGAGCAACTGCGTGCACTGCAAGACCTGCGACATCATGGACCCGTACGCGATCATCACCTGGGTGCCCCCGGAAGGGGGCGGCGGGCCTAACTACGGGAAGATGTAGGGGGCAGAAGAGGGCGCAATGAATTGCGCCCCTACAAGCAAGATCGATCTCGGTTGTAGGGGCGCGATTCATCGCGCCCTCGGTGGGGCGGATCTACCCTTTCGGGCTGATCACACAGTCGCCGCTGCCGGTCTCCACGCGGATCACCGTCTGGCCGTCGCCCCGCTTGGCGCCCGTGACCTTCTTGCCGGACTTCCGGAGCTGGGCGTCGGAGTAGCGGACCACAAGCTCGCCGCTCCCCTGGTCGGAGTCGATGTCGAACGAGGCGTTCGGCCCGCCGTGGATCTCCACATCCCCGCTCCCGGTGTCGGCAGAGATGCGCCGCGCCTGGGCGAGCGAGCTCTGGATGATCACGTCGCCCGAGCCCGTGTCCGCCTCCAGCTCCTCCAGCTCCACTCCGATCACCCGCACGTCGCCGGAGCCCGTGTCCGCGATCACCCGGCCAGCCGAGCCGTCGCGCACCGTCACGTCCCCGGAGCCGGTGTCGATGTAGATCCGGCCCGCGGACACCTTCTCCACCACCACGTCGCCCGAGCCCGTGTCCACCTTGCCGTTGCCCACCAGCCGGCGGACCACCACGTCACCCGAGCCGGTGTCGATCGTGGTCTCGCCCCGGGCAGAGCCCAAGGTTACGTCGCCCGAGCCGGTGTCCAGGCTCAGATTCCCGTCATAGGAGGCGATCTCGATCCGGCCGCTGCCGGTGTCCACCGAGAGCGTCCCCTCGAGCTGGCCGCCGCGCACCGCGCCGACGATGTTGCGGACCGCCACGTTGCTGCCCGCCGGCAGCGCGATCTTGAGGTCGGCGTAGAGGATCGGCGCCGAGGAGGTCTTCTCGTTGTAGATCCGGACCTTTTCCCCGCGGTAGGTGGTGGAGGTGTGGCCCTTGCTCTCCAGCCAGCCCAGGAACCAGGAATCGTCGCCGGAGCTCTTCGTACCCGGCCGCGGATAGGCAAAGCCGTCGTAATCGTTCACCGGGTACGAGAGCGTCCACTCCTCGCGGCCGTGGCGGTCCTCGGCCTTCACCCACTTCATGCCCAGGAGAGTCTGGGTCTCCTTGGCGGAGTCGCCCTGAGCGTGGATCGTGGCATCCACCACGACCTGATTGCCCTGGCCGCGGACCAGATCGATGCGGCCCACCAAGTTGGCGAGCCGCAGCTCACCGGTCGCCGGGAACGCCTGGCGCACCGCACGGGTCTGGACCTGCGCGGCAGCCGGAAGGCTCACGCCGGCCGCGAGCACCGCGGTCAGCAACAGATTTTGAATGCGTGGTCTCATGATTGGTTTCTCCTTCTCCGTAGCAACCCTACGGGGCGGCCGCGAAAAAGGTTGCAGGCGGGGATAGACTCCCGGGCCATGCGCCTCCTCCAAGCTGCGGCCCTCGCCTGCTGTCTCTCCGACGACACCCTGTTCGCCCCGGACGCGAACGGCCTCCGGCCCGAGGATCCCGCCTGGTCGCCGGACGGCCAGTATCTGGCCTATGTCTGGGAAAAGGCTCTCTGGCGCCTCGACGTGTCCACAAGGAAGAGCGAGAGCCTCACCGACATGGACCTCGACGAGTTTGCCTGGTCCCCCAAGGGCGACGCCCTCCTCCTGGTCTCGGAGGGCGACTTTTATCTCCTGCCTCTGGGTGGGAAGCTCCGCCGCCTGACCGAGACCAAGGAAGAAGAGACGCAGCCCAGCTTCTCCCCTGACGGCTCTCGCCTGGCCTTCGTGCGGGACTTCGACCTTCATGTCCTGGACCTGAAGACCGGCCGCGAGACCGATCTGACCCAGGACGGTGAGGAGAACGTCTTCCTCAACGGCACCACCGACTGGGTCTATTGGGAGGAGATCTGGGACCGCGAAGCCGCCGGCTTCTGGTGGAGCCCGGACAGCCGGAGCATCGCCTACTACCGCTTCGACGAGCGGGAGGTCCCCGCGCACGCCCTGATCGACGAGATCCCGCGCACGCCGGCCGTGCGCTGGCAGAAGTATCCCAAGCCGGGAGAGCTCAACCCGAAGGTCCGGATCGGAGTCATCGGCGCCGAGGGCGGGAAGACGGTCTGGATGAGCACCGGGGACCAGGATGACTACCTGGTCAGGGTGGCTTGGACGGGCGAGGCGGTCGCGATCCAGCGCCTGAACCGGGACCAGACCCGGCTCGATCTACTGCGGTGCAACGCGGCCGACGGTGCTTGTACCTCCTTGCTCACTGAGACGCGGCGCACCTGGATCAACCTGGGGAACGACCTCCGATTCCTCGACGATGGCCGTTTTGTCTGGGGCTCCGAGGGAGACGACTGGCGGCGGCTCTATCTCCACGACCGCGACGGCAAGCTCGTCCGGCCCATCACGCCGGAGGGTTGGGGCATCGCCTCGCTGGAGGAAGTGGTGGACGGCGGGGCGATCGTTACCGCCTACCGCACGGAAGGGATGGGCCCGGCGGACCGGCAGGTCTACCGGGCCGGCCTGGACCGGGAATCCTGGGAGCCGCTCGCCGCCGAGCCCGGCACCCACGAGGCCGTTGTTGCCGCGAATGGCAACTGGGTCCACACCTGGAACGACGCGGACACGCCGCCGAAGAGTGAGATCCGGACCGCCTCGGGGACCGTTCCCCTACCCTACACGGCCCCGTCCGGCTACGATCCCGCGGCCCTGCCGAAGTGGGAGTACCTCTTCATCCCCGGCCCCAAGGGAGTCCGGCTCCCGGCGCGGATGCTCAAGCCCGCCGGGTTCGATCCAAGCCGCCGCTACCCGGTCCTCATGTACCACTACGGCGGCCCCACCTCGCAGGTCGTGGTCAACCGCTGGGACTCCCGGCGCCGCGACCTCTGGCAGAAGAAGATGGCCCAGAGCGGCTTCGCCGTCCTCAACCTGGACAACACCTCCTCGACCTTCTTCGGCAAGACCGGCGAGGACCGGGACCATCGCCGCTTCGGACCGGCAAACCTGGAAGCGCAGCTCGCCGGGGTGGAGTACCTGAAAGGCCTGGGCTGGGCAGACACGGCGCGGATCGGCCTCTGGGGCTGGTCGGGCGGCGGCTACCACACGCTCTATGCCCTGCTGCACGCGCCCGGCGTCTGGAAAGCCGGGATGGCCGGAGCGCCGGTGACCGACTGGCACCTCTACGACTCCATCTGGACCGAGCGCTATCTCGACACACCCCAGGACAACCCCGAGGGCTACCGCGAGTCGTCGGTGACCACCTACGCGGAGAAGCTCAAGGACCGCCTGCTCATCATCCACGGCTTCGCGGACGACAACGTCCATCCCCAGAACACGGTGGTCTTCATCGACAAGCTGATCAAGGCGGGCATCCCCTACGAGGACGCCTTCTACCCCGGCCAGAAGCACGGCTTCCTCGGAGCGGCCCAGCGTCACTGGTACGCCCGGATGACCGAGTTCTTCGAGAGGACGCTGGTTAGTCCTCGAACCGCTTCAGAATGACCGCCCCGTTGGTTCCGCCGAAGCCGAAGGAGTTGGTCAGGGCGTATTCGAGGTCCACCTTGCGCGGGTGGTGAGGGACGAAATCGAGGTCGCAGTCCTCGCCCGGCTCGTCCAGGTTCAGGGTGGGCGGGATGATCTGGTGGCGCATGGCGAGGGCAAGGATGCCCGCCTCGAGCCCGCCGGCCGCTCCCAGGAGGTGGCCGGTGCCCGACTTGGTCGAGGACATCGCCAGCTTGTAGGCGTGGTCCCCGAAGACCTTCTTGACCGCCCGCACCTCGGAGAGGTCGCCCAGCGGCGTCGAGGTGCCGTGGGCATTGATGTAGCCGATCTGCTCGGGCCGCATCCCCGCATCCTTGAGCGCGGCCTGCATGACGCGCACGGCGCCGTGGCCCTCCGGATGGGGCGCCGAGATGTGGTAGGCGTCGGCGCTCATGCCGTAACCCACGACCTCGGCATAGATCGACGCTCCGCGCCTCTGCGCGTGCTCGAGCTCTTCCAGGATTACGATGCCCGAGCCCTCGGCCATCACGAAGCCGTCGCGGTGGACGTCCCAGGGGCGGGAGGCCTTCTCCGGCTCGTCGTTCCTGTGCGACAGGGCGCGCATGGAGCAGAAGCCGGCCATGGACAGCGGCGTGATCACCGCCTCGGCGCCGCCCGCGATCATGGCGTCGGCGTCGTCGTGCTGGATGAAGCGGAAAGCATCGCCGATCGCATGCAGGCCGGTCGTGCAGGCCGTGGCCGGCGACGTGTTCGGACCGCGAGCGTTGTAGCGGATCGACACCTGGCCGGCCGCCATGTTGACGATCAGGCCGGGGATGAAGAACGGCGACACCCGGTTCGGCCCCTTCTCCAGCAGGATGCTGTGCATCGACTCGATCAGCGGCAGGCCGCCGATGCCCGAGCCGATGACGACTCCGATCCGGTCCGCCTCGGACTCGTCGATGACCAGCCCCGAGTCCTCCATGGCGAACTGCGTCGCCGCCAGGGCGAAGTGGATGAAGGTGTCGCTCTTCTTGACTTCCTTCTTCTCGGAGTAGTCGAGAGGATCGAACCCCTTCACCTCGCCCGCGATGCGCGCCGGATACTCCGACGCGTCGAAGCGGGTGATGGGGCCGATACCGCTCTTCCCTTCCATCAGGGCACGCCAATTCTCGGCAGTCCCCACCCCTAGCGGGGACACCAGGCCTACCCCGGTAACGACGACTCGGCGACGCGCTGAAGAGCTCAAGGTCTTGGCTGAGTTGGTAAGTCGATCGGCGGTTGGAGGGGGGCCCTCAGTTCTGGTCCCCGGCGTTGTTCTGGATGTAAGTCACCGCCTCGCGCACGTTGCTGATCTTCTCAGCCTCCTCGTCCGGGATCTCGATGCCGAACTCCTCCTCGAAAGCCATCACGAGCTCGACGATGTCCAGGGAGTCCGCTCCCAGGTCGTCGGTGAAGCTGGCTTCCAGCGTGACCTCGTCCTCGTCGACGCCCAACTGCTCAACGATAATGCTCTTGACCCGTTCTTCTACAGCCATGGGGTATCCCTCCTTCTCCTTCGCAGCCGGGCAGGCCGCGCACGAACAGCGGTTCTAACACAAAGGCGCATTCTAGTCCAAACGGACGACTCTTCAGATGTACAGGCCACCGGATACGTTCAGAACGTGCCCGGTGACGTATCCGGCCTCTTCGCTGGCCAGGTAAAGCACAGCCCAGGCCACGTCGTCGACGGTCCCGAGCCTTTTCAAGGCGATCGAGCTGGTCAGATCCTCGCGCGACGCCTCGGGCAGATTGGCGGTCATGGCTGTTTCTACGTATCCCGGGGCCACGGCGTTGACCGTGATGCTCCGGCTCCCCAGCTCCCGCGCCAGCGACTTGGTCAGGCCGATCAGCCCCGCCTTGGCCGCGGCATAGTTCGCCTGGCCGGCGTTGCCCATCAGGCCCACGACCGAGGAGACGTTGATGATCCGGCCCCAGCGGCGCTTCATCATGCCGCGCAGTACCTCTTTGGTGAGGGCATAAGCGCCGGTCAGGTTGGTGCGGAGCACCCGCTCCCAATCTTCCAGGGACATGCGGGCGAGCAGGTTGTCCGCCGTGATGCCGGCATTGTTGACCAGGATGTCCACGTTGGCGAAGTCCTCGGGGAGCTGCTTGAGCCGCTCGGCGAAGGTCTCGGGCTGGCTGACGTCCAGGGCGAGCGGCCGGGCGCAGCCGCCACCGGCATCGATCTGTGCAGCCAGATCCTTGAGCTTGTCCTCGCTGCGAGCCGCGAGCACAACCCGCGCTCCCCGCTCCGCGAGCCGGCGGGCGATGGCCTCGCCGATCCCCTGGGAGGCTCCGGTTACCAGCGCCGTCTTGCCGTCAAGCTTGAACATCAGTGTCCTCCACCAGGGCCATGTACTTGCGGAGCTGCTCGGGATCGCTCAGGCTGGCGCAGACGGTACCGGTTGCGATCCGGCGGTTCAAGCCAGAGAGCACGTTGCCCGCTCCGATCTCCAGGAACGTCCGGACGCCGGCATCCTGCGCCATCCAGGTCACGGACTCTACCCAGCGCACCGGGCCGTCGATCTGGCGCTCCAGGGCATCCCGGGCCGCCTCGCCGGTGTTCACCGGGATCGCGTCCACGTTGGTCACGACCGGCACCCGGGGGGCGCGGAACGTCACCTTCGCCAGCTCGCCGGCCATGCCCTCCCGGGCCGGCCGCATCAGCGGCGAGTGGAACGGAGCCGAGACCGCCAGAAGAGTGGCCTTGCGCGCTCCGCGCTCCTTGGCCATGGCCACGGCGCGGTCAACTGCCGCCTTGTGGCCGGCGATCACCGTCTGGCCCGGGCTGTTGTAGTTGGCCACGGCGCAGACCTCGCCCTGAGAAGCATCCTCGGCGACGGCTGCCACCGCTTGGTCGTCCAGTCCGATGAAGGCGGCCATGGCACCCACGCCGACCGGCACGGCCTCCTGCATGAGCTCGCCGCGCCGCCTCACCAGGCGGAGCGCATCGGCAAAGTCGAGGGCGTCAGCCGCCACCAGGGCGGAGTACTCGCCCAGGCTGTGCCCCGCCATCGCGATGGGCTCGACGAACAGGCCCTGCGGCAGCAGCGAACGGTAGATGGCGATCGAGGTGGCCAGCAAAGCCGGCTGAGTGTTCGTGGTGAGGCCAAGCTCCTCCTCCGGCCCCTCCCAGCACAGGCGGGAGAGGGGGAAGCCGAGAACCTCGTCGGCCTCCTCGAAGGTCCGCCGGGCCTCCTCGGATACCTCCGCCCAGGCGCGGCCCATGCCGACCTTCTGCGATCCCTGGCCGGGAAACACAAAGGCAGTATTTGCTTCCATCATGCTCACCAGCGCACCACCGCGGCGCCCCAGGTGAGGCCGGCGCCGAAAGCCGAGAAGAGGAGGATGTCGTCAGGCTGAATACGCCCACCGCGGTTCAGCTCGTCGAGTCCGATGGGGATCGAGGCCGCCGACGTGTTGCCGAAGCGCTCGACGTTGATGTAGGTGTGGCCCTCCCGGACCTCCAGACGCTGTCCCACGGCTTCGATGATCCTCCGGTTGGCCTGATGGGGGATGAACCAGGTGACGTCCTGGTGCCCGAGGCCGCAGCTCGTGAGCGCCTCGTCGCTGATCTCGGCGATGGAGCGCACCGCGATCTTGAAAGTCTCGCTGCCCCGCATCTTCAGGAAGTTGCGGCCGCCCTCCAGGCTCGCCACAGTATGAGGCTCACGGCTGCCGCCGCCCGGAAGCTCGACCAGGCTAGCAAGGGAGCCGTCGCTGCGCAGGGCGGTGCCGAGGAGCCCCCGGTCACCATTCTCTTCAGCCCGCAGCACCACGGCCCCGGCGCCGTCGCCGAAGAGCACGCAGGTGTTGCGGTCTTTCCAGTCGACGATCTTGGAGAGCACTTCGCCCCCCACGACGAGGGCAGTCTTCGCCGCGCCCGTCTGCAGGAACTGCTGGGCGACCCCCAAGCCATAGACAAAACCGGTGCAGCCGGCCGCGAGGTCGAAGGCCGCGGCGCGGCTGGCGCCGATCTGGTCCTGGATGCGGGTGGAGGTGGCGGGGAACGGCTGGTCGGGGGTGACCGTGGCGCAGATGACCAGGTCCACGTCGCTTCCCTTGATGCCGGCCATCTCCAGGGCGTTGCGGGAGGCGGGGACGGCGAAGGACGAGAGGCACTCGTCCGGCGCGGCGATCCGGCGCTCGCGGATGCCGGTGCGCGCCAGGATCCACTCGTCGGTCGTCTCGACCATCCTCTCCAGGTCGGCGTTGGTCAGCACCCGTTCGGGCACGCACATGCCGGTACCCACGATCCGTCCTCGTTTCATCCCGCTGCGGTCTCCTTCGGTCCGTCCGGCTTTTCGGAAAGCAACCGGGCCTCCTGGCTGTGAAGCTCGGCGATCTTGTCGCGGATCTTCTGGTCGAGCCGCGCGGCGGAGAACTCCGTGGCACGGCGGATGGCGTTCTGGATCGCATGGGCGTTGGACCGCCCGTGGCCGATGAAGCAGCCGCCGTTGACCCCGAGGAGCGGCGCGGCCCCGAACTCGGAATAGTCGGTGCGCTTGCGGAAGGCGTCGAAGGCCGGTTTTGCAAACAGATAGCCTACCTTGGTCCGGATCCCGCGCTCGATCTCCTCGCGCAGCATCTTGCCCACCATCTCGGCCACGGCCTCGGCGCTCTTCAGGATCACGTTGCCCACGAACCCGTCGCAGACGATCACGTCCACCGAGCCGTTGAACACATCCCGCCCCTCGACGTTGCCGACGAAGTTGAGGCCGGTGTTCTTGAGCACCTTGAACACCTCGCGGGTGAGGTCCGTTCCCTTGCCTTCCTCCTCGCCGATCGACATCAGGCCGATGCGGGGGGACGGCGTGCCGATGAGCTCCTGGGCGTAGAAGTGGCCCATGACCGCGAACTCGCGCAGGTGTTGCGCCTTGGTGCCCACGTTGGCTCCCACGTCGAGGAGCACGGTGCGCCCCTTGACGTTCGGGAGGACCGCGGCCAGCGCGGGGCGGTCCACGCCCGCGACCGTGCCGATGACCATCTTGGCCGAGATCATGGCCGCGCCGGTGTTGCCGGCGGTGACCATGGCCTGGGCGCGGCCTTCCTTGACCAACTCGGCGCAGATGCGGATCGAGGAGCGGCGTTTCTTGCGGATCGGGGTGATGGCGGGCTCGTCCATGCCGACAACCTCTTCGGCGTGGACGATCTCAATGCGCTTGGGGCGACGCCCGAGATTACCCAGACGGGTCAGCTCAGCCTCAATCTGGGCGCGGTCGCCGACGAGCAGGACCTCGGCGCCATCCTCGATGGCCGCGGACACGGCTCCCTCCACCGCGCATTGCGGTGCGAAGTCTCCCCCCATGGCGTCGACTGCGATCGGCATACGCTTCGTAGCTCCAGCCCGGGGCGAGATTGTACCCGACCCCTGAGATTTCTTACCCGTTCTGAGAGACGGAGAGGGGAGGCCGGACCGGCCTCCCCGGAGCGCATCCGGATGCGTGTACTACAGGTTTTCCTTGACTTCGATCACCAAGCGCTTGTTGTAGTACCCGCAATGGCCGCAGGCGCGGTGGGACAGCTTGGCCTCGCCGCAGTTGTCGCAGATCGACGTGGAGGGGGGCGTCAGCGCGTCATGGGCCCTCCGCTTGTCACGGCGGGCCTTGGAATGGCGTCGTTTCGGATTCGGCATAGTCAGGCCTCTCGGGTCTTCGTTTCGTCTATCCTTCGGAGTCGAGCCGGCTCTTGAGAGCCGCGAGCCCCGCCCAGCGTGGCTCTACCTTCTCCTCCTGGCATGTGCAGTCGCCGGCGTTGAGGTCGGCCCCGCAGTTGGGGCAGATCCCTTTACAGTCCGGCTTGCAGAGCGGCTTCATCGGAACGTTGAGCTGGAGCTGCTCGATCAGGATGGGCTCCGTTTCCAGAACCTCGCCCTCGACCGTGAGCACGCCCAGCTCATCTTCCTTCAGCTCGCGCTCCCCGCCCCCGGCGTGCGGACGCCCCTGCTCGATCAGCAGCTCGACCTCGGGCTCGAAGTGCTCGACGATCGGCTGCAGGCAGCGGCCGCAGCTCATGGTCTGATCGTAGGAGAGCCGCGCCTTCAGGTAGTACCCGGGATCGGCGAAGACCACCTGGCCCTTCCAATGCACCGGGCTCAGCTCGAGCAGCTCAGGCCGCTCCAGCGACTCCAGGGGAACGCTCTGCGTTTCATCCCAGGTGTAAGGCTCTTCGCGGACTTGATCCAACCAAATTCGCATACACAACCTCCCACCGGGGCAAACGCGAAGGGTAGGGGAAAATTCCCCGGAGGTCAAGGGAACGGTTAGCGGCAGCCGTGGAACCGCAGCCGGAACGATGCCGGCTTCTGGGTGGAGGCGAGCGTCACCTGCTCGCAGCGGGCCACGGGCTTGAGGAGAGTCTCCCAGTCCTTCCAGTTGCGGACCTGGTCGGGGTTCGCGATGGGTACCTTTTCCAGGAACTTGTTCACCCGGGAGACGAGGATGACCGCGGGGCGCGGCTGCATCCAGAGGCCGAGCAGCAGGCGGCCGTCGCGGTTGAGGGCCTCGGTTACATCCGGCGGCGCCAGCTCGGCCAGGCGGGGGGCCAGAGCCTCGGCCCGGCGGAGGCTGTTGCTATCCATGGCCATGATCTGCCAACCCGCCACCTCCGCCTTGGGGAGCCCGCCGGACAGGAGGCCGGTCAGCCCCTCTCCAGGCAGCGAGAAGCGCTTGGAGCCGGGCGGATGGAAGATGGCCGCCCCGGGCAGCTTGCCGAATGGCCCGAATTCCTTCCCCTCCCCCTCGCCGGTCTCGAAGAGCGCGAAGGCAGCGGGGGCCAGCGGACGGGGCTCCGCGTCCGGCCAACTCGCCCCGGAGACCGCCAGGAGCACCGGCCTCGGTCCGCCTTCCGATGGGTCCGGGACGTTCGGCACCGGCTCGGACGAGTCGCGCGCCAGCTCCAGGTCGCCGTCGCGCCGCCGCAGCAGGTAGTCGCCGTCCGAGAAGCCGGAGATCTCGCGCTCCAGCCGGACGATCCCCAGGCTCCGCGGATGGAGCAGCGGCTGCTTGACCGGGCCGATGGCTGGAGGCCCGTCGCCCCCGGTCACGGTCCACACCCCTTCGATCCAACCCACGCGCAGCACGCGCTCGACTACCGCGTTTCCGGTCCCCCGGGTCTCGGTGATGTCTCCCCCGGCGAGCCAGGGATTGTCGGCCACGGTCCCCGCCGCCTTGGCGATGGTGCCCAGGCCCGGGTAGATTTGCGCGGCCACGAAGAAGCGCTCGCCGTCCAGGTCCGAGCAGATCGCGATCTCCTTGGACGGGGGCACCGCGAAGGGTCCGAACGAGGGGAGCACCGGCGGCGGCACGCCGGCCACCCGCGCCGCGGCTTCCAGCCAGGCCGAACCGTCGTTCACCACCTCGGACAGCTCGCCCACGTTCTGGTGGGGATAGGGCATCCAGAAGCAGGCCTCATACGCGCCCGACGCCATGAGCCGGGCCGGCAGGCCGTCCGGGTTTGGCACCGCCGGACGCTCGCGCGGCCAGTAGGAGCGG
Organism: uncultured Holophagales bacterium; assembly: GCA_963741305.1. Lineage (GTDB taxonomy): Bacteria > Acidobacteriota > Thermoanaerobaculia > Multivoradales > UBA5704 > DATMER01. The sequence continues at coordinate 7,939,510 of CAVUHL010000003.1, read as the reverse complement.
AGGATGTGCCCGCCGATGAACAGGAGCACGGCCAGGAAGAGGATGAGCTTCGCGAAGCGCCTCATGCGGGTCTCCCGTCCAAGCGCACTTCAACCAGCGTAGCCGCCAGATCGCGCAGAAGCTCGTCGTCCGCCTCCCCTACTCCCAGGTCCACGGCCTCGGCGCTGATGTCGGCCGCCAGGTCGGAGAGGACATCCCCGGGAGGATAGGCAGCGAGCGGCGGCACGCTCCGGAACCGGGCTGGCCGCTCCTCTACAACTCTCTTGACGACCTCGGCATAGCCCCGGGCCGACGCTTCCAGGGTGTGGGGCGCCACGAAGCGGCGGGCGTTCTCCCCCATCTGCCGGCGCAGCCCCTTGTCCGCTGCCAGCCGCCGGAGGTATTCGAAGAGCAGGTCTTCCTCGAACTCGTCCAGGTCGACCTTGGCACAGGCGCCGTCCGGGATCTCGGCAAAGGCGCCGAGGTTGCTCACGACTACCGGCTTGCCCAGGCCGAGGAGCCGGATCAGGGTGCCCGAGGTCTCACCCGACGTGGGATAGCGGAGGTTCACCGCCACGTCCGCCACCACCATGTAGCGCAGGAACTCGTCCAGCTCCGTGTGGCCGACGAGGACCGCGCCCTCGGGAAGCGGGGGCAGGTCGTAGTGGGGCGAGCACTCCCCTACCAGCAGGTAGACGGCATCGGGCCGCTCGGCTTTGAGCCGGGCGAACGCCCGCAGGCTCACTTCCAGGCGCTTGGCCGGGGTGATGAAGCCGTAGGAGGCCATGACGAAGGCGTCCTGCGGGATGCCCAGGGCCGCCCTGTCCACGGGACCGACTTCGCCCAGGCTCAGGTGGTGGGGCACGAGGGAGGCCCGGGCGAGCGGCCGGCTGGCGAGGACCCGCTGCCGGGTGAAGTCGTTGTGGACGATGAGGGCAAGGCTCGAATCGACCACCCGCTCGAACAGCGGATAGCTCCAGACGTCCAGGGGGATGCCGGTATCCAGGCTGCGGCGGGCGAGGGCATGGCCGGTGCGGCCGTAGGCGTAGCGCATCTCTTCGACGTAGCCGTCCAGGTCCCCGCGGGAAAGCGTCATGCCGCGCACCAGGTGATGGAGCATGGCCTCATGGAGCACGACCACCCCGGGGAAACGCGCCATCGTGCGCCAGGTGCGAGCGTGGTAATCGACATTGTTGCCCAGATGGTAGAGGACGGCGTCGAACCGTCCCCGCTCCCACATCTCCGGGAAGGCCCGGTCGCCATGGACCGGGAAGCGAGCCCGGATCTGCGGGTCAACCCTGACGCCCTCGTCCACGAACAGCTCCAGCTCCAGATGCTCCGCCAGATGCGGCAGCAGCTCCGCGCTGTAGTCGGCGATCCCCGAGCGCTGGGGCGGCAATGGGCTGAACCAGGCAAGGCGCATGGCGGGCGGAAGGTAGCACGGAACCTGCCGTCCGGGAAAACCCGCGGGTTGAGCCAGAAAACCCGCGGGTTGGAAGAGCCAACCCGGCATTTGACCCGCCTGACCCGCGGGTTGCGACGCAAAACCCACGGGTTGGGAAGTAGAACCCGCCGGTTGGGAGACAAAACCCGCCGGTTGCGCCACTAAACCGGCGGGTTGGGAAGCTAAACCCGCGGGTTTCACGGCGCAACCGGCGGGTTGAGAGGCTCCAGCGCCGGGTTGGTAGATCCCAGTGGCCTCCGCGGGCGTCCCGCGTGCGGGTTCGGCCGCTCCCCAAGGAGGGCGAAGGACCGTTATAGGATCTGCCTTCGATGAAATGGCACGTCCGATGGCAACCCGCGGCACGTAGAGACCTGTCGCGGCTCGACGCTCAGGTCCAGGAGAGAATCCTGGAAGCGGTCGAGCGCTTCGCCGCGACCGGCCAAGGCGATGTGATCCGCCTGCAGGACGTGCGGCCGCCGGAGTGGAGACTCAGGGTTGGTGGATGGCGTATTCGCTTCAGCCGCGATGAATCGGAGCGCGTCCTCGACATCCTCCGCGTCCGGCCGCGGGACAAGGCTTACTGAGACCGAGGCGGGAGCCCCAGTTCCCGGCGCAGCTCTTCCGTGGCCAAGCCACGACCGGCCTTCGCGTCCGCTCGCGCTTCCGTGAGCCCGCCGTCGAGGTCGTCATCGTCCGGCTCGTCGTCCAGGGGAGCGTTGGCGAGCGCCAACTTGACCGGATCGCTCGTCGCTCGCAAGCCTTCCAGCACGCGGGCCGCGGTTCCAAGATCTTCCTCAGGCAGATCTTCGACCAGTCGGTGCAGGGCATCTCGCTTCGTCATAGGCCAATTATAGGCTCCGCGATAGGATAGAGCCATGGCGCCGCGGCGATCCAAGCTCGACATCGAGATCCAACGCCTCTATGGGCTGCCCCTGGGGGAGTTCACGGCGGCGCGCAACGCGCTGGCCAAGCAGCTCCGCAAGGACGGCAACAAGGAGGGGGCGGAGGAGGTCGCCTCCCTGCCAAAGCCCACGGTGTCGGCCTGGGCGGTGAACCACCTGTTCACCACGGACTCCGAGCGCATGGAGGAGCTGCTCGCCTCGGGCGAGCGCGCCCGCAAGGCGCTGCGGGCGATCCTCTCCGGCGGCGATCCTGGCGCCCTCCGCGATGCCATCCAGGAGGCCCGCGACCTCGCCAACGAGCTGCGCGACCGCGCCGCCGAGGCGGTCACGGAGGAAAGCCGGAAGCCGGGACCCGCCATCGTCGACCGGATCGCGACCAATCTTCAGTCCCTGGCCTTCAGCCCCGCGGCCGAGCCGGTGATCGAGCGCGGCTGGATGGATGTGGACCTCCCGCCCGTCGGCTTCGAGGTCCTCGCCGGGCTCCAGCTCGCCGATCTGCCGAAAAGGGCCGCCAAGCCGCCGAAGCCAGCTCCCGCTCCCGCGAAGAAGCCGGCCGAGCCTGCGCCCAAGCCCGCTCCCAAGGTTGACCGGCAGGCGGAGGCGAAGGAGCGGAGGGAGAGGGAGGCGGAAGCAGCCCGCGAGCGCCGGGAGAAGGAGACGGCCCGGGTCCAGGAGCGCCAGCGCGAGAAGCTCGACCGCGCCCAGGCCCAGCGCGAGGAGGCAGCCGGCCGCGCCGACTTCCTCCGCCGCAAGGCCGAGCAGGCCGAGCGCTCCGCCGAGGATCTCCGCCAGCGCCTCGAAGAGGCCGAGCGCCTCGCCGCCGAGGCCAGCAAACGCGCCGATGAAGCTGAGAAGCTCCTGGCCAAGGCCGAGAAGGCCGTCAAGTCGGCGAAGGTCGGCCGCTAGGCCGATCCACCCCGAACCAGCCGCGCCGGACCATCCACTTCCCGAGCTCGATCACCGGCAGGATCGTCAGCGACACGCCCGCGGCCAGGAGCCAGTCCCGGGGCGTCAGGCCGGTCCCCCCCACGAAGATCCCGCGCAGGAACGGCAGGCTCACGACCAGCGCCAAGAGGCCAAGCTCCCAGACGACCGCCAGGTTCAGCCAGCGGTTCGAGAACGGACGGCTCAGCGCCGAGCGATGGTCCGAGCGGTAGTTGTAGGCGTTCACGAACTGGATGCCCACCAGCGTCACGAAAGTCAGCGCCATGGCCTCTTCCTGGCTCCTCCCCGAGCGCAGCGCCCAGGCGAAGAGCGCCAGGTTGGCCAGCGCCGCCCAGATGCCGCCGATCAGCATCAGGCTCACCACCGGCCGGGTGAAGATGCCGGTGCGCGGGTCCCGCGGCGGACGCTTCATCAGGTCCGGCTCGGGGGGATCAACTGCCAGCGCCAGTGCCGGCAGGCCATCCGTCGCCAGGTTCACGTAGAGGATCTGCACGGCTGAGAGCGGCAGCGGCAAGCCGGCCAATGACGCCGCCGCCATGAGCCCGATCTCGCCGATGTTCGAGGAGAGGAGGAACATCAGGTACTTCTTGATGTTCTCGAAGACCTCCCGCCCCTCCTCCACGGCCGCGACGATCGACGCGAAGTTGTCGTCGGTCAGCGTCATGGCCGAGGCTTCCTTGGTCACGTCCGTGCCGGTGATCCCCATGGCGATGCCGATGTCGGCCTTCTTGAGGGCCGGCGCGTCGTTGACGCCGTCCCCGGTCATCGCCACCGAGTGGCCCTGCGCCTGGAAGGCCGTGACCACCCGCAGCTTGTGCGCGGGCGAGACGCGGGCGTAGACCTCGATGCGCTCCACCTCCCGCTCCAGCTCCTCGTCGCCCATCGCCTCCAACTCGGCGCCGGTGACTGCCCGGCCCCCTTTCAGGATGCCCAGCTCGCGGGCGATGGCCTGCGCCGTGTCCGGATGATCGCCGGTGATCATGACCGCCTTGATGCCCGCCGACTCCGCGGTGCGGATCGCCTCTTTCGCTTCCGGCCGCGGCGGATCGATCATCCCCACCAGCCCGAGCAGGACCAGCTCCCCCTCGGCGTTGTCGTGGGTGGCATCGCGCCGGCCGGCGACCGCGAGGACGCGTAGCGCCTCGCCGGCCATCTCCCGCGCCACTTCCAGGACCCGTTCGCGGCCGGCCTGGTCCAGGGGGACATCCCCCTGGTCGGTCAGGAGCCCGGTGCAAGAGGTCAGCAGCACCTCGGGCGCCCCCTTGGAGAAGGCCATGATGCCCTTCTCCGTTTCGTGGATCGTGGTCATCCGCTTGCTCTCGGAGGTGAAGGGGATCTCGTCCACCCGGGGCATCCGCCCTTCCAGATCTTCCTTCTTGAGCCCCGCCTTGGCCGCGGCCACGATCAGCGCGCCTTCGGTGGGATCGCCCTTGACCTCCCAGTTCTCCCCCGATTTTTCCGAATGGACCAGCCGGGCGTCCGAGGCCAGGGCCCCGGCCTCCAGCAGCCAGAGCACCCCGCGGCCGGGCTCGGGCCGGATCTCGCCCTCGGGGGCGTAGCCCGCGCCGGTGACCTCGTAGGCCTTGCCGTCCACCCAGATCCGGCGGACGGTCATCTCGTCCTTGGTGAGCGTTCCCGTCTTGTCCGAGCAGATGACGGAGACGCTGCCCAGGGTCTCCACGGCGGGGAGCCGGCGGATCAGGGCGTGGCGCTTGACCATGCGGCGCACGCCGAGGGCGAGCGAGATGGTGACTACCGCGGGCAGCGCCTCGGGCACCACCGCCACGGCCAGGGCGATGCCGAAGAGGAGGATCTCGAAGAAGGACTGGCCGCGCATCAGCCCGAGGCCGACCACCACCGCCACCACCACGAGCCCGGCCAGGGCGAGGACGCGGCCGACCCGGTCCAGGTTGCGCTGGAGGGGGGTCGGCCCGCTCTCGACCGACGCCACCATCTGGGCCACCTGTCCGAGCTCGGTGTTCATGGCGGTCTCGACCACCACAGCCCGGCCGCGGCCATAGGTCACGGCGGTGCCGGCGAAGACCAGGTTGCGCCGGTCGCCGATCCCGAGGTCCCCCTGGAGGGCCTCGGCCGTCTTGGCGACCGGCAGCGACTCGCCGGTGAGCGCGGCTTCCTCGGACTGGAGGTTGACCGCCTCGATCATCCGCGCATCCGCAGGGACGCGGTCCCCCGCCCCCAGGAACAGCAGATCGCCCTGCACCAGCTCCCGGGCCGGGATCTCCTTCTGGGTGCCGTCGCGCAGCACCTTGGCCGTGGGCGCGGCCATCTCGCGCAGGGCCTCGATGGCCCTCTCGGCGCGGTACTCCTGGATGAAGCCGAGAAGGACGGAGAGCAGCAGGATGGCGCCGATGACGACGGCCTCGACCGTGTGGCCGAGGACCGCGGACATGGCGACCGCCGCGATCAGGATGACGACGAGGATGTTCTTGAACTGATCGGCGAGGACGGACCAGGGAGAGATGTGCGCCGCGGCCTGGAGCTCATTCGGCCCGCGCTCCTGCAGGCGCTTTGCCGCTTCCTCCGCGCTCAGCCCGCGGGTGGCGTCGGTCCCGAGCCGTTCCAGGACCGTGGGGAGGTCGAGCCGGTACCAGTCGCTCACATCCCTCCCCTCATCTCTTCCTTCAGAGTTCCTCAGAGCAGGCCGACCGGCCTCGGAAATGCCTTGGTGCGGTCCAGCTTGTCGGCGGGGTAGCTCACCACCATGACGGTGCGGTCGTCCTCCGCATCCGCACCGCCGGTGAAGGCCTCGACGCTGGCGAAGATGGCGTCCACCACCTCCTGCGAGGGCCGGCCGTGGTGCTCGCGCGCCACCTGGAGCATGCGCTCGACGCCGTACTCCTCCTCAGGGTTCTCGCTCCCCAAAGCCTCGCAAATGCCGTCCGTGTAGAAGATCAGCATGTCGCCCGGCTTCATGATGACGAAACCGCGCTCGTAGCTGACCTCGGGGAGCGGCCCGAGCACCGGCCCGCCCTCCTCCATGCTGCGGATCAGGCCGTTGGCCGCCAGGTGGTACGGCGGCGGGTGCCCGGCGTTGACGTAGATGAAGACGCCGTTGAGCTCCAGCTCGCCGTAGAACATGGACACGAAGCGGCTGGTCAGGGTGCTCTTGTGGATGATGCTGTTCATCCGCTCGACCGTGCGCACGATCTTGAAGTCGCGGGCGAGGCCCATGCGCAGCCCCATGTAGATGTCGCGCACCTGGAGCGCGGCCGGCAGCCCATGGCCCGAGACGTCGGCGATCGCCAGGCCGAAGATCTTGTCGGTCAGCGGGATGTAGTCGAAGAAGTCGCCGCCCACCTCCTCCATGGGGTCGGAGCGGCCGGCGATGTCGAACTGGCCGTAGTCCGGAGCGCGCTTGGGCAGGATGGACGCCTGGATCTTGCGCGCCTGGGCGAAGATCCCCTCCATGCGCTCGCGCCGGATCTTCTGGTTGATGCTGTGGCGCAGGATGCCCAGGGAGAAGAGGATGTCGTCGCCATTGACCCCGGCGGCCACGTCGAAGGCCAGGATGTACTCCTCGTCGCCGACCTCGATGGCCGCGAACTGCTGCGTCCCGAGGAGCTGCTCCAGCCCGCGGTCGATGCGCGGGTCGTCGGAATCCATGAACACGGCGCCCTGGTCGAGCACGATCTGGATTGGGCGGTAGGAGACCGGCACCTTGAGGCCGCTCGGCACCTCCTTGGCCTCGCCGAACACGCCGTCGAGGACGTAGCAGTCCCCCTTGCGCACGTACGAGCGGCCGCCGTAAATGCCCAGCTCGTCGTGGAACTTGTCGATGATGGTGTCGACCACGGTGTGCACCGTGCGGCCGACGTCATCGCCGCGCTCCATGGCGGCGACGACCTGCTCCACTTTCTTCATCAGGCCACGGTAGTTCACCGGGCGGGCTTCCACGATCAAGGCGAGGTTCTCCTCCTCAAGGACTTGAGAGCATAGCAGGCCCGTTCAGTTACCAGATGGTCTCGACGTGTGGATAGTCGAGCAGCTTCTGATCGCGGGTGACCAGGCGCGCCGAACAACGGCGCGCTACTGCCACGATGATCCTGTCTGCCGGATCTCGATGAAGGGACCCGGGAAGCAGGGTGCTGGCAATCAGATCCTCTGGAATCAGGGGCTCGATGACGATCGGGCGGTCGGCACTGGCCAACTCGTACCAGCTCAGGATATCCATCGGGAGCGTGAGCTTGCCAAGCTCGACCTTGACCGCGACCTCCCAGACCGAGATGGCAGACACCCTCAGCGCACGGAGGCCCTCGGCCTCGCGGAGAGCGGCTTGAGCACGGAGAGAGAGCTTTTCCGGCGCATGGAGCCACCAGAGCCAGACGTGAGTGTCGAGGATGATCAATCGCCGAGAGTTTCCCAGAGCTCGGGGAGAGGCGCGTCGAAGTCTTCGGCGATCTCGATCGGCAGCCCGCGCAGTGGATGAGCGGCCCTCTCGGCCTCCTTCGCCTGGAAAGGCACCAGCTTGGCGAGGGGCTCACCACGGCGGGTGATGAGGACTTCCTCGCCGGACTGAGCCACCTCGTCCACGAGAGTTGGCAGCTGCTGGCGGGCCTGGGAAACGTTGAGCGCTTTCATTCGACCTCCGATGTACAAGTCATCTTGTACACCATCGCCCTACCCGTTGTCGATCAGCGCCCGGATGATCGCATCCTGAGCCCCACGGGCGTCGCCGCCGACCCGGTTGAGGAGGATCGAGAAGGCGTAGGCCTTGCCCGACACCGCCTTGGCGTAGCCGGAGAGGGCCGAGACCCCCTCCAGGGTGCCGGTCTTGGCGAACACGTTGCCGGCGTAGGGCGGCTGGGCCATGCGCCGCTTCCACGAGCCCATGTCCTCACCCGAATAGGGCAGCGACTGCGCGAACTCGGTGCCGGCCTCGTGGAAGAACATGTGCCGGAGAAGGATGGTCAGGTGGCGGGGCGCGAAGCGGTTCTCGCGGCTCATGCCCGAGCCATCCGCCAGTTTGAACGAGCCTTTCGGGATGCCCACGCTCGTGGCGAACTCGCCGACGGCCTTGACGCCGTCCGGCCAGCTCCCGCGGCCGCAGCGCACCGCGCCCAGGTGCTTGGCCAGGCTCTCGGCGTAGAAGTTCTGGCTGCGCTTGTTGGTCACCCGGATCGCGGACAGCAGGTCGCTGCGGTGCACCGCCACCCGCTCCCACACCAGGCTCGGCAGCTGCTCCACGGGACGGAGCCGCCCATCTACCCGGACCCCCTCCTCGGCCAGCGCAGCGATCAGCCCCTGGCCGAAATAGCGCACCGGGTCGGGCACGGTCACCCAGGCCTCCACCGGGCCGGAATTCGAGCGGATGTTCCCCTTGACGAAGAGCTCCTCGCCATTGCGGTGGATCACCACGTTCTGCCCGCCCTTGCCGATGGTGCGGGCCGTGTTGCGGAGCTGGAGGACCGGCACGTCCGGCACCAGCTCGATCTGAGCCGCCTCGCCAGCCCTGCCCGGCCAGACCCGCACCAGGATGCAGTTGTCCGAAAACGAGAGGGCGTCGACCGGCGCCTCGTACCAGCGGGTGAGCTGGTCGCGCGGCCAGTCGGGATGGACCAGCGGCGGATCGAAGAGCCCGTGATCCAAATAGACGTCGCCCGCGATCCGCTCAACTCCCCTGTCCCGCAGCGCCCGCGCCCAGTCGCGGAACGGGGCGAACGAGTCGCCCGCGTAATCGCGGCCCGAGATCTGCGGATCACCGCTCCCGACCACGCCCACGGGGCCGTCGAGCACCCCGTCCTTGACCGGTCCATGCATCACGAACCGGGTCTCGAAGGCATAGCCCGGCCCGAGCGCGTCCAGGATCGCCGCCGTCGTGAAGAGCTTCGTATTGGAGGCGATCACCCGCGGCTCGTCGGGGTTGTAACCGTAGACCGACTCGCCGGTGTCGAGGTCCACCACGTGGACCCCGAGCGCCGAGGTGACCCGCAGGGCCTGGGCCACCTGCACTTCGAGCGCCTGGTGCAGCGCGGGAGTGGAAGCAGTCTCGACCGGCGTCTGCGGGCCGAGAAGCAGGGCGACAAGGGCGATCGTCAGGACGGCGAGCTTGCTGCGAACCATATGTAGCAAACCTTTGCGAGATCTATGCCCTTAGAGCAACATCCCAGCGATCGTGGCGGTCTGGAACGTCGCCAGCGAGCCGGCGATCATCGCTTTCAATCCCAAGCGCGCCAAGTCGCCCTTGCGCTCCGGCGCCATGGCACCGATGCCGCCGATCTGGATCGCGATCGAGGAGAAGTTCGCGAAGCCGCACAGGGCATAGGTGGCGATGATCCGCGAGCGCTCCGAGAGCATGTTCGCGGCCACCATGTCCTGCAGCCGGGCGTAGCCGACGAACTCGTTGATCACAGTCTTGATGCCGAGCAGCGTCCCGACCTCGTCGGCCTCGGCCCAGGGCACGCCCATGACCCAGGCAAGCGGCCGGAACAGGAAGCCGAAGATCGATTCCAGGGTCATGATGTAGCCGAACCAGCCCGCGATCGTGGCGATGATTCCGTTGATCAGGGCGATCACGGCGATGAAGCCGATCAGCATGGCCGCCACGTTGAGGGCCAGCTTGAGCCCCTCGGCCGCCCCATCGGATGCAGCGTCGATGACGTTGGTCCAGGGCCGCTCGACCTCCAAGGTCACCACGCCGGCCGTGGTGCTGACCTCGCGCTCGGGGAACATGAGCTTGGCCATGAGCAGGCTGGCCGGAGCCGACATCACGCTCGAAGCGATCAGATGGCCGGCGTTCACCCCCATGCCCACGTAGGCCGCGAGCACGCCGCCGGCGATGTTGGCGAAGCCCCCTGCCATGACCGCCATCATCTCGGACTGCGTGAGGGTGGGCACGTAGGGGCGGATCAGCAGCGGCGCCTCGGTCTGGCCCACGAAGACGTTCACCGCCGAGGCCAGCGACTCGGCGCCGGAGGTGCCCATCACCTTCATCATGATCTTGGCGAAGATCTTGACGATCCATTGCAGCACGCCCAGGTAATAGAAGATCGTGATCAGGCTGGAGAAGAAGATGATCGTGGGGAGCACGCTGAAGGCGAAGAAGTGCTCCCGGAAATTATCGCCGAAGACGAAGGCGGCGCCGGCATCGCTGAAGGCCAGGAGCTTCGTGACCACGCTGGTCAGACCGGCGAAGAAGACCCGCCCCCATTCGGTCCGCAGGATGATCACCGCGAAGGTGAGCTGCAGCAGGGTCCCCGTGATCACCGCGCGCCAGGGAATCCTGCGGCGGTCGTTGGACAGCGCCCAGGCGATCAGGAGCAGGACGAGCATCCCCAAGAGAGATACGAACCGCAAGCGCGCCTCCTTTGTGTGAGGGCAAACCTGTATTTTGCCGGGGCAGGCTACCGGACGCGGAGGGGAAAGGCAAGGTGGGACAAACGGGCCTCTCCCTCGCTTGGCCTCTACCTTGCAGTTAAACCAAAGTGCAGTTTGATCGTCCGCCCCTCCGAAGCACCTCGGAGCCCCTGAAAGTCTGGCTATCAACTTAGAGGAGGCACTGCATGAGAGACGACGAAAGGAATCCCAAGACCGCCGCGGGCGTGACACCTGGCACCGCAGCCCTGGAGCATGAGGTCCACGACGCGAACCGCGATCCGGTGACCGGCGAGCCCGGCGCTCATCCGGTGGGGACCGGCGTCGGCGCAGCGAGCGGTGGCACGGTCGGCGCGGTGATCGGCGGCGCGGTCGGCGGCCCCCTAGGCGCCATGGTCGGCGCAGCCGTTGGCGGCATCGCCGGCGGCCTGGCTGGCAAGGGGATCTCCGAGTCGGTGAACCCGACGGAGGAGGACTCCTTCTGGCGCGACCACTACAGCACGCGTCCCTATGCCTCGGGCCGAAGCTACGAGCAGCTCCAGCCCGCCTACCGGCACGGCTGGGAAGCCCGCACCCGCTATGAAGACCGCAGCTGGAACGACGTCGAGGGCGACCTCGAGCGCGACTGGACCCAGCGCCACGGCTCTTCGGGCCTGGCCTGGAACGACGCCAAGAACGCCAGCCGCGACGCCTGGGACCGGATCACCGACCGCTCGGGCCTGCACTCGGACGTCGGCAACACGACCGGCTACGAGGGCACCAGCTTCACCGGAGCTGGTGGGACGGCCGCGGGCTCGGTGTCCAGCGGCATGACGGCGATCGGCCACGGCGCGACCGAGGGTGCGCTTGCTACCGGCACGGCGACCAGCACCGGCACCACGCTCAACAGCCCGGCGGGCAGCAACCTGACGGGCAGCGGCGGCAACATGACCGCCGGCAGCATTGGCGCCGGCACCGCGGCCACCGGACTGGCTGGCGGCACGCCCAGCACCATCACGGGCTGGACGGGCACCGCTGGCACCGGTACCGGGAGCACCGGCTCCAGCCGCTGGGAGGACGAGGACAACTACTGGCGGAACAACTACTCGTCCCGCCCGTACTCCTCGGGCCGCACCTACGACGACCTGAGCCCTGCCTACCGCTACGGCTACGATTCCGCGAGCCAGTACCGCGGCCGGAGCTGGAATGAGGCCGAGAGCGACCTCGAGCGCGGCTGGGAGAACGCCAAGGGCGCCTCCCGCAGCGCCTGGCAGGACGTCAAGGACGCCGTCCGCGATGCCTGGCACCGTGTCGAGCGGGCCACGCCCGGCGACGCCGACCGCGACGGCCGTTAGGCCTCACGCGGTCATCCCGAGCCCGGGGCGCACGGATGTGCCCCGGGCTTTTCTGTGCCTTCCGCTATACTTACGCCGGCATGGCTCCCCGCTTCGACCCCGAGGCCTTGACGCTGGACCTCTCGGTGGCCGACCTCCTCGAAGGCCCACTGAGAAGCCTGGGCTTTTCCAGCCGCGGCGGCTACGAACGCATGTGGCTCGGGCAGGCGATCCACGGCAAGTATCAGGAAGAGTCGCTCGCCAGCGATCCCTCCTACCGCCGCGAGGTCGTGGTCACCTACAGCTTCGAGCACCGCGGCTGGACCGTGAAGGTCCATGGCCGCATCGACGGCCTGCGCAACGACCCCGATGGCTTCCTGGTGGTGGAAGAGATCAAGTCGGTCCGCCGTGGCGCTCCGCTGCCGCCGTCCGTGCGCGAGATGTACCAGCGCCAGGCACTCCTCTACGCCTGGATGCTCGGGCGCACCAACGCGGACAACCCCGTCCGCGCCGAGCTGGTCCTCATCTCCATCGGCAGCGACGACATCGAGCGCGAGTCCCTGGAAGTGGACGTCCAGCTCCTCGATGCGATCGTCCGCCGGCGCCTGAACTCGCTCGTCTACGGCTGGGAGGCCGAGCGCCAGCGCTTCGAGGAGCGGCGCGCCGCATCCGAGCGCCTCCGCTTCCCCTACCCCGAGCTGCGCCCCGGCCAGGAGCTGATCCTCGCGGCAGTCGAAACCGCGGTCGCCAACCGCGAGCACCTCCTCCTCCAGGCCACCACCGGCATCGGCAAGACGGTCGCGGCGCTCTACCCCGCCCTGCGCTACTGCCTCGCCAACGACAAGCGGCTCTTCGTGCTCACGGCCAAGACCACGCAACAGGAGATGGCCGGCGCCGTCTTGAACCTCCTGAACCAGGACGGGGCTTTCCGGTCCCTGCGGCTGCGCGCCAAGGCGAAGATGTGCGCCAACGACCAGATCATCTGCCACGAGGAATACTGCCGCTACGCCAAGGACTACGGCCTCAAGCTCGCCACGACCGGCCTCCTCGGGCAGCTCTACGACTCCTACCCGTCCCTGGAGCCCGACGCCATCTTCCAGTCCGCGCGGGCGAATGAGGTCTGCCCCTTCGAGGTGAGCCTGGAGCTGACCGGCCGCGTCCAGGTCACGGTCTGCGACTACAACTACGCCTTCGACCCCTACGTGGCCCTCACCGCCTTCGGACCGGAGCAGGACCTCGCGGACATGGTGCTGGTCATCGACGAGGTGCACAACCTCGTGGACCGCGGGCGCGGCTATTACAGCCCCGAGCTGTCGGCCATGGCCGCGCGCAAGGCCGCCGAATCGCTGGGGCGCTGGGGCGAGCCGATCCACTTCCGCATCGAAAACCTCTGCCTGAAGCTCGCCTCGCTGATCGAGGACGCGGTCGAGGACGCCCTCGAAGAGGGGCCGGGGGGAGACCGCGCCGTCGAGTACCCGATCCCCGAGGACCGCTTCTGGCGCCTGCGCCCCGACCTCGACGCCGCCTTCGTCGACTACCTGGAGCATCAGCGGGAGACGAAGACGTTCCACCCCGAAGATCCGTTCGTCGGCCTCTACTTCGACTTCCTCCGCTTCCTCAACGGGCTTGCCGTGTCGGACGCCTCCTTCAGCCAGTGCGCCGAGGTGCGCAGGGGGGACGCCCGGCTCAAGATCCTGTGCAAGGACCCGAGCCGGTTCCTGGGCAGCGTGCTCAGCCGCACCCACGCGACGGTCGGCTTGTCCGCGACGCTGTCGCCGCCGGAGTTCTACACCGGCCTGCTCGGCTTCGAGGCGGGGCGCACGGCGTTCGTGGAGATCCCGAACCCGTTCCCGGTCGAGAACCGGCGGGTGGTGATCGATCCCACGGTGGCAACGACGTGGAAGGCGCGCCCGTCGAACTACGAGCGCATCGCGGAGCGCCTGGCTGCCTTCGCGGACTCGGTGCCGGGCAACTGCCTGGCGCTCTTCCCGAGCTACGCCTTCCTCTCGGAAGTGACGGGGCGGATGCGCCTGCGCACCAAGCGGCCGCTGATCCAGCGCCAGGCGGACAGCGACAAGGAGCGCGACCTGATCCTCCAGGCCCTGCGCTCCGCGGTCTTCGGGGACGTGCTGCTGGTCGCCGTGGCCGGCGGCGTCTTCGCGGAGGGGGTGGATTATCCCGGCGAGGTGTTGAAGGCCGTGGCGGTGATCGGCCCCTGCCTGCCGGCACTGACGCTGGAGCAGGAGCTCCTCAAGGGCTATTACCAGGAGCGCTTCGACCGCGGCTTCGAGTACTCCTTCGTGGTGCCGGGGATGACGCGGGTGGTGCAGGCCGCCGGGCGCCTGATCCGCTCGCCGCACGACACCGGGGTGATCGCCCTCTTCGACCAGCGCTTTCTTTCAGCCCCATACCGCCACTACCTCCCGGCCGACTGGCTGCCCGAAGAAGGAGCGGGGGCCCTCGTGGGCGACCCCGCCGAGGCGGCGGAGGAGTTCTTCCGAGCCCTCAGCGAGCGCGGCGTCCGAGCAACGAGCGGGTAGGAAGCTCCAAACGAACGGGTAGGAAGCTCAAACACGTGGGTAGCTCGCTCCAACGGGCGGATAGAGGGGTCTACCCACTGGGTAGCGCGCACCAAACGACGGGGTAGGAGGCTCCGACGAGCGGGTAGCGCGCTCAAACGGGCGCGTGGAGGTGTCTACCCGTTGGGTTGAGGGGTCTACCCTCTCGTTGGAGGCTTCCGGGGGCTCGGCCTACTCCACCACCACCCGCTTCGCGAGCTGACCCTTCTTCAACATCCCGCCCGGCTGCACGTGATTGATCATGGCCACGGTCTCGATCGTCGCAACCGAGGGGAACTCCTCCGCGAACTGCTCGACCGTCATGTCCTCTTCCAGGCGGATCACGCGGATGCGGGAGACGCGCTCGCCCGGGGCATCTGGATCGGCATCCGGATCGTGGGCGAGGGCGGCGCTGCCGTCGTCCTCCTCCATGTTTTCTCCCTGGCCGTCTCCGAAGACCATGCCGTCCAGCCGCTCGAGATAGGAATCGCGCTCGATTTTTGGGGGGGTGGCATCTGCATCGGAGATCTTCATCTTCCCTACCTGCTCCTCGACCCGCTTGCGGCGCGCTCCGGGGTCGGGATGCGTGGCGAGCCAGGTGGGCAGGCGCCCCGCTCCCTCGACCTTGGAGACCGCTTCCAGCACGCCGAACAGCTCCGACATCTGCCGCGGATCGTAGCCGGCGCGCATGGCGTAGCGCAGGCCGAGGTCGTCGGCCTGGCGCTCGTCGTCCCTGCCGTGCTGGAGGAAGAGGAGGCCCAGCCCGACATGGCCGGCGAACGCCCAGGCCGCGATGTCGTCGTCGAGGATCGCGGCCACTTCGAGGCCGACGGCCGCGAGGATCTGCTTGCTCCTCTGGTTGACGCCGTGGCGGGCGGTCACGTGGCCCACCTCGTGCCCGATCGTCGCGGCCAGCTCGGCTTCCGAATCCAGGTGGGTCATGAGCCCGCGGGTCACGTAGACGAAGCCGCCCGGCAGGGCGAAGGCGTTGACCGAGGAGTCGTCGAGGAGCTTGAAGCTCCACGGCAGGCCGGGGCGCTCGGATGCCGCCGCGATCTCCATGCCAAGGTCCTGGACGTAGTCCTGGAGCAGCGGGTCGTCATAAAGGCCGACGGACGCCACGATCTCGGCGTCGGCCTCGCGGCCCATCTCGATCTCCGACTCTTCGCCGTAGAAGTTGAGCTGATGACCCCCCGTGGCAGGGTTGAGGGTGCACCCGCCCAGTCCGAGGGCGGATATCAAGAGCAGCGCAAGCGGGTCACGCAGGGTTCGCTCGATCATAATGGGCCTCCGTGGAAAGTCTAGCATCCTGGTATGCCCCTTGCTCTCTTCGACTCCCCATGGGGTTGTTTCGTTCCCAGGAAAGGCAGTGAGCCATGGCAAATTTGGAAGGGACGGTCCGGAGGGCCGGCAACCAGGCGGAGCAGGCCGTGCGCAGCGCGGTACGCAACCCCTGGGTCGAGCGCCTCGCGCGCTTCGGCTATGCGGCGCGCGGAGTCGTCTATGCATTGATCGGCCTCCTGGCGATCCAGGCGGCGTTCCAGGGACGCGGAGCGATCGAACAGCAGGCCACGCCGGAGGGTGCGCTGCAGAGGATCGCCGAGCAAAGCCGGCTCCTGCTCGTGCTGATGGTGATCGGGCTCGTCGGCTACGCGCTCTGGCGCTTCGTGCAGGCGGTCCTCGATCCGGAGGACAAGGGGAACGATCCCCAGGGGCTGGCGAAGCGGGGATCGATGCTGGCGAGCGGCATCGGCTACTCGGGGCTCGCGCTGCTGGCGGCGCGGATGGCCTCGGGGAGCGGCGCCGGTTCTGACAGGGGTGACCAGGAGACAGCGGCGGGCCTGATGGACAAGCCCTTCGGCCGCTGGCTGGTGGTCCTGATCGGCATCACCGTGATCGTCTCGGCGCTCTATCAGCTCTACGAGGCGTATACGAAGAAGTTCCGCAAGCACCTCAAGCTGGAGGAGATGAACGCGGACGAGGAGCGGCTGGCCACGCACACCGGTCAGGTCGGCCTTGCAGCGCGGGGGATCGCGTTCCTGGTGAGCGGCTGGTTCCTGATCCAGGCGGGGCTCCGTTACGATCCGAACGAGGCGCGCGGCCTGGGCGGTGCCCTGGCGTCGCTGGCCAGCCAGCCGTATGGCCCCTGGCTGCTGGGGCTCGTGGCGCTCGGCCTGATCGCCTATGGTGCTTACTCGTTCCTGGAGGCCCGGTACCGCAAGATCGTGTTCTAATCGGCCGGTGCAAATCCGCTCTGCCAGCCCCGGGGACGCCGGGGCGATCATCGATTTTCAGGTGCTCATGGCCCGCGAGACCGAGGGGATGGAGCTCGACCTCCCCACGGTCACCCGCGGCGTGCAGGCTGTCTTCGACGATCCCTCTAAGGGTCAGTACTGGGTGGCCGAGTCGGATGGGCGGGTGGTCGGCTCGCTGCTGACCACCTACGAGTGGAGCGACTGGCGCGACGGCACCGTGATCTGGGTTCAATCGGTCTACGTGCCGCCGGAGCTGCGCGGCAGCGGCATCTACCGCCGGCTCTATGAGCACCTGCGCGAGCGGGTGCTGGCCTCGCCCGGCCTGATGGGGATCCGGCTCTACGTCGACCGGCGGAACGTGCCGGCCCAGCGCGTTTACGAGCGCATGGGCATGAGCCGCGAGCATTACGAGCTGTTCGAGTGGCTGAAGTAGCCTACCTTCTCCAGACCTTCCCCTCGCCCATCCCCAGCAACCCCCGCCGCACTCCCGAGCGGAAGACGTCCTCCATGCGGCTGCGCACCGCGCCGGTCACCTGGCCGTAGCCCAGGTGGCTCGCCACGCCCCGGATGACCGTTGCCGTCTCCTGCTCGGCCCCGCCCCGCAGGATCGAGGAGCGCAGCACGTGGAACAGGAAGTCGTCGTCGTAGCGCGCAAACGTGGGCGTGGCGCCTTCCAGCATCTCCCCTCGGCGGGCGACGATGCGGCGCTCGACGGCAATCTCCAGGTGGTCCTTGAGGCGGGCGCGGATGTTCTTGCTGAGCCTCGCCACGCTCAGGCGGTCCGCAACCTGCCGGATCAGCTCCTCCTCCGACAAGGCTCCGGCTCCCCAGCAGGCCTGCCGGAACGCCACCAGGATCTGGTGCGGGTCGTATACCGGCACCGGCCGGCTGCGCGGGCTGGCGCCGCGGCGGGCCGGCTCCTGGCCGGGAAAGGAAAGCTGCCGGCCCCGGCGGCCAGCCCGGGCCTTGCGCCGGGGCTCGGACCTCATGCGGCCGAGGACCACCCAGGCCGGCTCGAAGGCGCGCCCCTCCTCGCGGGCCAGCTCGGCCTCCGTGGGCACCAGCTCGCCGCGGAGCGCCTTGTCCAGCACCGCGTGCGCCAGCTTTTCGGAGGAAGCCGTGCCCACCTGCACCTTTGCCGCGACCTCGTCGGCAAACCGGAAGAACAGCTCGATCCGGCGCACGATCTCCTTCTGCTCGGTCAGAGGCGGCGTGGGCACCGGCATCTTCCGCAGCTTGGACGAGTTGATGTTGGACTGGCTGACGCAATCCGTCCGCACCGTCCGCGCCCACTGCCGGCCCCACGGCGAGTTGATCCAGGCGCAGAGGAAGCTGCTCAGGACCCGGTCCTTGTGGCACTTCAGCCGCACCAGGTAGGAGGCGAAAACCGCCTCGAGGTCCTGGTCGAACACCGCCGCCTTCCCTACCAGGCCGGGGCTGTTCGTGCGGTTGAAGAGGACGTCGCCCGGGCTCAGGTAGAACGCCTTCAGCCCCGGGGTACCGCGGTCGGCGTACTTGAGGACCGAAAGGTCGGTCCGGCCTTCCTGGATGTTGGCCATCCGCAGCATGGGCACGCCGGTGCGGGCGTCGCCGTCGGCCCGCGTGGAGGCGCCATACTGGACGAGGCTCACAAGGTCGTTGAGCGCCACGAGCGTCCAGCTCTCCGGGATGTCCGGGACTTCCAGAGGCTCGGGGACCACCCACTCGGTGGCGTCGCTGAAGCGGGCGGGCTCGCTGTCCGACCGGCGCGCCCGCCAATCCTCGGTGAGGCGGCCGGAGTACGCGTCGGCGAGCACGGACTGGCGGAAGCGCTTGAGGAGCCCCGGCAACCGGGTCAGGCGGCCGCGGATGTGGCGGGCCTGGGCGAGCAGCTCGCCGGCCTTGGCCGCGATCCGGCGCTGCTCGGCCAGCGGCGGCAACGGCAGCGTCACGCCGCGCAGGAACTCCTGGAAGTTCAGGTTGCGGATGTTCGTGGTCTGCGATTGCCAGGCATTGAAGTCACCGCGCTCGTAGCGATGGCGCAGCGCCAGGGCCACGTAGGCCGGATCGACCTCGGGCCGCAGGCGGATCTGGCGGCAGAAGTTGGAACAGATCAGCGGGTTCGGAGCGTTGCGGACGACCTCCTCGTCCACGAGCAGGGTGCGGCCGACCGGCTGATCGGGGCCGCCGCCGGAGATCTCGACGATCAGGTCGCCGGCCTGGAGCTGGCGCTTTTCCAGGCTGGAACGCTTCACGACGCGCTCGGCCGCGGTGGCGCCCTTGCTGTCGTCCCAGTCCCGGAACTCGGTGCCGCGCACCACGCTCACCTTCACATAACCGGCAGGGATATCGCCGTCAGAGGCGACTCCCCACTCTCCGCCCAGGGCATGGACCACGAGATCGTCCAGAACCACCTCCGTCCATCCTTCCGCGAGACCGCCTTCGAGCTGCGACAGCCGTTTCGACGGGTCGTGGAATGCGCTCGTCATTCAGCCCTCCGCAGGACAAGGGGCGCTTCGACGATGACCTCCGAATCGCCTTCGAGCAGCCTCAGGATCTCGTTGAGCTCGATCACCGCGCCCTCGAGCTCGGCGATGGCGTCCTGCGCGAGGTCCTCCGGATAGAGCAGCTCGTCGCCGTCGTCGAGCGACTCGTCCTTGAGCCACTTGAGGCCGTCGATCTTGAAGTCCCGCGACTGCACCTCGGCGATGGGGAACGAGCGCCAGCGCCCATCGAACGAATCGCGCGGATCGCGCCGGGAGCGCCCGTTCGGATCGGCCCCGAAGCAGGTCTCGAAGGCCGCGAGGTGCGTCGCGGTCAGCGGCCGGTCCTTCTTGGTCACCCGCGCCACGTTGGTCCGGGCGTCGTAGACCCAGACGTTCTCCGTCGGCGTCCCCTTGGTGAAGATGACCACGTTGGTCTTGGTGCCAGGGCTGTACGGGGTGAACGTGCCGTTGGGCAGCCGCAGCACGGTGTGCAGGTCGCAGACCTGGGTGAGGATGCGGAACACCTCGCCGGCCTGGTCGGCGAACAGGCAGTTGTCGGGCACGACAACGGCGGCGCGGCCGCCGGGCTTGAGGATGGTGAGCACGTGCTGGAGGAAGTTGAGCTGCTTGTTCGACGTCTTGACGTGCAGGTCGTCGCGCCGCGGGATCTGGTTGGCGCCGCGGGTGCCGAACGGCGGGTTCGTGAACACGACGTCGAAGCGCCGCGCATCGGGCGGTAGGTAGATCGAGTCGCCGGCCTTGATCTCCGGCTCCAGGCCATGCAGGCAGAGGTTCATGAGCGCGAGGCGCCGCGGCCGGGCCACCAGCTCCTGGCCGAAGTAGGTGCCCTCGCGCACGCGTTGGGACATCTCGGGCGACAGCGGCTCGCGGGCCTCGCCCATGAGCCACTCGTACGCGGCTACCAGGAAGCCGCCGGTGCCGCAGGCCGGATCGCAGATCGCGAAGTCCACGGTATTCCGCGGGTCGGGGCGCACGCAGCGGACGATCGACTGGATCAGCAGGCGGGGCGTGAAGTACTGCCCCGCTCCCTTCTTGCCTTCGCTCGCGGCTTTCTCGAGCAGCCCTTCGAACGCGGCGGCCTTGACGTCCACCTCCAGCTTGATCCATGCCGTCTCGTCGATAAGGCCGATCAGCCGCTTCAGGTTGTCGGCGCTGTTGAAGCGGGGGATCGCCTCGCGGAAGATGTCGCCCAGCAGGCCCTTCTGCTCGCCGAGCACGAGCAGCACCTCTACGTAATGATCGATCAGGGAGGGGCCGGACTTCGCGGCCAGCGCCGGCCACGAGCAATCGATCAGGTGGTCGACAGCCGCTCCGCGGGTATGGCTCAGGTCCAGGCCGCGCTCGTCGGCCATCTTGAGGAAGAGCAGATAGGTGATCTGCTCGATGTAGTCGCCGTAGTCGATCCCATCGTGGCGTAGGGTGTGGCAGAAGCCCCACAGTTTTTGGACGACGTCGCTCATACGGCAGGTGCCTCGCTGCGATCGTAGGTTGGATCAAACTCCCCGTTCGGCGGATCGGTATGGTATCGGATTGTGCCGCTAAATTGCAGCGGCTCAACGTCTTTCGCCCATTGCCAGGCAGCAGGCCAACACTCTTCTACAACACCCTCTTTCCCTTCCGCGGTAACGGAAAGCGGGATTCCGTGGGACCGATCAGAAAGGAAAAAGAGTCCTGACGAACCGATTTCTGAAGAAGACCACGGCAAGAAATTTTCGATCGAGTCAAAGAGGAGCGCAGAGGCCTTGAAGCGGAAGCCCGCGACATCTTTCGCGGAAAGGGAAAGGATGGAGCTGAACGGCCCCGGTGTTTCCGGAAGCCGCAACTTGCATGGGGATCACGCAGGGCCGAGGAACTCGACGATCTCGCCGTTCGTGCGCACCTTGGCGCGGTACGCGGCGCCCTGCTCGAAGCCCTTCCACTCCACTTCGTCGCGCGCCCGGTAGACGCGGCCGGCCCCGTCACGGTCCTCGAAGAGGACCTCGTAGACCTCTTTGCGCTCGCCTTCGCGCTGCTTCGGCCCCAGCCCGGTGTCGGGCCAGCGGGGCGCAAGATCCGGGGCTCCGGCCTTGGCTTCGCGGGAGGGCATCCACTTTTCCACCTGGTAGCGATGGCGGAGGCGATAGACCGGATCCTCCCGGTAGACCGGCTCCTGGTAGGTCTCCTCGCTCTCGCGCTCCTCGTAGACCGGCCGGTCCTCGTAGATGTCCTCGAAGTAGCCGTTGCCCAGGTCGCGCTCGCCCACCCTCACCCGCTCGGTGCCGGTCTGCACCCGCTCGCTGACGGTGCGCGTGCGGGTCTTGGTGCCGATCTGCACGCGGTTGTGGTGATGGATCTGGCGGCTGCTGGAGAGGGAGCGCGCTCCGGCCGGCAGCTCGCCCTCCCAGCCCTCCTCCGTGACCGTGCGCTGCTCCTCGATGGCGACGGTCCGCTCCCAGCGGTGGCCGGTGACGGTGAGCGCCGTCTCCTTCGGCCGTCCGAGGAACCAGAACACGAACACGAGCGCGACCAGGCTCAGGCAGCCGATCTGGCAGCCCCGCTTGAGCTTCGGATTGATCGGGGTAGAAGCTATCGGCTGCGGAGCAGGAACAGGAGGAGGAGCGTCGTCCTTGCGGAGCTCGACGACGGGCCGGGCCTCGGCAGCGGCATCGCGGGCCGCGCCGCAGCTCGAGCAAAAGGCGTTCGTCGAGGGGTTGTCCGCCTCGCAGAAGGAGCAGGTCCAGTCGGGCCCGGCCTGGGCGCGCTTGAGCGCGTCCGCCGCGGTGATCTCCGGCGAATCCGGAGGGAGATAGAACTGCACACCCTCGCCGCGCGGTGCGCCGCATCCGCCGCAAAACTTCTCCGGTCCGCGGTTCTTCTTGCGGCCGCAGTGCGGACAGTCCCAGGCTCCTTCGCGAATGGCCATGATCAAGGGTCATCCTATTATGCTTTGGGCATGGAGCACGCGACTCATACCGTCTTCAATCAGCCTCCGCCCCTGGAGGATTACAACGTCTTCACCGCGGACCGTCCGCTGGCCGAAGCCCTGAGCCGCGAGGGCGCAGGATGGGCTGCAGAGCGGGCGCGGAGCTTCGGCGCAATCGCCGGCCGCCGCGAGACGATCGCCTGGGGCTTTCAGGCCAACGAGAACCGGCCCGTTCTGCGCACTCACGACCGGGCCGGGAACCGCATCGACGAGGTCGAGTTCCACCCCTCGTGGCACTCGTTGCTGAGCCTGGCCGTCGGGCACGGCCTCCATGCCCTGCCCTGGATCGAGCCGCGGCCGGGAGCGCACGTGGCCCGGGCAGCGCTCTTCTCCTCCCTCGCCCAGGTCGAGGCCGGCGTGGGATGCCCGCTCTCCATGACCTACTCGGCGGTGCCGGCCCTGCGCCAGGAGCCCGAGGCCGCGGCCGAGTGGGAGCCGCGAATCAAGAGCGGCGCCCTGTTCGGCATGGCCATGACCGAGAAGCAGGGAGGCTCGGACGTGCGCGCCAATACGACGCGGGCGGTGCCGCTCTCTACCCCCGAAAACACCGAATATAAGATCACGGGGCACAAGTGGTTCTGCTCGGCTCCCATGTGCGACGCCTTTCTGGTGCTCGCCCAGGCTCCAGGCGGCCTGACATGCTTCCTGCTGCCGCGCTTACTACCGGATGGGCGCAACCGCTTCCACCTGCAGCGCCTCAAGGACAAGCTCGGCAACCGCTCGAACGCTTCCAGCGAGATCGAGCTGCGGGCCGCTTGGGCGCGGCGGATCGGCGAGGAGGGCCGGGGCGTGCCCACCATCCTCGAGATGGTCATGCACACCCGGCTCGACTGCGTGATCGGCTCGGCCGCGTCCATGCGCCAGGGCACGGCGCAGGCGATCCACTATGCCGGGTACCGCAGCACATTCGGTCACCGGCTGATCGACCATGCCCTGATGCGGAACGTCCTGGCCGACCTGGCTATCGAATCCGAAGCCGCCACGGTCGCGATGATGCGGCTGGCCCGCGCCTACGACGACGAGGACGGCCCCTTCCGCCGGCTCGCGACCGCGGTGCTCAAGTACTGGACCTGCAAACGGGCGCCGGTCCATGCGGCCGAGGCCCTGGAGTGCCTGGGTGGGAACGGCTATGTCGAGGAGTGGCCACTGGCCCGCCTGTACCGCGAGGCGCCGCTCAACTCGATCTGGGAAGGCTCCGGGAACATCCAGTGCCTGGACGTCCTGCGCGCGGTCGCGAAGACGCCCGAGTCGCTGGAGGCCATGCTGGACGAGATCGCCCAAGCCGGCGACAAGCGGCTGGACGCCTGGGTCGCCAACCTGCGGGAGGATCTCTCGGAGAGCCGGGCGCGGCGGTTCGTGGAGCGGCTGGCGCTGGCTCTCCAAGCCTCGCTCCTGGTCCGCCACGCCCCCGTCGCCGTGGCGGACGCCTTCTGTGCCACCCGCCTCGCCGGCGAAGGGGGCCGCGCGTTCGGTACGTTGCCTGCGGGGACGGATTTTCAGGCAATCCTGGAGCGCCACGCGCCGGTCACGTGATCCGCGGCTCCGGAAACACCAGCCGGAAGCGGCTCGCCTGGGTGGCCGCGAGGAGCCGTCCGCGGGTCAGGTCGGGGAACAGCTCGGGCTCGATGCGGGCCTTGAGTAGGCGGGCGGGACGAACGACGCCCCGGCCTTCGAGCGTAGTCACGTAGGTCCGGCCCTCCCAGGGCTGGACCAGAGTCCGCCACGACCGGGGGAGGACGGTCGCCGTGACCGGCAGTGGCGGGCGCCCGATCCCTATGGTCAGATCGGCCACGGTCCGGCCGCCCAGGGTGACGTGGACGTGCTCGGTCCGGCCCCGGCGCTCGACCGCGAAATCCGCGACTTCCTTGGGGATGCCCCAGTTCTCGCGGCCGTTGACCGCGCTCGCCTCGGTCGAGACGTAGATCCGGGCGATGGAGAAAGAGCGCCGGCCATCCCACTGGAAGGGGCCGGAGAGGAAGAGCAGCTCCCAATAGGGGCCCACCGGGGATTCGTCGTAATCCACCAGCATCACCAGGCCGAGCCGGCCGGCGAGCCGGTCCCGCAACGCCTCGGGCAGGAAGGCGTCCCGCTCCAGGAAACCAGGCTCGAAACGGAACAGCAGGATCGAACCGCTCCCCTGGAGATGCCAGGGCGGGCCGACTCTGTTCACGGACCCGCCGGCCGCCTCTGGAGCCTCTCTTCGAACGACTTCTCCAGCCGCTCGAAGTACTCCTCGTTGCCCCAGAGAGCCGCGGCGAGCGGGTCGACGAAGCCGTCCAGCATCTCCTCCTCCTCGCGCAGGGCCTCGCCTTCGTCAGCCCGCTCCCCTGCCCGCAGCCTGCCAAACACGCCGCCGAGCCGGCCCGCGGCCTTGATCAGCTGGTCGAAGCTCCTCTGGAAGGCCCGGCCCATGGCACGGTGGATCGGCTTCACATCCTCCTCGCGCATGGTCTCCACGACCGTGTCGCGGACCGCCCGCACCCGCTCCGGCGTGCGCCCGGCGGGGCGGAGCCCCTGGGGCAGGCGGGAGGCGTAGAGGAACAGGTAACCCTGAACGAACGTCTCGACCGCGCGGTGGACGCCGTCGCGCATCAGGAGGACATAGAAGGCCGTCTTGAAAACCTTGCGCAGGACACGGCGGGCGCCGGAGCGCACGGCGAGGGCCGTGCCCTTGAGGAAGCCGGGCCAGAGCCGCTTTTCGCCCTCTCCGGCCAGGATGCGCACCTCGGCATCAGAGAGATCGAGGTCGCGGCTGTCCCCCAGCTCGCGCACCATCCGGCGCTGGACGCGCTCGAGGGCCCAATCGTCCAGAAAAGGCACGGGCAGCAGGGGACAGAGCCCCGCGAGCACGCTGTAGAAGGTCAACCGGCGGAAGCGGGGAAAGTCGGCCACCTCGACCGGCACCTCCCGCTCGTTCAGCCGTCCGCCGGGCCGCAGCTCCGCCCGAAGCCCGATGCTGCTCTCATCCAGAAGGTCCCGCTCTTCGTCGTCAGCCGGCACCGCTCCCCCTTTCCTCGCTTGTCCGCCTCACTTTACTGTGCAAATGCTGTGCTGAGGTGTGACAAGGGGGGAGAAAGCCGGAAAGGTCCTTAATCCCGCCAGCCCACGATCTTCTTGTCGATGATGTCCTCGATCTCCATCTTGCGGCCAGCGCGGGCCTCGGCCTTGCGGATGAAGTCCGCGTTCACCCCGTGGATCTTCATGGAGACGAGCTCGTCCGCGGGAACTCCCTCGTGCCCGGCATCGGCGATCTCCCGGATGAACTCCGGGGTTACTCCATGGATGCGGAACTCGACCAGCTTGTCGGCCGAAAGATCGCGGTAGCCCAGCTCGGCCATCTCCCGGATGTACTCGGCGGTGACCTCGAAGATCCGGAACTCGATCAGCTTGTCCAGGGAGAGGTCGTCGTACCCCACCGCTTTCAGCTCGGACACGTACGCCGGGGAGACGTCGAACATCGCGAGCTTGAAGAGGTCGTCCTGCTTCACCTGGTAGCCGATGCGGGACATCTCCTGAATGTAGGAGGGGTTGCCCTGGAAGGTGAATGTACCCTCGCCGAGCTTGCCATCGTACCGGCCCTGGAAGTGGAAGGTGCCGGCGGCGCGGGGCATCTGAAAGCGGACGTTCGACCCCGTGGTGAGGCCGACCAGCTCGCTCGGGTCGTAGGTTTTTCCGTGGTTGCTCCGGCCCTCGCCGCGGTGCCGGTAGCTCATCTGCAGTTGGATGCCATCCTCGGTGCGCTCGGCCGTCCATTGGCCGCTCTGTCCGCTCTGGCCGCGCGGCTCGCTCGACTGGGCGACGGCGCGAGCTTCATCGTGGAAGACCGCTCCGCCCAGGAGCAAGGCGAGCACCAGGGCTCCGGCCACCCAGACAGGCGCGCCGCCTGCCGTCTCGGGGACACCTGCGAGCCGCTGGATGCGCCGCAGCAGCGAGCCGCCGTCCGCGCCCATCGCCAAGCGTGGCGAGGGAGTGCGCAGCCCCTCGAGGGCCGCCAGGGCACGGGCATAGCCCAGCCGGTCGCCGCACACCGACACGGCGAGGTCGTCGCAGCAGCTCTCCCGCTCCTGCCGCACCTGGCTGGAGACCCACCAGACCGCAGGGTGGTAGAAGAGCAGGGTCTCGACGGCGGTCTGCAGGAGGTTGATCAGATAGTCGTGGCGCCGCACGTGGGCCAGCTCATGGGCGAGGATCGCTTCGAGCTGCTGGGGCGTCAGCCCGGCAAAGGCGCTCGCCGGCACCAGGATCACCGGCCGGAGCCAGCCGATCACCGCCGGGACCGGCACCGACGCGGATTCCAGCAGCATTACCGCATGCTCAATGCCGAGACGGCGGCGGAGGCGGATCAGGGCCAGCTCCCAGCCCTCGTCGACCGGCCGGGTGGCGCGCCGGGTCATACGCCGCACCTGAATCCATCCGCCCAGGTGCCAGACCGAGAGGAGAGCCACTCCGACGAGCCAGACGGAGAGCAGCGACGGCATCCAGGGCCGCACCGTCTCCCGAAGAGATATCGAAACCTCGCCGACCGCAGGGGCGGGGGCTCCCTCTCCCGCGGAGCGGGGGAGGGCCGGGGAGGGGGCGCTCTCGACCGGAGAAGCTGCCTCGTAAGCCCGGAAAGCCGTAACCACCGGCAGGATCGCGAGGACCGCCAGCGCCGCGACTCCCAGCGCGTAGCGAGCCGAAGCGCTGCGGTCCTTCATCAGCGCGAGCCCGGCGGCCAGGCCGGCGGCGACGAGCGCCCCCTGCCAGAGGAAGTGAACCAACGCCCAACCAATGGCCTCGCTCATCGATCTCCTCCTTCCATCGAATCCAGCATGCGGCGGATCTCCGACAGCTCCTCCCGGGTCGCCGGCCGCGACTCCAGGGCGCGCATCACCAGCCGGCTCGACGAACCCTCGAAGGCCCGGTCGAGCAGGTCGCCCACGAGCTGGCCGAGGGTCTGCTCCTCGGGCAGCTTGGCTACGTAGACATGGGCCCGCTCGGACTCATCGCGCTCCACCAGGCCCTTCTCGGTCATGATTTGAAGCAGTTTCAGGACGGTCGTGTAACCGGTCAGGCTCCGGCGCTCCAGATCCTCGTGGACCTGCCGCACCGTGCTCGGACCGCGCCGCCAGAGAATGCGCAGGATCGCCAGCTCGGCGTCCGTGGGTCGGGGCGTGGGTCGGGGTATCGTCGTCATGGCCGGCAGATTATACGAAGCACTTCGTAATGTCAACGAACTTCTTCGTACTCGCTATGACGGCCGGCATGCTCCCACTTCTGCTCCTCCTCTCGACCCTGGCCGCCCCTGCCCAAATACCGGAGCAGCCGCGGCTCCTTGCCGGCCCCGACGTCCTGGTCAGCAGCGAGAACGACTTCCCGCACCTGGAGATGACGATCGCCGCCCATCCGACGGATCCCAGGCACTTGACCGCCGGCTCCATCGTGCTGGTGGGCAAAGAGTTCGGCACGATGGTCTACTCGTCCGCGGACGGCGGTACCACCTGGAGCCCCGGCTACCCGGCCGAACGCATCTACACGGATGCCGATCCGCTGGTCCTCTACACGCCGCGGGGCACGGTGCTCTACCTGGCCTTGCCCAGTCAGGCCACCCCCAGATCACGATGGACCCGCGCTCGGGACGGGTCTATGTCAGCGTCCTCGGCGGCCGGGAGACCTCCAGTATCGAGCTCTTCCGCTCCGACGATGACGGCCGGACCTTCGCAGCGCCAAAACCGGGAGCAGGACGACTGGGCGATGGTCTCCCGCGACGGCGGCGAGACCTTCTCCGAGCCGGTCTTCGTGGGCAAGCAGGCCTATCCTCCGAAATCGATGGACGAGGAGCACTTTGCGCACCTCCACTCCTTCCCGCAGATGGCCGCGGGAGGGGACCGGATCTACATGGCCTTGACCGACTTCCGGAGCGGCCGGCCCCAGGTGATGCTCACCTCGTCGGCCGACCTGGGGAAGACCTGGTCGGAGCCGCGGCCGGTCGCCGGCCCCCTTCCCGAGGGCGCCTACAGCTTCCAGCCGGCCCTGGCCGTCAATAAGGACGGTGTCCTGGGCGTCTCCTGGCTCGACACCCGCGCCCATCCCGGAACCAACAGGTATGACGCCTGGTTCTCTGCCTCGCTCGACGGCGGCGTCACCTTTCTGCCGGCCGTGCGCCTCTCCTCAGAGAGCTCCGATCCTTTGGGGGCCGGCAACCACCGCCCCTCCCCCGGGACCTTTCGGGACGGCGACAAGACGATCCGGGTCGCCTTCCTCACCGCCCTCACCCGCTTTCCCCAGGGGGGCGACTACGCGGGGCTCGCGGCCGACGCCGAGGGGCACTTTCACCCCCTCTGGCCGGACTCCCGCACGGGGACGTTCCAGGCCTGGACGGCATCGGTGACGCTGGAACGCGGCCCGGCCAGTCCGGCACTTGCCGCCGCCGGGGCAGCGCTGGACCTCAAGATGGACCTCAAGGACCACATCGAAGTGATGCTCGACATGGCGACCTACGACGGGGAGACGCGGGAGCTGCTGCTGCCGATCCGCATCCGGAACCGCTCGGAAAAAGACCATCCGCGGTCCGCTCCAGGTCCGGGTCAAGACCTTCGGCAGCAGGATGGGCGACATGTACAAGGAGTACACGCCCACGATCCTGAACGCCGCCAACGGGGAGAAGGGCGCGGGAGCGGTCTTCGACTACAGCCAGGCTCTCAGAGGTTCCGGCGCCTTGGAACCCGGCGCTACGACCGCGCCCGTCCTCTGGCGCTTCAAGCTGATGAGCGTGAGATCAGCCGCCTGGACTCCGGACATGCACCTGGAGGTTACGGGACGGGTGGATTAGGGTTTTTCAGGGGCGCCGGAGCGCGCTTCCAGCTCTTCGTGCACGATTTTCCGGATGCGGTTGTCGAGCTCGACGGCCTTCGCCGCCTGGACGGCGACTTTCCTCTCGGGCGGCAGGCTCATGGCGACGAAATCCGTCAGGTCGCGGCGAGCCGCGTCGGTCGTCTCCGGACAGCCGAGCTCGAGGAACTGGTGCGGCGGGACGCCCAGCATCTTCGCGATGGCGAGCAGGTGGCGCACGCGCAGCTCCAGCCGGCCGTCCAGCAGGTGGGAGAGATTGCCGTGGCCAATGCCCAGCGCCTCTTCGAGGGCGCGGCCCGACCCGTGATAGGTCGGAAGCGCCTCGCGGACCAGGGCGCGAAGCCGGCTCAGATCGCTGTCGCTCATGAGCGAGCGAAACTGTATCAGAACAGGCCGAGCTGAACCATCTGTCCCGGGCGGCGGAAAGCCTCGGCCGTCAGCTCGAAGTGGCGCCGGTCGAGCCCGTAGCGGCGCTTGGAGGTCTCGAACACCGCCTTGACCTGCTCGGCGAAGATCCCCTCCCCCCGCATCCGGCTGCCGAAGCTCGAGTCGTACAGCTTGCCTCCCCGGAGCTCGCGGACCCGGTTGAGCACCTTCTCCTTGCGGTCGGGGAAGTGCTCTTCCAGCCAGGTCTCGAAGAGGCCCGCCACGGCGCCGGGCAGGCGGAGCATCACGTAACCCGCGGCCTGCGCTCCGGCCTGGGCCGCGGCCTCCAGGATCTTGGGGATCTCATGATCCGTGATCGCCGGCACCACCGGCGCCACCATCACCCCGACGGGGATGCCCGCCGCCGCGAGCCGCTCGACAGCCTTCAGCCGGTCGCGGGGGTGGGAAGCGCGGGGCTCCATCCGCCGCGCCAGCTCGCCATCCAGGGTGGTGATGGAGAGGTACACGGCCGCGGCCTGGTGCCCAGCCAGCTCGGACAGGTAGTCGATGTCGCGGGTCACCAGCTCGTTCTTGGTGATCACGGATACCGGGTGGCGGAACTCGGCCAGAACGCCGAGGCACCGGCGGGTGATCTCCAGATTGCGCTCGACGGGCTGGTAGGGGTCGGTGACGCCGCTCATGGCGAGCGTCTGCGGCTGCCATTTCGGGGAGGACAGCTCGCGGCGCAGGATCTCCGGCGCCTCCTCCTTGGCCATGATGCGGGTCTCGAAGTCCAGCCCCGCGGAGAACCCCAGATACTCGTGGGTGGGCCGGGCGTAACAGTAGATGCAGCCATGCTCGCACCCACGGTAGGGGTTGAGGGAGACCTCGAAGCCGACGTCCGGGCTGTCGTTGCGGGTGATGATCGAGCGCGAGCTGTCGCGGAGGACCTCGGTCTCGACCCGATCCGGGCCGGGGACCTCCATCTCCACCTCGATGCGCTCGAAACGGTTGAGCGGGTTTGCCGACGCGCCGCGCCCGCGTGGGGCGTGCTTCTCCATGAGGGAGACTTTACAGGATTACGCTTGGGTTACGCTACCCCCTCTCCCCCGCGCAGGCGGGGGAGAGGGCCGGGGAGAGGGGGGATGGGGTCAGCCCTTACGCCCGAGCGTTGAGCGCCACCAGCTCCTTCCAGAGCTGGCCCGCGTCGCTGTAGAGGGCGGATTCCGGGACCATCTCCTCCTCGCGGCTGGTGGGCTGGGTGCGCACGTGAGTCAGGTACTCGTACTGCGAGGGCAGCGTGGCCGCCAAGTACTCCGAGCGCTCGCGCATGGCGCGGAAGGCAGCCAGGGCGTTGCGGTCGTCCATGTGGTCCAGGGCCGGCAGGCTGGCCTCCGGCTGATGGCCGAGGCCGAGGAGCATCACCGAGTAGGAGTAGGACTCGAAGCCGTGATAGGCCGGGTTGACGCTCTTCGCGTTCGGCAGCCGGCGCTTCCACAGGTCAAGGTTCTCGCGCAGATTCTCCGGCACCCGCAGATCGCTGTGGACCGACTTCCAGTACGGCGTGTCGTCACGGTCGGAAGCCGCGTAGTGCACGGTGAGGAAATCCTTCACCCCGTCGATCGCGTCGGCCACGCCCTTGTTGTAGCTGCGCAGGACCGCCTCGTCCAGCTCGCCGTTCGGGAAGTGATGCACCAGCTCCTCGATGCCGTGCTGGATGAAGAAGATCCCGGTCGACTCCAGCGGCTCCACGAAGCCGCTCGACAGGCCGATGGCCACGCAGTTCTTGACCCAGGAGTTGCGGCTGCGGCCGATCCGCATCTTGATGTGGTTGGCGCGGCAATTGTCCGCGGCGGGGCCCAGGTGGCGGCGGAACTCGGCCTCGGCCTCATCCTTGGAGAGGAACTCGCTGCAGTAGACGTAACCGGTGCCGATCCGGCCGTAGAGGGGGATGTTCCAGGCCCAGCCGGCGTTCATGGCCGTGGCCGTGGTGTAGGGCTCCATCCCGTTCGTCCGGATGTCGACCGGCACCTGCAGGGCGACGGCGCTGTCGTTGGGCAGCGTGTCGTTGAAGGAGATGAACGGCTCGTTGAGCGCCTGGTTGATCAGCAGGCCGCGGAAGCCGGTGCAGTCGACGAACAGGTCGGCGGCGATCTCGCCGTGCTCCTTGGTCACGATGTGGGAGATGCCGCCGTCCTCGCGCAGGGCAACGTGGACGACCTCGTCCGCGATCCGGCTCACCCCGCGCTGCGTGGCGTAGCCCTCGAGGTACTCGGCGAGCAGGCCGGCGTCGAAGTGATAGGCGTACGGGTACTGGACCGCGTGCTCAGACAGGAAGGAGTTGGGGACGCGGTCGCCGTTGGCGAAGTAGTCCTGCACCTTGTCGTCGAACACCCGGCCGTCCAGATACCGGGGCGAGCGCTTGGCATCGCAGATCGCAGGGATCGCGAAACAGGAGTAATCGAAGGCCTCCTCGCCCCGCTTGAGCTTGAGCCACCACTCGGCGGCGTTGTAACCGTCGATCATCTCGTAGCGCTGGAAGGGGTGGTAGAAGTGGCCTCCGGCCTTGGTCCAGTTGACGAACTTGATGGCGAGCTTGTAGGCGGCGTTGCAGGCCGGCATCCACTCGCGCTCTTCCAGACCGAGGTAGTCGAAGAAGAGCTTGATGGTGCTGAAGGTGGCCTCACCCACCCCAATGGACTTGATGTGCGGAGCTTCGACGAGTGTGATGTCGACCCCTCTCAGGGCCTTCTTCAGATAGGCAGCCGTCATCCAGCCCGACGAACCTCCTCCAACGATCACGATGCTCTTAGCCATTGGTACTCCCTCCAAAATAAAAAAACTTCATTTGTACTGCGCTCTCCGGGGGAAACCCGGAAACTGGAAGCTCGTAGTACGGAGTGCTTCAGCCTAAGCTGATGAACGGCTTAAAAAGGCGCCGAGCGAACTGGATGATGGAAGCACGTTCGTAAAGTGTCCCTGCCGGAAGAAAGCGGGACACCCGGTTGAAATTTTTTGCGCAGAATCTCAGGGGAATGTCAATCCTGCCCGGGAGAGCAGGTTCGCGAGGTCCGGCGGCAATGGCGCCCGGACCTCCAGCGGCTCATGGGTGGCCGGATGAACCAGCCCCAGCCGCCAGGCGTGTAAAGCCTGCCTCGGGAACTCCCGGCAGGCCTCCGCGAGGGCCGGGTCCCCGATCCCCTTCCAACCCTCGGGCGCGCCGTAGAGGGGATCGCCGACGATCGGCATCCGGGCGGCCTGGAGGTGGACCCGGATCTGGTGGGTGCGGCCGGTGAGCAGCCGGCAGCGCAGGAGAGAAAGCTCCGATTCAGCCAGGCGCTCCCAGAGCGTGGTGCTCGGCCGGCCCTCGGTCCGCGAGGCCATCCGCCGCCGGAGGTCTGCGGGATCGCGCAAGATACCGAGGTCGATCCTTCCCTTGGGCAGAGCCGTGCGGCCGTAGACCACGGCCAAGTAGTCCTTCTCCATCCCCTCGCTCTGGAGGGCGGCATGGACCTCCGGGGCCTTGCCGACCAGGATGAGGCCGGACGTTCCCTGGTCGAGGCGGCTCACCAGATGGGGCCGGTATTCTTCCTGCGCCCGCCAGAGCAGGCCATGCATCAGGGTCCCCTCGCGGTTGCCTTGGGCGGGATGGACGACAAGGCCGGGCGGCTTGTCGAGGGCGAGCAGCCATTCGTCCTCGTAGACGATGGAGATCGGTATCTC
The DNA here is from genome assembly GCA_963741305.1 of uncultured Holophagales bacterium. Classification (GTDB taxonomy): domain Bacteria; phylum Acidobacteriota; class Thermoanaerobaculia; order Multivoradales; family UBA5704; genus DATMER01. The sequence goes on along the minus strand of CAVUHL010000003.1, from coordinate 7,906,414 downwards.
TTCAGGCGCAAGCTCGCGCCTGGGAGGAGGGGGCGGCAGGATGACCTCGACTTCGTCCCCAGGAGCGAGCCGCCGGGTGGGCTTGACCAGCTGGCCATTGACCCGCACGAGCCCCTGCTCCACCCAGCCCCGGACCCGGGCGCGGGTGATCCCATGGATCATGGGGAGATGTTGGACGATTGCGGTGTCGAGCCGGGCGCCTCCGGCGTCAATCTCGACCCGGAAGGTGCGGCGGCGCGGGTCGGTCACTTGAGGCTAGTCGAAGCCGGGGTCGGCAGGCCGTTCGCCGTTCGAGGTCTGGGTGAGGAGCTGGCGCAGGGTGTCGATGTCGACCGGCTTCATCAGGTAGCGGTCGAAGCCGGCCTCCCGCGCCTGCCGCTGGTGTTCCTCGCCGCGGTAGGCGGTCACCGCGGCAATGAACACGTCGTTGCCGCCGGGCCGGCCGCGGAGCCGCCGGGCGACCTCGAAGCCGTCCATGCCTGGCAGGCCGAGGTCGAGGAGGACGATGTCGGGCATCTCCTCCTCCACGGCATCGAGCGCCGCCGGGCCCGCGGGCACGAGGCGCGGCTCATACCCCCAGAGGCCCAGGAGCGCCCCCATCATCTGCAGGCTTTCCGGATCATCCTCCACCACCAGGATGCGCAGCGGATGATCAGAATCCGGATGCTCGGCAGGGATCTCGAGAGGCTCCATAGGCGGGCGATGTTACACGTTCGTCCCAGGAAGAACCAGAGCGGTTGCTATTTTCCCGGCAGCAAGCTGGACAAGACGTCGCGCAAGCGCTCGGCGAAATTGGCGGTGAGCGACCAGGGGCTCGGCTGGCGGAGGACGTGGAGCGTCCCCCGCTGGTCCAGGATCTCCCAGTCACCGCGGCCGCTCTCCTGGCGGAAAAAGCGGAGATCCACCGACGCCTCTCCCACGCGCAGCCCGCGGACGGTCAGCTCCGGCAGCCACTCGGGCAGGTGGGGATCGACAAGCAACATCTTCAAAGGCGCGTAGGGATAGATACCGAGCAGCGCCTGCACCACGCAGAGGACCGCCGAGGCCGACCAGGCCTGGGGCGAGTTCGCCTGGGGGTAGATCGCGGGGAAGGGGTGCGCGGCATCCCGCGCATGGCCGCTGAAGACTTCGGGCAGGCGGTAGTGATCGAAAAGCCGCGCCGACTCGAACATTGCCCGGCCGACCGTCTCCAGCCGATCGTGCAGGCCGTAGCGCAGGAAGCCGAGCGCGAAGCTGCCGTTCTCCACCGGCCAGACCGAGCCCCGGTGATAGCTGTACGGGTTGAACGCCGGGTTCCGTGACGACAGCGTCCGCACTCCCCAGCCGCTCCACAGGTCATCTTCGAAGAGGCGCGCCGCGGTCCGCTCCACCAGGTCGGCATCCACGATCCCGGCGGCCAGGCAGTGCCCGGGGTTCGAAGTGATCGAGCGGATCGGCCGGCGCTGCGCGTCCAGCCCCAGGGCGACGAAGCCCTCGTCCTCCATCCAGAACGCATCGTTGAAGCGCTTCTTCAGCTCCCCGGCCTGATGGAAGAGCCGCTTCGCCTCGTCTTTCTCCCCGATCCACCAGAGCAGCTCCGAGAGATGGAGGCGGGCCACGTAGACGAACGCCTGCTCCTCGCAGGTGGCGATGGGCGGCTCGACCTGCCGGCCCTCCGCGTCCACGATCGCTCCCGGCGAATCCTTCCAGGCCTGGTGGACCGTCCCCTGGGACGAACGGGTGCGGTAATCGAAGAAGCCATCCTCGTTCCTCCCATCGGAGGCAGAGCGCTCCAGCCAGCACAGGGCCTTCAGGGCCGATTGCACCAGAGGCCGGACCCGCTCCCGGTCGCCGGTCCAGTGCCAGAGCTCGGAGACCACCACCGGATAGAAGCCGGACGTGGTGACCGAGCCGTAGTACCTCGCCCGCGGGTTGAAGCCGAGCGCGGCGAGCGGGCCGGTGTGGGCCTCGTGGAGCATGCGGCCGGGCTGCTCGTCGCGCCAATCGTCCACCACCGTGCCCTGGCGTCGGGCGAGGGCGCGCAGGGTGCCGTCCATCATTTCCGGCCCGAGAAGGGCCGCCTGCCAGGAGGCGGTCAGGACATCCCGGCCATAGAGGGCAATATAGAGAGGCAGCCCCGCCGCCATGGTCCACGAGCGCTCCCCCTCGTCGAGGTCGGGCAGGCGCAGGCCCGCCAGATCGCGCCGGGCCTGCATCAGGGAGCCGACCACTACCGGCGCCAGGGTTTCGCTCTCGGGCGTGGAGAAGCTCGCGGCCTCGTCAAGGAAGAGATCGATGCGGTCTCCGGATGACGGGGTTTCTCCTTCGATCCGCGGGAGGAAGACTAGCGAGCAGTGCCAGGAGGCTCCCGGCGCCAGCTCCACCTGGAAGGAGATTCGACCGTCCTCGAAGACCGGAGGAGAGCCGGCCTGCTCGATCCGGATTACGAGCCCGCGGTCGATCCGCGCCTCGCCATGCTCGGCTTGGTAGTCAAAGGCGAGTTCTCCCGGCTCCCGCCAACTCCGCCGCAGCTCGCCCTGCTGCTGCCGCTCCTCGCCCTCGAAGGTCTCCCCCAGGTCCGCGAAGTCGGAATCGACCTCGACCATCAAAGTGAAGCGAGTGGCCTGCTGGCTGAAGTTCGTCAGGTCCACGCCCTCGCGCAGCCCGTCCCCGACGAAGCGGGAAAGCCGCATCTCCAGGGTCTGCTCGGAATCGGCCTTCATATGGCCACTCCCCTGGTCCTGCTCGCCGGGATCGGCCCCGGGCGGGAGCACGACGTAATAGCCGAGCCAGGAGCCCTGGTCCACATTGGAGAGCGCGACCGGAGTCCAGGGCCGGCCATCCACCAGCCACCGCCAGCGGGAGACGAGCCGCGTCTGGTGGACGAAGAGGCCGCGTTGCGAGCCGTGATCGAAGAAGCCGTCGCGGTCCGTGGCCAAAACCGTGCGCCCCTGACTGACGTACAGGATGTCGGGCCAGGGCCGCAGCCGGATCAGAGAGCTATCGGGCACCCAGGGCGCGGGTACAAGAAGCGTGCCGCGGCGTGCAAGCCGCCGCCTGGGGTTGGGGCGTAGGCATGGGCAAGCATTGCACCCGAGGCTCAATTTTGCGGGGCAGCCGCAGCCCTTCAAATTCGGGAGACCAAATTTAGAGGGCAGTCGCAGCCCTTCAAATTTGCAGGCTCCCGAAGCCTGCTTTTGCCGGAAAATTTGCGGGGCTGCCGCTGCCCGCTGAATTTGGGCCGCTTAAAAGTACGGGGCAGCGACCGCCCTTCAGAATTTCCTGGCAAAGCAGGCTCCCTGGAGGGGAAATTTTGCGGGGCAATCGCTGCCCTCCAAATTTACCCGCGCAAATTTGCAGGGCAGTCGCTGCCCACTAAATTTCAGGCCCGTGGATCGCATAATTGGTGGGCCTCTTACCTGGGGTTGAAACCAGGTTTCAACCCCAGGCGGCGGGCTGGGCGCTGCTTCCGCGGCCCTTGATGTCCTTGTTGTCCTTAGTGTCCTTGTCGTCCTTTGACAGTGCTACCCTTCCGCCGGATTTCTTACGAGGACCCAAATGCCCCAGCTCTATAGAAACCTCGCCGCCGCAGCCCTGCTGCTCCTCCCCTGGCCGGCTCTCGCGGCTTCGCCCGAGCCGACGCTCGAAACGATCATGGCCCACCCCGACTGGATCGGGAACCCGCCCGAGGAGCCCTACTGGGCCGACGACGGCCGCTCCGTCTTCTACCTGCGCAAGCGCACGGGCGAAGAGCAGAAGGACCTCATCCGGGTCGACCTGGAGAGTGGCGCCCAGACCCTCGTCCCCCTCGGCGAGCGCGGCAAGACCGATGCCCCCGGAGGCGACCTGAGCCGTGACCGCCGCTGGAAGACCTACGCCCGCCAGGGCAACATCTTCCTCAAGGATCTGCAAACCGGGACCATCCGCCAGATCACCCGCACCGAAGAGGCAGAGGACGAGCCCCGCTTCCTGGTCGGCGACAACCGCATTGCCTTCAAGCGGGGGGACGCCACGTTTGTTTTCGACCTCGTGGCGGCCACGCTCCTCCAGCCTGTCGAGCTGAAGCTCGCCAAGGACCCGGTCGAGGACGAGGAGTCCGGCTACATCGACGAGCAGCAGGAGCGGCTCTTCCAAGTCCTCAAGGAAGAGAAGGACAAGCAGGCCGCGGCACGCGCCGAGGACCGCGCCTCCCGCCATCTCGACCCTACCCGCCCACCTCTTCCCTGGTTCCTCGGCGAAGAGGTGGAGATCGTCGAGTCTTCCCTCTCCCCCAGTGGCGACTGGATGCTGGTCATCACCCAGGCCAAGGGCGCCGCCAAGAAGCCCTCCCTGATGGCCCGCTTCGTCACCGAGGACGGCAACCTCAAGTCGGACGAGGTCCGCTCCAAGGTCGGCACCGAGCCCGCCGTCGATCACAAGATCCTCCTCCTCGACCTCGTGGAGCACAAAAAGCATGAGGTGGACCTCTCGAAGCTCCCGGGGATCACGGATGATCCTCTGAAGGAGCTGCGCGAGAAGGCCAGGAAAGCCAAGGAAAAGGACAGCAAGGACGCCAAGAAGGACGCCAAGAAGAAGGAAGAGAAGAAAGACGAGGAGAAGAAGCCCCGGACGGTTGAGGCCGGGGCGCTCGCCTGGTCGGACGACGGCCGCTACGGCGCCCTGATGATCCGCTCCTCCGACAACAAGGACCGCTGGATCGTCACGGTCGAGCGCGAGAAGCCCGAGCCGGTCAGCCGCCACCGCCTGACCGATACCGCGTGGATCAACTGGGAGTTCAACGAGCTTGGCTTCCTCCCCGAGACCGACACCCTCTGGTACAACTCCGAGGAGACCGGCCACTCCAACCTCTACCTCATCGGCATGCAGGAAAAGAAGGCCCGGCGGACCGTCGAGGGCGACTTCGAGGTGTCGAACATCGTGGCGAGCCGCGACGGCAAGCACCTCTACTACCGCGCCAACCAGGGCCACCCCGGCATCTACGACATCTGGCGCGTGCCAGTCTCGGACGGCGAGCCGGAGCAGCTCAGCAAGACCGGCGGCGAAACCTTCTACGAGCTCTCGCCTGACGAGAGCCAGCTCCTGCTCCTGCACTCCACCGCCACCCGGCACGGCGATCTCTTCCTGCAACCCAACCAAGCAGGTGCCGATGCCAGGCAGATCACCGAGACCCACACTCCCGAGTACCTGGCCATCGAGTGGAGCAAGCCCGAGATCGTGCCGATCCCCTCGTCTCACGTAAAGAAGCCGATCTACTCGCGGGTCTACACGCCGGAAGGCTTCGACCCCTCCCGCAAGTACCCGGCCGTGGTCTTCACCCACGGCGCGGGCTACCTGCAGAACGCAGGCGCCGGCTGGTCCGGCTACTTCCGCGAGTTCATGTTCCACACCCTGCTGACCCGGCAGGGCTACGTCGTCCTGGACATGGACTACCGCGCCTCGGCCGGCTACGGCCGCGACTGGCGGACCGCCATCTACCGCCAGATGGGCTATCCCGAGGTGGAGGACCTCGAAGACGGCGTGGCCTGGCTGGTCAAGAACAAGAGCGTCGACCCGCAGCGGGTCGGCACCTACGGCGGCTCCTACGGCGGCTTCCTCACCTTCATGTCGATGTTCCGCAAGCCGGACCTGTTCGCTGCCGGCGCCGCCCTGCGCCCGGTCACCGACTGGGCCTTCTACAACCACGAGTACACCTCGAACATCCTGAACACGCCCGAGGTCGACCCCGAAGCCTTCGAGAAGAGCTCGCCGATCGAGTACGCCCAGGGGCTCGCCAAGCCGCTCCTGATCTGCACCGGCATGGTGGATGACAACGTCTTCTTCCAGGACAGCGTCCGCCTCGTGCAGCGGCTCATCGAGCTCAAGAAAGAAAACTTCGAGACCGCCATCTACCCGGTGGAGCCGCACAGCTTCCGCCAGCCCACGAGCTGGCTCGACGAGTACCGGCGGATCTTCAAGCTGTTCGAAACCCACCTGAAGCCATAGCTCCATCTCTGACAAGGCCCTGACAGTGGCCGCCCCACTGTCAGAGCCGTGACAGATTCCCGGCCGGCTCCCGGCCATCCTCCGAACTCATTCCTTTTCAATGACTTGCGCCGCCCGGCAGGGCGGCACACGGCTTGCCCTTGCCAGGGTCGAACCGAAAGGCAATCGACCCCCGAGGAGGGATGAGCCATGAACGCTACGTTGAAGAAGACCCTGACCGCCTGCCTGGCCCTGCTGGCCCTGGCGTTCTGTGCGCCGGCCGCCGCGCAGAACCAAGCGAGCTCGGACCTGCTGCTGCCCTACTTTGAAGTGGACGGCGCCAATCCGGGCGGGCTGACCACTCTCTTCGCGGTGGGCAACTCCACGGACCAGCTCGTGGAAGTCGCCGCCACCGTCTACACCAACTGGGGCATCCCGATCCTGGAAGTCCCCTTCGTCCTGCAGGCGCGCGAGATCCGCACGGTCAACCTGCGCGACTGGTTCCGCCAGGGCGGCAACCCCAACAAGGCGCTGGCGGCCCCGGAGATTCAGCACCTGGCCGCGGCGGCCAGCGGCCAGCCCTCCCCCAAGGACAACCTCTACTACTCGAGCGAAGTCCGTCCTGACCTGGAGGTCGGCTACGTGACCCTGCGCACCCAGGGCAACCGGCCCGACGCCCTCTGGGGCGACTGGTTCAACGTCGACGTGGCCGGAAACCTCGCCCGCGGCGACGTCCTGGTCAACATCGACCGCTCCATCGGCTGCCCGGGCCTCTGCCAGCGCCACCTGCTGCGCTACCTGAGCGGCGGCGGCTTCGACGGCGGCACCGAGGTGATCATCTGGCGCGAAAACCAGGGCCAGCCCTCGGCGAACCCCGAGGCCGGCATCAAGATGCAGGCGGACGCGACCGCGTTCAACGAGCCGGGCCAGCCGATCGAGAACCGCCAGCTCGCCCTCCTGCCGGTCCAGAAGGTCCTGGTTTCCGAGCTCGGCCTGCAAGAGGCCTTCGGCGCCCTCGACGTCGTGACCGAGGACGAGACCTTCTTCGCGGTGCAGCACTCGGCAGAGAACCGCTACAGCGTCGGCCTCACCACCTACTGCCTGCCGCTCCCCCCACACCCGGGCCCGGGCATCGACATCATCAAGCTCACCAACGGCGAGGACGCCGACAAGGCGCCCGGCCCCTCGATCCCGGTCGGCGGCACCGTCACCTGGGAGTACCTGGTGACCAACACCGGCAACGTCGAGCTCACCGGCATCGAGGTCGAAGACGACCAGGAAGGCGCCGTGAGCTGCCCGCACGGCTCGCTGGAACCGGGCGAGACCATGACCTGCACCGCGGCCGGCACCGCCAAGGCCTGCCAGTACACCAACGCCGGCAGCGTCTCCGGCATGGCCCCCTCCGGCGCCGTGGTCAACGACTCCGACGTCAGCCACTACTTCGGCGACAACGGCGCGGCGCTGTCCCTCGCCTCCATCCTGGTGAACGGGCAGAACGCCGCGGCGCCGCCGGGGCCCGGCTTCGACGTCAACACCAAGCTCGACTGGACGTTCAAGCTGACCAACTCCGGCAAGGTCCAGTTGACCGGCATCCAGCTCTCGGGCATCGGCGCGGCCTGCCAGAAGGCCACTCTCGCCCCCGGCGAGTCCACCGACTGCACGGCGACAGCCACGGCGCAGAACGGCGACCATAGCCTGCCGGTCACGGCCAAGGGCAGCGCCGCCTGCTCCGAGGCCTCCGCCGCCGGCGTCGGTTACCACAAGGGAATCCCGACCACCGTGGTTGGGGCGCTCAAGATCGTCAAGCTCACCAATGACCAGGACGCCAACGTGCCACCCGGCCCGTCCATCCCTGTCGGCAGCCCGGTCACCTGGAAGTACCTGGTCACCAACAGCGGCACGGTCAAGGTCGACGGCATCATTGTCACCGACGACAAGGGCGTCGCCGTGAGCTGCCCCAAGACCTCGCTGGCCGCCGGCGAATCCATGACCTGCACCGGCAGCGGCATCGCCCAGGCCTGCCAGTACGCCAACCTCGGCACCGTCACCGGCGCCGGCACCCCCTCCGCTTCCGATTGGAGCCACTACCTCGGCCTCACCTACCCCGCCATCAAGATCAAGAAGGCGACCAACGGCGACGACGCCGACCTGCCGCCGGGCCCGCAGATCAAGGCCGGCGCGAGCGTGCTCTGGACCTACGTGGTCACCAACACCGGCGACGTGGCCCTCTCCAACATCGCGGTCACCGACGACAAGGGCGTGACCGTGACCTGCCCGAAGGCCGCGCTGACCGCGGGCGAGTCCATGACCTGCACCGGCAGCGGCACCGCCGAGATCGGCCAGTACAGGAACGTCGGCGCCGTCACCGGCCAGTCCCTCTGCGGCGCCGCCGTCACCGACGACGACCCGAGCCACTACTACGGCATCGACGATCCGGGCATCACGATCGTCAAGAAGACCAACGGCCAGGACGTCGTAATCCCCCCCGGCCCGGAGATCGAGGTCGGCGACCCGGTCACCTGGAGCTACGTGGTCACCAACAGCGGCAAGATCACGCTGACCGGCGTGGCCGTGACCGACGACCAGGGCGTGGCCGTGACCTGCCCCAAGACCACCCTCAAGCCCGCCGAGTCCATGACCTGCACCGGCTCCGGCAAGGCCAAGGCCTGCCAGTACCAGAACATCGGCACCGCCACCGGCACGGCCTACGGCGGCGCCAAGGTCTCCGCCAGCGACCCGAGCTGGTATTTCGGCGAGGCCTATCCCGCCATCCAGGTCGACAACAAGGTCAACGGCGACGACGCCGACACCCCCAAGGGCCCCGAGGTGACGGTCGGCTCCGCGCTGAGCTTCACCTACATCGTCAAGAACACCGGCGACTCCACTCTCACCGGCATCGTGGTCACCGACAGCAAGGGTGTGGCCGTGAGCTGCCCCAAGACCTCCCTCGCGGCGGGCGAGTCCATGACCTGCACGGCAAACGGCACCGCCCAGTCCGGCCAGTACAGCGCCATCGCCACCGCCACCGGCAATGGCGCCTGCGGCCAGAACGTCTCCGACGACGACCCGGCCCACTACTTTGGCAAGACCACCGAGAACCCGGGCATCAGCATCGTCAAGAAGACCAACGGCCAGGACGCCAACACCGCCCCCGGCCCCGAGATCGCGGTCGGCAGCACCGTCACCTGGACCTACACCGTCACCAACACCGGCAACGTCGCGCTGAGCAGCGTGAAGGTCACCGACGACAAGGGCGTGGCCGTGAGCTGCCCCAAGACCACCCTGGCGGCCGGCGAGGCCATGACCTGCACCGGCTCCGGCAAGGCCCAGGCCTGCCAGTACACCAACATCGGCACCACCACCGGCAAGTCGCCGGCCGGCCAGACCGTCACCGCCAACGATCCGAGCAACTACTACGGCAAGACCAACCCGGCCATCGAGGTCGAGGCCAAGATCAACGGCGACCACGCCGACACCCCGAAAGGCCCCGAGTTCCCGGTCGGCGCCACCGTGCCCTTCACCTACTGGGTCAAGAACACCGGCGACACCACCCTGACCGGCATCGCGGTCACCGACAGCAAGGGCGTGGCCGTGACCTGCCCGAAGACCACTCTCACGGTCGGCGAATCGATGTTCTGCTCCGGCAGCGGCATCGCCCAGGCCGGCCAGTACAGCGCCACCGCCACCGCCACCGGCAACGGCTCCTGCGGCCAGAATGCCTCCCACAGCGACCCGGTCCACTACTACGGCAAGGCAACCGAGAGCCCGGCCATCAAGATCGTCAAGAAGACCAACGGCGAGGACGCCAACACCGCCCCCGGTCCCCAGATCGCGGTCGGCAGCACCGTCACCTGGACGTACATCGTCACCAACACCGGCAACGTCGCGCTGAGCAGCGTGAAGGTCACCGACGACAAGGGCGTGGCCGTGAGCTGCCCCAAGACCACCCTGGCGGCCGGTGAGGCCATGACCTGCACCGGCTCCGGCAAGGCCCAGGCCTGCCAGTACACCAACATCGGTACCACCACCGGCAAGTCGCCGGCCGGCCAGACCGTCTCGGCCAGCGATCCCAGCAACTACTTCGGCAAAACCAACCCGAAGGTCTCGGTCGAAGCCAAGATCAACGGCGATCACGCCGATACCCCGAAGGGACCCGAGCTCCAGATCGGCTCCAAGGTGACCTTCACCTACTGGGTGAAGAACGAGGGCGACGTCACCCTCACCACCATCAAGGTCGTCGACAGCAAGGGCGTGTCCGTTACCTGCCCGAAGAGCTCCCTGACGCCCGGCGAGTCCATGTTCTGCACCGGCTCAGGCACCGTCCAGGCCGGCCAGTACAGCGCCACCGCCACCACCACCGGCAACGGCTCCTGCGGCGACAAGGTCTCCGCCACCGACCCGGTCCACTACTACGGCAAGAACTGCCACAGCACCGGCGGCGGCGGATGCGGCGGCGACGATGATGACGACGATTAGCTGATCTCGCTGCTCATCCCATCGGCTCCCCGGAACGCCGGGGAGCCTCTTTTCTTTTCTGACAGTCCCTGACAGACCCCCACCCACTGTCACACCTCTGACAGACCCTCATGCCAAATCTCCAAAAATCGCGCAAGCCCCAGGCAAAAAAGCACTTACCAGGAAACGTACCATGGCGTGCCGCTTGCTCTGTAGAACCCGCATGACGCCCACCTGGAAGACCCTGCACCTGTCCTTGGCGATAGCCCTGACGGCCGGAGCTGCCCCCGCGGCGCAGCTCCGGCCGAGCTCGGACCTGCTGCTGCCCTACTTCGAAGTCGACCTGGACCCCTCCGGCATGACGACCCTGTTCGCCGTGGGCAACGCGTCGGAAAAGCCGGTCGAAGTGCTCGCCACCCTGCGCACCAACTGGGGGATCGAGATCCTGGACGTCCCCTTCACCCTGCAGCCCGACGAGGTCCGCACCGTCAACCTGCGCGACTGGCTTCGCAACGGAGGCGGCGAAGCCCAGCCCGGCCGGGCCGTGGGCTCCGTGACCCTGCGCATTCAGGGCGAGGCGCGCGACGCCCTCTGGGGCGACTGGTTCACGGTCGATGCCGGCGGCGGCGTGGCGCGCGGCGAAGTCCTGGTCGACATCGACCGCTCCGGTGCCCACAGCGCCCTCTGCCGGCGGCACCTGCTGCGCTACCTGAGCGGCGGCAGCTTCGCCGGCGACACCGAACTGATCGTCTGGCGCGAGGACGCCGGGGCTGGAATCCGGCTGACGGCCGAAGCCTCCGCGCTGTCCGAGCCCGGCCGGCCGGTCGAGAGCCGCCAGATCGAGCTGCTGGCGCTCGACAGGATCGCCGTCGCCGACCTCGGGCTGGAAGAATCTTTCGGCACCCTGCGCATCGACACCGCGGACGACGTGTTCATCGGGGTCCGGCACAGCGCCGAGAACCGCTACAGCGTCGCGCTCCAGGCCTACTGCGTAGCCGGCCCCTGCGAAGGCAAAAATACCGCGCTCGGCGTGGAGGGCATCCTGCTCGGAGGCCAGGACGCCAGCGCGCCCCGCGGCCCGCTGGTGGACAGCGGCTCCCAGCTCGACTGGGCCCTCTTGATCTCCAACAAGGGCCAGTTGCCGGTGAGCGGCATCGAAGTCCAAGGCATCGACGCGAGCTGCCCCGCCAGCGAGCTCGCGGCCGGCGAAACCATGGCATGCACGGCCATCGGCACGGCGCTCTCGAGCCCGCAGGCCGTGGCGGTCGAGGTCACCGGCCGGAGCTCCTGCGCCAAGGTCTCCGCCTACGGGACCGGGTACTACGAAGGTGTTTTAGTAGACGTCTTCCCCTGATCCTCCGGTTGATCCCCTCTTGGGGCGCCTTGTGTTAACCTGCCCTAAATGAAGGGCAACCCGCGCGAGACCTCTGAGGCGACCGCCTATGCCGAGGCTCCAGGAAACTGGATCGGAGGACGCGATCGCCGCAAACGGTCGCGCACCCGTCTTCCTGCCCTGACCGTGCTCTTCCACTTCGATCCGCTCCGCGTGGGCGAGACCGCCTCCCTCGCCGACCTGCTCGCCGGCCACTCGGTCTTCGTATCGCGCCTGGCGCCCGACTTCTCCCAGCCCGGCCATTTCGACCGCCAGCCGCTCGGCGACCGCTACCTGAGCCGGAGCCCGATCCGCTTCTCCCCCACCGGCCAGGCCGGCACGGTGCGGGTGGATCCCGAGGAGGGGCGCATTCCCCTGACCGTGGACGGCGTGCCGCTGACCGGGCCGCAGGACTTTCCGGCGCGGGTGCTGGACCGCGGCGTGGTGATCGAGCTTTCAAACAGGGTGGTCGTGCTCCTCCACCTGACGACCGACGCGCCCCCGCATCCTCCCGACCTTTTCGGCCTGGTGGGGGCCAGCGAGTCCATCGCCCGAGTGCGGGGGGCGGTCCGCAGCGTGGCTGACCTGGACGTGCCCGTGCTGCTGCGCGGCGAGACCGGCACCGGCAAAGAGCTGGTGGCGCAAGCCGTTCACCAGGCCAGCCGGCGGCGGGGCGGCCCATTCGTCAGCGTCAACATGGGAGCGATCCCGGCCACCCTGGCCGCCTCGGAGCTGTTCGGCTCGGCCAAGGGCTCCTTCACCGGCTCGGTCCGCGACCAGATCGGCTACTTCCAGCGCGCCGAAGGCGGCACCCTGTTCCTCGACGAGATCGGCGAAGCGCCGCCCGAGGTGCAGGTGATGCTGCTGCGCGTGCTCGAAACCGGCGAAGTGCAGCGGGTGGGCGGCCAGGAGCCGAACCGCGCCAACGTGCGCCTCGTGGCGGCCACGGACGCCGACCTGGAAAAGGCGGTGGAGGAAGAGCGCTTCCGCGGACCCCTGCTGCATCGCCTGTCCGGCTACGAAGTGCCGATCCCGCCGCTGCGCGAGCGCCGCGAAGACTTCGGCCGGCTGCTCTTCCACTTCCTGCGCGAAGAGATGCGGGCGGTGGGTCAGGAAGCCAAGCTGCGCCGCGACGGCGACCCCTGGCTCCCGGCCTCCATCGTCGCTCGGCTGGCTCGCCACGCCTGGCCGGGCAACATCCGGCAGCTCAGGAACGCTGTGCGTGAGCTGGTGATCAACAGCCGCACGGCAGATACGGCGCAAGTGGGGCCACAGGTCGAGCGCATGCTGCGAGAGGTTTCGAACGCCACGCATATCGCCTTTGAAGCGGCCCTGGAAGCGGCACCCGCGGCGCGCCAGCGCTCGCAACCGGGCGCCTACCGCTCCCCGTCCGAAGTCACCCAGGAAGAGCTCCTGGAAGCGCTGCGCACCAATGACTGGGAGCTCAAGGGAGCCGCGGAAAGCCTGGGGATCTCCAGGCCCGCCCTCTATCTGGTGCTGCGCAAGTTCCCCGGCATCCGTACTGCCCGCGACCTCAGCCGGGCCGAGATCCTGGAATGCCGGGAGCGCCTCGGCGACGACCTCGACGCCATGGCGCGGGAGCTGGAAGTGTCACGAAAGGGGCTTCAGCAGCGGATGAAAGAAATCGGGCTCACGTGAAGAGAGGGTGGAGCGCCGAATGACGATCATGCATGTATCGATGCTCGAGTTTGCACGGACGGGGCGCTTCGGCCGCATCGAGGTTGGTGCAGCCCGGCAACAGATCCTTGAAGCTCTGCCCCCGCCATCAAGTTGGTCAGCTGGGTCCGCCTGGGACGAAGCGGAAATCTGGAAGTACGGCCAGGTTGAGCTCCATTTCGCCAAAGACTGTCTGCGGATGATTTTCTCTGACAGCGCCGGACTTGGTGACGGCAGCCCGTCCTTGAATATCGATGCCTGGGTCTTGCGGCGTGGCCTCCCGCGAACCTTGCTCGAGGACGCACTTCGGGATGAGCAGATCAATTACGGCTTGTCGCGGCCTGACTACGACAAACATCAATGCGTGGTGAGCACGGAAGCCGGGGTGAGGTTCACGTTCATGGAGAGCCGCGACGGCCCCGGCGACGAGTTCGGGCTCGTTGCCTGGGACATGAACGACCGGAGCGGCGCCGACATATAGGCAATCTCAAATACGTACGGGCTCTTGCGGTCTCTGACACGCTGGTGTAGTGTCCAGAGCCCTGGAAGTTGTAGCGAGAGACCCGGGAGCAGTTCGAGACGTGACACCGAAGCACCCCGAGCACTTCATCCGCGCTGCCGCAGTGCCTTCCGACGCGAGCTCGCCGCCGGAAGCGCAGCCGTGCCAGCCAGCCAGGAGCACGATGAAACTTGAATCTATTCGGGTCCTCTTTTCCGGAGGACGAAGCACTCCACTAGTTGGAGAGATATCACTTGGGCGTTGTATGCCCCGGGAGGTTTTCATGCGGCAAAGTTTCACCCTCACCAAGGCCCCGCTGTGGGTCGCCATCATCCTCACGCTGGCCATCCCGGCCGCCTCTGGCGCAACGGCGCTCGAGAGCTTCATCGTCCAGTGCGCCCCCAAATGCGACGCGGTGGCAGCCGCGGTCAGCCAGATCCCCGGGGCCCGCGTGGACCAGGTCTACAAGAACGTCGCGGGCATGGCCGTCACCCTGCCGATCGACGCCGTGGCCGCCATCCAGGCGCGCCCGGACGTCACCGGCATGACCAAGGACGCCCAGGTCAGCCTGCCGCCTCCCGATCTGGTGCAACAGCTGCCCGCCGCTGTGGAATCCCAGGTGATCAGCGCCGCGTCGCTCCCGGGCTTCATCGACGCCCGGCCCGCCGACTACGACTTCAACAACGACATGATCGGCGCCACCGCGCTCCACGACCAGGGCATCCTGGGTAACAACGTCGTCGTGGCCATCATCGACAGCGGCACCGCCAACTCGCCGACCGTCCCCGCCCTCGCCGGCAGCGTGATCGGCGGCGAGAACTTCGTGGCGGGCGACCCGGTGCCCTCCGCCACCTCCAGGCTGAACGGCAACCACGGCACCTGGGTGGGCACCGCCGTCGCCGCGCACGCGATCTTCATCTTCAACAACACCTCGGTGCTCATCCAGTCGCTGCAGATGCACGCTCCCAACAGCGTGATCCCGTGCTCGCAGCTCGGCTGCCCCCCGACCCAGTCGGGCGTGGCGATGATCGGCACGGCTCCGGCAGCCAAGCTCTACGCCCTCAAGGTCTTCCCCTTCAACTCCAACAGCACGACGACCGCGCGCATCCTGGCCGCCATGGACCGTGCCATCACGCTGCGGCGCAACTTCAACAACGGCGTGCCCTCGGTGGTCACCAATCCCGGCTGCGGCGCCGAGGACACCCCCTGCGTCTACGACTCGCTGCCGATCCAGGTCGTCAACATGAGCCTTGGCGGCTTGACGCTGTTCGCCGGCCGCGACCTCGAGGATCAGCTCACCCTGGAGATGAACAAGGTGGGGATCACGGTGGTCGTCTCGGCCGGCAACGACGGCCCCGCGGCCCTCACCACCGGCTCTCCGGGCACCGGCTACGCCTCTCTGACCGTGGCCGCTGCCGCCACCGCCACTCATGAGCGGGTGCTGCGCGACCTCCAGTTCGGCCTCGGGATCGGCTCGCTGTGGCGGCCCTCCGCCGGCCTGCAGACCGCGACCTTCAGCTCCCGCGGCCCGCTGCCCGATGGCCGGGTCGGCGTCGCCATCTCGGCCAACGGACTGGCTACCCTGGCCCAGTCGAACAACGGCGGGATCTCGCTGGTCTCCGGCACGTCATTCTCGGCTCCCATCACGGCCGGCGCCGCCGCCCTGCTGCGCGAGAAGCACCCCGCCGCCTCGGCGGTCAAGATCCGCAACGCCATTGCCGCGTCCGGCAACCCCAATGCCTTCGCCGACGGTTCGGGCAAGATCGACCGTGGCAGCGGCCTGCTCGACATTCCTGCTGCCTCGGCCAAGCTCACGGCCAACGCTGTCAGCTCGACGCTCCCCGTGGGCCTGACCTCGCCCATCGTCGCGCTGAACCTGCTGCCGCTGGGCATCTCGCCGATCAACTTCTCCGGCAACACCTACACCAAGCAGCTCAACAACCTGAAGCCGGGCCAGATGGTCCAGCTCTATGTGCCTACCCTGGACAATACCGACAGCCTGACGGTCACCATCGAGAACGTCACGCCCGCGCTGCCTCCGGCGCAGCAGAACCAGCTCTTCGGCGACGACATCTTCCTGACCGTCGTTGACGCGCTCACCACGGCGGCCGACACCCGCGTGTCCGACTTCATCGTCACCAGTGCGACCTACTCCGTGCCCATCGCCGACGCCGGCCTGGCCCGGGTCGCAGTCCAGGGTGACTCGACAAACGCCGGCAACGTCTCCTGCAAGGTGACCATCACGCGCAACAACGTGCCGCTCGCCTCGCCGACCAAGTCGGGCCTGATCAAGCAGGGCCAGGACACGACCGTGAGCTTCAACGTGCCCGCGGGCACCACGGACCTCGCGGTCCGGCTCTCCTGGCTGCGCGAATGGGGTGCCTATCCCACGGACGACCTCGACGTCATCCTCGAGGATCCGAACGGCAACGTGTTCTTCGACGGGGCGACGCTCAACGCCCCCGAGAAGGTGAGCATCCCGAATCCGGCCCCGGGCATCTGGACGGCCAACATCCAGGGCTTCGCGATCAACTCGATCTTCGAGCTCTTCAACTCGGACATCTGGACTCTGCGCGCGACCGCGAACGGCGTCCGGCTGGCCCCCCTGCCCTGACCTGATCCCTTCAAGAGCCGGAGGCCGCCATGGCCTCCGGCTCTTGAATTCAGACCCTCAGCGAGCCACGGAACGCCCTGGCGGCATAGTAAGACTGCGCACCATTGTGATACAGGAAGACATGGCCGTAGCGGCGATCACAAAAGAGGGCGCCGCCGAGTTTCCTGATATCGGAAGGCGTTTGCACCCAGCTCGACGTCTTCGTATCGAATTCCCCGAGTTTCTGCAGCTCCCGGTATTGTTCTTCCGTCAAAAGCTCGATGCCCATGGCACCTGCCATGTCAATGGCGTTGTTCTCCGGTTTATTTTCTTTCCTTGAATCCAGTGCTTCACGGTCGTAACAAACACTCCTGCGGTCTTTAGGGCTTTCCACTGAACAATCAACAAAGATGTACTCGCCCGCCTTTTTATCCTGACCAACCACATCCGGTTCACCGCCGGTCCTTTCCATTTCATGGAGTGCCCATAGTTTTTCGGTATGAGCTTCCAGCTTTGCCTTTACCTCAGCCCATTCAAGGCCTGCATGGCGGTTCATGTTTTTCTCAAAGCGGGCTTTCAACGCTCTGAGCAGCACTTCACGTTCTTTTGGTGACAATTCCTTTTTTGTTCCAACGCCTTTCATAGAGGCTCCCTTTCCTTGGTGGTCTTGGGATCATCCTACCGTCCGGATGAACGGTGAACTCGATTTCGCCCACGCTCTGGTCGGCGTTCCGCTTCTGCCCGGTGACCTGGATGGAGCCGGACTTCGGCAGCGCGGCGTTGACGAGATACACGCTCACAGCAGGTAGATGCCGGTTCTCCAAAGTGAGCTCGTGCACGCCGGCCGCGACCGGGCTGGCCGTCGTGGAGAAGTCCAACCGGATGATGCCGTCGCCGGCGCGCAGCTCGGCGGGCGTGGGGAAGCTGGATGCGGTGAGGTTCAATTCGACGTCGCGCCGGTCCAGCCTCACGGCAAGGTCGCGCTTCAGCAATTCGGCGTAGGCTGCCGCTTCCTCCGGGGAGATCGCGCCATCGCGGTCGCTGTCGATCAGGGCGAGGATCTGGCCGGCGACGGCGACGCCGGGAGTGAGGTTGATCTGCAGCCGGACCTCGCCGGGTTCGATGGCCACGAGCGTCGCCTGCAGGTACTCGTCGAGCCGGCGCGCGGCAGCGGCGGAGGGAAACGCGAGCAGCGCGAGCAACAGCAACCTGGTCAGGGTTTCCACCACTTTGCTCCGTACTCGTTCGTCGGATCGCGGTAGATCGTGTGGATGTGCTTTCCCGAGTCTCCGCCCATGCGCTGCGGGGCGTATTCGATGATGACCGTCGGCCCCTGGATCCGGAAGTAAGCGGCGCTGCCTTTCTCGATGGGTCCGCTCCACGCGAACCACGTTTCCGCAATGTTCTTCTTCATCTCGTCCATCTTCGCTTTCGCGGCCGCTTCATGCATCATGCCGGTCCATTCGCCGGCCAGGTCCAGCAGCATCTCGCGCTGCTTCCCGGTCAACGCGGAGCCCTTGATTCCTTCCGGCTGAATCTGCTGGCCGTCCCGTCCGGGTCCGAGCACGAGGTCGCGGATCTGGAAGCCCAGGACAGCCTGCTTCTTCTGCGCCTGGTCCAGCGAGCCGACGAGGGCAAACGCCTTGTCGGCTTCGCCACCAAGGGGGCGCACGGATTTGCCTTCGAATTCATAACTCGCCGGCTGCGCGCCGGTGTGGCTCGGTGCGAGGGTTCCTTGCGCACCGGCAAGCGTTATGTTCAGGCCGAGATGATGCCCGCCGAACTGAATCACCCATGGCTCGGTGGCGGAGGGGCGGCCGAGGAACGAAAGATAATACTCGTCGCGCCCGAACATGGTCTGGCCGCCGGACCTTTTCAATACCTCGTCGGCCTCCGTCATCTGCAGCACTTTCTCGTAGCCCCGCGGGCTCAGCGCCGCCGCCAGCAACGCAAGGGCCGCGTCCCGCTGGGGTTTCGTGAGATCGCCCATTCGCAGACCGCCGCGCTTGACGAAGGATGGCGGTAAATTGGACCAGTTCCTACGTTGGGCGTTGTCTTTGAAATCGAAGACGGCCTTGCTCCGCTGGGCTTCGTCGAGCGTGGCGAGGAATTTCGTCGCGGCGGCGGCAATTCCTCCCGCCGCCGGACGGTCCTGGGCGGCAGTATTCTGCGCGGCAAACAATAGGAATAGAAACAGTACGGCTTTGCTCTTCATGAGCGGATCTTACACCGCGATCAGATAGGTCATCTTGAGGATCGCCTGGCGGTCGCGCTCCGTGCGCAAGCCCAGAGTGGGCGCGTCCCAGGTCTGATTGAAGACCAGGAAGACGTCGGCGCCCGGCTTGTAGGTCCAGCCAATGCGCAGGTTGGCGGCGAGCAGCTCGGCGGCGGCGCTGAATTGCACGAAGGCCGAGGTGGCGAGGTCGGGCGTCAGGTTGACCTGCAGGCGCTCGCGGAAGAGGTTGGTCGTGAAGGCGCCTCCGGGCAGCTCGATCCGGTTGCGGTCCCAGCTCGACTCGACGCGCAGGAAGCGGCTCGGCCGTAGGCGCAGCGCGGTGCCGTGCGCGGTGCGCTCGCCGTCGAAGAAGCCGCCGACCTGGTACCAGGCCTCGACCGAGGCCGGCCGCGAGGCGTTGGTCTCGAACCAGATCCCCTGGTGGTCCCAGCGGTACTCCCCCGCCGGGATCACCACGCCGGGACGGACCTCGAAGGGCTCGTTCAGCCGCTCGAAGGTCTGTTCGGCGTAGAGGGAGAAGGCGTCGTCGCGCTTCGTGCGGAAGCCGAAGAGGTCGGCGCCGTAGTAGGTGGACTGCACCTCCCCTTTCAAGTCGGTATAGACCTCGCCGCGCCCTTCGAAGAAAAGGTTTTGCATGCCCGGGACCTTCGGCCGCGGCACCCAGGTCAGGCTGGGAGCCAGGCGGCGGATGCCGCGGCGGCGCAGGAAGCCCATCTCAGATTCGAAGCCGTCGCCGATCTGGAGCGCCTCCAGGTTCCAGCGCAGGGTCGGGCCGCGGTAGGAGGCGCCTACGCTGCCGGCCCAATCCGCTCCTTGCTGCGGATCGTCGCTCCCTGCCCAGAATCCGCGTACCTTGAGGCGCGAGTCCGTGCTGCGCCAGTCGGCGTCCGCTCCATAAAGGCTGCTGCGGCCCTCGGGCCCGTCGTGGTGCGTGGCCACGACGCCCAGGTCCGCCTGATTCCCGACCCGCCGCTTGACGCGCAGCACGCCCCAGTTGTCGTCATCCTCGCCTCCGGTCTGGGCATCGAGCAGGCCGATGCTCCAGGGTCCGGTGCGGCCGGTCAGGCGCGCGCCGATTTCGATTGGAACCGGCTCCCCCTCCGGCCCGAGTCCGACCCTCCGTGAGAAGAAAGGACGGAAGAGCGGCGGGCCGAAGGGGTAACGCGGTCCAAACTCGAAGATGCTGGCGTTCTCCAGGAAGAACTCCCGCTTTTCAGGCAGGAACAGGGAGAAACGCGAGAGGTTTACCTGCTGCTCGTCCGCCTCGGACTCGGCGAAGTCGGTGTTGAACGTCAGGTCGAGAGAGAGGCCGCGGCCCACGCCCCATTTCACGTCGAGGCCGGCGTCCTCCGCGGTGCGGATGCCCTGATCCGAGGCGAGGTTCTCGCGGCCGGAGGTGACAGCGAACGGCTTGGCGCGCAGGTTGAGCCCGGGCGAGATGCCGTCGAGCCCGGTCAGGCGGCCGGCCAGGGAGAAACGGTACATGTCCCCTTCGAGCGGGATCGGCGACCAGTAGGCCTCCTCGTTCTTGCGCCGGATCATGCGGCGCACGTTGAGGCCCCAGTCCCCGCCTCCCGGGGCAAAGCGCAGGGTCGAGAACGGGATCGCCATCTCCGCGGCCCAGCCGTCTTCCGTGCGACGGGCCGCGGCTTCCCAGACGCCGTCCCACTCCATGTTGACGCTGTCCCCCTCGTCGCCGATCAGCCCCTCGGCGCGGGCGCCGTTGGGGTTGGTCTCGAACATGTAGCCGTTGCGCCGGTCGTGAAAGGTGTCAAGGAGGATGGCCACGGCGTCGTCCTGGAAGAGCTGGGCGTCGTTCCTCATCTCCTTGGCGGTGATGGCCCGCGGGTCCGAGTCGAGGGCGCGGATGGCGATGTAGAGCGTGGCCGGCGTGAACGCCACCCGTACCTCGGTGGACTCGGTGGAGGGCACGCCCGCGGCTGGCTCGCGCTGAGTGAAGCCGGTGGCGGCCGGGACCCGGTCCCAGGCCGGCTCGTTGAGGAAGCCGTCGAGGACGATGCCGCCCTCGACGGGGCGCGCTGCCAGGGTAGGCACGTCAGCCGACAGGGAATCCGCGAACAGCGCAAAGGCCGTGAGCAGGGCGATGGCCAGACGCCAGAGCAGATCAGTGCAGGACATGGGATATCACCTCCGCCCTTTATTCCATGGCTTCAGGGCCTTCCCGATCTACACTTTCGCTGTAAAAAGAAGGTTTACATCTCCTTGACAGATGCATGGCCGGCCTTTTGCAGAGAGCCCGGGACATGTTCAACAACATCGATCTGAGAGAGCTCGCCGGTGTGTCCGGTCCCGAGCGGGCTTTCGTGAGCGTGTACCTGACGACCCCGGATTCCTATCAGCAGCTCAAGCCGCGCATCGACAAGATCCGGGCGCTGCTGTCCGACGTCGCTATCGAAGCCGAGCACTTCGAAGAGAACCTCAAGCTGATCGAGACCTGGCTGGCGGAGCACAAGTGGGAGTCGGAGGGCGTCTGCCTGTTCGTCTGCTGGGCGCTCGACTTCGTGAAGGCGTTCCCCTTGACCATCAAGGGCCAGGAGTTCATCTGGGTGGACTCCTCGCCCTACATCCGGCCGCTCGCGGAGCTGCAGGACGAGTACGAGAATTACGTGGTAGTGGCCGCGGACAACACCGCATCCCGCGTTTTCTTCGTGACCTCGGCGCGGGCGGACGAGGATGCCAAGGTGAAGGGGGACGTGAAGAACAACGTCAAGAAGGGCGGCTGGTCGCAGAAGCGCTACGAGCGCCGGCGTAGCAACGAGCTGATGCACTATGCCAAGGAGATCGTGGACATCCTGACCGAGATGGATCAGAAGGAGAAGTTCGACCGCCTTTTCCTGGTCGGCTCGCAGGAGACGATGGTGGAGATCGAGGGCGCGCTGACGGCTCCGCTCGCCGCGAAGCTCGTGGGCACGCGGAACGTGGACCTCAGCGGCGGGGACGACCCCATCCACGAAGCGGCGTCCGAAATGTTTTCGGAAGCCGAGCGCGAGGCCGAGGGCAAGCTCTGGGAGCGCATCAAGGAGGAGTACTTCAAGGGCGGCCTGGCGGTGACCGGAGCCGAGGACGTGCTCAAGGCCGCGGCCGTGGGACGGGTCGAGAAGATGGCCGTCACCCGCAACGCGAAGCTGGCCGGCACGCGCTGCCGCGAGTGCGAGAACCTGCTCCCCGGCGAGCTGTCGAATTGCAAGGTTTGCGGCTCCGGGGACGTCTTCAAGGTGGACCTCGTCAACGAGCTCGTGGAGCTGTTGGCTCTGAGCAGCGCGGAGGCCGACTTCGTGGACCCGATCCCGGCGCTTTCGGAGGCCGGAGAGGTGGCAGCCCTTCTACGCTACTGATTCAACAGCGAGGACAGCTCGCGCACGGACTGCACGGTGGCCTTGCGCCGGAAGGACGAGGGGGCGATCCCGAAAGCCTTCCGGAAGGCCGCGGTGAAATGGCTGTGTGAAGAGTAGCCCAGGTCGAGCGCGAGGTCCGTGAGATCGCTCGCCGGGGCCGCGACCCGTTCCAGGGCCGTGCGCAGCCTCATCTGATTGCGGTAGCCGTGCAGGGTCGAGCCTGTGTGGCGGCGGAAGGTCCGGCAGAGGTGGAAGACCGAGCTGCCCGCCCGCCGCGCCACCTCGTCCAAGCTGATCGGCTCGCGGAAACCCTGGGTCAGGACGGTCTTCGCGGCTTCCGCCAGCTCTCCCTGGCTGGACTCGGAGGTCTCCCGCGAGAGGTCCCAGGCCTGCGCCGCGCTCGCCACGGCCCGGGACAGCAGCCGCACGGCTGACTCTTCCACGAAGAGAGGGTCTACCGGGCCGCCTTCGGTCAGATGCCGGACCACCAGCCGCTGGAGCAGGTAGCTGCCGGCGTCCGCCGGCCCGTGGGTGAAGCGGAAAGGGCTGTCCGGACGGTCTACGGCCGCGGGGTCGTGGCGCCGGACCGCATCGAGCAGGATGCTCCGCTCCACCGCGAACCACTCGCAGCAGTCGCTTTCCTCCGTCACCTTTTCGCGGAAGTAGACCTGGTCCTTGTTGTAGAAGGTGACCACGTTTGGATTGGTCACGAAGGCCGCGCGGCCGGGGTGCCGGATCCGCACAGAGGTGCGGGGAAAGACGATGATGTGGTTCTCCGCGGGTCCGGAGTCGTGGAAGCCTGGATGGGACGGCTCCGCCCGGAAGCTGGCGATCGTCACGACCGCGCTGCGGTAGATCTGGGTGTCGAACGGCGGCCGGTCCATGATGCCTTGGTACGAGTTTGACAGGAGCAAGTTTTCGATAGCGGCGGCCTCCCCCCCTCAGCTAGGTTTCCTCCGTAACGTCCCTTGGAGGAAAGCGGCATGAGAATCTATCGTTGGTCTCTCCTTCCCCTGATCCTGGCGGCCTGCATCGCGGTTGACAGCCCTGCCCAGCAGGCCGTCCCCTGCTCGGCCCCGCAGCACCGGCAGTTCGATTTCTGGGTCGGGGATTGGGAGGTGAAGGACGCGAACGGCAACCTGGCCGGCACGAACCGGATCGAGGGCATCCTCGGCGGCTGCGTGATCCGCGAGAACTGGCAGGGCGCCCAGGGGCCGACCGGCACGAGCCTGAACCTCTACGCCCCTGACGGCAAATGGCATCAGACCTGGGTGGACAACCAGGGCAACCTCCTGGAGCTCGCCGGCGGCCTGGAAGAAGGGAAGATGGTGATGCGGGGAACCCTTCCGTCCAAGAGGGATCCCGGCAAGGCCGTCCTCCACCGAGTCACCTGGGCGCCTCTCGACGGCGGGCGCGTCCGCCAGCTCTGGGAGGCGTCGCGCGACGACGGCAAGACCTGGACCGTGCAGTTCGACGGGATGTACTCGCGCAAGGGTTAAGGCAGCTCGACTTTCAACCGCGCAAAGCCCTCGCCTCGTTCCAGGTTGTAGCGCGCGTCGGTCATCCATACGGCGCTCTCCTCGACCTGGAAAAACGGGAAGCGGGCCCAGTCGAGGAAGATGGCGCCCTCCCGCGTGGCGGCGGCCTCGGCCACGCCGGGGAGGGCGTCGTTCCTGGGTACGTACGGCCGCTCTCTTACGTGGAATTTCGGCGAGGCCAACAAGTCCACCGTGCCCAGGTCGTAGCCCTCGCCCGCGTCGGACACGATCTCCTTGCGGAACGGGTTCGCCAGCACCGGCCCTGCCATCATCCGGTGGATGGGACGGCCGGCGGCGATCAGCTCCTGCGCAGCCACCCGACGGGTGGCGAGTTGCAGGCCCCAGGAGAGGACGATGTAGGCGCATACCGCGGCCAATGCCCAGCGGGCAGGCCGGACAGTCCGGCGAAGGCGTGACAGCACCACCCCCACCGACAGCGCCAGCCAGATCCACGGGTCGATGATGAACAGCGTGTCGCCGTAGAACCAGGTGCCGTCGAACGGCATGAGCCAGCGCAGGCCGTAGGTGTTCAGCCAATCCAGGAACGGGTGGGTGAGGATGGCGAGCGTCGAGAGCCAGAGCAGGGCCCGCGGCCGGGCCGGCTCGGCATCCGGCCGCCACCGGCGGCGCACCCAGCGGTCCCACGCCAGGAGGAGCGCGGTCAGGATGAAGGGCCAGAGCACCAGGGCCGGTACGCCGTGGGTCCACCCGCGGCGGAAGCCGAGCGCCGTGTCCGATCCCCAGAAGTAGGCCAGCACGTCCACGTCCGGCAGGTTGGCGCCGATCAGCAGGGCCGGCATCGCCAAGGCAGTCCGCCGCTTCAGCCCCGCCTCCCCCATCGCGGCGCCGACCAGCGTGTGGCAGAGATTGTCCATGAGCGGGTTAGTCTATCCCGGCTTCGCCAGCGCAATCCGGGCGTAAAAAGGATTGACACTCTGGAGCTGGGGGCGTATTCTAAACCCAATGCGGCGGCTTGCCGCAGGTGGATAGCCCGGAAGGGCTAGCGTGAACAGGGCTCCGGAAGGGGCCCTTTTCATTTTAGTCCAGCCATACCTTGCCGTACCCTGTGACTCTCCCCGTATGGAGCTGACAGTTGATCTTCGATCGCGCCGCATCGAGCAGGGCGGAGCTAAAGTCTCGAGGCGGCTCCTCCCCTCGCCTTTCCGCCACCATTTCCCGCTTGAACGGATAGGCCAGGAGGTCTGCCAGCTCCAGGCCGGGGATGGCATGCTCCTTCTTCTTCAGCTTGATCTTCCCGCTTGTCAGAACCTCCTTGAACTGTTCTGCCGAGTGGAACCTCGTACCTTTCTCCAAACTGACCTCGAAGGCCTCCAGAAGCTCCCGATCTTCGCTTCGGCCTCTCGACTCCGCCATCACGTCGCCTCTAGCGCCATGGAGCTCGAGCCACCCCGCATAGCGCTCCAAGAGGGCTGCTATGCAGTAGTGATAGGGATGAAAGAGCTCGCGATACGTTTTCGTACGGTGCGAGGCCTTGTCGATGACCACGCAGGTCATGGAAAAGGGAGCGTCATGAACGGCTTTCAGGAGTCCCTCCTCAAAACGCTGGTTCAGCCCAGGGTCCCGAAGCCGTCCAAAGATCGTCCTGCGCTCGACGATGTCTTTCCGGTGCAGGCAGATCGGCGGATCATCCGGGTGCGAGCCGAACAGATCCGCCTTCAAGGAGGTGAGAGCCTCGGCGAAGCTTCGGTAGGCACTCTCCACGTCGAACCAGATTCCGAGCAGCCCGAGGTAGCGATGGTTGTCGCTTTCAGCCAGCTTGAAAGTATGGTCTCCGGACTCGTCGATGTACAAACGGTAGCGCTTTTCCATGATCGGGGCGTAGTGTACCCCGCTGCACGGTAGGCTCTTGTCGAAGGGAGGACACTCATGAGACCGATCATTGCCGCCGACGTCATGAATCCCAACGTGCTCGTGGTCCAGGAGGACATGAGCGTCGAGGAGCTGGCGAGGTTCCTGGTCGAGAGCGAGATCTCCGGCGCGCCCGTGGTCGATCCGGAAGGGCGGCTCGTGGGCGTCGTCTCGGTCACCGACCTCGCCGCGGAGCGGGCGGGATCCGGCGAAGAGAACCAGATGAGGGTGCGCGACATCATGACCCCGGCCATCTATTCGGTGGACGCGGAGACGCCCATCCCCGAGGTGGCCGAGACCCTGATCAACAGCCACATCCATCGCCTGCTGGTCACCAGCGGCGAGCGGGTCGTGGGGATCGTCACCTCGTCGGACCTCCTGGGCCTGCTGGTCCGCGAGCCGGAATAGGCGTACGCTTCCTTCCATGAGGATCCTGCCTGCGATCACCGCTCTCATCCTGCTCGCCCTGCCCGCTTTTGCCCAGGCTCCCGAACCTCCCGGCTTCGGCATCCCCAACGCCACTCAGCCCGAGGAGGGCCTCCTCATCGCGGGTCAACCGACCGCCAAGCAGCTCAAGGCCGCGGGCAAGGCGGGCTACAAGACCGTGATCGACCTCCGCCCCCTGACCGAGGACCGTGGCTTCGACGAGGAGAAGGCTGCCCGCAAGGCGAAGCTGGAGTACTCGAACATCGCGGTGACGCCGGACACGCTCGATACGTCCACGATCAAGTACTTCCTGACCGTGCTGAGCAATGCCGAGCGGCCGGCCCTGATCCATTGCAGCAGCGGCAACCGGGCCGGCAGCCTCTACTACGCCTGGCTGGTGCTCGAGAACGGCATGCCCGAGGATCAGGCCCTGGCCCGGGCACAGGCGGCCGGCCTCAGCGACCCGGAGCTGGGCGAGCGGGTCCATGAGCTGGTCAACGAGCTGAAGGCCTCCCGGCGCCCCAAGCCTTAGGGGCGTGATGAATCACGCCCCTACAAGCGAGATCGGAGCTTGGTTGTAGGGGCGACATTCATGGCGCCCCCCTATTCGAACCAGCCCACCACGTCCACGACCACGTCGACTGAGCCCGTGGGGAGCCCCGCGGTCACCAGGAAATCTCCGTCGGTACCCAGGAGCAGAAGCGCGTTGTTCGACCGCGTCTGCCCGGCGGCGAAGTGGAGGGCGAAGGTGTAGGTGGCCGACGTGCCGCCCGGCAGGATCTGCAGATAGCCGGCGCTCGACGGGTTGATCGCCGTGACGTTTGCCGCAAGGGCCTGGGCCGTCGCAGGGATCCCGCACGCGGCCGTGCCCGCGAAGCTCCGCGTCGAGCCGGCCAGCGCTGCACTGGCAGGCCGCGTGTCCACGAGCCGGCAGGGGGTGACGGTGAAGAAGTCCAGAGGCCCCGCCGGGGCGTGGATGGGCACGGTGTCCGGGGCCGAGAACGCAAAATGGTTGTCCCGAACGCGCAGCGTGGCCGTGTAGTCCCCGGGGTTCACGTAGGTGTGACCGATCGTCAGACTCGTGGTCGAGGTCTCCGCCGTACCATCTCCGAAGTCCCAGAAGTACGTCAGGGTGTCTCCCGCGTCGGGGTCGGAGCTGCCGGCGGCGGCGAAGGTGACGGTGAACGGCACGGCGCCGGAGTCGGCGTCTGCCGAGGCGGCCGCGACCGGCGGGGCATTCCCCGCTTCCTGGTAGGAGATCCTCCGCACCTGCCCGCCGCCGTTGAAGGTGGCGTAGTAGAGCGCCCGGCCGCCGCTGCCGTGGGGGCCGAAGATCATCGTGGTCACGCCTCCCAGGCTCTGGCCGAAGTCCGCGGCCGACCAGGAGCCCGAAAAGGTCAGCTTGAAGATCTCGCCGCACACGAAGTCGCCGAACAGGTAGGAGCCGTCGAACCCGGGCCACACGCCGTTGGGCAGGAACGCGCCGCCGGTGATCGAGTTGCAGTTGGTCGGGCTGGTCGTTCCCGGGATCACCACGCCGTGCCGATAGTCGTAGACCGGGGGGACGTGGCCGGGCGGAGCGTTCGAGCAGGCGGCGAGGGAGTTGTTGTTGTGCGCCCCCTCACAGAGATTCCAGCCGTAGTCCGCGCCAGCCGTGCCCTGGTCGATCTCCTCCCAGAGGCCCTGGCCGACGTCGTTGATGAAGAACCGGGTGCCCGCGGCATTGGGGTCGAAGGCGATGCGGAACGGGTTGCGCAGCCCCCAGCCGAAGGTCTCCCAGCACTGGTTGCCGTCGGTGGTCTGCGCGGTGGCGTTGCAGCGCGCCGTTCCCGGTCCCTGAAATGGGTTGTCCAGCGGGATGTTGCCGTCGCGGGTGATCCTCAGGACCTTGCCGGTCAGCACGTGCTCGTCCCGGGCCGCGTCGTTCGCCCCGGCACAGCCGCTGTCTTCAGCGTAGTCGCAGCCGCCGTCCCCGATGGAGATGTAGAGGTAGCCGTCGCGGCCGAAGTGGACGTCTCCGGCGTTGTGGTTGCCGGCGGGCGACGGCATGTTGTCCACCAGGACCAGCTCCGTGGCGGGATTGATCACGTTGCCGGCCGGCAGGACGAAGCGGGAGACCCGGTTGACGCAGTCGCCGCCCGGCTTCTCGAAGGTGTAGAAAAGGTAGATGTAGCCGGTCGGTACGAACTCGGGGTCTACCGCGACACCGAGGAGCCCCCGCTCGGAGTTGGTACAGATGGAGCTTGCCGGGAACGTCAGGGCGGGGGTCGTCAGCAGCGCCCCTCCCTGGTAGATCCTCAGCACCCCGGCCTGGGTGGTGATCAGCAGCCGGCCGTCGGGGGTGAAGGCCAAGGCGGTCGGGGCGCCGAGGCTGGTGACCAGGCTGTCGGTGAAATTGGCGGGGACGGTCGCCGAGAGCGGCGCGATGGTCAGCAGAATCAGGAGAGACAGAAGCGTGGCGCGAGTCATATGGACCTCCTCCGGCCCTCAGGCTACAACCTTATAGAGCAATTGAAAAGAGTCCCACCCGAACCTTTTCGCTCGCGCTCTCGTCTTAGGGAGAGAAGAGAGAATCCATGATCGCTCCCGTCCCCCCTTCCGACCTGCTCCTCGCCCGGCGCGCCGCCGCGGGGCAGGCCGATGCCTGGGACGAGCTGATTGACCTCTATGGCGGGAGGCTCTACAACCTCGCGCTCCATTTCGCCGGCTCGCGGGAAGAGGCGGAGGATCTTACACAGGAGATCTTCCTGAGGCTCCACCAGAACCTCCGCCAGTACCGGGGCGACTGCCCGCTCGCCTCCTGGGCCCTGCGCCTGTCGCGCAACCTGTGTATCGACCACTACCGGCGCATGCGCCAGGAACGGCGCTCCGTCTGGGTGTCCGAGGAGATCCTCGCCCATGTTCCGGGCGGGGACGACATCCAGGCCCGGGCGCAGCTGCGGGAGGAAATCGAGGCCGTGCACTCGGCGCTCCGCGAGATGCCCGAGGATCTGGCCGAGGTCGTTCTGCTGCGCGACCTCCAGGGCTGGAGCCTGGAGGAGGTCTCGTCTTACCTGGACATCCCGCTGGGGACCGTGAAGTCGCGGCTCCACCGCGCCCGCCTGGATGTGGCGGAGCGTGTCCAGGCCCGCTTCCGTTCCCGCTGGACCGAGCGTGCAGTTGGCTCGGCTCTGGAGGTGTCGCCATGCTGAGGCCCGACTGCCGCCGCTTCCGTGCCGAGCTCGAGCCCGGCGATCCGCACCGGCAGAGCTGCCCGCCGTGCGCCGCCTATGCCGCGGCGATGGAGCGGGCCGCCTTCAAGATCCCGCTGCCGGCCGGGCTGCGCTCGAGGCTGCGCGCCATCCCGGGTGCAACAAATCCCGGTCCCAGGCTGCCGCTGCCTCAGGCTCCGCTCCCCGATCCGCTGCGGGACCGCCTTCGAGGGCTGGCCCGCCGCCAGGCTCCGCGCGCGATACCGGCGTGGATCCGCACGTCGCGCTACGCCGTGGCCGCGAGCTACCTGATGGCCGTCCTCGTGGGCCTCACCTCGGGCAACCCGGTCCACCTCGGCCGGCAGGCGGCCGACCGGATGTCCCACGCCGTATCAGAGCGCCTGGATGAAGGCCGCGAGCGTCTGGACGTCTGGGAAAACACCGTCCGCGAGCGGTATGGCGAGACCCGCCGCTCTATCGAAGATTCGCTCGGCAGCCTGGATCACCGGGTTGACGAGCTTTCAGAGTCCATTCGTTCCCTCGAACCCCTGATCACAAGGAGAATCCGATGACCCCTGCCGAGAGCTCCTGGCCTCAGCATCCTGACCATCTACCGCAGGCGCCACCGCAGGCCGTACCTGTGCCGGCCGTCGCGCCCGCGGCATTCGAGCGCAAGCGCCCGCTGTTCGCTGGCTTTCTGTCCGGCTTCCCGGGCATGGGCAACGTCTACAACGGCCTCTACGTGCGGGGCCTGATCCAGTTCCTGATCGTGGCCGGCCTGATGGGCCTGGTGGAGCACAACGGGAGCCCGTTCTTCGTCATGACGATGATCTTCTTCTGGGCCTTCAGCGTGCTGGATTCCTATCGCCAGGCCATGCTCATCAACTACGGCTATGCCCAGGATCTCGGGCTGCTCGACCGGCCTGACCGCCCGAAGGCGGGACAGGGTGGGCTGATCGCTGGAATCGTCCTGACCCTGCTCGGCATCGTCGCCACGCTGGAGCAGTACGTCGACATCGACCTCCGCTGGCTCTATGACCTCTGGCCGGTCCTCCTGATCGGCGTCGGCCTCTGGCTGATCGTGGCCGCGGTCCGCGAGCGGAACAAAGCCACAGAGCTGTAGGCCCCTCCTCCCAGGGCGCCGCCGGTACAATGCCAGGATGCCTCCGGCGGCGCCCCTGTCTTCCTCCTGTCAACGCGGCTCCATCCTCGTCGAGAGCCTCGTCGCCCTGGTCCTGCTGAGCGTGGCCCTGCTGATGGGGCTGCCGCTCCTCTTCGGCCAGCCCGGAGCGGTGCGCCGGCTCGATGCCCAGCGCCTCGCCGTGGGCGCCCTGGAATCCACGCTCGAAGCCCTGCGCACCGGCGCCCTCCCCCTACAATCCGAGCGCCGCGGCACAGGCACCCCGGACAATCCGGTCATCTGGGTCGAGGTCGAGCCCCAAACGGAATCGCCAGGGCTCTACCGGGTCGTCCTGCGTGCCGTCTACGAGGTTCGGGACCAGACGTTCGAAAGACAGGTCGAGACGATGGTGTGGCGGCCATGAGCCCCGGGAGCTCCCAACGAGCCGTTGGAAGGGGCCACCCACTCGTTTCCGGCTGCCAACGAATGGGTAGAGGGGTCTACCCACACGTTTCCAGCTGCCAACGAGCGGTTGGCGGAAGCTACCCACTCGTTTCCGGCTCCCAACGAGCGGTTGGCGGAAGCTACCCACTCGTTTCCGGCTCCCAACGATCGGGTAGAGGCGTCTACCCACTCGTTGCCGCTTCCAAACGCCGGGTGGAGGGCTCCCAAGCGGGTTTCACCCTGGTCGAGCTGCTGATTTCTCTGCTCCTGATGTCCCTCGCGCTCGGCCTTGCGGCGCAGGTGATGATGGAAGGGGCGCAGATGCTCACGGATGCCGCGGCCGAGCAGGCCGACGCGCCCATGCCTCTCGTCGTGGCTCGGCTGAAGGGCGACATCCGGGCCGCGGCAGGCTTCGAGGTTTTGGAAGGGTTGGAGGGGCCGGCGCTCTTCCTGGAGGGCCATCCCGCGGGGCTGGTCGTGTACCAGAAGGTCGGGGACGAGCTGCGCCGGACCGTCGTGGACGAGACCGGCAAGGTCCGCGGAGAGGGTCCGGCCTTGTACGGCGTGACTTCCTGGGGCTGCGCCCCGATCTCTCCCGGCCTGGTCTCCGTAAGGCTGAGCCATCGCCGCAGCGCCATCCGCCGCGGGCTGCTCCCCGCGCTGCCGGGAAACCGCGGCCCCAAATCCGAGGAACGGTCCGAAACCTTCCTGGTGGCCCCACGCGGAGCCGGGCTGGGCTCCGCATGGTGAGGAGGAGGGACGATGGATTCGCGCTGGCCGCCGTGCTGCTGGCGATCCTCCTGCTTTCGATCGGGCTGGCCTTGGTGGCAGCCTCGCTTCAGCTGCGGATGCGGCTCGTCCGCCGCGAGGCCCAGTCCGTCACCCTGACCGCGCTCTCCGACGCCGCCCTGGCCGAGACCCTGGCCGAGCTCAGCAAGGACGCGTACCACCACGGAGTCCGGGAGCATGGGCTCGGCCCCGGCCGGCTGCGCAGCGAGGTGCGGTTCCTCTCCCCCGGCCGCTACCGGGTCGTGGCCACCGCTACCTACGCCGGACGCGAGAGGATTGTCGAGGCCGAGGTGCTCCGGCCTGCCGGAGGCGCCCCCCAGGTGCTGCGCTGGCGGCGGCGTTAAAAGAAGGCGACAGCGAGGGACGTGATCAGGCCCAGGAGGGCGACGGTCCCGCAACCGAAGGGGATCCCACAGCAACAACCGCGCACCTGGACAGGCATGAAGGCTTACCGCGTAAGCTCCTGGCGGCCCGAGACCTCGTAGTCGCCCAGGGAGTTGCCGGTGCTGACCTCGACCGCCCGCCAGACCGTGTTGCTCGTGATGGTCATGCGGTTGCCGTCCACGCCGCCGAGCACGGTGGTACGGGAAGTGATCAGCTCGATGCGGACCGGCCGGGGTCCGGGGCAGGCCAGGTTCTGGAGGCTGCAGACCGCCTGCGAGCGGGAAGGGTCGAGCCGGAGCTCGACCGTGTTGCCGAGCACCGTGCCCGTGAAGCCGCACACCTGCGCGTTGTTCAAGACCTCCGTGGCCGTGATCGAGGCGCCGGTCTGCTGGATGGTCCAGACCGCGGGCACGGTGACCGGCAGGAACGCATCGGCCAGGCAGGTCCCCCGCGCCGAGAGCGAGCTCGCGGTGCCGATCCAGACTCCCTCGACGTTGACGGTGGGCGGGGGCGTGGGTGTCGGCTCCGTGGGGCCGCTGCCGCCGCCATCGCCGCAACCGGCGAGAAGGATCAGGATCAACAGCGGGAAGAGAGGCGTCCTCTTCATGCCCGGTTTCCTAGCGAGATCCGGGCCAGCTCTACTTGCGGCCGAGCTGGACGACGAGCGAGGCGGTGGTGCTCGTGTCCATCCGGCTGAAGCCCCGGACGGGCTCGTTGTCGTACTTGAGGTCGTAGCCGACGCGCACGCCCAGGTGCTTGTTGAGCGCAGCCTGGACGTTCAGGTGTCCCTGGAAGCGGTAGTCGTCCGACTCCTTCAGGTCCGGGAACCAGGTGGTCTGGCCGGTGAGCTCCGCGGTCGGGGAGAGCTTGCCCGTGGCCTGGAGCTGGACGAGGCCGCCGAGGTTGTCGCTCTCCGGCCGGTCCCCCAGCGGGTCCTCGCGGGTCCAGGACACGCCGGTCAGGGACTGCACCTTCCAGAAGGGGGACTGGAAGAGGGACTGCTGCAGGCTCGTGTCGAGGAGCGTGCGGGCATCGATGCCGGCGAAGCGGTTGCGCTCGCCGCGGAGCCCGACGGTCAACTCGGTGCCGTCGCCGAGC
Organism: uncultured Holophagales bacterium; assembly: GCA_963741305.1. GTDB lineage: Bacteria > Acidobacteriota > Thermoanaerobaculia > Multivoradales > UBA5704 > DATMER01. The sequence continues at coordinate 7,873,427 of CAVUHL010000003.1, read as the reverse complement.
TTGCGCCGGCCGCGGACCTGGGAGTTGTATTGCTCGGCCGTCTCTTTCTCGTCGCGGGTGGCACGGACCGCGGCCGCATTGGCCTCCAGCCCCCAGCCGGGCCATTCCTGAACGAAGCGGGCGTCGAACCCGGCCGCCGAGGTGTCCGCGTTGCCGGTGGTGGACTGGTAGGAGAAGCCGAGCTTGAGGTCCCAGTTGGCGGGCTTGGCCGGCTCAGCGGCCGCCAGCGGCAGGGCGACCCCGAGCACCATCATGAAATGGATACCTGCGCGCATTCGATCCCCTCCCCGAGTGAGACTGCCTGCCCGGTATACGGAGATCCAGCGCGGTCTGTTGGGTGGCTCGGGCCCCCCTCTCGTAGTACCCTAGCGGCCAGAGTCGAAAGGAGACATTACATGTCGAGCGAAGGCAGGTTCCGCTTCCCTCTATTCTCCGTGGCCGTGCTGGCGCTGCTCGCCGGAGCCGGCCCGGGTGCCGCGCAGAACAACGGCGACGTCCGCGCCCAGGCCCTGGATGCCCAGGGCAGCCCGATCGCCGGAGTCCAGATCACGCTGATGAAGGCCGGCGGCCAGAGCCAGCAGAAGGCGGCAGACGCCGAGGGCAAGGTCCACTTCAGCGGCCTCGCCGGCGGCGTCTACATCGCCACGGCCGCCCCTGAGGGCTACGCCACGGTCACCTGCCCGGGTGTGCGCGTGGTCGGCCAGGCGCGGCAGCTCGAGATCAGGCTGATGCCGGTGGACGGCCCGGAGCCGTCTTCCTGCAAGGTGGTCCCCTGAAAAATCTGCGGCAGGCTTTCCGGACGCTGAAAGGCCAACCCGGATACGCCGCCGCGGCCGTGCTCACCCTCGCGCTGGGGATCGGAGCCAACACCGCGATCTTCAGCGTGGTCGATGCGGTGATGCTGCGCCCCCTTCCCTTTCCCGAGCCCGACCAGCTTGTGGACGTGCTGGCCGTCCGGTCGCCGCCATCGTCAGACACCGAGCGGACCGGCATCAGCCCGGCGGACTTCCTGGCCTGGCGCGAACAGGGGTGGGTCTTCCAGGAGATCGGCGCCTACGTCCCCTTCGGCACCCTCGACTGGACCGGCGGCGAGGAGCCGGTGCGCCTCTCCCGCCACCTGGTTTCCGAGGGGCTGCTCGCGGCGCTCAGAGTGCACCCCTCCCACGGCCGTCTGTTCGCCGCGGAGGAGTACCGGCCCGGGGGGCCGCGCGTGGCGCTGCTCAGCCACCAGCTCTGGCGGACCCGGTTCAACGCCGATCCGGCCGCGGTGGGCCGCAGCCTGACGCTGGGCGGCGAGGCTTTTCAAGTCGTCGGAGTCCTGCCGCGCGAGCTCCGCATCCGCGGCGGCGAGCCCGACCTGCTTCTGCCCCTCGCCTTCGGGACCGAGGCGGCGGCCGACCGCGAGTCCTCCTATCTCGGCGCCATCGGCCGGCTGCGTCCGGGGATCTCGATCGAGCAGGCCCGCCGCGAGATGGACGCCGTGAGCCTGAGGGACCCGGAAGGCGCGCAGGCCAGCTTGTTGCCCTTGCACGAGGTGCTCGCGGGGCCGGCGCGGCCGGCGCTCTTCATGCTCTCCGGCGCGGTGCTCTTCGTGCTGCTGATCGCCTGCGCCAACGTGTCGGGGCTGCAGCTCGTGCGCGCGACTGCCCGGGAGCCGGAGATCGCGCTGCGCGCGGCCCTTGGCGCGGACCGCCGCCGGCTGGCGGGGCCGCTGCTCGCCGAGAGCGTCGCGCTGGCCCTGCTCGGCGGAGCCGGCGGCGTGCTCCTCGCCGTGCTGGCCCTCGCCCTGTTGCCCGACGCGCGGGGGGTCTATCTGCCGACCGACGTGGATGTCCGGATCGACCTCCGCGTCCTCGGCTTCACCTTCCTCCTGACGCTCCTCGCCGGCCTGGTCTCCGGGCTGGCTCCGGCACTGCGCGGATCGCGGACCGACCTGCGCTCCACGCTCCAGACCGGGGGCGCGGGATCGCAGGACGGCGGGCGCTCGCGCCTGCAGGACGCCTTCGTGGTGACCGAGATCGCCCTCGCCCTGGTGCTGCTCGCCGGTGCCGGCCTCCTGCTCCGCTCCTTCGCGCGGCTGGTAGGCGAGGACCCTGGCTTCGAGGCCGCTCACGTGCTGACGCTGGAGCTGGAGCTGCCGGCGGCGCGGTATCCGGAACCCGCCCAGGCCGCGGCCTTCTACGCCGAGCTGACAGCCCGCCTGGCGCGCCTGCCGGGGATCGTGGCCGCGGGCGCGGCCAAGGAGCTGCCGCCCGATACCCCCTGGAGCTTCCGGCCCAGTCTTTCCAGGCAGGCCGGCGAAGGGGAAGAGGAGGAGTCCGCGGGCTGGCAGCTCGTCACGCCCGATTACTTCACCGCCTTGGACACCCCCGTGCTGCGCGGGCAGGGGTTCAGCACCCTCGACAGGGAGGGAAGCCGGCCCGTGACGGTGATCAACGAGACTGCGGCCCGCCGCTTCTTCCCGGGGCCGGACCCCGTGGGCCAGAGGGTGCGTTTCAACGACGTCTGGCACGAGGTGGCCGGAGTCGTCAGGGATCAAAAGCCTCCCGGCCAGGGCGGCGCACCGGTCTTCTACTTCGCCCACGCGCAGCTCCCGGTGCCGGCCGACTACCTGCGCACCATGGCCCTGGCAGTGCGGACCGAGGGTGACCCCCTCGCCGCGGCGGCCGCGGTCCGCCGCACGCTCTGGTCGCTGGACCCGGACCTGCCGGCGGCGGAGCTCCAGCCTCTGGACCTCCGCCTCGCAGGGGGGCTCTTCTTCGCCCGTTCCCACTTCAACACCGTGCTCCTGGTGCTCTTCGCCGGCCTGGCCCTCATCCTGGCGATGATCGGAACCTCGGGCGTCCTCTCCTACCGGGTGAGCCGGCGGACCCGCGAGCTGGGTGTGCGGATGGCGTTCGGCGCGCAGCGTGCCGACCTCCTGCGGCTGGTCATGGCCCACGGCCTGACCCTCACCCTGGCCGGCCTGCTCCTCGGCCTCGCCGGCGCGGTCTCTCTCACGCGGTTCCTGTCGGGCCTGCTCTACGGCCTGGGCGCCCTCGACCCGCTCACCCTGGGCGCGGTCGTCCTCCTGCTCGCTTCGGCCGCGTCGCTCGCGTGTTATCTGCCGGCCCGCCGCGCCAGCCGCCTGGAGCCGCTGTCGGCTCTGCGGTCTGAGCCGTAGTATCATCCGCGCTCATGACGCGATCTACCTCCTTCCGTTGGATTCTCACGGTCCTCTGCGCGTGTGTGGCGATCTTCCTTATGGCTAGACTTTTCGGACTCGGAAACAGCACGGCTCAGGAACAGGAAACAGCGGAGGCCAAGAAGGGTAGCCGTCGCGTGCTCTTCATCGGCAACAGCTTCACCTACAGCAACGACCTGCCCGCGATCGTCGAGGCGCTGGCGGCGGCGACCGGCCAGAAGCGGTTCGTCCACGAGGCGGTCGTCTACGGCGGCTACAGCCTGGAGGACCACTGGAACGAGGGCGGCGCCCAGCAGGCGATCGCCAAGGGCGGCTGGGAGCTCGTCGTGATGCAGCACGGCCCCTCGGCCTGGGACGGGCGCCCCACCCTGTACGAGTACGCGCCGCGGTTCGCCAAGGAGATCCGCGCCGTCGGCGCCAGGCCCGCCCTCTTCATGGTCTGGCCCGAGAAGGCCCGGCTCGCCAGCGACTTCGACCGCTGCAGCGAGACCTACCGCACCGGCGCCGAGATGATCGACGGGCTGCTCTTCCCGGGCGGCGAAGCCTGGCAGGAGGCCTGGAAGCTCGATCCCAAGCTGCCGCTCTACTCCTTCGACGACCTGCACCCGTCGAAGACAGGGTCCTATCTCGTCGCCCTGGTCATGTACGAGCAGATCTACAAGAAGTCCCCGATCGGGCTGCCGTCCCAGTTCAAGCTCCGCGACGGCACGAAGTTCAGCATCCCGGCCCAGCAGGCCAAGCTGCTCCAGCAGGCCGCGGTCACAGCCAACAAGAAGTTCGCCCGGCAGTAGCTACCTACCTGCTTTAGTTGTGGAAGAATGCGCTGGAAGGCTCGTCCCGCGATGGGGCGGGACGGCCAGCGCGTTTTCCCCTACGTCCACACCTTAAAAGGAGGCTCCGTTCATGTCGGCCGACGAAGACGAGAGCAAGGGAGAAGTAAGCCGAAGGTCCTTCCTGCGCTGGAGCGCCCTCGCGGGTGCCGGCGCCTCCGTAGCCGGGGCCTTCCCCGCCGCCGCCGATGATCCTGATTCCCTCTCCGAGCCCGCCCGCCAGATCGAGGAAGCCACCATCGCCCAGCTCCAGGCCGCCATGGAGCGCGGCGGCCTCAGGTCCATCGACCTCGTCAACATGTACCTGGAGCGCATCCGGACGCTGGACCAGCGGGGCCCCAACGTCAACTCGGTCATCCAGATCAACCCGCAGGCCCGGGCCATCGCCAAGGCACGGGACAAGGAGCGCAAGGACGGCAACGTGCGCGGCCCCCTCCACGGCATCCCCATCCTCCTCAAGGACAACATCGACACCGGCGACCTGATGATGACCACCGCGGGCTCTCTCGCCCTGGCCGGCGACCCCGCTCCGCAGGATGCCACCGTGGCCGCGCGGCTCCGGGCGGCCGGCGCGGTCATCCTGGGCAAGGCCAACCTGAGCGAGTGGGCGAACTTCCGCGGTTTCGCCTCGTCGAGCGGCTGGAGCGGCCTGGGCGGCCAGACGCGCAACCCGTACGTGCTCGACCGCAACCCCTGCGGCTCCAGCTCGGGGTCGGCCGCCGCCGTGTCGGCGAACTTCACTTCGGTCTCCCTCGGCACGGAGACGGACGGCTCGATCGTCTGCCCCGCTTCGCTCAACGGCGTGGTGGGCATCAAGCCGACCGTGGGCCTGACCAGCCGCGCCGGCGTGATCCCCATCTCCCACAGCCAGGATACGGTCGGACCCTATGGCCGCACCGTGGCCGACGCCGCCGCGGTGCTCGGCGCCCTCGTCGGGGTCGACCCGCGCGATCCGGCCACCGCCGCCAGCGCCGGACATTTCCATACCGACTACCTGCAGTTCCTCGACCCCGCTGGCCTGAGCGGCGCCCGCATCGGCGTCATGCGCAACGGCGTCACCGGCTACAGCCGCGAGACCGACGCGGTCTACGAGGCGGCCCTCGAAGCCATGGCGGGCGCGGGCGCCGTGCTCGTCGATCCGGCGGATCTCCCCTCCATGGACGAGCTCCTGGCCGACGACGCCGAGATCATCGTCCTGATCTGGGAGTTCAAGCGCGACTTGAACGCCTACCTCGCCACCCGCACGGGCGTGCCGATCCACTCGCTGGCCGATGCCATCCAGTTCAACATCGACCACGCCGAGCAGGAGCTGAAGTGGTTCGGGCAGGAGCTCTTCGAGCTGGCCGAGCTGGAGGTCTTCAACAACCAGGAGTACATCCAGGGCCTGGAGCGCAGCCACCGCCTGTCGCGCACCGAGGGGATCGACGCCGCCCTGGCGGCGGACAACCTGGATGCCCTGGTCGCACCCACGGGCTCGCCGGCCTGGCCCATCGACCTGGTCAACGGCGACCACTTCCTCGGCGCCAGCTCGGGCCCGGCGGCCATGGCCGGCTACCCGATCATCAACGTCACCGCGGGCCACGCCTTCGGGGTGCTGCCGGTCGGCATCAGCTTCATGGGCACGGCCTACAGCGAGCCCACGCTGATCAAGATCGCCTCGGGCTTCGAGAGCGTGACCCACGCGCGGCGCGTGCCGAGGTTCCTCCCCACCATGCCGCTGCCCACGGGCGACGACTCCCTGGTCAGGGCGTCGCTTACCATCAAAGCCCAGCGGATCAAGCAGCTGAAGGAGCAGCTCCGGAGCGTTTCGAAGCGCCCACGGCTGATCTGACTCTCCTCCTCCCGGCGCGGGCGCCCGCCCGCGCCGCCGCTTCCTATGCAGACTGCGCTATAGTTCCTTTAGAGCTCATGACTACGATGGCTGGCGACGTGGACTCCCGCACGCTGGAGACCTCGACCGCCCTCGCGGCGATCGAGCGCGAGCGCTTTCGCTCGTACTCGCCGCTGGTGCGCAACCTCCACTGGCTGGCGGCGGCCCTGGTCGTCTTCTACAGCTTGGTCGCCCCGGGCGCCGACCGGCTGGTCCTCTGGTCCCTGGCTGGCGCCGTGATGCTCTATACCCTCGCGCTCCACTCGCGGCTCTTCGCCGGCTTGCCCGTGGACCGGCGCATGCGGATCGAGGCGCTGCTCGACCTGGCCTGGATCACCGCCGTGATCCTGTACTCGGGGGCCACCCGCAGCCCGCTGTTCTTCCTCTATTACCTGGTGATCTACGCCAGCACGCCGACGGTGAGCCGGCGCGAGACCTACGCCAAGGCCGGAGCGGCCACCATCCTCGCCATGGGGGTGGCTTACGCGGACTCCTGGGAGTCCGTGACGAACCTGGCCTGGCCGCTGACCGCGCTCTGGCTGGTGGCCTACTTCATCGCCGAATCCGGCAGCCTGGGCGCCAACCTCCAGCGATCGCTCTACCTCGCCGCCCACACGGACGCGCTGACCGGGCTGCCCAACCTGCGCCATTTCACGTCGATGTCGGACCTGCGGGCCAAGCTCGAGAAGCCCTACACGATCGTGATGGTCGACGCCGACCATCTGAAGCGGGTCAACGACACCTACGGCCACGCGCATGGCAACGACCTGATCCGCACGGTCGCGGAAGCCCTGCGGAGTGCGGCGCGCGGTGACGACCTCTGCTCGCGGATCGGCGGCGACGAGTTCATCATCCGGCTGGAAGGAGCAACGCGGGAGGGCGGCCTCGCCTACTGCAAGCGGGCACGGACCTACCTCGCCGAGCACCCACTGCGGATCGACGGGGTCATCCTGCAGGTCTCGGTCTCCATGGGCCTGGCCGCCTACCCTGAGCACGGCCGGACGCTTTCCGAAGTGACCGAAAGGGCCGATCAGGCGCTCTATGCCAGCAAGCGGGAAGGCCGCTCCCGCGATCACATCTGGGCTGCTTGATCCCTGCTATCATTCTTCATGACCTTCCGACAGGTTGTGCCTTGCGTGTGGGTTGCGCTTTCCCTCGCCTTGCCCGCTGCCGGTGCTGAGCCCACCTGCAAGACCGACCCCGCTCAGCCCTCTCTCCAGGTTTGTTACGAGACCAAGGAGCAGATGAAGGCAGGCCGTTCCACGACCCTGCGCATCTGGGTCGAGGGCACGCGCAAGCCGGTCGAGGTGCGCGTACACAACTCCTCTCCGGACATCATCCGGCTGGAAGGCGGCGTGGATCAGATCATCCGCGTCGGCAGGAAAGAGGTGGAGATCAAGCTCAAGACGCTCCGCCCGGGCACGGCCAGCTACAGAGTGCACCTCCATTCCCGGGATGCCGTGCAGGAGGCGGCACGGATCGCGGCCGAGGTCGCTCCGCAACTGGCCGCGTGGCAGGCCCGTTTCTCCCGGGAGCGCGCTGCTCTTCCGCCCGGAGGAGAGGCAGCCCTGCTCGACAGGACCGAGGCAGGGCTCATGGGAATCCTGAGCTATCCGGAGCTGGCGGCGATGCGGGACTACGTCCGCAACGTCCTCCGGGATGCCCGAAGGGATTTGCAAGGGTTTCAGGAAACCACGGCCGCCGGCCGAGTGATGCTTGCTGCCTTTGCCTCAAACGACTCGGCCCTGGATACGGTCGCGAAACTGATCGCCCGGCTTCTCGATCTGTCAAGAAAGAACGATTATGTCGTGAACCTTTGTGTCACGAGCCTGCCGAAGTCCGGGGCACACTTTGACATGGAGCCGGAGAGCTACCCCGATGGCGGAAGCGATACCGTCACGGCGGGAAGGCTCGTCAACATCTACCGCGGCAGCTACATCTACCGGGCCACCCTGAAACGCGCAAAGCCGATCGAGTGCAAGTCAGGGCGGTCCTGCCGGCCGCTCAACCTCATCGACGATCCGAGGACGCTCCTCGTCTGTGACTTCAACGCCGGGCTGTGCCGCCGCTCTGATGATGCACTGCCGGAGGGATGCCGTGGAAAAAACTGATAAGAAGCCCGCTCTCCCCACTCCTCTGGCCCGGCGTTACGTCCGCTACGTCGTGGGCTTCGGCGTGGCCGTGGGCATCGGGCTCGCTCCATTCCTTGGCAAGGTCCCAGGCCTCGACGTGCTGGCGAGGCTCTTCCCGCCGGACCTTCGGTCGACCCTCATCCCCTTCTCCGCGCTCCTCATGGGTGTGATCGCGGTCGCGGTCCAGTACTACTCGACGGAAACGATCAGCCGCCCGGCCCTTCGGCGCCGCTTCACGTTCAGCCTCGTCGCCTTGGTGGCGGGGCTGTTCTTCCTCTTCATCCTTTACAGCCTCCTGGTCGTGCAGCTCCCGATTGACGGGGGGAGGACCAATCTCCCCGTGATCGTGTCGCTGTCGCGTACGGCGGACTGCCCCTGCAAATCGAGCAACGACGTCGAATGCCTGGCGGAGATCTCGACCAGCCCGCGGGCTGTCGAACGCTGCTGGGGCAGCCGCCCCCTGAAGATGAGCCGGCTGGCCCTGAGCCTTTCCTATCTCCTCGTGACAGGAGGCTTCGGAGCGCTCATCGGTCTCCTGCTGCTCCAGGAAGAGAGCCGCCGCCGGGAAGCCACGGAGGCAAAGCGCCCGCGCGGCAAGGCCAGGACTGCCTCCAGCCGCTGACGAGCCGGCCCCCACTTCGACAGCAAGCTCCGGGTGGTGAGAGGATCTCCCACGCGGTACCTTAGCGCCATGGAAACGATCGACCCCACCCAAGCCTGGAACGCTGTAGAGGCTCGGGACAGCCGGCTCGACGGCCGCTTCGTCTACGCGGTGTCCTCGACAGGCATCTACTGCCGTCCCTCTTGCCCTTCGCGGCGCCCCAGGCGGCAGGGCGTGTCCTTCTTCTCCGGCGCGGACGAAGCGGAGCGGGCCGGCTATCGGGCCTGCCGGCGCTGCCGTCCCCGCGCCACGGGGCCGACCGACCCCGAAAGGTCGGTCGAGCGCGCCCGGGCCTGGCTGGATGCCCACCTCGACGAGCCGGTCACGCTGGCCGAGCTCGGAGAGGCCGTGGGCCTGAGCCCCTGGTACCTGCAACGGACCTTCAAGCGCTTGACCGGCCTCACCCCCAAGGAATATGCCAGCGCCCGCCGGTTGGAGCGCCTGAAGACCCATCTCAAGAAAGGAGACGACGTGACCACGGCAACCTATGAAGCCGGCTACGGTTCCGGCAGCCGGGTATACGAACAGTCCGACGCCCGCCTGGGCATGACCCCCGCCACCTACCGCCGCGGCGGAGAGGGCGCCACGATCCGCTACCGCATCGCCGACTCCCCTCTCGGACGGATGCTCGTCGGCGCCACCGACCGCGGCGTCTGCTCCGTGACCTTCGGAGCCTCGGACTCGGAGCTGGAAGCGGGCCTGCGCAAGGAGTACCCGAACGCGCACCTCGAACGGGGGGACGACCAGCAGTTGGAGGATTGGACCTCCGCGATCGTCCACCATTTGGCGGGAGACCCGCGCCTGGTCCTGCCTCTGGACGTAAGGGCCACCGCCTTCCAATGGAGAGTGTGGAAAGCGCTCCAGGAGATCCCCCGCGGCGAGACCCGCTCCTACGGCGAGATCGCGGCATCTCTTGGAACACCGAGCGCCGCCCGGGCCGTGGCCCGAGCCTGCGCCAGCAACCGGGTGGCGCTCGCAATCCCCTGCCACCGGGTCATCCGTGGGGATGGCGGCTCCGGCGGCTATCGCTGGGGCGAAGAGCGCAAGCGGCGGATCCTGGAGCTGGAGAGCCGGACGCAGTGAAGCTCCCGGTCCCCCCGGACTTCGATTTCGCCTGGACCCTCGGGTTCCTCGCCGCGCGCGTCGTCCCCTCCCTGGAAGGGGTGGCAAACGGCGAGTACCGGCGGAGCCTGCGAGTGGACGGCCAGCCCGTGACGCTGGCCGTCCGCTTTCTACCGGGGGAGCTGACGCTCCGCTCGTCCCCCCGACTGCCGCCCGCCAAGCTGCGCCGCCTGGTCACCCGGATGTTCGACCTGGATGTGGACCTCGGCGCCTTTCACGCCCTGGCCTCCGGCGATCCCCTGCTGCGGGACCTCGTGGCCACCCGCCCCTGGATCCGCCTTCCGCAGTACCTCGATCCTTTCGAGGGCACCGTGCGGGCGATCCTTGGCCAGCAGGTGAGCTTGGCCGCGGCGAGCACAATGGTGGACCGCCTCGTCCGCAGGGTGGGCGACCCGGCCCCCGATTCCTTTCTGGCCTTCCCCCGTCCCGAGTCCGTGGCAGCGCTCGGAACGCAGGGCCTCATTGAGTTGGGGCTGACCCGGGCCAAGGCGGCGTCACTCCACGGCCTGGCCTTGGCCGATCTGGATTGGGAGCACCTGAGGACCGCCCCAGCCGAGCAGGCCGAAGCCGAGCTCGACGCCCTGCCCGGCATCGGACCCTGGACCGCCTCCTACGTCCGCATGCGCACCCTGGGAGACCGGGACGCCTTTCCGGCCGCCGACCTCGGCGTGATCAAGGCGCTCCGGGCGCTGCTCCCCGAGCCGCCAACCCCGAGCCGGATTGCCGCCTTGGCCGAAGCTTGGCGTCCCTGGAGGGCATACGCGACCCTCCACCTCTGGCACTCACTCGGCTAGCATCCGCGCGATCCAGCGGGTCTTCGGGAAGTGATCGGTGACGATGACGATCCCGATCGTGATCGGCACCCCCAGCAAAGCGCCGGGAATCCCCCAGACCCAACCCCAGAAGACAATCGAGGCCAGCACCACCACGGGCGAGAGCGCCAGCAGCTTCCCCTGGATCAGAGGATCGGCGTAGTTGCCGCACAGGAGCTGGAGCAGGGCCATCCCCGCGAGCACTGCAAGAGGACGTCCCAAGCCATCGAACTGGATCAGGGAGAACAGGACCGGTGGGACCACCGCCACCGCCGAGCCGATCGTAGGAATGTAGTTGAGGAGGAAGGCCAGCAATCCCCAGGCGAAGGAGAAGTCGAGGCCCATGACCAGGGCAAACAGCCAGACCGTCACCCCCTGGATCAGGGCCGCCACCGTGCGTGCCCAAAGGTAGCGCTGGTACTTCGAGACGATCGTCTCCACCGTCTCGATCAGTTGGCCGCCCTTGCTCTCCCCGAACGCGTCCTGCGACTTGCGCCGGAAGCTGCGGACCTCGTGCAGGCCGAGGATCGCCATGGCCAGGATCAGCAGGATCATGCTGACCGACGAAGCAACCGCCCCGGCGGCTCTCCGGGCGAACCCCGAGCCGCCCGCCTCCTGCGCCCCAAGGTCGATCCCATGGCTTCGGGCCCACGCCTGAACCTGTTGATAGACAGCCTGCAGCCGCGGAGCGTACTCGGAAGAGCGCTCAGCCACGGCCTGGCCGGTCCACCAGAGCGCCGCGACAAACAGCCCGACGACCAGAAGCAGCACCAGCACGGCGAGCACGAAGCTGACCCCGCTGGGCAGACGATTTTCGAGCTTCCGCTGGAGCGGCCAGACGAGAGCGATCAGGAAGACCGCAAAGGCGACCGGCATCGTCGCCACGGCGCTCCACTTGAGGAACGCGATGACCAGAACGACCGCGACCACCGCCAGGAGGCGCGCCCTCACCCGTCCCTGCACCGGCTCCTGCATACGCACCTCCCTCCCGGAAAGGGAGTACGTGCAAGGTTCATGCAGTATCCTTGAAGGGGAGGTGAACGCCGTGAGCGAACGCGAGTTGCTGGACGATCTTCTGACCCGAGGGGCGGCTCCCCTGAAATCGGAGGGAGCCCGCGAAGTCTACGTCTTCGGGTCCGTAGCGACCGGAAAAAACCGCAAGGGCTCGGACGTCGACCTCGCCGTCTCCGGGCTGCCTCCGGCAAGCTTCTATCCGGCGCTGGCCCGTCTAGCTAGGAGACCTCTTCGACCGGCCCGTCGATCTCGTCGACCTGGATCGCGCCGATCCGTTCACGACGTACCTGAAGGGAAAGGGCAGCCTCCTTCGGCGTGTGAGCTGAGGAGCCCTCAAGCCGCCGGAGCCTGCGCCTCCCGCGTCACCAGACAGGTGCAGGAGAAGCGGGCGACGAGGCGGCCTTCAATGTCCGAGACCTCGGCAGTGGCGTGGCCGGCGGTCCGGCCCTTCTGGAGGACCCGGCCCGTGGCGATGAGCCGTCCTTCCCGGATGGAGCGGAGATAGGTCGCGGAGAGTTGGAGCGTCACGAAGCTCTCGCCCTCCTCAAGGCTACCGGCGAAGGCGACTCCCATGGCGGCGTCGGCCAGCTCACAGAGCACACCCCCGTGGACGATCCCCATGGGATTGTGATGGCGGTTGTCCGCATCCATCTCGATGCGGGCGACACCGTCCTCGAAACCCGTGAGCTGGAAGCCCAGCAGCTTCGCCACCGGCGCAGGGTTCCGGTCTTTCCGTAGCCACTTCTCGATCACCAACTGGTTCCGAGTCATGACTCCTCCACGCAAGCCCCTCTATTTTAACAGTAACGAAGGGACCGGCAATGTTCCTCGCGTGAAGAGCTACTTCTTGAGCCCGATCTCCCTCAGCCGCTGATCCAGGAACTCGCCGGCCGTGATCGGCTGGAACTTCGACAGTCCGAGTGACGAATAGTGTTCATGTAGGGGCGGCCCTTGTGGCCGCCCTCCGGAAGGGCACCCACAAGAGGTGCCCCTACACAGGGATGGCCGAGCTTCTCAAGCACATCCTCGAGGCGCTCGGGTGGAGGCCCGAGTCGCTCGGCGGCCACGCACACCAACCACGTTCGACAGCCGCTCGTAAAGAAGCCCGGGCTGCCCATGTCCAAGCGGGAGTCGCTCGAAGAGAAGGGGAGGCGGCTTGCGCTGAAGCGAGAGCCGCTAATCGATTAGCCATGGCGGCTAGCTCTCGAGCCGAGGCTGCTTGCCGAGAAGCGAGGGCTGCTTGTGGTGGAGCGAGAGCCGCTGCTTAAGTAGCCATGGCGGCTAGCTTTCGAGTTGAGGCTGCTTGCCGGCAAGCGAGGGCCGCTCATGTCCCAGCGAGAGCCCCCTGTGCTCCAGCGGGAGCAACTTGTGTTCTAGCGAGGGCCAACTCATGCGTCCGAGACCCTCAAGGGCCGATGAGGCATACCGCGCTTCTGCCTTATGATCACCAGGCAAACCATGCTCCTGTTCCTTAAAAATCTTTTGTTCACCGTCCTGATCCCTGGGACGGTCGGCGTGTATCTCCCGCTCTGGCTGGCCGGACGCAGGCTCCCAGCCGCGCCCGCCTGGGCATGGCTGCTCTCCGCGCCCCTGCTCCTCGCGGGAACCTTCCTCTACTTCTGGTGCCTGTGGAACTTCGCGGTCAAGGGCAGGGGCACTCCTGCCCCCATCGATCCGCCGAAGAAGCTGATCGTCCGCGGGCCGCACAAATACGTGCGGAACCCGATGTACCTGGGTGTCCTGAGCGTCGTATCCGGCTGGGCCGTGCTCTTCCGTTCCACGGAGATCCTCTGCTACGCAGCCGTTGTCGCGCTCATGTTCCATATCGTCGTCCTCACCATCGAGGAGCCTTCACTGAAGCGGCTGTTCGGCGCCGAGTACGAGGAGTACTGCCGGACAGTCGGCAGATGGATTCCGGCCATTCCTTCAGGCCACAGCACTCCCGCTTCTTCTTGACTCCGGCGGGAGCTCACCCCACCAGCCGCGACACGACCTCATCCCACCCGATCCCCGCAACCTTCTGCTTTCCCGCCTCGCCCAGCTTCCGGGCAAGCCCGCGGTCTCTGTAGAGGGCGTCGATCCTCGCCGCGATCTCCCGCGGCGCGTCGGGGGGACAGACGAAGCCGTTCTTGCCGTCCTCCACGAACTCCAGGACTCCGCCGGAGTCAGAAGCCGTAATCACCGGCTTGGCGCACTTGAAGCCCTCGACGGTCACGTAGCCGTAATCCTCGTCGTAGGGTGCGTAGAAGACGGCCAGGCTGCCGATGTAGAGATCGACCGCTTCCCGGTCTTCCACCCAACCGAGAAGCTCCACCTTCTCCCTCAATCCCAGGCGATCGATCAGCGCTTCCAGGCTCTCGCGCTCCGGCCCGGTGCCCGCGATCCGGCAGCGGACCGGCGTCTCGGTGTGCTTCATCGCCCGCACCAAAAGGTCGAAGCGCTTCAGCCGGTCGAGCCGGCCTACCGAGAAGATGTAATCCCCCAGCTCGCCCGGATGGTAGAGCCGGTCGAGCCGCGGCGGCGGATAGAGCACCTGCGACGGCAGATCGTTGAAACGCTTCAGCCGCGCCGACACGTTGCCCGAGATCGTGAACACCGACCGCGCCTCGGAGAGCGTACGCCGGTCCATGGACCGCACCATGTCGATCACCGAACGGTCGCGCGGGTCGTCCTCCCTGAAGTCGCTGTAGGTCGTGCCCAGGAGATCGTAGACCTGCCGCATCTGGTGGATGAGCCAGACGACCTTGTTCGGATGCTTGACCACGTAGGACGGGAAGCGCGTGGCGATGACGAGGTCGATGCGCTTGCCTCCGGCCGAGGTCAGATCGATCATCCTCCACGCCATCGCGCTCTTGAGGAGCTGCGTGCGTGTGCCCCAGGCGAAGGGGAGGCCGATGACCTCGACTTCGTGGTCCCGCGCCACCAACTCGTCGCGAAGAGACTCGACGAGCATCTCGGCGCCGCCATAGGCAAACGGGACGCGGTTCACGCAGATGCAGATGCGCTTGCCCATCTACTTATCTTTTTCCAACTCAAGGAGGCGGGCCTCCAGCTCGCGCACCCGCTGCGCCAGCGCCTCGTTGGATTGCATCAGGTCCTGGATCAGGCGGCTCACGGTCTGGTTGTAGGAGTTCTGCTGCTCCATCACCGGGCGCGTGAACCACTTGAGGAAGAGATGAAAGATCGCCTTGCGCGAGAGCACGATCCAGCGCCCGAGCACCGGACGGGGCGAGACCGCGATCGGCTCCTGAACGTATTCGCGGGCGGAGAGCTCCGCCAGCTTGTGCCGCGCCAGCTCCGAGCCGGAGATCGTCGCGACCTCGGCCTGACGCTGGCGCACTCCGGCGCGCAGGCGCTCCAAAACGTCTTCGACGCGAGGATCAGGTTCAGTCATATTCCGCGTCCGTTGAAGTCGAGGAAGACTCCCAAGTATCTAGGGTCCTGGTTTCCAGGCAGGCGACGCGCGGGGATGATGCCATCGCTCACGCTCAAGGTGAAGCGGTAGACCCAATCTCCGGTGGGGAGGAGACCGAGGCCGGCCGCGGCCGGCTCCAGGGCCAGGGCAACCGGCGTGCCGTTGCGCTTGCCCTCGCTGTCGAACCGGACCAGCACCCGCTCGGCGCCGCTCTCCGCGACCATCTCGTTCTCCTCGGCATAAGAGTGGGCGTAGAAGCGGACCTCCCTCAGCGGCTTCGGCGAGACCACGACGACTTCCGAGGTCGAAGCGCCGCGCACCCAGACGCCATTGGGATTTCCCTCGTCCACCCAGAATGAGGCCAGCGGCACCATCCACAGCCCCTGGCCCCAATTGCGGACTCCGTAGCCCGGCAGTTGCACGCCTTCCCCGAGCAGCGTCAGCTCCAACGGCAGAGCGCGGAAAGTCCGGATCTCCCCGGCATGAGGCGGAGGAGGGACGATCGCTCCGGCCACCGCGATCGCCGTCCACAGCCCGGCGGCGGCATAGGGAGGGATGAGGCTCCAGCGCGCTGTGAGCCGTTCTGGGAGGAAGAGCAGCGCCGGATAGAGCACGGCGAGGCGGGCGTTCCCCAGCGCTTCCGGCCCGCCATGCCAGCGGTGCGGATCGAGCAGCAGCCCAAGGAGGATGACGGCGCCCATTGCGGCGAGGAGCAGCCGATGCGAGCGGTCCCGGGCCAACAGGAAGAGGGCGAGCACGCCGAAGGGGAAGTAGGGGATCAGCCCCGTGTGCCGGCCCACGAAGAAGGACCAGACGTTCCGCGCCAGCAGGCGGGCCCCATCCGAAGACGCGCCCTGATCTCTTCCATAGCCCTGCCAGACATCCTGCGGGGCCTCAATAGGGAAATCGCTCTCGAAGGTGCGGCGCTGGACTCCCGCTCTCGGGTCGGCCGGGCTCAAGGCCCCGGTCATCCGCCACTGTTGGACGGCGAGCAGGCCGAAGGCGAGAGCACCGGCGACGACCAGGAGGGCCGCCCCCTTCCACCGTCCCGAGAAAAAGAGATCGATCACCACGGCGGCTCCAAGAAGGGCGAGCGCCGGCTGGTGAAGGCTGGCCGCGGCGAGAAGCACACCAGCTCCCACGAGGCTCCATAGGCGATCCGGCTGCTGCCGAACGCGGCGCCAGAGGAGGAGCGCAAAGAAGACGCAGGCCATCAGGAAGACTTCGGGGGAGCCCCGGAACACATAGCCGAACGAGGCCGAAGCGAAGAAGAAGCCGCCAAGGAAAAGCGGACTGAGCGGATTGGAATCCTGGAAGAGCCCGGCCGCCGAGGCGAGCATGCCGAGAAAGAGCACCATGTTGAGCATGGGCAGCCCGGCCGCTCCGAACAGCGCCCAGGCGGGAACGGCGGCCAGCGCCCAGGCGATCGGCTCGGCGTAGTGCACGGTCCGGCCGCCATCCGAGGTGAGGAGGGTCAACCCGGCAGGCCCTTCGTTCCAGGTCCGATAGGCGCGCCGCAGGTCGGGAGCGCCATAGAGAAGGTCGCCGTCCTCCCACAGGCTCTGGGCCATGAGGACGTGCGTGGCCTCATCCCCCACCGGGACCGGAGAAAGCCGCAACCGGAAAGTCGCGGCGGCCAGCCCCAAGAGGCTTAGGGCCAGGCAGACGAAAGCGAGGGTGCGGGGTCGCATGGGGGCGGGGTAACTTTCTCATACAATCCCCCCACCCATGCCTCTCGCCTCCCCCCTGAGCCCGCCGACAATCGCCGTAGACCTCAGAGCCCTGGTCCCCACCCCGACCGGGATCGGTGTCTACACCCGTTCCCTCCTGCTGGAGCTGGCGGCGCGGGGCGGGATGCGCTACCGGGGGCTGGCTCATCGCCCTCCCCGGGGGGCCGAAGAGCTGGCCGCGGCCGGCATCGAGTCCGAGCACGAGCCTGCCCCCCTGGGGGTGATCTGGCAGCAGCTCAAGCTCCCCCGCAGGCTGGAGCGCGGCGACCTCGACCTCTTCTGGTCGCCGCTCATGACCATCCCCCTGCGCTGCCCGGTGCCCGCCGTGACCACGGTGCACGACCTGACCTCGATCCTCATGCCCGAGAGCCATCGCTTCAAGGTCAAGTGGAGCATCTTCCCGTTCCTGCGGCCCTCGTTCGAGCGCGCCGAGCGCATCGTGGCCATCTCCCGTGCCACGGCGGACGACATCGCCTTCCACTTCCCCCAGGTGGCACACAAGGTCCGGGTGATCTACAACGGCGTCGATCCCGAGTTCCGGCCGGGTACCTACGAACAGATCGAGGCCACCCGGGAGGAGATCGGGGCTCCGGACGGCTACCTCCTCTATGCCGGCACCATCGAGCCGCGGAAGAACCTCGGCGCCATCCTCGACGCCTGGGAGGCCCTGCGCCTGGAAGATCCGAGCGTGCCTCCGCTGGTCCTGGCCGGCCCGTATGGCTGGGGAAGCCGCGAGCTCGTGCGGCGGATCGAGGCGCTCGCCCCGCTGGGGGTCAAGACCTTCGGGCATGTGGACCGGGACCGCCTGGTCCGCCTCTTCCAGGCGGCGACCGTGTTCGTCTATCCCTCGTTCTACGAAGGGTTTGGCCTGCCTCCGGCCGAGGCGCTCGCCTGCGGGGTCCCGACCGTCGTCTCCAACGTTTCGAGCCTCCCCGAGGTGGTGGGGGACGCCGGCCTGCAGGTGGACCCATCCGATCCCGGGGAGCTGATGATGGCAATCCGTAACCTGCTGGAAAACCCGGCGCGGCGGGAAGAGCTGCGCGGCCGGGGCCTCGAACGGGCCGCAATGTTCCGATGGGAACGTACTGCCGCCGAAATGGAAGAGGTATTTCGCGAGTCTTTGGGGTAGAATCCCGCGCAAGTTATAGATAACCTTAGATCTGCGCGGCCGGGCCGTTCTGTCCCACCGTCTACGGAGTGGAGTATTCTTGCCTTACACGATCGGTCTCGACGCCCGCAAGATCCAGGACACGGGGATCGGACCGTACATCCGCAACCTTATGCGGCATCTGGCTCGGCTCGACACGGAGAACCGCTACGTCCTGATCGCTCATCCCCAGGACAAGGAAGCCTTCCGCGACCTGCCGGACAACTTCCGCCCAAGCTATGAGAGCTCGCCCGTCTACTCCGTCCGCGAGCTGTTCGCGCTCTCCTGGCAGCTCTGGCGCACCAAGCTCGACCTCTATCACTCGACGCACTATGTGCTCCCGGCCTGGGTGGGCTCGCCGGTGGTGGTGACGATCCATGACATCGTCCACCTCCTCTACCCCGAATTCCTGCCCAGCCGGCTGGCCTTCCTCTACGCCCAGCAGATGATCCGCCGCAGCCTCTCCCGCGCGGACCGCCTGATCGGCGTGAACCAGCACACGCGCTCCGACCTGGCGAAGCACTTCGACGTGGATGGCCGCAAAGTCGAAGTGATCTACAACGGCGTCGAGGACGTCTTCCGCACGAAGCTCTCTCCCGATGAGTTGGAGCGGTGGCGGCGCGACCTGGGGCTCGAGCGCTCGTACGTGCTCTTCGTGGGCAACACGGGACCCAAGCGCAAGAACCTGGACACGGTGATCCAGGCCTACGCCCGCGCCCGGGAGCTCGCCAACTTCGACGCCCCCCTGGTCTGCATCGGCGAGCGCAGCGGCTCGGAGTTCAAGAGCCGGCAGAGGGCGGCGAACCTGGGGGTCGGGGACCACGTCCGCCTCCTCGGCAAAGTCGCCCCCGAGGCGCTGCCGGCGCTCTACCAGGGGGCGACGCTGTTCCTCTATCCGACCCTCTACGAGGGCTTCGGCATGCCGGTGGTGGAGGCCATGGCCTCGGGCGTGGCCGTGATCACCTCGAATACCTCGGCCCTCAAGGAGATCGCCGAGGGTTACGCCCACCTGGTCGATCCGCTGGACGTGGAGGGGATGGCGAAGGCGATCGCCCACTGCATGTCCGACGCGGACCACCGCAACAGCCTGGCCAAGCTGGGGCTGCGCCGGGCCGAGGACTTCCGTTGGAGCCAGACGGCCCGCAAGACGCTGGAGGTCTACATTTCGGCCATCCAGTCGCGGGGGCTCGCTCCGACTCAGGGGGAGCTCATGAGGAGGGGGACTTGAAGTATCCCGTGCGCCGGAAACCCTCCGCCTTCCCAGGCGAGCTGCGGGTCGCCCTGGTCCACGACTGGCTGACCGGCATGCGCGGTGGCGAAAAGGTGCTGGAGATCCTCGCCGGCCTGTTCCCCGAGGCGCCGATCTACACCCTTTTCCACTTCCCGGGGAGCGTCAGCAAGGCGCTGGAGAGCCATCGCATCCACACCAGCTTCCTCCAGAAGGCGCCGCGGGTGCGCGAACACTACCGCCGCTACCTGCCGCTCTTCCCGGCCGCCATCGAGGAGTTCGACCTCACCTCGTACGACCTGATCATCAGCTCGAGCCACTGCGTGGCCAAGGGCGTCATCCCCGGGCCGGACTCCTGGCACGTCTGCTACTGCCACACGCCCATGCGCTATGCCTGGGACCAGGAGCACGTCTACTTTCCCGAACGGAACGGCCTGAAGGCGCGGGCGCGCGGCCTGGTCCTCTCCGGGCTGCGGGCCTGGGACGTATCCTCGGCCTCGCGCGTAAACCTCTACGTGGCCAACTCGAGCTTCGTGGAACGCCGCATCCGCACCTACTACGGCCGGGAGGCCGAGGTGATCCACCCGCCCGTGGACACCGACTTCTTCACCCCCGGGCCGTCGACGAATACCGGCGACAAGAAGGGCTACTGCCTGATGGTCTCAGCCCTGGCCCCGTACAAGCGCATTGAAATGGCCATCGCCGCCTGCGACCGGCTGGGGCTGGAGCTGCAGGTGGTGGGGGACGGCCCCGAGATGGAGCGCCTGCGCGAGCTCGGCAGCACCAGGACCCGCCTGCTCGGGACCGTCGACCGGGAGCGCCTGCGCGACCTCTATCGAGGTGCCCGGCTCTTCCTCCAGCCTGGAGTCGAGGACTTCGGGATCGCTTCCGTGGAAGCTCTGGCCTGCGGCACCCCGGTGGTGGCCGTGGCCAAGGGGGGGATCCTGGACGTGGTCGAGGACGGCCGGCACGGTTACCTCTACCCGGACTGGGGAGGCACGGCCGATCTGGCGGAGGCGATTGACAAAGCCGGCCGGATCGGATTCAATCTCTTGGACTTGCGCGGCAAAGCGGAGTCGTTTGCGTCAACGCGGTTCACCCACCGCATTCAAGCTTTGCTGCGATCTCGATTCCATTCCGACCGGAGGGTCGCACTGTCTTGATCCAGCAACGACATCGCACGACGTCGGGGGCCTACCTTGCTGGTGATCTCGGCGCGACACTCGCCGCCTTCCTCACCGCCTGGGTCCTCCGGTTCCATATCGAAGTCATCCCTGTCACCAAGAGCGTCCCGGAATTCGAGCCGTACCTGCGGCTCCTCCCGTTCATCCTGGCGATCTGGCCGGTGGTCTTCTACTTCCATGGCCTCTACCAGAGCCGGCGCGGCAAGAGCCGGGTGGACGAGGTCCTCACGGTGGCCGTGGCCGTGCTGCTCGCCACCGTGCTCCTGCTGGTGGTGATCTTCCTGTACCGGCCGCCCTCGCCGGACGGCGGCTACTTCACCTACAGCCGCGCCTTCCTCGGCCTGTTCGCCCTGGGCAACTTCCTGTGCGTGGCCACGGTGCGCATGATCCTGCGCTCGGTGCTGCTCCGCATCCGGCAGTCGAACAACAACCTGCAGCGCATCCTGGTGGTCGGTGCGGGCCTGCTCGGCCGTGAGATCACGCAGAAGCTCCTCGCGCACCGCGAGCTCGGCTTCGAGGTCGTCGGCTTCCTCGACGACGATCAAGGCAAAGTGGGCTCCACGGTGCTCGGCGTGCCGGTCCTCGGGACCCTGCGCCAGGCCGAAGAGGTGCTCGCGGTCGGGCGCATCGACCAGGTCTTCATCGCCCTGCCGCTCGAAGCGCACAGGAAGATGCTCCAGATGCTGGAGCTGATGGCGCGCGAGTGCGTGGAAGTGAAGCTCGTTCCGGACGTCCTCCAGTACGCGACGCTGCAAGCCACTCTGGAAGACGTCGACGGCACGCCGGTGATCAATCTCTCCCAGGTGCCGCTCCAGGGCTGGAACAGCATGGTCAAGCGCAGCATGGACCTGCTGGTGGCCGCGGCGGCACTGGTCGTGCTGGTGCCCTTCCTCCCGCTCGTCGCGCTGGCCATCTGGCTGGAAGACCGCGGTCCGATCTTCTACCGCCAGGAGCGCATGGGCCTCGACGGCAAGTCGTTCATGATCGTCAAGTTCCGCTCCATGCGGATCAACGCCGAGGCCACGAGCGGCCCGGTGTGGGCGATCAAGGACGATCCGCGCCGCACCCGCATCGGGACTTTCCTCCGCCACTGGTCACTCGACGAGCTGCCGCAGATCTGGAACGTGCTGATGGGCGACATGTCGATCATCGGCCCGCGGCCGGAGCGCCCCACGTTCGTCCGCGAGTTCAAGCACAAGATCCCCCGCTACATGCTCCGCCACCGCGTGAAGGCCGGCATCACCGGCTGGGCCCAGGTCCACGGCTGGCGCGGCAACACGTCGATCAAGAAGAGGATCCAGTACGACCTCTACTACATCCAGAACTGGTCGCTGAAGCTCGACTTCAAGATCCTCTGGATGACCGTCCGGCACGCGCTGCGTCACAACGCTTACTAAACAGCGAAACGTATACCTTTCTGAGCAAGGTCACTTTCGACCACTCAGAAAGGAACGCCATGCGCGTCCGTGGAAAGAGCGTTCTCTGGATAGCCTTCAGCCTCTCTGCCCTGACCGCCTCGACCGCCTCCTCTCAGCCGCCAGACCTCACTTACCATACCGTCGCACCATGCCTCGTCGTTGACACCCGCGTGGCCGGCGGCGCCTTCGCCGCAGGCGAGACCCGCACGTACAACATCGGCGGCAGCAGCTCGCTCGCAAGCCAGGGAGGCTCGGCCACCGGCTGCGGCGTCCCCGGCTTCTCCAACAGCATCCCGCAGGTCCAGGCGGTTGCCGTCAACATCGTCGTGATCAGCCCGGGAGGCCCTGGCCACGCTCAGGCGTTCGCCGCGGACACGGCGACCACCACCTCGGTGATCAACTTCACCACGGGCGTGACCGTCGCGAACACCACGCACCTGGCCGTGGCGCAGAGCTCCGGCGTGGGCGACTTCAAGATCAAGGTGGGAGTATCGAGCGCGCATGTGCTCGTCTCGGTGGTCGGCTACTACAGCAAGGCGGTGCAAACAGTCTACGTCCACCCCGTGCCGGGCGACCACACGGCGAGCGGCACACGGCTCATCAACTCACTTGCCGGGATCACCAACGCCTCGGACACGAAGCGCTACGTCGTAAAGGTCGAGCCGGGGATCTACGACGTCGGCGCCGCCGGGCTCCAGATGAAACCGTTCGTGGACATCGAAGGCTCAGGCCAGGAGGCGACGGTGATCCGCGGAGAGGGCGGGAGCGCTGAGGCCACAGTCGGTGTGGTCAATGGCGCTGCTTCGTCAGAGATCCGCGGCTTGCAGGTGAAAGCAGAGAGCTCGCAGCAATCGACCGTCGCTATCCGCCTGCCCTTTGGGGCCAACACCAGCATCCGGGATGTCACGGTCTCTGCGAATGGTACTCAGCTTGCCTGGGGGATTCGCAACCTCTGCGGCACCGCCTCCAAGATTGAAGGGGCGACCGTCACCACGTCGGCGGGAGGAATAATCGGCTACGGGATCTCCAGCAAGAACAACGGCACCGTCCTGACCGTGAAGCGGACCGTGGTCAAGGTCACCGGCGGTACCACCTTCGGCACACGGTACGGCATCTCCGCGTTTACCGGCGCGACGGTGGTTGAGATCCGGGATGTGCAGGTTGACGTCGACGGCGCGACGGCATCGTACGGTATTTACCGCGACAGTGAGGGGTTCGGCGTGGGCCCCTCCATCACTCTCATCAGCGGCTCGACCGTGAAGGCGCTCAGTGGGGGGGTCCTGTTAGACGTCGCCGAGCTCAAGGTCGAGCGCAGCGTCATCCATGCGACAGGAATGGCAGGGCTGGGCATCCAAGTGATGTCGTTCAGCACCGTCATCATCGATCACTCGGAGATCACGGGCGCCTCAGCGACCGTCGATGCTGCCATGGCGTTGATCGGTGCAACCCGCTTGCACGGCGGCACCGTCATCGCAGACGCAACGTGCGCCGGCGTCTACGACGAGAGCTACACGTTCTACGCTTCCACCTGTCCGTAGCCAGACGCCTCATCCCTCTTCGCCCGCGGAACGCGCAAACGCTTATTCCGCGGGCATTTTCTCGCATCACAGACGACTCGATCGAGCGCGCTGAAGCGCCGCTGAAGAGCCCTTGCGGCGCACTGCCCAGCACTTTGGGCAGGTGTCACTAGAGTTTGAGGCGTAAAAGAGCTTGACGCCCAAGATGTAGTAGGCGTACCCTAATTCCACATGAACGCCCAAACGCATCATTGCGGGCACACCAACCGAAAGGAGATCGTGTATGGCTGACGACATGAAGAAGGCTCCGGCCAAGAAGAGCGGTGCCAAGAAGACCGCTGCGAAGAAGGCCGCTCCGGCCAAGAAAGCTACTGCTGCCAAGAAGGCTCCGGCCAAGAAGGCTGCGGCTGCGAAGAAGGCTCCGGCCAAGAAGGCCGCGGCTGCGAAAAAGCCTGCTGCGAAGGCAGCACCGAAGAAGACCGTTGCTGCGAAGACGGCTGCGAAGCCGGCTGCGAAGAAGACGGTTGCTGCGAAGTCCGTCAAGGCTGCGGCTCCGAAGAAGTCTGCTGCGAAGCCGGCTGCGAAGAAGACCGCAAGCAAGAAGAAGTAAGCCGGCCCTCTCGTACAGAGGGCCGCAAGGCCCCGCGGAGGCGACGTTCTGGGATTTTACTGGGGGCGCTACCTGTCGTTCTCAGCCGTACCTGCCAGCGTCGCCTTCACACGGCGCATCTGCCTTTAGCCCCGTGGCTGGAAAGCGTCGTGTAGCCTCGAATCGATCAACTCGATCGATCCACATTGCGAAGACATCGCGCTGCGGCGCGATCCACGAGCCAGAGCAGCTTCCCCTCTTCGGGGCGTACGACTTGCGCGGGGAACCGATCGGGCTGAAAGTCCCCTTCGAGCACCGCCCGCAGCGCCTCGGCTTTCTCCTCTCCACTCACCAGGAAGAGCGCGAGCGCGGCATGGTTGAACACCGGCGCCGTCAGCGTAATCCGGAAAGTCCCGAGCGAGCTCACCCACGGCGCGATCACGAGACGGCTGCGCTCACGCACGGCCTCGCTGCCGGGAAACAACGAAGCCGTGTGACCGTCCGCGCCAATCCCCATCAGCACGAGATCGAAGCGCGGCCACTCGCCTTCCTCGATATTGAACGCGCTGCGCAGCGTCCACGCGTACTCCTCGGCCACGCGCTCCGCGTCCGGCTTCTCGGTCCGCATGCGATGGACGTTGTCTTGAGGGATCGGGACCTTCGAGAGCAGCGCCTCGTGAGCCATCCCGAAGTTGCTGTCCGGGTGATCGGGCGGGACGTGCCGGTCGTCACCCCAGAACACGTGCACGCGGCCCCAATCGATCCGGGGTTCTTCCGCGAGCAGGCGATACGCGGGCTTCGGCGTGTTGCCGCCGGAGAGCGCGATCGTGAACCGGCCGCGCGCGGCGATGGCCTCCTCGGCGCTCTTCGCGATCTCATCGGCCGCCCCGCGTGTCAATCGATCGAGGTCGTCGAACGTTTTCAGTTCCGCCATTTCCTGCCGTCCTTGATCAACTCGTCGGCTTCCTTGGGTCCCCACGTGCCGGCTGCGTAGTTGGGGAAGTTGCGCGGCGTGAGCGCCTTCCACACGTCGAGGATCGGCGTCACGATGCTCCAGCCCACCTCCACCATGTCGGTGCGATGGAAGAGCGTCGAGTCCGCGGTCATCACGTCGTAGAGCAGCGTCTCGTAGCCGGTACTCGGCGTGCTGCCGAAATAATCGGCGTAGCGGAAGTCCATCTTGACCGTGCCGAGCCGCATGGTCGGTCCGGGCACCTTGCCTTCGAAGCGCAGCGAGATCCCCTCTTCCGGCTGGATGCGGATCACCAGCACGTTGGGCTTGAGCTGCTCTACCGCAGTCTCGCGGAACATCACGAACGGAGCGCTCTTGAACTGGATCGCGATCTCGGTCACGCGGCGGGGCAGCCGCTTGCCCGTGCGCAGATAGAACGGAACGCCGGCCCAGCGCCAGTTCTCGACGAACAGCTCGAGCGCCACGAAGGTTTCGACATGCGAGTCCGGCTTCACGTTGGGCTCCTGCCGGTAGCCGGCAACGTGCTTGCCTTCCATCTCTCCTTCACCATACTGGCCGCGCACGGCGGAGCTCAGCACGTCCTCATGATCCAGCGGCTTGATCCCGCACAGCACCTTCACCCGCTCGTCGCGCACGGCATCGGGAGCGAACGAAGTCGGCGGCTCCATGGCGGTGAGCGCGAGGAGCTGGAACATGTGGTTCTGCACCATGTCGCGCAGCGCCCCGGCCTCTTCATAGTAGCCGCCGCGCCCTTCGACTCCCACGGTCTCCGCGACCGTGATCTGCACGTGATCGACGTAGCGCCGGTTCCAGATCGGCTCGAAGATGCCGTTGGCGAAGCGGAAGGCGAGGATGTTCTGGACCGTCTCCTTGCCGAGGTAGTGATCGATGCGGTAGATCTGCTTCTCGTCGAGCACCTTCGTGATGTCGCGGTTGAGCGCCCGGGCGGACTCGAGGTCGTGGCCGAAAGGCTTCTCGATCACGACGCGCCGCCACTTGCCGTCGCGCTCGGTCTCGGCGATGAGCCCCCTCTCGCCGAGCTCCTGCACGACCTGGCAGAACTGGCTCGGCGGGACCGCGAGATAGAAGAGATAGCAGCCATGCGTCTTCCATGTCTCGTCCGCCGTTTGCAGATGCTCGCGCAGCTTTTCGAAGGTGGCGTCGTCGTGGAAGTCTCCCGCCACATAAGACAGCCGGGGGATCAGCCACTCGACGACCTGGTCCTCGAGCTCGCCGGTCGCGAACTCCTTCATCTCGTCGCGGATCCGATTGCGGAACTCGTCGTCGGTCATCTCGGAGCGGGAGACTCCGATCACCGCGAAGTCCTCCGGCAGCAGATGATTCGTGGCGAGGTTGTGGATCGCGGGGATCAGCTTGCGCTTGGTGAGATCGCCCGAGGCGCCGAAGATCACCATCGCGCAAGCCGGCGCGGGAACGCCCTGGTTGGATGGAGGGAGATCGTTTTCATCCGCCATGGCTCAGCCTCCGCTCGGCCGTTCGATGTGGCCGCCAAACTTGTGACGCATCGCGGAGAGCACCTTCTCGCCGAAGGTGTGCTCCTGCCGCGAGCGGAAGCGGGCGAAGAGCGAGGCCGCGAGCACGTTCACTGGAACCGCCTCTTCCACGGCGGTCTGCACGGTCCAACGTCCCTCGCCCGAGTCTTGGACGAAGCCAGTGTAGCCTTCGAGGTCCGGGCTCTCGGCGAGCGCCATGGCGGTCAGGTCGAGCAGCCATGAAGTGACCACGCTCCCCCGCCGCCAGACTTCGGCGATGTCCGCGAGGTCGAGATCGAAGCGGTGCTCCTCGGGCAGTTGCTCCGAGGCCGCGTTGCGGAAGATGTCGAAGCCCTCGGCATACGCCTGCATTAATCCGTACTCGATCCCGTTGTGAACCATCTTGACGAAGTGGCCCGCGCCGGCAGGGCCGCAGTGGAGATAACCCTCCTCGGCCGTGCTCTTGCGATTTTCACGCCCCGGCGCTGGAGGGATCTCTCCGCGCCCCGGAGCGAGCGTCTTCCAGATCGGATCTAGGTGCTCGACGACTTTGCGGTCGCCGCCGATCATTAGGCAGTACCCGCGCTCCAGCCCCCACACACCGCCGCTCGTTCCGGCATCCACATACTGGATGCCTTTCGCCCGCAGCTCGCGAGCGCGGCGCACGTCGTCCTTGAAATGGGAGTTGCCGCCGTCGATCACCACGCCGCCCTCGCCGAGCCGCTCGCCGAGGTCTTGAACCACCGCTTCCGTAATGGGTCCCGCGGGCACCATGACCCACGCCGTCTTCGGAGCAGCGAGTTTGGCGACGAAGTCCTCCATCGAAGCCGCGCCCGTGGCGCCCTCTTTCGCCAGCTCCTCCACCGCCGCGGGATTGCGGTCGAACACCACGCACTCATGCCCCCCTTGGAGCAATCGGCGGACCATGTTGCCCCCCATGCGTCCGAGCCCGATCATGCCGATCTGCATTGCGCCTCCTTTCCGGCCGTCCGCAGCTTAGTGTATCCGGAGCCCTCACCCCCGGCCCCTCTCCCACCGCACACCCGGTCCCCCGGGAGAGGGGGGCGTGCGAACGACCAAGGTCATTCCCATACTTCGCCGCTGCAAGGAAAGCGCCTTGTCTTCGCGAGGGAGGTCGGGGGAGGGGGAAATGGCGGAAGCCATGGATGGAGAAAGTCATTCGGATTCACGCTCCCTCTCCAGGAGTCCAAATGGTTGCTGGGAGAGGGATGGGTGTGGGCTGATCAGCTCAGGCATTCGTTCAAGACGGCTTGGGCCTCGGCCAAGCCCGGCAAGCGTAACTCGGTGCAGATCGCCACCGCACGCTTTGCGTAGCTGCGGCCTTCTTCGTTATGCCACTGCTGCGCCAGCGCTTTGCCCAGACGCCAACAGGCGGAGGCGATGAGTTCTTTGCGGCCGATCTCCTCGGCTAGCGTCAATGCTTCGCGGGCGAGACGTTCGGCCTCTGGCCAATCCTTTCGGTGCAGTGCCAACTCAGCAAGATTGCCATTTAGAATAGCGACTTCTTCCTTATCGAACGAGTCTTTTGCGACTTCAAGCGCCTTCCGAAAATAGAATTCCGCCTCTTCGAACTGGCCTGAACGGCGGAAGGTTTCGGCAAGGTCGTTTAGGGTAGCCGAAAATCCCATACTCTTGGGTGAGCTGCGGAATAGTTCAAGTGCTTGACGATAGCCGGTGATCGCGCTCGGATAGTCCTCGGCTAACAAATGGCCACGCCCACGTAGAAGAAGGGCGGTGGCGCGCTCGTCGGACTGCTCATAGGCACCGGCCCGGGCCCTCCGCCAGTGGGCAGCGGCGCGGTCGGCGCAGGTCAGCACCTCAGTGGACTGACCGCGCATGAAGTGACACATACCAGCATCATAGGCTCGCCAGCCGGCGTTCTCAAAGTCTTTGGTGCGCTCAGCCTTCGCCTCTGCCTCAGTGCTGAACGAGAGCAAATCATCCCAGCGGCCGGAGAAATCCAGAAAGAGTCTCAGCGCGTCGCATACGGTCTGCAGGCGACCGTTGTCGCCTACAATTAACACTGGTAGGGCGGCGGCAAGCTGCGGCCAAGCGGTCTCTAAGACAGAGAAGCGTGCGTGCTCCTCGTATCCATTCTCCTTGGCGAGGGCTTGGGCCTGATCGGCTAAGCGCTCGCCACTGACTCCAACCGCCTCTGGACGGGCGCGACGGAGAAATCCGGCCGCCAGAGGCGGGAGCAGCCACGTGGCGGCTTGGTCGTCCTCCACCAGCAACGCTCGATCGCGCAGGCCATCCAGCGCGGTTTCCGCAGCTTTCGAACTCAGTCCTATCAGCGGCAGCAGCAACTCGATGCGCACTGGCTGGGTAAAGTGGACCAGGGCAGCAAGTACCTCCGTCTCGTCCCCCGTGAAGGTCTCAAGCAGATCGCCGAAGACAAAGTCCAGAGGATCGTTCTTCTCATTCAGCATCTGGAGGCGATGCGCCTCCTGCAGGCGCTCCACGGCTTCGGCCACCGTGCGGCAGCGGCCGGTCGTCCGGCCCAGTTGGCCCGCCACCCAAGTCAGCAGCAACGGATTGCCCCCAGTTTCAGCATAGAGCTGATCGCGTTCAGCCTCTATGAGCCTGTATACAGGCTCATAGCTCCTGCCCAACTCCTTCAGCAGCTCATCGGCAGCCTCGCGTTCTAGCTTGTCTAAGCGGCGATAGTGTCCAGCCGTCGAGCCGCCGGGACGACGACGGCTAGTGACGATAGCGCGGCAGGTCGCGGGAAGGCTGCCCAGCAGCTCGAACACACGGCGGCGATCCTCCGGGCTGAACGTCTCCAGGTTGTCCAGCACCAGCAACGCGCGGTGGTTGGCGAGCGCATGGCGCACGAGGTTGGGCCGCTCTTCCGGTATCGATTTCGGAATATCGTCGCGGCCGAGCGCCCGGCCCAACTCATTGAGCATCGCGTGGTAGTCGCCCACGTGATGATCGGTCAGCCGATGCTCGCCCTCGGGAAGTAGCTCGCGGTTCTTGGCCGTGATCCAAAGCTTGAGCGGAAAATGCTCAGCAGGCGCTCGATGCGCTGCTTCGAGCGCGAGCGCAGTCTTCCCCACGCCGCCGGGACCATCCAGCACGACGCCCCAACTGCGGTCTTCTGGGAGCAGATACTTCGCAATCAGCTCCAGATCCTTCGTGCGTCCAAAGAACGGCCGCCGGGCCGGCAATGTGGAATGCGGAGCGGCGACGACGGGCGCCGGTGGGGTGGTGGCGGTCTTGCCCGATGGCGATCTGGCAGCTCGTGTTCTGGGGGTAACAGACTCTGGCTCAGTGCCTTCGTCATCCTCCAAAACGGCGTGCTCGTGGTCTGGGATGAACCGCCACGCACCCGTTTTATTCGTAGCTATCCGTGGCCAGAGACGCAGGACAGTTCCTTCATCGCCAAGCTCGATGCGTCCCGCTGCGTAGCCGTGCGCTCGCTGGATGGTCGGCGGTTCACCGAACTTTTCCATGCCGAAGACGGAGCAGCCTCGAGAGAGGCGGGTCGCCTCTGAGTCGCCACCGCGCCTGATATATATGATCTTGGTCTCGTGCTGGTGACCGAAGAGCTGCACTGCGAACCGTCCGGCCGGTGCAATCTCCGACTCACCTTGTTTCCGAGCATCCGCGGTTAGCCAGTCCGGCCCCTGATGAGTGAGCAGCAGGCAAACGTCGTGCTGCTTCGCCCAGACGTCCACGCCCCCCTCGCACACCGCGTCAAGCTGTCGGGTATCCCAGACCAGCCGCCCCGTGTAGTCGCCGCCGGCAAGCTGGAGGAACGTGGTGTTCAACCCCACGATACCGATGCGGCCAATGCTCACCGAGAAATCGCCGGGCAGGATGCCGGCCTTCACATCGCCGGGCCGATGCGGAGCCTGTTCCCACCACTGGCTGTAGGCCCCGAACGCGTCGCGGATCACCCCGCGATACGGACCGGCCGGCCGATCCCAGAATTTCTCCTGGATGCGAGGGAAGCCGTCCTTTTCGAGCAGGGCATCGATGGCCGCGTTGTCTTCCTGGGGATTGGGGCGATACAGGTCGTGATTGCCCGGCACAGCCAGCAGCACGGCCCCTCCCGATCCGAGCTCATCCAGCCGCTTCCACAGGTGATCGAGAAACTCGGCCTGCATCCTCTCGAACTGCGCCGACTCTCCCGACTGCACGAGGTCGCCCGTGAAGAGCACGGCATCCCAGGGACCGCAGCGGTCGTGCAGCGGTCCGAGGCTTTCAAGGAACGGCTCCCGCAGAGTGGGCCAGAGATGGCCCTGTCCCTTCAAGCCGTAGTGCAGGTCCGTGAGATGGAGCCAGGAGAAGGAGCTTGTAGGCATGTGCTTCAGGATATCAAAGGCCCCCTCCTCTGCCCTCCCCCGCTGCGCGGGAGAGGGAGTCCCCCGCCTATACGAGAGAACGAGCTACCCCGGTTGTTGCCTCGCCCACGCTTTGGATGAGCGACTCGTACACGCGTACCAGCGACTCCCCCAGATGGACGAGCGACTCGTGCACGCGTACCAGTGACTCCCCCAGACGGACGAGCGACTCGTACACGCGTACCAGCGACTCCCCCAGATGGACGAGCGACTCGTACACGCGTACAAGTGACTCCCCCAGATGGACGAGTGACTCGTACACGTGTACCAGCGACTCCCCCGGATGGACGAGCGACTCGTACGCGCGTACCGGTGACTCCCCCAGATGGGGAAGTGACTCGTACACGCGTACCGGCGACTCTCCCCAACGGGGGAGTCACTCTTACACGCGTACCAGAGGCTCCCCCGGACGGGGGGAGACACTCGTACACGCGGGGGAACCACTCCCCCCGAGGGGGGAGTCCCTCGTCCTCGAGGTCCTGTTGGTCCTTCCGGCCCCTGGTTTGCATGGTCCGCGGGGCATGAACAGGAACTTTTACGCCATCGCGATGCTCTCGCTCCTCGCCCTGCCCGCCGCAGCCCTCGCCGAGGTTGGAATCGCCGGCACGGCCGGGACGCTCGGGCTCGGGGCTGAGCTGACCATCGGGGGCTCGAGCCAGCTCGAGGGGCGGCTCGGGATCCACGGCTACGAGTATTCGGAGCGGCGCGAGGCGAGCGATATCGAGTACGACGGCGAGGCGAGCCTCCGCACCGTGACCGGCTTCCTCGATTGGCATCCGGGCGGCCGAGGATTCCGGCTGACCGGCGGGCTCGTCTACAACGCCACGGAGGTCACGGGGAGCAGCCTGCCGCCCGCGTCCGGGATCTACGACATCGGCGGCGTGCCCGTGCCGGTGGCGCTCGTGGGCACGCTCGACGGCAAGGTCGAGTTCGATCCGATCGTCCCCTACGCGGGGCTGGGCTGGGGGCGCGCTCCGGGCTCGGGGAGCGGGTTCGGAGTGACGCTGGACCTCGGCGTGATCTTCCAGGGCGAGGGCGAGGTGACACTCACCCCAGTCATACCGGCCGGCAGCCCTCTCAACGATCCACTGGCCCGCCAAGCCCTGCAGATCCTTCTCGACCGCGAAGCGCGCGAGCTGCAGGAGGACATCGTCGACTACGACATGTACCCGGTGGTGTCGCTCGGGATCTCGTACCGGTTCTAATGTAGGGGCACCTCTTGTGGGTGCCCTTCCAGAGGGCGGCCACAAGAGCCGCCCCTACATGACCGTTCTAGTCGTAGTGCTTGACGAGCGGCCAGATCTCCCGGATCGGCGCCTTCAGCCCGCGGGCGATCCAGATGGGCAGGTTGTCCTCGTAGGGCATGCAGAGGCCGCCGCATTTCACCTCGCCCGCCTGCCTCACGTCCTTGAATCCCTGCCGGTGATCCTCGGCGTCGCCCCCGATGATGATCAGGACTTCGCCCGAGCCCTGCGGTCCCCAGAGGAAATAGTTGTTGTGGCCAGCGGAGGCTTTCGGAAGGCCATACTTCCTGCCCAGCACGTCGACGGCTCCGGCCTCGCCGTAGTTCTGGCCGTAGATCCCGGCAGTCGCCTGCTCCTCGGGCGGCATCGAGCGGTAGACACGGGCCACCTCGGCGACCATCTCTTGCCAGCCGTGCATGTCCGCGAAGTGCTGCGGCAGCGCGCCCATCTCGTGGCGCTCGCCTGCGCTCATCCCGACGCCGAGGGCGCTGGCGTAGCGGATGAAGCTCTCGACCGGCAGGATGGGCAGGCTGAGCGGAGCCACGGCCAATCCTCCCGCGAGAAGGAGGATCGGCAGGAACAGCCGCAGCGCACGCGGACGAGTCCACGCCTCGATCGCCGTGGCTCCCGCGGCGAACAGCGGCGGATAGGCCGGCGCCAGGTAATAGGCCTTGGAGCTCTGAGTGATCAGCACCAGGAATGCCGCCACGTACGCCCAGCTCAGCACCCGGTACCTGGAGCGGAAGAGCCACACGAGGCCGCCAAGCCAGACCGGGAACGTGAGCGGGTGCATCTGCATGATCTGTTCGACGAAGAACTCCAAAGGCGAGAGCGCCACGTTCTTGTGCTCCGTGGCATTGCGCACGAACTCCGCCGTGGGCCAGCCGTTCGCCATCTGCCAGATCACGTGCGGCAGGAAGAGGAGGACGGCGATCGCGCCTCCCATCCAGATCCACCGCTCGCGGAAGTGCCGGCGCTCCGGCGTGAGCAGGAGTCCCACGAATACCCCAAAGCCGAAGAAGAGCAAGCTGTGCTTGTTCTGGAGCCCGAGCCCGCAGATGAGCCCGAAAAGGAGCCAGAGCTTCGGATCGCCGCCGATCACGATCTTCACCACCACCCAGGCGCCCAGCGTCCAGAAGAGGATGTCGAAGGAGTTCATGGAGAGGACATGAAAGAGGAAGAGGTAGACCGGAGCCACGAGCGCGCAGAGCGCGGCCATGCCTTGCGCCCAGCGGCCGCCGCCCATCTCGCGGGCGATCCTGCCGCACAGCCAGATCACTGCCATGCCGGCGAGCATCGACGGCAGCCGCGCCGCCATCAGCGATTCGCCGAGCAGCCCGCGGGTGACGCGCGCGAGCAGGGCCACGAGCGGTGGATGGTCGACGTAGCCGAAAGCCAGGTGCTCGCCGCAGGCGATGTAGTAGAGCTCATCGCGGAACCAGCCGTAGGAGTTGACCGCGGCGAGGTGGAGTGCAGCGTAGAGGAGCATGACCGCAGCCAGGAACCACTTCCCGTTCCGCGGGCTCTGCTCCGGATTTTGGTACTCTCGCGGGTATGACGCCAATCCGGTGGACACCGCTCTGTCTCCTCCTTCCAACGCTTCTCCTCGCTGCCAGCTGCGCGGAGCACGCGGACCGGCCGCGGACCTCGGCTCAAGGGGCTTCCTCGATGGATCGTGCCGCTGAATCTTACGTGAAGCTCGTGCTCGCCGTGGGCCAGCACGATCCCGACTATGTCGATGCCTTCTACGGTCCGCCGGAGTGGAAGGTTCAAGCCGAGGCGGCCAAGCGCCCGCTGGCCGACCTGCACGCCGAGGCGGAGCGGCTCGTCGCGGATGTACAAGCCATGCCGGCATCCGGAGACGAAATGGAGCGGCTGCGCCATCAGTATCTCACCCGGCAGCTCCAGTCGATGGTGGCGCGGCTTGACATGTTGTCGGGCAAGAAGCTTTCCTTCGACGAGGAGTCGCAGGCTCTCTATGACTCGGTCGCGCCCACCTACGGCGCCGATCACTTCCAGGGCATCCTCGACCAACTCGACAAGCTTGTACCCGGAGAGGGTCCGCTCCCCGAGCGTATCGATCGTTTCCGGCAGGGCTTCGTCATCCCGCGCGACAAGCTCGACACGGTCTTCAAGGCCGCCATCGCCGAATGCAAGCGGCGCACGCTGGAGCATTTCGAGCTGCCGCCAGACGAGAGCTTCGTGGTCGAGTACGTCACCGACAAGTCATGGAGCGGCTACAACTGGTACAAGGGCGGATTCCACAGCCTGATCCAAGTCAACACGGACCTGCCCATCTACATCGACCGCGCGGTCGATCTCGCCTGCCACGAGGGGTATCCCGGGCACCATGTCTACAACGTCCTGCTGGAAAAGCACATGGTGCGCGACCGCGGTTGGCCGGAGCTCTCGGTCTATCCGCTGTTCAGCCCGCAGTCGCTGATCGCGGAGGGCACGGCGAACTACGGCATCGAGGTGGCTTTCCCGGGCGACGAGCGGGTGCGCTTCGAGCGCGAGAAGCTCTTTCCCTTGGCCGGGATCGACCCTTCGACTGCCGAGCGCTATTACGAGATCCAGCGCCTCACGGGTCAGCTGGCCTACGCGGGCAACGAAGCGGCGCGGGGATATTTGAACGGCACGATGACGAAGCAGCAGGCGATCGACTGGCAGGTGCGCTACAACCTGTTCGCGCCCGCGCGGGCCGAGCAGAGGATCAAGTTCTTCGATCAGTACCGGAGCTACGTGATCAATTACAACTTCGGGCAGGACCTGGTGAAGCAGTACATCGAGCGCCGCGGCGGCGACGATCCGGCCAAGCGCTGGGAGGAGTTCGAGAAGCTCCTGGCTTCGCCGAGGTTGCCGTCCGGGCTGCGGTAGAGGGATATACTCCTGTTCGATGGACAAGGACGACAAGAGGCAGGGAGAGCCGTGGAGTTGGGAGACGGACATCCTTGCCCACTACCCATCGGGAGTCGACTGGACCCA
The DNA here is from genome assembly GCA_963741305.1 of uncultured Holophagales bacterium. GTDB lineage: Bacteria > Acidobacteriota > Thermoanaerobaculia > Multivoradales > UBA5704 > DATMER01. Next base: position 7,838,509 of record CAVUHL010000003.1, on the reverse strand, counting down.
GATCGAGGAGCGGCTGAAGCTGACGCCGACCGAACGGCTGGAGAGGATGCGGCAATTCCTGGAGTTCCTCGAAGGAGCGAAGCGCGGGCGTGGCGACTGACTTTCAGCGACTGATCGATGCGCTTGCCGAGAACCGGGTCGAGTTTGTCATCATCGGTGCCGTGGCACTCGTGCTCCACGGCTCGGCACGGGTCACTCAGGATCTCGACATCTGTTACGCGCGGAATCCGGAAAACCTGGAAAGGCTTGCCGCTGCCGTGGCTCCCTTTCGTCCCTCCCTCCGCGGAGCCCCGCCAGGTCTGCCCTTCACGCTCGACGCTCGCAGCCTCCAGGCCGGTTTGAACTTCACCCTGACCTGCGAGCCAGGGGATTTCGACATCCTTGGGGAAGTGCAGGGTGTCGGAGGCTACGAGCAGGTATCCGCGGACGCAGTTCTGATGGAGGTCTATGGCCATCGCGTCCTGGTCATGAGCCTGACCGCCTTGCAGAAAGCCAAGCGCTCGGCCGGACGGCTCAAAGACCTGCCGGATCTCGAGGAAATCGAGAAGCTCCTCCGCGGCTCGAAGCCCGACTGATCAACCGCAGCTCTTTTCCGGCGCGCCGAGGGCCGCGAGGTCTTCGGCGGCGTCCTCGATGGCTCCGGTCCGGGTGCAGAGGTTGGTGCTGAGCCCGCCCTCCTCCGTGCGGTAGGCGTAGATCAGGTAGGTCTTCCCCTTTTCGAAGTTGCCGATGCAGGTGGCGAAACCAGCTCCGATTTTGAGCTCTCCGCATTCGGCTCCCTTCCAGGCATCCTGCACCTGAAGCCGCATCCTGGGATCGGAGCCTTTAGGAGCTTCGAGCACCTTGGCCGAGAAGACCGCGTCCGCATGGTCGAGCGCCTGCTGCGGAGGCGGTGGCGGAGCGCAGGAGCAGGCCAGCGCGGCTTCGAAAGCGGCGAGGCTGAGGATCAGAGCGAGGACGGCGATGGATTTCCTGGTCATGACGCGACCTCCCTACCTAGGATAGACACAGTTCGGGCTCGGAAGGAAACTCTGAAAGGACCCAAAGGACCAAAGGGACTTAAAGGACTCCAAGGACACGGCAGCGGCGCTTCTTCGTCCTTTATGTCCTTTATGTCCTTTGGTCCTTTGTCCTTTACCCGGCCTTCCGCATCCCCTTCTCCGCCTCGCCCAGGGCGGCTTCGAGGGCCTCGCGCTCGCCGTCTTCCAGTGGGTGCCCCCCGAAGCTCTCGCGGAGGTAGAAGGCGATGACCCGCGCCGTGGGCTCGGCCGCGGCGGGATAGCGCGCGGCCATCTCCTGGCCGACGACGAGCGGCGGCACCGATTCGGCGAGCGGCGCGCCTCGGCGACTGAGATGGCGGCGCAGACGGGCATAGGCCGCGGTCGCGGTCAGCGGCGGCTTGAAACGCAGGTAGAGCGCGAAGACGCCGGCCGCGAGGAGCGTCAGCCCCAAAGCCACCTTCAAGGGGATTTCCGGCATGCGCGGGCCGGATTCGCCCGGCGCGGCCTCTTCGCCGCCGACCGGCTGATGCCCGCCCGCGGGCGTCTTCTCCCCCGCCTCGGGCTGCTGGAAGCGGCTCACGAGGTCCCGCCACATGTCGCGCAGGCCGCCGAAGATGCGGACCTGGTCGTAGAGGCCGAAGGTCAGCACGTAGCGGTCCCAGCGGAAGGCCACGAAGTCCCAGGCCTGCCTCATCAGCAGCGAGACGCCCGTGGCCTCGGCAACCGGGCGCCCGGCGGGAGGGGTCGGGTCGAAGATGCGCCAGCCCTCGCCTGCCACATAGGCTTCCACCCAGGCGTGGGCGTTGCTGTCGCGCACGATGTAATAGCCCTCGAACGGGTTGTACTCGCCGCCGAGGAAGCCGGTCACCAGCCGCGCCGGGATGCCCTGGGAGCGCAGCAGCAGCACCATCGACGACGCGAAGTATTCGCACTGTCCGCTCTTGTAGCGGAAGAGGAAGTCTTCGATGGGGTTTTCCGCCGAGCGGCCGCGGAAATCCTGCGTGTACTCGTAATCCTGGATCAGGTGGGCTTCGAGGCGCTGCGTCCGATCCAGCGCCGTTCCCCCTCCCATCACCCGCGCGGCCAGGGCGGCGATCGGCGGCGTTACGCCCGCGAGGTCGAGCGCCGGATCGTAGGGCGTGCCCGAAGGCTCCGTGGCGGTCATCACCGGCCCGTCCACCAGCCCCACCCGGTACTCCACCAGTTCCTGGGGTTGGAAGCGGAACGAGACCGCGCCGCCCTCGTCGAGCCCCAGAGTGGTCGCCTGTGGTACGACTACAACCGTCTCCATCGGCAGCGGCACGCTTGGGCTGTTGATCGGCGCCAGGAAGATCCGCGCCCAGCGCTCCGGCGGCTTGCGGCCCTCGGCCAGCCAGATACCCGACGGCACCCGCCGAAGCTCAATGCGCGTAGGCGAGCGCCGCCAGGTCCCGCCTTGGTAGAGGTCGTAGGTCGCCGCCTTGAAGCGCATGTCGCGGCCCGCGTCGATCGTACCTTCTTCCAACAGGCGCAGGGCCACGTCCCGGCTGTTGCGGGTCTGGCCGATCGAGTCGAGGGTCACCTCGTCCGAGAAGCCCGAGGACTCGATCGTCTGCCCCAGTCCGCTCCCCCGTCCGACGATGTACGGCGAGGGCACGCGCGGCAGGAACGCGAAGAGCGGCACGGAGAGCACGACTGTCAGCAGGGTGCAGACGGCCAGGAACCCGCGCATCGGGATGCGCGCCAGCTCGGGGTCTTCGCGGCCGAAGCCCGCCAGCACGTGCAGGAACGCGAAGCGGGTCAGCATGACGAGAGAGACCATCAGGAACGCGATCAGGTAGACCACGATCGTGGGGTGCACGCTCGTGCCCATGCTCGCCAGGAACAGGAAGAAGATGCCGATCGCCACCTGCCACTTGTCCCGCTCCCGGGTCAGGGAGAAGAGCTTGGCCAGCAGCGCGAACAGGATCAGATGGAGCACCGCCGTCAGCAGACGGCGCGAGACCACGAACACATCCAGAAAGGCCAGGGGCAGGTAGACCAGCCCGAGGACGTTCAGCACCCAGGTGGGCAGCCAGCGCTGCCGGTCCATCATCACCCACCGCAGAAAGACGAGCACGCCCACCATGTAGGCCGCGACCACGGGCCACGACACCACTTCGTTGAACGGCAGCGGGATCGGCGCGAGCAGCGCGAGGATCCCGAGAAGCAGCCGCTTCTGGCGCGCGAAGGTCATCATGCGAACCTCGTCGCAGCGGTCACAGGCTCGGGTTCGAGATGGACGCGGAGCTGCTGCGCCCGCTGGTCGCTGGAGAAGAGCGGCTCGGATGCTGCCGATGCTGCTGGCTGCGCTTCGATCAGGGCGAGCGCCTCCAGAATGGCCAGCCGTTGCCGCGCTCCGCCCGCGAAGGGGAGGGTACGGCCGCGCGTCACCAGCTCCACTTCATAGCCGCGGGAAAGATGATCCAGCGCCGCGGTGGCTGCCTCGCTCACCAGCCGCTCGAAGCGTCCGCGGGCCTGGTCGTCGGCCAGTTCGCCCACTCCGTTGTCGAAGAGGATCGCGAGCCGCCGGCTCTGCTCGGATTCGCGCTCCATGTAGACGAGGTTGCCCGTGCGGGCGGTCTGCTTCCAGTGGATGCCCCGCGGATCGTCTCCCTGGCGGAACTGGCGCAGCGCGTGGAGGCCGTGCCCCCATCCGGCGCGGCGGCTGGCGTCCTCCCCCATCTGGTGCGCGGCCTCGGGATGCCTCGCCGCCGCGGCCTCGAAGATCTCGGGGAAGACGAGGATGTCCAGGTCCACGGGGTAGCGCACGCCCTTGCGGAAGAAGCCGAAGGGGAAGAGGCTGGAGATGTGGGCATGCGGGAAGGGGTGATGGCCACGCGTGCGGATCATCATGTCCAGGTTGCCGACGCTCCGTCCCTGCTTGGGAAGGAAGGGGACGAGCATGGGCTGGCCCGACTTCGACAGGGTGAAGAGCAGGAACCAGCGCGGGAACAGCCGGGCGCGGCTCTTGAGCGTGAAGCCCACGGAGAACGGCCGGCTCGCGAACACTTCGCCGGGAGGCTGCAGCTCGATCTCCAGGCCGCGCACGTTCTCCCGCGACAGCACTCCGGAGAGGATCAGCATGGCGAGCACCATCGCCATGACCATGTAGAGAGAGTTGTTGCCGGTGTTGGTGGCCGCGATCGCCACCACGACCGAGAGCAGGACGTACCACAGCCCCACCGTGGTGATGCGGATGCCTTCGGGCACGGCACGGCGGGAGCGGGGCTTCACAACGGCACCGGCGTTGACGCCACCACCCGTTCGATCGCCTTGCGCGTGGCGTTGAGGTCGCCGACGGCGCGCTTCAGCACGACGCGGTGCCCGAGGACCGGGGGGGCGAGGCGCTGGACGTCGTCCGGGATCACGTAGCCGCGCCCTTCGCACAGGGCGAGCGCCTGGCTTGCGCGGAAGAGCGACTGGGCGCCGCGGGTGGAGACGCCGAGGAGGAAGTCGCCACCGTGGCGCGTGGCTTCGGCGAGCGACAGGATGTATTCCGCCAGCTTGTCCGCGACCCGCACCCGCGCTACCTGCGCCTGGAGGTCCAGCAGGCTCTCGCGGGTGACGACCGGCTTCAATTCCTCGAGGAGATCCTCGACGCCGCCCGAGAGCAGCAGCTCCTTCTCGTCCGCGCGTGGAGGATAACCGAGCGAGATCGACATCAGGAAGCGGTCGAGCTGCGACTCAGGGAGCGGGAACGTCCCCTGGTATTCGAGGGGGTTCTGCGTGGCGAGCACCACGAACGGCTCGGGCAGGGCATAGCGCTTGCGCTCGACGGAGACCTTGCGCTCGCTCATGGCTTCGAGGAGGGCCGACTGCGTCTTGGGCGTGGCGCGGTTGATCTCGTCCGCCAGCACCAGGTTGGCGAACAGCGGCCCAGGGACGAACTCGAACGCCTGCGTCTTCTGGTTGAAGATCGAGACGCCGATGATGTCGGATGGCAGCAGGTCGCTGGTGAATTGGATGCGCTGGAAGGCGAGGCCGAGGGAGCGGGCCAGGGTCTGAGCCAGAGTGGTCTTGCCGACGCCGGGTACGTCCTCGATCAGGATGTGGCCGCGGGCGAGCAGGCAGACGGTGCACAGCCGGATCACCTCGCGCTTGCCGCGGATGACCTGTGCCACGTTTGTCTCCAGCCGGTTGATCAGCCCAGCAGTGGCGGCATTGGCGGCGTGCGGCTCGCTCGTCTCGACGCGGATAGGTTCCATGCAGGGTTTCCTGGGACAGAAGTCCCGAATTATAGCTACCTGTATACGTGTCCGAACGCTGCGATGTTATGGCAGGAGCAAGTCTACCCCACCGCGCCCGCACTGCCTCAAAACGCCGAGATTGACCGCCGCATTTCCGTCTTCTACCATGTGGGGTACGGAGCGAGCCGTACCCGACCCCCGCGAAACATTACTGCCCGGCACGTCCGCCGGACACAAGGAGCGAATAAGAACATGGCTGAACCGAAATTCGACCGGACAAAGGCGATCGACGGCGCGCTGTCGCAAATAGAGCGGCAGTTCGGCAAGGGGTCCATCATGCGCCTGGGCGCGCGGGAGACGCTGGTGATGGAGGCGATCCCCACCGGCTCGATCTCGGTGGATGCCGCGATCGGCATCGGTGGATTTCCCCGCGGGCGCGTGGTGGAGGTCTACGGGCCCGAGTCTTCCGGCAAGACGACCCTGGCCCTTTCCGTGGTGGGCCAGGCACAGAAGCGGGGCGGCATTGCCGCCTTCATCGACGCCGAGCACGCCCTGGACGCCGAGTACGCCAAGAAGCTCGGCGTGGACATCGACAACCTCCTGGTCTCGCAGCCGGACAATGGCGAGCAGGCCCTGGAGATCGCCGAGATGCTGGTGCGCAGCAACGCGGTTGACATCATCGTCGTCGACTCGGTGGCGGCGCTGGTGCCCAAGGCCGAGCTCGAGGGGGAGATGGGCGACTCACACGTCGGCCTGCAGGCGCGGCTGATGTCCCAGGCCTTGCGCAAGCTGACGGCGATCGTGGCCAAGTCGCACACCTGCCTGATCTTCATCAACCAGATCCGCGAGAAGATCGGGGTGATGTTCGGCAACCCCGAGACCACGACGGGCGGCCGGGCGCTGAAGTTCTACGCCTCGGTCCGGATCGACATCCGGCGCATCGCCGCCCTCAAGGACGGCGAAGTGGTGACCGGTTCGCGCGCCAAGGTCAAGGTGGTGAAGAACAAGTGCGCGGCCCCCTTCCGCCAGGCCGAGTTCGACATCGACTACGGCGAGGGGATCTCGCACACTGGCGAGCTGGTCGACCTTGGGGTGGAGCACAAGCTGGTGGTCAAGAGCGGCGCCTGGTACTCGTACGGCGACCTCCGCCTCGGCCAGGGCCGGGAGAACTCAAAGCAGTTCCTGAAGGACAACCCCGACCTCGCCGTAGAGCTCGAGGTGAAGCTGCGCGAGAAGCTGGGGATGCCGGTGCCGGCTCTGCCGGTCGGGCGGGAGGCGTTGGCGGAGTAGGGGCCCTCGGGAGAGGGGGAGACTTACGACTCGTAGCGGCGCGGCAGGCTGACCTGGAAGGTAGTCCCCTTTCCCGCTTCCGTGGAGACTTCCAGGCCCGCTTCGAGAAGCTCGCAGAGGCGCTTCACGATCGAGAGGCCGATCCCCTCTCCCGGAGGGCGGTAGGCGGCCGGGACTTCGGGAAGAGTCGCCGAGGAGGACGATCCCACCACGGGCTCGAGCGGAGCCCCGGGCGGGGCCTCCTCCTCGAGCTGCCGGGCCAGGTCCGTGCCCTCCTTGAGATCCTGCGCCATCGGCGAGCCGGGTGCGAATTGGAGGCCGGGCCCCGTGTCCTCGATGCGGATGATCCAGCGCTCGGTGTCGCTCTCCTGGGTTTCCGCCCAGGTCAGCCTGACTCCCCCCTGCACCGTGTATCCCAAGGCGTTGAGCGCCAGGTTCTGGACGATTCGCTGCACCTTGGTGGCGTCGCCTTCGACGGGGAAAGGCTCCGGCCCTTCCACCTCCAGGAACAGACCGCGATTTTGCGCAAGAGGCAGCAGGCTCTCTCCGAGGTTGCGGAACAGGGCAGCGGCATCGAAGGGCGCGACCTTGCGGTGCTCGCGTCCGGCCTCCAGGCGGGCCAGGCTCATCAGGTCCTGCAGGAGCTGATGCAGAGAGGAGACGCTGTTCTGCAGGATCGCGACAGCCCTGGCACGCAGGGGCTCCGGCGCCGCCGGGTCCGCCAGGATGGACGTGGTCGTGGTGACGAGGCCGACGTTCCCGCGCAGGTCGTGCGCCGCCTCGTGCCAGGATTCTGCCCTCCGGCGGTCTAGCTCCTTCAACTGCCCCAGGGCCTGCTGCAGGTCGAGCAGGTGGCCCTCCGCCTCGGCCTGCTGCAACCGGGCGTACTGGGCCACGCTCTCCGCGATCCCCTCGCCGCAGGCCTCGGTCCATAGGCGCCTCGCGATTGTCATGGCGGCCGGCTCCAGGTCGGTGTAGCGCTCCAGCTCTTCCTGCACCGTGAGTTGCAGGTGCTGCCATTCGCGGACCAGCTCGTGCAGGGAGAACCCCTGTTCCCAGCGATGCACCCCGTGCTCGATGACCCGTTCGCGCTCCTCCAACGAAAGAACGGACTCGTCGAAGCCGGTGGTCTTCAACCTCTCTTCGAAGCTCTCCAGGACTTTGGGGATGAGATCGCGGAAATGGGTGACGGAGAGGGAGTCCGGCGTTTTCAGCTCGGCATCGTCCTCGACCGCCTTCTCCCAGACCTGGATGAGCGCTTCGCGCCGCGCCGTCAGGTGATCCGCCAGCACTTTCAACTGCTCGACGATTCTCGAGTGCGTGGTCGTGGCCATCTAGAATATTCTCGATTCCCGCGACTCCGGAGCAAATAGGACCCGTGAGACGGTGCGTAGTATAACCGCGGCTGAGGCATTTTCATCAGGAGCTCCAAGACTCTCGTAGAGGCGCTCGCGCAGGTCCCTCCCAGCGGGGCTGGCATCTCAGAGCTCGTTCCCTCTTCCGGCGAGATGCGAAGAGCAGGCCGGCATGCCTGGTGGTAAGATGTTCCTCCTATGAGCGGTCAGGCAAAGCATTTGCGGCGGCGCGTCGTCGAGTCAAGCGAGCAGCGGGTGGAAGGGCGATGGGGGTACACTGGCAGCATGACTCCTGAAGCCCGGCAGTTGCTGACACAGGCGCTGGCACTCGACGAGAAGGATCGAGCTTCGATGGCGGGGGTTCTCATCGAGAGCCTCCACAGCGAGGTGGATCTGGACGCCGAGGAGGCATGGAATGCCGAAATTCAGCGGCGGGTCGAAGAGCTCGATTCTGGAAAGGTCGAGACGATCCCCTGGTCGGAAGTGAGACAGCGCCTTTTCCGTGGCTTCGACTGAGCCCACATGGCATCCAGAGGCACTCGCAGATGCTGAAAGGGCGAGGAACTGGTACGCCGAACGCAGCTCGTCTGCCGCCCGAGGATTCCTGCTTGCCTTGAGGCAAGCGGTGGCGGCGATCACGGAGGCACCCGAGCGGTGGCCAGAGCATCGCCATGGATGTAGGCGCTACGTGTTTCCGAACCAGTATCCCTACACCTTGATCTATCGACAGGCTGCCCGCTTTGAGATCGTGGCTGTAGCCCACCAGCAGCGACGCCCTGATTACTGGAGACATCGATGAGACTCGGAGGGCATCTCCCCGACCTCTCCGTGTGACACCCTCCCATCCATCCGTCCTCCCCCGAGGCCAGGCTTGCGACCCTGCTAGACTTCCGCGGCTATGCGTACCGTGAAGCTTCTCCCCCTTTTGCTCTTCCTTCTCCCCTTGTCCATAGAGGCGGAGGTCCTCCCCTGCTTCCCCTGTGCCGGCGTGCGGTTCGAGCCGGTTCAGTCGGTGCCGTTGGCGGAGGCCGATCCCCTCAACCCTGCTCCCGCTCCGGATGTGCGGACGGCTCCGGCCGTCCCCAGCAACCCGGCGGACTTCGCATCCCTTCTCGCCCAGGCAAAGTTGGAGAAGGGCAGCCCCTTCTTCGTGGCCTGGGAGGTCCCTCTCGACAGCGACCCGGCTTCGGCTGCCAAGGGGATCACGGATGCCGGGGGCACACCCTGGCTTTCCCTGATCTTCCGTACCCCAGCTCCTCTTGCCCAGAACTTCGAGCGGCTCCAGGGCGAGCTGCGGGCGGCGACGGCCATCGCTTCCGCGGCTCCGGCCAATGCCTGGTTCCAGATCATCTGGCGGCCTGAGGGGCAGGAGGCGCAGGGCGCCACAGAGGCGGCGTTCCTCATCAAGCGGGCGGCGGTCGCTCTGACCGGCGCTCGCTCCGATGCCCGTGTGGCTTCGGATGCTCTCCCCGCGGATGCGGCCTTCCTGAAAGCTCTCTATGCAGAGGACGTGGCTGCCTATCTGGAAGCCGTCGTCCTCCGGCCCGGGGGGAACTTGGAGCAGGCGGTCTCAGCGATCCAGGAGGTGGATCCGGGACGGCCGATCGTGCTCGATTCGGTTCCGATGCCGGCGGCTGCGGGCGAGGTGCTGTCCGACTCGGCCCGCAATGCGGTGCGCGGGATCGGGCTGACCCTGTTCCGGGCGACCGAGGTGGGAGCCCAGATCGTCTCTCCCCTGGCGCTGCTCGCCCGCGAGTTCTCGGGCGACATTTCCTATGACGCCGGGACCATTCCCACGGGCGCCGAGGAGGCGTGGACGTTCATCCGCGGCAAGGACTTCTCGCTGAGAGTGATCGCGCTCGCTCCGGCCGGCGCTTCGGACCTGACGCTGCGCTTCCCCGATCCCTACCTGCGCCGGCCTTCGCGGTTCCCCTACACGTTCGACAAGGCCAGCCCCCCGTCGGGCGAGGTGAAGGGCCAGGGGCTCGAGGTGCGGCTGGACAACCCCGGCCGCGTCGCGGTCCTTGGCTTGGAGCGGGCAAGCGCGGCCGAGCGCGGCGAGGAGGGGGTCGAGGAGAAGCTGAGCGTGGCCACCGAGCGCCAGATGCCGGTCGAGGAGATCCTCCGCCGCCTGCAGGCGTTCGAGGACGCCCAGGACAGGAAGCTCGACACCTACTCCGCCGTGAACACGACCCATCTGCGCTTCCAGCCCGCGGCCGGATCGCAGACGGTCGAGGCCACTCTCCAGGGGCCATTCTTCTTCGACGAGAAGACCGGCTCCGACTGGGCGTGGGAGACGCTGTTCGTCAACGGCGTCCGCTGGCGGAGCAAGACGATCCCCGAGATCCCGCTGGTCCAGCCGGAGAAGGCCGCGGCCATGCCGGTCCAGATCACGTTCACGAAGCAGTACCGCTACCGGCTCCGCGGCTCGGACACGGTCGACGGCCGCGAGGCTTGGGTCGTGGACTTCGCTCCCGCCGGAGAGGGCGATGCCGGGGCACAGGGCAAGCTCTACCAGGGCTCGGTCTGGGTGGACAAGCAGATCTACGCCCGGCTGCGCACCCGCGCCGTCCAGATCGGCCTCGAGGGCGAGGTCATCTCCAACGAGGAGACCCTCCACTACACGCCGATCAACGACATGGGCCTGCCCGCGCAGTGGTCGTCCCAGAGCTACATCCTGCCGCTGCGGGTCGTGGCCCAGCAGATCCTCTCGGTGGTCAACGCCACCACCGTCGTCGAGCGCGAGACCCTGCTGACCGAGGTGCGGGTCAACCCGGCCGACTTCGAGGCCAAGCGCGCCCAGGTCGCGGACACCGACGTGACCATGGTGCGCGATACCGAGAAGGGCCTGCGCTACCTGGTCAAGGAGGAGGGCTCTGCGGAGCGCGTGGTCAAGGAGGGCTTCGACCCGAGCAAGCTCTTCCTGGTCGGCGGCGTGTTCTACGACGACGCGCTCGACTACCCGCTCCCCCTGGGCGGCATCAACTACTTCAACTTCGACTTCCGCGGCACGGGCAAGCAGGTCAACCTGTTCTTCGCCGGCGCCCTGCTTACCCTGAACGCGGCCGAGCCGCGCCTCTTCGGCAGCAAGTTCGACCTCGGCGTGGATATGTTTGCCCTCGCCATCCCCTTTGCCGACAACGTCTTCAGGGATGACGAGGAGATCTTCGCGGAGGAGGTCGAGCAGCGCACCGGCAGCCTCGGGCTGAAGCTCGGCCGGCCGCTCGGCAACTTCGTCAAGCTCGGCCTGGAGTACGACGTCCTCTTCCTCAACTACGGGGAGTCGGACGACACCGGCGAGGGCTTCGTGCTGCCGAGCGACAACCTGACCCACTCGGTAGAGCTGTCCGGAACGTTCTCGCGCTCGGGCTACGGCTTCAGCCTCCATGGCAGCAGGAGCCGGCGCTCGGAGTGGGATCCCTGGGGCTTCCCCGGCTCGCCGGACTTCGAGGAGCCCAAGCAGGAGTTCACGCGCTGGGGCGTCCGGGCCAGCAAGAACTGGTACCTCCCCCGCTTCCAGAAGATCGGCGCCGAGGTCGACTACGTTTCGGGCTCGGACCTCGACCGCTTCAGCAAGTACCAGTTCGGGTTCTTCGGCAGCACCCGCGTGCACGGCTACCAGTCGAACCGCGTGCGCGCCGAGGAGGCGATCGCGACGCACCTGTCCTATGGCTTCGAGATCGGCGAGTTCCTGCGGCTGGATGCGGTAGGCGACGTGGCCTGGGCCACGGACGAGGCCACCGGGCTCGACAACGAGATGCTGGCCGGCGTCGGCCTCGCCGGGTCGTTCATGGGACCCTGGCAGACCTTGGTCAACCTGGACGTGGGCGTGCCGGTCGCGGGGCCGGACGACGGCTTCACGATGTACCTGGTGTTCCTGAAACTGTTCAAGTAGAGGGCTGAACCAGGTGGTGGAGCTCCTGGGTGACGTCGTCGAGGCCGTCGCCCAGCTCCCGGAAATGCTCCGGGGAGATCATGAAGTCCTTCTTCTTGAGCGCCTGGGTGGTGCAGGGGCGGCAGAGCAGATAGCCCTGGAGGAGGGTGATGCCGGCGGCGCTCACCGTCTCCAGGTCACGCTCGTCCTCGATCCCTTCGGCCACGGCGCGGGCTCCCAGCCGGCAGGCGAGGTCCGAGATGGACTCCAGCACGGCCCGGCGCAGGGGGTCGGCGTGCGCCCCATCCACGAAGTGCCGGTCGATCTTCAACAGGTCGGGCCGGCAGTCCACGATCATCCGGAAGTTCGACTGGCCGAGGCCGACGTCGTCCAGGGCGATACGCACACCCAGGTCGCGCAGGCGGTCGAGGTTCTGGAGGAATTGCGGGCCGCTCCAGGGCGGCGCGTGCTCGACGATCTCGATGATCAGGCTTTCGAGCGGCACGGCGTATTCGTCGGCCAGCTCGGCCAGCCACTGCGGGAGGCGCTGCTCGCTCTCCAGGGTGACAGCGTGGACGTTCAACGAGAGGCACGGCTTCCCGGGCAGGCCGCGGGCCTGGCGCAGCGCCGAGGCGATCGCGAGGAGATCGACCTCGGCCTCGCGGTGCTTGCGGCGGACGTACTCGAACAGGATGTCGGAGCGCTCGATGTTGGTATGTTTGGGGCCGCGGGTGAGGGCTTCCAGCGCGTAGAGCCTACGGTGTCCTCCGGGAGCGTTGCGGGCCTCGAAGATCGGTTGAAAGACCGTCGTCAGTCCTTGCGGCTCCAGGATCAGGTCCCACAGGCGGCTCGTCTGCATGATTTCAGGCACCCTGTCCGGTCAGGTTGGCGGCGATCGCAGCCAGCTCGGCGAGCGGCTGCGGCTTCTGCAGAAAGGCGTCCACCCCGCGTCCGATGGCTTCCATCTCGATCTCGGTCGAGCCGTAGCCGGTCAGCACGATGGTGCGCGTCCACGGCGAGCGCTCGCGCGCGAAACGGATCAGCTCCAACCCTTCATTGCCTTGTACTCCGGTCAGCCGCAGGTCGGCGATCATGAGCGCGTACCGGATGTGCGACAGGAGCGCCTCGGCCTCTTCCAGCTCGCGGGCGCAATCGACTTCGTAGCCCCGCGGCTCGAAGTAATCCCGGATCGCAGAGAGGATCGACTCCTCGTCATCCACTACAAGAAGACGCGGCTTCATCGGGAGGGCTCCAGTGCTTTGGCCCAAGTATACGGCATCGGGCGGGTCAGGTTTCACCCGCGCACCATTTCAGACAAGGCGTGCGGGCTGGCAGCACCGGAGCGGCGCGGGCGCAGCGGCAGGAAAACGGTCATGACCGCGCCGCCGGACGCGAGGTTCGAGGCCAGCACTTCGCCGCCGTGCTGCTCGACAATGCGCTGCACGATGGAGAGCCCCAGGCCCGTGCCGCCGCGGCGCCGGGTGAAGAAGGGCTCGAATACGCGGTGGAGGTCGTTCGGCAGGAATCCGGGGCCCCCGTCTTCCACGGCGAAGCGCACGCCCTCCCGGTCCCCTGATTCACCGCCGCCAGCGCGCTCCGCCCGGAAGAGCACGCTCTTGCCCTTGGCCGAGTGCTGGATGGCATTTTCCAGGAGGTTCTGGAAGACCTGCGCGATCCGGCTGCGGTCCACGTGGAGCTGCGGCAGCCCGCCTTCGGACCGCACCGTCACGCCCACGCCGGAGCGGCTCGCCAGCGGCTCGCAGGCGGTCGCGGCCATGGCCATCACATCGTCGGGGGTGACCTCGGCGAGGTCGAGCCGCGCCGGCTTGCCGTAGTCGAGGAGCTGGTGCATCAGCTCGCTCAGGCGCTTCACTTCGACTTGAAGCACGTCGAAGTAGCGCCGGAAGTCCTTGCGCTTGCCGAAGCGCGATTCGAAGGCATCGAGCGTGGCCGAGATCCCGAAGAGCGGGTTGCGCACCTCGTGGGCCACGCCCGCGACCAGCGCGCCCATGGCCGACATGGTTTCGCTGCGGCGCAGCGATTCCTGCAGCCGCACCAGGTCGGAGATATCCCGGGCCACGACCACGGCCCCCTTCTGATCGTCAGGGCTGGTGACCGGGCTCAGGGTGATGTCCCAGGTGCGGCCCTGCTCGTCGCGGGCCTGGGCGGATGGATCGCCGGCATCGGGGTCCGAAGAATCGGCCTGCGGCAGCAGCTCGCGGATGGTGCGCCAGGGCTGGCCGTTCCCCAGGACGGTGATGTGGTGGTAGACCGCCTTGTCGTAATCGACCCCCGACAGGTCGCGCGCCGCACGGTTGAGCCGGATGATGCGGCCGTCGAGGTCGATGAGGAGCAGCGGGTGGATGATGGCGTCGAAAGTGAGCCGCCACTCCTGGGCCGAGGTGCGGAGCCCATGCTGCAGCCGTTCCTGGCGCGATTCGGTGCGCCGGCGGGCAGCCTCCTCGCGGTCGCGCTCGGCGGCCATGGCCAGCAGGGTGGCCACGGAGTCGAGGAAGCGCGCCTCTTCGGCCCCGAGCCTCTCGCCGGGGCGCGGATGGGCGATCAGGAACCCCCAGGAGCGCTGGCGGCCGGGGATCAGGATCGTGGAGGCGCTCGGGTGGTCTGCCCCCTTGGGGAACTCGTCCCTTTCGGGCCAGCCGATCCCGGCCCGCAGTTGGAGCTTCATGCGGTCGGTAATCCCGCAGCGGGCGAGGTCGAGCACGTCCGCGACGCGCCGCACGGCGAGGTCCATGAGCTCCTGAAGCGGGGTCCCCTCGAGCGCCTGGCTCGCGAGGTCGGCGATCACCGACTGCTGGTCGGCCCGCCAGCGCATCTCGCGCACGGAGCCCCTGGCCTGGGTGACGTCGGTGAACGAGACGGCCACGGCATAGGGGTCGGACTCGCCGTCCCGGCGTAGCGGCCGGGAGTTGCAGGAGACCCAGACGAGCGTGCCGTCGGCGCGCTCGAAGCCCATGATGACCCGTGAGCAGGGCAGGCCGGTGAGCAGCGTGATCGTGGCGGGATGGCTCTCGGGCTCGAACGGGCTGCCGTCCTCGCGAATGGACCGCAATGCCGGGTTGCGCGACGTGCGGCCGAGGAGCTGGTCCTCGCGCAGCCCAAGGATGCGGCAGGCCGACGAGTTGCAGCTCGAGATGCAGCCATCCGCCTCGTACAGGACGATGCCCTCTTCCAGCGCGGCGACCACCGCGCGGAAACGTTCCTCGCTCTCGCGCAGCGCGCTCTCGGCGGCTTCCTTGGCTTTCAGCATGGCTGGACAGCCCTATTATAGCCGCATGGCGGAAGACTCCGAGGAGGAAGGCACCGGATTCGATGATGCGGTGGAGCTGCCCATCACCGACGTGCTGGACCTCCACAGCTTCCGGCCCTCCGAAGTCTCCGGCGTGGTCCGGGATTACCTTGACGCCGCCTACGAGAAGGGGTTTCGCGACCTGCGGATCATCCACGGCAAGGGGATCGGCGTGCAGCGGCAGACCGTGCGTACCCTCCTCGGCCGCGACCCGCGGGTGGAAGCGTTCGGGGATGCGGAGACCTGGGGGGCGACTTGGGTGCGGATGAAGTGAGCTAAGCTCCCCCCGTGGGCACCCCCTCCACGATCGAGCGGTGGCTGCGGCGCGGCCGGCGGCGGCTGCTCCTCCGCTTGCAGGTGGGCTTCGTCTACAGCCGGCGGTATCAGCTCGAGCTGCCCGGGGCCACGTACGACTCCCGGCGCGGCGAGCGGATCCTCACCTTCCTCGACTCGACCGGGCTCCTCGCCACCCGCGCGGTCCACCGCCCCGAGCCCGCGACGTTCCGCCATCTTCGCCGCGTCCACTCGGACGAGTACCTGGATTCGCTGAACAACCCAGCCGCCCTGACCCCCGTCGTCGGCTTCCAACTCGCCGAGGATTCGGCGGACCGCATCCTCGACACTCAGCGCCTCATGGTGGGGGGCACCCTGCTCGCCGCCCGCCTGGCTCTGGCAGAGGGAATAGGGATCAACGTCGGCGGCGGGCTGCACCATGCCTTCGCCTCGCGGGGGGAGCGGTTCTGCGTCTTCAACGACGTGGCGGTCGCGATCGCCGATCTCCGGTCAGGCGGCTTCCAGGGCAAGATCCTGGTAATCGACCTCGACCTCCACGATGGCGACGGCACCCGCTCCCTCTTCGAGGCGGACCCGACGGTCCATACCTTCTCCATCCACAACCAGACCAACGGCTCGACCGATGCCGCCGATATCGTCGAGGCCACGATCGTGGAGCTGTCCGGGCCGGTCCAGGATCAGGAGTACCTGGAGACCGTCCGCGCTCACCTCCCCCCTGTCCTGAAGGCGTTCCGGCCCGAGTTCGTCTTCTATGTTGCGGGCAACGATCCAGCGGCGGACGACCAGATCGGCAACTGGAAGATCTCGGCTGCGGGGATGCTGGAGCGTGACCGCTTCGTCCTCTCATCCGTGCGGGAGGGGCACCAGAGGCTACCCCTGGCGATCGTCCTCGGTGGCGGGTACGGTTTGAATGCCTGGCGCTACAGCGCCCGCTTCTTCTCCACCCTGCTCAACAAGGGCAAGGCGCTGGAGCCGCCGACCACGGAGGAGATCACGCTCATCCGCTACCGCCAGCTCGCGAGGGAAATTGCGCCCCACGAGCTGACCGGCGAGCCCTCCGAGGGAGATTGGGGACTGACGGCGGACGACATCCTCCCCGGCATGGCCACGGGCCGGCCGCGCCGGCTCCTGGGCTACTACTCGCTCCAGGGCATGGAGCTCACCCTGGAGCGCGCCGGCCTCCTGGACCGGCTGCGCGGCCTCGGTTACGGGCATCCAACGGTGGAGTTCGACCTGGACAACCCGGCCGGCGACACCGTCCGCCTGTACGGGGACGAGCGCAAGACCGAGCTGCTCATCGAGGGACGGGTGCGGATCGACCGCGCGACCGCCCAGGATACGGCACTCCTCCGGATCGAATGGCTGCTGATGCAGAACCCCCGCGCCGGCTTCACGGCCCGGCGCCCACGGCTGCCCGGGCAGAAGCATCCCGGCCTGGGAGTGCTGCCGGACGTCATGTCCCTGCTCGTCGTCGCCTGTGACCGCCTGGGGCTCGACGGGCTGCTCTTCGTGCCCGCCTACTACCACACGGCCTGTCAGGGGAGAAAGTACCTCCGCTTCCTGAGCCCCGAGGACGAGGCCTTCATGCGGGCGCTCGAAGCGGCGCTGGCCGGCATCCCCCTGCCCGAGGCCACGCACGCGGTCGAGCAGAAAAGGGTCGTCAACCGCCGCACCGGCACCTTCGTGGCCTGGCGGAGCATGCCCATGGTCTTCCCGGTCTCCAACCGGATCAAGGAGAGGATCAGCAGCCCGGGGTTCGAGAAGCAGGTGGCTGAGGCGGAAATGGAGCTGGAGCTGACGTAGCAAGACAAAGGACCAAAAGGACGTAAAGGACCTAAAGGACCCCGGAGCTTCTTCGTCCTTTGGGTCCTTTGCGTCCTTTAAGTCCTTTAGGTCCTTTCCGGGCTGTATCATCCAACAAGGTGACCGCCCCCATAACCCTCCCGCTCTGGCAGTTTCTCCTCCTCGCAGCGCTGGCCCTGTGGGCGACCCTCGACCGTCTTCTGGTACCGGGGGTCCGCTGGTTCCTGCGGCAGCGGGCCAACCGTTTGATCGACGAGGTCAACACCCGGCTCAAGCTCGAGATCCGCTCCTTCCAGCGCACCAAGCGCCAAGTCCTCGTGGACCGGCTGATGTACGACCCCAAAGTGCTGGAGGCGGGCGAGGCGCTCAGCCGCGATGAGGGGGTTCCCCGGGAAGTAGTCCTGGCCCGCGTCGAGCGCTATGCCAAGGAGATCGTCCCGGCCTTCAACGCCTACTTCTACTTCCGGATCGGCACCTGGATCTCGCGGCGGGTGGCCCGGCTCCTCTACCGCGTGCGGCTCGGGTTCTCCGATGAAGCCGGCCTCGCCGCCGTGGCCTCGCATTCGACGGTGGTCTTCCTCATGAACCACCGGAGCAACATGGACTACGTGCTCGTGTCCTACCTGGCCGCGGACCGCACGGCCCTCTCCTATGCCGTGGGCGAATGGGCGCGCATCTGGCCGCTCCATACCCTGATCCGCGCCACCGGCGCCTACTTCGTCCGCCGCAACTCGGGCGATCCGCTCTACCGCCGGGTGCTGGAGCGCTACATCCACATGGCCACCTCCTCGGGCGTCACCCAGGCGGTCTACCCCGAAGGCGGGCTCTCCCGCGACGGCCACCTCCGCAAACCCAGGCTCGGGCTCCTCGACTACATGCTCCGCGGCTTCGATACCCAGGGGGAGCGCGATCTGGTCTTCATCCCCGTGGGGATCAACTACGACCGGGTCCTCGAAGACCGCACGCTGCTGCTCGACATCCAACCCGACTCGCAGCGCAAGCCCGCCCTGGGGACCACCCTGCGCTTCGTGGCCCGGAACCTCAATCTCATGCTGCGCAGCCGCTGGCATCGCTTCGGATACGCCTGCGTCAACTTCGGGACGCCGCTCTCCATGCGGCAATGGGTGGCCGAGCGCGGAGTCGACTTCCGCTCTCTGAGCAAGGAAGAGCGCTCGATCTGGCTGGAACGGCTGGGCTCCGACCTCATGGAAGCAATCGGGGAAGTCATCCCCGTGCTGCCCGTGCCCCTGGTGGCGACCGTCTTTCTGCAAGCGGGCGAGCCGCTCTCCGAACTGGAAGTCAAGGCGCGCTCCTTCCGGCTCATGCAGGAGCTGGAAGCGGCCGGCGCCCACGTCTACATCCCGCGCAAGGACCAGGACTATGCCATCGAGGCCGGCCTGCGCATGCTTACCCAGCGGCATCTCGTGGAGGAGAAGGACGGGCTCTTCACTCCTCGGGCCGAAGAGCGCGCGGCGCTGGCCTACTACGCCAACTCCATCGAGCACCTGACGGCGAGGTCCACGGTAAACTCTAGTCAACTGCTTTCGTATCAGCCGTGAGATGAGCAAGAAACGCCCACAGAAGCTGATCAACCGCATGGAGCGGTTCTTCAGCGATTACACCGAGGGCCTGGACAGCCGCGACCTGCGCCGCATGTTCGACAAGGACGCGGTCCGCGCCTATGCCGTCCTCACCCGTGGGCACGACGGCTCGCCCGAGCCCAAGAGCAGGGCCGGGCGCTTCTTCTACTACGCCAAGCTCACTTTTCTCGGGCTCTCCTACAAGCTCACGCCGGCCCGCCGCTTCCTCTTCGCGTGCTCGCTCATCTCCTTCCTCATCGGATTTTTCGGCGATCCGATGGAAATCAGGGGCGGCGAGACCCGCCTGCTGGTGGACTTCTCCCCGTTCTGGTTCACCGTGAGCCTCGCCATGATGATCTACCTCCTGGCGCTGGAGCTGGCGGACCGCATCCGCGTCCGCGACGAGTTGGAAGTCGCGCGGGAGCTCCAGGTCGACCTGCTCCCCCATAACGTGCCGCCCATCCCCGGCTACGACTTCGCCCACTCCTATCGCACGGCGAACGAGGTCGGTGGGGATTACTACGACCTCACGCCGCTACCGGACGGCCGCGTCGCCCTGCTCGTGGGGGATGCCAGCGGCCACGGCATGGCTGCCGGGCTGGTCATGGCCATCGCCAACGCCACCCTGAAAACCGCGCTCGACCTGGATCCCACCCCGGAGCGGGTCATCCGGCTGCTCAACCGCACTCTCTGCCGCACTGGCACGAACCGGACCTTCATGACCGTCTTCTACGCCCTGCTCGATCCGGGCACCGGGCAGATGGAGTACGTCTGCGCCGGCCATCCCTTCCCGCTGCTGCGGCGGGCGGACGGCACGGTCGAAGAGCTGGGTTGCGGCGGGCTGCCCCTCGGCATGCGCGAGCCGCTGGACCTCTGCTCGGAATCGGTGGTGATGGAACCGGGGGATCTGCTGCTGCTCTACACGGACGGTCTCGCCGAGGCGCTGGACACCAAGGGAAGCGAGGCCTTCGGCTACCCGCGGATCACCGCCCTGACCCGGGCCGGCGGCTCGCCCCATGCCGTCCACGAGCGCATCCTGCGGGCCTTCGACAGTCACGTCGGCAACGAGCCGATCCGGGACGACCTCACGCTCCTGGTCGCCGCGCGCCTGCCCCCGCTGCCCGTCCTCAAAGCCCCCGACCGAGAGCTCGCCGAAGCAACCGTTTCCAACTGAAGCGCCGGCCGATCCCCTTCCCCTTTTTCGCGATCCCAAGCTCGCCGAGCCAGGTGTCCGTGTGCTCTCCCAGGTCCGGGACATGGGCTCCAGCACGGGGCCGGATGCCGTCGACGAGCGCGGGGTAACCGATCCGGTCTCCCCCTTCGGAGAGCATGCCGCGCTCCCGCACCTGGGGATGATTCCGGGCCTCGGCCGCGGAGAGCACCGGCTCGGCCGGGATGTCCTCCTTGGCGAAAAGCTCCATCCACTCGGCGAGCGTCCGAGCGCGCACCAGGGCCTCTACCTTGCGGCGGACCCGCGCCGAGTCGCTGTACTGCCGGCTCCGGAGATCCGGGCACCCCGCGGCCTCGCAGAACCGGCGCCAGAAGTGGGGCTCCAGAGCGCCGAGCGCGAGCAGGCGGCCGTCCGCCGTGCGATAGAGGCGGTAGCACGGGAGCGCTCCGGTCAGCGGCAGATTCTCCCCCACGGCCTTCGGACCCTCCGGCTCCATCGCCCAGGAAACCAGGTTCGCATGGACTCCCGCATCCAGGAGCGCGGCGTCGATGTGCCGTCCCCGTCCGGTCCGTTGGCGTTCCAAAAGAGCGGCGAGGATGGCTGAAGTAGCGCTCCAGGCCCCGACCATGTCCGCGACCGGAACCGACGGCATCGCTGCTGTCGGAGCGAGGGAGCCAGCCACGGCTTGATAGGTGAGATCGTGCCCGGCGCGGGAAGCATAGGGACCGGACTGGCCCCAGCCGGTCACGGAACAGACGACCAAGCCGGGATACCGCTCGCGGAGGAGATCGGGAGAGAAGCCAAGGCGGGCGAGAGTGCCGGGGCGGAAGCTCTCCAGGAGGACGTCGGCCCGCTCAAGGAGACGGCCGAGGACTTCCTGCCCACCCGGCTCCTTGAGATCGAGGGCCACGCTTTCGACTCCCGAGAGGAGGAGGGCGCCCAGCCCGCTCACCTGGCGGACGGGATCGCCCTGCGAAGGCTCCTCGACCTTGACCACCCGCGCCCCGAGGTCGGCCAGGAGCCGGCCAGCCAGGGGACCGGGCAGATGCCGGGAGAGGTCGAGGACGAGGGTGCCGGTGAGCATGGGGAGTTACCTGGGCGCCTTTGCTCGCTCTGTAGGAGCGACCCCCGTCTAGCCTGGGGTTTCAACCCCAGGCGCGGTGCCGGCGCCCTCCTCCGCCTGGGGTTGAAACCCCAGGCTAGACGGGTTCAGCCCCTACAGGGCACCCCCCTCCCCTACTCTCTTTCGACCACCATCGAGAAGCCGACGCCCCCGGCCGCGCAGACGGTGACCAGGCCGAGGTTCAGATTACGCCGCCGCAGCTCGTAGAGCACCTGGGTGGTGACCCGGGCGCCGGTCGCGCCGAAGGGATGGCCGATGGCGATCGAGCCGCCGGTCACGTTGAAGCGCTCGAAATCGATCACTCCCATCGGCTCGTCGCGCCCCAGCTCCTCCTTGGCGAACTTCTTGGAAGCAAAGGCCTTCATGTTCGAGAGGATCTGCGAGGCGAAGGCCTCGTGCATCTCGACGAGATCGATATCCGAGAGCTTCACGCCTGCGGCATCGAGCGCCGCGGGGGCGGCGTAGGCCGGCCCCTGCAGGAGCTGGTCGCCGGGGTTGAGCGCCGTGAAGGCGTAAGAGCGGAGGTAGCCGAGCGGCGTGATGCCCAGGGCCTTGGCCTTCTCCTCGCTCATCAGCAGCACGGCGGCGCCGCCGTCGGTCAGCGGGCTCGAGTTGCCGGCCGTGAGCGTGCCATAGCGGCGGTCGAACACGGGCTTGAGCTTCTCCAGCGCCTCCATGGAGCTGTCGCCGCGCACGCCGTTGTCGACCGAGACCGCCTTGTCATAACGCGGCGGCGGAAAGGCCGGCGCGATCTGGCCCGCGAACCGGCCATCCGCGATGGCAGCGGCGGCGCGCTGGTGGGACATGAGCGCAATTTCATCCTGAGCCCGGCGGGAGATGTCGTTCTCCTTGGCCATCTTCTCCGCGGAATCGCCCATGGACAAGCCGGTGGTGTACTCGGCGATGGCCGGGGCCACGGGGGCAAGGTCGGCCGGCCGCAGCTTGCCGATCGCCCCCATCTTGGCCGGCAGGGTCTTGGCCTTGTTCAGCTCCATGAACGTGCGCGCCGCCTTGCGCGAGAACTGGATCGGCACGTTCGAGAGCGACTCGGCGCCCCCGGTCAGCACCACATCCGCCTCGCCAGACAGGATCGCGGCGGCGCCGAAGGTCAGAGCCCGGGTCGAGGAGGCGCAAGCCAGGTTGACCGTCACACCGGGAACCCGGACGGGCAGCGAGGTGCGGAAGACCACCTCCCTTCCCAGGTTCGGAGCGTTGAGCGCGGGCACCACCACCCCGAAGATCGACAGGTCGATCTCCATGGGATCGATACCGGAGCGGGCAATCAGCTCGGCGGCGGCCACACTCGCGAGGTCGGTCACGTCCATGTTCATGAAGTCGGTGCCCGACTTGATGAAAGGTGTCCGGCAGCCGTCGATGATGGCTATCCTGCCGCGCGGGCCCTTGAGCTCCCGGCGCGCGGCAACCTGGACCTTCACCGGCTTCCCGTTACCCCGGGTCCACACGGTATCGGCGCGCTCGGTGATCTCCTCCAGGGCGGAAGCCCGGTTCGGGGGCCGCAAGGGCGCGGGGGGCTGGTCGGGCACGGTGTTCGCGGGGGTGTCGGCCATGACGATCTCCTCTCAGGGGATCTATACCATCTACGTCGCGGTGCGGCAAGGGAGGCGGCTTGGTCAGGGCTTCTTCCTGGGAGGCCGCTTCCGACCGCCGGGAAGCGTACTGAGGAACTCGCATGCTTTTTTAGTTTCGGGGTGCTTTGGTCCGAGACTAGCCTTGAGGATGCGCGCAGCCCGCTCCCAATACCAGCGTGCTCTCGCAAGGTTTCCCTGGCTTTTACGCACGGTGCCCAGGTTCATGAGGCTCTGTGCTGTAATCGGGTGTTCCAGGCCTAGAGCCTTCTCCTCAATCGCCAGCGCTCGCTCGAAGTACGCGCGAGCCCCAGCAAAATCACCCTGAACCTCAAGAAGACTACCGAGATTGCTCAGGGTACCTGCTGTAGACGGGTGCTCCGGGCCCAGAACCTTCTCTTCAATCGCCAATGCACGCTCGTAATATTGACGGGCTCTAGCGAAATCATGCTGCTCAAGCAGAAGGCTACCTAAGTTGTTCAGGCTGCGGGCAATGTCCGGGTGCTCCGGGCTCAGAATCTTCTCCCGGATCGCCAATGCACGCTCAAGCCGAGGGCGTGCCTCCCCATAGTCTCTTTGATCAGACAGGAGAATACCTAGATCACTCAAGCTCTGAGCCGCATCCGGATGCTCCAGACCCAAGGCTCTCTCTCGAATCGCCAGACCTCGTTCGTAGGTCGCGCGCGCCGCTGAATACTCACCTTGACTATGAAGAAGGCGTCCCAGGTCGTTCAAACTGCGGGCAGTGGCTGGGTGCTCCAGCCCTAACACCTCCTCGTGAAGAGCGACTGCCTTTTCAAGGTAGGGTCGCGCCCCTACGTAGTCTCCTGCCTGCCAGAGGTGGATCCCTAACTCGCCGCAGAGCCGAGCCGCCATCTCGTCTTTCCGATCATCGGCTCGGTCCGTCAACATTCGGAGGTGCGGCTGCCAAGGTCGGAGAGGGGCCGGGTTGTCCGTCTTGTTGAGGCGATTGGCCTCAGCGACCATCACCTCCTCGACGGCCTCCAGCGCCTCATCGCTATCTGCCACACCGCGAACCCATGCTGCAACAAGGCGGTGCATCAGTAGATCATTCTGATCATTGACCTCCAAAAGCCCGAGATCCACCAGCCGCCGGAGCGCATCCTCGGCATCCAGACCTGTCGACAGATCTCCCAAATCTACACCACCCGACTGAAGGAGTAGCGATCGGGGGATCGGCTTTCCAGGAGCGAACCAAGCCGCTCGAGAGAGAAGCCTGGTGGCTAAGGCATCCTCGGTCCTTGCCGGCTCCAGCCGTTCAAAGCTGAGCGCAAAGGTGCGTCCCACATGGGCTGCATGCCCGGTAGGTGACACCCCAGCTCCTCGGCCTTCGAGGGATGGATGGGTGAGCAGATCCGTATTCCTTAACTGCTCGAGATAGGCCGCCGCCTGTCCAAAGGCCGAGTTCTGATAAGTCTTGAGAAAGCTCCCTGCCAGATGAAGGGCCAGGGGCAGATCCCCAAGCTCGTCCGCGATGGCATCGAGGATCGGATCTTCCGCTGGAACGTCGGGCCGGAAAAGCCGCAGAAGCTCGATACTCGCGGGGCGCGGCAAGGTGGTGAGCGGCACCGTCTTGACACTCAGGGTCGCATCCCACTCGGCTCGCCGGCTGGTCACGAGGACCCGGGCGCCACCGAAACGGGGACGCCAGCGTTGAAGCAGCGCCTCCTCCTCACAGTTGTCGAAGACGAGGAGCCGAGGGAGCGGGCTCTGCCAGGCCTCCTCCACCAAGCGGACCTGTTGCTCAAGAGTCAGGGCATCGAAGCTCGAATGGAGGCTGAGACTTTGTCCAGAGGCGGCGACCTCGACAGAGACGGAGGGGGCGTCGAAGAAGCTCATCCAGAAGACGCCTCCGGCGAAGAAGCGTCCGTAGCGGTGAGCGAACTCGGAAGCAAGCTGCGTCTTCCCGATCCCGCCGAGCCCAGTGGCGGCGGCGATCTCGACTTGGCCGACCGCGGAGGTATCCCCCGCCTTGAGCTGGCGCGCCAGAGCTTTCAGATCCTCCTCACGGCCGACAAAGAGCGGATTGGGCGCCAGCGGCATGCGCGAGCCCACCGGCAGCGGTCCGGGCTTCGGAACTTCTTCGAGTGGCAGGGCCTCAAGGACGTTGCGGGCGATCTTCGGGTCGGGTGGCGCGGCGGCCCGGCCGGGAAAGAGATGTGCTCCGGGGAAACGAACCTTCTCTGGCCGGACGCGGCCGGGCACGAGCCCATTCACGAGCGCCTCGCGAGCCGCAGCCTCTTCGAGCCCCGCCAGTCTGATGTGGATGATCGTGCTCAGCAGGCCCAGTTCTTCCTGGGGAACCTCGCGGATCAGAACCGGCACGAGCTTCCCCTTGGATCCATCCGGATCCGCGGCGAAAGCGGCGCCCCCTTCAGCCATGGCAAACAGAGAACGCAGGTAGTCCGGCGAAAGGACCGCGATCGTGCGCTCGGAGCCGACAACGGCCTTCTGCATCTCGATCACGAAGTTGCCGCCCGGCCGGAAATCCCAGGCCTGAATTCTGGCCTTGTGCCCCGCCTCCTCCAAGACCCAGGCGATCCACTCGGCCCAGGGACGGTCGACGTGGGTATAGCTGATGAAGAAGTCGGTCATGGCAGCCAGAATTTTGTGGATGACGAAATTATACCCGCGTTCGAGCCGCTACCCCGCGGAGTCGAGCGGCGTCCGCGCAGGCTCCAGCGCGTGCCAACGAAGGGTTTGCGGCTTCCGCGCAAGCTCCAGCGTGATCCCACGACGGGTTTGCGGCTGCCCCGCACGCTCCAGCACACGCGACCGGGGGCGGGCGGATGCCGCTGGGAGTCGGGCAGGTGCCACGCACGGTCTTGCACGAGCCGGCGAGGGTCGGGCGGATGCTGCCGGGGCTCGGGCGAGTTCGCGCGAGGGCCGGGCGCGTCCGCCGGAGGTCGCGGGGCACCGTCTGGAGCCCGGGGGAAACGCGCTGGAGGTCGAGCGGAACCCGCCGGAGCGTGAGCGGAACGCGCTGGAGGCTGAGCGGCAGACGGCGGAGGGTGAGCGGATGCCGCTCGAAAGTGAGAGGCGACGGCCGAAGCTTCCGGTCCCCCCTCTCACGGCCGGGTGGGAGAGACGGGAGACAGAAAAGCCCCGGCAGGGGCGTCATGGAATAGCCCGGCACGTCAGTGCCGGGTAATGAGTCGCCAAAACACCCGAAGCCCCGGTAGGGGCGACATTCCCTCATGGGGCTTGCGCCCCACTCCCAATATGTCGCCCCGTCCGGGGCTCGGGATATTTAAACTCCGTTTACCCCCCGTTTTCCCGGCACTCACGTGCCGGGCTATTCCATGTCGCCCCTGCCGGGGCTCGGCGATGCAAAGTTGGCGCGTATGGGGTCAAGGGTTAGAGGGCAGCTACCCGCACCCCCCTGCCCTCCCAAAAGTGCCTCTCTTCCTCTGCCAGCTCCTCACAAAGAATCACCCGCAGCCTCCCCAACGGCAACCGGCCCTTCCGGCGGTCCCAGAAGGGCGGTTTCTCCTCCTCCACGGCACGGCGCAGGGCCTTCAACTCGGCGGCGGAACCGTGGAAGACGGTGGGCCTCGCCCAGATGGCCGAGCCGATCAGGCTCGATGGGTCAGGGGCCAGGAGAATGGCGGCTCCGTGTACCGTGGCCCAGGAGAAAAAGACGCGGTCGGCCCAGCGCTCGGGGGCGCGGCCGATCACTACGATCTCCCTTTCTTCCCCTCCGATCTCCAAACGGTCCACCGCGGCGATCAGCTCCTCCTGCGTGATTTCCCTCTCTACCATCCTCTCCACCATCACTCCCCCGGCGGGGCGGTCGGGGAAGTCCGCATCCTTTCCGGGATTCCAGGCGGGGAGGGAGACGTGCTCCAGCGCCTCGGGGCCGGCCGATCCTGCTGGCCCGGCCCAGGCACGGGCTCCCCGCTCCCGGGCATTTGCGGCATCGGTCACGGGGACGGAGACCAGCCCGGCTGCCTGGATGGCGAGGTCCAGGGCGACGGCGGGTGGATGGGGATTCCAGAGGAAGGCGGTCGGGGTGCCAGGGGGAAGAGCCGTGAGCGGCTCGGCCCAGGAGGCCGCTCCCCGGGCCAGGTGCTTCCAGGAGCACCAGGGCCAGTGCCAGCCCGCGGGGTGGAACAGCCAGGGGTCCTCGGGATGGCGGGCGGCGTGGGCGAGCAGCGCTTGCGGCAGGGTCGTCAGGCCACGGCCTTCTTCATGACGGCGGCAATCTTCTTCTCGATCACCGGCCTCATCATGCTCGCGGGCGGTCCGAGATGGGCGCGGCCGACGAGCTGCCCCCCCTCCAGGGCTATCGTCGCCTTGGCGCCGGGGCCGGAGAGATGCATCACGTCACCCTCCCAGGTCCACTTGAGCATCCCGCCGGGGAACTCGGCCTTGAGCCCGGCGTCCAGCGCCGAGCGCAGGTCCTCCATGGACGTCTTCGCGGTCGGCACCTCGATGGTCAGATCGCTCATGGACCGAACGCTACCACAACGAGCCTGCTAGGCTAGGCCCGTGAAATCAGACTCCTTGCATCCCCATCCTTTCAGATCGCGACTGCGTACCCTGCTGATCGGCGGCCTGCTGATCCTGGCCCCGGCTTATCTCACCGTCTACGTGCTCGTGCTCCTGTTCCGCTTCATGGACGGGATCTTCGCGCCGCTGATCGACAAGACCCTCTCGACCTTCTTCGAGGAACCGGGCATCCACATCCCGGGCCTCGGCATCGTGCTGACGCTGCTGGTCATCCTCTTCCTGGGCTGGCTCTCGACCGGCATCGTGGGCCGGCGGATCATCGACAGCGTGGAGGCGTTCATCCGGCGCATCCCCGTGGTCAGGTCGGTCTACGGCGCCACCAAGGGGGTGCTCGAGGCGGTCTCGCGCGACCAGGCCGACGCTTTCAAGCGGGTGGTCCTGGTGGAATACCCCCGGCGCGGAATGTACGGCATCGGATTCGTCACAGGGGGACCTTCCCGCTGGGGACCGGCTCCGCACGACGAGGAGCTGGTCTCGGTATTCGTCCCCACCACGCCGAACCCCACCAGCGGTTATCTCCTCCTGGTGCCCCAGCGGGATCTCATCGAGTGCCCCATGACGATCGAGGAGGGGGTCCGCATGGTCGTCTCCGGAGGCATCCTGCCGCCGCCGATGATCACTGACCAGACGCAACGCCAGGCGCAAGGCGACACCGCCCCCGCGCTGGTGGGGCGGGAGTTTTGACGGACCGCCCGGTGTTGCTACCCTTGGCACCGTCCCATAGCTTGGGAGATTCATGATGAAGAACCCCACCCGTCGCTTCCTCGCCGCGGCCCTCGCCCTGTTGGTTGCGCTCCCCTTGTTGCCGCTGCCCGCCTCGGGCCAGGCGGTCTCCAACCCGGAGCTTTTCCTCAAGAGCCTGCAGATCGCGCGGCAGGTCGCCGAGCATTACGAGATCTACGAGGACCCGGAGGAGTCGGCGCGGGTCAACCGCGTCGGCTACGAGCTGGCCCAGCAGTCGGGCTTCACCCGCTTCCCCTTCACCTTCACCCTCGTCGACATGCCGGTGCCCAACGCTTTCGCGCTGCCCGGCGGCCAGATCTTCATCACCCGCGGGATGCTCGACATGGGGCTGGACGACGACATGCTCGCCGCCGTGCTCGGCCATGAGATCGGCCACGTCACGCTGGAGCATTTCAAGCGCATGCAGCGCAAGGCCACCCTGATGACCGTGCTCGGAAACCTGCTGGTCGCGGGCGTCGTGGTCAGCGAGTCGAACCGCGACCGCGAACGCCTCAACACGCCTTACGATCCGCGCGTGGGCTACGACGATCCCGGCGCCAGCCGCATTCAGGGAGCGGCGGCGGCGAGCCTGATCCTCGGCGAGCTGCTCCTGCGCAGCTACAGCCGGGATCACGAGGACGAGGCGGACCAGGAGGGGCAGCGGCTCTCCGCGCTGGCCGGCTACGACCCCGACGGCGCCCGGCGCATCTGGGAGAAGATGAACAGCCTCGCTCCGCAGCTCAAGGAGTACGGCTACTGGCAGACCCATCCGTTCGCAGATGCGAGGGCGCGCGCCGCCGAGGCCCGCAGTGAGACCTGGAAGATCGAGTCGCGGAAATCCGCCGACGACTTCCGCCTGCGCACCCAGGCCGCGCTGATGACCTGGCTCGACACCGCCAAGCCGGCGCCCGAGGAGGCCACGTTCGTCAAGCAGTTCTCCCTGACTTCCTGGCCGGCCGGCGGCGTGGCTGCGTCGCTCCGCCTGGAGAAGCTCCATACCCGGCGCGACGCGGAGCTGGCGAAGCCTCTGCTCTCCCGCGACTACGGCGGCGTGGTCCGTACCTACCGCCAGGAAGTGGCGGCGGTGGCGGCGCTCGAGCCGAAGAGCGAGCTGATCGAGAACCTGAACGCGGAGATCAAGGATCTTGACCTGAAGCGCAAGGAGCTCTATCCCGAGGCGCTCAAGGTGCTCGACCGCGGGGTGTTCGAGACCTCGTTCCTGGTGGCTTTCCTGAGCAATTTCCCGGATTCGCCGCGGGTGCCCGAGGTTGCGCTCGCCCTGGGCGACGCGTACAGCCGGCTGGGCAATCCCACCGAGGCCGTGACGCGCTACCTGGAAGCCTGGGAGTCCGCTCCGGAGAGCCCTGAAGGGAAGAAGGCCGGCAGCGGCCTGCGCATGCTGGCGTCAAGCCTGGACCAGCTCGCCGCCCTGCAGCAGCTCGCCGCCCAGGACCGCGACGCCGAGCTCAAGAAGATGGCCAACGACCGCCTGGCCGCGGCTGCCAAGAGCTACTCGGACGTGGCGAACGGCGCCGAGTACCTGCGCCGGTTCCCCGAGGGTGAGTACGTGCCCACGGTGCTCAACCGGCTCAACATCCTCGCCGACAACCTGCACGCCGAGGTCGTCCTCTACCAGGGGATGGGCGATTCGGTGAAGGCCATGGAACGGATGAACAAGATCCTCACCCACGCTCCCCTGTCGCCCGCGGCCGAGCGCCTGCGCGACCGGGCCGAGGTGGATCTCGCCAAGAGTTGACTGTAGGGGCACCTCTTGTGGGTGCCCTCCGGAGGGCGGCCACAAGGGCCGCCCCTACACGGAGACGGCGTCCCAGGTCAGGTTCTCCCCTACGGAAAGACGTAAGCCTCGAAGATGGCGTCCCAGGTCAGGTTCGGGTTCCCCGCCGGCGCGGCGGAGTTGAACGTGAACGCATAGACGTGGGAATCGAGCAGGATGTTCGGCACGTCGAAGATCGAGAGCCACCCCGACTGCGTGCCCACGATCTGCGAGTCCTCGATGATGTTCACCACGTTGTTGAGGCGGATCCCGCCATCGAGCACGGCGACGCCGGCCTCGTTGTACTGCCGGTAGGTATAGACGGATTCGCAGGTCTGCGTGTCGCAGTAGATGGACGGTCCGTTGGCCAGGCCCGGCTTCCAGGTGAAGATGACTGCGCGGCTGCTGCCGGACAGCGGAGCCGAGCGGAAGATCCGCATGTGGATGCGGTCC
This sequence comes from uncultured Holophagales bacterium, assembly GCA_963741305.1. Classification (GTDB taxonomy): domain Bacteria; phylum Acidobacteriota; class Thermoanaerobaculia; order Multivoradales; family UBA5704; genus DATMER01. The sequence goes on along the minus strand of CAVUHL010000003.1, from coordinate 7,808,434 downwards.
ATGTCGTCGTCGTCCGCGGCGTTGTTGCACCCCGTGGTGCCGTTCGGGTCCGTGGAGACCTGATTGGCGCAGAAGCGGGCCGTCGAATCGATTTCCTCCCGGTTGTCCCCGTTGCTGTAAAAGCCCCTCATGAGCCCATCCGCGGTGGCCGGGACGTTCTCCAGCGACACCATGGCAAGCCCGTTCGCCGAGCCCTGCGAGAGCCGGGTGTAGTAGATGAAGCCCTCCAGCGCGTTGGTGGTGCCGAACGGATATCCCGCCTGGGTGGGATTCAAGGCCGTCGCCGCCGTGACCACGTCGAGGGTCACGAAGCCGCGGTAGTAGGCGCCCTGGGTGAGCTGGGTGCGCACGGCTGGGGCCGCCGAGTTGATGAGGTCGCGCATCGCCGCGCTCCAGGTGCCGAGGTTGCCCAGGAGGACGTTGCCGTTGAGGCCTGTCGCGTTGCCGTTGACGTCCCAGACGTGGTAGTGGAAGGTAATGTTGGCGAAGAGCCAGTTCGTTGTCACCAGCAGCGTGTCGTGCGGATGGGTCGTCGAGTTGATCCCGGTCTCGAAGAACGGGACCAGCAGCGTGGCACCGGGCACGCGGTCGGTGGCGCTGGGGACGGCAAGGGCCGGAACGGCCAGGGTCAACGCGAGCAGCAACAGACACAGAGAGCGGATCGGTCGCATCGGAATTCTCCTCCAGGTTGTTGGCGCAGAGAGGCAGGGTCCGCCCTGCGCAGCAATGGGATAGGCGTATCGAGGGTAGCACGCGTTACACTCTTCTTTAATGATCCTTCGCGGACGGGAAGTCACGCGCCTGGAAGCCCTGAGCGACGCCGTGTTCGGATTCGCGGCGACCCTGCTCGTGGTCTCCCTGGAAGTGCCCCAGACCTTCCCGGAGCTGATGAAGAGCCTGGACGGCTTCGCGGCCTTCGCATTCAGCTTCACCATGCTGATCCTGATCTGGGCCGCCCACAACGGCTTTTTCCGCCGCTACGGCCTCCAGGACTCCTGGACCGTCGTCATCAACTCGGTCCTGCTGTTCGTCGTGCTCTTCTACATCTACCCGTTGAAGTTCCTGTCGACGGCCCTGACCGGCCTCTTCTTCGGCCTCGGGCCGGGGGCCGAGCAGCGGATGCTCAACAGCCGGGAGGAGATGGCGTCGCTGATGCTCGTCTACGGGCTCGGCTTCATCGCGGTCTTCGCCTGCTTTTCGCTGCTCTACCTGCGCGCAGCGCGCTCGAAGGAGCTGGGGCTGGAGGAGGTCGAGCGCCTCGACGCCCGCTCCTGGATGCGCCACTACCTGATCTTCGTGGGGGTGGGCTGCCTGTCGGTCGTGATCGTCCTGGTGGACGGCCCGTTGTTCCTCGCGGGCGTGATCTACGGGTTGCTCGGCCCGCTCTGCCATTGGAACGGCTCAGTGGCGCGCCGCCGCTCGCGGGAGCTCGAACAGCGGCTCGCGGCCTAGCCTAGTACCTCGACCTCGAAACAGTGGACGAGGCGGGGCGAGCCGAGGAAGAAGGCGACGCCATAGCGGCCGGGGCGGCCCATCCGCGCCAAGGCTTCGTAAGTGCCGGGGCGCTCCCCTTCGTGGAGGTCGAGGTCGAGGAGGGCAGGCGCCTTGACCAGCTTCCAGCCGGATCCCGTCTCCATCTCCCGCACGCAGGCCCTCGGATCGACCGTCTGGCCCGGCGCGAGCGGCTCCAGCCACGCCGCGGGCCGCAGCCCCCGCATCGGCCGGCCGGCCTCGTCTGCAACCTGGAAGCGGAAGGTCACCCGGTCCCGTTCCCTCAAGGCCCGCCCCTCGGGCGCGACCGCCACCTGAAGCTCGATGCCCTCGCGGACGATGCGGTCGCCCCAAGGGAGAAGCGTCGGCAGGGGCTGGGAGATGGCTGACACCTTCAGGGGCGCGAGGATGGCCAAAGCCAAAGCAAATGCGGAGAGGAGCCTGGTAAACAAAATGACGACCTCCGGTTCTCGGGTAGAGACCGATAACTGTAAGGGAGGACGGCTCCCGACGCAACCAGGAAGGGATAGGATTCAATCATGATCGAGCCCTCGAACGAAGCCTCTACCGCGATCATCCGGCGGGCCGCGGGACGCCTCGCCGGCCTGGACGCCAACCTGCCGGCGGCCACGGAACGCCTTCTCCAGGGAGCCCCAAGGCGCCGGAGCCTCGACGCCGGCACGTCCGTTGCCCTCGCCAGCCTGCTGCTCAGCCTCGTCCAGTTCGGATGGACGGTCTACCAGGACCAACTGCGCCAGAAGGAGAAGGCGGAGGCCCGTGACAGCCTGGTCCAGCGGCTGCGCGGCCGGATCGAGACCGACGGCCATCTATCCCCCACGGAGCGCGACCTGGTCGTGGAAGTCGTGGCCGAGGAGATCCTCGGATGAGGCTGGCGCTCCTGGGGCTCTTGCTGTTTGCCGCTGCGGCTGGAGCCCAGGAGCCTGCCGAGGCTTTCTATGAGACCGCGACCGTCCAGGCCCGCCCCCTCTCTGCCGCCACCGGCTCGGTGACGGTGATCGACCGCGAGGCCATCGAGGCCTCAGGCGCCCGCACCGTGGGGGATCTCCTCCGCCTCGCGCCCGGCGTGAGCCTGACCACGAACGGCCGGGGCGGGTTCAGCGCGGCCCAGATCCGGGCCGGCGATCCGAACTTCACCCTCGTCCTGCTGGATGGCGTACCCCTCAACGACTCGACCTACCAGGTGGGGGACGTGTTCAACCTCGAGGGGCTGCCCACCGCCGGCATCGAGCGGATCGAGATCGTCCGCGGCCCCCTGTCCTCCTTCTACGGCTCCACGGGGCTGGCCGGAGTCGTCCAGATCTTCACCCGCGACGGTGGGAAGCCGGAGGCTCGAGCAGAGCTGTCCGCCGGGGATGCATCCTACCGGCGAGGGACCGGAACGGTCTCCGGCAAGGATTGGTCGGTCACCGCGCTCTGGGAAGAGGAAGCCGAGCGGATCGCCGAAGAGCGTTTCGAGCAGGCGGGCGGCCTCGCCAGCTTGACGAGGGGCAATCTCCAGCTAAAGGCCCGGGGCGCCTGGTGGGAGGGGGATGACTACCCCGACGCCTCGGGAGGCCCGGTCTACGGCGACGGCGAGCTCCGCCGCTCGGACCATGAAGAGCTGAGCCTGGCGGCGGGGCTCTCCTTGGGAGAACGGCACCGCCTGGACGCCTCGGTCTACCGCCACGCCATGGATCGGGAGAGCCCCGCGGTGCTCTTCGCGGTGCCGGATGCGGTCGAGGAGACCCGCTTCACCCGCACCCGTATCGGCTGGGCCTCCGTCCTCCGAAGCTCCGAGGCGCTCCGCTGGAGCGCCGGGGTGGACGTGCAGCGCGAGCAGGGAGAGAACGAGAGCATCCTGGCCGGATTCATCACCGGCGACTACGACATCTCCCGCACCCTGCCCGGAGCCTACACGGAGCTGATCGCCGGCCGCGGGGACTGGACGTTCGAGCTCGGCTCCCGCATCGACCTGCCGGATGACAACGCCGCGCAATGGAGCCCGCGCCTGGGGATCGCCCGTCAGGCCGGAAAAGCGCGCCTCCGCGCCTCGGCTGGCCGAGCCTGGAAGCTCCCCAGCTTCTTCGCCCTGGCCAGCCCGCCCGCGCTCGGGGGCAATCCGGACCTCCGGCCCGAAACCGTCCTCGGCGGCGACATGGGCATCGAATGGCGGTTCGACCGGACCGATGCCGGCCTGACCCTTTTCTACAATCACTTCGAGGACCTCGTCGACTTCGACTTCGAGAGCTTCCTCCACCTGAACCGCGCCGAGGTGGAGACCCGGGGAATCGAAGGCACCTGGGGCTGGAAACCCCAGGACGGAATCTCTCTCCGAGCGAGCACCACTTGGCAGGAATTCGAATCGGAAGCTGACCTGCGGCACCGGCCCAAGTGGACGGGCAGTCTTCAGGCGCGCTGGCAGCCGATCGAAGCCCTCACACTGGACCTGGACGCGCAGGCGGTCTCCCGTTTCTTCGACCGGCAGATCCCGGTCGAGGATCGGCGCACGGTGGACGGCTACGAGCTGCTGGGTGTGGGAGCGGCCTGGCGGTTTGCCAAGTATTTCGCCAACCCGTGGGAGCTGCGGCTGCGGTTGGACAACCTGCTGGACGAGAGGTACGAGACGCTGATCGGGTTTCCGGGACCGGAGAGGTCGGTGCGGGCCGGCCTGCGGTGGTCGGCCCGCTGATGGCCGTTATTTCCCCCCGGCCTGTTGCGCGCTGCGGCCGCCGGTCGGGCGGCAGCGGAACTCCTGGCGGCTGAGGAAGCCGTCGCCGTCGTGGTCGAGGACGGACATCGTCTTCTCGCCCCACTTCCACTCCCTCACGCTCAACCGGCCATCCTTGTCGGCATCCAGATCGCGGAAATTCTCCTCGCGGCTCTTGTAGCGGGTGCCCCGGGTGAAGAACTCGGTGCGGGTGACGACGGCGTCGCCGTCTCTATCCAGGCTATCGAAGGTCTCGTAGCCGCCGCTCCACTCGGAGAGGGCCACGAAGCCATCGCTGTCGGCGTCGAGCTGGACGAACTGGACTTCGAGGTCCGTATCAGCCGCGGCAACCGTCGCAGCAAAAAGAACCGCGGCGAGAGAGAGCTTGAAGGTACGCATCGTCGTCTATCTCCTATCCATGTGGCCACACTCTTGCTGGGGCGCGCCCCTGGGGGGTTCGCCATCGTCGGCTGGCCAAGCACTGGTTTTTAAGTCCCCAGCGGCTCGGCCCATCGGCATCGGCTGCTGGACGGAAAGGGTCGACTGCAACGACCGTACCAACAATGGCGCCCCCAGCCCAACGGGCCGGGGGCGCTGGGTAACTACCGCGGTTGGGGCTCGCCGCGGTGCATGAGCTCTTCGGGGGTGACCCAGCCGTTGCTGTCGCGGTCGACCAGGGCGAAGGCGTCGCGGCTCCACCACCACTCGGAGGGCTCGAGGCGGCCGTTGCCGTTGAGGTCCATCTTGCCGAAGAGCGCCTCGCGGGTCATGCCGCGGTACTCGCGGTCCTCGTACTCCTGCTGGGTGATGACCCCGTTGTGGTCGCGGTCGAGGCGGTCGAACAGGGCGAAGCCGCCGGCCCACTCTTCGCGGGAGACGGACTGGTTCTCATCCTTGTCCATGCCGTCGAAGGCGCCCGTGTCGAACTGGCCCTGGTGGAAGTCCCACCACTCTTTCCAGTCGTCGGAAGGGTCCTCGTTGTCGGTCAGCGGCTCGCCCGGGGTGATCTCCGCTCCGGCGAGGACGCCGTCGCCGTCCTTGTCATGCTGGCTGAAGGAGGTGTCGTTGCCCTGCCACTCGGCGCGGGTGATCCGCCCGTCGCCGTCCTTGTCGAGCCCCTTCATGCGCATGGCATCTTCGCCGGGGGTGTCATCCTGGTCCGCCCTCTGCTCGGCCTCGGTAGGCTTGCCGCGCTCGGCGGCCTTTTCCTCGGACTGGCCCTGCTGTTGCTCTTCCTTCTGCTTCTTGTCCTGGTCCGCGGCGGCGGGCATGACCAGCGCCGCGCAGAGCAGCAGAGCGCCAAAAAGGGTCGATCTGATCTTCATGGTGGGCCTCCTGTTGAGGTGCTTATGGGAGATGTCGCCGCCGGCTGGAACACCTGTCGGCGGCGGCCCGAAGCCACGGTTCAGGGGCTGCAAGGGAGATGCCTCCGGATGCTAGACTCCCCGCCCAGGAGGACAGGCAATGGACAGCGGGGCGCGGGGGCCGATCCTGCTCGTCGAGGACGATGCGGAAACCCGGCTCGCCTATCGGACACTTCTCGAGCACGCCGGCTGGAGCGTGCACGAAGCGAGCGACGGCGAGCAGGCATCGCGGATCGTTGCCGGTGTTCTTCCTTGCGTGGTGGTCATGGATATCTCGATCCCCGGCATCGACGGCTGGGAGGTGACGCGGCGCCTCAAGCTCGACGAGCGCACGCGCGGCGTGCCAGTGCTGCTGGTGACCGGCCATGCCCTCGACGAGGACCGCCAGCGGGCCCGGGACCTCGGCTGCGCCGGCTATCTGGTCAAACCTCTTTCGCCAGCGCGGTTTGTCGAGGAAGTGGAACGCCTGGCGGGGCAGAATTGAAGAGCACCGCGGCCGCTCCCCTGAGCCCGGACGGCCGTCTTCGCGTGCTCGTCGTGGATACGGCTGGGAGAGTGACGTCCCAGCTCGCGGCGGCGCTCGAAAGCTTGCCGGAGCGCGAACGGTTCGCTCTCGCGCGCGCCTCCAGCCTGGGGGAGACCCTCGCTGGGCTGGCGGCCAGGGATACCGACGTTGTGGTGCTGCCGATCTCCCCCATCGACCAGGGCCTCGGCCCCCTGGTGACGATTCGCGCGGAGGCCCCTACCCTGCCGATCGTCGTGCTCTGCGCTGCCGGGGACGAGCCGCTGGCCGTCAAGGCCGTGCAGCTCGGCGCCACCGACTACCTGGTCGCCGAGCAGCTCTACGGCACCTTGGCAGCGCGCTCGCTGCGCCACGCGGTGGAGGTGGCACGAGTGAAGACCGTGCTTGCCAGCTATCAAGCGGAGCTCCCGGCCTCAGGAGCGGGCAGCCGCCCGGCGCCGCTGCGGGCCGCCTTCCCCGACCGCTTCGCCGAGCTGGCACGCGAGTATGGGGAGATCCTGGACCGCGCCGTGGGGCAGATCCTCCAGCGGCGGCCGGCGCCGCTCACGCCGCCCGATAACAGGCTGCAGCGGCTCGCCGGGATAGCAGGCGAGCTGCGCGCCGGGCCGCGGGACATCGTCGAGCTGCATACTGCCGCCATGAAGCAGCGGGAGGCCGAGCATGGGCCACAGCGCATGAAGCTCTACCTGGCGGAAGGCCGCGTGCGGCTGCTCGAGCTCATGGGGCACCTGGTCACCTTCTATCGCGACCATTGAGCAGGGAAGGATGGACGTGGAAAGCTACCTGTTGAAGTTATACGTGACCGGCCAATCGCCGCGGGCCCAGCGCGCCATCGCCAACCTCCGGCGGCTGTGCAAGGAGGAGCTCGACGGGCGCTATGAAATCGAGATCATCGACGTCCTCGAGCATCCGCAACTGGCCGAGAGCGACCGGATCCTGGCCACGCCGACGCTGATCAAGCAGCTTCCGCCGCCTCTGCGGCGGGTGATCGGGGATCTTTCCAATCGCGACAAGGTGTTGCTGGGGCTCGATGTGCGGCCCCGCGATGAGTTTGCGCAGGGAGAGGAGAACCCATGACGGAGCCTTCGGACGAGCGGGTGCTCCCACCGGCCAAGGTACTGACCGGCATTCCCGGCCTGGACAGCCTCACCTACGGCGGCCTGCCGGCCAATCGTTCGACATTGATTTCCGGCAGCTCGGGAAGCGGCAAGACCATCTTCGCCGCGCAGTTCCTGACGCGCGGCATCACCGAGTTCGACGAGCCCGGCGTCTTCGTCACTTTCGAGGAGAGCCCCGACGACATCCGCCGCAACGTCGCGAGCTTCGGCTGGGATCTGGCCACCTGGGAAAGGGAAGGGAAGTGGGCCTTCGTGGACGCCTCGCCCGATCCCGAGATGGAGATCGTCGAGGCCGGCGAATATGACCTGGGCGGCGTGATGGCGCGGATCAAGGGCGCCGTCGAGCGCATCGGCGCGCGGCGTCTGGTGATCGATTCCCTCTCCGCGGTCTTTTCACAATTCCAGGACTCGTCTGTGGTGCGCAACGAGCTGTTCCGCATCGCCCGCGCCGCGCGGGACATGGGCGTCACCGCGGTGCTCACCGCCGAGCGCACCGAGGAGTACGGTGCAGTCGGCCGGTACGGCGTCGAGGAGTTCATCGCCGACAACGTCGTGGTGCTGCGCAATGTGCTCGAAGAGGAGCAGAGGCGGCGCACGCTGGAATTGCTCAAGTTTCGCGGCACGGATCATCAGAAAGGCGAGCATCCATTCGTGATCGAAGCCGACCGCGGCGTGGTGGTGATCCCGCTCACCGGCATTCCCCTCGAGCAGCGGTCATCAATCGTCCGCGTCAGCTCCGGCAACCCCCAGCTCGACACCATGTGCGGCGGCGGGTTCTTCCGCGATTCCGTGATCCTGGTCTCCGGCGCCACGGGAACTGGAAAGACGCTTACGGTGACTCACTTCGTCGCCGGCGGGGCCGAGCAGGGAGACCGTGCCCTGCTGTTCGGCTACGAGGAGAGCCACGAGCAGCTGGTGCGCAACGCCACGGGCTGGGGCGTCGATTTCGAGCGGATGGAGCGCGATGGCGTACTGCGGGTCCACTGCGAGTATCCGGAAGCACGCGGGCTGCAGGATCACCTGCTGCGCATCAAGCGGATGATCGAAGAGTTCGCACCGCAGCGAGTGGTCATCGACTCCCTCTCGGCGCTCGAACGGGTTGGCCCTCCCAAGGCGTTCCGGCAGATGGTGATCGATCTCTCTTCGTTCATCAAGCAGAAATCGATCACCGGCTTGTTCACCAACACCACTCCGACGCTGGTGGGCGGAACGTCGGTGACCGAAGCTCACATTTCGAGCCTGACCGATTCGATCATCCTGCTGCGTTATGTCGAGATGTTCGGCGAGATGAAGCGCGGCCTGATGGTGCTCAAGATGCGCGGGTCGCCGCACGACAAGGAGATCCGCGAGGTGGTCATCGACTCCTCCGGGATGCATCTCGGCGAGCCCTTCCGCACGGTGAGCGGCATCTTGAGCGGCAATCCCGTGCACTCGCGCGAGGAGCTGGCGCGGCTGGAGGGGCTCTTCTCTCAGGAATGATTTGGCACGGACCCTGCAAAAAGGTAAGCCGTGTATCGAGGCGATAACAGTGTCCTGGCAGAGGCCTCCGAGGCAAACATAGCCGCCATCCAGGCGCCCGATTACCGTATCGAGCGCGAACGGATCATCGAGGGGATCAGCGACGCGATCGTCGTCGTCGACTCCGAGGGCGCGGTGCGGTTCGTCAACTCCGCGGCCGAGGCCTTGTTCGGCTGCGGCCGCGAGGAGCTTCTGGATACCCCATTCGGGTTTCCGGTGGTGTCCGGCGAGACGACCGAGCTCGATCTGTCCGGCGGCCGGGTGGCCGAGATGCGCGTCGTCGACCTGCAGTGGAATGGGAGCAACGCGTGCCTGGCCTCGCTCCGCGACATCACCGAGCGCAAGGAGGCCGAGAAGGCGGCGCGCCGCCTGTGGCGCGAGCGCACGGCGCGGGAAGAGAGCGAAAAGGAACGGCTGCGGCTGCAGGAGATCCTGGCGCGCGCCCCCGCGGCGGTTTTGACCACTCACGGGCCAGCCCATGTCTGCGTTTTCGCCAACCCGCGTGCCGCAGAGCTGCTGGGAGGGCGCGAGCTGCTCGGCCGGCCGCTCGCCGAGAATCTCCGGGAGCTCCGCGGCCAGGGCTTCCTCGAAGCGTTCGACAGGGCTTTCCAGCAGGGGGAGAGCGGCGCCAGCCGCGAGCTCGAGCTGTCGCTCACCGGCGAGGCGGGCAAGGAGGGAGACGCCTGGCGCTGCGTCGAGCTCATCTGGGAACCCCTCCGCCACGACGGCCAGATCGACGGCGTGATGTGTTTCGCGCACGACGTCACCGAGCAGGTGGCGACGCGGCGGGCGCTGGAACAGACTATGGCGCAGTTGCGCGAGGAGGAGCGCCGGAAAAACCAGTTCATGGCCGTGCTCGGCCATGAGCTGCGCAACCCGCTCGCGGGCGTCGACGGCGGACTGCGCCTGCTCGAAGAGGGTATCGCTGCCATCGCCCCCGATCGGGAGCAGTGGGCTCTGACCATGATGCGCAGCCAGGTCCGGCAGCTCACCGGCCTGCTCGACGACCTGCTCGACGTCTCGAGCATCGCGCGCGGCAAGCTCGAGCTGCGGCGGCAGATCGTGCCGCTGGCCCGGCTGGTGGAGGCTGCCACGGCGTCGGCTGCCGCTCGGCTGGCCGACAACGGGCAGCGCCTGACCGTCTCTCTACCCGGCGAGCCCCTGCATGTCGATGCCGATCCGCGGCGGCTCGAGCAGGTGGTCGCCAACCTGCTGGTCAATGCTTCCAAGTATTCCGATCCGGGTACGGAGATCCGGCTCGAGGTGCGCAGCGATCAGGGGGATGCGGTCGTCGAGGTGAGCGATCATGGCTTCGGCATCGATCCCCAGATGATCGAGCGGATCTTCGAGCCTTTCATGCAGGTGCCGCGCGGAGATGGCGGCCCCCTGGCCGGCGGCCTGGGCATCGGCCTCACCCTGGTCAGGCAGCTTGCCGAGCTCCACGGGGGCTCGGTGCTGGCCCGCAGCGCCGGGCTCGGCCAGGGCAGCACGTTCACCATCCGGTTGCCGCTCGCCAAGGGGGCGGCTGCAGAGGCGCCGGCCCGGAGCACCTCGGCTGTTTTATTGGCAGAGCGGAGGATCCTGGTCGTCGACGACAACCACAATACGGCCACTGCGCTCACCGAGCTGCTGAACCTCCGGGGCTGCCAGGCGCGGGCAGCCACCAGCGGCGGCGAGGCGCTGGTGGCTGCGAGCGAGGAGGCTTTCGACGCCATCCTGCTCGACCTCGACCTCCCGGACATCACGGGTTACGAGGTTGCCATCCGGCTCCGCAGCCAGCCCACCGCCCGTCCCCCGTTGCTCGTCGCCGTTTCCGGTTTCGGCGACGAGCAGGCCCGCGAGCGCTCGAACAAGAGCGGCATCGACCACCATCTGGTCAAGCCGGTCGAGATCGACGAGCTGCTGCGGATCATCTCCGAGGGTATCTAGCGAAAGTAACCAGTCACGTCGAGGATCAGGTCGATCCCGCCCGTGGCGGCGCCGCAGTAGACGGCGAGGCTCGGTGGGAAGCCGGTCAGCTTGGCGATGGCGTTGTTCCCGCGTGTCTGGCCGGCCTTGAAGGCCGCCGCGATCGCGTTCGGGCGCGGAGGCCCGGTCTCGAACAGGGTCACGAAGCCCGGCGAGTCGGGGTCGGCCACGGTCACGTTCAGCGATAGGGCGATGGCGTCGGGCGGGATGCCGCAGCGCCCCCCCAGCTCGAACACTCGGGTCTCCCCCGCCTGCAGCCGGGGCTTGCCCCAGGGGCCGGCCGGGCCGCGGGTGTCCAGCAGGCGGCAGGGCGGCAGCGGATAGAAACCGTCGGCGCCCTGCGAGGGCTCGTTGTCCGCGATTGTCAGCGTGCTTCCGGCGTAGGGGCCCAGGAGAAAGCCCGCCCCTGGCGGCACGGACAGGTTGACCGTCTCCGGCCCCTCCGTCAGGCCGTCGTCCTTGGCCTCGACCACGATGAAGATCCGCGACACGTCCTTCCCGAACATGACCGCGGAGGACAGGCCCCAGAAGTCGTTCCCCTCTTCGGCGCTCCCCCCCGCGTCCAGGTTGATGAGCAGCGAGGAAGCCGTGGAGCCCGTGCGCGTGATGGCGAAGGAGCCTTTGTCCGCGCCGGGCTCGGAGAGGTAGGGATCGGCAGCCGAGATGGAGACGACCGGCATGGGCGAGTCGTCGTCCAGCTCCCGGATGTGGACGCTCGCAGTGGATGGCGAGCCGATCTCGTAGAAACGGCCGGGCGACAGGGAGAGGATCACGGTCTCGGAGGGTTCCAGCCGCGAGTCGCTCAGCACCGAGACGTCGAGGTCCACGGAGGAGATCCCGGCCGGCACGGTCAGCTCGCCGGAAAGCGCGGCAAAGTCTTCCCCGTTCGCGGCCGTTCCGGACACTTCGTAACGGACGAGGAGGTCGGAGGCGGGCGAGGGGCTCACCGAAATCGTGAAGGAGCCGTCGTCCGGTCCCACCTCGGAGGCGGCGGGGAGGGTCGCCTCGATCGTGACCGTGGGCAATCCGGAAGCCATGTCGTTGTCGGAGAGGACCGCGGCCGCGGAGCCGCCGGTGTCGTCGATCCGGTAGGCCGGATGGCTGACCAGCTTGATGATGGCGGTCTCTTCCCCTTCGATGAGCAGGTCGTTCGCCGGCGTGAGTGTCAGGCTGGCGGAGGCGGCTCCCGCGGGGATGACGACCCACCAGGGGGCTGTCAGGCTGTAATCGGTGCCGATCCGCGCCGTGCCGCCGGGCGCCCAGCGCACGGTGAGGGGCGAAGCGGTGCTCCCTGTGCGCGAGAACGTGAAGGACGCCGTTCCCGGCCCGGCCTCGGAGGCGGACGCGTCCGCGGCCACCACCCGGACCGTCGCGGCTGGAAGATCGAGCAGCACGGCCTTGAGGAAGTCGTAGACGGTCTGGTAGCTCGCCGTGGTGTTGAAGGCGGGGTTGCCGTGGCCGGCATTCTGGACCGGCAACCAGGTGACCCGGACCCCGTTGCGGCGCAGGGCGTCGACCAGCAGCTCACTCTGGTTGAACGGGACCAGATCGTCGAGCGTGCCGTGCATGACCAGGAAGGGCGGATCGTCCGGCGAGGCGAAGGTGATGGGGCTGGCCGTGGCCGTGCGCTCTGGTACCTTCTGGATCCAGTCGCCGACCAGCCGGCTCTCGGGGGAGCCGTTCGTGTCGTGGTTCTGGGTGCTCGGGTAGAAATTCATCTGGAGCACGTCGCCGTAGCCGTACCAGCTCACCACGGCCTGGACACGGCTGGAGAAGCCCGTATTGCCCCCTGTGCTGCCCTCCAGGTCGGCCGTGAAATTGCCAACCGTCACCGTCTCTTCATCCCCGGAGGCCCCCAGCATCGAGGCGAGATGGGCACCGGCGGAGCCGCCCCAGCCGGCGAAACGGTCCGGATCGAGGTTGTAGATGGCGGCGTTGGCGCGCAGCCAGCGCACCGCTCCCTTGGAATCCTGGATCTGGGCCGGCCAGATTGCCGTATCCGAGAGGCGGTAGTCGATGCTCGCGACCGCGTACCCCTTGGAGCAGAGGTCCGAAACGTAGGAACGGCGCGCGGGGATTGTGCAGCTTCCGTGCCGGCCTCTGCCTACCCCAGCAGCCGCCGGGCCTCCCGCGCTTCGGCGGAGCCCGGCGCCATGGCAATCACCTTTTCCAGATACTGCCGGGCTCCCTTCTGGTCGCCCTTCTTCTGGAGGACGCGGCCGGCTCCGAGGAGCGGCGCGGGCTGGCCGGGGCCGACTTCGGCGGCCTTGAGATAGCGCTCCAGGGCCCGATCGAGCTGGCCCTGGTTCTCCGCGAGCTGACCCCAGACCAGCCAGGCCGGCACCCAGGCCGGCGCCAGCTCCACCGCCTGGCGGAAGTGGCGCTCCGAGGCCGCGGCGTCCCCGGCTTTGGCCTCGACTTCGGCCAGGCGCACCAGGATGGACACGCTCTCCGTGCCGGCGTTCACGGCCTCGGTGAGCAGCCGGCGGACCTCCGGGCCATTGCCTGCCTTCTGAGACAGGTCAGCCAAGCCCCACCAGGCCGCGGCGAAGCGGGGGTTCAGATCCAGCGTCAGCTCGTACTCCTTGCGCGCCTCTTCCGTGCGGCCGAGCCGGGCGTAGGCGTCAGCCAGGTTCTCGTGCAGGAAGTCGAGGCGGGGATTCTCCTGCGCGGCCCGGCGGTAGGTGGCGATGGCAGCGTCAGCATCACCGCCAGCGAGCTGCGCGGTCGCGAGAGCGGTCAGGAAGGGGATGTTCCCCGGGCTGCGGCGCACCAGCTCAGTCAGCTTCGCCGCCGCCGCCTTGGCCTGCCCTTGCTGCGTTAGATCCTTGGCCGCCATGAACTCGGCGAGGAGGGGGACGCCGTCCTTGGGATCGAGCGCCCCCTTGCCGCTGGACCCGGAGCCCGAGGCGTAGCCGAGGCTCTGGAGGGAGCGCGCCAGCTCGGGATCGGCCGCCTCCGCCTTGCGGGTCCTGAAGGAGCGCTGCGCCGTCTGGAGCGCTCCCTTGAGCCGGCGCGCCTGCTCCCGCTGGTCGTTGAGGAGATTGCGGGTCTCCTTGGGGTCGGCCCCCAGGTCGTACAGCTCCGGCCGCGGAGCTACGATCAGCTTCCAGCGGCCATCGAACATCCCCTCCAGAGGGCTCCAGCCGTAGGCGCTCAGGGGGAAGCGGCTCTCCAGGTAGACGGGACCCGCGGGTTTTCCTCCCAATCCCGGAAGCGGCTCGCCGAATCCGGCCGCGGGAGCTCCCGCCCCCCCCGAGAGCCGCAGCAGGGTCGAAGCGAGCCGGACGGTGGGCGCCGTCTCCGCGACTGCTTTCCCCTTCGGCACGCCGGGACCGGCCAGGATCAGCGGCACGTGCATCGTCGATTGGTAAAGGAAGATGCCGTGGGTCCGCTCCCCGTGCTCGCCCAGCGCCTCGCCGTGGTCCGCCACCGCGGCAATAAGGGAGTTGGCTGGCAGCTTGGCCAGAAGCCGGCCAATCTCGCGGTCCATGTAGGCGACCTCGCCCGCGTACTTCTGGCGCTCGCCGGCCTGGGGGTCCATGCCCGGCGGGTTATAAGGCGCGTGCGGGTCGTAGTAATGGACCCAGAGGAAGAAAGGCTTGCCTGCGGGCCGCTTCGCGAGCCATGCGAGGGCGGCGTCGGTCATCTGCCGGGCGTTGCGCTCGGGATAGCCGTACTCGCCGATCTGCTCGGCGGGGGCCTTGTCGTCGTAATGCGCGAAGCCGCGGGCCAGCCCGAAGCGGCGGTCCAGGACCCGCGAGGCTACAAAAGCTGCGGTCGCATAGCCGCGGGATGAGAAAGCCGCGGCCAGAGTGGGCACGTCCTTGGGGAGCACGGCGGTGCCGTTGTCGCGCAGCCCATGCTCGGGTGGAACGAGGCCGGTGAGGAGCGAAGCATGGGCCGGGAGGGTCAGCGGGGTGGGAGTGACGGCCTGGTTCCAGCGCGTTCCGCGAGCCGCCAAAGCGCTGAGCACCGGCGTGCCTGCTCCCAGGACATCGGCACGGGTCGTGTCCAGGGTGAGGAGGATGACGCTCGGGGGCGGAGCGGGCTGGGCTGCGAGCGCAAGCAGCGCGGCGAGCAGCAGGGCGGGGAGAGCGAGCACCTTCACCCCACAAGGATAGCCTGAAAAAAAGAGGCCGCCAGGTGGCAGAAACCCGGCGGCCTGAGGAGGATCCGGCCGCGCTAGAAGACCCCGGATCGGGTGCGGCAAGTCGATGCCGCACTGGCTTTTTTCTCCTGCAAAGGTAGTACCACTACCGGTTTGATAGCGACGCTACTAAAACTTACGAGCTATCATCCTGTTCCTTGGATTCGAACGAGCTTCCGCTCTCCCACGGTCAGAGGGCCGTCTGGTTCCTGCAACGGCTTCGGCCGGATGCCGCGGCATGGAACATCGCCGCCGCCGCGCGCGTGCGGGGCCGGCTCGACTCCGGCCGGCTCCGCCGTGCCTTCGAGCGGCTGACGGAGCGGCATGATGCCCTGCGCCTGAGCTTCCATCCGACTCCGGATGGTCCGGTCCAGCGCCTTCATGCGGAGAGCCGGCTGGATTTCCGGGAGGAGAGATGGGAGGAGGATTATCTTGAGAGGGAGGCGGAACGGCCTTTCGATCTGGAGCGGGACCCTCTTCTCCGCGTTCGCCTGCTCCGGACCGGAGGGGACGACATCCTCCTCCTGGTCATCCACCACCTTGTAGCCGATCTCGGATCGCTCGCGGTGATCGTCCGCGAGTTGGGGCCGCTGTATGAGGGGGATCTCTCCGGTCCGCCGCCGGTGCCGTATTCCGCCTTCGTAGCCCGCGAGCGCGAGCGCCTGGAAGGGAGGGCGGCGGAGCGGCACTGGGAGCACTGGCAGAAGCGGCTCTCGGGCGAGCTTCCCGTCTGCGAGCTTCCCGTGGACCGGCCGCGCCCTGCGGCACGGACCTTCCGGGGCGGCACGCGCACACGCAGGATGGAGCTGACTGGAAGCCGGATGTTCCCGTTCCTGGTGGCAGGGCTCGACGTGCTGCTCCACCGCGCCTCGGGACAGACCGATCTGCTGGTGGGCTCGCCCACGTCGGGCCGGCTGTCGCCGGAGTTGGACGGCACGGTCGGGTACCTCGTGAACCCGGTCGTGCTGCGGTCAGACCTGTCGGGCTCCCCTACCTTCAGCCAGCTCCTGGAGCGGGTGCGCAGCGTGGCGTTGGGGGCGCTCCGGCATCAGGAGTACCCGTTCCCCTTGATCGTCGAGCGGCTCCAGCCCGAGCGGGATCCGGCCCGGCCGCCGGTCTTCCAGGTGATGCTCTCTTTCCAGCGGGCGCACCTGAAGGATACGGGCGACCTCGCGGCTTTTGCCCTGGGGATCGAGGGGGCCGTGGTGCGCACCGGGTCGCTGGTCCTGGAGTCGCTACCCCTGGAGCGGCGTTCCTCGCAGCTCGACCTGGAGCTGATGGCAGCCGAGACCTCCCGCGGCCTCGAGCTGGCCCTCACTTACAACGCGGACCTGTTCGAGCCTGCCACGGCCGAGCGCCTTCTCGGGCATCTGGAGACTCTCCTGGATGCCGCCGCCCGTGATCCGGAGCGCCGGATCGGGGAGCTTCCGCTGCTGAGCGCGGCCGAGCGGCAGCAGCTGGTGGAGTGGAACAGCACGGCCCTCCCTCTCCCTGACCGGAGCGTGCCCGAGCTGTTCGAGGAGCAGGCTGCCCGGACTCCGGATGCGCCCGCGGTGAACGGGATGACCTATCGGGAGCTGAGCGAGCGCTCGGACGGGGTGGCGCAATCCCTGTCCGGTCTGAGCCCCGAGGAGCCGGTCGCGGTGCGGATGGAGCGGGGGGCGGGACTGGCGGCGGCTCTGCTGGGGATTTTGAAGGCCGGCGGGGTCTACCTGCCGCTCAACCCGAGCCATCCGGAGGCGAGGCTGGCCCGGATGGTTGAGCTTGGCGGGGCTCGGCGGGTGCTTGAAGACCCCCTCCCCTGCCCTCCCCCGCTTCGCGGGAGAGGGGGCCCGTACTCGGGAGATTCCCTTGCCTATCTTCTCTTCACCTCCGGCTCAACGGGCGACCCCAAGGGCGCGCTCGTAACCCACCGGGGACTGCTCAACCATCTCCTGGCCAAGATCCGGGACCTCGGCCTCTCCGCTTCCGACCGGGTAGCCCAGACGGCCCCGCAGAGCTTCGACATCCATGTCTGGCAGCTCCTCGCCCCTCTCCTCGTGGGCGCCGCCGTCGAAGTCCTGCCAGACGAAACCGTGCGGAACCCCGGCCTCCTCCGGTCCGAGGTAGAGGGCCGGGCCATCACTGTCCTGGAACTGGTCCCTTCCCTGATCGCCCCTCTCCTCGACGAGGGCGGCGCGCCCCCAAGCCTTCGCTGGCTCATCTCGACCGGCGAGCCGCTCTCCCCTGAGCTGGCGCGGCGATGGATGGGCACGGGGGTGCCGCTCGTCAACGGCTACGGACCAACCGAGTGCGCTGACCGGGTAAGCCACGCCTTCCTCCAGGAGGTCCCGGAGGACGCGACGGTCCACACCTCCGTCGGCCGGCCGATCCCCAACCTGCGCCTTCACGTCCTCTCGCCGGACCTGGAGCCCCAGCCGATCGGGTTCCCTGGGGAGGTCTGCATCGCAGGAGCGGGGGTGGGACGCGGCTACCTGAACGACCTCGCCAGCACCGCCGGCGCGTTCGTGCCGGACCCGTTCGAGCCCGGTGGACGCCTCTACCGCACCGGCGACCTCGGACGGCGCCGGACGGACGGAGAGATCGAGGTGCGCGGCCGCCTCGACGGTCAGGTCAAGCTCCGGGGCGTCCGGATCGAGCCCGGCGAAATCGAGGCGGCCCTCGCCACCCATCCGGGGGTGCAGGGGGCCGTGGTAGCGCTCCGGGACGGCCGGCTCGCCGCTTGGTGGACCGGCGATCCGGCCACCCCGGCGACACCCGCGGAGCTGCGCGGTCACCTCCTGCAGCGCCTGCCGCTCGCCATGGTCCCCGCGCTCTTTCAGTGGCTCGACGCGCTGCCGCTCACGCCCCATGGCAAGGTGGACCGCCGTGCCCTGCCCGATCCCACGCCGGCCGCGCCGGCTGCGCCGGCCGGCGACACCTCGCCCGGCGACGGAATGGAGCAGCTCCTCGCCGGGATCTTCGGTGCGGTCCTGGGCCGGGAGCGGGTCGGGCCGCAGGAGGATTTCTTTGCCCTGGGCGGCCATTCACTGCTGGCGGCACAGGTGACCGCCCGGGTCAGGGAAGCCCTGGGGACCGAGCCGCCGCTCAGCCTTTTCTTCGAGCAGCCCACGGCCGCCGGACTGGCCCGGCGGCTGCGCGGCTCGGCGGGCGTCCCCGTCCCGGCCGTGACGCGCGCGGCACGGGAGGGACGGATCCCCCTCTCCTTCGCGCAGCAGGGGCTCTGGTTCCTCGACCGGCTCGCTCCCGGCAGCCCGGTCTACAACATGCCAGGCCTGGTGCGCCTCCCCGGCTCCCTGGACCCGGCGGCGGTCCGCTCGGCCCTGTCGGCGATCGTGGCGCGGCAGGAAGCGCTGCGCACCACCTTCCCGGCGGAAGGCGGCAAGCCGTACCAGGAGATCGGCCCGGCCGCCCCGGTCCCGCTCCCGGTCGCCGACCTGTCCGCGCTCCCGGATGCGGACCGCGAGGCGCAGCGGCTCGCTGTCGAGGCGGGGCGGCGGCCTTTCGACCTCGCCCGCGGGCCTCTCCTACGCGCCTTGCTCCTGCGGCTCGCGCCGGAGGAGCAGCGGCTGGCCGTCGTCCTCCATCACATCGTGGCCGACGGCTGGTCGCTGAGGGTGCTCCACCGCGAGATGGAGGCCCTACTGCGGGGCGAGGCCCTGCCGGAGCCCGCGGTCCAGTACGCCGACTACGCGCTCTGGCAGCGCAGCCGGCCCGCGGAGCTCGCCTGGTGGACCGAAAAGCTCGCCGGCCTGGTGCCGCTGGACCTGCCCACGGACCGGCAACGCCCGCCCGCGCAGTCCTTCCGCGGCGCCGAGGTTGCCATCTCCCTGCCGCCTGGCGCGTCCGGCGCAGTGGCCGCCCTCGCCCGCGGCCAGAGGGTCACGCCCTTCCTGCTGATGCTCGCCGCATGGCAAGTCCTGCTCTACCGCCTCACCGGGCAGAGCGACGTGGCCGTGGGCTCGCCCGTGGCCAACCGGAGGCCGGAGACCGAGGGCCTGATCGGCCTCTTCGCCGACAACCTGGTCCTGCGCGCGGACCTGTCCGGGGAGCCCACCTTCGTGGAGGCGCTCGCCAGGGTGCGCGAGTCAGCGCTGCTCGCCCATGCCCACCAGGACCTTCCCTTCGAGCGCCTGGTAGCCGAGCTGGCGCCGG
Organism: uncultured Holophagales bacterium; assembly: GCA_963741305.1. Taxonomy (GTDB): domain Bacteria; phylum Acidobacteriota; class Thermoanaerobaculia; order Multivoradales; family UBA5704; genus DATMER01. The sequence continues at coordinate 7,789,440 of CAVUHL010000003.1, read as the reverse complement.
AGTGGGACCTCTCCCGTTCGCCGCTCTTCCAGGTGGCCTTCTCCTTCCAGGAGGCCCTGCCCGGGATCGAGGAGGTGCACACGGGCACGTCCAAGCTCGACCTCTGGTTGCAGGTGGCAACGAGGGAAGAGGGCTGGAGCGCGCGGGCGGAGTACGCCACGGACCTCTTCGACGCCGCGACCGTGCGCCGATGGCTGGGCCACCTGCGCACGCTGCTGGAGGGGATCGCGGCGTCTCCGGAGGCACGGATCTCCGAGCTGCCCCTGTTGGCTCCGGAGGAGACCGCGGAGCTGGCCTCGTGGAACCGGACGGCGGCCGAGGTGCCGCGGGAGCCGGTCCATCGCCTGTTCCAACGCCAGGCGGAACGCACGCCGGACGCGCTCGCCGTCGCATGGCCCGGCGGCCAGCTCACCTATGGCGAGCTGGCCAGGCGGGCCGGCCTCCTCGCGGGCCGGCTCCGCGCCCAGGGAGTGGGGCCTGAGACGGTCGTCGCCCTGCGGCTGGAGCGGTCGCCCGACCTGGTGATTGCAGCCTTGGCGGTGCTGGAGGCGGGGGGCGCGTACCTGCCCATCGACCCCGCGAACCCGGAGGAACGGGCGCGGTGGATCCTGGAGGACTCGGGGGCGCTCCTAGAGCTCACGGCGGTGCCGGAGGGTGGGGAGGTGACCTCTCCCGCCGCTTTCGATTCCGACCTCCTCGCCTATGTCATCTACACCTCGGGCTCGACCGGCGCGCCCAAGGGGACGGAGATCCGCCACCGCAGCCTCTCCAACTTCGTCGCCTGGCATTGCCGGGAGCGCGGCCTGGGGCCCGCGGACCGGACCACGCTCATGGCCGGCCCCGGCTTCGACGCCTCGGTGCTGGAGATCTGGGCGGCGTTGACCTCCGGCGCCTCGCTGCACATCCCGCCGCCGGACACGGCGCTCTCGTCCTCCGCGGTCCTGGCCTGGATGGCGGAGCAGCGGATCACCGTCTCCTGCATGTCCACGCCCCTGGGCGAGGCGGTGCTCGGCGAGGCGGTACCCGAGGGTCTTGCCCTGCGCACTCTCTTCGCGGGCGGCGACCGCCTGCGGGTCCGGCCGGCGCCGGGGCTCCCGTTCGAGCTGATCAACTACTACGGCCCGACGGAGATCACGATCTCGGCCACCACCGGACGGGTCGCTCCCACGGGAGACCGCATGCCGGAGATCGGCTCGCCGGTTGCCAACACGCGGGTCCACGTGCTGGACCGGAGCTTCCGGCTCGTTCCGGTCGGCGTGGCGGGCGAGCTCTCCGTGGCTGGGGCGGGGCTGGCCCGCGGCTACCGCGGACGCCCGGATCTGACCGCCGAGCGCTTCCTGCCCAACCCCTATGGCAACGGCGACAGGCTCTACCGGACCGGCGACCTGGCCCGCTGGCTGCCGGACGGCAACCTCGAGTTCCTCGGGCGAATCGACCAGCAGGTGAAGATCCGCGGCTTCCGGGTCGAGCTGGGGGAGATCGAGGAGGTGCTGAGGCGGTGCCCCGGCGTCAGGGAGGCAGCGGTCGCGATGCGGGAGGACCGGCGGCTGGCCGGCTACTACGTGGCCGAGCGGGAGCTGGAAGGATTGCGCGAGCGGCTTCGGGCCAAGCTCCCCGAGGTCATGGTGCCGTCCGTCTTCGTGAGGCTCGACGCCATGCCCCTGACGCCGAGCGGCAAGATCGACCGCCGCGCACTGCCGGAGCCGGCCTCCGAGCCTGTCGAGGGTCCTCGCTCGCCGCTGGAATCGCTGGTCGCGGGCATCTGCTCCGAGGTGCTGGGGAGGGAGGAGGTGCCGCGCGACGTCAGCTTCTTCGACCTCGGCGGCAACTCCCTGATGGCCACTCAGGTCGTGACGCTGCTCCAGGAAGTCCTGCCGGTAGAGCTCGAATTGCGCAAGGTCCTCGCAAGGCCGACGGTCGCCCGCATGGCGGAGATCATCGAAGAGGAGCGCAGCGCCCTGTCCGAGCCGGAGCGCCTGGCCATGGGCGAGATCCTGGCCGAATTCGAGAGGAGACTTGCCTCAGGCTGATCAATCCAGCCGCAGCGTGACCATGGGATCGAACCTCGCGGCCCGGCGCGCCGGCAGGTAGCTGGCGATCAGGGCCACCAGGATCAGCCCCACGGCGATCGCTCCGAAGACCAGGGGATCGGTCGGCGTCACGCCGAAGAGCAGGCCCTCCAGTGCCCGCGTGAAGAGCAACGCCGCGCTCAGGCCGAGGATCATGCCGAGCCCGGCCAGCGTCATGCCCCGCTTCAGGATCAGCCGGATCACGTCCCCGTTCTGCGCTCCCAGGGCCATGCGGATGCCGATCTCGTGGTGGCGCTGGTTGACCGAGTAGGAGAGCACGGCGTAGATCCCCATCACCGCCAGCAGCATGCCGAGCGAGGCGAAGAGGGTCAGCATGAAAGTGTTGAAACGCGGCTTCGCGAGCGAGTCCGAGATCCGGGCGTCCAGGGTCTTGGCCATCGCGATGGGCTGCTCCTTGTCGACCGCCAGCACTTCGCGGCGCACGGCCTGGACCAGGCCCTCGGGATCGGCCGAGGTCCGGGCGACCAGGAACATGGACGGCCGCGCCCCCTGCGCGATGGGTACGTAGAAGGTGGCCCCGGTTTCGGCGCCCAGGGCCGAATCCTGCACGTCGCCGACCACGCCCACGACGGTGAGCCACCGGCCCTGGGCCGCCTCGGCGGTGCGCAGGATGCGCTTACCCAGAGGGTTGGGCCCCCAGTAGCGGCGGGCCATCTCCTCGCTGACCATCGCCACCGGCGCTGACGGCATGTCGTCCCCGTCACGGAACCAGCGGCCGGCCTTCAGGGGAATGCCCATGGCGCGGAAGTAGTCCGGGCTGACCCGCCGGAAGTTCGCCATCTGCATCTCGGCCGGGCCGCTGCCCGCCACGTCCTCCAGTGTGAACGTGGTCGTGACGGCCGAGCCCTCCACCGGCAGGACGCTCGTCGCCGCCGCGGCAGTCACCTCGGGGAGCGCTCCGACGCGGCCGATCAGGTCGCGCCAGAAAGCCACCATCTGCGCCCCCTCGTACCGGGTCTCGGGGAGCGAGACCTGCACGGTCAGGACGTTCTCGCGGTCAAAGCCAAGCTCGACACGGTTGATCAGGGCGAAGCTCTTGATCATCAGCCCGGCGCCGACCAGCAGGAGCAGAGCGACCGCGACCTCGAAGACCACCAGGCCGCTCTGGAGCTGACGGCCGCGGACCCCTTCGCTCGAGCGCCGCCCCCCGCCGGCCGTAAGGCGCCGGTAGAGGTTGGGCGTCGAGGTCTTGAGCGCCGGCAGCAGACCCGGCAGGAGGCCGGTGATCAGGGAGACCGCGAACGTGAAGGCGAGCACCCGGTAGTCGAGGCGGACGTCCCGGAGCAGCGCTCCGTACTCGGCGGCAAGCCGCGGCAGGGCCCAGAGGATCGCCTCCGCGAGCGGGATGCCCACGATCCCTCCGGCCAGAGCCAGCATCACGCTCTCGGTGAGGGTCTGGCGCACGAGCCGGCCGCGGCTGGCGCCGAACGCCGCCCGGATTGCGATCTCGTTGCGCTGCTCCGAGGCCCGCACCAGCAGCAGGTTGCCCACGTTGGCGCAGGCGATGAGCAGCAGCAAGCCCACCGCGGCGAGGAGCAGCAGCAGGCCCCGCCGCCGGTCCTTGACGAGGCTGTCGCGCAGGCTGCTGACCTTCGCGCCGTAGCTGGCATTGGTGTCGGGGAAGCCGCGCGCCAGGCGCGCAGCGATGGTGGTCATCTGGGACTGGGCCCCATCCAGCCCCACGCCCTGTCCGAGCCGGCCGGCCACCAGCAGCGAGTGCTGCGGCGGCAGGCTCGCGGGATCGAGGGCCAGCGGTACCCAGAGCTCGGCCTCCTCCACGAAGTGGAAGCCCGGCGCCATCACGCCTACGACCGTGTAGCTCTGGCCGTCGATCCGCAACGCCCTGCCCAGGATCTGCGATTCGCCGCCGAAGCGCCGCTGCCAGAGGCCGTGGGAGAGCACGACCGAGAGCGCACCGCCCGGCCGGTCCTCCTCCGGCAGGAAGCCGCGGCCGTACTCCGCCTCCACGCCGAGCAGGCCGAAGAACCCCGCCGTCACGGCCGCGCCCTGTACCTGCTCCGGCCGGCCGCCGCTGGTCAGGTTGAAGGGCCTGGGCAGCATGGCCTCGAGCCGCTCGAACGACTGGCTCTGCTTGCGCCACTCCAGGAAATTGAAGGCGGAGACGTTGTACTCCACCGGCTCGGTCCCCGGCCCCTGGTGCAGGTCCCAGAGCAGGGCCAGCCGGTCGGCCTCGGGGTACGGCAGAGGCCGCAGTAGCACGGCGTCCACCACGCTGAAGATGGCACTGTTGGCGCCGATCCCCAGGGCGAGGCAGAGGACGATGAGGAGGGCGAACCCGCGGTGCTTCCGCAGGAAACGGAGGGCGTAGATGAAGTCCTGGCGCAAGCTTTCCATGGGCCTCCTCCTCAGGACCTAGGACCGCCCGCGGCCGATCGAGCGGCCGGGGAAGTGCAGGATCGCGGCGCCGGCCCGGCCCGTCATCAGGTTGGCCTCGTCGAGGAACTCGGCGAGGAACTCGCGGATCTCCCCGTCGTGGCCATGCCGGCCGAGCGCGGCCAGGCGCTTGAGCCCGTCGGTCAGACGTTCCGACGTGTAGACCGGCAGCCGGCCGATGAAGATCTTCGGATGGCGGGTCTTGGCGATGTTCTCGCCCGAAACCTCCAATTCCTCGAACAGCTTCTCGCCCGGCCGCAGGCCGGTGAACACGATCTCGACGTCCTCGTACGGCCGGAAGCCCGAGAGGGTGATCAGGTCCCGCGCCAGGTCGAGGATGCGCACGGGCTCGCCCATGTCGAGGATGTAGATCTCGCCCCGGTCGCCCATGGCGCCGGTCTCCAGGACGAGCTGCGCCGCCTCGGGGATGGTCATGAAGTAGCGCATCATGTCCGGATGGGTGACGGTCACCGGGCCGCCGCGGGCGATCTGCTCGCGGAAGATCGGGATCACCGAGCCGGCCGAGCCCATGACGTTGCCGAAGCGCACCGCCACGTAGCGGGTGCCGTAGCGCTGGTCCAAGTCCTGGATCACCAGCTCGGCGATGCGCTTGGAGGCGCCCATGACCGAGCTCGGATGGACGGCCTTGTCGGTGGAGATCAGCACGAAGGCCTCGACCCCCAGCTCGCCCGCCAGCTCGCCCAGGATGCGGGTGCCGAAGACGTTGTTCTTGATCGCCTCGCTGGCGTTCGACTCCATCAGCGGCACGTGCTTGTGCGCCGCGGCATGGAGCACCACGTCGGGCCGGAACTGGGTGAGCAGCGCGCGGATGCGGGGCGCGTCCACCACGTCGGCGATCAGCGGCCGGATGTCCAGCTCCGGGCGGAGCTGGCGCAGCTCGCGGTCGACCTCGAAGAGCGCCCCCTCGGCGCGGTCGAGGAGCAGCAGGAGCGACGGCCGGAAGCGGGCGACCTGCCGCGCCAGCTCGGAGCCGATGGAGCCGCCGGCGCCGGTGACCAGCACCCGCCTCCCGCCCAGGAAGCGGTCCAGCTCGGACTGGTCGAGGTAGACCGGCTCGCGCCCGAGCAGGGTCTCGACGGCCACGTCGCGCATGCGGCTGATCTCGACTTTTCCTTGCAGGATCTCGTAAAAGCCCGGGATGGAGCGCATGCGCACGCCGCTCTTCTGGCAGATCTCGGCAATCTTCCGCAGGAGCTGGCGCCGGGTCTCGGCGATGGTGATCACCACGTGGTCGATCCCCAGCTCGCGCACCAGCCGGGGCAGGTCGCGGATGGTGCCCAGCACCCGCACGCCGTGGATGACCGTGCCCTGCTTCAGCGGGTCGTCGTCCACGAAGCCCAGGACTTCGATGTCGAAGTCGCCGCGGGCCTGGATCTCGCGCACGGCGAGCACGCCGCCGCGGCCGGCGCCCACCAGGAGCACCGGCTTGCGGTGCCGGCGCGCTCCGAGGGTGCGCGACGCGGTGCGGTCGAGCCGCTCGCGCTCGTAGCTCTCGTAGAGGACCCGGCGCGTCACGCGCACGCTGAGCGCGCCGCCGAAAGCGAGGGCCGCGTCGACCAGGATCACGGAGAGCGGAACGCGCCAGAGGTGGAGCTCGTCGGGAAGGCCGAAGCGCAGGAGCAGGAGCACCGCCGCCGAGCCGGCCGCGGCCTTCAGGAAGGACGGGACCTCGCGCAGGCCCACGTAGCGCCAGACGAACGAGTAGACCCCGACGAGGGCCAGGGCCGCGAACTGGAGGAGCAGGACGAGCGGGAGCTGGACCAGCATCCGGGCCAGCTCGGGCTCCGGGATGCGGAAGTCGAAGCGCAGCAGGTAGGCGAGGATGAACGAGCCCACCAGGATCGCGATGTCCATGAGGAGCTGGATCTGCCGGTAGAACAGGCGCGTCCAGAGCGGCGGCCGCGGGATGGGCTGGAGCTGCTCTCCCGTCGTCGGGCCGGTCACAGCTCGATCTCCGGCAGAGCAGTCCGGCGCAGCCGCAAGACGGCGAGGGCCGTGGCTGCGAGCACGCCCAGGTCCGTGGCCCAGGAGCGGCGCTCGAGGTAATCGGCGTAGCCGCGCAGCTTCCAGGGCAGGAGCCGTTCGCGGTAGAAGCGCTCCGGGTCGTCAACGCCCGCCAGCAGCGTTTCCTCGTCGCGCAGCCGCAGCGTCACCGGGTCGGTGAGGCCGGGCCGCGCCGAGAGCACCCGCCGCCAGAGGGGGCTGTCGTCGACGTAGCGCGGCACCTCGGGGCGGGGCCCGACGAGGGACATGTCGCCGCGCACCACGTTCCAGAGCTGGGGGACCTCGTCGAGCTTGAACCGGCGCAGCCAGCGCCCCAGGGGGGTGATCCGGGCGTCGCCCGACGCGGTGAGCTGAGAGCCCTCCGGGGCGGCCCGCATGGTGCGGAGCTTGAGCAGGGCGAACGGCCGGCCGTTCAAGCCGATGCGCTGCTGCCGGAAGAGGACGGGTCGCGGGAAAGTCGCGGCGGCCAGGAGAAGGATGGGCGAGGCAACGGCCAGCCCGAGACAGGCGAGGACGGCTTCTACGGCGCGAGGCAGGCCCCGTCCCGCTTCAGCCTCTCCGCCGACAGCGTTCACAAATCCTCTGGACGACACCGACGACATGCTCATGCTCCGCATCCGTCATCGCGGGGAAGAGGGGCAGGGAGACGATGCGCTCCCAGACCGCCGAGGCGGCCGGCAGATCCTCCGCCCTCCAGCCGAACGTCTCGGCGTAGTAGGGGTGAAGATGCAAGGGCCGCCAATGAACCGAGCAGCCGACGCCCGATTCCTTCAGCTCCACGATGAAACTGTTCCTGTCAATCGTTAGCTTTTCGAGCCGTAGTCTAACAGGAAAAAGGTGCCAGGAGTGAACCCGGCCGTCCGGAAATGGCGGCAGCTCAAGCTCTTCGGTGTTTGAAAAGCTTTCCAGGTAGCGGCGGGCGAGGCGCTCGCGGTCCTTGCGCATCTCCTCGGCGCGGGCGAGCTGATGGATGCCGAGCGCCGCGGCCACGTCGGTGAGGTTGTACTTGAAGCCGGGCGCGAGGATCTTGTAATCCCAGCTCCCTCCCTTGCTGAACCGGCCCCAGGCATCATGCGAAAGGCCGTGGAGGGACATCATCCGCATGCGCTCGGCCAGGGCCGGATCGGTGGTGGTGGCCATGCCCCCCTCGCCCGTGGTGACGGTCTTGTTGGCGTAGAAGGAGAAGCAGGTGATCGCCGCGGTGCCCTCGCCGCAGCGCTGCCAGCTCCCATCGGCCCGGCGCCAGGCCGCGGGCAGCGCGTGGGCCGCATCCTCGATCACCCAGAGGCCGTGGCGCTCGGCGAAGGCGGAGATCGCGTCGACGTCCATCATCAGGCCGCCCACATGGACCGGGATGATCCCCACGGGCTCCCGGGCGTCCTGAATCCGGCGCTCCGCGTCCTCGAGGTCCATGTTGAAGGTGACGGGGTCGCAGTCCACGAGCACCGGCACGGCGCCGGCATAGCGCACCACCTCGGCCGTCGCCGCGAAGGTCATGGTGGGGACGAGGACGGACTGGCCCTGGCGCAGGCCGAGGGCCTCGACCGCGAGATGGAGGGCGGCGGTGCAGGAGTTGACCGCGATCGCGTGCGGAGCGCCGACGGCGGCGGCGAGGCCCTCCTCGAAGCGCTTGACGCGCGGGCCGGTGGTGAGCCACCCGGAACGGAGGGTGTCCACCACCTCGGCGATCTCGGCGTCCGAGAGCTCGGGCCGGAAGAATGGGACGTTCATCGGGGCAAGAGGCTACACCGGCGGATGCGAACCGTCCAGTCGCGGCCGGCACCCGGCTCCCGGCGGTTGCGAACAGCCTCCCCGCGGTTGCGACTCGAGCCCGTTTCGCAACAAACCACCCGTCAGCGGTTGCGACACGCCCTCCATTCGCAACAAATCAGTCCCTTGTCGCAACCGATTACCCGTGCGCGGTTGCGACTCGGCCCCATTTGGCTGCGAAAGTGTCCTGAGTGGCTGCGGCCGTCCCTCCCGCCGTTGCGAATGGACCGTGCGCGGTTGCGAAACGGGCCTCTATCGCAACAGCGCGCGCAGGACGTGCGCGAGCCGCCGCGCCGGCCAGCTCTTCCCGGCCGCGGTTTCCTGCTCCACGATCCCGGGGTGAGCCCACACGCGCCGCGGCAGCGACCGCCACCCCGCCCGGCTCGCCCGCCCGGAGAGCAGCCGGGCCAGCACGATCGACTTCAGCCCCACCGCGTCCCCCCGCCGGGCGGCGAGGCGCTCCAAGGGGCGGAGGCCGCCGAGCAGCCGGTCGGCGATCGTCCGGTTCGGCGCCGAGGGCCAGAGCGCCGCGACCTGCGCAGCGGCAAGGCCGGCCGGGAGTTGTAGGTCCCAGGCCTCGGCGAGGCTGGCAGCCTCGTCCGCCAGGCCCGGCGCGGCGGCGGCGATGCGCTCCAGGTCCCACCAGGAGAGGAGCGGCCGGGGCGGCGGATTGAGCCAGGAGTGGACCGCGGCCACCAGCCAGGCATGAGCCAGGGGCAGCCGGCGCCCGGAGGGGCCAAGGGTGGGATCGGGCACGGCCGCGGCAATGAGGGCGGCTCCCAGGCCGGCCGGGACGATCCCCCAGAGCCGGACGTGGACCTCCAGGAGCAGTCCGGCGGAGTCCTGCGCCTGCCAGGCGTAGCCCTCGTCGCGCAGGTAGCTCTCCATCCTCGGGCTCTCGGCAAGGCCGCGCCAGCCGACGGCGCGGAGGGCGGCCTGGGCCCGCGGCAGCTCCGCCCGCGGCACGAGCAGGTCGATGTCCCCGACCGGCCGCTCCTCCGGATGCCGGTACACCCGCGCCCCCAGGTCGCATCCCTTGAGAGGCAGCCAGGGCACGCCCGCCTCGCCCACCCCGCCGAGCGCCGTACCCACGGTGTGGAGGCGGTCCTCGATGTGGAGACGGTGGGCCGCGACCGCGATGAGCGCCCGGTGCCAGGACTGGGCCGCGGGGCCGTCGATCCCCAGGCGCCGCGCCCGCAGGGAGAGCGCGGGGCCCACCCGGTGAGTGCGGGCCAGCTCGATGGCGGCCGGATCGGCGGCGAGGGCGGCGAGGGCGTCCTGGTCGCCGGCGAGGGCGGCGGCGAGGGCCCTCACCCCCAGCCCCTCTCCCGGCCGCACACCCGGACCCCCGGGAGAGGGGGGCCTGACTCCGGAAAGCTCCTCTCCAACCGTGGCTCCGCCTGTTGAAAAGGAGCGGAGATGATCGGGAGGAATGCTGGACGTCATCACCTCCCCCTCTCCCGGGGGTCCGGGTGTGCGGCCGGGAGAGGGGGCCGGGGGGTGAGGGCCAGGAATGACGCCACCTCTTTCGCGACCCGCCGCCCCGCCTGCCCGTCCCACAGCCGCGGACAGCTCCCCTGTTTGTAGCGCCCCTCCAGCACGTCGCCGACCAGGGTGTCGAACAGGGTCCAGTTGCCGTTGACCAGCGTGCTCGTGCCCTCCTCGACCGTGATCGGCCGCTCGGTGGTGTCGCGCAGGGTCAGGCAGGGGATGCCGAGCGCCGTGGACTCCTCCTGAAGGCCGCCCGAGTCGGTCACGATCAGCCGCGCCTGCGAGGACAGGCCGAGGAATTCGAGGTACCCCAGCGGCTCGGTCAGGATCACCCGCGGGTCCTCCGCCAGCGCCGGCTCCAGCCCCATCTCCCGCAGCTTGCGCTCCGTGCGCGGGTGGACCGGGAAGACCACCGGCAGCCGCTGGGCAGTGCGCTGCAGCCCCTCGACCGCGCTGCGCAGCGCCGCGGGCTCGTCCACGTTCGACGGGCGATGGAGCGTCCAGACCGCGAATTCGCCCACGGGTAGCCCGAGCCTCTCCGGCTCGCCCAGGGCGCGGGCCGCGGAGAGCTGCTGGGCGAGCACGTCGATCATCACGTTGCCCACCAGCCGCACCGACGACTCGGGCCGCCCCTCCCGGCGCAGGTTCTCCACGCCGCTCGGCTCGGAGACGAGCAGGAGGTCCGAAACCGCGTCGGTCAGGATCCGGTTGATCTCCTCGGGCATGGCGCGGTCGAAGCTGCGCAGCCCGGCTTCGACATGGATCACGGGGATGCCGAGCTTGACCGAAGCCAGGGCGCAGGCCAGCGTCGAATTCACGTCGCCCACGACCAGGGTCGCGTCGGGACGAGCTTCCATTAGCCAACTTTCGTACCGTTCCAGGACCCGAGCCGTCTGCTGGCCATGGGGACCGGAGCCTACTTCGAGGTGCACGTCCGGCTCGGGGAGGCCGAGCTGGGCGAAGAAACGGTCGCTCATGGCTTCATCGTAGTGCTGGCCGGTGTGCACCAGGACCGGCAGCACCTCCGGAGCCAGCTCGCGCAGCCCGGCGAGGACCGGGGCCATCTTCACGAAGTTCGGCCGGGCGCCGACGATACAGGCGAGGGTCTTCATGGCTCCACTCTCTTGCCGAACAGCAATCCGGCGATGCGGGTCCCCTGCAACCGCGCCAGCCGGCGGAAGCCGGCTTTCTCGATGCCGCGGATCGAGGCGAGGTTCGCAGGCGAGACCAGGATGTAGACCGGCGCCGAGGCCCGCCGGGCGACGTCCCTGGCGATGTAGCGCAGCACCTGGGGATAGATCGACCGGCCCCGGAAACGCTCCGGGGTGAAGCAGTCGCCGATCACCGGCGCCGACCCGTCGAACCCGAACCGCCGAGGCAGCCGGACCGACCAGTGGAGCCAGCTCCGGTGCGCCGTCTCCCCCCCGATCGCGACGACATAGGACTCCTTCGCCCGTCCGGCCGCCTCGTGGCGGACCTCGAAGGCCGGATCTTCGCATGCGAGCGCCTCCTCCACCGGCATCCCGTACAGGAGCTCGTCGATCCGGAGGGGCAGGAGCCGCTTCAGCATGGAAGGAACATCCGTTGCCCGGGTCCGAGGGTCAGGACGCGGCCGTCCGGTTGTCCGACCACGACCTCGGTCCGGGAGGCGCCCTGCAGCTCCCATCCCCGTGGTCCGCGCAGGATGCGCGCCTCGGCGAAAGCGGACAGGGAGGCCCGGAGGTCTTTGAACGGCACGGCGGCCAGCTCGCGGCGCTTCTGGAGCAGGGCCAGGTGCTCCAGGCTCTCCGCGAAAGCGGGCAGGACGTGCAAGGCACCCCTGTCCTGGCCGAAGACGTTGCTCCCGAGCTGCGGGCTCCAGCCGAGGTAGGTGTGCCCGAGGCAGAGCGCCGAGTCCTTCGCCAGCCGGTCCAGCGTGTCGGGAACGATCTGCACCGCCAGGTGGTTCAACAGCGTCGTGTCGAAGACCCAGTACTTCGCCGGTGCCATCAGCGGGCTCCGGCCGTCGAAGCCGTACAGGAGCTGGGGCGCGGACCGCAGCCGCCAGAGCCGTGGGACGTGCGCGAGCGCGCTCCGCCAGGCGGGTTCGAGGTAGGCGTGCTCGCCGACGAGGTTGCCGAAAACATGCCGGAAGCAATGGCGCCGGGCACCCGCCGGGATCGCGGGCGACAGGCGCAGCAGGCGCGCACCTTCCGCGGCGACGCGCGCCGGGCCGCTGGCCCGCCAACTGTCGAGGTCCCCGAGGGGATTGTCCCAGACGTCGAAGTAGGACCAGTAGTTTTCGATGCCCAGGCGGTCGAGGAAGGGGACCAGGTCCACGCCTCCGCCGAGGCGGGCCTGCCGCGAGAGCAGGTAGTCGCCCGTGCCGTGATCGATCCAGGTCCGGGGAGCGAAAGCCGCCATGGCCTCGGCCCGCCGGCTGCACTCCTCGGCCGGAGGAGCGTCCCGGCGCGGGCTGAACCCGTGGTAGGCGATCTCCACGCCGAGCTCGTGGAGCCGCGCCACCTCGCGGCGGAACACCGGGTCGTCCAGGCCCGGCTCCGATTTGTCCGGCCTTCCCGGCAAGGGGTCGCCGTGCGGGAAGACCGACTTGGTGAACCGGAAGCCGGTCCTCTCCACGAGCGGAGCGAGCAGGCGGAGCTTCTCGGACGAGTCGAAGTCGGCGTGGTCGGTGAGGCAAAGGACACCCTTGGCGCCGTGGGGAAAAGGCTCGATCCAGATGCACTCCGACAGGTCGTTCAGCCGGTCCGCGGTGATCTCGACCGTCTCCTCTGCCGGAGGCGGCTGCAGCTTCCCGGCGCCCCAGAAGGTCAGGCCGCAGGCGGCCGGCCGGTAGATCTGCAAGTCGGCCACGGCACGGCCCTCGGAGAACCTGAGCGCCCGCAGCGTGGCGCGCGGCAGGCTCCAGCGCCAGAAGCCATCGCCGCGGGTGACCAGGAAGGTGGCGAGAGGAAAGACGGTGGAGCCGCGGCCAGGCAGGGCCTCGAACGTGCGGTCCGCGGTCAGGCGCCAGGCGTCGCCCCTCGGCAGGACGACCGAAAGGCGGGCCGCCGGCACGGCGCAGGAGTAACGCCGGTGCCATCCGTCGTCGTCGACCGGGCGGAGCACCTCTCGCCGCGACGACGAGCCTTCCTGACTGGTCCATAGCAGCTCGACAGTCATCGCCGTCCCGCCAGCCTCGCCAGACCGCTCAGGACGTTCCCGATCTGCGCCTTGCGCCGCGCCGCCGCCCCGGCCCCGTACTCGAGAAGCGCAGCCCGCATGGGGCGCAGCCGCACGTGGCGGTGCCCCGGGAAGGCGATCTCCTGCGGCCTGAAACCGAGCTTGAACCGCATCACGCCGGCCGAGCCGCCGCTGGTGAAGTCGTAGCCGAGCAGGCCCAGCTCCCTGGCGCGCCTCATCGCCTGCCAGTGGGTGAAGTGCCCGACCTTCAGGTCCTGCTCCGTCCGCAGCGTCCCCCCCATCAGGTAGCTGAACCGCCGGCCGGCGAGCACGCCGTAGACGCAGCCGAGCACCCGCTCGCCGAGCCATGCCGTGAGCACGAAGGCCTGCCCCTTGCGGACCTGGTCCTGGAGCGCCCTGCCGAAGTCGCTCCACCGGCGCACGGCATAGCCCTGCTCGGCCGCGTTGGCTTCGATGATCCTCCAGGCGGCCTCGAGCTCCTGCCCGGTCGCCGCCAGCCTCGCGGCCAGGCCGCTCTTGAGGCCGAGACGCACGTTCCGGCGCGCCGCCGCATCGAAGGTCGCGAGCATCCCCGCGTCCCACTCGCCGTCCGGCGCAGCCCGCGAGAAATCGATCCAGAGCATCCGGGCCGGCGCCATGCCGGCCCGGACCGGCCATCCCTCGCGCGCTCCGGATGGATCCTGGGCGTCGCCGGGCCGCAGCAGGAAGGGGACCTCGGCCTCGGAGCAGGGGAGCAGGTACTCGAAGAGGGCGGCGCCGCGCCTGTCCGCGTGCGCGAGCGCTTCCGCGAGCAGAGGGGCGGCCAGCTCCTCGCAGCCGAGGTCCACGATCGGACCGGCGGGAGCGGCGAACAGCCGGATGCCGAGCCGGCCGAACGAGAGGCAGCCGATGCCGCCGCGGATCGGCTCTCCGGGCGCGGACCGCGCCACCAGGACCTCGCTGTCGAAGCCGTACGCGCGGAAGGACGAGAGCCAGGTGGAAAGCTGGCAGTAGTGGCCGCGCGGCGAGCGGAGCAGGAAGCCGTCCCACTCGGCCATACCGCTCTCGTCGCAGATCCAGCTAAGCAGCATTGCGGATCACGCCCAGGTAGTGGGTGTCGAAGACCCGCAGCGCCTCCAGGAGCGCGGCGAGCGTCCAGGAGACCGGCACGATCCGCCGGGCAAGGGGCGGGGCGAGCGTCGCCCGGCGCAGAGCGACGCGGCAGCCCGGGAAGAGCGCGTGGACCTCGCGCCGCCGGACGCCGCGGACGTGCGGGTTGGACGGGTTGTCCACGAAGAAGTCATACCAGAGGATGGCCCCGTCCGGGGCGAGCACCCGCAGCATTTCCGACGCGACCGCCCGCCGCATGCCCGCGTCGAGGATCGAAGAGAACACCGTGCTCTGGAGGACGATGTCGAAGCTGCCGCTCTCCCAGGGGAGGCGCGAGGCGTCGCCGGTGCGGATGTCTGCCGCTGGAAAGCGGGAGGCGGCGCGGGCGGCGCGCCCGGGGTCCAGCTCGATCCCGGAGAGGCTCGCTCCCGCCAGCATCTCCAGCCAGTTGCCCGAGCCGCAGCCCACCTCCAGGACGCGCTTGCCGGCGAGAGGCCCGATCTCCTCCAGCGCCCTGCGGAGGGCGCGCTCCTGGCCCTGGCGCAAGAAGCGGTTGGCGGGCCGGTCGAGGCTGTAGAAATCCGCGGGGATCTCCCGCTCGCGGCGGCGCAGCTCTTCCAGGATGCGGTCGGCTTCAGTCATGGGTTGCCGGAAAGGACCAAAAGGACATAAGGGACGAAAAGGACCTAAAGGACAGGGGGCTTGTTGTCCTTGGTGTCCTTGATGTCCTTGAAGTCCTTTGGGTCCTTTACGTCCTTTTGGTCCTTTCCCAGGCACCTCCTCAAAAACCTATCCAGGCGCTCGGCGATCCTGGCGCGATCGTACTCCGTCTCGGCGGCGCGCCGGCCGGCTGCGCCCAGCCGAGCGCGCAGCCCGGGATCGGTCGCGAGCCGTGTCCAGGCCTTCCGCACGCCCTCCAGGTCGCCCGGCCGGACGGTCAGGCCGCACCCGGCGCGTTCCACCCGGCGGGCGGCCTCGCCCTCGGCGATCAGAAGGAGCGGGCGCGCCGAGGCCATGGCCTCGTAGATCTTGCTGGGCACCGCGCCCGGGAGGCGCATCCCCAGGGAGGCCACGGCCACGTCCGCGGCGGCGAGCAGGGCGGGGATGCGCTCGCGGGGCTGAGCAGGCAGGATGCGGACGCGGTTGATCCCCTCGCGGTCGATGCGCTCCTGGAGAGCGCGGCGGACCGGCCCCTCCCCCACCAGCACGCAGCGGCCCGGGACCTCCGGCGGTAAACGGGCGGCCACGTCGAGGATCTGGTCCAGCCCCTGGGCGAGCCCCAGCAGTCCGGCATAGAGGAAGACCGGGCCGGGCTCGGGGCCGATCAGCTCGCGGGCGGCCTCATCGGCCTGGCCGAACCGGGCTGGCTCGACGCCATTGGTGATGACCTCCACCGGCGTGTCCGAGCGGGCCGCGACCGACTCCACGATCTCCTCGGACTGGCCGGTCACGCCCGCGGCGTTGCGGTAGAGGGACAGCTCCAGCCGCTCGGCCATGCGCGTGGCGAGACCGGGCTTTATGACGCCCATTTCGATCGCCGACTGCGGCCAGAGGTCGCTCACGTTGAGCACGTAGGGGCAGCGCCAGCGCCGCGCCAGCCGGCGGGCGGCGAAGCCGATGAACAGGGGCGGCGACTCCACGAACAGCACGTCCGGCCGGGCGCAGAGGCGCGGGCCATGGAAGGCGGCCGAGCCCGCGAACGAGAAGTAGCAGGCCAGCCGGCGGGCGAACCCCTTCTGGGAGGGCAGCAGCCGCACGCGCACCGTGCGGATGCGCCCCACGTTCTCGGTCATCGCCTTGCCCGGGTAGCCGTGGAAGACCCGGCCGGTCGGGTAGTTCGGCAGCGCGGTCAGCGCCTCCACCTCCCAGCCGAGGTCGATCAGGCGCTCCCCCAGCTCCGAGAGGCGCGCCTGGGGAGCGCCCATCTCGGGCGGGAAGTACTGGGTGAGGATCAGGACCCTCACGAGCGCACCACCGCCTGGAACTTCCCCGCCTTCGTCCGCGGGATCGACTCCACCCGCTCCACCTCCACCTCCACCCCCGTGCCCAACCGCTGGCGCACGCGGGCCGCGATCTCCCGCGCCGTCTCCTCCCCATACCCTGGGGCCGGCACCACGCGGACCCGGATCCGGGCCGCAGCCTCCTGGACGATCTGCGCCTCCCGCACCCCGGGCAGGGCGGTGAACACCCCATGGAAGCGGAGCATCCTGCGGCCGTCCGGCCCCACGACCAGATCCTCGACCCGGCCCACGACCTCCCGCAGCACCGGCATCGGGCCGGCATCCTCGTCCAGGACGGCCACGTCCCCCAGCCGGTAACGGATCAGGAGCTGCGACCTGCGGATGAAGCTCGTCGCCACCACGTCCCCCGGCCCGCCCTGGGAATCCACCAGCTCCAGGACTCCGGAGTCCGGGCTCACCCGCATCCGCCGGTCCGGACCCTCGCAGGCGAAGATGGCGTCCTCGACCTGGCCGTACTCCTGGTAGGCCCGGCAGC
Source organism: uncultured Holophagales bacterium (assembly GCA_963741305.1). Classification (GTDB taxonomy): domain Bacteria; phylum Acidobacteriota; class Thermoanaerobaculia; order Multivoradales; family UBA5704; genus DATMER01. The sequence goes on along the minus strand of CAVUHL010000003.1, from coordinate 7,772,902 downwards.
CGAAAGCCATCTCGATGCGCTCCCTTCCCTCCTCCGTCAGCGCCTCGCTGGTGGTGATGACCGCCCGCAGGCCGGGAGGCGGGGCGATCCCCTGCTCCATCATCAGGACCGCGAGCTGCTCGAAGACGTGGGTGTACCCCGTGGCCCAGGCCACGCGGTGGCGGACGAGGGGCGCCACATAGGCCGCGGCGTTGGCGGGCTTCAGGTGGAAGGCCGAAAGGTAGACCTGCCGCTCCGCCAGGTTGAAGCGGTGGAAGGGGCCAGGGCTGTCCGGATCGGGGACCACCATCCGGCCGCTCACCGTGGCGCGGGGCTGGCTGTAGGACACCCCCGCCGGACGGCAGGCGCGGGCCTCCCGCAGGGCGAGCGAGCGCCGGAAGTCGTCCGGGCTCCAGTAGGTCTGGACCGGCGTGCCCGAGGAGCCGCTGGTCGGGCAGACCGTCAGCCCGTCGTCCTTCCCGTCCACCAGGAAGGCGCCGGGATCGGCCCGCACCGCCTCTTTCTCCAGGATCGGAAGGTGCGGCAGGTCGTCGAGCGTGAAGCGGGCAATCCGTCCTTCGTCGAGGCCGAGCCCGGCCCAGGCACGGCGGTAGTACGGAACTCGCGTGACCGCCAGGGACAGGATCTCCCGGAGGGCCCGGGTCTGCCAGTCCCGCCACTCCTCCCTGGAGAAGCGCTCGCGCTCCAGGAAACCGGCCAGCTCCCGGCCGTAGCTGCCGCCGAAGCGCTTGCGGTGCCAGACGGCGCCGAACGCCGTCACCGCCGCGTGCTGGAGCGGCACCGGCAGCCGGGCGTAGAGGGTGTCGGTCCAGCCCATGGCTCAGCGGAGCACCTGTTGAAAGACATCGTGCCATCGGCCTCGCACCGACTCCCAGGCACAGGACTCGGCGAGGCAGCGACCCTCGGTGGAGAGACGGCCGGCGAGGCCGGGCTCGTCGAGCAGCCGGCGGACGGCCCCGGCCATGGCGGGCGCATCGCCGTCCGGCACCAGCAGGCCGGTCTCGCCGTCGCGCAGCAGATGGGAGATCCCACCCACCCGGGTGGCCACTACCGGCAGCCCGTAGGCCGCGGCCTCGATCACGCTCACGGGCGTGTTGTCCACCCGGTTGGTGTTGAGGAAGACGTCGTGCCGGGGGAACTCCCGGGCCTTGCCCTCCGCGTCCAGGAAGCCGGCGAAGCGGACCGCGGCGCCCAGCCCCAGCCTCTCCACCAGCTCCTGCGTCGGCTCGAGCAGCCCGCGGTCCTGGCCCGCGAGGGTGAGCGTCGCCCCGGCGTCCCCGGCGTCCCCGGCGAGATCTGGGCGCAGCTCGGCCAGCGTCTCCACGGCCAGGAAAGGGTTGTAGAGGTCATGGAAGGTGCGCATCCAGAGCAGGCGCGGCGCCACGGCGGGGCGGTGCCGGTAAGCGTATCGGCCGATGTCCACCACGTTGGGGACCACCTGGACGTCGAAGCCCCAGCCGCGGAAGAAGCCCGCCAGGAAGTCCGAGGGGGCGACCCAGGCCGCGGCGCGCCGGAACACCCTGTGCAGCCGGCGCGGAGACTCCTCGGCGAACCTCGCCAGGTTGCCGCCATGGAGCCAGAGCACGACGGGGATGCCGAGGCGGCGGGCCATGGCGCTGGCCGCGTCAGCGAGGTGGAAACCGGGACCGCTGAAGACCATGACGACCAGGACGTCGATCCGGCCGCGCCACCGGAGCGGGCTGGTGGCGACGTCGAGCAGGCGCAGCCAGCGGTTGGGGATGCGGGAGGCGGTACGGACCTCGTGCCCGTCCCGGGCGAGCAGCCCGGCCACGACCTCTCCCTGGCCGACCACCCAACCGGGATTGGAGCCGAGCATCGGCCCCACGAAGCCGAGGCGCGCGGGCACGCCGGCTACCGCTCCCGTGAAGAATCCCAGCGGATCATGGCAAGGCCGAAGAGGACGGAGATGGCGGCGATGCGCATGGCCGAGTGGCTCATCTCGGCGAAGGTCCAGGCGGTGAGGGCCGCGACCCAGGCCTTCTGCAGGGCCGTGGGGGCGATCAGGTAGGCCCTGGCCGCGAGGCCGATCAGCACCGCCAGCGCCAGGCCGCCCAGGATCCCGTGCTCGGACAGAAGACGGGTGAACTCCGTGTGGGCCGCGACCTCGAAGCCGAGCATGCCCACGCGGTAGTACTTGGCCATCCCCGGTCCGACACCCAGCATCGGGTGCTCCCGGAACAGGTGCAGCTCCTCCTCGGCCATGGACTGGCGCAAACCCAGGGAGGTGCTGGAGTAGCGCTCCTCCAAGGCTCCGCCGGTCCACTGGTTGAGGCGGGGCAGGATCACGGTCGTGCCGAGGAGCGCGAAAGCCACGAGCACCGCGAGGAAGGTCGCCCGCACCCGCGGCTGCCCGATCAGGTGGACGCCCAGGATGCCCGTGCAGATCAGGGCGTTGATCACGCCTCCCCGGGAGAAGGTGAGGACGCCCTGCACGAGGATGCCCAGGGTGATGCCCAGGAAGGCCCAGCGCACCAGGCCCTGGGTGCTCTGCAGGGCGACGAGCAGCGCCAGCAGGGCTCCCAGGCCGAGCACGGCGGAGACCTGGTTGGGGCCGAAGCCGCCGCTGGTGACGAAGTTGGACTCGGCGTAGAAGGTGATCTGGCCCGCCGTCAGCGTGGTGAAGGTGCAGATCGCCGTGACCCCGACGATGGGCGAAAGCAGGGACAGCACGAGCCACTTGAGGTCGATGGCGGCCGCCCGGATGCTGGAGAAGGTGAGGACGGCCACCGCCAGGGTGAGCGGCCCGGACAAGTTGAAGCTGAGGGCGTCGCGGGTCATGGTGGGCCCGAGGTGCTGGAGCGTCAGGAAGGCCGAAGGCAGGAGCAGGAGGAAGTACAGCAGCGCTCCCCAGGACATCGTCCGGTGCGACGGGAGGCGGAGCAGGACGAGGATCAGGATGAGGCAGGTGGCGTACTTGCCGAACTCCCAGAAAAGGTTGGTGCCGGTCATCCGCCAGAGGACCTCGGCGCCGGTGATGTAGCACGCGGTATAGATGGCGAGGGCGGGGCGGCGTCCGGCGGTGGCCCACCAGACGCCCAGGGCGAGCACGCCCAGGGCATGCCAGCGGGAGATCCCCTCGAACTGGCGGAAGGCGACCCCCAGCGGCCCGTGGGCGAGCAGGAACCCCAGCATGCGCCAGTCGTCCCGGCTCAGGAGCGCGGCCTTGGGGTTCGGCAGGCGGTTCGGCAGGCGGTGCGGCAGAGCCGCGGAAAGTCTCGTTGGAAGAGGGGTTTCCATCAGGGTCCCGCCTCCCCGGAGCGCGGGGAGAGAATGGCATGGTACACGCGTTCGAGCTCCTCCATGGCGGCGGCGGCCGAGTAGCGCGACCGCACCCGCTCCCGCAGCCGCTCCCCGAGGAGGCTCCGCAGCTCCGCGCTCCGCAACAGGGAAAGCAGGGCCTCGGCCAACCGCCCGGGGTCGCCCGGAGGCACCAGGAGGCCGGCGTCCCCCTCGGCCAGCAGCTCCGCGCACTGCCCTACCCGCGTGGCCACGGCCGGGAGCCCGGCCGTCCCGTACTCCAGCAGGCCCAGAGGGAAGCCCTCCGTGGATGACGACAGGACGCCGACGTCGCACCCGAGCAGCAGGGCCGGCACGTCGTTCCGCCGGCCCAGAAGGGAAACGTGGCCCTCCAGCCCCAGCGCCCTCCTCATCTCCAGCACCCGCTCCGCGGCCCCGGGCTCCACCTCGGCGCCCACCAGCAGGAGGTGGGCAGCCGGCTCTTCGCGGACGACGCCGGCCATGGCCGCGAGCAGGGTCGGGTGGTCCTTCTGCGCCCGCAGGTTGGCCACGCAGACGATCCGGCGTCCAGGCTCGCCGGGCAGCTCGGGAACCATCCCTGGAACGCTCCCCGCCGCGAAGTTGGGCAGGTACCAGACACGCTCCGCCCCGAGCTGCTCCCGCGACCAGCGGGCCAGCGCCTCGCTGACGGCGATCACCCCGGCCGTGCGCCGCACCACGGGCCCGTAGAGCCAGGCCGGGCGCTCCTCCTCTCCAAAACGGCCGAAGTGGTCGTGCCAGACGATCTTCACCTCCGGCTGGGTGAACGTGGCCAGCACGGCGGTGAACAGGGAGGTGGAATGGGCGTGGACGATCGAGATCCCGTGCCTGCGGATGAAGCCCGACAGCCGGCCCAGCGCCACCGGATCGAAGGTCCGGCGCCGTCCGAGGGAGAGGCGGTCCACGCCAGGCAGGATCCGCTCGGCGAGCGCACCTTCGCGCCGCGTCGTCCCCAGGAAGGGGCGGAAGCGTTCGCGGGAGAGATGGTTGACCAGGTCGACCGCCACGGTCTCGGCCCCGCCGGGATCGAGGGTGTCGATGAGGTGCAGGATAGCTCTCACCCCCACCACCGCTCCATCAAAGCCCGCAGCTCATCGCGCAGGCTCTCCAGGGAGTAGCGCTGCCCCCAGACCGCGGCGCCGCGCCCCATCTCCAGGGATGCCCCGGGATCGGCGGCGATTCTACGGAGTGCGTCGGCCAAGGCGGCCTCGTCTCCCGGTGGCACGATCCAGCCCCTTCCCTCCCCCAGCATCTGCGGGATCAGGCCGCGGTCCGATCCCACGCAGACCAGGCCGAAGGCCATGGCCTCGGCGATGGCCTTCGGCCAGCCCTCGGTCTCCGAGGCCAGGACCAGGACGCCGTGCGCCTCGTAGAAGGCGAGGACGGCGTCGAAGTCCACCCCTCCGGCGAAGCTCGCGGCCACGCCCAGCTCCGCGGCCTGCGCTTCCAGCGCGGCCCGCTCGGGACCGTCGCCCACGATCGTGATCGGGAGGCCGATCCCCTCCTGGCGCAGCCGGCCCAGGGCGCCCAAGAGCACGTGTACGTTCTTGGACCGGGACAGGCGGCCGACGAAGAGGACTGCTGGGACGGGAGACGCCGTCCGGGCGGCGGCAGACCGCCGCGCCCTTTCGACCTGCCCGCCGTCGAGAACCGAGGTGAAGAAGGGGACGATGTGGGCGGGTTGGTCCGGCCAGGTGCCGTAGACCGTCACCGGCGCCCCCCACCAGCGCGAGCGGAGGAGAGCCTTCTGCAGCCGGACGGTCGAGGCCTCGCCGTCGTAGTCGGTCCACTGCCCGGCGTACTTGGCGATGCGGCGGCGGGAGAACAGGGGCGCGAGGAGCACGCCCAGAAGCCCGAGGTTGCCCGGGCAACGGACGTGGATGGCGTCAGCCGCACGCATCGGGCCGGACAGGGAAGCCGCCAGCACCGGAAGCAGGGCAAGCTGCTTGAGCTTGGCTCCCAGGGTGTCGCCGCCCGTGCGGGGCTGGGGCGCCATCCGGACGTTGGGCCGGGCGATCGCCGCCGTGTCGCCCGGTGGAGGGGTGTCCTGGCACGGCGCCGCGATCCGGACCTCGGGGAAGAGGTCTGCCCAGACCTCGATCTCCCGGGCATAAGGGGCGTAGGCGTGGATTGCACCGCCCTGACGGTAGTGCACCACGTGGCTGACGATGCAGAGGCGGCGGGCTTCACTCACCTCTAGAGGCCCCGCCCGAACCGCTCTTCAAGCTCGGCCAGGATCTCAGCCGCCCCGAGGCGGCGCTCCACCTTGCGGCCGACGTAGGCCGTGCCCGCGGCGCTGACCAGCCAGCGGAAGTGGGGCGAGGCCAGGCGGTCGAACACCTTGAGCCAGCCGAACAAGAGCCGGGAAAGGAGCACGGACGCCCTGCGGACCGTCCGGACCGGAGTGAGGTTGACCAGCGCCGAGTCGAGCTGGTAGGCGAGAGCGCCGAAAGGGCCCATGCACCGCCCCAGGTGTACGACCTCCGTGGAGCGGAACAGGGCCCTGGCTCCCGAGGGGGTCAGGCGGAAGAAGTCGATGGGGATCCCGTGCCAGGGGAAGCAGAAGGGAGTCTTGACCAGGATGAGCCCGCCGGGCCGGCAGACCCGCTCCAGCTCCGCCGCACCCTGCCCCGGATCGATCAGGTGCTCCAGGACCATCTCCGCGACGACCAGATCCTGGGAGGAGCTGGCGACCGGGAGGTGGAGCGCGTCGGCCACCAGGTCGGGGCGATAGGCGCCATCCACGTCCGTCGTGAGCCAGCGGACCTCCGGGAAGCGGGCCTCGATGTCGCGGGGGCGCTCGCCGGCACCCACCACCAGGCCCCGCAGCCCGGCCGGAGGCCTGGGAACGCCCTGCAGCTCGCGGCGGACGAGGGCGTCCGTGCTGCCCGCGTCGTAATCGACGGCCAGTGCCGGCAGGCTCCGGCGGAGCCTGCGCTTGAGGGGATCCTCGGCTTGCTTGGGCGCAAAGTAGGTCGGCTCCAGCGAGCCCGCCGCGGCACTGAAGGCCGAGTCCGGGTGCAGCAGCACCGGCACGCCCTCCACCACCACCGCCGTGTAGGCACAGGAGGAGCAGGCGAGCCGGGAGCCTTCCGTGGCCAGCCGTCCATGGCAGACGGGGCACACCAGGATGCCTCCGGCCAGATCCTCCTCGACACGTTTGCAGGAAGAAAGCATCTCGTCGGAGTCTACCCCGGCGGGTCCGCGGCCTTCCGCATCCGTCCGGCCCACCAGACCGCGCGCTCCCACTGGCGCGAGATCATCCGGGCCTCCCGCGGCCAGGCATGGAGAGGCTGGCGGCTCAGGCGCTTCAGGGCATAGAAGAGGCGATAGCCGTCCCGCATCGGCTTCGTGTGGTGCTTGTGCCGGGAGTAGAGGAGCGGCGGCGACGGCTTGGGGGCGATGGGATCGCCGTCCCAAGGCAGGAAGTTGGACGGATCGCGGAAGCCGCCCGCCGGAGCCTTGAGGTGGAGCACCGGCTCGGCCGGAGCGTATACGACCCCCGCTCCTGCCAGCCGGAGCCGGACTCCGAGCTCGTAGTCCTCGCCGTAGCCGCCGTCCAGCCGCTCGTCGAAGCCGCCGACCTCCGCGAGCGCCCCGGCCGAGGCCAGGGAGGCACCGCTGGCGAAAACGGGCCAGGGCCGGGGCAGGCCATCCAGCGATGGCTCCTGTCCCGGCAGGTGGACCTGCGCGTTCACCGCTCCGGCACCGTAGGCATGCGCGACCCGGAGAAGGTAGGAGATCAGCCCCGGCCGCAGACGCACGTCGTCGTCCAGCAGCAGGACCCAGTCGGACCGGACTTCCCGCAAACCGGCGTTGCGGGCGGAACAGGCGCCGGCGGAGTGGATCGAGCGGAAGACCAGCTCGAAGGGCCAGTCCCCGGCGGGCTCGGCGGTGGTGCCGCGCTGGTCCACCACGATCACCCGGCGGGGCGGGACCGTCTGGCGCGCCAGGTCTTCGAGGACGTCCCGGAGCGGCCCGGGCCGGCCGAGGGTGGGGATCAGCGCGTCCACGGTTCCGTCTGCATCGGCAAGGGGAGGATGGAGGGCGGCGAGCGCCGCTTCGTCAACGGTCCCAGGCTCCCTGGACAGCCATCCACGGACGGCGGCGCCCAGCGGGAGCCTGCGGTCGAAGAGCAGCCTTGCGAGGAGCCAGAAGCCAACCCAGCGCCGGCCATATCCCCGCCCGATGAGCCGGGCGGCGTCGGCGGTGGGAAGGCCCTCTCCCCCATCCCCCCAAGGCCCCTGCAGCAGCCCCGGGTGGGAGCGCGGGAACAGTCCGTGGCGGACTCCGCGGAGCCCGAGGTCGAAGAGGAAGCCGGCGAAGCTGCTCCACGACGGGTCGGGCGCCAACGCCCGGAAGGCTGCCGCCCTCCCGATCCCCGCGGCTGGTGAGATCAGCCAGGTGTCGAAGGGGTGGTCCGCTGGACCGGGCAGGAGCCAGGGGGAGTCGAAATCCACCAGGCCCAGCGATCCGGCCTGTGCCCGGCCGGCGTGCAGGACTTCCAGGGGGTGCCGCACGAGGCCGGGCCAGGACGCCGGGTCCGTAACCTCCAGCCGGTGGTCGTGCCACGCCAGCCACGCATCCGGATGGGCTTCGGCGAGCCGGACCATCTCGCGCGATGCCTGCGTGTGGACGGGCGCCATCCCCTCGGCGTCCAGGAAGACCCTCTCGGCCCGATCCCCTTCGGTGCGCAGGACGATCACGGACGTCTCCACAGCAGAGTGGCCACTCCCCAGAAACGCCCGAGGGCCTCGGTCAGGGCGGCGGTCCTGGCCGGACCTCGCACGGCGTCGCCAAGCCGGCAGGCGGCAAGGAGCAGCGTGGTCGTCCACCAGCGTCCGCGGTCCGGCCAGGAAGGAGAGGGCCAGCGCAGCCGCCACACCCGCCAGCCGTTGCGCACCACCATCTTGCCATAGTGGAAGCGGCGGGGCCTTCCGCCCTCGGCCTGCAGATGGGCCAGCCGGGCGCGGGTGCAGAGCCAGAGGCTTCCCTCCTGGCCGGCCCGCAGGCAGAAGTCCATGTCCTCGTAGAGGCCGTAGCCCTCGAACCAGGGGGAGAACCGGACCCGCTCCAGCAGGCCGCGCCGCCACGTGGCGGCCCCGCCCATGAAGAACTCCACCAGGCGGTCGTGGCCATCCGGTGGCACGAAGCTGACGGGACGGGCATGCCCCGAGGAGGGCATACGGCCCGCGGGCACGGAGCTGTCCAGGGCCAGCCGGCGGCGCAGCCGCCAGCGGAAGTCCTCCCGGCGCTCCCAATCCCCCTCCCGGAAGACGCCGAGCGGCTGCGGGGAGCCGCCCTGGCGCCAGGCCACCTCGTTGGCGATGTAGCCGCCCACGCCCACGGCCTCGGGATGGCGCTCGAAGCAGGCCAGGATCTCCTCGAAGTAGGCGGGCTCGGGCACCGTGTCGTCGTCCAGAAAAGAGATCAGGCCGCCACCCGCGCGGGCCATGCCCCAGTTGCGCTGCCGCGTGAGCCCCCGCTCCTCCGGAGGAACGCGGCTGTAAGCTGCTCCGAGGCCCCGGACCGCCTCCTCGGTCTCATTGCCGGGCGAGGCGTCTACGATCAGCACCTCGTCAGGCCGGCGGGTCTGGGCCGCCACGGCTTCGAGCAACCGCCGCACCGGCCCAGGCCGCCGGTAGGTGCAGATCACCAGGGAGAGCTTCACGCCAGCCGCTCCACCAGCCGCAGCAAGGCTTCCACCTGGGTCCTGGCCGAGAACAGCTCCCTCACGGCCGCCGAGGGGGACCTCGCCCGGAGGCTTCCTGCTCTCCAATCGTCCTGGATGCGGACCAGCTCCGAGGCACGCTTACCCAACGCGGACCGGTAGCCCCAGCCGTCCATCAGCTCCCAAGTCGTCCCGCCCGCCGCGCAAAAGGCCCATACAGGCTTACCGTAGGCCGAATAGCTGGCCATCTTGGTCATGAGGAGCGGCCCGTCCACCTCCGACTCCAGGTCCAGGAGCACGTCGGCCCGGGCCAGCTCCCGGCGCAGCTCCTCGTCCGGGAGCCCCGTCACGATGCGGGTACGAACGGGGAGGCCCGCCGCGTAGCCGGCCAGCGCGGGCATGCGATGAGGGACGTAGAACGAGATCAGGATCTCCTGCCCTGCCCCGGCGAGCGCTTCGGCAAGCTCGCGCCGGCAGCGGTCCCCGCGCAGGGTGCCGGCAAAGGCGATGTGCAGCGTCCCCTCCTCTCCGGGGAGATCCGCCTGCGCAGGCCCGGCCACGTGGCGCACGATCTCGAAAGGCATCCGCGCCATCTCCGGAAACGCCGTTACCTCCACTTCCCGGAGCTGCTCCGAAGGGAAGGACAGGCCGCCGATCCTCGGTAGCATGGCCCACAGCCTCTCCCTCGTCTTGCGGCTGGCCCAGGGGTCCACGGCGTACTGGCCCGGCCAGACATCGGGAGGAAGCGGATCGTTGATGTTGACGATCCATGGGAAGCGCCGGCGCACGGCATCGGCCGCAACCAGGGATGAGAACGGTAGAGCCCGCGAGTAGACCACGGCTCCCGGCTCCAGCTCCCGATCCAGCACTCCTGCCGCGGCCCGCGACCAGGAAGCTGCCTTGAGGCCCAGGCCGGTTTTCCGGAAGACGCCCCTCTCGACGATCCGGGCCGGAATCGATCCCGGCCCTCCCTTCCGGATGCGGCGGACGCCGGCCGCGGCGAGCCGGCTCAGGGCAGAGCCGCCGGACGCGCCACACTCTCCCAGCGCGTGGACGCGCCAGCCGGGCAGCGAGCAGACCGGAGTGCCGTCGCCCAGGACAGGCATCCCGCCCCCGGAAATGACCGTCAACTCTCCCGGCCAGTGCGCGGCGAGCGCCCGGACCAGCTCCGCGTTGACCAACGACTCGGCACCGGAGTGTCCCGGGGCCACGGCATGCGCCAGGAAGATCAGGCGACTCATGGCATGGAAGGCGCTCGCCGGAACCAGAAGCTGCAGTGCCGGCCGAGGCGGGCCCCTGGTCCGAGGCAGGCGGAGAGCTCCGCGTTCCGCTCCTGGAGCACCCAGCGGCCCGGCCACAGGACCTCGAACCCCGAGCTGTGACAGAGCAGGGCATGCAGGAGGTACTGCTCGTCGTAGAGGAAGGCCCGGTCGACGTTCCACTCCGGCGGGTAGTCGTCCGGCAGGTAGATGTCATGGACGTGGACCACGGTCCCGGGGGCCAGCCCGGGAACGACCTCGAGGAAGAGGAAGTTGACGTCGCTCCCCACTCCTGCGCGGTGGCTCGAATCGATGAACAGCACGGCGTCGGCCGGCAGGGACCGGAACCATTCCAGGGGGACCTCCTGGACCGGCATCCGGCGGTGCTCATGGCAGACGCCCTCGAGGCTGGCCCGGGGCTCCGGGTCGATGCACAGCAGGCGCCCCGTGCCGTTGCGGTCCAGGGCCGAGCGGAGCACCCGGGAGCTGTTGCCGCTCCCCACCTCGACCACCAGGGAGGGGCGCCGCTCGCGGATCAAGGCGTACGCGACCGCGGCGTCCGCAAGCCCGAAGAACGAATTGTCCGGATCATAGCCGGGGACCGCGGCGCACTCCGGCCCGTGTTCCCGGAGGGGACCCTTCAGGAAGCGGTCCACCTCGGCCTCGTTCCAGTCGATCCCCGCACAGGAGAACCGGGGCGGCCCTGCCTGCGGACGGGGGATGACCACGGTCTCCCTCGTCCGGCTCACCTGCAGGCCGACTCCGGCAAGAGCACGCTTCAGCAGGCTTTTCATGAATCCGCCCCCAGGCGCCTGTACCAATCCAGGCACCGCTGCGCCACGGAGTGGACCTCGAATCCTGATTCCACCCGCTTCCGGGCCGACGCTCCGAGCGAAGCGGCCCGCTGCGGGTCCGACAACAGGCCGAGGACTGCCTCGGCCAGCGCCCGGACATCTCCGACCGGCACCAGGAGGCCGTCCACGCCCGGCCGGACGATCTCCCGCGCCCAGCCCAGGTCGTACCCAACGAGAGGGCGTCCGCAAGCCATGGCCTCCAGCCAGGCCAGGGGCTGCGCCTCGGCATAGGAGGGGAACACGCAAACGGCGGCTCGGCGCACCCGCTCCTGGACATGCTCGTAGGGGAGCGGACCCAGGGCCTCGGTCCGCGCCCGGGCCGCGGGCGAAAGCGAGCCCTCCAGCAGGCTCCAGGTGGAGGGCGAGCCGGTCTGCCGGTCGCGGGAGTCGCTGCCCGCCAGCACCAGGCGCGCGCGCGGCTCGCGGCGGACGATCTCCGAGAAGGCCGGCCCCAGGTCCAGGACCCCCTTCTTCCGCACCAGGGTCCCGAAGGAGAGGATCGTCGCGGGCTCTACCTCCTCCGGCCTGCCCGGTGTGAAGCGGGCGAGGTCGATCCCGTTGGGGATCACCTCGAAACGGTCCGCCAGGCCGAACAGCTCCCGGGTCTTGTCCGCCGTGAAGCGGCTTACCGAAGCCAGGCCGTCCGCCCCTTCGAGGGCCATGCGTTCCGCCAGCATGACCGTGGGGCGCACCGGCTCGCCCAGGATGTCCGCGAAGTAGGTGGCACTGCCGTGGCAGCGGACCGCGATCGGACAGGGGAGGCGGAGGCCCGCCGAGAGCCCGGTCCAGTCCGGCGCCTCCACCACGTCGAGCCCCTCCACCTCGACCAGCCGGACCAGCTCCCGCCGCGCCGCGGCCCGGTTGAGGAGCCAGCCCAGGCGCGGCACCCGGGTCTCCCCCAGGAAGCGGACCTGCACCCCGGCATCCTCCATCTCGAGCTCCCTCCCCCAGCCCACGACCGTGACCCGGTGGCCATGGGCCACCAGCGCCCGGGCCAGGTTGCGCAGGCTGGTGCCGATACCTCCGGAAGGAAGGGGAGGGTACTCGGTGGAGAGGAAGCCGATGTGCACGGGGTCAGAACCAGGAGCCGAGGTCGAGCATCTCCCGCAACCTATTGCCGACGCGGCGGTGCGGAGGCGGAAGCTCGGCGGCGAGGGCAAGGAGCCTGTCCCGGGCGGCCGTGGCCTTCTCCCAGGCCTCGTCATGGAGGCGGGAGCGCAGGCGAAGGGCCTCCCCCCGCATCTCCGGCCAGCGCTGCACAAAGCCTGGCCAGGAGGCGGCCAGCTCCTCCGGACGGTCGCCGGGGAGCCACCAGCCCCGCAGGCCGTTCTCGTCCAGGAAGCGCCGTACCTTGGGCGTGTCCGCGATGGACAGCACGGGCCGGCCGAGCTGAAGGGCGAAGAGGAGCCCGTGGAAGCGGCCGGTGAGGACCGCGGCCGCCCGCCGGGCCGGATCGAGGCCGAACTCGGAAGGCAGAGGCCCCTCTGGCACCACTTCCCGCAGCACCGCCGCGTCACCAGGATGCTCGAAGTAGAGCGGCCACGGATGCAGGGTCTCTCCAAGAGCCGCGAGGGCGTTCCGCCAAGCGTCGGCCGGCTTGAAGGTGCCGGGGCCCGCGCTCACCGCGAGCCCCCTGCCTTCCCCCGCTGGCTCGAATGGGTAGAGCCAGGTCAGGTCCGGGGCCACGAACGCCTTGGGATGGTGGCCGATCGCGTCCAGGTAGCCGCGGTCGCGGAACCAGGCGAAGCAGCAGACGTCCAGGAACGCACGTAGCTCCTCGCGCAGGTCAGGCGTGATCCGCTCCACGCTCACCCCCGCCAGGGCCACGGGGATGCCGGCCGAGCGAACCCAACTGGCCATGCCGCGGAACACCCCCCCTTCGCCCTGGATGATCCCGCCGCCGCCGAGGATGGCTGCGTCATACGTGCGCAGCAGGTGGACCGGAGGGCGGCGCCCGGCTGGCAGAAAGGCGAGGGTGTGACCGTCCAGCCAGCGGGTGATGCACTGCTGGATGCGGTCGTCCCCCGCGTTGCGGTGGTGATACCAGCCGAAGACGGCGACGTTCATGAGCCCGTGCCCGCCGGGCTGCGGAAAAGCGTGCAGTAGCGCTGCGGGCCTTCCGGGTGATGCGCGTCGAAGGGCTCCAAGGCCCAGTAGGGACGGCGGGGGTTGGACCAGAAGGAGCGCTGGACCTCCCAGGCCTCGTGAATGGCTTCGGCATCATCCAGGACCGGAACGAGGCCGTGGCTGAGGGCCAGACGGTGGATGGAACCCAGCGGTCCGCCGCCCACCGCAAGGAGCCCCCCAGGCCTCAGATAGGAAAGCAGGTTCGCGAACGCCGTCTCGCGGGCCTCTTCCGGCAGATGGATCAAGACGTTCTGGCACGCCACCAGGTCGAAGCCCTCTCGCGGCAGGTCCGCGGCGGGCTGCAGGACGTCCCCCTCCGCGTAATGGAAGACCTCCCGCCATCTCCTGCGGACCCGCCAGCCACCGCCCAGCGGAACACGCTGGATGTAGTCGTCGAAGGCCCGCAGGTCCAGGTTGTTCGGCCCATGCTGCTTGGAGTAGGTGAAGGCCTTTGCGTCCTCTACGTAAGGGGCGCAGAGGTCACGCCCCTCGATGCGCAGGTCGACCGGCTTGCGCGCCGGATCGAGAGCGATCAGGAGGCTGACCGGCTCCGCACCGTCCGCCATGCCGTGCACCAGGATGCGCAGCCGCTCCCGGCCGGCGAGCTGGCGGGCGATCACCCGCAGCTGTGGCGGATTGCGCATCAGCCGCGTGATGGCCGAGCTCAAACCGGGCTTGGCGGAGGGTTTCCGGAAGAGAAGGGCAAGGCGGGAGATGCTCACTCGGAGCCTCCGAGCCCCAGGATCGTCCCCGCGCAGCGTTCGCTCGCCTGATTCAGAGGATGGGCCACGATCTCGCGCAGCCAGCGCGCCCGAGCCTCTCGTTTTTCCTCGGGATGGGCGAGGGCGCGGTGCACCAGCTCTCCCAGCTCGCCCGCGCCGTGTGCCCAGTACACCGGCTGGAGCTCGTGCACGCAGTGGAAGTGAGGCAGCCGATAGAGGTCCATGACGCGCCAGCCTCCCACTCCCGGAGGGTCATAGGCGACGTAGACCGCCGGCTTGTCGAAGACCGCGAAGTCCATCCCCATGGTCGAGCCGAGGTTTACCACGGCATCGCAGTGGCGGGCCACGTTGGCCAGCAGAGCGAGGTCCTCCGGCAGCGGCACCAACTGGGTCCAGTCGCCCTCGCCAGCCTTCCAGGCCGGATCGCACACTGCGATCTCCGGGTACGCGGCCAGCACCTCGCCGTAGCGCCCCCCCAGGTCGGCGGGCGATCTCCGGAACAGGATCTGCGGCCCCGGCTTTTCACGCAGGGCCTGCGCCAGATCCGCGAGGTAGGCAGGATCGAAGGGGGAGGTCGCCATGTCGTCGCCGGAGAAGCAGACCACGGGGCGGCCGGGATCGAGGCCCAGCCCGTCGAGGAACTCCTCCCGCGCCAGGGCTAGCGACGGGTCGAGGTGGGGCTCGAACTGCGGCGTCCCGACCACGTGTACCCGCTCCGGCGCGACCTCTGGGTAGTAGCCCAGCAGTTCCGCTCTCATCCGGTCGCTCCACACCAACGCATGGTCGGCGTGGACCGCCATCCTCCCTTTGGGCAGGTTGTCCCAGGAGTAGATGAACGTGGCCGTGGGGATGCCCAACTCGCGCGCCGCGAGCAGGGGCGGCACCGCCCGGCTCGCCCGCTGGTGAGTGCAGAAGACCACGTCCGGCCGCTCTTTCTTCAGGAAGTCTTCGAATGGGGAGAGCCCGCCGTTGCCCGAGGCCACCGCGGCGTGGCCACGATCGAGCCAGGCCGCGCCCTCCGGCGTGGGCAAGGACCGGCCGATGAGACGGGCGGCGTGGCCGACCGCCCGGGAGAGCAGGCCGCCGGAAGGCCGCCGGAAGCGGAGCAGCACTTCGGCCGCGTCCTCCTCGTAGCGCCAGTAGAGCTGGGAGTAGACCTTCGCTTGGCGCAGTATCCGCGAGGCCAGCCCTTCGCGCACGTAGGGAAGCGGCTCGAAGCGGACCGGCCGGCCCTCCTGAGTCACGAGCACGTGCTCCGGCAGGACGTGCCAGGCCACCACCTCGGCCTCCGCGGAAAGGAGATCCAGGAATCGGGTGTAGAGGAAGTTGCGGATGCCCACGCCGTCGGGCACGACCATCACCACCTTCATCGGCGTGCCTCCTCGAACGCCCGCTCGTAGACCGGCACCACCGCGCCCTCCGACACGGCCGCGGCCTGCTCGGGCTGAGGGGCCAGCTCCGCCAGCCGCCCGGCGCGCCAGAGGCCGTGCAGCTGCTCCAGGGCCGCCGCGATCCCGGCTTCGTCCTCCGGTTCGGCCAGGACTCCCCCGCCGCCGGCCAGGAGGTCGGCGGTCACGCCGCGCCGGGGGCTCAGGGCCAGGATTGGCCGGCCGCCGGCCAAGTAGTCGGACAGCTTGGAGGGGAAGAAGATCCCCTCCGCGAGGGCGGCCTCGACGAGGAGGGCCACGTCCGCGCCCGCCATCCATGACGGGACCGCCTCCGGCGGCATCGAAGGCTCGAAGGAGACGATGCCGCGCAGGGCGGACGGCACCTCGGGCAACTCGTTGCCCGCGTAGCGCCCCGCGAACTCGACCCGCACCCTGGCGTCCGGACGGGCGGCGAGAAACCGCTCCAGGCCGGCAAAAAGCGGTCCGATGCGCCGCTCCTTCATCAGGAACCCGGCGTGCCTGAAGCGGAGGATGCCGTTGTGCTCCGGAGCCTCCTCCCCCGGCTCTCCCAGGTGAGGAGCGATGAAGGACTTCGAACGGAACCGCTCTCTTCGGCCGGAGAGCAGCCAGTCGCGAAGCCGGTCCGAGGGAAAGACCAGGCTGTCCGCCCGCCGCAGCATGGCGTCCAGGGAAAGCTCCAGGCGGCGGCGCGACAACGGCCCCACGGTGAAGCGGTAGGGCTCGGGGTAGAGGTGGTGCGGCCAGGGATCGCTGAAGTAGGCGCACCAGGGAAGCTCCATCCTGCTCAGAACCTCCAGCGCCGCCAGGTGGCTCGCGGCCGGGTTGAGCCGGCTGTGGAGCACTTCGAATGGCCCCAACTCTGCGGCTTTCCGCGCGACGGCCTGCGTCCAACCCTTTTCCTCGACCGTGCAGCCGCGCAGGAGATGCGGCAGGGCACCGAGCCGTCCCCAGCGGTCCAGGTTGAAGCGGTTGAACACCTCAGGCTGCAAGAGGTGAGTCTCCACCCCCTGCGGAGACTGGCTCCGCGCCGAGGTGAGGAGCGTCACCTCATGTCCGTGCCGCGCCAGAGCCCCCGCGAGACGAGCGGAGGCCAGCCCCTCGGCCGTGCCGTCGAGGCAGTGCCAGGAGACGAAGAGCACCTTCATGCCAGCAGCTCCCGCGCACGTTCGGCGAACGCCGGCCAGGCGAAGTCACCGGCCCGCTGCTGGGCGCGTTCCGCGAGCCGAGCGCGCAGCTCGCCATCCCGACAGAGCCGCAGCGTCGCCTCGGCGCACTCCTCGTAGGTGCTCCAGAGCAGGCCAGTACCCTCCCGCACGATTTCCGTCTGCCCTCCCTGTGCCACCACAATGGGCACGGCCCCCGCGCTCATGGCCTCCACCGTGGCGATGCCGAAGTGCTCCATCCGCTCGGGCGCCGCCTCGGGGTCTTCCCCGGCGCCGGTGAAGTGCCAGAACAGGGAGGCCGCGCCGCAGACTGCTTCCAGCTCCTCGCGGGACGCGTCAAGGTGGAGCACCACCGGCAGCCCCTCCCCTTCCTGCGCGACCCGGGAGGCGTACTCCGGCGTCTGGGCAGTGCCTACGAGATGCAGCTCCCAGCCATCCAGCCCCTCTTCCACCAGGCGCCGGAAAGCACGGACCATCTCCAACTGCTGTTTGGAGCGGCCACCGTCCGTGAAACGGCCAACGGCCACGATCCACGGCTTCTTTTCCCGGACCGGAATGGGAAAGACGGGCGGATGGAGGACCCGGGCCTGACGCCCCCAGCGCCGCTCGATCCATGTTGCGGTGTAGGCCGAGTTGGCCACGATCGAGCGGTAGACGGCCAGCCGCAGGCGTGAGCCGGGCCCGAGGCGGCGCTGGAACGGGAACTCGCAGACCAGGTGCGCGTCGAAAATCCCCTTCAAACGCGGTACCTCGGTGGCCTGGATCACGACCCGGCCACGCTGAACCAGGTCCAACAGCTCGCGGACGAGCGCGAACCGGCTCTTCGGAGCCGTCCCGAGATCGAGGCCGTTCATGGAAATGGGAAAGAGGCGCCGCACCGACTCCCTGGAAATCTGCGTGGGGAACAGGATCCGCACGTCGTCGCGCTCCGACAGGGCCAGGGCTATGCCCAGGATGTAGGGCATGCCTCCACCCTGGCGGGGATCCCAGACGTTCGAGTAGACGACCGTGGTCACCGGCTTCCTTCCGGTGGCTTCACCGCCCGCAGGCGGAAGTAGATGTTCCGGATCTGATACCAGTAGAGGAACCGCCTCTCGAAGAGGTCCTTGTGCCGATTCGCGAGCCCCAGCAGGATCCGGTCGAGCCGCTTGGGTCGGTATAACCACATCCAGTCCTCGTACTTCTCGTAGGTCACCTCCAGCAGGTCGAAGCGCGCCCCGGTGTAGGAGAAGCGTTCGTCCGAGAACCCGCTGGTGAAGTATTGGAAAGACCGGGAGAGGAATGCCCTGCGGTGGGTCGGATCGGTCCACAGGTGGTGGCTGGACGCGAACGGCGCCAGGATTATCACTTCCGCGCCCGGCCGGCAGACCCGGTGGACCTCCTCCATCACGCCGATCACGTCCTCGAGGTGCTCCAGGACGTTCACCAGGTACACCTTGCCGAATGCGCCGTCCGGCAGAGGCCAGGGCCGGCTGTCCAGGTTCCAGGCCAGGTCCACGCCAGGTCCCGGGATTGCGTCGACTCCCAGGGCCGGCGCAAGAGGATACTTCTGCCGGCCGCAGCCCAGGTGGAGGATCTCCGGGAGAGGTTCGGGCAGGCTCATCAGCGCACTTCCCTTGCCATCATCCGGTCCAGCAGGGCCGAAGCCAGCCGGTGCCCCGCGCCTCCGTCCAAGGGGCCACACCAGAGAGCGGCCAGCCGCCGGCGGCCCTCGCGGTCGAGGTCCGGGTGGCGGAGGTAGTCCCTCACGTGGGTAGTCAGCTCCTCGGGAGAGCGGGCGAGCCGCATCGCGCCGGTCTCCGACACGGTCCGGTAGTGGTCGTAGGTGTAGAACTGTTCGGCCATGATCTGGAACCTCTTCCCGGGCGAGAGGTCATAGGCGATGTTGATCACCGGCCGGTCGCAAACCGAGGCGTCCAGCGTGAGGGTCGAGGCGAGGTTCACGACCACGTCCGCGTGGAAGACCGTATTCACCAGCTCTCGATTCTCCTCGGCGGTGGGGCAATATCCGCTCAGGTTCCCCTCGCCGCTCCGCCCGGGGATCTGGATCGCCACGGGCACGTCCCGGAAGCGGTCTCCCGAGTCGCCGGGGTGCAGCCGCAAGAGGAGCTGCGGCCTTCCCTTGAGGTTCTCCAGGTCCCGCGCCAGCCGCTGCACGATGAGCTGCTCGGCGGGAGCCAGGTGCGGCGTGGCCGCGCCGTAGAGCACGATTGGCCGCGCCGGGTCCAATCCGTACATGGCGCAGTGCTCCTCCCGCGGCATCCGAAAAGACTCTGTACGGTACCAGTCGAAGTGCGGCACGCCCGGCGTGTCGACCGTTGCTCCCGCGGCTTCGGGGTGGTAGCGGCGCAGCTCCTCGCGCATCGTCTCCGACCAGACGAAGTAGTGGTCATAGGCCGCGTAGTGGGCAGGCTTGGAGGTGAGGTTGTCCCACGAATTCACCCATGCCCCCGTCCGGATGCCCAGGTGCTTCGCCAGGATCACCGGTGGAGCCTCCTCGTGGCCATAGGGAAGAGTCGACACGACCAGGTCTGGCGCATGGCTGCGGAGAAGACGCTCGTACTCCCCTGCGTACGGGTACTCGCGCAGCAGGATCTCCCGTTCGCGGCGCTCCATTTTCGGGAAATCTTCCGGGGCCGCGAACAACCGCGCGTCCAGCTCCAGCAGGTTGTGCCACAGCACCCGGTTCCAGCGGCCCGCCAGCGTCTTCTGGTACCGCTCCTGCTTGATCCTACGGGTCCTGGTCGAGCTGTACTGGTGGAAGTGGTAGTTGCGGCGGCCGTAGGCCCGGCCGTACGCGCCGGCCATGGGATCGAACGGAAGGAGCGCCTGGATGACGACATCTTCACCCAGCCTCTCCTTCAGAGGCGCAATGAGACCGGGCGCGCACAGCAGCACGAACCGGACCCGCTTCCGGAGGTCCGGCAGCACGTCGGTCTGCAGGAACGTGCGTACGCCCCAGCCGCTGCTTAGGAGCAGGAGGAGAGTCGGGGTCATCGGGTGGCGAGCACTCCCCGGTGGAAACCGAACGTGTCGCAGAAAACCAGCGTGCCGGCCGGGCCAGTCCCATGGCTCCCCCGCACGTACTCCAGCGGACCCGTGCCCTCGCCCACGTCCCAGGCGATCTCCCTCTCGAACTCGCTCAAGCTGGAGCCCTGCTTGCTGATGCGATCCACCGCGGCCGGCGCGACCGCCATCACCGCTCTCCTCGGGCTGCGACGCCGGCCAGCACCTCGAAGGTATGGGGCACCAGGAGGGGTCCGCAGTCGGCCGGCATCAGCACACCGGTGCCGAAGAAGTCGCCGCCCGCCACGGTCAGCTCCGCGGCATCGGAGATCGCGTCCTCCAGGTCGCGCTGGGTCTTAATCCAGGCGCTAATGCGGTAGGTCCCCTGGTTGAGCGGCAGCAACGGGATCGCGATCCGAACCGTACCGGAGGGCCCGGGAAGCTCGGGGATCGCGAAGCCCACGGCGTCGTTGAGGCAGACGAACAGCGTGTCTCCGAGCAGGTTGGTCCAGGCCACGCGGATGCGCACCCCTCCCACGTTGCTCTCCACTTCGTAATCGAGGAGGAGCTCGACCCGCGATCCGGAGGTGAGGTGCGCGGCCGGACGACCATCGCAGAGCGTCTGCAGGCGGGTGAAGCGGACCCTTCCCCGGCCCGGCCGCGAACCGCGCGATTCGAGCAGCCCCCTGGCCCCAGAGCTGCGCTGAAGATAGCGCTCGATGGCATCCCCGGTGGAGCCCTGGAAGGCGAGCCGGCCGTGGTCCAGCAGCAGCGCCGAGTCGCACAGGCGCTCGACCGCGCTCAGGTTGTGGCTGACGAAGATGACGGTCCGCCCCTCCTGCGCGACCTCGCCGATCTTGCCCAGGCAGCGCTTCTGGAAGGCGGCGTCGCCCACCGCCAGCACCTCGTCCACGAGCAGGATCTCGGGCTCCAGGTGGGCCGCCACTGCGAACGCCAGCCGCAGGTACATGCCCGAGGAGTAGTGCTTGACGGGCGTATCCACGAACTGCTCGACCTCGGCGAACGCCACGATGCGGTCGAACTGCCGGGCGATGTCGGCGCGGCGCATGCCCAGGATGGCACCGTTCAGGTAGATGTTCTCCCGGCCGCTCAGCTCGCCGTGGAAGCCGGTCCCGACCTCCAGCAGGCTGCCCACGCTTCCGTACAACATGGCCCGGCCTTCGGTCGGTTCGGTGATGCGGGCGAGGAGCTTGAGCAGCGTGCTCTTGCCCGCGCCGTTGTGGCCGATCAGCCCCAGCACCTGTCCGCGACGCAGCTCGAACGAGACGTCCCGGAGCGCCCAGAAGGTGTCCGGATGCCTCCGTTCGCCTCGCTTCAGCCAGCGCAACGGTGCGGCAGCCATCCCCCGCAGGGTCTCGCCCAGAGTCCGGTATGCGCGGACACGCGCACCCAGACGGTAGCGCTTGGAGAGACCCTCGACCCGAAGGGAGACCTCGCTCATGCCGGCACCCCTCTGGCGCTGAACACCAGATCGAGACCGACCCACTGCCAGACGAAGAAGCTGTTGTCGCCCTGGCCCGCACAGTAGGCGTCCCACTCCCTGCGCACCGCCGCGGAGTCGAGCCAGAAGCCGCCGAAGCGCTCGAGAGCGCACTCGATGCGCTCCGTGGCCCAGCCGCGCAGTGGACCGCGCAGCCACTCCCGCTGCGGCGTCTGCACCGGCCTCTTCGGAGCTTTCACGACCCCCTGCGGCAGCAACCCCTCGACGATGCTGGACAGCAGCCACTTCGCGCGTCCGTCGCGGATCTTGCGGTCGCGGGGCTGCCGCAGGGCCAGCTCCACAAGACGGTGATCGAGGAACGGCTCCCGCAATTCCGTCGAAGACCGCATTGAGGCCCGGTCGTTGAAACGCAGGGCGCGGGGCAGCTTGGTATAGCGAAGGTCGCGGTATTGGAGGTTGCGCAGCGTGTCCGGGAACGGGGTGGGCAGGTCCGCGCAGCCCGCCCGGGAGCGCAGGTCCGGCGTCAGGCAGTCCGGCCGGACCGGCCGCTCGCGGGTCCCCTGCACCAGCCCCGCGGCGCCCGGAGCGGCCGCTTCCTGATAGTAGTCGTAGCCCGCCCACTGCTCGTCCATGCCCTGGCCGTCCAGGAGGACGATCACACCGGCCTCGCGGGCACGTTCGAACACGCGGGCGTAGGCCAGGGTGGGCAGCCCGCCGAACGGCTCGTCCTCGAAGCGCGCCACGGATTCCGCGAGGTCCGGCACCTCCCCGGGGGTCAGAGGACAGACCACGAGCGGATGGCGGGTGCGGGCCAGCATCTGCTCGACCCAGGGCAGCTCGTCGTAGGCAGGGTCGCCGGTCACGAACGTGAAAGCCTGGATGCTGCTGTCCTCGCCCTGGATCTGCTGCACCAGCGCGAGGAGCGTCGAGGAGTCCAGGCCGCCGCTCAGGTTGATCCCGACCGGCACGTCCGAGCGGAAGCGCAGCCGCACGCTCTCCTCCAGCAACGCCCGATACTCCTCCCGCACCTCGCCGTCCGTGCGGCAATCCGGCTCGGGATCGATCCGCCCCGCGAGGTCGTACCAGCGGGAGATGGAAGTCTTGCCGTCCTTCCACGTCAGGAAGCACCCGCCGGGAAGAGCGCTCACCGATTCCCAGAAGGTGCGCTCGGAATGATCATGGAGGCCGTGCGCCAGGTAGGAGGCCCAAGCCGTCGCGTCCGGCCGCTCCGCCACCCCCGATGCGTGCAAGGCCTTGATCTCGCTCGCAACCCGCAAGGTGCCGTCCGACTCATGGAGGTAGAGCGGCTTGACGCCGAAGCGGTCACGCGCCGCGAAGAGGCGCCGCTCCTGGCTGTCCCAGATGAGGAAAGCGAACATTCCGAGCAACCGCTCCAGGCAGGCAGGGCCCCAGGTGGCGTAGGCCGCGAGCAGCACCTCCGTATCGGTACGGGTGCGGAAGTCCCAGCTCAGCGCCGAGCGCAGCTCCAGGTAGTTGTAGACCTCGCCGTTGAAAGCGATCCACCAGCGGCCTGACGGATCGGACATGGGCTGCAGCCCGCAGTCCGAGAGGTCGATGATGCTGAGGCGGGTATGCCCCAGCGCCGCATCGCCATCCCGGTGAACGCCCTGGCCGTCGGGGCCTCGATGGCCAAGGGTCGCCACCATGGCTTCGATCCCCGAGGTGTCAGATCCGAAGATTCCCGCGATCCCGCACATGTCAGAAAAGCCTCTCGGCCCGCTCCCAATCGGCGGGAGTGTCCAGGTTCACGCTTCGCGAAGCGGCGAGCGCTTCGATCAGATAACCTCCCAGCCGTTTCCCGTAGAGGCTGTTCCCCTCCATGAGCACGTCGCGCCGGGTCACGTAGACGGAGCCGTCGCGATGGTAGGCCGGCGGCAGCTCCTGCCGCCGCGGGATCGGCTGCTCCTCCCCGGTTGCGAGCCGCAGCAGCCCGTCGCCGCCGCGAAACCAGACCCAGTGCGGGTTGTGCTCCGACGGAACCGGCAGAACGGAAACCACGGCATCGAGTCCTTCCGTCTCCAGCATCTCAATGCAGCCGTCGATGTCTCCGGCGCGGCGCAGCGGGCTCGTGGGCTGGAGGAGGCAGATGGCGTCGAAGCGGTCGCCCGCCCGCTCCAGCTCCGCGACAGCGTGCTGGAGGACCGGCAGCGTCGGTGTATCGTCGCGGGCCAGCTCCGCCGGCCGGAGGAAGGGGACCTCCAGGCCGCAGCTCCGCCCCACCTCGGCAATCTCTTCGTCGTCGGTCGTGAGCACCACGCGCGTCAGCCGGCGCGCCGCGAGCGCTGCCTCGGCCGTGTGGGCGAGGAGCGGCTTGCCACCGAGCGGACGCACGTTCTTGCCCGGGATCCCCTTGGAGCCGCCACGCGCTGGAACGATCCCGAGCACCCGCATCAGTAGGTCAACCTCTTTTCGATCCCGAGCGGCTGCTCGGCCAGAAGGTCCGCGATGCGCTCGCCGGCTTTCCCATGACCGTAGATCGGATCGCTGTCGCACCGTCCGTTCTCCAGGTGCTTGCGGATGGCTTCGACGATCTCTTCGCGGTCATAGCCCACGTCGAGCACGTTGCAGCCGCGGTCGCGCCCCGACTGCCGCGTGCCGATGTTCACCGTCGGCACTCCCAGGTAGGCGCACTCGCGGATGCCCACGCTGGAGTTCCCCACCAGGCAGCGGGAGGAGTACAGCAACCGGAGGAAATCCGTGGGCTGCATGTTCTTGAAAAAGTGAATGTTCTCCGGGGAGTGCTGCTCGCGGAAGGAGCGGATCGCACCCGAGGTGCCGTCCGATCCTGCGTCCACGTTGGGCCAGAACCAGAGCGTCGGCAGCCCGGTCTCCGTGACGGCATGAAGGGTCTCGACGGCCTGCTGCCGCGCCAGCTCGTACTCCGTGGTGACCGGGTGCTGCATCACCACCAGGTAGCCGGGCGAGAGGTCGATCGACGCGCCCACGCCGCCATACTTCCCGAAAGGATCGAAGTCCAGCTCCGGCTGCTTCATGACCTCGACGGCCAGGTCGATCGACGGGCATCCGGTGACGAATACCTTGGCCGGCTCCTCCCCCATCCGCACGACCCGCTCTGCGGCTTTTTCCGTGGATACGAAGTGCAGGTCCGCGAGCTTGGTCACGGCGTGGCGCACCTTCTCGTCGATCGAGCCGGTGACTTCTCCGCCTTGGACGTGGGCCACGGGGATGTTCATGTAGGAGGCCGCCACCGCGGTGGCCAGCGTCTCGTAGCGGTCGGCGACGGTGACCACCACGTCCGGCTTCAGGTTGTCGAAGACCGTGGCCAGCTCGAGCAGCCCGAGGCCGGTGGTCTTCGCCATGGTTGCAAGGTTTTCTCCCTCCAGCACCATGTAGACCCGGGCGGCGATGTCGAAGCCGTCGTCCTCGATCGTGCGCACCGCCGTGCCGTAGCGGTCGAGCAGGGCGGACGCAGCCACCACGAGCTGCAGCTCCAGGTCCGGATGGCTCCGGATGGCCTGCAACGCCGTCTTGATCCGGCTGTAACTCGGCCGGGCCGTGACCACCACACAGACTTTTCGCTTCATAGATCCTCGAACCTCAGCGCCTCGTCGGCTTTCACGGCGCGCCGCAGCCGTCCGCCGATCAGCTCCGCCATCCGCGGCGCCGGAATGCCGCCGCCGGGCTTCTTCACCGCCAGGTGCTCCGGAGCCAGCACCGTACCCTCGGGCAGATCGAACTGCGCCACCACGCTCTTCGTGAACATCTGGCGTAGCGGCTCCATCTCGACGGCCATGGCGTCCTTGTCCACGGGAAGTGCCCGCTGGATGAAGCGCACCCCCTCGACGAGCTGCCGCAGCTCGGCCGTGGTCAGCGATGCGGGCACGTCCGGCCCGAACGCCTCGCGGCTCAGGGTCACATGCACCTCCAGCACGTCCGCACCCAGGGTTACGGCAGCCAGGCCGGGATAGATCGTTCCGGAGTGATCGGACAGGCCCACGGCGCAACCGTAGCGCTCGCGGAAGAAGGGAATCAGGTTCAAGCCCACCTTCTCGGGCGGGCAGGGATAGGCGGTCGTGCACTGCATCACGACTGGATCTGTGATCCTCCTGACCGCAGCATCGATCTCCTCCAGCGGGCTCATGCCCGTGGAGATCAGCACCGGCTTGCCCGTACCGATCAGATAATCCAGGAGCACCGGATTGCCGACCTCGCCCGAGGCGACCTTCCACGCCTTCACGCCCAGCCGCTCGAGCATCTCCGCGGCCTCGACCGAGAAGGGAGAGCTCAAGAAGAGCAGCCCGCGCTCCTCGGCGTGGGCCTTGAGCCCCGCCCACTGCTCCTCCGTAAATTCCATCCGCTTCCAGTAGTCGTAGCGGCTCTCGTCCTGCCGGCTGAAGCGGACCCGCCAGGGTTCCCTGGGCGTGCTCTCGGCCGCGGCGATGTGGGTCTGGAACTTGACCGCGTCCGCCCCCGCCGCCGCGATGGCGTCGATGAAGGCATGCGCCGTCCCCAGGCTGCCGTCGTGGGCCTGGGCCACTTCGCCAATCACCAGGCAGCCGGGTTTCCCGAAAAGGTTGCTCATACTACGTCCGCGAACGTCCGCTCCATCCGGCGGAAATAGAAAAGGCCTCCGACCACGAGGAGGACTGTGACCGCGGTGCCGACGGCCAGGAGGGGCCCGGGATTCATCCCCGAGCCGAGGAGGGACCACCGGAAGCCCTGGATGACACCGGCCATGGGGTTCAGGCCGTAGAGCCATCCAGGCAGGCCCATCTCCTCCAGCTTCGCGGTCACCTTGCTCGCCGGATAGATCACCGGCGTCACGAAGAGAAGAAGCTGGATGAAGAACGGCATCACGTACCGGACGTCCCGGAACTCCACGTTCATGGCCGAGAGGAAGAGCCCCGCGCCCAGGGCCGAGGCCGCCGAGAGGAGCAGCAGCAAAGGCAGCAGCAGCACTCCCCAACCCGGCTGGATGCCGTACCAGAACATCATCCCGATCAACACCACGAAGGCCACGGCGAAATCCACGAGCCCCCCCAGTACCGCGGCCACCGGCACGATCAGGCGCGGGAAATAAACCTTTTTGAGCAGGCTCGCCGAGCCCACCAGGCTGTTGGACGCCTGCCCCAGCCCGTGCGAGAAGAACGTCCACGGGAGCAGCCCGGCATAGGAGAAGATCGGGTACGGCAAGCCCTCCGATCCGATGCCCGCCATGCGGCCGAAGAAAATCGTGAAGATCAGCATCGTGAGGAGCGGCTGGAGCACCGCCCAGGTGGCGCCGAGCGCGGTCTGCTTGTAGCGCACCTTCACGTCGCGCCAGACGAAGAAGTAGAGGAGCTCCCGCTGCTCCCACACCTCGTCCAGCCGCACCGCCGCCCAGCCGCGGCTCGGCTCGATCACGGTGACCGGAAGATCCTTCACCGCCACGTCCTCTCCAACCCCTCGCGGAGGGCGACCTCGGCGCGGAAGCCGAGCCCGGCCTCGGCCGCGGACGGATCGGCCTGCGAGTGGCGCACATCCCCGGCCCGCGGCGGCTCGTGCCTTGGCGGAAGACCGCCGCCAACCAGCTCACGCACCCGCGCCGCCAATTCGTTGACCGTGGTCCCCTCGCCCCGTGCCACGTTGTAGGCCCGGCCACAGGCTTCAGCCGGAGCGCCCGCGGCCAGCAGGTTTGCGAGCACGGCATCGCCGACCCAGGTGAAGTCCCGGCTCTGCTCGCCGTCGCCGTGAATCACCGGCGCCTCGCCCGCCAGGCAGGCACGGAAGAAGCGCGGCACCACGGCCGCGTAGGGACCGTCAGGCGACTGCCGCGGACCGTAGACGTTGAAGTAGCGCAAGCCGATCAGCTCCTGGCCGTAGCACCGGCCGAAGACCTCCGCCAGCTCCTCTCCCATCGCCTTCGAGGCCGCGTAGGGCGAGAGCGGCCGGCCCTCCTCCCCCTCCCTCTTCACCACCGCCTTCCCATCCCCATACACGCTGGAGGAGGACGCATAGATCACACGCCGAGCCTTCAAGGCCGCCGCGAAGACATTCGCAGTACCTGTCACATTCACCGCGATCGAAGAGCCGGGATCGAGCATCGACCGTGGCACCGACCCCAGCGCCGCCTGATGGAAGACGTACTCGACGCCCGCGCAAGCGGCGTGGCAGGCTTCGGCGATGCGGATGTCACCTGCGATCAATTCCACGTCCGGCAAGTTCTCTCGCCGGCCGGTCGAAAGGTCGTCCAGCACCCGCACCCGCGCCCCTCTGGCGACCAATGCGTCTACCAAATGCGACCCGATGAACCCGGCGCCGCCGGTGACGAGCACGGACGTTCCAGTGAAATCCGGAATCAAGCCTTGACCACTTTGCCGTTCCGCCCGCGATACACGCCACGCGTGTCCACGATCAGCGGCGCATGACGGAATACCAGGTCGTAATCGACCGCGGCATGATCGGTCACCACGATCACCGCATCGCTCGCCTCCAGTGCCTCGGCGGTGAGAGCCACCGACTCCATCGCCGGCAGGTCGGGCCACGAGCGCATCCCCGGCGCCACCGGCACGTGCGGATCGTGGTAGGTCACAACGGCGCCCAGCCGCAGCAACCGGTCCAACACCTCGAAGGCCGGGCTCTCGCGCGGATCGTCGATGTCCCGCTTGTACGAGAGGCCGAGCACTAGAACCCTGCTCCCCTTGACCGCCCGGCCGCGCTCGTTGAGCGCGAGGATCAGCTTGTCGATCACGTACTCCGGCATCTTGACGTTGACCTCGCCCGCCAGCTCGATGAACCGGGTGGTGATCCCATGCTCCCGCGCCTTCCAGGAAAGGTAGAACGGATCGAGAGGGATGCAGTGACCGCCCCAGCCCGGCCCGGGATCGAAGCGCATGAAGCCGAACGGCTTGGTCGCCGCGGCATCCAGCACCTCCCAGATGTCGATGTCCATGCGGTCGTAGATGACCTTGAGCTCGTTGACCAGGGCGATGTTCACCGCCCGGAAGACGTTCTCCAGCAGCTTGGCCGCCTCGGCCGCGCGGGCGGTGGACAGCCGGACCGTGACCGGCACCACCTGGTTGTAGAGCGTCTGCGCCAGGTCGGCCGAGGCCTCGTCGATGCCCCCCACGAGCTTGGGGATGTTGGTCGTCGAGAACTTCGGGTTGCCCGGATCCTCGCGCTCCGGCGAAAAAGCGAGGAAGAAGTCCTCGCCGCAGCGCAGCCCGAGCGAGCTCAGCCGAGGGAGGAGCAGCTCCTCGGTCGTACCGGGATAGGTGGTCGATTCGAGCACCACGAGCTGGCCAGGGCGCAGGCGCCGGCCGATCTCCTCGGCCGTGGTGCGCACGTAGCGCAGCTCGGGCTCCCGCTGCCGGGTGAGCGGCGTGGGCACGCAGATCAGGATTGCGTCCGCCTCGGGCAGACGCTCGAAGTCGGCCGTGGCTTCGAGCCCGCCCTTGCTGGTCTGGGCGCGCACCCGCTCCGCGTCGAGGTGGCGGATGTAGCACTCCCCCCGGCCGAGCGCCTCGACCTTGGCCGGGTCCACGTCGAACCCGAGCACGGGGAAGCCGCGTTCGGCAAAGGCCAGCGCGAGCGGCAGGCCCACGTAGCCGAGCCCAATGATGCCGACCTTGGCCGTCCGGCCCTCGATGCGGCCACGCAGGCTGGCGGCCGAGTGTGATTCCGTCATAAGGCTCTTCTTATCTCCCCGGGCGGGCTCCGCCCCCTTCGGTGTACATCGTCACCGACACGTCTGCCTGATCGCAACGGCCGTTACCCGGCCTTCGCTAGAGGCGCGAGCGCCTCCCGCGGCAGCTCGGCCGCGACCGACTGCCGCAGGAAGGTCACCGAGACTACCAGCCGCAACCGGCCCTTTTCCCGCAGCACGGTCCCGGTCCATCCCTTGAGCGGTCCGTCCACGATCGTGACGGCATCGCCAGGTCCGAGCCAGGGCAGGGCGACCAGGGGCAGCCCCGCCTGCTGGATCGCCCACAGCTCTCCCAGCTCGCGGTGCAGGAGCCGCTGGTCCTGCACTTCGAGCAGGCCCACGATCACCTGGCTCCGCAGCGCCGCCGCCTTGTCCCCGCGGAAGAACACGTACCCCGGGAACAGCGGCAGGTGCGACACGAAGCGCCGCCCGGCGCGCCGCATCTCCTTGCGCTCCAGGGGCAGGTAGAATCCCACCCCGCTCCCCAGGAGGTGTCGGGCCAGGACTTTCTCCTGGCGGCTCCGCACCCGCGCCACCCGCCAAGGGGACGCCCCTTCCTGAACTTCGAAGAGAGTGGGGGGGTAGAGCGCTGCTTCCGGCTCGAGAATAGGCACTTCGCTCGGGCTAACTCCGTGGACGTCAATAACTTCGCTGCGAGAATTCAGGGGGGATTGTCGCAGATGGGCGGGAATGAAGCAAGAGGCGGGTCTTCTAGGCGTTCTCCAGCAGGATATCCAGCTCGACCCCATCCCACAGCCGTTCACGGATCGACCTCGTTTCGGCCAATGCCCGGGCGCCGGGCGGCGTGACGGTGAACACGCGGCGCGAGCTCGATTCGCCACGGGCAGCGCGTGCCGAGGTGACGAGGCCCTTGGCCTCCAGACGATCCAGGGTGATGTACACGGATCCAATGGACACGTCCCGATGGGTCACCGTCTCGAGCTCGCGGCGCACTTGCATCCCGTACGCCTCCGGAGCGGTACGCAGGACGGCGAGCATCACCTGCTCTTCGAAGCTCCCGACCGGGGATTCGGATTTCATATCTACTGGTTCCTCAAAACAGACGCCGGATCGGTCCGGCTCGCGCGGAGGGCCGGGGACAAGGCAGCCAGCGCTCCCACGAGCAGCAACGCCGCCACCGCTCCCGCGAGCGCCTGGGGGTCTGTGGCACCCACACCGTAGAGCAACGACGCCAGCAGGCGCGTCAGCAGAAATGCCGCTGCGATACCGACGGCGCTCCCCAGGATGACCAGGACGACTCCCCGCGTCATCACCTGCGACACCACCTTCGCCGGAGGGAGGCCCAGGGCGATACGGATGCCGTACTCCCGCATCCGGCGCGAGACGAAATGGGAGATCATGCCGTAGACGCCCACCGCCCCGAGCAGCAGGGCGAGGCCGGCGAGAAGGGAAAGCAGCGTTGCGATCTGCCGCGGCGCGCCGATGGCCTCCTCGAAGACCGACTCCATGGTGACCGTGCCCTCGACCGCGAGCCGCCGGCCCTCCCGCTGCAGCACGCTGCGGCCGGCCTGAAGCAATCGCGGGACGTCCTCGGGGTTCGCCGCCAAGATGACGTACGCCACCTGGTGCGAGGTGTACGGCACCTGCTCGTACAGCATGTACCGCGCAGGAACGCCCGTTTCGACCAGATTCGTCTCTGCCATGTTTCCGACCACGCCGATGATCCGTTCTCCGCGATCGTCGAACCCGGTGCTGATGAGGCGGCCGACCGGATCCTCACCCTGGAAGTATTTCGCGGCGAGCGCCTCGTTGATCACGACCACGCGCTCCGTGCCGGTGCGGTCGGATGGCTGGAACCCACGCCCCTTGCGGATCGGCACGCCGAGGGCCTTGAAGTAATCGGGAGTGACGATGCGGAAGAAAGTGGTGCTCTCTACGATATCCGGCCTGCCTACGATCTCGAGGCCCCAGTCGTCACCGCGGCCCCGCAGCGGCAGCTTCTGCGTCGCGGCCACCGCGCGGACGTTCGGCAACGCCTGCAGCGCCGGAAGGACTTCGAGCGTCGCCCGCCGCCGCTCGTCGAAAGTGAGCTGAGTGGGCATCGTGGCGTCGATCACCGCCACACCCTCCACCTGGACACCGGGGTCGATGGCCCGGAGCTTCGCGACGCTCCGGATGAGCAGGCCCGCGCCCGCCGCAAGGAGCACCGCCAGCGCGATTTGCGCGACGACCAGTCCGCCGTCGAGCCGGCCGCCGCGTCCCGACAAGCCAGCTGTCCGTGCCGTGGCGATCGAGCCTTGGAGGTTCCCTCTCCAAAGCACCACGCCGGGGATCACGGCAATGGCAGCCGCGGCAACCATCGCGACGGCAAAGGCGACCCAGAACAACGTCCAATCGAGCGTTGCCGTCTCGGCGAGCGCCCCGAGCGGCAGCGCCCCGACCAGCACCCGGAATCCCCCCGCGGCGAGCAGGGCACCCGCGATGCCCGCGAGCCCCCCGATCAGCAGGGATTCGATGAAGAGCTGCTGCAGCAACCGCTTCCGCCCGGCTCCCAACGCGACCCGCACCGCGAGCTCCACGTTCCGGCCGGCCACTTGGCCGAGCATCAGCGCGGCCACGTTGACGCACGCCATCAACAGGATGAGCGCCATCGCGCCCAGGGTCGCGAGGAGGCTCGGGCGCACCTTCCCGACCAGATGCTCGCGCACAGGAGTGATTGACGGCGATTTGGTCTTGTCATATTCAGCCAGGTATTCGAACGTCGGCGTGAGCGATGCCGCGATGGCGCCGAGCTGCCCCTGCATACTGTCGATCTGCACACCTGCGGCGGCCCGTCCGACCAGGGCGTAATGCCCAGCCCGGTTCTCGGAGCTGAGCGGCGCCGTCGTCCACACCCGCGTTTCGGGGCCGGGGAACCAGAAGCCGGCCGGCATGACGCCCACCACGGTCCGCGGGATGCCCCCAACCCGAAGCGGACGGCCGAGGATCGACGCATCACCGCCGAGCTCCTGCCACAAGCCGTGGCTCAGCACCGCGACGGGCTCGGCGCCCGTAACATCCTCTCCCGGCTGGAACGTGCGCCCGAGCAGCGCCCCCGTGCCGAGCACCTCGAAAAGCTCGAAGGAAGAGACGGTGGCGTGGACCAGCCGCATCGCCTGGCCGTCGATCTCGAGAGTCAGATCCTGGGGCCGGATCGCGGCCACCCGCCGAAATCCCGGGAAGCCGGGACGGAGATGAAGGAACTCCGCCTCGTTCCAGTGCCCCGGCATCCAGAACACTCCGACCTCCGACTCGCGGGCGATGGGGAGCGGATCGAGCAACAGCGTGCGGACGACGCTGAAAATCGCGGCCGTTCCACCGGCGCCCAGGGCCAGCGTCAGGACGGCCAGCAACAGATACGTCGGGCGGCTGGCGAGCCGCCGGGCGGAATAACGCAGGTCGACGATCCAACTCTCCAAGATGAATCCTCCAGGTTGCATTCGATTGGCGGTGCGCGGCTCGAAACCCGTCCAACCGCGCCACCAACTGCGGCGGGCCAACGCAGGTAATGAGCCGAAGAGCTGCCGCCAAAGCCAGATCCGGGCGGCCAGCCGTCCCTCGGCCGCGGCGCGCTCGGCGTGCTCCGCGGCGAGGTCCTGGAGGACCTCGTCGCGCTCTGCGTAGGGGATCAGCGACCGGAACAGCGCTACAGGAACGCCTTTCAGGTGGGGCTCATGCGGCATGGCCTGATTCTACAATGTAGAACCAGGCCCCGCAACTACTCGATTAGTTCAAGCAGGAAGCCATGGGTCAGGGAGGCCGGGACGAGGAACCGGTCACGGCCCTTGTACTTGAAGGACTGCAGGCCAAGGCCGGTATTGCCGTTGACGAGGGAGAGTGCGGTCTGGAGATTGCCAACCTCGATGCTCACACCCATGATCCCCTCGCCGCGGTCCGCCACGAAGTCCGCGACCAGGCCGGGGCCGTCCGGCTGCAACAGAGCGAGGGTGTTGTTGTTGTACCGCACCTCCGCGCCACGGGCGCCGAGGTAATGGACCTTCTTGTTCTTGAAGCGGACATCCAGGCCGAGGCCCTCGTAGAACGCGATGGCCGCGTCCAGGTCCGAGACCACCAGCCAGAGGGTGTCGATCCTCTCCGCCGTGTTGGGATGAGGCTGCGGCGCCAGCTCCGGAAACTCGGCGAACATCTGCTGTATCTGGGCCTCGTCGTAGTCCAAAAGGAACATCGAGTTGTCGGGGGCGAGCGGACCGGTCAGGATGATCGAGTACCAGAGAGGGAGGGACCCGATGGTCTCGCCGGTCGCTTCGAGGGTGATGGGCGCCGCCGGAATCGGGCCGACGTAGCCGTAGCCCGCGCCGCTCAGGAACGCCGTCGCCTGGGCGGCATCCACCACGTCGGCGCCATAGTACTTGGCGCCCTCGTGGTCCTCCAGAAACGCCAGGAACGGCGCCGTGAACTCGTTGAGCTCCGTGAAGGCCAGGATCTCCAGGTACGTCTGGTCCTCGAACCAGATCAGGCTGTTCTTGGCCCCCAGGGGGGAGAGCAGGACCGGCGTGGCCGCGAACCCGAGCTGGTCACTCCAGACGTCCACCGCATCCTCGAAATTCTCGAGACGCACCATCGGGCCGACGTGGTCGATACCCCTGCCATCCCCCAGCCCCTGCGCCGAGGCTTGGCCGCCGAGCGCCAGAAGTCCGAAGGTCAACGTCCAGAGAATCCGCATAGTGTTCATGTCTGGTCTCCCATGCTTGGAAGGCCATACGATAACAGAGGTCCCCTACCCCTCCCTCTCCGCCACCAGCCCCACCTGGCGGAAGCCAGCCCTCTGGATGAGCTCCAGGATGCCACGGACCTCGCCGTAAGAGAGCCGCCGGTCCCCTTCCACCGCGATTGGCCGGTCCAGCTCAAACATCTGGGTCAGGGTGCTCGTGAGGTGCGCGCGCGGCACGGGCAGCCCGTCTACCCGGATGGTGCCGTTCTCCAGGATGGCCACCTTGATCAGCCTCTCCGCTTGATCGACCTCACCCGGCCCTTGTGTCTTCGGGAGTTGGACCTCGACCTGTTTGTAGAGCAGCGGCGTGACCACCATGAAGATGATCAGGAGCACCAGGCAGACGTCGACCAAAGGAGTGACGTTGATCTCGCTACGGACGGCAGTCTTCTCGGAAACATTCATCTCTCCACCTCCTGAATGGAACGTTGGAGAGGCGCCTCTGGGGGATTAGAACGGGGGGCGGGGAATCTGGTTCCCTAGTATTTCTAGTAATAATCGGCGCAGGACAGATAGAAGCCACAGCGGGGCTCGGGGCAGAAAAGCTTGCACCTGCGCTCCTCGAGCCGCCGGCCGCAGTTCGGGCAGGTGCGCATGACCTCCTCGGGGCTGGCCTCCACCGGAGGCGCGTCGCCGAGAGGGGCGGGGGGCGGATCGGGGTGGTCGCTCAAGACAGGATCAGCGTAGGGCCGGGAGGTTGGGGCGTCAAGTCCAGTCGCGCTCGGACAACACGACCTGCATCTCGTCTTCTAGCGCGCGGAAAGCCGGCAAACGGCGCAATGGCGAAAAGTCTTCGATGATCTCCGCCAGACGGTGGAGCCTCAGCGCCGGGACGAACCGGTGCTGGCGGCCGGGCCTGAGTCCGCTGGCTTTGTAAAGCAGATCAAAAAGGACACTCTTGGGATCGGCGACACTTTCAATCCGATCGAGAGAGGGCAGTGAAAGTGGAATCCGCCCGCCAGGGTTGTCTGAAGCCAGACGAATGGCGCGCTCGTCGAAGAGAAACCAGGCTTCCTGCATACGCACAGGCACCACGCAGACCGCCGTCTGGTTATTCAACCCGGTCAAGTGCTGGCGGATCTCTTCAACCCGAGCCTCACGGTCCTCACTTTCCGCATCACGGTGAACGAACAGGAGGTCGCAGGGATAAAGTTGAAGCGCCGCCTGAAGTCTCGTCTGCAAGGTTCTCGGAGGCTGACGGAGCCGGCGGAGGTCTGCCCATTGAGGCTGAAAGTCCCATAGCGAGTGCTGCCTCAGAAGCCACTGAAGGACCGGCAGGAGAGCGCGGTCGGAGGAACCGTCGGAGAGGAGGGTGAACGTGAGGCTGCTCAAGGGTCTTGCGTGGGGAAGGGCAGCCAGGTTTGCACGTCTTCACGGTCGATGACCCGCTTCGAAGCACGGCGTCGCTCATCACCCTTGAGTGTTGCACTGATCAGGTCCAGGCTCGGAGTCGGATCAACCGGGCTCAAATATGAGATCAGTTGGCCGAGTGCCACCGTTGGCGTCTTCGGCGATTCCTGACCACGCCACGTTCCAGGCAACCAGCGAAAGGCCGGGAGAGTAACAAGCCGTCCCTCTTTTCGAAGCGTTTGAGGAACGGCCAAGAGCAGAGAATCCTCGGGAACCTGGCTGGCGACCACCGGAGAGTGGGTATTGACGATGACTTGCCGAAGAGGATTGTCTCCATCGACTGGCGCCTTCGCATCCACGGCCAGATCTTGCAGGAGGCGCAACATCGCCGGGATGCGCTCCGGATGGATACCGTTCTCTGGTTCCTCCATGCAGAGCACGCCACGAGCTTCCGAGTCACTCTCCAGGATGGCAAGTGCAAGAAACCGAAGCGTGCCGTCCGAAAGCGAACGCGCCTCGTGCTCTGTACCGTCCCGATCCTTGAGCATCAGGGTCAAGAGCTCACGACGCTCATCCACATCCACTCGGATCGATGCCACACCTTCTATCAACTCAGCCAAACGATTCGCTACTCTTGCGTATAAAGCCGCCGTTTGATCCCCTGCCTCCGCCGCCGGCTCTACAAGCCGCCGCGCCACCGGGTTGATGTCCAGCTTGGCGAGACGAGCAAGGGTTGCAGGAAGGTGGGCTCCATTCGTCGCAATGGACCTTGGCGCCGTGAAAAGATCCGGCGCTCTCAGAGCGGAAGGTTCCAGTTGGAGGACTCGCCAGGACTGCATCTCACGGCGAGCCACCACGGCGGTGGCACTTTCAGCGGCGTTGACGTTCGAGAGGACAGTCCGCGGGAGCCTCTCAGCAACATGGCGGCGCGGAGAACCTCCACCTTTGTAATCCTTCCCCTGGTCCTGATGGAGCTTGATGTATGTCACACCGTCGCCGACCTCGGTCGAGATGAATGGACTCGTCCTGCGTCCACTGGCCACGGACTTCCGCCAAGGCGGAGAGTGCGGGAAGTTGAGGTGGCTCCTGGCTTCACTCAGGTTGATATGGGTCAACTCCTCGCGCCGGATGCACAAGCCCGTCGGGCTCAATTCCAGAACCAGGAGGTATCGGAGGAAGGTGATCGCCGCCTTGGCCTCCTGTCCAAGATCATCGACGCTGACCTCAGGGATCAGCATCTCTGCCTCCAGGGTCATTTCCTGCGCGAGCGCGCCTCCGACTCGATGGAAGATGCTCCGAAGGTCAGAAGCCCTCCCGCTATCAGGACTGCGTACCGACAGAGCCGCCTCTCTTAACGGCATTTCGGCAAGAGCGCTCAGGAACGTGATCGCATCGAACAGGTTCGACTTGCCAACGCCATTGGCGCCGGCAACGCACGTGAAAGGCCCGAACGACACGTCTACATCGACGAGATTCTTGAACCCGTTTACCTTGAGTCGTGTCAGCATCGGTTCCGCAGCAAGAGGGAAACCAATTTACCACCTCTTCGATAAGCGCGCTACCAGGGCAGACCCCACCCGCCGCGCAGGGGCCTGCCCTGGTCAAAAACACTGGTACATCGGTTGTCAAAGAACCCGCGGGCGGGAACCTCCCCATCCCTGATGCTCCTGCTTGGCTGCCGCAAAACCGGTATCGCCCGGGGGCCGTCCGGCTTCCTGGTAGACGAGGGAGCTAAAAAGCGGGGGGCGGGTAGCCCCCCGGGCAAACTTAGGGTATACTGCTCCTACTTCTGGATCGTGCCATCGGTCTCGGGAGCGGCCGTCTCAGTTGGGGTGGGGCCCGTCTGAGACGGCTTTTTCTTTGACCGGCGGGGCTTCAGCTTGAACTCCACCAGCTTCTCGCTCGTCAGCCCATAGACCGCGCGGATGTAGTTCCGGATCTGCGTGTGCAGCACACGGCCCTCATCGATCGCATCCTCCAGGTCTCGCGTCGCCTGCTGGAACTTGGCCTGGTGGTACTTCTGACGCTGCTTCGCCTCCTCCGCGTTCAACAGCACGCTTCCGAGCCGCAACCGGTCCTCCTGCGCCGCCGCGAGGTCCCCGGGGTTCGCATCCACCCCGGTGATCGTGAACCTCCAGTCAGTGACGAAATCTGCCTGTGATGTGGTAGCCATACTCGTTCTCTCCTTTCCTGGTTTTGCCGATTAGCCCAGCGCGCAGGCCAGGTCGTAGGCGGCGTCCGTGAATCCGGCCTTGCGGCCGGGGCGTCCCTGGATCGTGACGTGCACCTGCTTGCCCGACAGATCGACACTCACCTGCTGCCGGCGGCGCGTCGCCAGCCTGACCACCAGCCCGGCGTAGGCCTCCGACTCCATCCCGCTGGCGAACCCGCGGACCCGGTGGAGGCCCGGCACGCCCGGACGCTCCTCCCAGCCCATCAGCCTCGCCAACGTCTGCTGCACCCGCTCCGGCTTCAGGTGCGCCTTGTCCGGCAGTACTGCGATCACCGCTACCGGAGCCTCCTGCACTGCGTTGATACTCACCTGCTCTGCGTGACTCATAACTATCTCCTTTTGGATAAGTCCGGGCCGATATTGGCTTCGGACGTGAGTCCTGTTTCCGTCTGGTCCACTTAACTACTTCCGACGAACAGATCGTAGACCAACGTTCGTGGTCTGTCAATACCCAATTTCAACCAAAATAAATACCGCCCCTCCAACCATGGCAGGGGCGGATCAAAGAGAAGTCCGGAAACGCTGGTGCTACAGCTCCTGTTTCACTCGCTCTAATACCCCTTGGCAGACAGCGCAATCCCACAGCAGCTCGCGGATTACGAGCCGGAGAGTCTCCAGGGTGAGGCCCACCCCTAGAAACCGGAGCACGTCTTCAGAGGTCAGATGACGATGATCCTGCATGGCGTCGATCGCGGTGGCGCTCAAGAATCGCCAGATTGGCGACAAATCTGCGCCAACAGCTCTCCTTTCGCGGATTACTTTGATCTCTGGACGCGATGCGGGAGAGCCTTCCTCGATTTTCTCTGGAAACTCAGATATCCTGCCGCAGACCAAACCATGCGAATCAATCCGACGCTGCGCAAGCGGATCCTGAAGGTCCTGTGGGATGTCCGGGACGTCAGCCAGGAGCAGATCGGGGCGCGTTGCGGCAAGGCTGGCCACAAGATCTGGAACCTGATCTCCAGCAAGAGGAGGCAGGCGCCGATCGAGGAGGACCAGTTCCTGCAGACGCTCGCCGCGCTCGACTCCCGCTTGGCGCATGCCGCCTCCACCGCGACCTGGCTCGAATCCCTCGACGCCCTCGACCTGCCGGGCTGGCTCACGCCCGCGGAGGCCGATGAGCTGGAGTTGGAGCTCCTGAAGAGCACGGAGCGGCAACGCGAGCTCCTGCTGGAGCTCGTCTCCCTCACCCGCGAGATGCCGCCCCTGGACCGTTACCCCCTGCCCGGCGAGGCCGAGCCTCTCCGCCAGCTCGCCCGCGGCCAGCTCGAGCGCCTCGCGGCGCTCAAGACGGTGGACGAGCGCCTCGCCGTCGTCCGGATGGTCGGCAAGTACCAGCACTGGGCGCTGATGGAGATCACCGCCGAGGAATCGGCCAAAGCCACCTCGCGCAGCTTCGAGGAGGCTGCCTCCTGGGCACGGCTCGCGGTCGAGATCGCGGAGCGGGTCCGGGGACCCGAAGCATGGCTGAATCGGGTCCGTGGCTACGCGGGCGCCTTCGGTTCCAACGTCCTCCGCTCCAAGGGTGAGTTGAAGGCTGCGTTCGCAGCCTTCGAAGAGCCCAAGCGCCTGTGGCTCGCCGGCTCCGACCCGGACGGCATTCTCGATCCCGGACGGCTGCTCGACCTGGAGGCTTCTCTGCGCCGAGCAAGGCGAGAGTTCGAAATCGCCCTGGACCTCTTGGCCGAGGCACGGCCCATCACTCATCATCTGGCGCGCGTGCTCGTCAAGAAAGGATTCACCCAGGAGGCCATGGGTGATTATGAGCAGGCGATCGAGACCTACCTCGAAGCCGCGCCCCTGGCGGAGAAGGAGCGCGATCCGCGCACGTCCTACACGCTTCGCTTCAACCTCGCGATCGCCTACACCCACCCGGGCCGCTTCGTGGAAGCCCTCGCGCTGTTGCACGAGGTGCGGGAGATCGTCACCTCCCGAGGGGACGAGAACGAGATTCCCCGGCTGACGTGGCTGAAGGGCAGAATCGCCGCCGGGATGGGCCGGGATGACGCGCGCTCAGACCTGGAGCTGGCGCTGCGCCAGTTTGCCGACAAGGGGATGCACTACGACGTGGCCCTCGCCCTGCTGGAGCTATCCGCCCTGCTGCTCAAGGAGGGGAAGACGGCGGAGGTCAAGGCGCTCACGCCGAAGTTGGCCGACGTTTTCACGTCCAGGAAGGTGCACCGCGAGGCGCTGGCCGCTCTGCAGCTCTTCCAGGATGCGGCGGAGGCGGACACGGCGGACGAGGGCCTGGCCCGCCGCGTCCTGGGGTTCCTCTTCCGAGCCCGGCACGACAAGGGCCTCAAGTTCGAGTCATGAGCGCGGCTTGCCGTCGGGGTCCATGCCGAGACCCTCGTCGGTCTGCGGGGTGACGATGCACCTGCCGGGCTGGCTCGCGCAGGAATCCCCCCAGATGGAAGCGAGGAGCGACCATACAGGCCGCCCGGCGGCGAGAGCTGCGACGAGAGCAACGAAGATGAGCGTTTTGCGCATGGACATGGTCTCCGTGCGGCGCCAGGGATCGGGCCATCCTGGCCCACGCGGACCGCACTTGGCAAGTGTGTGATTTTTCAGACGTCCGCGCCAGTGGAGGAGAAGCCATGGACCCCGAGAACCTGAAGATCCGCCTCTACCGGGCGCTCTCCGGCCTGACCCAGGAGAAATTCTGCCAGGCGATCGAGATGGACGCGGGCACGTACGCGGGCCACGAGCTCGGCCTGACACGGCCGGGCCCCGACAAGCTGGAGCGCGCGGCCCGTGCCGCCGGGGTAGGCCCCGGTTTCGGGGACGAGGTGCTCGAGCTTCTGGACCTGCGCCGCCGCAAGAGGCTGCGGGTGGGCCAGGGGATCGACGATCTCGCGGACAGGTTCGCCGAGACCGCCCGAGCCCATTTCTTCAGAACCTACGAACGCCTGCTCACCCTGCAGCCGCCGGACCCCAAGCCCAACGACGAGGACCGCCGCCAGGCGCGGGAGCAGCTCCCGCGTTTGGCGGCCCTGACCCCGAGCCAGAGGGCGGCGGTCGTGAAGCTGGGCGACGGCGAGTACCACGCCTGGGCTCTCGCGGCCGCGGCCCGGGAGGCGGCGATGGCTGCGGTGGCCGCCGAGGATCCCGAGGAGGCCACCCGCATGGCGGGCATCGCGGTGGAATTCTCCGGGTTAGGGTGAGGGGAAGCCCTCACCCCCGGCCCCTCTCCCGGCCGCACACCCGGACCCCCGGGAGAGGGGAGGCCTCTAGATCCAACCTCATCTCCACCTGCAGCTTGTCCCGTCTTTTCTCCAGACGAGCCACGTATGGAGAGGACAGTGGAGCTCGCGCGCTCCCCTCTCCCGGGGGTCCGGGCGTGCGGCTGGGAGAGGGGCTGGGGGTGAGGGGTCTGATTTTTCACACCTTCACCCCAGGAGCAGTCCGGAAAAATCTCCACTGGAGAAGAATTCATTCTCCATGGACCAGACCACATTCCCCACCGACCTTTCCTCTTACGCCCATCGATCCCTGCCCCGTCTTTCGGCGCGCGAGCGCAGCCGGTTCCTGAAAGCCTGGAGGCTTCTTGGCGCCGGAGGCATCCTGGCGGTGACGCGCGAGGGCGACATGCCCCTCCTGGGCCCCGGCGTCTGCGAGGCGCTGCTCGCCCGGAGCTGGGCCGCGCGCCACCACGATCCCGGGCAGATGCTTCACCTGGCGACCGTCGCGCGGGACGTGGCCGCGAGGCTCAACGCCAGGGACCTGGGCCAGGCGGACGTGGCGCGGCTGCAGGCGCGCGCCTGGGTCGAGCTGGCGAACGCGTTCCGGGTGGCAGGATGGCTCTCCGCGGCGCAGGCGGCCTTCGAGGAAGCCTTCGCGAGGTCCAACAAGTTGGCCGACCTGTACTTGTCGGCCTACCTCCTCGAGCTGAGGGCCACCTTGCACGGCGAGATGGGAGACCTGGACACCGCCGCGCAGCTCTTGTCGATCGTGACCGGGGTTTACGACCAGACGCATGAGCACCGCCTGGCCGGCCGCGCGCGGATCACGCATTCGATCTACGTGGCGTTGCGGGGCCGGGACGACGACGCGCTGTGGCTGAGCGCGGAGGGGCTCGCGCGGATCGAGCCCGCTCAGGACACCGTCCTGATCATGACGGCGCTGCACAACCGCCTGCTCTTGACACTGAGGCTAGGGGCGCAGGACGAGGCACGGAGGACGCTCGCGCTGTGCCCCGATTTCGATCACATCAGTGGAGGGCCGGTGTGCGCGGTGGCCCTGAGGCTGCGCGGGATGGAGGGCCGGGTGCTCCAGGATCTGGGAGAGCTGGACAAGGCGGAGACAGCCCTTCGCCAATCGCACGAAGGGCTGGCGGCACTCGGGCTCGAGCCCCTCGTCCCCGGATAAGGGGGTAAGGCCCCTACCCCTTCTCCACCAGCGTCCGGATGCTGTTCCGCATCTCTTCGAGCATCGCCTCCAGCTCCTTGCCCTGGAGAGCAGCCTTCTCCACCGGCTTCACTGAGGACGGCACGAGCTGATTCAGCAGCCGGCGGAGCCTCAGGCCCTGGGTGCTCGCCTCCTGGCGCTGGGGGTAGGCGATGTCGAAGAACTCCCAGTGCTCCAGGCCGATGGCCGAGACGACGGCGAGCAGGAACTCCAGCTTCGGCTCGCCCTCGCCGCGGAAGTACCTCACTGCCGTGGCATGGTTGAGGCCGGCGCGGCGCTCGACGTCGCGGTTGGTATAGCCGAGCATCCTGACGATGGTGCGCAGCAGTTCCATGAGGCGGGCCATCTCAGCGTTGATTACAGCCTGGTCTACTTGTGGGCTTTCGTTCATCCGTGTAGTGTAGCTCCGCAACTTTTCTAGATCAAGCATCCAGAAGAAGATCCCCGAACCGCAGGATCAAACCATTTCAACGCTCAAACGACCGGGTAGATGGGCCTACCCAAGGGGTAGCACTGCCCAACGAGCGGGTAGCCGGTCCAAACGAATGGGTAGAGGGGGCCTGCTCGGCGGGTAGGCCTCGGCAATGAATGGGTAGAGGGGCCTACCCATTGGGTAGCAGGCTCCAACGAGTGGATGGAGCATCCCACCCACTCGTTGGAGGCTTCAGGGTTACCGGGCCGCGAGCGCCCGTTCCCTCCAGGCGATCTCTTCGTGGATCTGGGGGAGGAGCTGCGGCGGCGCCGCGATCAGACGGGTGAGCTTGGGCTTTGGACGGTTGAAGGACTCTTCGGGGAATACCACTCCGCCGCCCGCGCAGACCAGCGCCACTCCGGCCGCCACGTCCCACTCGTGCTTGGGGGTGAGGGTCCAGGTGGCGTCCACGAGGCCCGCGGCCACCAGCCCGAGCTTGTAGGCCACGGAACCGGTGGGACGCACCTCGAAGGCACCGCCGCGGTAGCCGGCCCACTCCCCCCGCTTCACCTCGCTACGGCTCGCCACGACCGTGGCCCCTTCCAGGCGCTCGCGGGCGCTCACCTGCGCCGGCTGGCCGTTCAGGGTCACGCCCATCCCCTTCGCTCCCAGGATCAGCTCGCCGGTCGCGGGGTTGCAGATGCCCCCGGCGACCGGCTCGCCGTCCACCACGAAGCCGACCGAGACCGACCACTCGGGGATGCCTTCCACGAACTCGCGCGTGCCGTCGAGAGGGTCGACCACCCAGACCCGCCGCCGGTCCAGGCGCGACAGGTCGTCGGTGGTCTCCTCGGAGAGCCAGCCTTCCCCATCCCGGGGCAGCAGGCGGCGGAGGAGCGTATCCACCTGAGTGTCCGCTTCGGTGACCGGGTCGTCGCCCGACTTGCGCCGGGCGGCCACGTCGCCGGGGGTGAAGCCCCGCAGGACGGCCAGGGCCTCCTGCAACGCCTCTCCGATCCGCTCCAGCTCCTCCCTCACTGCATCACCAGGCCATCGCCGACGTACCCTTCCTTCTCCAGGAAGAGCAGGATCTCCTGCGCCGCCTCCTCGGGGGAGAGCTTGGCCGTGTCGATCACCACGTCGGCGTCCTGCGGCTCTTCATAGGGGTCG
Organism: uncultured Holophagales bacterium; assembly: GCA_963741305.1. Classification (GTDB taxonomy): domain Bacteria; phylum Acidobacteriota; class Thermoanaerobaculia; order Multivoradales; family UBA5704; genus DATMER01. The sequence continues at coordinate 7,729,962 of CAVUHL010000003.1, read as the reverse complement.
GAAATGCCGGTGAACTCCTTGAGGATGCCGGCGCGGGCCTTGGCGTACAGGCCCTTGCGGTCGCGCTCCTCGCAGACCTCGATCGACGTGGCCACGTGCACGAGCACGAAGCCGCCGCCCGGCTCCACCATGCCGCGCACTTCCTTGCGCACGGCATCGTAGGGGGCGATCGGCGCGCAGATCGCGATGCCGCCGTTCTTGGTGATCTCCGCCGCGACGAAGCCGATGCGCCGGATGTTGATGTCCCGGTGCTCCTTGGAGAAGTTGAGCTCCGAGGACAGGTTCTTGCGCACGATGTCGCCGTCGAGCACGGTCACCGGCCGGCCGCCCGTCTCCATGAACTTGACCAGCAGGGCGTTGGCGATCGTCGACTTGCCCGAGCCCGAGAGCCCGGTCAGGAAGACCGTGAAGCCCTGCCTGTGGCGCGGCGGATGGGTGCGGCGCAGCTCCTCGGCGACCTCGGGGAAGGTGAACCAGGCCGGGATCTCGCGGCCCTCCTGCAGGCGCCGGCGCAGCTCCGTGCCCGAGATGTCGAGCGTGCGGGCGCCTTCCGGCACCTCGTCCTGCGGCAGGTAGGTGTCGAGGTCCTCGACATAGGTGACCATCTTGAACGGCACCATCTTCACGCCCAGCTCTTCTTCGTGCTGGCGCAGCATCTCCTGCGCGTCGTAGGGGCCATAGAAGGGCTTGCCCTGCGAGTCGTTGCCCGGACCGGCGTGGTCGCGGCCGACGATGAAGTGGGTGCAGCCGTAGTTCTTGCGGATGATGGCGTGGAACAGCGCCTCGCGCGGACCGGCCATGCGCATGGCGAGCGGCAGCAGCGCGAGCCGGGCGGTGTGCTGCGGGAAGCGGTTGGCCACCGCCTGGTAGCAGCGCACCCGGGTGTAGTGGTCGAGGTCGCCGGGCTTGGTCATGCCGACGGTCGGATGGATCAGCAGGTTGGCCTGCGATTCCTTGGCTGCCCGCAGGGCGAGCTCGCAGTGCGCCCGGTGCATGGGGTTGCGGGTCTGGAACGCCACGATGTGGCGCCAGCCCTGGCGCGAGAACTCGGCGCGCAGCTCGGCCGGCGTGTGGCGCAGCGCCCGGAAGTCGTAGTGGGTCGGGAGCTGGATGCCTTCCAGCCGGCCGCCCACGGCCACCGGGTTCGACCGCTGGAGCTGGGCGACGCCCGGATGCTTGGAGTCGAGCGTGCCGAAGGTCGCGGAGGCGCTCGCCTCGCGGTCGACGTCCCACAGCTCTTCGACGTGGAAGGCCGCGAGCATGACGCCCTCGGGGTCGCGCAGGGCCAGGACGCTCGTGCCGGCGCGCAGCTTGTCCGCGAGCTCACGCGGGATGTCGAGCAAGACCGGGATCGGCCAGAGGGTGCCGTCGGCGAGGCGCATCTTTTCGCAGACGGAGTCGTGGTCGGCCTTGCCCATGAAGCCGGTCAGCGGCGAGAAGCCGCCGTTGAGGATCAGCTCGAGGTCACAGAACTGGCGCGGCGTGAGGTCCCAGGAGATCCAGTCGCGGGAGGCGGACTTGAGCTCGGCGGCGCGCTCGGGCTCGGCCAGCAGGTTCACCAGCTCCCCGCCATGGGGAGCAATCAGATGGCCGTGGCCCTCCGGGCGGTCCCGGTCGGACGGAGGCGTGGGAAAGGCAGAGATGCGTGTCATTTCAGGTCCCTTGTAGTCGATGAATGGACGGAGGCCGGCCCTGGGCTCCGGAGGAAATGCCCCAGGCCGGCCGAAAAGGCCCCGGATCTATTCAAAACCGGGGCCAGTAAGTAAGGTGCTTGCTAGGGCCTGGAAGGGGACGGCTCGGGGTCGTCAAGGAGGACGACGCCGAAGAGCCCGGCGGTTGCGAGGGCCGTGGGCGGGAGCCAGGCGAGCCCGCAGGGGCCGCATTCTTCGTCCGAACGGCGGATCCCCTGGTGGTCGATGCGGATCTTCAGGCCGGGGCACTCGAAGCCAATCACCTTCTTGCGGTATTGGTTCGGCGTGGTCTCCCCCACGATCAGGTTCTCCGCGATCCCCTGTTCCTTCTGAGTCAGCTCGGCCCGGCAGTCGTTGTCGTTGACCCTCTCGCTGCGCGGCTCGGACTGCGACAGCATCTTGCCGGTGGCGTCGACCACGGCCACGTAGTACTCCACCTCGTTGTTGCGGTCTTCGACCCGGGGGAGCACGGACCAGTACTGGCCCTTCGGCTCCACTTCCATCGGGGACCAGTAGAAGGCTGGCTGCCCCTTCCAGCGGAAGTAGACCCGCGGCGACTGGCCCACGGCCGGATCGGGGATGATCGCAGCCTTTACCACCCCGTTGCTCTTGCGGGGGATGCACTTGACGTCGACCAGGGAGATCGACTGGGCCTGAGCCGCTGTGGCACAGGCCAGCAATATGCCGGCGAAGAGACGTGGCTTCATGTGCGGACTCCTTCTAGTTCTACCAGCATAGTCTACCCGAGAATCTTGCGCGCGTACTCATCCACGTAGGGGCTGCGCTGCAAGTTGGGCAGCGAACGCCTGAGGATGGCGGCCGCGCCCGCGGCGTCGCCGGACTCGAACAGCGAGACGGCCATGTAGAACTGCAGCTCCGGCTGGTTCTCGCCGGGCTCGCCGCCGCGGCGGAAGTAGCGGGCGGCGTCCGCCCAGCGGGAGATGCGGTAGGCCGTCTCGGCAGCCAGGTGCTGCGCCTCCACGGATTCGGCGTGCGCGTCCGCGACCTCGCGGGCGAGGTCGAAGGCCTGCTTCAGGTCCTTGACCTTGCTGCCCTGGCCCAGCAGCTTGCGCGCCTGGGCCATTTTGTCGCGCTCCTCGGCCGTGATGGCGCGCGGCTCGGCCGGCGCGGGCTCGGCTGGAGCGGGTGCCGCGGTCACCCGCGGGGGAGGCGATGCCGGCGGCGGATCGGCCTGGCCGCGCCGCGGCTTGGGGTCGGCCGGCTTGGTGGTGGACAGGGCTTCCTTTCGATCTGCCAGAGGCCGGAAGACCGGGATGGAGCGCAGGGTGGCGACCGGGATGCGCGCCACCAGCCGCTGCTCCAGCGCGGCGCGGGCCTCAGCCGGCAGCTCCGCACCGGAATAGGCCTGGAAGCGCTCTTCCACCTCGGCAAGGCGGCGGAAGGTGTCCTGGAAGCCCTCGGCGTCGTCGGTCCGGTCCTGCGCCAGGGCCAGGCGCGAGAGGCAGCCGGCCAGGGCCTTGGGCTCGTCGAGCATGCCGAAGCAGGCGATCTTGAGGGTCCGCGACGAACCGGCGTAGTCGCCGCGGTCGAAGGCCAGGATGCCTTCGCGGAGCAGGCTCTGGTAGAACGGGTCCACCGCCGCGGAGGCAGGGAGGGCCATGAGAGTCAGGACGAGAAGGATCAGAATGCTCTTCATGCTTCGGACGCCTCTGGGCGCTTTGCTTCTTGGAGCGGCCGGTCCTGCACCACCGCCCGCGGGTTGTCGGACACCAGCCGCTTCGCCACGTCGGCGCCCCAGCGGCCGGCGATCACCTGATAGGCGCGCCGCAGGCCAGGGGGACGGCGCTGCGTGCCGTGGCAGTCGCTGGCCACGAAGTGCGCGAGCCCCGCTTCGAGCAGGGCGTGCGTGTCGGCCTGCGGCCCCTTGCCGAAGTCGCCGGTCACGCTCATGGCCGTCACCTGCATGCACGCGCCGAGCGACACCAGGCGCGCCGTCAGCTCCAGGTCGCCGGCCAGCCACGGGATGAACTCCGGATGGGCCACCACGGGCACCCAGCCAGCCAGCGTCAGCTCGTGCACCAGGCTGATCGCCTCGCCGGCGCGGCCGCGGTCGTCGAGCTCGAGCAGCAGGTAGCGCGAGCCGGCCAGGGTGCAGATGCCGCCCTCCGGCAGCTTCTCCACCTCGGCGAGCAGCTCGGAGTCCACGTGCACCTCCCCGCCGGCCAGGATCTTCATCATCGGCCCCACCGCGGCCTGAACGTCCCGCACGAGGCAAGCGATCTGCTCGCGGTCGCTGTTCCACCAGCGCCCGCGCCGCTGGTGCGGCGTGGCGATCATGGCCCGGCAACCGTCGGCAAAGGCCTGGCGGCACATCGCGGTCGCCTCCTCCAGGGTTTTCGGACCGTCGTCGATGCCCGGGAGGAGGTGGCAGTGCAGATCGATCATCAGGCAGCGGAACCGGCCTTCGGCTCATTCGCCCCGGCCGAGGAAACGCCGTAGGTCTCGTACATCTTGTAGCGCTTGCCCGAGTACCCGCCCTGCGCCGACGAGTGCCGGTTGAGCACCACGCCGAGCACCTTGATGCCGGCGAACTGCAGCCGGTCCCGGCAGGCGCGGGCTTCGTCGCGGGTCACCTTGCCGGCGCGCAGGCAGAGCGTCACGCCGTCCACCAGCGTGCCCACCAGGGCGGCATCGGTGACCGGCAGGATCGGCGGCGTGTCGATCACCACGAAGTCGAAGCGCGAGCGCGCCATCCGCACCAGCTCCTGCATCCGGTCGGAGGCGAGGAGCTCGGAGGGGTTCGGCGGGTTCGGCCCCGCGGGGATGACGAAGAGGTTCGGCACCGAGGTACGCGAGATGATGCCCTCGAAGTCCGCGTTGCCGGTCAGGTAGCTCACCAGCCCGGCCCGGTTGGAGACCTGCAGCACCTCGTGCAGCCGGGGCTTGCGCAGGTCGGCGTCGACGATCAGGACGCGGCGCCCGAGCTGGGCCATGACCACGCCGAGGTTCGTGGCGGTCGCGGACTTGCCCTCGCTCGCCACTGCCGAGGTCACGGCCACGACCTTGAGCTCGTGGGCGCTCGACAGCAGCAGCGCGGTACGCAGCGAGCGGTAGGCCTCGGAGACCGCGAGCCGCGGCCCTTCGTGGGGCACCAGCTCGATGCGGGTGACCGTGTCGGGCTTCTTCTTCTCCAGCCAGCGGCGCGAACCCTTCCCACCAGCCTCGGCACCCGCTTCGGCGCCCCCGCCATACCCGTAGGAGGAGCGGTAGCCGCCATAGGAGGATCCGGTGTCCGTGATGTCGGGGATGACCGCCAGCGCGGGCAGCCCGAGCAGCCGCTCGAGCTGCTCGGCGGTCTTCACCGTGCGGTCCATGTACTCCAGGAGCAGCACCAGCCCGAGCCCGGCGAGCAGGCCCATCAGCAGGCCGGAGGAGAGGTCCTGCTTGAGGTTCGGGCTCGCCGGCCCGCCGGGGGCGAGCGCGCGGTCCACGATGCGGACGTTCGACTCCCGGGTGCCCTGGAGCCGCGCCGTGACGTCGGTCTCGGACTGCGCCTTGAGCACCTGGTCGAGCAGGTTGCGCCGCGTGTCCGCCTCCAGGGTCAGGTTGCGGTACTCCGCCGACGCCGAGCTCTCGTCCAGAACCTCCGACTTGAGGCCCCGCATCTCCTGCTCCAGCCCTCTTTCCTCGCGCATCGCGGTCTGGTACTCGGCATAGGCGGTCTTGCGCGCCTTGTCCACCATCTCCTCGACTACGCCGGCCAGGTGCTGCCGTCCCTTCTCGATGGCAGCCTGGAGCTCGATCATCTTGGGGAAGTCCTTCTTGTAGGTCTTCATCCCGATCTCGTAGTCGCGCTCCATCTCGAGCTGCTTGCGCTTGAGGTCGGTCACCAGCCCGTCGGACTGCGACTCGGCGATGGCTTCCTTGGGCCCGGAGAGCAGCTCGCGGTAGAAGGCCTCCTTCTCGATACGGCCGCGCAGGGCATCGCTGTAGCTCTTGTTGAGCGCCTCCAGGCGCTGCATGGTGACGTTGGAGCCGGACTCGAGCTCGACGATGTTGCTCGTCCGGCTGACGTTCTGGAGCTGCGCCTCCTTGTCCCCGATCTCCTTCTTGAGGGTGTCGATCTGGGACGTGAGGAAGGTGGAGGCGTTGCCGGCCGTGGTGGAGCGGTTCTCGATGCCCCAGTCGATGAAGGCCTCCGCGAAGCCGTTGACCGCGCGGGCGGCGAACTCGGGGTTCGTCGAGCGGTAGGTCAGCGTCACCATCTGGGTCGCGCGGACCGGCTCGACCTCCAGGCCCCCGCGCAGGCGGTCCGCGAGGGCCCCCAGCACCGCCAGGTCGGCCTCGGTCGCCGCCTCGGCCGGCAGGGGCTTGCCTCCCGGGTTGTAGGCCGGATCCTCGGCCAGCTTCAGGTTCTGCACCACGCGCTCGGCCAGGCCGCGGGACTCCAGCAGCTTGTACTGAGTCGGGTAGTACTCCATGTTCCACCAATCCTCGAGCCAGGGAGTCTGGCTGCCGACCAGCGGCGTCAGGCTGCGGCGCTCGATCTGCAGCACGGCCATGGCCACGTACTGGTTGGGGGTCATGGCGTAGTGAACCGCCGCGGTGCCGAGGCCGATCACGGCGGCCGCGGCCAGCAGCATCCAGCGGCGCCGCAGGACGTGCAGCCACTCGCTGATATTGAATTCCGAGGCGTTCTGCTGCTCCCGGGGCTGAAGCTCCGTATTGGAGCGGTCGCGGTCGCCGTCGCGGTCGAAGAGGTTTGGGGCGTTCAAAAGAAGGACTCCTTTACCACCACTACGTCGCCGGCCCGGAGTTGGATGTCCGGATCCTTGCCAGCGACGAGGCGCTTGTAGTCGACCTCGATCTCCTGCGGCTTGCCGGACGCGTCCTCGCGCCGGATCAGGATCTTGCGCGCGGCGCGGTCGGTCAGGCCGCCGGCGCGGGACACGGCGGTCAGTACCGTGATCCTCTCGGTGCTCTTGAAGGTCAACGCCCCCGGCTGGGCAACCTCGCCGAGGAAGTAGATCGTCACTTCCAGGGTGATCGGGATGTTGATCAGGTCGTTTGGGAAGATCGGGATGTTCATGCGCGGATCGGCACGGACGAACAGGTCGTCCAGGTCGATCGCGATCTGATCGGAGAGGCCGTTGTCCGCGTGGCGCAGGATGTAGGCCGTCCGGCCGTGGCTGTCGCTCAAGCCCCCGGCGGCGGTGATCGCCTCCAGCAGGGTCCAGCGGCCGGCGAAATCCAGGTTGCCGGGCCGCTGCACCGCGCCGATCACCGCGATCGGGCGGGCGCGGAACTCGCGCACCTGTATGGCGACCGAGGCGCGCTGCAGCATTTCCCGCTCCAGCTCCGTCTTGATGCGGGCCGCCAGCTCGGCATCGGTCAGGCCGGCCGCGGCGACCTCGCCGAGGAAGGGCAGGTTGATCGTGCCCTTCTCCGAGACGCGGCGCTCGACGCTCGCCAGCTCCGGCAGCTCCAGGACACGAATCTCGATGAGGTCCTTCGGGCCAAGCCGGTAACCGGATGCGCTTGCAGCGCTAGCGGGGGGTACTACACCCTGGGCCGTAGTCAGAGCCGCTCCTAGGAGCAAAGCCCCGAAATACAGCCAAACTGCTTTGTACATGACGGAAATGGTAACGCACTCCCGCCCGCGCGTCCATTCAAATCTTGCAAGGGTAGGGGTTAGCTGCTCCGGACCCCGCCGGGTCAAAGCCTGAGCCAAGCCTGGGTCAAACATCAAACCAAAAGGGTCAACCGTTGACCCATTCCAGGATGGCGTTTTTAGTGCCGATCTTTTGTTTTCATACATTTAGGTTCCTGGCAAGACCCTTGCTCAGGGCCAGTCTGAATTGCCGCTCGGCCGCTCTCGCAGGAGGGCGGCCTCTTTTTTTATCTTTTCAGAAACACGAACGGCTAGAAACACGAACGGCCGGCCCCCTCGCGGAAACCGGCCGAAACGAAGTTGATCCCATCCCCCCTCTCCCCAGCCCTCTCCCCCGTGCCGGGGGAGAGGGAGCCCTTCCTCTTAGTACATCCCGCCCATGCCGCCGCCCATGCCGCCGCCGCCCTGCATGCCGCCCTTGCCCTCGTCCTTCTCCTTGATCTCGGAGACCATCGCCTCGGTGGTCAGCATCAGGCCCGAGATGGAAGCCGCGTTGAGCAGCGCGGTCTTGGTCACCTTGGCCGGATCGATGACACCGGCCGCGACCAGATCCTCGAACTTGCCGGTGGCCGCGTTGTAGCCGCTGTTGCCGTTGGAGGTCAGGAGCTGGCGCACGATCACCGAGCCCTCTTCGCCCGCGTTCATCGCGATCTGGCGGGCCGGCTCTTCGAGCGCCCGGCGGACGATGTTGACACCCACGCGGACGTCGCCCTCGGCCTCGACCGCCTCGACCGCCTTGATGGCGCGCAGCAAGGCCACGCCGCCGCCGGGGACGATGCCCTCCTCGACAGCCGCCTTGGTGGCGTGCATGGCGTCCTCGACGCGGGCCTTCTTCTCCTTCATTTCAGTCTCAGTCGCGGCGCCGACCTTGATCACCGCAACGCCGCCGACCAGCTTGGCCAGCCGCTCCTGCAGCTTCTCGCGGTCGTAGTCCGAGCTCGTCTCCTCGACCTGGTTGCGGATCTGCTTGACCCGGCCCGCGATCGACTCACGGCGCTTGGCGTCGTCCGAGTCGGTCACGATCGTGGTGTCGTCCTTGGTCAGGACGACCTTCTTGGCGTCGCCGAGGTCTTCCCAGCGGACGTTCTCGAGCTTGATGCCGAGGTCGTCGGTGATCACCCGGCCGCCGGTCAGGACGGCAATGTCCTCCAGCATGGCCTTGCGGCGGTCGCCGAAGCCCGGGGCCTTGACCGCGGACACATGCAGGGTGCCGCGCAGCTTGTTGACCACCAGGGTGGCCAGCGCCTCGCCCTCGACGTCCTCGGCGATGATCAGGAGCGGACGGCCCTGCTTGGCCACCTGCTCCAGCACCGGGAGGAGGTCCTTCATCGAGCTGATCTTCTTCTCGTTGAGCAGGATCTTGGCGTTCTCGAGCACCGTCTCCATGCGCTCGGCGTCGGTGACGAAGTACGGCGACAGGTAGCCGCGGTCGAACTGCATGCCCTCGACCACCTCCAGGGTGGTCTCCAGGCCCTTGGCCTCCTCGACCGTGATCACGCCGTCCTTGCCGACCTTCTCCATCGCCTCGGCGATGATGCGGCCGATCTCCTCGTCGTTGTTGGCCGAGATCGTGCCGACGTGGGCGATGTCCTTGCCCTCGACCGGCTTGGACAGCTTGTCGATCTCAGCAACCGCAGCCTTGACCGCCAGTTCAATACCGCGCTTGATCTCCATCGGGTTGGCGCCCGCGGTGACGTTCTTGGAGCCCTCGCGGTAGATCGCCTGGGCGAGCACGGTCGCGGTGGTGGTGCCGTCGCCGGCCACGTCGGAGGTCTTCGAAGCGACCTCGCGCACCATCTGAGCGCCCATGTTCTCGAGCGGATCGGCCAGCTCGATCTCCTTGGCCACGGTCACGCCGTCCTTGGTGATGGTCGGCGAGCCGAACTTCTTCTCGATGACGACGTTGCGTCCCTTCGGGCCGAGGGTCACCTTGACCGCGTCAGCCAGCTTGTTGACACCCCGCAGGATCGCGGCGCGCGCGTCCCCGGAGTAGGTAATCTGCTTAGCCATGTCTCTGACCTCCTGAATTTACTGAATATCGTTGGCGAAGGACTTACTTGTTCCCGTTGCCGATCACGGCCAGGATCTCGTCCTCGCGGCAGATCACGTAATCCGTGTCGTCGATCTTGATCTCGCTGCCCGAGTACTTGCCCATCAGGACGCGGTCGCCCGGCTGGACTTCCAGCGGCGTGCGCTTCCCCTCGTCGGACAGCTTGCCCGGGCCGATGGCAACGACCTCGGCCTCCTGCGGCTTCTCCTTGGCGGTATCCGGGATGATGATCCCGCCCCGCACCTGCTCCTGCAACTCAATGCGCTTCACCAGGACACGATCGTGTAGCGGACGGATGTTCACGGCTTTGTACCTCCTTATGGTCGCAATCCGAATTGGATGGGGAGTGTCACAGAGCGGCGGGTTGTTAGCACTCGCCCTCGATGACTGCTAACAGTGTAGGAAGATGGCAAATTTCTGTCAAGGGGTTAGAATGGCGCTGTGCCCAAAGTAGAGATCCGCCTGCTCGGCGGTTTCGAGGTGCGGGTGGACGGCCAGGCGGTCAACGGCTTCGAGTCCCAGAAGGTCCGGGGCCTCCTCTCCTACCTCGTCATGCCCCGGGGGGTCCCCCGGGGGCGGGAGCGCCTGGCCGCCCTGTTCTGGCCGGAGCACGAGCCGAGCAGCGCCCGCAGCAGCCTGCGCCAGGCCCTCTACAACCTGCGCTCGACGCTGGCCCCGGCTGGACCGATCGCCTCCACTCACCAGGCGGTCACGTTCACCCGGGACCCCGAGGTCCGGGTTGACGCCGAGGATTTCGAGGCGACCCTGCGCCGCGGCATGGAAGAGGACGCGCCGCACCTGCTCGCCCAGGCCGTCCGGCTCTACCACGGCGACTTCCTCAACGGCAGCCCCGTGCGGGCGGGCGCCGAGCTGGAGGACTGGATCGCGGAGCAGCGGGAGCGCCTGCGCGAAGGGGCGATCCAGGCCCTGCGGACGCTCATCGCCCACCACCGCGAGCGCGGCGACCACCGCCTGGCGATCCAGCACGCGCAGCGCCTGCTCGCCCTCGATCCCCTGGCCGAAGAGGCCCACCGCCAGCTCATGAGCCTCTACAGCCTGTCCGGCCGCCGCGGCCGGGCCCTCTCCCAGTATGAGGATCTGCGCAACCTCCTCGAGCGGGAGCTCGGCGTCGAGCCCGAGGAGGAAACGCACGCCCTCTACCGCTCGATCCTCCAGGAGGAGCAGGTGGCGGGCGAGCGCGGCGAAGGAGTGGAGCCGGTGGGGCCGATCATCCCTCTGGTCGGCCGCGACCGGGAGCTCGTCCTGCTGCGGCGCACCTGGGCCGCGGTCCAGCGCGGCAGCGGCGCCTTCACCCTGCTCGAAGGCGAGCCCGGCGTAGGCAAGAGCCGCCTGGCCAAAACCTTCCTCAACGAGGCGGAGAAGTCCGCCGGCGCCGTGCTGCTGGCGCGCTGCCAGGGGTTCGAGCCCGAGGTCCCCTACCAGCCGATCCGCGACGCCCTCCGCAACGGGCTGCGCGAGGAGGCCGGGGAGGTCGAGGCCGCGCGCCTGGCTTTGACGGGCGCGCCTCGCGAGCTGGTGTCCGAGCTCGCCCGGCTGCTGCCAGAGCTCGACGAGCTGCCCTCTCCCTCCAAGGCCCCGGGAGACTCCGCGGCACGGGAGCGCCTCGCCGACGCCGTCTGGCAGGTGCTGCGCCGCCTGACCCAGATCGCCGGGCGGCGCTCCGCCAGGCCGGTGCTGCTGCTGCTCGACGACCTGCACCTCGCCGACCGCACCACCCTCAGCCTGCTCGAAAGGCTGCTGCCCCGTTTGTCGTCGGCGCCGGTCTGGATCCTGGCTACCGCGGCCACCGGCTGGCGGGCCGAGGCGGTCGATCCGCTCGGCCACCTGCGGCCCGAGGCGCAGAAAGGGCGCGCGGAAGTCAATCAGATCTTCCTCGACCGGCTGGAGGAGGGTTCGGTACGGCAGATCGCCCGCCGCCTGATGGGCGAGCGCGAGTCTGGCGAGCTCGCGAAGCTCTACCTCCGCTACACCCAGGGGCTCCCCCTCGCCATCGCCGAGCTGACCAACCTGCTGGCCGACGAGGGCATCCTGGTGCGCTCGGCGCACGGCGGCTGGACCGCCACCTCGCGGCTGGACCGCGTCCGCCTGCCGGAGACGGCGACCCTCAGGGAAATCATCCTGCGCCGCATCAGCCGCCTGCCCACCTCGACCCGGCGTCTGGTGACCCTGGCCTCGGTCCTCGGCCACGGCTTCGACGCCGTGCTGCTCCGCGAGGTCGAGCGCGAGCACATTTCGGTGGTGGAGTGCGGCCTGGAGGTCCTGCTCGACCGCTGGCTGGTGCGGCACGCCACGAGCCAGTGGCACGCCAGCCGGCGTGAGCGCGACATCGTGCTCTGGGCGAGCGGCGCCCGCCGCGGAATCTTCGAGTTCTCGCACGAGATCGTGCGCCGCACGGTCTACGACTCCCTCAACCGGACCCGCCGGCGGGTGATCCACCGCCAGGTGGCCGAGACCCTGGAGCAGCACTCCCCCGAGGACCGGGAGGCGCACTGCGAGCTCCTGGCCTACCACTATGCCCGGGCCGGAGCCTGGGACCGCACCGTCGCCTACCTGAAGATGGCCGCCGACCGCGCCTTCCGCCTCTCCGTGGAGGTCCCGCCGGCCCTGAGCCTCGAAGAGGACCGCTCCGAGCACACCCCTCTTCCCTCCTGATACCAGCGTCCTGATACCTGCGCACTTGCAGTCCTGACGATCTCCTGACGATCGGCCGGCACACTTGTCCTCTACACCCAGCCTTATCGGGGAAAGAGGAGATTGTCATGACGTCCATGAAGTCAGGCTTCGGGATTCTTGGAGGAGTCGCGCTGTTGGTACTGGGACTTGGGCTCTCGCCCGTGGAGGCCCGCGATCTGACGGCACCCGCCCGTGTCAGCATCGAGGAAACGTTGCGCGAGCGCGCAGAGCAAACAGTCCGGGAAGCTATGAAGGCTCAGGCCAGCGGCGAGACCGATTCCGTCCGTCGCGCGGCGGATGAGAGCGGGGAGGAGCCGAGAGCGGCCGTTGCGGCTTCGGTGACCGCCGACCTCAAATGCCTGCCGACCTGCTCCACCACGGACGGCCGCTTCCTGGCCATCGCGGGTACCGGTTTCGCCACCCTGAGCCCGCCCGAGCTGGAGCTCGCGATCTCCGTGCCCGCGGGCTCGGCTTCGTTCGACATCGGCATCTTCGACGGCGACGGCGGCGAGTACAACCCGCCCGGCGATCCTTCCGGTGAAGCGAATTGGGACTCCGGCCTGACCGCCCTGTTCGAGTATGAGCTCTTCGCCGACCCCGACGCCGACGGCGTCGGCCTGACGCCGGTCGACCTGGAGCCGGGTTCGCCCACGATCTTCTCCCCTGACATGCCCGACAATGCCTGGAGAGACTTCACGGTGCCCACCGGTCCCGACGCCCAGTCTCCCAGCGGTAACTACTTCTACGTCCTCAAGATCAGCCTCTCGCTCCCGACCACCGTCACGCTCAACGCCTTCAAGGTGCGCACCTCCGCGGTGCTGAGCGGGCTGACGCTCGATCCGGTGGCACGGCCCTTTTCTTACATCGCGCCATGGACAGCGCTCAGCGACCTTTCGATCGTCTACCCCGCCTACCCGAGTACCACGCCCACAAACTACGACGGCACCTTCCGTTTCTTCTTTGACGTCGCGGTGTCGCAGGATGAGATCACCATCTGGGACGGGGATTTCGACCACGGCAAATTCAACGGGACCGAGCCGGACACCGACGACCCCGATACCCCGCTGCTCTTCCTGCCTCCCTGGGCCACCCTGGATACCCTTCCTGAGAGCGCGAAGGGGACCGGAAGCCCCGCCGACGATAGAAGCCCGACCGGGGTCAGCGGGACCTACTCGCTGAAGCCGCCGTCGGTGCGTTACGAGCTAAGCGTTCCCGGTGGCCCGGTGCTCCCCAACGACAACCCTTCCGGTAACGTGGAGTGGGAGCGGTTCACGCTCTCGACCGACCCGCTCGACTCATCCACGATGGACTACAGCCTTCCGAGCATCCCCCCCGGGACCTACCAGCTGGATATCCTCGGCGTTGACATGAACAACCTCAACGCGCTGCTGCTCCCTTTCCGGGTGCTCTGCGTCGATGAGGCGGGCGTGCCCTGTGTGCCCCTGCGACCCTTCCTGGTGGGCGATACGGTCTTCTTCGACCAAAACGGCAACGGCTCCCAGGACCCAGGTGAGGAGGGCATCGAGGGAGTCACCCTGGAGTTGTACGACAGCCACGGCTTCCTGCTCGGCACCACGGCCACCGACGCGGACGGCCACTATTCCTTTGGCGTCGACAACGCCACCTACGAGGTGCAGGTGGCGGCCGACAACTTCACTTCCGGCCCCCTCGCCGGCTATACCTCCACCACCGCGGGCGGTGAAAGCCAGACCAAAACGGTGGACGGCGACAACGAGCTCGGCTACGACTTCGGATACCGCGGCACGGGGAGCATCGGCGACCGCGTCTGGAACGATGCCGACGGCGATGGCGTTCAGGACGGTGGCGAAGTGGGGCTCAACGGCGTCACCGTCGAGCTTCTCGATGCCGACGACAACGTCGTGGCCACGGATACGACGAGCGGCGACGGCGCTTACTCGTTCGACAACCTGGGACCGGGCACCTTCACCGTCCGCGTCGTGAGCTCGACGCTCCCGGCCGGCTTCAACCCGACCTTCGACGTCGACGGCACGGGCACGCCCAACGAGGCGACGGTCACACTGGAGCCCGGCGACACCGTCGACGACATCGACTTCGGCTACCAGGAATCCGGCAGTGTCGGCGACCGCATCTGGAACGACACCGACGGCGACGGCGCCCAGGACGGCGGCGAGCCCGGCCTCAACGGCGTCACCGTGCGGCTGATCGACGGCGGCGGCGACGTCGTCGCGACCACCGTCACGGCTGGCGACGGCAACTACTCCTTCACCGGCGTCACGCCGGGTACCTACACGGTCAGCGTTGAAAGCAGCACCCTGCCGGCCGGGCTCAACCCGACCTTCGACAGCGACGGCATCGGCACGCCGCATCAGGCTTCCGTCACCGTGACCGCCGGCAGCGACATCGAGACCGTGGACTTTGGCTACCGCGCCACGCCCAAGATCAGCCTCGGCGACCGGGTGTGGAGCGACGCCGACGGCGACGGCGCGCAGGATGTCGGCGAAGCCGGCCTCAACGGCGTCACCGTGCAACTCCTCAACAGCGGCGGCACCGTCATCGCCACCCAGGTTACCGCCGGCAACGGCAACTACTCCTTCACCAACCTCGACGCCGGCACCTACAGCGTCCGCATCGTGACCGCGACCCTGCCAGCCGGGGCAACCCCGACCTTCGACGCCGATGGCACCGGCACCCCGCACATCGCGACCGTCAACAACGCCACGGCCAGCAACGCCAACATCGACTTCGGCTACCGCCAGCTGATCTCGATCGGCGACCGGGTGTGGAACGACGCCGACGGCGACGGCGTGCAGGACGGCGCCGAGACCGGACTCAACGGCGTCACCGTGCAGCTCCTCAACAGCGGCGGCACCGTCATCGCCACCCAGGTCACCGCCGGCAACGGCAACTACTCCTTCACCAATCTGGCGCCCGGAACCTACAGCGTCCGCGTCGTGTCCTCGACCCTGCCGGCCGGGTTCACTCCGACCTACGATGCCGACGGCACCGCCACGCCGCACATCGTGACCGGGACCGCCACGACCAGCTACGACATCATCGACTTCGGCTACCGCCAGCTGATCTCGCTCGGCGACCGGGTGTGGAGCGACACCGACGGCGACGGCGTGCAGGACGGCACCGAAACCGGACTCAACGGCGTCACAGTGCAGCTCCTCAACAGCGGCGGCACCGTCATCGCCACCCAGGTCACCGCCGGCAACGGCAACTACTCCTTCACCAACCTGGCGCCCGGAACCTACAGCGTCCGCGTCGTGTCCTCGACCCTGCCGGCCGGGGTCACCCCGACCTACGACGCCGACGGCACCGGCACGCCGCACATCGCGACCGTGACGAACGCCGCGGCCAGCAACGCCAACATCGACTTCGGCTACCGTCCCGCGGCCTCGTGCACGGCGGGTTACTTCAAGGATCATTTCAACAGCAACAGCTTCTCGAACAACGACGGCACGCTGAGCTGGACCGGCGCCTGGGTCGAGTCCGACACCGCGGGCTCCGGAGTGAGCAGCGGCAACGTAACCGTCGGAACCCCGGTCAGCGGCTACATGATCTTCCGCGACAGCCCCGACACCGGCAGCCAGCCGAGCGCGGCGCGCCAAGCGAACCTCTCGGGCTTCACGTCCGCGACGCTCACGGTCAGCTTCCACATCCGCGGCGTCGAGACCGACGACGCGGTGGTCATCGAGGTGTCCAAGAACGGCGGCACCTCCTATACCGTGCTGGAGACCCTGACTGGCCTCACCGGCAACCTAGTCGAGACTCGGACCTACAACATCTCGTCCTACATCGCCAGCAACACCAGGATCCGCTTCCGGATCAGCCAGAACTACGGCGGCGACGACGACTTCTTCAAGGTCGACTGGGTGAAGCTCGACGCCGGCTGCACGCCGTCGTCCACGACCGGCTCGATCGGCAACCGGGTGTGGAAGGACGTAGACGGCGACGGCGTCCAGGACAGCGGCGAGCCGGGTCTCAATGGCATCACCGTCCAGCTGCTCAACTCGGGCGGCACCGTCATCGCGACCCAGACCACGAGCGGCGACGGCAACTACTCCTTCAACGGCCTCGCGGCGGCGACCTACAAAGTCAAGGTGGTTTCGAGCACGCTGCCGTCCGGGTACACCCAGACCTACGACCTCGACGGCACCGGCACGGCGCACATCGCGACCGTGGCGCTCACAGCCGGCCAGAATCGCACCGACGCCGACTTCGGCTATAAACCGTCCGCGACCTGCGCGGCGGGCTACTTCAAGGACCACTTCAACAGCAACAGCTTCTCGAACAACGATGGCACGCTGAGTTGGAGCGGCGCCTGGGTGGAGTCCGACTCCGCGGGGACTGGCGTCAGCAGCGGCAACGTGACCGTGGGCACGCCGGTCAGCGGCTACATGATCCTGCGCGATAGCCCCGACACCGGCACCCAGCCGAGCGCGGCGCGACAGGTGAACCTCTCGAGCTTCGCGTCCGCGACCCTGACGGTCGACTTCCACATCCGGGGGGTCGAGTCCGACGACGCCGTGGCCATCGAGATCTCGAAGGACGGCGGCGCCACCTACACCGTTCTGGAGACCCTGACCGGCTACACCGGCACGTACGAAAGCTCGCGGACCTACAACATCTCCGCCTACCGGGCCAGCAACACCCGGGTCCGGTTCCGGATCAAGGCCAACTACGGCGGCGACGACGACTTTTTCAAGGTGGACTGGGTGAAGATCGACGGCGCCTGCCAGTAGAGGATCTGAGCGGGCCCGGAGAGATCCGGGCCCGCTATGGTACAAAATCAGGACACTTCGATTAAACTTGTGACAGCAGTCATGACGACGTTGGACATCCACATCACCGTTCCTCCAGGGGTACTGTTCCGCGACCTGGAGGGAGAAGCGGTCCTTCTCGAGCTCGACAGCGGCCGCTACTTCGGCCTCAACGAAACGGGTACCCGCATCTGGCTCCTGCTCCAGGAGCATGGCTCGGTCGAGCAGGTCCTGCGCGCCATGCTCGAGGAGTTCGACGTGGCCGAGGACATTCTGCGGAGCGAGCTCTTGAGCTTCTTGGACACCTTAAGCTCGCAAAAGCTTTTGGAGGTCCATGGCTGAGCTCCGTATCCTCGTTCGCGCCTGGGGATACCTCCTCATCGCGTACATCGCTCTCCGCGTCCTTCCGATACGGCGAGTGGAGGCTCTCCTGGAGAGCCTCTCGCGGAAGCAATACAAAGAGATCTCCTCCGCCCGCCTAGCCAGGCTGGTCGAAGTCGCCGCCCGCTTCCACCTCCGCCCGATGACCTGCCTGCTGCGCTCGCTCGTGCTGCGTGCGTTGCTGCGCCAGCACGGGATCGAGGCCGATCTCCTCATCGGAGTTCGCCGGGACAACGGTGTGCTGCAAGCCCATGCCTGGATCGAGGATGCCGGCCATCCCGTGGGCGAGCCGGCAGACATCCACCGTCGCTTCCTGCCACTCGTCACACCCCGGAACGCATCATGAACCCGGAGGACGAACCGGTCGACGGCTCCAGGCTCTGCTTGGCCTGCGGCCTCTGCTGCCAGGGGCTCCTTCACGATTGGGCCCAGCTTCGGGACGGCGAGGTCGAAGCCGCGCAGCGGCAGGGGCTGAGCACCAAAACCCAGCAGGGTGCGGCCTTCTCCCTCCCCTGTCCCTGTTATCGGGACGGCCGCTGCACGGTCTATCAGGAGCGCCTCAGCCCCTGCCGCGAATACCGCTGTAAGCTCCTGCGCGGCTACCTGGGCGGCAAAGTCACCTGGGCGGAGGGCCTGCGCCGGGTGGAGCAGGCGAAGCGCCTCATCTCCGCGATCCGAGGCCGCATCGGCACCCCGGAGGCAGCGGCTAGCATCTGGCAACAGCTTCGCGCCCTGGGCTCCGGCACGGACCCGGAGGTGCGCATGGACATGGCTGCGCTTCTGACTCATTGTAAGAGGCACTTCTGGACTCACCGGGAGACCCGGTGAGCGGCCTCTGCGCCCTGCTCGATCTTTCCGGTGCGCCCGCCGATCCGCGCGCTCTGCTGGCCATGGCGGCGTCGGCAAGCCGGCGCGGGCCGGAAGGCCAGGCTCATCGGATGCTCGGCCAGGCGGGGCTCTGCCACCTCGCCCTGTACGCCACCGCCGAATCCGCGAGCGAGCGGCAGCCGGCCTGCAGCGCGGACCGCTCGGTCCATGTGGTAGCCGACATCCGCCTGGACAATCGTCGGGAGCTTGCAGATCAGTTGGGACCGAATTCCGGAGATGCCGAGCTGCTCCTGGCGGCTTATCTCCGCTGGGGCGAGGGCTGCCTGGATCATCTTCTGGGTGACTTCGCGTTCGTCCTCTGGGACGCCCGGCGGCGGCAGCTCTTCTGTGCCTGTGACCCCATGGGCGTCAAGCCGCTGCACTATGCGAGGGTTGGCCCCCTCCTCTGTCTCGCTTCGGAGGCCCAGCAGGTGCTCGGGCATCCCGCCGTATCCCGCCGCCTGGACGAGATCGCGGTCGGCGATTACCTGGTCGACGGTGCTTCCGATCCTGCGCGAACTCTGTTCAACGACGTGCGCCGGCTGCCCGCGGGGCATTGCCTCGTCGTCACCTCGCGCGGAGAGCGGGTCGAGCGCTACTGGTCCCTGGACCCGGATTCCCGCACCCTGTATCGGCGCGATGAAGACTATGCCGCTCACTTCCTGGACCTGTTCCGCCACGCGGTGAGCGATCGCTTGCGGACCCAGACCGGCACCGTCGGAGTCCTGATGAGCGGCGGGCTCGACTCCACCTCGGTGGCGGCCGTGGCGTCCCGGGCAGAGGGCGCCCCTCGGCTCTTCGCCGCCTCCTTCCTTTTCGACCAGCTCCAGGAGTGCGACGAGCGGCACTTCATCCAGACCGTCGCGGCCGACTTGAGCCTGGAGACCGAGCTCGTCGCCGCGGAGCGCTTCCCGATCCTAGGCGATCCCGAGACCCGCCGGCCCTCGCTCGAGGCTCCGTTCCTCGCCTGGGACGGCTGCTTCCGCGAGGTACTTCGCCGGGCCAGAGGCCGGGGAGCGCGGGTCCTCCTTACCGGACATGGCGGGGATGATCTGCTCACCGGCAGCCCCCTCGTCTATGCCGACCGTCTGCGCCGGGGAGATCTCACGGCAGTTCTCGAGATCGTGCGGCACGCGACGGCTCGGAGGCAGGTGTGGCGCTGGATCCTCTATCACTATCTGGTGCAGCCGCTTCTCCCGCATCACGCCGACCTCAGGCTCAGACAGCTCTTGGGCCGTGCCTCGGCTACGGAGCTGCCTGACTGGATCGATACGGGCTTTGCCCAGCGGACCGGCCTCCCCGGCCGGTTCGACCGGCCCCGACCGGAGACTGCCCGGCAGGCCCTACATGATCATTTCCAGCAGACTCCCTGGGACAGAGCGGCTCACTGGTATGACCAGCACGCCGCGGCTTTCGGGATCGAGGTCCGGCATCCGTTCCTGGACCGCCGGCTGATGGAGTTCCTCGTCTCGATCCCTCCGGATCGGCTCTTCCGGGCTGGGGTCTCCAAGTCGCTGCTGCGGCAGGCAATGGCCGGCCTCCTGCCGGAGACGGTGCGGCAGCGCAGGGACAAGACACGACTGGGTGCATTCCTCAAGCGATCGATCGGGGAGGAGTGGAAGACTGAGATCGATCGGCTGCTGGCCGCGCCTCTGGCGGCGGATCTGGGCATCGTCGACGGCGACCGTCTGCGGGCCGCCTATCGACGGTATCGACAGGGAGCGCCGAGCAAGCTCGATGGTCCCCTATGGTACTCTATTGCTTTAGAAGTTTGGTTGCGCGAGCACGGAACAATCGTTGGTTTGGATGCAGCAGCGTAGCCCGGGAGGAGATGAGTCTCATGGAGCGGCAGCGTGATGAGAGCTACCAGTCCGACGGCGGAGCCCGGAATCTCCGTCGCCCCTACACATCTCCCGAGCTCCAGGAGTGGGGCTCGATCCAGGAATTGACCCAGGGGGGAAACACCTCCGGAGAAAATGATCTTCCTAAGAAGGGCGGCTCCGAGCCCGTCTGATCTCCGATCCTTGCAGACCCATCGCGTCTTCGGCCTCACTCTGACAAGCGACTTCCCCTTCGCGCACCGCCTGGATGCGGGAAGGAGAGCGCCCGATCTGACCTTTGTCCTCGGCACGCCGGACCCAGCGGCCCAGGCCCAGCCGGGGAAGCGCATTTACAGCAGCCCCTGGCGCGACGAGGAAGGGGAAAGCATTGCTTACCTGGATCGCTTCCCCGCTATGGAGATCCTCCGCTTCTCCGGCATCGCGGACTTCCACCTGGAACCCGGGCGCATCACAGGCGATCTTCTCGACCAGAACCGCCCGGACCTGATGGAGCTGAGGCTGCTCGGCCCGGTCCTCTCCTACTGGCTCGAACGGTTGGGTATTCCCATGCTGCATGCCGCAGCCATCCGGGTGAACGCAGGCGCCGTAGGGTTTATCGCTCATTCCGGAGGCGGAAAAAGCAGCCTTACTGCAGCGCTGCTCCAGGCCGGCGCGTCCCTGCTGACCGACGATCTCCTGCCTGTCGAGGAGCGGGAAGGGGGATTCCTGGCACGGCCCGGCTATCCGCAGATGCGGATGGAACCGGATAGTGCCCGCCACTTCCTCGGAACGGTCGACGGCCTGGCCGCCATCAGTCCCGACGACAGCAAGCTCCACGTGCCGGTCGATGCCTTCTGCGACACCGCCACCCCCCTCTCCGCCCTCTATGTGATCGAGCGCCACCCAGGCCCCCCGGAGATCCTCCCACTGACCAGACGGCAGGCCGTCATCGAGCTGGTGCGGCACTCCTTCTCGCCCTACCTCGTCGAAGCCGCGGGCCTTCAGCCCCGGCGGCTCGACCTCTTCTCCCGCCTCGTCCGCCAGGTGCCCGTTCAGCGGCTCCTCTGTCCTGCCGGCCTCGAACATCTGCCGCAGGTCGCCGCAGCCATCCTCAGCCGCTCGATGTAAGAATTCCTCTCGCTACCGATGCTTGAGTTTGCTCACTCACAGAGCAGCTCGAAACACTGCTCCTGTCCTTGAAAAATGCACCCGCAAAAAAGTTTGACATTGTCAGTTCTCCCTTGTAAGGTCCGCCCACGAAACCAGACAGCAGGTCAGGAATCGTTGTAGCCCGACGCCCGGTGTACAGCCACAGGTGCGTCTCCACACCGGGAAGGAAGTCCACGCCTAGACCCGATGTGACCAACAACAACCTGGGAGGGTGGAAGGTGGTGGACCGTAACCCACATAGGGGTCTGTGCAAATGAGTATCGCTGTACCAAGCCTGTCCCGCGCTACACGCACCCTTCTCCTCGCCCTACTCGCGCTCACAGGCCCTCTTCTGAGGCCCGCCTCTGCCACCTACTCCGCCCCTGTACCGACGCAGCTCATCCTGACCGTCCGAGAGACCGCCGGAATCGCCCGCAGCGGCGAAGTCATCCGCTCAGGCATACCGATCCCCCGGATTCTGAACCTGCGCAGCACCGGCACGTTCGCCGTAGCCGACTCGGCCGGAAAGCCTGTGCCCGCCGACTTCCAGATCACAGCCCGCTGGAACGCGCCTCTGGCTGACACCACGGCCCCCATCCAGTGGGTCCTCGTGACCTTCCCCGCTTCGGTCCCGGCCAACGGCACCACTACTTTCAGGATGTTCACCAACGGTTCGGTGGCAAACCCGGCACCGGTCCGGCCCCTGCGCCTCACGCAGGCGGGCGACCTGATCACCGTGGATACCGGCGCCGCCGTCTTCCGCTTCGGCGCCGACCCCGGCGGCCTTTTCGACGAGGTCCTCCTCGACAACGGTACGCGCCTGATCGGCGGCAGCGCCATGACGATCCGCACTGCCGGCGGCTCGGCAGGCCACTCCACGAGGCGCAAGGTCCGCATCGAGCACTCCGGACCGCTCGCGGCAGTAGTCGTAGTGCACGGCGCCTATGACCTGGCGCCGGTGGGCAACGGGCAGATCGGCTCGATGCGCCGCTACGTGTTCACCGCCGGCTCCCCCACCGCCGTGGTCCGCCACGTGGCGAAGTGGGAGGGGCACCTCAACCCCGGTTGCAACGGCTGCACGAAGACGGCCGCTGGCACTCCCAACGCGGTGCGCGTCGAGCAGATCAGGAACACGCTCACCGTCTCTCTCGGCGGAGCTTCTGCCGCGGTCAGCGCGGTCGGCGATTTCGATGCCGCCGCCCTGAACGGCAACGTCGCCGCCGGCCAGACGGCCGAAGTCCGCCAGCTCCGGCGGACCAACCGCACCGCGCCGCACAGCTTCCGCCTCGGCGTGGCTGGCGCGACTGCAAGCGGCAGCGAGGCCGACGGCGGCGTGCTTTCCGCGAGCGGCCTTTCCGGTGCCGTGGCAATCGGCCTGTCGCGCATGCACCGCTACGAGCCGCAGGCGCTTCGCCGCCTGGCGGACGGCAACCTGGCCGTGGATGTGGCCGACGGCAGCGTCTGGCTCGCCCATCACCAGGGGCTGTTCGCGGAGATCGCGGTCTCGGCCCTGGCTCCCAACCCCACCCGCTCGCACCTCGACCGGCTGGTCTGGGCGCCCCTCAACCGGCCGCTGCGCGCCTGGCCTTCCGCAGCCTGGTTCGCGGCCTCGGATGCCGTGGACGAAATCCCGGTCGGACCCCTCCCGGCGGCGCTGGCTGCCTACGACACGGTGGTGCCGTCGGTCCTCGAGCGCACCCTGGTGCAGACCGACCTGCTGGGGCTCTCCGGCCTGACGACGTTCGGGCTCTTCCCCCGCTACTGGGGCCATGACAGGTCCCCCGGGGAGATCGACTGCAGTGGCACCAACGACCCGACCCCGTCCGAGGCCTGGGACAACACGTTCTGGTGCACGACCTGGGCGGATTACCACAACACGTCTGCGACCGCGCCGATCTGGGCCATGCGCTCGGGCGAGGTCGAGTGGCTGGACGAGATCACCGTGCCCGCCGCCCTGCGCATGATCCACACCCTGGTCATGCAATGCGGGCCGGGCGAGAAGTGGTTCTACTGCGGCCAGGCACCGGCCGGCTATGGCGCCTATCGGTCCGACTTCAACAGCTCCCACGCCTACCTGGAGAACGTCTACCTCTATTACTGGCTGACCGGCGACTCCACCGTGGTGGAGACCCTGCGGCGCGGCGGCGAGAACATGCGGCGCATGCAGTGCGACACCCGCGGCCCCAAGCCGGTCATCGAGCCCCTCACCGGTCCCGGCGGCCCGGCTTGCAATGCCGACCGCGTCTCCCTGACTTCCGGGTTCACAGGCCGGGTACCCTCGCAGTGGATCAACGCCTTCCGCTTCCTCGGCCTGGCGAGCGAGGACGGCAGCTTCCTGGAGGATTTCCGCTCCGGCCTCGCCCGGGCCGTGACCCAGCATTATGTGGAGGCCCGCCGCAACGGCATCTCCTACGGCTTCCTCGGCGACCGGGCGGTCGCCCCGGGCACCTATATCGCCGGCCCCATGTGGATGCAGGGGTTCTACGACTCCAACAACCTCTTCCGCCTGCTCCGGGACACGAACAACGCCCCTCTGGGCAATCCGGCCATCACCCCGAGCCAGGTCATGACCGCCGTCGCCCGCACCCTCAAGGACATCGAGCCCACGGTCATGGGCGACGGCACCACCTTCGGCGACTGGCCCAAGAACATCGAGTACGCCTACTCGGGATCACGGATCGGCGGCACCCTGGTCTCCACGGTGCCGAACGACCGGCCGATCTACACGGCGGAGAAGACGGGCCTCACCGCGCTCTTCCTGCGCATGGGTGAGATGAGCAACGACGCCGCGCTGCTCACCAAGGGCGAGGACATGGCGAAGATCGCCCTCGCGGCCGCGGCCTCGGAAGGCGTCCCCCTCGGCAAGCTTCAGGGGCAGTACATGACGCGCCTGCACGCCGCGGTCGCCCGGCTGACCAATCAGGGCGGCACGGCGCCCCCGCCCCCGCCCCCGCCAGGAAGCGCCCCCGCCGCGCCGGGCAACCTCCAGGCTCAGGCTGTCTCGCAGACCGCGGTCCAGCTCACCTGGAGCGACAACTCAGGCAACGAGGACTCCATCCGCGTCGAGCAGAGCATCAACGGCTCGTTCCAGCAGATCCAGGTCACGGCTGCCAACGCCACGACCGCCCAGGTCACCGGCCTCCAGGCCGGAACCGCCTACACCTTCCGCGTGCGGGCGGTGAACACCTACGGAAACTCGGCTTACGGCAACGTAGCCACCGTCACGACGCCTACCGCCCCCGTTCCCGGCCTTTCGGCGCCCAGCCAGTTGGTGGCCACGGCCGTTGCCACCACCGAGGTCAAGCTCACCTGGAAGGACAACTCGACCAGTGAAGTGAACTTCCTCATCGAGAAGATCTCCGACGGTGCCTTCAAGCAGTTCAAGATGACGGGTGCGAACATCACGTCAGTCAAGATTACCGGCCTGACGCCAGGCACGGCGTATACGTTCCGGGTCCGGGCCTCTTCCGGTACCACCTACTCGGCCTACACCAGCAACGCGGTAGCCATCACGCCCAAGTGACCGGCGGCAAGGGGCCGGCATCCGCCGGCCCCCATCTTGCACCGAGCTTCGGTGCTTGAAAAGGCTCTTCGTTCCTCTGCTGATCTCCCTGGCCTGCGGCCAGGGGGCTCCCCACCCCGCCGAGCCGGAGGGCTCCTACCTCGCCTACCTCCGTCAGGCCCCTGAATTCCGCCGCGTCCGCCAAGACCCCGCAGGCCGCTGGGACAGCTGGCTCTACATGCCCTGGCGCTACCGCTGGCACATCGGGACCGGCCAGCGCGGCGGTGAATTCTGCCGGCTTTACGGCATCAACGGCGGGGTCATGGATCACGGCGCGGGCCCGCTGGACTGGCTGGAGCGCTGGGGGCTGCGCTTCTACAACGATCACACCGCGGGCAAGGGCGCGCTCTTCCTCATGCCTGCCGATCTCGAGGGCGACCTGCGCGACCCGTGGGCCATCCGTCCCCGTCCTCTCACCCCCGAGTTGGAGCGCGAGCTCGGCTCCACGATCGCCAACAACCTCGCCCCGATCCGGAAGAGCTCCCTGCGCATGGCCTACGCATTGGACGACGAGATCTCCACCGGCTCGTTCATCCGGCCGATCCCCTGGCGCCTCAACGAAGACGACCAGGCCTACGAGCGCTGGCTGAAGACCTACTACGGCGGACGGCCTCCGGAAGCCAGGTACGTGGGACCGGACGAGGTGCGGGGGGAGCTGGACGGGCCGCTCGGCGAGATCGACCTTTCCCCGTTCCTCGACCGCATGACCTACAACGACTCGGTCTGGGCGGACTTCCTGGGCCGGCTCGTGGAGCGCTGCAACCGCGAGGACCCCTCGACGCCCTGCGGCTTCGTCGGCGGCCAGGCCCCCAACCTCTGGGGCGGCTACGACTGGGCCAAGCTGGCGAAGAAGGTCCAGTACGTGGAAGCCTACGACGCCGGCTCGGCGCCCGAGATCGTGCGCTCCTTCAGCCCTGCGATCCCGCGGATCTCCACCCATTTCCATGGCGGCCGCAGCGATGTCTGGACGGCCTGGCACCGCTTCGCCCACGGCGACCGGGGCATGGTCGGATGGGTGGAGGGCTGGTTCGACGCCGACGGCACGCCCCTGCCCTGGCTGGAGCGCTTCCGCCTCACCCTGCGCGAGCTGGGCGGCGTCCAGGGGAAGAAGCTGGTGGGCGCGAGCCGGCTCCAGGACGGGATCGCCATCTACTACTCCCATCCCAGTATCCAGGTCTCCTGGATGCTGGACGCCGAACCCCATGGCCGTTCGTGGCCGAACCGCAACGACGACCACCGGCTCGGCACCTCTCACAACGTCCGCCGCGCCTGGGAGATGCTCCTCAACGACGCCGGCCTGGACTATGACTTCCTGGCCTACGACGAGGTGGCGCTCCACGGCGTGCCGGCGCGGTACAAGGTGCTGATCCTCCCGGCCTCCTATGCCCTGTCCGACGTCGAGGCCCGGCGCATCGCCGGCTTCGCCGCGGCAGGGGGGACCGTGATCGCCGACTTCGCCGCCGGCCTCTTTGACCAGCACGGCCGCGGACGTTCCCGCGGCGCGCTCGACGATCTCTTCGGCATCAGCCACGACGGCACCGAGACCCGGAAGGACTTCTTCGGCGGCACGCTCTGGGTGGAGACCGACCAGGAGAAGGGCTACAAGTTTCAACGCTACCGTGAGCTGCTCGAGACCCTCAGCCCCAAACTGCACCAGGGCTTCGCCGTCGCGGAGCGGAAGCTGCCGGCCGGGACCTCGCGCCGGGTAGGGAAGGGGCAGGCCGTCTATCTGAACCTCTCCCCCCAGCGCTACCTGATGTACCGGCAGGAGGGGACCGATACGGACGCGCACCGCCAGACTTTCCTCGGGGCGGCGGGCATCGTCCCCTGGATCGTGGCCACTCCCCTCGGCACGGGGCGGCTTCCGAAGCTCGAAACCGTCGCCTGGTGCAAGGATGGGCGGACGCTGGTCCTGATCCTGCAAAACACTTCCGACGAGCTGGTCGAGGCTCGGATCCCGGTCCGCGTCCAGCTCGCGGCGCCGGTGACGGGGGTCGTGAACGAGCGCACGGGCCAGCCCCTGCCCCAAGGCGACCGATTCGAGCTCGAGCTCGAGCTCGACACGACAGAGGCCTTGTTCTTCAGCTTCCAGGGCGCTGTGCTAACATGTGAGTCGCCTTGAGTCAGGACCCTCCGAGTACCCCGTTCCCTTCCATCGCCAGCGATGATACCCGGCTTGGGGAGGCGCGCCCGTGAGCCTCTTCCTCCTTGCCGCGGTGCCCGGAGCCGCTCCCCTGGTCAGCCCGGGCTGGGGCCTGTTCATCGCCGTCATCCTGGTCTTCCTGAATGGCTTCTTCGTGGCGGCGGAGTTCGCGCTGGTCAAGGTGCGGCCGACCCAGATCGAGCCTTACGTAGCCGCGGGGAACCGCCGGGCGGAAGTGGCGAAGCACATGGTCCGCCACCTGGACGCCTACCTGTCGGCCACCCAGCTCGGGATCACCCTGGCCAGCCTGGCCCTGGGCTGGATCGGCGAGCCTGCCTTCGCCTGGATCATCGAGCCGGTGGTGCGGACCTTCGCCCCCGACAACCCCGCGCTCCTCCACTCGGCGTCCGTGACGGTCTCCTTCCTGGTCATCACGATCCTGCACATCGTGCTGGGCGAGCTGGCCCCGAAGTCGATCGCCATCCGCAAAGCCGAGGGCACCGCCCTGGTCGTGGCGCTGCCGCTCTTCCTTTTCTACAAGGTCACCTACCCGGCGATCTGGCTGCTCAACCACACGGCCAACTTCCTGCTCAAGCTGGTCGGGATCGCGCCGGTGAGCGAGTCCGAGATCGCGCACGACGAAGAAGAGCTGCGGCTGCTCCTGTCATCCAGCAATGCGACCCACATGTCGCACCAGAAGCGCGAGCTGCTGGACAACATCTTCGAGCTTTCCCACCGGGTGGCGAGGCAGATCATGCTGCCGCGCCAGGACGTGACCTACCTCTCCACGGCCAGGCCGCTCGCCGAGGACCTGCGCCTCGCGCGGCGCAGCGGCCATACCCGCTTCCCCCTCTGCGAGGGGGACCTGGACCACGTCATCGGGGTGATCCACATCAAGGACCTCTTCCGCCGCGAGCGGCCCGTCACCTCGCTTCAGGAAGTGGCGAGGGAGATCGCCTTCGTGCCCGAGACCCTGGAGCTCGACCGCCTGCTCAAGCGCATGCGCACCGAGCGCTTCCACATGGCGGCGGTGATCGACGAGTACGGCGGCGTCTCCGGAGTCGTGACCCTGGAGGACGTGATCGAGGAGATCGTCGGCCAGATCAGCGACGAGTTCGACGTCGACAAGGACGAGCTCCTCAAGGTGGATGAAGGCGTCTACGAGGTCAGCGGCGGGATGCTCATCGAGGACTTGGAGGACGAGCTCGACCTCGAGCTGAGCGACCGCGACGAGGACACCATCGGCGGCCTGGTCCTCTCCGAGCTGGGCCGCAACCCCGCCGTGGGCGACCGCGTGGAAGTGGGCCCGATGGCCATCGAGGTCATGGAGGTTCACCTCAACAGAGTGAACACGGTGCGGCTCACGGTGCTGCAGCCGGCCACGGTGCCCGACCCGTCCGAATAAGTCGGCACATCGCTTGCACTACCTTCCTTGCGGAAAACTCGGGGCAGCCGCACCGCCCCTGGACAAACGGCAAGGAGAGAACCCTATGGCGACTGGCACCGAGACGAGCACCCTGAACAGCCTTTTGCGGGGCGAGATGTCCGCGATCGAGACCTACCGGCAGGCGATCGAGAAGCTGGGTGGCGACCCGCACGATCCCTGGATCGAGGTACTGCGCGCCATGCAGCGCGACCACCGCGACGCGGCCGACGCGCTCTGGCACCACGTCGAGCAGCACGGCGGCAAGCCCTCTTCGGATTCGGGCCCCTGGGGCGCCTTCGCGAAGGCCGTCGAAGGCACCGCGACGCTCTTCGGCAACGCCGCCTCGCTCAAGGCCCTCAAGGAGGGTGAGGAGCACGGCCTCAAGGATTACGAGGCTGCGCTCGAGGACAAGGACCTTCCCGCCGACTGCCTGGCGCTGATCCGCGGCATGATCCCCAAGCAGCGCGAGCACATAACGACGCTCGACGGGCTGAAGGCGCGCGTCTAGCGGCCAGCCCCCCTGCCCTCCCCCGCTTCGCGGGAGAGGGCGCCTCCTCCCTCTTCATGGCACGTGCTTGCGATGTAGGTGGGGGCGTCCTCTTCTCCGAAGCGGGGGCCTAGCTTCCCAGCTCCGCCTGGAGTGCCGCCCGCTCGGGCTTCTTGAGCGTCCCGCGGATCACCACCACGCGCTTCCCCTTGCGCTGGACGGCCCAGCCCCGGCCCAGATCCTTGGCGGCGGACTGGAACTCGCGGGCATCCAATTCCGTGTCCCACTCCGTCACCCAGGCCAGCAGCCGCTCGCCTCCCTTCTCATAGACCGCGAAGCGGTCTCCGCCCCATCCCGCCGCGGCTTGCACGGCGCGCTCGTCCTTCTTCAGGGCGCCGCGGAACAAGGTGCGGATCGTGAGCTCGCCGAGCTGCGCCTCGATCGCCTTGGTCCAGCCCGGCAGCACGCGGGAGAGGTCCGGCCAGGGGAGGATTACCGGGTCGTCGCGCTTGGAGTGCCACTTCTCGGGGTGGAGGATCTGCTCGGAGGAGCGCGGCGGATCCTTGGTAAAGGCGTGGTCGAGCAGCGCCTGGCCGCCCTTCCGGCGCGCGCTGAGCGAGAACTGGAACCCCTCGAAGTAGCTGAAGAGCAGCGTGTCCTGGAACCAGGCCGGTGCCGAGGCCAGCTCGGCCGCCCCGGGGACGTTGGGCACTCCGGGCGTGGCCTCCAACATCTTCCGGGGATCGTCGAGGAACGAGCCCATGGTTTCCTCGATCCCAGGGAGGCTCGCCAGGCTCATCTCGGCGAAGAAGTCCATCATGACCAGGGTGGCATCCCCCTCGATCAAGGCGACCTTGGCCACGTCCGCGTCGTCCAGCGGCTGACCGGTCGCGAACGTTTCCAGGTGGAAGTGCTGGTCCTGGAGAGCGTGCGTCAGCTCGTGGACGAGCACCGCCTCCTCCGCTTTTATCGTGGCCTCAGGGGACAGATTGGTCGACGGCGCGGTCACGCCATCGCGCTGCACCAGGGCGAGGTAATGCTCCTCCGGGTCGTAGAAGCCCGCCACCTGGCTGGTGAGGAGCTCGGGAAAGAATTTCACCAGGTCCAGGCTCTCCGGCACCAGGCCGAAGGCCTTGAGCGCCACCTCGATCGGCCGCAGCTTCTCCGGAGGCAGCTCGGCCTGGAAGGACTCGACCATCTTCTTCCTGAGGGCCGGGTCGTCCACGGCGCCTGAGGGAACGGTCTCCTTCGCTTCGAGGCCGCGGTACTTCTCGGCCTCTTTGAGGAGCGCTTCGATGCGGCTCTCGAGCTCCTCCGGCAGCGGAGTCACGCCGGGAGGAAGGGCCGGCGTGTCCGAGAGCAGGGAGGCGCAGAGCGCCAGTATCTTGAACATCATGCAGGCAGTATATGAGATGGCAGGACGGCAGCGCGGCGGCTTTTATGTACAAACAAGCTCTGCCACTGTACAGGGGAGCGGGTCCCCCTCACGCAGGAATGACTTCTCTATATAGCGGAGCGATTTATCTGTACAGAGCAGCGGCTCCTGCGTACAGTCGAATGAGTCAACTATATAGCGGAGCGACTCCGGCAAGGGATTGAGCTACCCGTTTGTACAGTTCCTAGTCTACGTTGTACAGATTTGCGACTCCGGCAAGCACCCCTAAGACTCATCCGTACATTCTCACGCTCCGACTGTACATCCGGGCGGCTCGGCTCAATGATCGTGATCGCCCTCCTTGTGGCTGGCCATGTCGACGACCACGGCGCAGGCCAGAAGGAGAATGTCGTCCTCGCCCGCGGCGACGTCGATGGCGTACGTGTCGCGGATGGAGAGCCAGCGCTTCGACACCTGCGCCACGGTCTGGCCGCCGCGGGTGAAGGTGTACTCATGGTCGAGGAAATCGCCCTGCGCTTCCAGATCGTCCGGGCCGGGCACGTCCACGGAAAACTTGCTGCGGAAGAGGGTGAAGAGGGACTTCTTGACCGTGGCCACCTGCTGCCCGCCGCGGTAGACCTCGTAGGTCGGGCCCCAGGCCAGGAGCTTCTGCTCGATGCGGGCGAGCTCGTTGCCCGCCATGTCCTTGAACACCAGCTTGTCGCCGAAGCTCAAGGCCTTGCCGTCCACCAGGTAGGCGTCGCGTCCGTTCTCGTCCTGGATGACGAAATCCTGGCCCAGGGCGATCAGCTTCTCTTTCATCTGGTATCGCATGGGTGCAAGTATATGGGCATGAGCGAGCCGAAACTGGTCCGTGTCGAAACCCGGGAGGAGTGGCGGGCGTGGCTGGAGGAGCACCATGCCAGCGAGACGGAGGCCTGGCTGGTCTCTCCGAAGACGCACACGGGCAGGCCCCGGGTCCCTTACGACGCCGCGGTCGAGGAGGCGCTCTGCTTCGGATGGATCGACAGTGTCGCGCGCACGCTGGACGGCGACCACTCCGCCCAGAGGTTCACGCCGCGGAAGGACCGCACGAACTGGTCGCCTTCCAACCTGGAGCGGGTCGAGCGGCTGACGGCGGAAGGGAAGATGACCGAGGCCGGGACCGCGAAGCTGCACCCGGACCCGAATTACCGGCCGCCCGAGCGCATAGGCGCCGAGCCTCCCCCCTGGCTGGAGGAGGCTCTTCAGGAGCACCCGAAGGCCTGGGAGTCCTTCCAGCGCCTCGCCCCCTCCCACCGCAAGAACTACGTGCGCTGGATCACCGAGGCCAAGAAGGAGGAGACCCGCCAGCGACGGTTGCAGGAAGCCGTCCGCATGCTGGAGCGCAACGAGAAGCTCGGGATCACTCCTCCGCCAACACGATGACCTGGTCCGCCCCGGTGAACGCGAGCCGCGTGGACTTCTTCGGGTTCACCGCCACACCGTACGAGCGGGCCGCATCCTTGGCGTGCGCCATCTGGCGGTAGCCGATGGCCACTTCGCCACGGCGGCGGGCTGCCTCCACGACGGTGTAGAAGCTCACTTCGACCCCCAGCTCCACGTAGTTTCCCGCCGGCTTGAGGTAGATCTCCGAGCCCTCCGGGTCGAACACGTCCGCGAAGACCGCGTTCAGCTCCTTGTTCTCCGACACCTGCGAGAGCATCAGGCTGGTGAGCTTGTTGCTGACGATGAAGTCGTCCGCCTGCGTGACCTCCGCCAGCTCGCGGTTGCGCGCGTCCAGCATCTCGCTCACGATCCGGAAGTCGTGGTTCCCCTTCTCCGCCATGTCGCGCAAGTGCAGCAGGGTGATCAGCGTGCGGGCATCCGCCTCCTGCACGTCGAGCTGGTCGGAGTAGCAGAGCAGGATCACCTGGTCGAAAGCCTCCACACCGAGGCTGTCCAGGATCCGGCGGTCCTTGGTGTCCGCCTCGCGGCAGGTGATCTTCTGGTGCACCAGGTCGCCGCATTCCTGTTCGACGATCCCAGCGATACCGCGGACGTCCGCCACCAGGGTCAGCTCCGAGCCAGCCGCCACGTAGCGGTCCAGCTCGTGGACGATGGCCGCGCCCTGCTCGTTCCAGCCCAGCAGAAGGGTCCGTTCCGGGCGCGATTCCGCGGCCGGGGCGCCATGGATCGCCCGCTCGTCGATCTCGGGCGCCTGCTCCGAGACGCGCACGGTGTCGTCGTCCTCGGAGATGGCGATGACCCGGTCGCCCGCCGTGATGCGCGTGTCCATGGGCGGGTTGAGGTGCATGGTCCCGTCCTGCCTGCGCAGGCCCATGATCGCGGAGTCCTCATAGGCGAGGAGGGCTTCCCCGAAGGTCTTCCCCGCCAGCTTCGGCTCTTCCTGGAAGTAGATCTCGTCGCCGCCGAAGTCGAGCAGCTCCGTGTAGACGACGCTCAGGCCGGACTGCCGCGAGGTCTGGACGATGATGCGCGGGATCAGGTCGCCGGTGACCACGAGCTCCGCTTCGTCCCGGCCGACCATCCGCGCCACTTCGACGTTCTTCGGATCGGCGATCTCGGCCACGATGTGGTACGGCTCGGGCCTGCGGTCGGGGTTGTTCGTGATCGCCAGGATCGTCTTGATGACCTCGGAGTCGGGCTCGTCGCTCTCGGGCGCCAGCACCACGATCGACCGCGCGTGGTGCGGGTTCACGATCTCGAGGTCGTTCAGCGCGAGCGGGCTGCCACGGCGGCAGATGATCTTGGTGTTGCCGGTGGGCCCCACCTCGTCGCGGATCTCGTCCTCCATCTCGATCTTGTCCTTGTCGGCCAGGATCACGATGCGCGGCTTGCGCCGGTTCTCGTTGGCGAGGGCCAGCTCGGAGATGACGGTGAAGATCTTGGGCGACCAGCCGAGGATCAGCGTGTGGTCCTTCTCGATGACGAAGGAGCGCCCCTTGCGCAGCTCGTCGAGCTTGGATTCCAGGCCGCTGTTGAGGACGCCGATGAGCGCGCTGACGATGAAAATACCGCCCAGGGTGACGAGCAGCATGGTGACGCGGAAGCCCCGTCCCTCGTCGCCGCCCATGGTGCCGGAGTCCAGGGTGCGCATGAGGCTCAGCCACATGCTCTCCACGAAGTCCGGCGGGCTGTCCATGCCGCCCGGGACGATGCGCAGGATCACCATGACCAGCGCGGCGATGGCGATCAGGGTAAGGGAGGCGAGACCCAGAAACCCGATCAGGGCCGGGGTCCCGCGGGACATGGCGTTGTCGAAGCCGTAGCGCAACCGGTGCGTCCAGCGGATGCCGTTCATGGGAGTCTCCTGGTTGTATGAAGCGAACGGCAGGATAGCACAGGACCCTCACCCCCCGGCCCCCTCTCCCACGCGCACTCACACCCGCCCGGGAGAGGGGGAGAAGAGGAGAGGGGTTGTCCTTGCTGTTTGGGCGGGGGCGCCCCTCTCCCGGGCGGGTGTGAGTGCGTGTGGGAGAGGGGACGGGGGTGAGGGTTCAGCTCGCCACGATGTTCACCAGCCGGCCCGGCACCACGATCACCTGGCGCACCGCCTTGCCTTCGAGGAAGCGGCTGGCGCCTTCGCTCGCCAGGGCGATGCGGCGAGCATCCTCGTCGGGGATGCCCACGGGCACGGTGATCCGGTCGCGGAGCTTGCCGTTGACCTGCACCACCAGGGTGATCTCCTCCTCCGCCGCAGCCTTCTCATCCACTTCCGGCCAGGGCTGAACGTGGATCGAGCCTTCGCGACCTGATCTTTCCCACAGCTCGTCCGCGATGTGCGGTGCAATGGGAGCGAGCATCTTCAAGTAGATCTCCAGCGCTTCGGTCCAGGCAGGCGTGCCCGACTGGGAGCGCGCCTGGGACATCTCGTTCTGCAGCTCCATCAGGGCCGCGACGACCGTGTTGAACTGAAGCTCCCCCATCTCCCGCGTCACCTGCTTCAGGGTCTGATGGAGCTTGCGGCGCAGGCGGTCGACCATTTCCTGATCCGCTTCACCGCCCTCTGCTTCCTCAGTGAAGATCGACCAGACGCGGCGCAGCCAGCGGGAGGTCCCTTCGATGCCCCGGCTGTTCCAGGGGCCGCCCATGTCCCAGCGGGCGAAGAACATCAGGTAGGCGCGCACCGTGTCGGCGCCGTAGCGGTCCACCAGCTCGTCGGGCGCCACCACGTTGCCCCGGCTCTTGGACATCTTCTCGGAGTCTTCGCCCAGGATGATCCCCTGGTTGCGCAGCCTCATCATGGGCTCGTCGCCCTGGACGATGCCGATGTCCCGGCAGGCCTTGTGGAAGAAGCGCGTGTAGATCAGGTGCATGGTCGCGTGCTCGATGCCGCCCGTGTAGAGGTCCACCGGCATCCAGTAGCGGTACTCGACGGGATCGAACGGCCCGTCGTCGTAATGCGGGCTGAGGTAGCGCAGGTGGTACCAGGAGGAGCACATGAACGTGTCCATCGTGTCGGTCTCGCGCTCGGCCGGGCCGCCGCAGGAGGGGCACTCGACGTTCTTCCACGTCGGGTGGAGCTTGAGCGGGCTCTCGCCCGTGGGCCGCCACTCCACGTCGTCCGGCAGCAGGACCGGCAGTTGGTCTTCGGGGACGCCCACGGGCCCGCACTTGGGACAGTGGACGATCGGGATCGGCGCGCCCCAGTAGCGCTGGCGCGAGATGAGCCAGTCGCGCAGGCGGTAGGTGATCGCCTTCTTGCCCGCGCCTTTCTCTTCCAGCCAGGCCACGGCGCGGCCGATCGCCTCCTCCGCGGGAGTGCCGGTGAGAGGGCCGGAGTCGGCCATGGCGCCGCTCTCGGGGTGGATCACGGGCTTGATCTCCAGGCCGAACTTCTGGGCGAACTCGAGGTCCCGCTGGTCATGAGCCGGCACGGCCATGATGGCGCCGGTGCCGTAACCCATCAGCACGTAATCGGCGGTCCAGACCGGGATGCGCCCGCCGCTGGCCGGATTGACCGCATAGCCGCCGGTAAAGACGCCGGTCTTCTCCTTGTCGGTGGCCTCGCGCTGGACGTCGGTCTGGCGGAGCGCCGGCACGACGTAGGCGTCCACCTCGGCCTTGCGCTCGGGGGTCGTAAGACGTGCGACGAGCGGATGATCCGGAGCCAGAACCATGAAGGTCGCGCCCCAGATGGTGTCGGGCCGGGTGGTGAAGACCTCGATGGGTTCTCCCGCTTCGGTAGGGAAAACCACGCTCGCCCCTTCCGAGCGGCCGATCCAGCGGCTCTGGAGGGTCTGCACCCGCTCGGGCCAGTCGATCGGGCCGAAATCCAGAAGCTCCTCGGTGTACTGGGTGGTACGGAAGAACCACTGCGACAGCTCCTTGCGGATCACCGGTGTGCCGCAGCGCTCGCAGTGGCGGTCGTCCCCGATGACCTGCTCGCGGGCCAGGGTGGTGTTGCAGCTCGGACACCAGTCCACCGCGGCCTTCTTGCGGTAGGCGAGGTCGTTGAGGAAGAACTGCAGGAAGAACCACTGCGTCCAGCGGTAGTACTCGGGGTCGGAGGACGCGGTCTCACGCCGCCAGTCGATCATGGTGCCCATGCGCCGGAGCTGGCCGCGCATGCGGTCGATGTTGGCGTACGTCCACTCCTTAGGGTGGATGTTGCGCTTGATGGCCGCGTTCTCGGCCGGCAGCCCGAAGGAGTCGAAGCCCATGGGGAAGACCACGTTCCGCCCCCGCATCCGCATGAAGCGGGCCTGGGCGTCGGACGGCGAGATCGCGTACCAGTGGCCGATGTGCAGGTCGCCCGAGGGGTACGGCAGCATCGTCAGGGCGTAGTGCTTGGGCCGGGAGGGATCGACGTCGGAGCGGTAGAGCCCCTCTTCCTCCCAGCGTTGCTGCCACTTCGGCTCGATCTCTGCAGGGTCGTAGGCCTTCTCTTTTTCCATGGGGGTGGGATTGTATCTGCCCGGCCGGAAAGGACCAAAGGGACAGCAAGGACTTCAAGGACTTCAAGGACTCTTTGTCCTTGGCGTCCTTGGTGTCCCTGATGTCCTTGGTGTCCTTTCCTACAGCGTCGGCACCGCCGCCCGCAGTGCTTCCAGGAAGCGCACCAGCCGCTCCATCTTCTTGGGCACCTCGTCCTTCAGCTCCGACGGCGAAAGGTTGGGGCGCCGGAGCTCGGTGCAGTAGCCCTCCAGCTTGGTCACGGCCTCCTCCGTGATGCCGCGGAAAGGGGTGATCTGCTTGAGGGCGGGGACCAGCCGCTCCTGGACTTCCTTCAGGTAAGGCTGGATGGACTGGAACATGGCCACCGGAATGCGCGCGTGCTTGCTGAGCAGGCGCTGGGTCATGCGGAACGCGCTCAGGTTCGAGTTGGCCGGCGCCAGCAGCTCGCCCAGGAGGTCGGACACCATCTTGAGCGACGGCCGCAGGTTCGCCTGCGGGAGCGGCGGAGAGAGCGGCGATGGCGGCGATGCAGGCGGCGGCTCGGGCTCGTTCTGCACCCAATCCATCGCGGTCGTGGCGGCCGAAGATGTCCACATCTCAACCGAGGGCTCGGGGACCGGGCTCGGCTCCGGCGGGCGATACTCCGGGATGGGCGGCGGCAGCATCCAATCCTCGAGCTCAGGCAGAGGCTCCGGAGCGGGAGGCGCCACTGTTTTTGCCGGTTTGGCCGGCTTGGCCGGCTTCGGTGGAGGCGGAGGAGCAGGCGGTTCGGGCGCGGCCTCGCGCATGGTCACACTCAGGGAGGCCCTCCGCGTCACCGCCCCAAGCAACAGCTCCAGGAAAATGCGCAGGTCATCCTCGGCCAGAAGGGGGATCAGCGAATCCAATCCCTGGCCCGGGGTCGAGGCCGTGGGCGCCGGCCGGTTCTTCACCGCCATCACCCGCGCCCTCAATCCGTCGACCTTCTTGTCCCCGATGAGCTCCTTGAGGATTGTCACGTCCAGGACGGCGGCCATCTCCAGCGTGAGCTGGACGAGGCGGGCATAGGTGGGCGCGAGGTCCTGCCCGCCGCCATGCTCGGTCGTGGACCAGGTCTTCTGGTGCAGCGTCTCCAGCTCGTTGATGCGCTCGCTGAGGAGGATCTCGCGCCGGCTGATCTGGTGGTAATCGCCCGAGTAGAGAGCCCGGCGGGTGCGCTCCTTGAGCAGCTTGGTGATCTTGCCCCGCAGGCTGGGGAGGTCCGCCAGCGCGTACTGATCGGCCCGGATGCCCCGCTGCCAGCCCGACACCAGCTCCACGAAACGGACCTGCTCGGGGAGCTGCTTGATGGCCGAGGTGACCTCCTGGAGGAGGTCCACGAGCTCGCGGGTGTTGCGGAACTCCTCCGCCTTCTCGGGGAAGAGGACCGGCTCGAGCTCCACCCCGTTCCAGAGCCCCTGCGCGATCAGGCTCGCCGCGGCGCCCATCATGGAGCTGGCGTACTTGCCCTTGAGGTCGGCGCTCAGCTCGCAGAGAAGCTGGCGCTCGTCCATCGTCGCGGGCACGCCCGGGCCGCCGTCTTTGCATCGATCGCGCAGAGGTGCCAGCATCTTCTCCACACGCTTCAGCTCGTGCTCCACCATGTGATGGATACCGCTGAACATGAAACGGACGTCCTCGCGTGTCGGCTCGTCGTCCGACTCGGCCGCGGCTGCCTTGGTTGATTCCTCGGGGATCTTGCCCAGAGTGGCGGCCACCCGCTTGGGGATGCCCTGGATGAGCGTATAGAGGGCGTCAAGGAGGCCCAGGAATGCCTCGGGCTCCTCCGGCGGATAGTAGAGGAGCCGCCATGGGGCGGTCCGCTCGAAATCGTCCACGCTCCCCCGCACCATCTCGTAGACCGCGATCCTCTCCGGACCGACCAGGCTCAAGATCTCCTCGCGGGTGGACGGCGTCGGCTGCAGGCGCGCGCGGCCCGGCACTGGGGAAAGTGATTCCCCGCTACCCTCGATACCTTCGGGCAGCGCCCAGGAGAATTCTTCGTCCATGTCGGGTCTCAGAACCGGAAGTATAGCGGCTTGGGGCATCCGGCGGCGCGAAAGGCAGTGGATGCTACAATTTTGGCCAATGGCCACCGACAGGCAAGCGGCGGAGGAAAGGCTCGGCCTGGGGCCGGAGGACCATCCCCTCCTTTCACTCCTGCCCATGCTTTACCTGGTCTGGGCGGACGGCGAGCTGACCTCGGCCGAGGTGGACGGGATCACCTCCCGGCTTGAAGGAACGCTCGGCGAGGGTCCCCGGCAGCGGCTCCGGTACTGGCTGAATCCCGCGCATCCGCCTCCGGCGAGCTCCCTGCGGGCGATCCTCGGCACCATCCACCGCCTGCGCGACCGGCTGCCGGCCGCGGATTCGCTCACCCGGCTCGGCCTCGAGCTGGCGCGGGAGATCGACCCGAAGGGAACCGCCTTCCGCAAGGAAACTCTGGAGGAAATCGAGCGGGCGCTCGGCATTGCCACCCCGGAGGCCGCCCGGAGCCTCCTGCTGGCCGACCAACCCCGTCCCGAATCCGCAGAAGAAGCCGAGCCTCCGGCTTTCGATCCAGCCGCCCTCCGCGCTCTCCTCGATGCCCCCTACGCCGAGGTGCGGGACCGCGTCCGGGCCCGCATCTCCAGCCCCGGCTTCGCCTACTTCTCCGGGCCGGACCGTATGATGGACCTCAATACCTACCGCGATCAGGTCCTGGAGTGGTGCCGTCAGCTCAGCAGCTTCGGCGCCCTCGGCTACCCGGAGAGCTGCGGCGGCGCTGGAGACCTGGGCCAGTTCATCGCGGCCTTCGAGACGCTCGCATTCCACGATCCCAGCCTGGTGGTCAAGTTCGGGGTCCAGTACGGGCTCTTCGGCGGCAGCATCCTCCAACTCGGCACCGAGCGCCACCACCAGGCCTGCCTCCCCCGGACGGGCACCCTGGAGCTGCCGGGATGCTTCGCCATGTCCGAGACCGGCCATGGCTCCAACGTCGCCGACCTGCAGACGGTGGCGCGCTTCGATCCCGCGAACGGGGACTTCGTCCTCCACACGCCGGACCCCATGGCGCGCAAGGACTGGATCGGCAATGCGGCGCGGCACGGGCGGATGGCGGTCGTCTTCGCCCAGCTCGAGACCGGCGGCGAGTCGCATGGGGTCCATGCCTT
The DNA here is from genome assembly GCA_963741305.1 of uncultured Holophagales bacterium. Taxonomy (GTDB): domain Bacteria; phylum Acidobacteriota; class Thermoanaerobaculia; order Multivoradales; family UBA5704; genus DATMER01. The sequence continues at coordinate 7,690,866 of CAVUHL010000003.1, read as the reverse complement.
CCTGGTGACGATCCGCGGCGAGGACGGAGCTCCCACCCCGGGGGTGACGATCGAGGACTGCGGAGCCAAGGAGGGATTGAATGGCGTCGACAACGGCCGCCTCACCTTCGACCAAATACGGGTGCCGCGGGAAGACCTGCTGAACCGGTTCGCCGACGTCAGCCCGGAGGGGGTCTACAGCAGCCCCATCGCCAGCCCGTCGAAGCGCTTCTTCACCATGCTCGGCACGCTGGTTGCCGGGCGCATCAGCGTGGCGGCGGCGGCGCTTTCGGCCGCGAAGTCGGGCCTCGCCATCTCGGTCCGCTACGGCGAGCGCCGCCGGCAGTTCGGCCCCACCGGCCAGCCGGAGACGAGGCTGCTCGACTACCCGTCCCACCAGCGCCGTCTGCTGCCCCGCCTCGCGGCCTGCTACGCCCTCGACTTCGCCCACAAGGAACTGGTGCGGCGCTTCCTGGCGCGGACCGGCGAGGACTCGCGGCAGGTCGAAGTCCTGGCCGCGGGGATCAAGAGCTGGGCCTCGTGGAACACGGTGGCGACGCTCCAGGCCTGCCGCGAGTGTTGCGGCGGGCAGGGCTACCTCTCGGTCAACCGCCTGCCCGGCCTCAAGGCGGACACGGACGTCTACACCACCTTCGAGGGGGACAACACCGTCCTCATGCAGCTCGTGGCCAAGGGATGCCTTACTCAATACCGCGACCAGTTCCATGAGATGAGCCTCTTCGGCCTGCTGCGCCATCTCGGCGCGCGGACCGCCTCCGTCCTGAGCGACTTCAACCCCATCCTGGCGCGCAACGGCAGCGAGGCCCACCTGCGCGATCCGGCCTTTCAGCTCGACGCCTTCCGCCACCGCGAGGAGCACCTCCTGACCACGGCCTCCAGCCGCATCAAGGCCCGTCTCGACCGGGGCATGGACCCGTTCGAAGCCTTCCGCGAGTGCCTGGACCATCTCCTGCGCCTCGCCAACGCCCATGTCGAAAGGGTGATCCTGGAGCCCTTCACCGCCGCGGTGGAAGCGTCGAGTGGCAGGGAGAAAGAGGTCCTCACCCTCCTTCGCGACCTCTTCGTCCTCTGGCGGATCGAGGAGGACCGCGGCTGGTTCCTGGAGACCGGCCACATGGAAGGAGTGAAGACGAAGGCGGTCCGCGCCCTCGTGGACCGCCTCTGTATCGAGACACGCAGTCACGCGCTCCCCTTGATCGAGGCCTGGGGCATCCCCGACCAGTGCCTCGCCGCACCGATCGCCTTCGGCCCGGCGGCGGGGTTGTAGGTGGTAGGATCGTTCCATGAAAAGTGCCAGGGAAGTCCTCCACGACGCACTTGAGCTCCCTACCGGGGAACGGGTAGAGATCGCCGCGCAGCTCCTTTCGAGCCTGGATGGATCGGATGCCGGACAGGCGGAAGCTGCGTGGGCCGAGGAGATAGCTCGCCGTGCCGCCGCGGTCCGCGAAGGCCGGGCCGACAGCAGGAACTGGAGAGAAGCGCTCGATGAAATCGATCGCGAGATCCTGGGACGGTGAAGAAGACTCTCGGGATCATCCGGGAAGCGCGCAACGAATATCGCCAGATTCTTGCGTGGTACGAACGACAACGACCGGGGCTTGGCAATAGGTTTTCAGCCGCTACGCAAGAAGCGCTGGAGATGGTTGAGAACTTTCCGTCCGCCGGAGAGCCTGTAGAGAGGCTGGAAGGGGACTCAAAGCTCCGCAAGATGGCCATGCGGATCTTTCCGTACCACGTCATCTATCTCGAGCTCACGGAAACCACCGAAGTAATCGCCTTCTCCCACGATAGCCGTCAGGAGGGTTACTGGCGGGTACGCTTGAAGCGGCGCTCTAAATAGCCCTAGAACCGCACCCGGAACTCCGCCCCGCCCTCCGGCCGGTTCTCCAGGCCGAAGCCGGCGCCGTGGGCGATGAGGATCTCGCGGATCAGCGTGAGCCCCAGGCCCCGGCCGTCGCGCTTGGTGCTGAAAAAGGGGGTGAAGAGCAGCGGCTGCACGTCTTCCGGGATGCCAGCCCCCGTGTCCGAGATCGTCAGCACCGGCCGCTCTCCATCCGAAATCAGACGCAGGCCGATCCGGCCGTCCTCGCCGATCGATTCCATGGCGTTCTTGAGGACGTTGACGAGCACCTGCTCGATCTGATTGCGGTCCAAGTCGACTTGAGGCACAGGGCCGTTCGCAACCCACTCGGTCCGGATGCGCCGGCGCTCCAATTGAGGACGGAGGAGCAGCAGGATCTCCTCGAGGAGCTGGCGGAGGTCGCAGGGCCGGCGGTCGGGCTCGGGCAGGCGGACCACCTCGGCGAAGCCGTTCATGAACGCTCCGAGGCGCTCCATCCGGGCGACCGCCACGTCGATCGCTCCCAGGAAGTCGCGCCGGTCCTCTTCTGAGAGGTCCGCGCCATAGCCGCGGAAGGAGTCCAGCAGCGAGGAGACCGCGCCCACCGAGTTGTTGACCTCGTGGGACATCATCCGGATCAGCTTGCCGTAGGCCGCTTTTTCGGACGCCCGCAGCTCCTCGGTCAGCTCGCCGACGAGCAGGAAGGTGCGCGGGAAGCCGCGGTCGAAGAACTCCGCGCGCGAGACCTTGAGCCGGCGCGGCCCATGGGAAACCACCCGCGACTCCCCCACCGGCACGGCAGCCAGGGCCTCGCCGAGCGGACCGATCTGAGCCAGAGGATGGCCGAGGGCGTCCTCGTCCAGGACTTGGAGCAGCTCCCGGGCCGCGGGATTGAGCGCGCTCACCCGGCCGTCGAAATCGAGGGTCAGGACGCCGGCCGGCGAGGCCGAGAGCAGGCGGTCGAGGAAGTAGTTGCGCTCCTGGAGCGTCAGCCGCTCGTCCCGCAGCCGCTCGATCATCTGGTTGTAGATGCGGATCAGGACGTCCATCTCGGGCTGCCCCACCTCGCGGAACTGCGAGGTGAAATCCCGCTCGCTCATCAGCTCCGCGCCCGTGCGGATCAAGTCCAGGGGGACGAAGAACGACTTCACCAGCATCGTGCCCAGGAAGATCGACAGGACGAAGAGCGCCTCTACCGCCAGGAGAAGCCAGCGGCTCTCGCGCAGGGCGATGAACGAGATCACCCCCAGGACCACATGAATGAGGACCAGGTAGGCGACGACCTTCCCTCTAAGGCTCAAGGCCATACTTTTCGAACCGCCGGTAGAGTGCCGCGCGAGAGAGCCCCAGAGCCTCCGCCACCCGGGTCACGTTACCCTCGTAGTGCCGCAGGCACTTGACGATCATGGCCTTCTCGATCTCGTCGAGCGTCATGCTGCCCGGGCTGGGAAGGGCGTTGGGATCGCGGGCTGCGCGGGTCTCCAGGTCGGAAAGGGCGCGCAGGTCTTCCACCTCCAGCACGTCGCCATCCAGCACCAGCACCGCGCGCTCCAGGGTCTGCTTGAGCTGGCGGATGTTGCCCGGCCAGCTCTGATCCTGCAACCAGGCGAGAGCCTTGTCGGAGATGGCGACTCCGGCCCCCCGTCGATACACCTGGGCTGACGCGTCAAGGAAATGCCGGGCCAGGACGGGAACGTCCCCTCGCCGCTCGCGCAGCGGAGGCAGACGGACCGCGATCAGGTTCAGGCGATAGAGGAGATCTTCCCGGAACTGCCCCTTCGCCACCTGCTCCCCCAGATCCCGGTTGGTTGCGGCGATCACCCGCACGTCCACGGTCCGGGTGATGCTCGACCCGAGCACCTCGTACGAGCGGTCCTGGAGCACGCGCAGCAGCTTCACCTGGGCGCTGGGATCGATCTCCCCGATCTCGTCGAGGAAGATCGTGCCGGCGTGGGCCATCTCGAAACGTCCCTTGCGGTCGGTGCGGGCGTCGGTGAACGCTCCCTTCACGTGGCCGAACATCTCGCTCTCGAAGAGCGTCGAGGAGATCCCGCCCAGGTTCACCTTGACGAAGGGTCCACCCTTGCGCCGGCTGTTGCGGTGGAGGGCCTCGGCCACCAGCTCCTTGCCCGTGCCGCTCTCGCCTGTGATCAGTACTGAGGCGTCCGTGGGCGCCACCCGGCCGATCAGCTCCAGGATCTTCAGGAACCGGGGATCGCGGCCAATGAGCCCGCGGAAGTCGAAGCGCTTGTCGAGCTCCTCCCGGCTGGATGGGGCCGTCTTCGCTTCAGAGCGGGCAAGCGAGAGGGCGGTGTCCACTGACTGGAGGATCTGGGGGTTGCTCCACGGCTTGGTGACGAAGTCCGCGGCGCCGGCCTTCATCCCCTCGACGGCCAGGGCGATCGAGCCCCAGGCCGTGATGAGGATCACCGGGAGCTGCGGCCGGCGGCGGCGGATCTCGCGCAGCAGCTCCAATCCCTCCTCCCCGCCGGTGCCGCGGGAGAAGTTCATGTCCTGGAGAACGAGCCCGATCCCCTCCCCCTCTTTCTCCAGATGGCGGAGGGCCTCCTCCTGCGACAGCGCGCCCACGGTGGCGTGGCCGTGCCGCTTGAGGAGGAGGCCGAGGGAGGCGACTACCGACGGGTCGTCGTCCGCGATCAGGATCATCGGGCTACTCGTAGCGCAGCGCCTCGGCGGGTTGGACCCGGCTCGCCATGGCGCTGGGGTAGAAGGCGCAGAGAGTGGAGAGGAGATAGATGGCTGCCATGGCGAAAACGAGCCCGCCCGCGAACACCTCCGGGCGGATGAAGCCGATCAGATCGAGCACCGGGATCTGGACCACCACGATCACCCCCAGCAGAACCCCGAAGCTGGTCAGAATGGCCTGCTCGGAAATCACCTGCCGATGGACCGCGACGCGGGAGGCTCCCGCCGCCCGCCGCAGCCCCAGCTCGCGGGTGCGCTGGAGCAGATTCTGCCACAGCACTCCGAAGAGGCCGAGGGCCACCATGAGGAGCAGGAAGAACGCGACGATTCCCCCGGCCACGAGCGGCGCCAGCATCTCGCTGAAGACGGCCGTGCGCTCCTGGGCGAGCGGCTTGATCTGGAACGACCACTCGGGGGCGACGCCCTGGAGGAGCCTGGCCAGCTCCTCCTCGAACCTGACCGGCGTGCCGGGCCGGACCTTGACCAGGATCGACCGCGGCTCGAACCAGTACGGGACGTCGAGCCGCAGGCGGTGGAACATGAAGTTGCCCCGCGCCGAGAGCTCGCCGCTCTTGCGGAACTCGCTCACCACGCCGACGATGCGCCTCGGCTTCTCCCCAGGCTCCGGCTCCCCGAATTCCTTTCCGACCGCGTCCTCGCCTTCGAACATCTCGCGGGCGAGGTCCCGGTCGATCACGATCGGATCGTACGCGACCTCCGAGTCCGTCTCCTGGAACCAGCGGCCGGAAACGAGCTCCATCCCCAGCACGTCCGCGAAGCGGTCGGTCACGGCATTGGCCTCCATCTCGACCTCCTTGCCGTTGATGTTCTCGCCGCTGCTCCAGCCTCCCTGGTCGTAGGGGCTGACCATTGCCACGGCCGCGGACTCGATGGGCTCCAGGGCCTCGATCTCGCCGAGCATCCGGTCCACGACCTTCAGCCGAGCGGCCTTCTCGGCATCGTCGTCGTTCCGGCCGCCCTCCGACTTCATGTCCACCGTGATCTTCCAGACGTTCTGCCAGGAGTACCCCAGGGGCTGGCGGTAGTTGTCCCAGAAGTAGATGCCCAGGGTCGCGACCACGAACACCACCAGGAAAGAGAAGAAGATCTCCAGGATGATCAGAGCGTTGGTACGCTTGCGGTTCCAAACCAGCTTCAACAGATGACGCATCATACCGACCTCCCGCGGAGAGCCTGCACAGGGTGGAGCTTGGACATCCGCCAGGCGGGATAGACCCCGGAGAGGATGCCGAAGAAGACGGCCATGGCCAAGCCGTAGAGGAACACCCGGAAGTTGAGCGCGAGCCGGGCGTAGGGGAGGAAGCCGCTGGCGTTGAGGGCCGCGAGCACCAGGCCCGCCAGGACGAGCCCGGCCAGGGAGCCGATCAGCGTGAGGACCAGGTTCTCGACGACAAACTGGCCGATCAGCGTCCGCGACGAGGCCCCGAAAGCCTTACGCACGCCGATCTCCGAGGCCCGGTCCAGGATGCGGCTCAGGTTGATGTTGACCAGGTTGAGCGTGGGCAGCAGCATGAAAAGCAGCATCAGGAGGAACAGGACCGCCTTCGCCCTTCCGGGATAGATCACATCCGTATCGCCGGGGCTGACCTTCCGGACGTGGGCTTCGAACAGGGTGTCGGCGCCCGCGGTCAGCGTCTGGTAGACCTTGGGGTCCGGGAGAAGGCGCTCGGCCTCGCGCAGCCGTGCGTCGAGCTCCGCCTTGATGGACGGGAAGTGGTCCTCGTCGCGGGCCAGGATCAGCCCGTTGAAGCCGCCCATCCACTGCTCGCGGTAGAGCTTCGATTTGGAGGTGCTGATCGGCACCCAGACGTCGGCCGCGGAGGAGAAGCGCAGGGCCGGCACGTCGCGCACGACTCCCACCACGCGGAACCGCTGGGCATCCACCTCGATCGTCTTGCCCAGTGCCGGCCTGCCGTTGAAGAACCGGTCGCGGGTGGCCTCGTTGATCACCGCGACGAAGCGGGCGCCGCTCTCGTCCTCGGGGGTGAACGGGCCGCCCTCGATGAATTCGGGCTCGACGATGCGCCAGAACTCGCCGTCCGCGTGCCGCATCTGCGATTCGATCTTCTTGCCGCCGAGGTAGGAGACCGCGGTCTGCGGGGTCGAAACGATCGAAAACCTTTCCACGCCGGGCAGCTTCGACAGCGGACGCGCATAGCGGTCGAGGAAGTAGTATCCGGGGTTGGTGTTCTGCCTGTTGTCCTTTCCCTGCATGGCCATCTGGTAGATGCCCAGGGTGCGGTCGCTGCGCGTCTCCGGAGAGTGCGGCGCGAGGGAATGATCGAAGATCGCGGCCATGACCATGAGCACGAGCAGCGTGATGCTGATCCCGAACAGGCTGATGAAGGTGAAGAACTTCCGCCGTGCCAGGACCTTCAGGGCGACTTTCAAATAGTTTTTGATCATCACTGCACCTGCCGGCCGTCGAAGAGCCGCACCGTGCGGTGCGTGCGCTCGGCCAGGCGCGGATCGTGGGTGACCATGATGACCGTGGTCCCCTCGTTCTTGTTGAGGCCTTCCAGGATGTCCATGATCTCGTCGCCCATCTGGCTGTCGAGGTTGCCCGTGGGCTCGTCGGCGAGGAGGATGGCCGGCCGGCCGACGATGGCGCGGGCGATCGCGACCCGCTGCTGCTGGCCGCCCGAGAGCTGCGTCGGGAAGTGGTGCGTGCGCGACGAAAGGCCCACGCGGTCGAGCGCCGCGAGAGCGGACTTCCTGCGCTCCCGGTTCGACATCTTCCTATAGAGCAGCGGGATCTCCACGTTGTCCGCGACCGAGAGGTCGGACACCAGGTGGAACTGCTGGAAGATGAACCCGATCCTTTCGTTGCGGACGCGGGCGAGCGCACGGTCTCCCTGGCCGTTGATGGCGATGCCGTCGAGCTCGACCTTGCCTTTCGAAGGCTCGTCGAGCAGTCCCATCAGGTTGAGCAGCGTGCTCTTGCCGCAGCCCGAGGGACCCATGATCGAAACGAACTCCCCCTTCTCGACCGCAAGGTTGATGTTGTCAAGCGCGGTCGTCTCGATGCGGTCGGTCCGGTACATCTTGCTGACCTGATCCAGATGAATCATGGCTCTCTCTCCTGATTATTTGAGGCTCACCTGTTCCAGGTGGGCGTAATCGCTCATGTCGGAGAGGATCGCTTCCTCTCCTTCCGAAAGGCCTTCGAGGACTTCGTAATGGTCATACCCGGTCACGCCGAAGCGCACGTTCCGGCGGACGGCACGATCCCCTTCTACGACGAAGACCGGCTCCACCGAGCCGCCTTTCGAGAACGGCCCCTTGGGGACCCGCAGCGCGCCGGTCCGGGAGGCCGTGACGACCAGCACGTCCAATCGCAGCGCATTGCGCAGCTTGGGATGGCGGGCGTCGTCGAGGTCCACGGCAAACTTGATCGCGCCGTTCTCGATGGTCGGGTAGATGTTGGCCAGCCGCCCCGAGAGGGGTTGGCCGTCGATCATGACGCGCACGGGAAGCCCGGGGGCGAGGCTGGAGGAGTGGACGTCCGACACCGTGGCCTCGACCCGGAAGGAATCGAGGTCGGCAATGCGGGCGATGACCTCGCCGGTGCGGATGGTGGCGCCCTCCTGGGGAATGACCCAGGTGAGGACGCCGACGCGGTCCGAGCGGGTGGTGGCGAGGTCGAGCCGGCGCAAGGCTTCGGCGCGCTCCTTCTGAAGGGTCTGCAGGTCGAGCGCCAGCCCCTGGACCCGAGCCTGGGCCGAGCGCCGCTCGTCCTCGACCGAGTCTTCCAACTGGGAGAGCTCGATGCGAGCCTTCTTCGCCTCGGTCTCGGAAGCCTTCAGGTTCTGTTCGGAGACGAGGCCGTCATTGCGCAGCTTGCGGTTCTGCTCGGCGCGGTACTCGGCGGCCTCCGCATCCAGGCGGGTCGACTCGATGCGTCCCCGAAGGTCGCGCAGGCTCTTGTCCAGCGCGAGGCGGATCTGCTCCTGCTCGTTGACCTTCTTGGCCAGGTTGTCCTGGATGGTTTCGAGAGCCAGCCGGTATTGGGAAGTGTCGAGCCGGAGGATCTCGTCTCCGGAGCGGACGGTCTCGCCCGGCCGCTTGAGGATCCTCTCGACGCGGGCGTCCACCGGGCTCGACAGCACGCCCTCGAAAGCGGGGATGACGGTGCCGGACGCCTCGACGATCCCTTCAATGGGTCCCCGGTCCACCCTGCCCGTCCGGATCCGGGCGCGCTCCAGGGAAGGCCGCAGCCATCCGGGCAGGAGCACGAGGACGGCCACGAGCAAGCCGAGGGATGCGGCTCCCCAGGCCAATCGGCGCCCTGTCCGGCGCCGCTGAAAGCTCTGATCCAATTCACGGTCCATGTTGCGCTCTCCTCGGTCGGCGACCAGAGGGAGCACGGCCCGTGCCACAGGCTAAGTGTCTGAAGTAACAAGGATTGAGGGAATCTGGGCGGCTGCGGAAGCGTCCGGCTCCGGGCGGAGTGTCCGGAAATGAACAGCAGGGCCGACGGTCGCTTACAATAGAGTGCATCAGGGGAGGATCTCCACGTGCACGCGCACAAGCTGAAAGTCACGATCCCGAAAAACCATCGGCTCCATCTAGCCGTCGACCTCCCAGCCGACTTTCCTTCCGGTCCTGCTGAGGTGATTGTTCTGGGGACCGCTTCGCAATCCTTGGATGAGACGGATGCTGAACGCCTTCAGCAGCAACTGGCTGTCCTCGATGAGATCCGCTCCACTGCGCTCACCCAGGAAGAGGAGGAGGTTCTCGATGGATTCGAGAGCTTCCGCCGCGAACATCCTTTCCGTCTGGCCAGCCTCGACGAAGATTGATGGACCTCCTGCTCGACACCAATACCCTGAGCTACATCATCAGGGGACGGCAGCCAGTCCTGGACCGATTCGAGGAATCAGCCCGGCAGGGCAATACTTTTCTCCTCTCGTCGGTAGCGCACTACGAGTTGCAGCGTTACCTTGACCTTAAGGGATCGTCCCGCCTCATGCGACGCTATCAGGACTTGGTAGCCCGTTGGCAACGCTGCAATCTGCTTTTTGAAGACTGGAACCATGCCGCCTCCCTCTGGGCGGAGCACCACCGCGCTGGACGATCCATCGCGGACCTCGATCTACTCCTCGCAGTCCTGGCTCTGAAGCATGACGCTATGCTCGTGACAAGCAACACGAGGCACTTCGAAGGTTTGGATATCCCTTTGGCCGATTGGTCTCTGCCCTGATCCATGCCAACCTACCTCGACCTCGAGACCTGGCCGCGGCGCGAGCACTTCCACTTCTTCAAGGAGTATGACAACCCCTTCTTCAACGTCTGCGTCCAGATGGACGTGACGGCCCTTCGGCAACTGCCTCGGGAGCGGGCTCCTTTCTTCCTCACTTACCACTACCTGGCCCTCAAGGTGGCCAACGAGGTGGAGCCGTTCCGGTACCGGCTGCGGGGAGACCGGGTGCTCGTCCACGACCGCATCGGCATGGGGACCACGATCCTGCTCGACGGCGAGCGCTTCGGCTTCTGCTACTTCGATTGGGACGACGACTTCTCACAATTCGCGGCTAAGAGCACTGCCGCGCTGGTGAGACTCCGTTCGAGCGACGGCCGGCTGGAGCCGCGCAAGGATCGGGACGATCTCATTCACGGATCGGTCCTGCCCTGGATCTCCTTCACCAGCTTCTCCCACGCCCGAAAGAAAGATCCCGAGGATTCGGTCCCCAAGATCGTCTTTGGCAAGGTTTTCCAGGACCGGATGCCGATCTCCATCGAAGTGCACCACGCGCTCATGGACGGCGTGCACGTCGGGAGATACCTCGAACGGCTGGAGAGCTTCTTCGCCGATCCAGCCGCCTCGCTCGGCATAGAATCAGGCCCATGATCGAGCTTTTGGAACTGGTGGAGGACCGATGAACGACGAGCGAGGAGGACACGTGGAGCCGATCGCCGTCCGCTGGGCGGACATGGACTCCATGGGGCACGTCAACAACGCCAAGTATTTCACCTACTGCGAGTCGGCCCGGATGAGCTACTTCGCGGCGGTGCACATGTACGACCACCAGGAGGGGGAAAAGCACGGCCCGGCGCTGGCCGCCGCGCACCTCAACTTCCGCCAGCAGGTGCGCTATCCCGCCGAGCTCGCAGTCCTCGCCCGGGTCTCCGAGATCGGGCGGAGCAGCTTCCGCATGGACTACGAGATCGTCTACCGCGGCACCGAAACCCTCGGCCAGAGGGTGGCCGACGGCCACGGCGTCATCGTCTGGGTCGACTACGGAACCGGCCGGTCCATCCCCTTGCCGGAGAGCCTGAAGGAGGAGATCCGGCAATTCGAGGGGATGGAGGATAAGATCGAAGCATCATGAGAACCGCGGAGGCCCGGGAAGTCCACATCGGCAAGGTCGTCCGCAACGCGGTCCTCTTCAACTTCGGGAAAAAACGCGGAGGTTCCGTGCAAGGCGACGACCTGCTGCAGGCCGTGAACCGTCTCTTCGTTCTCCTCGGGGAGCGGCGGACCGACTATCTGTTGGTAGGAGGCATCGCCCTCCTCAAGTACGTGGAGGGCCGCAACACCGAGGACATCGACCTCATCATGGCGCTCTCCTCCCTGGAGAAGCTCCCTGAGATCCAGATCGAAAACCGGGATGATGACTTCGCCCGCGGATTCTTCGACGGCCTCCAGATCGACCTCCTCCTGACCAGCAACCCGCTCTTCGAAAAGGTTCGGCAGCAGTACGCCACGACCCAGCGCTTCGTAGAGCGGGAGATCCCCTGCGCCACGGTGGAGGGTCTGCTGCTCCTCAAGCTGTACGCCCTGCCCTCCCTCTACCGTCAGGGGAACTTCGCTCGCGTCGCGCTCTATGAGGGCGACATCGCGACCCTGATGCATGACTACCGGCCGCCGATCGAACCGCTCTTCGAGGAGCTGAAGGAGCACCTCAGTGCCACTGACCTGGAATCCCTCCGCAAAATCGCCGGCGAGATCCAGGAGCGTATCGAGCGCTTCGATCAGCGGTAAGATCCCGCGATGAAGACCGCGGTCCGAATCCTGTTGACGCTCGCCTTGCCGGGGCTCCTCGGCTGCGCCGGCATGCGTCCGCCCTCCAGTCCGGAGACTCCCCCGCGGCCTCCGGCGAAAGGCCTGGCGGCCCTCGACGTCCTGCGGCAGCGCGAGCCCGGCACGGAGTGGGACCCCGCCAGCCTGATCGAGTCGGACCTGGACCAGGATGGGACCGAGGACTATGCCCTGACCGGCATCCGGGGCAACCTGCTCGTCGTCGGGATCGTGCACGGCCCGGCCGGGGACTCCTGCCGGCATTGGACCCTGGAGTTCCCCTGGGACGGCACGCAGGACGCCCTCTGCTCCCGCGAGGCCAGGATTGATTTCGAGAAGGTCGAGGAGGAAGGGTCCCCCTCCAGGCCCGGGATCAACCTCCACGACGACAAGTGCGACGCCTTCCACATCTTCTGGGATCCTGAGCGACAAGCCTACGACTGGTGGCGGCTCTGAGGAGCCCCCTTGCGCGAACGCCTCTCCGATCCCCTCGAAGGCCGTGACAACCTCGGCCGCTACGAGCTGATCCAGCGGATCGGCACCGGCGGCGCGGCCGTGGTCTACCGGGGACGGGACCCCGAACGGCGGACCGATGCCGGCGATGTCGCCATCAAGGTCTGCACGAGCGCCAATCCGAAGCTCCGCCGGCGCTTCCTGCTCGAAGCCCAGATCGCCGCCGCGCTGCAGCACCCGAACGTCACCCGGGTCCTGGAGCTGGGGTCCGAGGGCGACTTCCCCTACCTGGTCCAGGAGCTGCTCGAAGGAGAAGACCTGAGCGCCCGCATCAAGCGGCGGGACCCGATGACGCTCCGCGAGCGGACCGCGGTGCTCCTCCAGATCGCCCGTGGGCTCGCCTACGCCCATTCCCAGGGCGTCCTCCACCGCGACGTCAAGCCGCACAACGTGCGGGTGCTGCCCGACGGCTCGGTCAAGCTCATGGACTTCGGCTTCGCCAAGCTGCTCGACCGCGACCTCAACCTCACGACCAAGGGGGTGGCCATCGGCACTCTCGGCTACGTCTCCCCCGAGCAGTTCCGCGGCGAGCAGGTGGATGCCCGGGCGGACGTCTTCTCCTTCGGCGTCCTGGCCTACGAGCTGCTCACCGGCACGCGTCCGTTCGCCGGTACCAGCTTCCCGGAGGTCTCCCGCCGGCTCCTGGAAGAGGATCCGCGGCCGGTCCACGAGCTCAACCCCGAGTGCGACCCCCGGCTCTCCGCCCTGATCGCCGCCTGCCTGGTCAAGGACCGGGACCGGCGCCTCGCCGGCTTCGAACCGATCCTGAAGGAGCTCGAAGCGCGGTAGACTTCGTTCAAATGACCGACATCTACGACACCCTGATCGTCGGCGGCGGGCCAGCCGGGCTCACGGCGGCTCTCCACCTAGCCTGGCATGGCCGCAAGACGCTGGTCCTCGACCGCGTGAGCGGTCCGCTCTTCTTCACCCTGGAGCAGCTCCACAACGTGCCCGGCATGCCCCACGTGCGCGGCATCGACATCCAGAAAAGCTTGAAGGAACAGGCCAAGGAAATGGGCGCCGAGGTCCGCCACGCCAACATCGTGAAGGCCGAGGGGCAGGACGGGGACTTCCTCCTCACCAGCGAAAAGGGTGCGGCCTTCCGCGGACGCACGCTGCTCCTCGCGACCGGCGTGGCGCGCTACCATCCGCTCGTGGACGGCGATTACAGTCCTTGCTTCCACTACGCGGGCAAAGGAAACCTTTTCTACTGCTCGGACTGCGAAGCGCCTGAGATCCGGGGCAAGGACACGATCGTGATCGGAGTGGGCTCGACGGACAGCGCGGCCGGTATGGCCCTGGGCCTCTCACGCTACACCGACCGCTTGCGCGTCCTCGCCACGACGGAGCCCGGACTGCCCGAGCGCCACGCCGAAAAGCTGAAGGAGAAGGGGATCGAGGTGATCCCTGGAAAGATTCAGAAGTTGGTGGGTGAGAACAAGATGCTCACCGGCCTCGAGCTCCAGGATGGCCGCACGCTGAATGCCGAAGCCTTTTTCGTCTCGAGCCCTGCGCTGGGCCGCACTGATCTGGCGCAACAGCTCGGGGTTGAGATGGCCGCAACGGGCCATCACATGCAGCCGAAGTCGCAACGGGGCGACACGAACGTCCTGGGCGTCTGGATCGCGGGGGACATCCGCCCCATGACCCAGCAGGTTGCGGTAGCCATGGGCACCGGCAACATCGCGGCGGTGATGATCGATCAATACCTGCGGAAGCAGGATATCGGATAGCTCAATCGATCAGCAGTTCCCTCCCCGATGGGCGCAGACGTCGTTGAGCAGGCTCGTGAAGCGGCTGTCCGGGATGGAGGCTCCCTGCAGCTTCACCGAGGACGAGCTGTTGATGGTCGAGATTGCGCCGACCCACCTCACCAGGCCCGGATCGTCGCCGAAATCCTGGATCAGCGGTCCGCCGGCCGAGCCTCCGCGCATGTCGGAGCCGTACAGGACGTTGCTCGGCTTCGCCGTCTTGTGATCCTTCGCCGTCACCTGGTGGACTATCTCGCCGCCGTCATGGCTGCTCGAATAGCCGAGCATGTGCACGTGGTTCGGGCGCAGGCGCTGGGTCGCGTAGCCCAGGTAGCCCACGACGTCGCCGATCGTGCGGAGCGCGCCGTCGAACACCCGGTCCTCGAGCTCGATCAGCCCGAAATCCGCGGCATGGGGAAGCTTGCCCTTGCCGCTCGTCCAGGTCGAAGACACGGCCACGTACTCCCAGGCCCAGATGTCGAAAGGTGCCGTGCCGTCCCGGTAGACCGGGACGAACTCGAAGTCGTCGTAGAAGCCCGGGCTGGGAGTGCCGCTATGGATGCACTGCGCCGCGGTCGCGATGATCCGGTTACGGATCACGGCCGCCGAGCAGTAGAAATCCCCCTGGCCGGGGATGGCGAAGAACAGCTTGCCCACGGTGGAGTAGGGATAGCTCTCGTCGGCCGATTCGGGCACGAGCCGGGAGCTGGTGAAATGGCCGCCGCCGCTGCCCGAAGCCGGCTCGGCGATGGAATCGAGGTCTTCCCCAGCCAACAGCGCGGCGATCATCTCCCGGTCCTGGGCCTCGAACAACCGGTTCGACGAGTCGGCGCGGACTCCGGCGACGGGCGCCCGGCCCGTGGCGAAGCGGCTTCCGAGGGAGGACTCTGCCGTCTGGGCTGCGGGGAACGGATCGCCACCGGCATCGACCCGCTGCATGGGCAGCGGACGGGCGGCGGCATACCGCTCCGCCGTCCAGCGCTTCTCCGCCTTCTTGTCCGTGTTCGAAAGGCTCACCGTGCCCGCCATGGCGGTGGCAGGGAGCAAGACCAGCGCGAAGCCGAGCTTCAGGAGCTTCAGGTACGTGGGGAACCGCATGGCAATCCTCCTGGTAAATTACAGGAACAGCTTACTCCAAAGCCGGAGTGAATTAGACTCTCCCTCCGGAGGACGCCCATGGACATCATCTGCCTTGACGAAAAAGGCTGTCTGTTTCTCTCCCCGAAGATAGACAGCTGGGAAGCGGTGGCGAAGCACGAAATCACGGTGGTGATCGATCTCGATGGGGATCTCGACCATTGCATCCCGACGATGCCGAACCACGTCCTTTACATCTACTATCCGATCTACGATGAAGACCTTCCGGACATGCACAAGCTCCAGGGGGTGGCGCGGCTCGGGGCCTCGATGGTGGAAGCCGGGCACCGGGTCCTCTCGCACTGCGGCCTGGGCTACAACCGTTCTGCCCTTGTCGCGGGCCTGATCCTCCACCACATGGGAGTGCCCGGACCGGAAGCCGTCCGCCTCCTCCGCGAGCGGCGCCCCGGAGCGCTGTTCAACGAGGTGTTCGCGGAGTACCTGCTGGGGCTGTAGCTTTTTTCCCCTGGGACCGCCGGCATCTTGCCGGCCGGTTTTGTCTTTTGAATGGCCGGCGTTCCGCCGATTCATCCGGACAAGCCGGCAGGATGCCGGCGGTCCCAGGAAAAACGCTGCCGCGCGAAGGCCGGGGTTCTTCTTCCCCCCTGGGACCGCCGGCATCCTGCCGGCCTGCTTACTTCTCCTTACCGCGCCACCCAGCGCTGCTCCACCGCCGCTCCTCCGTCCGCCCCACCAGCCCTGCCTTCACCGGATTCATCTCGATATACCCGACCGCGTTCGCAAAGTGCCGATCATCCCGGATGAACCGGTCGAAATACTCCCGGAACCAGAAATCGCCGGATCGTCCCAGGATCTGGTTTGCTGCCAGAGCGGTATAGGACTTCCAGGAGTGCACGATACTGGCGAGAAGCCACTCCTCCCGGGTCTCGACCAGAGCATGGACATGGTTCGGCATGACGCACCAGGCAATCAGCCGATACCGCTGATCGTCGAAATGCAGCAGGGCATCCTCCACGAGGGCCGCGATGCTCTCGTCCCGGAGCCAGCAGGCGCCGTGGCCGGCGTCCTCGTATCTGGCAATGAGCTTCCGCAGCTCGATCTCTCGAGGATCCGAAGCAGGGAGACCCTCGATCCAGGCCAACTCGTCCTTCCACCCCTGAACTACCGCCGTGGGGACGGCATCATGCAGTCGAAACACGAGAGACTGCATGAGACAGCGCTCGTCGAAGTGGGGTAGATAGCCTCGGGACAGCCACCCGCGGGAAGGGTCTTGCCCTCCCTCCCTGGGACCGCCGGCATCCCTGCCGGCTTGTCCGGATGAATCGGCGGAACGCCGGCCATTCCCCTCCAGCAACCCGCTCATCGCCGCGGACTGCGCGTATAAAGCGCTTCGTGAAAGGCCTTGCCCTCGCGGGCAAGCCGGATCGCTCCTTCGGCGAGCATCCGGCGCAGGACGTCCGAGGCCGTCCGCCGGTCGACCGGGGGTATCCGGTCCCGGATGCGGCGGTTGGCTTCCGCCGCCACGGCGCTGGCTCCGAAGGGCTCGGGGAGGGAGGGGCTCAGGATGACGCTCCGCAGCAGCCGGCTGATCTGCAGCCGGCCTGGGGGTGGCAGCTCCTCCTCGTTGGAAACGGGCTTCGCCGCGGTTGGCTGGGCAAGGTCCACGGCGTTGGCGGCAACCGCGCGGAAGGCTTCCAGGCTTTGCAGGATCTTCTCCAACTCTTCCGCGTGGAGCGTCCTCTCTTCCCGGTGACTGGCCTCCTGCTGCGAGTGGAAAGACTCCCGCTCGCGATGGAAGGCCGCGCGCTGCTCCAATTGGGACAACACGTCCTCCACCGACAGCTTCGAGCTCATGCCCAGCCTCCGTAGAAGTCCAGGTTGCGGTGAAAATCTCTTGGACGAAAAGATATCACGTCACGTTGCGGCAGCCGGCCGGACGTTGCGGTGGATGGGAAGAGATTGCGGTGGATGGGAAGAGGTTGCGGTGGATATCTTGATGTTGCGGTGGATCTTTTCAGGATGCGGTGAACGAGTCCACGTTGCGGCAGCGCTTCTTCATTCACCGCAACCTGACTTGACGTTGCGGTGAATAAGCCGAAGTTGCGGTGGACAAGCTTGAGTTGCGGCAGACGGGCCGGAGTTGCGGTGAAGGATGGGAGGTTGCGGTGGCGATCTTCAGGTTGCGGTGGCTCTTCCGGATCTGCCGCAACGTCCGGAGCCGGCAAGATGCCGGCGGTCCCAGGGAAAGAAAAGGAAACCGACCTTCGCGCGGGAGCGCTTTTCCTGGGACCGCCGGCATCCTGCCGGCTTGTCCGGATGAATCGGCGGAACGCCGGCCAATCAGGAGCGTGGAACAGAGAGAAAAAAAGCAGCCGGCAGGATGCCGGCGGTCCCAGGGGCAAGAAGATGGCCTTCGCTTTCCTCCTGCCTTAGAGTCTTCCCATGAAGACAGAGACGACGTGCTGGTTCGCGTTCCGCGGGCAGGAGCTGCTGGTCCGCATTGAGGAGAGGACGGCGGCATTGCCCAGCGCGGAGGAGTGGGTGGCGCTCGGGCTTTCCGTGGAGGAGCCGCATCTCGTGGGCGAGTTGGGCGGGAGCGCGGCCTATGCGGTCGGGCTCGATCCGGAGTTGCAGGTTCCGGAGGGGATGGCGCTCATCGGGCTGCGCAAGCTGTGGGGACGCCTCGACGAGGAGGCCTGGAAGCTCGCCGGACGGGCGGTTCAAATCGTGGAGTGGGACCGCAACCACCGGTTCTGCGGACGGTGCGGCACTCCTACCACCGCCCAACCCTCCGAACGGTCGCGCACGTGCCCTAGCTGCGGGCTGCAACACTTCCCCCGGCTCTCCCCTGCCGTCATCACATTGGTAGAGGACGACGAGGGCCGTGCTCTTCTCGCCCGGTCTCCTCACTTCGTTCCGGGGGTCTACAGCACGATCGCCGGATTCGTGGAGCCTGGGGAGTCTCTCGAGGAGGCGGTGGCTCGCGAGGTTCGCGAGGAGGTCGGGGTCGAGCTTCGCGACATCCGGTACTTCGGCAGCCAGCCTTGGCCTTTCCCCAACTCCCTCATGATCGGCTTCACGGCCCGGTATGCCGGCGGCGAGGTGCGCATCGATCCCACCGAGATCGAGGACGCCCGCTGGTTCACGCTCGACGACCTGCCCCCCATCCCGCCCCGGCTGAGCATCGCCCGCGCCCTGATCGACGATTACCTGGACCGCCACGGCCGGTCCGTGGCAAGATAGGGCCCAGAGATTTGCGGATAGGAACAAGTCCATGGCTGGCTCGTCCTCAGCGGCGGCCCGGGTGCCTTTCGGCAGGCTCGGAGACGCCGCGCTGCTCAAGCGCTTCGCGACTGCGTTCGGCCTGTCTCCACGGGCCGTGATCGCCGGCCGCGAGGTCCTGGATTCCGTCTACGCCAAGCTGCCCGGACGCTTCCCGCCCCTCTTCGAACAGCTCGTCACCGCCTATGAATGGGAGGAGGAGGTCGACCTTGGTCCGATCAGACTGCTTCCCAATCCCATGGAGAAGGAGATCGCCGCATTGGAGGGTGGATTCATCCCCTTCGCGGTCGGACCGGATGGGGCGATGGTGTGCTTCGATACGGAACGGCGGCGGAATGACCGGGATTGCCCGCTCGTGCAGGGAGGGGAGGAAGTTGCCCCAAGCTTCAAGGCTTTGATGGAACGGCTAGCCTGACACTCCGGCGTCTTCCACTTCAGCGACCGGCGCCTTCACCAGCAGCTCGTCCAGACGCGCACGGGCAGCCGCGGCATCCATCTTCCCCTGGGGGAGATAGACCACCATCCAGGCGCGCTCGGTCCCCTCGTGCACCCGTACCCTCTCGCTGTCCGTGATCGGTGTGCTGAAGGCGCCTTGCGAATCTTCCAGCAGCGGCTTGCCTTCCAGGTTGAAGGCACCCCGAAGCGACTGGACCGTCTCTCCCGGCCGGCCGGCGCGAAGGGTGACCGGTGGCGTGAAGGTCCCGTCGGCCGAGGCGCAGCAGGGCACGGCCAGCTCCACCGAAAGGCAGTTGTTGAGGTCCACGAAGGGGTGGATCACCGGCAACTCTTCCCCCTTGAGCAGCCGCCTCAGGAGAGCTTCGGAAGAGGGACGGTAGCGGGTCGGATCGCAGCCGGCAGCCCGGAAGAGGGCCCGCACTCCGGCCACGACGGGATCGGAGGACAGGCTGTCCCCCTCGAAGTTGGCCCGGGCGACCTCGGCCACCTCCTTGCGGAGGGCGGCGAGCACCTCGTCCTGCCCCGGACGGAGCCGCAGCTTGAGCCAGAGCAGCTCCCAACCGGGTAGCTCGTGTTTCACCTCGAAAGTCATTTCAATGTCACCCGGACGATCGTCCCGTTGTTCCGCAGCTCGACAAGGTTAGCTTGGATGTCGGTCACCAGGAAACCCTCGTAGCTCTCACCCTTGGCAAGGACCCTGTCGTTGATCAGCGCCACGGGCTGGGCCGCTGAAAAGGCGATGCCGTTCAGACGGAGCGATCCGCCTTCGGGGAGGGGAATCTCGCGGACGTAGGTCCGGATCTCGGGCGCAGGAGTAGGAGCCGGCTCCGGGGTGGGGGCCGGCGTCGGAGTCGGAAGAGGCTCCGGGGACGGCTCGGGCTCGGGAGCCGGTGGGACTGGGATAGGAGCCACGACTACGGGCGCGGGTGTCGGCTCAGGCTTGGGAACCGGCGTCGGCTCAGGCTCCGGGGCCTGTTCAACGACCGTGACCGGACGCTGAGGCTCGGGGGTGGGAGCTGGCGGAGCGGCTTCTGAGATCCGGGCCTGGGGCTCCGGCGAGCTTCCGCGTCCCAGATAGACACCGAGAGCGACTCCGGCAACCACGCAGAGGGCCACGGCCGCGCCGATCAGGGCGGGACGGAGCCCGGAGCTCCTCCTCCTCGAGGCCATGGGCGGGAGCACCGGCACATGCCGGTAGGCCTCGCCCCGTTTCGCCGCGTCCTGGTTGGCGGCTTGCTGGCGCGCGCGCCTCAGCGCCTCGTCGATCAGGCTCAAAAGTTCCCCTCCAGCTCGCGGATGGCCCGCCTCACGTGCCGCCAGGTCAGGTGGTCGTCCCCCTCGACAAAGCCGCAGAGGAGCGCCTTGTCGCAGACGGCGTTGACCAGCCGGGGCACCCCTCCCGAGTAGCGGTAGATGCTGCCGAGCGCCCAGCGGTTGAAGCTCGGCCGGCCGTTCGCCCCCACCACCTGGAGGCGATGCTGGATGTAGCTCTCCACCTCCTGGCGCGAGAGCGGCGCCAGGTGGTAGCGCACCGTGATCCGCTGCCGGAGCTGGCGCAGGCGCGGATCGTCCAGCTTTTCCCGCAGCTCGGGCTGGCCGAGGAGCACGATCTGCAGCAGCTTGCGCTGGTCGGTCTCCAGGTTCGAAAGCAGGCGGATCTGCTCCAGCAGGTCGAAGCTCAGATCCTGGGCCTCGTCGATCAGGAGCACCACGTCGTTGCCCTCGGCGAGCTGGTCGAGGAGGTATTGATTGAGCCGCTGCAGGGCCGTGACCCTGTCGTCCGACGCCTCCAGCCCGAGCTCGATCAGGATGGAGCGCAGGAGCTGATCGCCGGTCAGGAAGGGGTTGAGGATCAAAGCCGTGCGGTATTGCGGCCCGAGCTCTTCCAGCAGGGCGCGGCAGACCGTGGTCTTGCCCGCTCCCACTTCGCCCGTGACCTGGATGAAGCCCTTACGCTCCCGCAGCCCGAAGAGGATGTGGTTGTACGCCTCGCGGTGCCGGTCGCTGAAGAACAGGAAGCGGGGATCGGGCGTGATGTTGAACGGCGCCTCGTGGAAGCCGTAGAAGTCGTTGTACATGCTTGACCTACTCTCTCATACCCCGGCCTTTCCTCCTGTATACGCTCCCGGGCCCGATTTCGGCCAGCGGCCGGTAGTGGCGGCGCAGCCGGAGCGCCATCGGAGAGTCCGGCGGCATCTTCCAGGCGAAAACGTAATCGACCCTCCCCCTGTATTCCGAAAGGCGCACGTGCCCGGGGTTCGCCTCCATCGTGTAAGTGTCGATCTTTCCTACCTCGGGCCGGAAGCGGACGGGGAAGAGGCCGCACGCCGCTTCGTAATTGTCCCAGTCGAGCAGCCCCTTCTCGGCCGCGGTATAGCCGATCAGGTGGCCGAGCGCGCCGAACGGAGGGGAGGCTGTGTCGCGGCTGAAGAGGAGGCGCAGGACCCGGCTGTCCGGCGGGATGGCCTCGGTGGCGGCGAGGAAAGCCCGCACGTCCGGCTGCATGAGGCGGTACCACTGGACGGTCTTCCCCGCCTGGAAGGCCGTCAGGAGCACCATGGCTCCGACGACCGCCCCGCGCCCGATTTTTCCGATCCGAAGCCAAGGGAGAAGAAGGAGATACGGGTAGAGGCTCAACCGGTTCTTGAGCAGGGTGCCGCCGGACATCCCTTCCGGGCTGAGGACGAAGAGCACGACCGCCAGGAGGCTCAGGAGGAGGAAGCCATCCTCCTCCCCCATCTTCAGCCTGCCGGCCAGGGTGACGAGCAGCAGTGCCCCGAACAGCGCGGCCAGGATCATCCCGATCCAGAGCTGTTCCCGACCGAACATGAAGAGGACTTCCAGGCGCATGAGGTAGTTGCGGTGAATCTCCGCGGTCCAGGTGGACGGGATCGGACCTCCGCCCTGCTGCTGGACGAACCAGAGGGGAAGGAGGATCTGGGGCGCGAGCATCAGGGGGTGCAAAAGATGCTGCTTCCAGGGTCGGCCGCGGAGAGTCACGAGCCAGAGGATGCCGATCGAGGCCAGCGCCAGGCAGAGGGAGACGATGTGCGCGAACCAGCAGAGCAGGAGGAGAAGGTTCAGCTTCACCGCCAGGCGCCAGCCCGGGCTGTCGCGGTTCCGCCACCAGGTCCCCACGGCCAGGAGGTAAAAGCAGAGGCTGAAAGAGAAGTTGTAGAAGCCCAGCAGGAAGAGCTGGTTGTAGAGGAGCGGCAGGGCGAGCAGGCCCATCCAGCGCCGTTCCGGGTCCACCGATCCGGCGAAAAAGCGCACCGAGGCGACGAATAGCAGAACGAGCCCGGTCAGCAGGATCTTCTCCGCCGTCCGCGGCTCGAACGGGAACATTAGCAGGGCGAGGACGGCGTGGCCGAACCAGTTCGGAATCGGCCGCCAGTCGATCTCGTAGTATTGCTGGAAGAGCGGGTACTCCTCCGTGTTGGCGTACTGGCGCAGGATCCAGGAGTTGTAGACGTGGCTGGGGCCGTCGACCGTGGGGATGTAGTCGACCGCCCAGATGGGCAGGAGGAGCAGCAGGGCCAGCCCGAGAAAGACCCAGCGCTCCTTCATCCAGTCTCTCCGAGCACGAGCGCCTCTTTTTCGGAGCGGCTCAGTCGCTTGATCCGCAGTTCTTCGCGGAGCGCGTCGCCCCAGGAGCCGGCTTCCCGCCACCAGACCAGGTCCACCGGCAGGCGGGAGCGGGTGTAGCGCGAGGCCCGCCCGGCCCGGTGCTGCGCCAGCCGGCGCTCGAGGTCGAGCGCAATCCCTGTATAGAGGGAGCCGTCCCCGCAGCGGAGGATGTAAAGGAATGCCACGGCGGGGAGTTTAGGCGTTTACAGGGATTTCAGGTACTCGACCAGATCCCCTTTCTCCGCTTCCGACAGCCCCAGACTCCGGACCGCGTCGTAGTGGTTGACGACGTCGAGCAGCGTGGCGAAGCGCCCGTCATGGTAGAAGCCCCCCTTGGTGTGGGTCCAGAGCCCCTTGAGCGGGGTGGTGCGGTAGCGGCCCTCGGGCCCGCGGTCCGCCTGGAAGGCATCGATGCCGATCTCCTCCGGCTTGTGCAGGTTCCAGCCGGGCTCGGTGAACAGGGGCGCCACATGACAGGTCCCGCACTGCGCCTTGCCCGCGAACAGGGTCCGGCCGCGGCGCGCCCCGCCGGCGTCGAAGCTGTCCTCCGGGGGAGTCGGGGAGACAAGGGCGAGTTGGTAGAAGTGCAGGTCGGCCAGCTTTGGTGTAATCCGGTCGGGCTCGTTCCTTACGTCCGCGAAGCCGGCGTGGGAGGCCACAGGGTACTTGACCGGGTCGTCGAGGCGGGGATCGAAAAGGGTCCCCTTGCCGTTCATCTCAAGGTTGCCCACGAAGGCGTTCCAGTAAGTGACCGAGCCCCAGCCGTTGTAAGTGTGGAGGTTCACCCCGGCGAGCCCGAAGGCCGGCGGGATCAGCACCGCCGCGGTCTTGCCGTCCGGCCGGAAGGCCTTGCCGTCCAGGTTCAGGTGGGCATCGAACCGGCCCGGCCCCCAGCTCTGGAGCACGGTCTTGACGGTAGGCACGTCCACCCCCAGCAGGTCGGCAAAGGGCTGAAGGTTGGGCGCGAGATTGAGGATCGCGCCCACGTCGAGGTCCCGGTTTGCCCAGCCGTCGAGCCGCCCGCCGATCCCCGGCGCCACCGAGTCGTCCACGGTGGAGTGGCAGAAGGCG
Organism: uncultured Holophagales bacterium; assembly: GCA_963741305.1. Taxonomy (GTDB): domain Bacteria; phylum Acidobacteriota; class Thermoanaerobaculia; order Multivoradales; family UBA5704; genus DATMER01. The sequence continues at coordinate 7,667,480 of CAVUHL010000003.1, read as the reverse complement.
CAGGTGATCCCCAGGTTGCGGACCGAGCCGTCCTTCCCTACTTCCGCCTCGACGCCGACCACGGCATTGAGGGAGAGGAGGGCAGCCGTGGTCGCAGGGTCGTCCAGGTCGACCTTGCCCTTCTTGATGGCGCGGATCAGCTCCTGCGGCAGGGCCGCGGAGTCCACTTTGAGCCCTACGGCGAGGGCAGTCCGGGGAGTGACGGTCCGGATGGCTTCGTTGAGCCGGATGGCGCCGGTGAAGAAAGCCTCGCTTCCCAGCGTGTCATGGCGGAAGGCGTGGCGTCCCCGCTCGATCATCCCCTTGGCGGCGCGCAGGACGGGGTCGGACTTGGCGGGCTCCGTGGCGGAATCCAGGGTGAAGCCGTAAGCGGCGGCGGCAAGCGCCATGATTCCCAATCCGATGCTCTTTCTCAGTTGCATGACCAATCTCCTTCCAAGCGAACAGAGTCGCGAGGGGGAGATTGGTTACAAGGGAGAAGAGAAGGAGGCCGCCGTCACCCGGTGCCGGTACTCGAAAAGCCGCTCCAGCTTGCGCCTTACGAAAAAGCCGCCGAGCCAGCGGCCGAGGAGGCCGAAGGGCAGGGCGTACTCGATCCGGTCTTCCAGCCAGGAGGCGGAGGCGCCGGCCGGCTCGATGAGATGAGTGTGCCGCCAGAGGGCGAAGGGGCCGCGGACCTGGGTGTCGCGGAAGCCCCTGCCGGGGATGCAGTCGGAGAGCCGCGAGACCCAGCGGACCGGGAACGGACCGAGGCGGACCCGCAGGACCACCTCGGCGCCGTTCCGCAGCCCGCCCCCCTCGTCCAGGACCTCGACTGGCTCCCAGGGAGGAGTGAGCCGCTGGAACGCTCCGGGCTCGGCGTGCCAGCGGAAGACCTCTTCGGCCGGCGCGCCGATACGGGAGCGGCGGACGAAACGCGCGACCTTCATCTTCTTACTGCGGGATGAGGACGGTATCGATGACGTGGATCACGCCGTTGCTCGCCAGCACGTCGGTCTTGACCACGTTGGCGGTACCGACCTTGACGCCCTTCGAGGTGTTGATGGACAGGCTCTGTCCCTGCACCGTCTTGGCCGAGCTGAGCTTGGTGACGTCGGAGGCCATCACCCGGCCGGAAACGACATGGTAGGTGAGCACGGCCTGGAGCTTGGCCTTGTCCTTGAGCAGCGCATCCAGCGTGCCCGCCGGCAGCTTGGCGAACGCCTCATCCGTGGGCGCGAACACGGTGAACGGCCCCTCGCCCTTGAGCGTTTCCACCAGGCCCGCGGCCTGAATGGCCGTGACCAGCGTCTTGAACGAACCGGCGGCGACCGCCGTGTCCACGATGTCGGCCTTGCTGCTGGCGGCCTGGACCGGGAGCGTCAGGCCCACGGCCACGATCGCGAGGAGAACTACGGAGATCAGACTCTTCTTCGACATGACTTCCTGCCTTTCCTGGTTGCTTGTCTTTGTCCAGATTAACTCTGTGACAACGGGACAATAACTGGACAAAATAGAGAAGTCAAGCAAAATTATGGACAATTGACTCCGAAGAGCCGTTCTTGTCCAGAATTATCTAGTTCTCAGGGTGTAGGATCACACGCTGGCGCCCGGTCACGGGATCGATCCGGACAAGCCCGCCGTTCTTCTGGACAAAGAGCTGGGTGCCGACGCTGCCGGGCGGCAGGATCGGCCAGCCTTCCTGGTACAGCCCTTCGCCGATCTGGCGCAGGGTGCCGCTTTCCAGGTCCAGGAGAGCGCTGCGCCACGTTTCATCGGACGGGCCCATCGTGATCATGACGACGAGGAGCCCGGGGGCCGGCTGGCTCCCGAGTTGGATACGGTGGCCACGAAAGCCGAAGCGCTTCAGCTCCTTCCCGCGAGCATCCAGGAGATGCAGCTCGAGCCGGCCCCGGTTCCGCCGGGCGATCACCAGGCGGCCATCGGTCAGGAAAGAGAGCCCGCTCGAGACTCCCTCCAGCCGGATGCCCGTCGGAGGCCCCCCACTCCGAAGGTCCGTGATGGCGATGGCGATCTCCTGGCTGCTCAGCTCCACCTTCCGGGACTTGAGGAGAAGCTGCTGTCCGTCCTGGCTGATCCCCCAGAGGAAATGGTCGTATTCGGGCACCCGGATCTCGCGGATCGTCTTGCCTGTGCCGAGGTCGAAGTCAAGGACCCGGAGCTCGGTCCCCCCCTTCTCGATCCGGGTGCGGTACAAGCGCAGTGTCGTCGAGTCGAGGAATCGCAGCCGGTCAGCGCTCCAGGAGTCCCCTGCCAGGATCGGGGCTGCCAGGAGTAGCCGCCCATCCTTCATCTCCTGCGCGACGATCCGCTCGCCGGCCAGGCAGGCCATCCTCGCTCCGTCCGGGGAGAGGACCATGGAGTGCGGGAAGTGCTCCGAGAAACCGATGGGGGTCGCGACCGGCTCAGCTCCCGGGCGGTCGAGCTCCAGCCGGTGGATGGTCACAGGCAAGGCGCCGCGGCCTGCCATCTGCGCCCAGGCGGCATGGCGGCCGTCACGGGAGAAGGTCACCCCTCCCCAACCCGCGGATTGAGACCTGATCAGGAACGACCGTCCGGAGGAGGTGTCCAGCAGGAAGTTGGGCTCGAACCCTCCACGGAGCATCCCGGTGGAGCCTCCGAGCGCGATCCAATCCCCCGCCGAGGCCGGGACCACTCCCCCGATCTCCACCAGGTCCTCAGGGGTCGCGGCGAGCACCCACCGCGTGTAGCCGCCGAAAGCCAGGGCCGAAAGGCCCAGAAGAGCCCAGAGCGTCAGGGAGAGGAGCCGATGCCCGCGACGCGGGTCGGTACGGCCGCGGGTAACCTGGATGGCGCTCGCAGCCGCGAAGGAGAGGACGAAGGCAACGAGCAGACCGGCATGCGCCATCGCCAGGGCACTGAGCGCCCCCGCGGTGAGCAGGCGCCCCGTGATGGCCCCGACCAGCCCGACCAGCAAAGTCCCGGCGAGGAGGTCGAGCAGGAGCCAGGGCGAGCGCGACCGGACCATGGAGCTGAAGGCATTGGCGGCCAGCAGCAGGGCCAGCACGGTCAAGGCCCAGAGGGTGAAGGACAGCGCGAAATCGCTGGCCGGTCCCCAGTAGCCGGACGGGTCCGGGCGGTCGCCGAGCAGCACCGAGGGGAGGAGGACCAGAAGCCCGGAGCCGAGGGCGAGGATGGCGGCGCCCGTGAGCTTGCCAGCCCAGATCGCCCAGCCCGCCAACGGACGGGAGAAGTAGAACCCCAGGCGCCGCTCGGCCAGATCGCGGGCGAGCACCGTGCTCCCGAGCACCAGGGCCAGGACGAAGCTGACGATCACGGCCAGGGCGGTCGCGGTGCCGGAGCGCGCATCCGGAGCCTGGGAGATCCCCAACGGCAGGAACGGCACGGCAAGGGGTACGAGGCCCAGAAGCGCCGCGGCCAGCGCCAGCAGCCAGCGCTCGGCAAGCTCCCGCCGGAGGACGGCCCCAAAAGCCCTCATTTCACCCCCTCCTGGCCTACCAGCGAGAGGAAGATCTCCTCCAGCGTCATCGCCGAGACCTCGGTCTCCTCCCTCATGAGCTCCCTCGCGAAAGACTCGTCCCACCCGGCGACCACCACCTCCGAGCCCCAGGCCCGGGCCGTGACCGAAACCGGCTCGAGCGCCTCCAGCCCATCTCCATCCCCCGCGGGGAGACGCAGCCGGCGGAACCTCTGCTTCAGGGTGTCCATCTCCTCGTCCACCAGGAGCCGGCCGCCGCGCAGGACGCCGACCCGGTCCGCGATCCCCTCGACGCCGGCCAGGTCGTGGCTGGTGAGGAAGACCGTCGTGCCCCGGTCGGCGAGGTCCACGATCAACTCGTCGAAGACCGCGCGGCGGGCGACGGGGTCGAGCCCCAGGGTGGGATCGTCCAGGATGAGCAGCCGCGGGGAGCCCGCCAGGGCCAGGGAGAGGGTCACCTGTCCCTTCTGCCCTTTGGAGAGCTGTCCGAAAGGGACTCCCGGGGGCACGCCGAAGCGCTCCAGCCGCGCCTCGAAGCCCGCCCCGTCCCAGGAGGGGTAGAGGCCGGAGCAGAAACGGGCGAGCTGGCGGGCATTCATCGAAGGCGGCGCGTCGGGTTCCTCCGGCACGACGCCGACCTCGCGCAGGAGCGCGGCTCGCTCGCGCCAGACATCCCCACCCAGCAGGCGGACGCGCCCAGATCCCGGGCGCTGCTCGCCCAGCAGGCAGCGGACGAGGGAGCTCTTGCCCGCGCCGTTGCGGCCGAGGAGCACGTACACCGAGCCCTCCGGCACCGACAGCGAGACGCGGTCGAGCACGAGCCTCCTGCCGTAGCGGACGCTCAGCCCTTCGATGGCGACGAGGTCCATTCCTCTCGTTCCTCCTCCGTCTGCTCCGCTGTTTCTCCGGCCAGGCTGCTCCAGGCGTCCTCCAGCGTCCCCCGGGTCTCGTCGCGGTCGGCGCCGAGGGTCACCGCCAGGCTCGCGTACCTCACGGCGCCCTGCAAAAGCCGCTTGCCCCGCTCCCTGGATGACAGCTCGGGCGGCGAGTCGCTCACGTACGTCCCCTCCCCACGCTTCACCGTCAGCACCCCGGCGTCCGTCAGCCGCTGATAGGCCTTCGAGACCGTCGCCGGATTCACCTGCAGGTCGCGGGCGAGGTCGCGCACCGACGGCACCGGTGCCCCGAGGGCCAAGGCGCCGGACGCGACAAGATGGCGCACGTTCTCCTCGATCTGGCGCCAGATCGGCCGGGGATCGGCAGGGTCGATACGCAGGCTCCGGCTCACTTGGGTGTATGATACCAGTAACACAGTCTGAACGGCGGCAGACCGGCGACACGCATTGATGACTATCAATGTTTCGGCATCTTGGCCCCTTTTTGGCCTCAGGGTGCACTCATGTCTTGTAGAAGGCGATAGAATTCGACCCCGGACAACTCATGGTGAGCGGCCGGAATTCAGAATCTCGAAGGAGAACCTGTATGCCCCGTAAAGTGCGATTCATGCTGGCGCTGGTGATGCTGACGCTTTTCCTGGGAAGCGGCGCGGCGCACGCGCTCCCTTCGGAAGGCAGAAATGCCGACCGGGGCCCTGGCATGCTGGTCGCAGTGTGGGAGTGGGTGACTTCGCTGCTGGAGGGTCCGGTCTCGTTTCTCCATGTGACGGAGTCCGCCGGTGGAGCGGTCCAGCCCCCCCCGCCTGCGGCCAACAGCGGCGGCGAAGCCGGCCCCTTCATCGATCCGAACGGCTAGATCTTTCATTTTTCGTTGTGTGATGCGTTCAAGGTAGAATAGACGGGAAAGCAGCAACACGGCACGAGGAGACAGACATGGAACGTTCGCCAGACAAGCGGATGGGTGCCTTGGCAAGAGTTCTCACGCGGGCTCTCAATGCGGAGAAGGACGGCACGGCAGAAGGCACGCCGGATCTGGAGGAACCCCAGGTTACCGGCAGGTCCATCCTCGAAGACGACGAGGCCATGGACAACGTGCTCAGGGCCGTCCTGAGACGGACCTCCCAGGTCTCGGGGGAGAGGGCTTCGGCCCCGGCCCAGCTCGCCGAGCTGCTCGCGATGCCCAATCATGAGAGGGAGTCGGCCGTGGCCGCGCAGGCGCGCTTCCACACCTACTCCCTCGCTGCGTACACGCTGGAACGTTGCGAGAAGGTGGTCTTCCACGATCCGGCGATGGCCGGAGAGCTGGCCCGGCTCGCACGGACCGTCGCCGAGCAGGCCGATCCCCGGGAGTGCGGCGGCACCGCGGCCCTGGCCGACCTCGTGGCATATGCCATGGCCATGGAAGCGAATGCCGCGCGCGTGGGCGGCAACCTGCAGGATGCGTTCAGCACGTTTCTGCTGTCGCGCCGCACGCAGGACCGGGGAGGCGCGGACCCCGACCTCTCGGCCCGCATCGACCTCCTCGAAGCCTCGTTGCGCCGCGACCTGCGCCAATTCGCCGCCGCCTTCGAGCTCCTCGACCGGGCGGAGCGGGGCTTCGTGGCCCTCAACGACCGCAACCTGCAGGCACGGGTGATCATCAACCGGGCCAACGTCTTCCTGGTCACGAAGGAGCTCGACCGGGTGGTCGAGAACCTGCGCAAGGCCCTGACCCTGGCCAATGACCCCTGGCTCGCGTTGATCGTGCGCCACAACCTCATCACCGCCCTGACGGAGTGCGGGAACGCGCGCGAGGCGGCGGACCTCTATGAGTCGTCCAAAGACCTCTACCTCCTGTACAACGACCCGCTGACGACCAGCCGCCGCATCTGGGCGGAGGGGCTCATCGCGCGGGAGCTGGACGAGGACCTTTCCCGGTCCGAGCAGCTCCTCACGCAGGCCATGGAGCGGCTGGTCGAGCACGGCTACACCTACGACGCCGCGCTGGCCGGGCTCGACCTGGTCGTGGTCTACGCCCGCCGCGGGCAGACCGCCGAGGTCTTCCGGATCGCCTCGGACCTGGTACGCCTGTTCCAGTCCAAGGAAGTCCATCCGGAGGCGCTAGCCGCCCTCAAGGCGGTGCAGCAGGCCGCCGAGCAGCAGGCTGTCAACTTGAAGCTCCTCGCCCATGCCTCCGACCGGGTCCGCTTCAACCAGGTTCGCGGCAACCCGGCGAACTAGCCGCACATGACACCGGCCCTCCCCGGGCCGGTGTCAGCACTTCCCGTATCCGGTCCACAGCCGCGTTGCTGCCGCTGAGGACCACCCCGACCCTCTTCCCCCGGAAGCGGTCGTTGGCCAGGATACCGGCCAGAGCAGCGGCCGCCGCCGGCTCGACGATCACCCGCAGGTGGCGGATGATCAGCCCCATGGCCTCCAGGATCGCCTCGTCGCTCACGGCCGCCACGGCCGCCCTTCCCTGTTCGACCGCCTCACGGATCAGCTTGAAGTTGAGGGCTCCCGGCTTGGGCGCGGTAAGGCCGTCGGCCACGGTCTGAATCCGCTCCGGCGGCGTCGGCTCCCCTGCCGCCAGCGAGCGGATCAGGCCGTCGGCTCCGGTTGGCTGGATTCCATGAACCGTCGCAGTCCGGGCGGCAAGGATGGCCCCGGCGAAGAGCCCGCCGCCGGAGGTGGGGACCACCACGGCATCGAGGTCCGGTATGTCTTCGAGCAGCTCCCAAGTGGCCGTGGCGGCTCCGGCGATGACGAAGGGATCGTCGAACGGATGGACCAGGGTATAGCCATGCTCGGCGCGGAGCTGGGCGAGCCGCTCGAAGGCCTGCGTGGCGTTCGTGACTCCATCCTTCTCAATGCGGGCTCCCATGGCAGCCACCGCGGCGAGCTTCTCGGGCACGGCGTTCTCGGGCATGACCACCACCAGGCGGGCGCCCGCGGCTCGAGCTGCCCAGGCCACACCCAGGGCGGCATTGCCCGCGCTGACCGTGATCAGGCCGGGCGCCAGCTCCTCGGGAGTGAACGAGCGCACCCGGTTCCAGGCGCCCCGCACCTTGAACGAGCCCGTGACCTGAAGCCCCTCGGCCTTGAACCAGAGGCGGGCTCCCGCCAGGGCGTCGAGAGCCTCCGAGCGCAGGACCGGAGTGCGCGGAAGCACCCCGGCGATCGCTTGCACGGCGTCAGGAACGTTCACATCCGCTCCAGAAGCGCGACGCCCGCGCCCTTGCCGAATCCTTTTCGCCCGATCCAGGCGAGGAGCCAGGCCAGAGGCATCTCCCGCTTGAGCCGGCGCGCCTCGTCGAAGACCGGGCGGAACTCGGCCACGTCCCAGCCATAAGGACGGAAGAAGTCGGGGCCCTCTTCGGGAGCGAACTCGTAGAGCGAGCTGGCACCCTCTAAGTGCTTGCCCCAGCTCCGGTGGAGCCGCTTGCGGAGGGCGGGCGAGAGGAGGTCGGTGATCCACCAGCGGAAGCTCGCGGGCCGATGAAGATCCTCGGCGAGCGGCGCCACCTGCGCTGGAGTGAGATAGAGCAGCAGGCCCTCGGAAGCAACCAGCACCCGCTTCCCCATCCGCCCGACCCGCTCGAACAGGGCGCGGCGCACCTCGACGTCGGCCAGGTCGAGCCGCACCCGCTCCAGCTCGCAGACCGGACGCTCGCCCTCGAGCTCCTGCTCCTTGTACGCGAGAAGCTCGGGGAGGTCGACCTCGATCCAGCGGAGCCCAGGCGGCAGGGGGAGACGGTAGGGCCGGGTGTCGAAGCCGGCCGCGAGGTTCAGCACGATGTCGGCGCCTTGCTGCACGGCTTGCAGGATCAGCTCGTCGAAGACCTGGGTGCGGACGATCAGCGCCCAGGCCATGGCCTGAGCGCGGGGGATGTGGCGCACGATGGCCTCGCCGCGCTCCCCCGCCAGCTTCCGCGCCCAGGGATCACGGAACAGGGCGTCGGGCCGCTCGGTCTCCATCGCGCGGTAGAACGCGACCCAGCGGGCCGTGTCTGAGACGTTTTCGATCAGCTTGGGCGGCATGAGCCGCCGGATTCTAGCAGCTAGCCGCTCCCTTCTCGCGAAGGTAGGTGGCGATCTCCGCATGCTTTCTGTGCTCCGCCCAACCGAGCGGCGTACCGCCATGGACGGTATCCCTCCTCTCGAGCGCGGCCCCGGCCTCTACGAGCACCTTGACCGCCGCGAGCGAGCCCGACCACACGGCATGATGGAGAGGCGTGGCGTGCGAATAGAGGTCGGGGCTGGGGGCATTCAGGTCCACGCCGAGGTCGAGCAGCGTGGCAAGCGCCTCGGCCTTGCCGTTCAGGGCAGCGAGGACGAAACTGAACTGTCGGTGCCCGGCGCTCGACGTCTCCGCGAGCCGCGCGGCCTCGTCCCGAAATCCCAGGCAAAGCGCCGCCGCCAACGTGAGCTTCGCCCCCCGCTCGACGAGATGCCGGGCCGCGGCGAAGTTGCCGTTGACAAGGGCATCCTCCGGGGTGCTTCCGAAAGAGGCGCCGCCATCGACCAGCGCGTCGATGAGATCGATCTGGACACCGCACTCCCGCGCGACGAAAGACCATGAGACCAGCCGGAGCGCGTAATCGAGCTGCTCCTGGAGACTCTCCACACTTTCAGCCGCCTGGATAATCGCGCGGGCTACCAAGCCGATGTTCGGGGGCAGCTTGCCATCCCGCACCGGATCCTCCGCGACGAACCAGAGGAGGTACGGCCGCTCAAAGAATCCTTCGAGGGCACCGCCGACCTTGTCGCGCAACCAGGCGCCGGGAGAATCGAGGCGATCGCGCAGCAGCCTGGGGTTCCTGGTCAGCAGTTGTTCCAGCGCGGCTACGTCGCCGGCGTCCATGGCCGACACGGCTTCGCAAAACAGCGAGTCGAGAGGATCGGGATCGGCCATGGCGCATTGTACGCGGGCGAAATCTCTTCGAGCGCACCAGATTCAAATCCGAAGCGTCCGACCAGACTTTCGGCGCTCTAGATTCGAATTCGAAGCCTCGAGGAAGACTTCAAGCGTTCTGAAAACGATTCGGTGGACCTGAAAAGACTTCGGCTCCAATAGATTGGATAACTGTGCGCCCGATTTCATTTTGATGGGCTCGAAGTGATTTCGACTCCACCAGATTGAATACGAATGGCTCCGAATTCAATCTGGTGGAGAAAAACTCTCTTCGAAGGCGTCCGTTTCGTTTTCTACGCGCCCGAATTCATTTCGAAGCCGTCAGAAGGATTCCGGCTCCAATAGATTGGATTCCAAGGCGTTCGACTCCATTTTAATGGCGCCGAATTGAATTTTGGGGCGCTATAGGCCTTTTAGACGAGCCAATTCCTATTTAGGGGCATCAGACCTTCTCCACGATGACATCATGTGCGTATTGAGCGAGGGCTGCTAGATCGCCAAGGTCCGAGGTGAGCACCGTTCCGCCCGGTTCGGCCAAGGCGACTACGAGCGCATCGACGGCGGAACCTCGCCGTGCCAGCCTCGCGCGACAGCGGAGGCGCGTGTGCGCTGAGCCGAGGTGGGTGGCCCCACCTCGGTGACTAGATCAGCAACGTAGCGGTCGGTTTCGGAGAGCAATTCCAGCCGGCGCAGCTCCGCCCGCACAGCCTTCTGAAGCAGCTCCGAGGCCGGTAGACCACGGGCCTTCACCTCTTGGTACAGATCGTCGGGGAGGTAGACTTGCATACGGGCCATACGCCTAAGTATACACCTACTCCCCGAGCAGCTCCATTACCCTCGGAACCGCTTCCACGACGGCGCGCCGTTCACGGAGTGGCCGCAACCGTACGGTCAATCGGTGCCGAACCAGAACTCACCGCCACCACCCTCTTTGGAGGCCAGCGGATTTGCGGCTTTCTTCACTTCATCACCGAGATTGTCCAAGACTCCCCAATTAGAAAACTCAGTCACCAGAATAACGTGATGGTGATCCGTAAAAACCCGGGAGCTGATGACCCCTTTGGCCTTGGAGATGGCTTTAGCGGCCTTCTTCGCTTCGCCGAGCAAGGTTCGATGGTAACGGGCGACGTGAACGTGTGACATGCTGATTTCTCCTTTAGACTTAGGCTCTGCAGCAATCAAGTTAACCGCACGGGATCGCGGGAGCCGAGCTGCCTGTTAATAGAAATGTTATACAACAGCCCGGCGCGCACGTCAATGAGATTCCCTCGCAGCCAGCGATTCGATACGCCGGCGAATGATGATCTGACGGCGTTGATCGATCGGAAAGCGCCGGACGATGACGGCGGAGCCGCCCAGCAGAAGCGCCGGGAGGTAGATGTATGCGAGCCGCAGGCCGAAGACCGCGGCGTGCCCGTGATCCGTATTCTGTGGGTCATAGCCGAACACATCAAGAAGATAAAACCCCACCGCGCTGCCCAGCGCCAGATTGATTTTCGCCGCAAGAGCGTAGAGGGCGGTATAGGCGCCCGCTCGGTTGATGCCGGTCTTGAGGATGTCGTAGTCGACGATGTCGCCGAGCATTGCCAAGGGAGCGATCGTCGCGGCTCCCAGGGAGAACACCATGGCACAGGTCAAAACCAGATAGGGCACGAAGGACTCGGCTCCCGGAGTGATGAAACCCATGGCGAGGATGCTGAGCCCGGTGGCCGCCATGCTGTAGGTCCACGCCCGCGTCTTGCCGATCTTTTTCATGATCTGCCACCAGATCAAAAGCGCGACGAGAGAGACGATGATGGCGGGCCCCATCAGCGCGCTGATCTTGTCCCCGATTCCGAGATAGGTGTCGAAGAAAAGAAATGTGAGCGTGCTATGCATCCCCCAGCCCAGCCCCTGGATCAGGAAGGCCAGCGCGTAGATCTGGAAGGGGCGGTTGCGGCGCACAGAAGCGGCGATGTTGCGAAGCTTGTCGGTTTCGGGAGAGAGGCGGGCATCTCCCAACGGGATCAACAAGACAGCCGCCGCGGTCGTACAAGGGAGCAAGATGACGATCAGGACGGCGAGCCAGCGAAGGACCTCGGGAGTCATCTCCGTGGTCTCGAAGAAAGGAAGCAGGGGTGCCAGCGCCACGATCATGGAGCCAAAAAGCGCGACAACCGCACGATACAACGAGATGCGTGTACGTTCCGAGTAATCCCTTGTCAACTCCGTGGCCCACGCCTGATACGGGATCTCCGTCATCGTCCAGCCGAGATACAAGACGAGCGACCAGCCGAGGTAATACGCTGTCGAAACGCTCTCCGGCGGCGAGAAAAGAAAGTAGATCCCAGGCATGGTGACTGCGGCGCCGGCGATCAACCACGGCTTGCGCGCGCCGATGGGCGTTCGCGTCCGGTCACAAAGATAGCCCAGCGCAGGATCGGTCACGGCATCGAAGAGCTTCGCGACCAGCACGACCGTACCGACGACCGCGAGGTCGATGCCAAAGAATTTCCCGTAGACACCCGGCAGAACCGAATACATCGGGCCGTGCATCAGGGCGATCATGAAGGCGGGCAGCGAGAAGATGACCAGCCGTCCGGTGGGAACCCGTCCCGTCGTCAAGGGCATCGTCTTCCTTGATTCTGCTGCCTGTTCAGGAGCTGGTCTCATCTGGAATGTCCTCCTCCTCCGCACCACGTCGCCGCCGCCGGCGATGCTTTCGCCAGGCCGGTACGCTGCCAAGCCAGTTTAGCCAGAGATGGGATAGAACAATAGCATGATGATCTCGCGATTCTGCTGCGCGCAGCCCCCATGCTCAGGACTCCCGACAAGTGACAGACTCACCCGGCAGCTCTATAATTCCTCGACCCATCAAAGCGCTGGAGGGATCTGCATGGTTGACTCAAGCCGAACTTCCCGACTTCAGGACGTCCCTATCACCGAGCTTCACTCCAACCCTGACCAGCCTCGCAAGAGCTTCAGCGAGGGGGCGCTGGCCGAGCTTGCCGCTTCCATCGACCGCCACGGCCTGATCCAGCCCATCGTCGTTGTCGAACGCGATGACGGCTTCACCATCGTGGCCGGGGAACGGCGCTTTCGAGCCATCCAGAGCCTGGGCCGTGGGACGATCCCGGCCTTGGTCATTACCAGTGGCGTGACCGACGAACTGGCTCTTGTCGAGAACATTCAGCGCGAGGACCTCCATCCGATCGAGGAAGCCGAGGCCATACAGTGCCTCATGGATCGACACGGTTATACACATGAAGCGGTTGCCGGAATTGTCGGCAAAGCACGCTCGACCATCACCAATACGCTCAAGCTCAACCAGCTTCCCGAGCGCATCAAGCAGGAATGCATGACCTCGAACCTTGTCAGCAAGTCTCTGCTCCTCGAGATCCTCGGGTTGCCGCCGGAGCGACGGGAGAAGTTCTGGGACCGAATCAAGGACGGTTCGTTCACGGTTCAGAAAGCGCGCGCGAGGAAAGAGGGAACGAAGAGGAAGAGCTCGCCTCTGGGGGAGACCGTGATTAGAGCTGGGGCCACGTTTCGCAGTGTCCTTGCGGCCCTCAAGTACGAAGGAACAGTCGAACCGGCGCAGTTGAACGAGTTGCGTCTGATCCATCGGGATATCGAGGAGCTGCTGAGCTCGATGGAAGGTGGCATTTCAAGAGACAAAGGGCGTTCGACGTCGAACACCTGATCTATAAGTCTCTAGAAATAAAGGATTTGGCGGAGAATGTGCCGCCGTTATCGAGTCCTCGGGAGAAGGGTAATGAATCGAGACGCATTTGTACTCGCTCTAGCGTTGTCCAGCTTGGCCGGTTGGTCCTGCGTTCCGGTACTTGCGCAAGATACCAGCGACGATGTCGAGGAAGGGACGATCGGTAAGCCATATACCGAAGAGATCATCGTCACCGCGCGGAAGCGGGAGGAGGATCTCCAGAAAGTGCCGGTCGCCGTGACCCCTGTCTCGGGCGAGGAGCTCGAAGACCACGGCGCGGCCGACATCTCCGAGCTTCAGTCTCTGGTCCCGAATCTGACGATTTACCAGGCGCGCAGCCAGTCGACGACGGTGACGGCCTTCCTGAGGGGTATCGGCCAGATCGACGCCAGTTGGGGTGTCGATTCCGGGGTCGGCATCTACCTCGACGACGTTTATCATGCTCGCCCCCAGGGCGCGCTCCTGGACATCTTCGACGTCGAGCGGATCGAAGTGCTGCGCGGCCCCCAGGGAACCCTGTACGGGAAAAATACGATCGGCGGCGCCATCAAGTACGTCAGCCGGCCCCTGACCGACGAAACCAGCGGCTCGCTCGGGTTCACCGCCGGCGACTTCGGCACCCTGGACTTCAAGGCCAGCGCCAGCGGCGCTCTGGTGCCCGGCAAGCTGCGCGCCAAGGCGGCGGTCGCCTCGTTGAACCGGGACGGCTACGGTACCAATCTGTTCCTCGACCGTGACGTGTCCGACAAGGACACGCTGGCGTTTCGCTTCGCCCTCGACTGGCTTGTCTCCGACGAGGTGAACGTGCAGTTTCGCCTCGACCGCACCGAGGATGACTCGGCGCCCATGGGGCTGACACGCCTGGAGACAAATCCCCTCTGCCCATCTCTGGGCGTGACCTGTGAACCGTTCCCGGACTCCTTCGACGTCGAGAGCGGCATGGAGCCTGTGAATCGCGCGGACTTCGAAGGCTACGCGCTCATTGCCGACTGGGGAATCAACGACGCCTGGCACTTGAAGTCGATCACCTCCCATCGCGAGTCGGACCGAAGGTCCAATCTCGACTTCGACCTCTCTCCAGCGCCTCTTTCTGATATTTTCTCGGCCAGCTTCGAGGACCAGACGACACAAGAGCTCCAGCTCAGTTACGACGGCAGCGGGAAGCTCGATGGTCTCTTCGGTCTCTATTACCTGGACGGAACCGCTGGCGGCAACAGCGACAACATTATCTTCAACTTCATCTTCGCCAGCATCGCAGGTTCAACGGACACCAAATCGATCGCGCTCTTCGGCGACGGCTCATACGCCATTTCCGATTCCCTGACCTTCAACTTCGGCCTGAGGATCACCGAGGAAGAGAAGCGCGTCACCGCCTTCAACGCCATCTACACGGACGCCACCTTCTCCACCGTGCTCAACCGGACTGCGGACTTCGTCGACAGCGAGACGTTCTCTTCGGTGCTGCCGCGACTCGGTCTCGACTACACCTTCAGCGATGACTTCATGGGGTACGTCTCTCTGTCGCGCGGCGCCAGGAGCGGTGGATTCAACATTCGCGTCCAGAGGCCTGGCGACCCGGAAGGCGCCGCCGAGCCATTCGACGACGAAAGCCTGGACATGGCCGAGGTCGGCGTCAAGGCGCTGCTCGCCGGCCGCAGCCTGAGGCTCAATGCCGCCGCCTTCTACGGCTCGTACAAGGACATTCAGGTCAGTACCTTCACTTCCTTCGACTCGGATGGCGACGGTGTCGGTGATTTGCCCATCGCCAGTTTCGTCAATGCCGGCGAGGCGACCATCACGGGTCTCGAAGTCGAGTACGATTGGAAATCGGCTACCGTCGATTGGCTCGGAATTGCGGGCAACCTCGCTTTCCTCGACGCCTCCCCGGACGACTTCCTGGACGAGAACAATGACGGCTTCGTCGACTCTCAGATGCTGAGCAATGCCCCGGATTTCTCCGGCTTGATCCAGCTCAACACCAACTTCCCGGCTTTCGGCGGGCTCATCGCCGCCAGTCTCGGCTACTCCTACCGCGACGATTCGGTGCTGACCAACGAAGGCGGCCCGGACCCGCGCGACCCCACACGGCCGCTCGAGCCGCTGGTCCAGCCAGCCTTCGGCCTGATCAATGCGCAGATCGGCTGGCTTTCCGGCGGCGGGACCTGGCAGTTCACGATCCATGGCAGGAATCTCGCCGACGAAGCCTACCTGCTCTCCGGCTACAACATCCCGGCCCTCGGCATCGTCAATGGTTTGATGAGCGCGCCGCGAACCGTGACCGCCACCTTGAGGTACAACTTCTAGGCATTTGGCAAGCTTACGGCCGGTGGGTTGCCGCCTACTCCTCGAGCAGCTCCATGACCCTCGGCACCGCCTCTACCACTGGCACGAGCTGCTTCTGCCGGTCGCGGCGCAGCGAGACCTCGACCTTGCCTTCGGCGAGCGACTTGGCTCCCACGACCACCCGCACCGGGAAACCGACGAGGTCCGCGTCCTTGAACTTCACGCCCGGCCGCTCGTCCCGGTCGTCGTAGAGCACTTCGATGCCCTTCTCCAGGAGCTGGCCGTAGATCTGCTCCGCCACCCGGCGCACTTCGCCGTCGTCGGGGTTGAGCGCCGCGAGCAGCACCTCGAACGGTGCGAGCGGGCGCGGCCAGATGATGCCGTCCGCGTCGTGGTTCTGCTCGATCGCGGCGGCCACGGTGCGGCCGATCCCGAGGCCGTAGCAACCCATGATCATGGGCCGCTCCTGGCCGTCCTCGTCGGTGAAGTTGCAGCCCAGCTTCTCCGAATACTTGGTGCCGAGCTTGAAGATGTGCCCGACCTCGATGCCGCGGAACAGCTCCAGCTTCCCCTCGCAGCGCGGGCAGGGATCGCCGCCGCTCACGAGCAGCAGGTCGGCGAAGTCGGAAAGATCGGCGTCCCGCCCCCAGTTGACACCCGTGTAGTGCGCGTCGTCCTTGTTGGCCCCGGTCGCGAAGTCTGCCATGTTGCGGACCGTCTCGTCGGCCACGAGCCGTAGGCCGGAGAGGCCCACCGGACCGGCGAAACCCACGGGCGCCTTGGTGGCCTCGCGCACCTTGTCCTCGCTCGCGAGGGCCAGGTGCTGGACGTCCAGGTGGTTGGTGAGCTTGACCTCGTTGATCTCGCGGTCGCCGCGGATCAGGACCGCCACCAAACCTTTTTCGGTCTCATAGATCAGCGTCTTCACGAGCTGCCGCGGCTCGATGCCGAGGAACTTCGAGACCTCCTCGATCGACTTCTGGCCGGGGGTCGCGACCTCCTTCAGCTCCTGGGGCTCGCGCCCCTCTTGCTTCTCCTCCGCGATCCCACGGGTCTCGGCCCGCTCCACGTTCGCGGCATAGCCGCAGCTCGGGCAACGCACGACCGCGCTCTCGCCGGTGTCGGCCACCACCATGAACTCGTGGGAAGCCGAGCCGCCGATGGTACCGACGTCCGCCTCTACCGGCGAATAATCGAGATGGCAGGCCTCGAAGACCCGGCAGTAGGCGTTCCGCATCGATTCATAGGTGACGTCCAGGCTCTCGGGGCTCGTTCCGAAGGAGTAGGAGTCCTTCATGAGGAACTCGCGGCCGCGCATCAATCCGAAGCGGGGACGGATCTCGTCGCGGAACTTGGTCTGGATCTGGTACAGGTTGAACGGGAGCTGGCGGTAGCTCTTCACGTCGCGCCGCACCATGTCGGTGATCACTTCCTCCTCGGTGGGGCCGAAGACGAACTCGCGGTCGTGACGGTCCTTGATGCGCAGCAATTCCTTGCCGTAGCGCTGCCAGCGGCCGGACTCCTGCCAGAGCTCCGCGGGCTGGATGTTCGGCAGCATCAGCTCGATCGCGCCGGCCGCGTCCATCTCGCGGCGGACGATGTTCATCAGCTTCATCAGGCTCCGCCAGCCGAGCGGCAGGTAATCGTAGATGCCGGCTGCGACTTTCTTGATCATGCCGGCGCGAACCATCAATTGATGGCTGATCACTTCCGCGTCGTTGGGCACTTCGCGGGTCGTAAACAGATAATACTGACTCCAGCGCATTCGCTCTCCCGTCTCCCTGTTACTTTCTCTGGCCGCGGCGAGCCCTTTCGATCAGGCGCGTCGAATCCTTCATGCATTCCATCATCTTTTCCTGCAGGGCCTCGCCGCGCTCGCCCAGGTTGCGGGCGTGGGCGAGCACGGTGCGCGCCCGGTCCTCCTGGCCCGACGCGAGCAGGGCCATGCCCAGGTGCGTCAGCGTCGTGGAGGACGGGCCCAGCTCGCTCGAGCGGGCGAGGAAGTCCACCGCCTTGTCGAACTCCTTGCGCTTGTAGTGCACCCAGCCGAGCGCCGCGAGCGGGAACTGCTTGATCTCGTCCGGCGACAGCTCCACCGACTGGCGGGCGAAGTCCAGGGCCTCGTCCAGATCCTCCTCCATTTCCGCCAGGTTGTACGCCATCTCGTAATAGGCGATCGACTTGGCGAAATTGGAGTTGCCCTCGTCGAGGAGCAGCTTGCCGATGCGGTTCCCTTCCCGGTACTTGCCCTGGCTGCGCATGGCCTCGATGAGCGTGGCATAGGCGGTCGCCATGAGCATCTCGCCCGGCTTCAAGTCGAGCACCTTGCGCGTCACCGCCTCGATCTCCTGATTGCGGTTCAGGTGCAGGCAAAGGAGCGCGTAGGACATCAGCAGCGTCGGGTTGTCCGGTTCAATCGAGAGCGCGCGGCGGTAGCAGGCGTGGGCCTGCTTCAGGTTCTCGCGGGCGAGGAACTCCTCCCCCTTCTTGAACCAGGACTCGGCCTCGCCGCTCACCCCGGGCAGCGGCGAGCCCGCGGCGCCCGAGAGGTAGCGCACCAGATCCTGATACTGCAGCTTCTTGGGATTGAGCCGCTGCGCCTGCCGGAACGATTCGAGCGCCTTGCGCGTCCAGTGGCGGTCGAGGTAGGCCAGCCCGAGCAGGTGGTGCGCCTCCTCGAACGCGGGATCGTGGCGCACCGCCTCCTGCAGGTAGTGGACGGAAAGCGAGAGCTTGCCCATCTCGTAGTAGCAGCTCCCGAGCAGGTAGAGGGCCTGCGGCACCGGATCGACCTGCACAGCGTGCTCCAGGAAGAGCACGGCTTTGGCAAGATTCCCCTGGCCGGCGTAGACGGCGCCGAGGCTGAAGTGAGGCAGGAAGCTCTCAGGGTAAAGCGCGATGGCGCGCTTCAGGTAATCCTCGGCACGGTCGTGATTGCCGCGCTCGTAATGGATCACGCCGCTGTAGACCAGCCCCTCATAGTGGTCGGGCTTGGAGTCCAGAACGCGGTCGAAGAAGGTCAGGGCCTGGACCGTGTCCCCCTCGTTGAAGTGGGTCTCGCCAAGGAAGTAGGCAAGCTCGTAGTTGTCCCGGTCCAGCTTGAAAGCGGACTCCAGGGCGCCGACGGCGCGCTCGATGTCGAAGGCGAACAGCGCGTACTCGGCGTCTTCCAGGTGCTGGAGGAACACCTTGCGCTTGTCGCCGTGATGGAGCGCGGCTATCCGTTCCTTGATCGAGAGGAAGCGCTCGCGCTTCTCCAGGGCGAGGAGCTGGTAGTCCATCTTGGACTCCCAGAGCTCGCTCCACTCCTCCCAGCCGATGACGTGCTTCTGCTCCAGCAGCTCGCGCAGGGCCGAGAGGCCGGTCTGGTTGATGAGGATGTTCTTTTCCTGCTTGTGCAGGGCGCCGAGCACCTGGCGCACAGTCTCCGCGGTGCGCTTGACCGCCTCTTCCAGGATCGAGATCCGCTCCAGGAGGTGCTCGTCGAAGGAGAAGCTCTCCTCGCCGACGGCCTCCTCGTACTCGTCCTCGTCGCGAAAGGGGCCCGAGACGACCAGCAGCTTCTGATGGCAGCGGACGCAATACTCGTGATCGTCCCGGTTGGGAGCTCCGCAGACCTGGCAGTACATGCTGCGGTCTTCCGGCCCGTGGCTGGAAGAGAACGCGTCAGGACCCATCGTACGCATAAAATCCCCGGCCGGATTTGCGGCCCAGGTAGCCGGCGTCCACCATCTTGACCAGCAACGGGCAGGGACGGTACTTCGGATCGCCGAAGCCGTCGGAGAGCACCCGCAGGATATCGAGACAGACGTCCAGACCGATCAGGTCGGCCAAGGCCAGCGGACCCATCGGATGGTTCATTCCTAGCTTCATAACCTGGTCGATGGCCTCGGCCTTCCCGACCCCCTCGTAGAGGCAATAAATTGCCTCGTTGATCATCGGCATCAGGACCCGGTTGGAGACGAACCCCGGCGCGTCATGGACCTCGACCGGCGTCTTGCCCATCTTGCGCGACGCGGCCTCCACGGCATCGTAGGTCTCCTGATCGGTGGCGAGGCCGCGGATGATCTCCACGAGCTGCATCACGGGCACCGGATTCATGAAGTGCATGCCGATGACCTTGCCGGGCCGCGAGGTGGAGGCCGCGATCTTGGTGATGGAGATCGAGCTGGTGTTGGACGAGAGGATCGTGTGCGGCGGGCAGATGCGGTCGAGCTCGGTGAAGACCGAGCGCTTGACCTCCAGCTTCTCGACGACGGCCTCGACCACGAGGTCGGCGCGTTCGAGAGCGGCGAGCTCGCCGTGGGGGGAGAGGCGGGAGAGGGCCTGGTCGCGCTCCTCGGCCGCGAGCTTGCCCTTGCTCACCAGGCGCTCCAACCCCTTGCCGATCTGGGAAATGCCGCGCTCAAGGGCCTGAGCCGCCACGTCGACCAGCAGCACGTCATACCCGCTCTGCGCCGCCACCTGGGCGATCCCATGCCCCATGGTGCCTGCGCCGATCACCCCGATCGTCCGAATGGACTCCATCTGATAGACCTCTCCCCTCCTGGCCCGCCTCCGGACCTGGTACCGGCTGAGGGGCCAGCGTATAAAGTTCAGTGGGTGGGGGTCAAGGAGAACCCGGAACCCTCACCCCCGTCCCCTCTCCCACACGCACTCACACCCACCCGGGAGAGGGGCGCCACCGCCCAACAGCAACAGCAACCCAGAAGGTTCGGTTCCTATCCGGTTCCCCCTCTCCCGGGCGGGCGTGAGTGCGTGTGGGAGAGGGGGCTAGGGGGTGAGGGTCAAAGGCAGCCCCGTCTCCAACCGCGGCGGGCTGTTCTTCATGTACTCCTCGAGATCGGAGTGGGCACGGTCGGCGAGCGGATGGTGCGCCTCGCGATAGCAGCGGGCACGCTGGGCGAGGAACAGGTCTTCCCAGGGAGGGCTGGGCTCGAACGGCTCCAGGGCCTCGACGCAGCCATCTCTCAGCAGCCAGGTCAGCGCCAGCCGCTGGCGCAGCCGCGTCTGATCGGCCATGCCCACCGCGAACGGCTCGGCCAGGGCCTTGAAGATCGTCCTGGCTGCGCCGGGATCGCGGGCGGCGATCTCCGAGGCGAACTCCAGCACCCGTTCCAGCAGCGGGATCGAGGGCCAGGGATTGCGCCGCGCCCCCTCGAAGGCGGCCAACAGGTGCCTGACCGCCTCCGGCGTGCGGCCTGCCTTGTCGTGCCAGATGGCGAGGACCAGGTCGGCATCCACCGGGTTCATCCCGCGCAACCGTGCGGCGTGCTCCGGCGCCCGGGGATCTCCCGTCCCGGCCAGGCATTCAGAGGTCAGGAGGAGGTCGGGATAGGTGAAGGGAGCCGCGGACTGGGAGAACCAGTGCCCGCAGGCCGACTTCAGATCGACGTCCGAATACGCCACACGCGCCAGCCGCCGAGCCTCCGCATCCGGATCCCGCCCCTTGCCGCCGATCGAATCCCCCCAGAAGAGGCTGCGCGCCTGCCGCAGCTCGTCCACGAGCCCCCAATCCAAGGATGCTCCACGGGGCCGGTTCTCGCCCCGGGTGCGGGCCAGCGCGGCCAGGTCTTCCACATGGAAGAGGCCGGACCGGCCAAGATTGCGGGCAAAACCGAACTCCAGGATCGGCAGGTCGTCCGTGTTGAGCCGGGCCTGCGGGCGGCCAGCCACGGCCCGGGCGAGATCCGGAGAGGCGAGGTAGCCGCTGTAGAAGCCCTCGGCTCCCCCCACTCCCCAGGTGCGGAGGAGGGCCTCCTCGTAGGGCGGTTGCCGGACGCGGGTCCGTACCCGGCCGATATCGGCGATATTGTGGACGATCGGCTCCCGGGTCGCCACGAGCAACAGGTCGCCGGAATTGATCTCCCAGGTCTCGACCGATGGGAACACGGAGCCCAGGGTGGCATAGACCGTGGCCACCACCTCCGCGTCCACTTCGTACCCCTGGAGCCACTGTAGGAAGATGCCACCCGGGCGCAGCCGGCCGCTCGCCGCCTCGTACAGCTCGCGGGTGAAAAGGCTGGCGATCCCCGCCCGGTAGGGGTTGGACGGCTCGGAGAAGATGACGTCGTACCTCTCCGGGCTGGTCAGGAGAAGCTCGCGGCCGTCGCCGATCGTCAGGTGCACCTTGGGGTTCTTCAAGGCATTCTGGTTGATCGGCGCGAGCAGCTCGGCCACCTTGACCACCGCGGGCTCCAGCTCCACCACGTCCACCCGCTCCATGGACGGAACGGCCGCGAGCCAGCCCGCGGTGCTGCCGGTCCCCAGCCCGATTACCAGGGCACGGCGGGGATCCGGGTGCAGCATCGACCCGACCAGCCCGCTCATGACCTGCGTGGGCGCATCAGCCCGCGCGCTGCCGTCGGCCTTTCCGTTGACCAGGAAGGCCGTCTCCCGGGTGATATCGATCGCGACGCTGCTCTCGACACCATCCCGCTCCCAGACGACTCCCCGCCGCTGGCTGTTCATGGCATCCCGCAGCTCATTGGGGCCGCTCCAGTCGGCGCTGACGCGGCCCGCGCCGATCGGGCTGTGCCGCCAGAACGCGCTCGGACCCGGGGCCGAAGCCAGCAGCGCGCCGATCAGGGCGAGCCCCACTGGCAGGATCAGAGGCTTCCATGAGCCCTCGCGCCGGAGGGAAATACCGGCCGCCGACAGGGCCAGGACGAGGAGCAGAACGGCCACCAGCCGCCAGACTCCCGGCGCCGAGAGCAGGGGGAGGAGCCCGAATCCACCGGCGATCGAGCCGGCGATCGCTCCCACCGTGTTCGCCGCGTAGGTTATGCCGACCTCTCGGCCGACCCGGCTCCGGCCCGGTCCGAGCAGGGCGATGAGGAGCGGGAATTGATAGCCCGCCATGACCGCTGCCGGCAGGACGACGATCGCAGTCACCAGGCTCCAGCCGAGGACGAGGGAGAGGAAACCGGCGCCGGCCAAGGGCCGCAGGAGCACGGCCAGGACGGCCAGCCGGTCGCCCAGAGCGAAGGGCAGGGCGAGAGCGAGGGCCTCCAGAGAGCAGCTGACGGCGAAGGCGGAAAGCGAGGGACGGCCCGCAACACCATAGAGGAGCCCACCGAGCCCGATCCCCAGCAGGGCCATGGCAAGGATCAGCCCGAAAGTGTAGGAAGAACCGCCCAGGAGAGGAGACAGCATCCGGTACCAGACCAGCTCCATGAGGAGGAATGCGAAGCCCACCACGCCAGCCGCAAGAGGCACGAAGGTCCCCCTTCGCGGCTCCTCCGTCTCGTCCACCGCTTCCAAAGCGGACATCCGGGAGAACCAGGCCACCACGGCGATCGCCAGATTGAGCAGGGCCGCCGCCCAGATCGTCGTCCGGATGCCCAGGTGCTCCAGCGACCAGAAGGTCGTGAAGAGGGCGCCGATCACCGCACCGAGCGTGTTCAGCGCGTAGAGCAGCCCCGTCCTGCGCCGTCCCGTGTCGGAAGCCTGCTCCACCGCCCGGGCCAGGGCAGGGAGGGTCCCACCCATCAGGAACGTCGGAATGCCGAGGACGAGCGCCGACAGCACCAGGCGCACGAGGCTCCCGCCCGCGAGCCCCAGCGACCCGCTGCCGCCGAGACCGGCATAAATCTTTTGGATCAGGGCGACGAGCCAGGGCGAGAGGCCGGCCGCGAGGGCGATTCCGGCCTCCAGCCCGGCATAGAAGCGGAGGGGGGAGCGACGGCGGTCCGCGATCCGGCCCAGCAGGAGCCCGCCGAACCCGAGCCCGCCCATGAAGATCGCGAGCACCGCCGCCGATGCCGCGGTCGAGGCCCCGAACACCAGCCGCAACATGCGCAGCCAGGCGGTCTGGTAGACCAGGGCACAGAAGCCCGAGCTGAAGAGAAGGAGTGCAACGCGAACCACGCCCCTCGACGCTACCACGGCCCTTGCAATTCCTGCAGGGCTGATCCCACCTACAGATTGAAGCGTCCGTGCTAAGCTCTAATGAGTCCCGATTCACTCCAGGTGTTGTTGCGGGGCCCGTTCATCCGGGTCTTCGATCTGGTGGCTTGACCATGCAAGCAGCCCCCAATATTTCCAGCCCTGCCGACCTGGCGCCCTGCCCTGCCGACCTGGCGGTCAAAACGCTCCTCCTGACCGATCTGGTGGACAGCACCAAGATCGTCGAACGGCTCGGCGACGAGCGCGCGGTCGGAGTGTCCCTCCGCCACGACCGGGTCGCCCGCGACCTGGTTGCCCGCTTCGGCGGCCGGGAGATCGACAAGACCGACGGCTTCCTTCTCCTCTTCGACCACCCGGCGGACGCCCTGGCCTGCGCCCTGGCCTATCACGAGGCCCTGCTCGAGCTCTCCCGCGAGACGGGAGTGCAGCTCCGGGCGCGGGCGGGCATCCATGAAGGCGAAGTGTTCCTGCGCGAGAACCCTCCGGAGGACGTGGCCCGCGGGGCCAAGCCCCTGGAAGTCGAGGGGATCGCCAAGCCCACGGCCGCCCGCCTGATGTCCCTCGCCCGGGGCAAGCAGACCCTCATGACCCGCGCCTCTTTCGACGAGGCCCGCCGCAGCCTGGCGCGCGGCGACCTCTCCCGGCGTGAGCTCACCTGGCTGGCTCATGGGCCCTACCGCTTCAAGGGCCTGGATGAGCCCGTCGAGGTCTTCGAGGTGGGGATCGAAGGCTTCGCGCCCCTCAAGGAGCCGGCGGACTCGGACAAGGTGAAGCGGGTCGTCCCGGCCGGGGAAGAGATCACGCTCGGCTGGCGCCCGGCACCCGGCCAGGAGGTTCCACAGCGGTCCGGCTGGATTCTGGTCCGTAAGCTGGGCGAGGGCGGCTTCGGCGAGGTCTGGCTCGCCAACGGTCCGGCCCCCGAGCCGCGGGTCTTCAAGTTCTGCTTCGACGCCGAGCGCCTGCGCGCCCTCCAGCGCGAGGCCACCATCATCCGCCTGTTGCGGGATGCCCTGGGCGACCGCGAGGACATCGTCCCCATCCTGGGCTGGAACTTCGACGAGGCCCCCTACTTCCTGGAGTCCGAGTACACGGAAGGGGGGAGCCTCTCGCAATGGGCCGCCGAGCACGGGGGCATCGCCACCCTGCCCCTGGCCGACCGTCTGGAGCTGGCGGCGCAGGTGGCCGAAGCGCTGGCCGCGGCCCATTCGGTGGGCGTGCTCCACAAGGACGTCAAGCCGCAGAACGTCCTCATCACCACTGGCCCTGGCGGCCGGCCGCGCGCCCGCCTCACGGACTTCGGCATCGGCCTGGTCACGAGTGAAAGGCTGCTCATCGACCGCGGCATCACCGTGCTGGGCATGACCGAGCTGTTCCCCAACGGCACCTCCTCCAGCCGCGGCACGCAAATCTACATGGCGCCGGAGCTGCTCGAAGGCCGGCCCGCCACCATCCAGGCCGATCTCTTCGCCCTGGGCGTGATGCTCTACCAGATGGTAGCCGGCGATCTCAACCGCGCCCTGGCCCCGGGGTGGGACCGGGACGTCGAGGACCCTCTCCTCGCCGCCGACATCGCCTGGATCGTGGATGGCAGGCCCGAGCGCCGCCCGAGCAACGCCATGGCCGTGGCCGAGCGCCTGCGGTCGCTGGAAGAGCGGCGCGCGCGGATCGAGCAGGAGCGGAAAACTGCGGAGGAAGCCGAGGCTGCCCGCCTGGCCCTCGAGCGCGCCCATCGCCGGCGCAGGCTCTTCGCGGCCTACGGGGCCGTGGCCACGGTGGTGCTGATCGTGGTCACGGTCCTCGCCGTCCAATCCGTCCGGGCGCGGAAAGAGGCGGACCGCCGTCGCGACCAGGCCGAGGGCCTGATCGGCTTCATGCTCGGCGATTTGCGCCAGAAGCTGACGCCAGTCGGACGGCTGGAGATCCTCGACGACGTGGGCGTCAAGGCCATGGAGTACTTCGCCGCGGTGCCGCAAGAACAGCTCACGGACGAAGAGCTCTTCCGGCGCTCCACCGCCCTGCGGCAGATCGGCGAGGTCCGCATCGAGCAGGGCAGCCTGACCACGGCCCTCGCGCCGCTGCAGGAATCCCTCACCCTGGCCCGGGTGCTGGTGCAGCGCGACCCGGCCAACGGCGAATGGCAGCTCGGCCTCGGCACCAGCCACTACTGGATCGGCTTCATCCATTGGCGCCAGGGGGAGCTGGAGCCGGCGCTGGAGCAGTGGAGCACCTATCTCGGCATCACCCGCGACCTCGTCGCCCGCGAGCCGGCCAACACCACATGGCGGCTGGAGCAGGCCTACGCCCACACCAACATCGGCCGGGTGCTGGAGGCGCGCGGCGAGCCGGAGGGGGCCTTGCGCGAGTACCGCGCGGCGCAGCGCATCACCCAGGGGCTCCTCGAGCGCGATCCGCGCAATGCCGAGTGGCGGCTCTTCCTGGCCGAGGGCCACAACAGCATCGGCAAAGTCCTGGAAGAGACAGGCAAGCTGGCAGGCGCGCTCGCCGAGTACCGGGCCGACCTCCGCCTCAAGGAGCTGCTGGCCACGGAGGACCCGGGCAACCACCTCTGGCAGGACCGCCTTTCCACCAGCCACAACTACGTCGGCAGCGTGCTGGAAAATATGGGAGAGACGACAGCCGCCGGAGCGCAATTCGAGCGCGCCCTGTTGATCTCCGAGCGTCTCGCCGCCGCCGATCCGACCAACGCCCGGTGGCAGCGCAGCGCGGGAGTGAACCACTGGCGTCTGGGCAGGACTCTCGAAGCGCGCGGGGAGCTCGGCCCTGCCCTGGCGAGCTTCCGCGCCTTCATCGGAGCCATGCGGCAGGTCGTGGCCAGGGATCCGACCAACATTTCCTTCCAGGCCGACCTCGGAGTGGCACAGCAGGCGTTCGCCGGCGCACTGCTGCTGCGGGAAGACGTCGGCGAGGCGCTCGCCGGGGCGCGCGCGGCGATCGGCCTGCTGGAGGATCTGGAGAGCCGAAGCCCGGACAATCTCCAAATCCGCCGCGGCCTTGCGGAAAGCTTTCTTCTGCTCGGACGGGTGCACGAGCGGCTCGGGCGCCCGCGCGAGGCAAAGGCTTCCTGGGAACGCGTGCTGGCGATCGTGGATGCCGGCACCGCGGCCAAGGACAGGCAGTCCCTCGTGTTCAGGACCGAGGCGCTGCTGCGCCTGGAACGCCGGGACGAGGCGCAGCCCCTGGTCGAGAAGCTGCGCTCCCTCGGCTACCGCAGGCCCGACTTCGTCCAACTCTGCAAACAAAAGGAGATAGGAACAAGATGGCAACCTACACCGTCAACGTGACGCTCACCCCCGGCAACATGCCGCCGATCACCGTCGACCAGGAGACTGTGATTGCCGCCTTCGGCACCGACACGATCATCTGGGTTCCGGCCAGCGGCCAGAGCGGGTGGATCTTCAAAAACATTGTCTTCGACCCGGACGGAGCATTCAGCAACATCACGGTCAACGACCAGTCGATCCAGGTGACCGACAGCAACCAGGCCGTTTCGGCTCAGTTCATCTACTACACCCTTTTCGCGGAGCAGAACGGCACGCCCTACAAGTCCGACCCCTACGTTCTCAACGATCCGAATACGTAAGACGGCCGCCTGGATGGCGCCACCCCCGGCGGGATGGCGCCACCCGGCTACAACATCTTGATGACCCGGTCGGCCAGGCCGCCGTCGCCCAGGATGACTGACAGGTTGGCCTTCTCGGTGACCCGCTCCAGGACTTCCAGCTCGCGCAGCCGCATCAGAGTCGGGTTCGACTCGTAGAGCCGCGCGGTGTTGGCCTGCGAGCGGATCGCGGCGGTCTCCTCCCTGCGCGTGATGAGGGCGGCCTCCGCGGCCTTCCGGGCTTCCGTCACCCGGTTCAGGATCTCCCTCATCTCGCCCGGCAGGATGACGTCGCGCAGACCCACCGTGCGCACCTCGATGCCCAGCGACTCGGCCCGGGCACGCACCATCCCCTCCAGCTCGGCCACGACGCCGTCCTTGTCGGACAGCAGCGCGTCGAGCTCGCGGGTGCCCACCACGGCCCGCAAAGCGAGCTGCGCCTGACGGTACAGCGCCTGGGCGTAACCCTCGACCTCGGTGATCGCCTTCACCGGGTCCGCGACCCGGTAGGTGACCACCGCGTTCATTCGCAAGGTCACCTTGTCAGCGGTCATGATCTCCTGGCCGGAGATGTCCACCGACTGCTCGCGCAGGTCGAACTGAACGATCCGCAAATTGCCCTCGCCCCGCCAGAACGCGTGCAGGCCCGGCGCCAGCGACTCGGCCAGACGCCCGTTCACGAAGACCAGGCCGACCCAGCCGGAAGCCACGGTCGCGGACTCCAGAAGCAGCGTCCCGCTCTCGGCCGCCAACACCTTCGCCAGCTCCGGATGCTCGAAACGCACCGGCCGCGCATCGATCAGCTCGACACGGATCTCATGGAACAGGGTCCAGACCGCGTACAGCCCGGTGCCGCGCACGGAGTCGAGACGGCCGTCGATCCAGACCAGCGCGCGCTCGTGGTCCTTGATATCCAGCACCAGGGCCTGGCCCGCGAGCGCCCCGGACTTCACGATCACTTCCAGGTCGCGATGGCGCAGCCACGGCTGACGGATGGAAACCTTTTCCACCTGCAGGCTCCGCAGCGGCTCCGTCACGAAATGACGGCCCGGCGCGAGCAGCCGCGAGAACGCGCCATCCACGAAGACCAGGCCACGCTCATACGTCTCCACCTTGATCAACCTCACACCCATGCTCCACCTCGCTTTCTCTGAGAAACGGCCTCCGGAGGGCTAACTAAGGCACCGCTCCGCCACATCTCGGGCGCGGGGCGCCGCCCAAGACCGCGACGACTCCGCCTTCACAACGTTTTGTCGCGGCCGGGTCGGCGGCGCCGCAGAGCGCCGTCGCATGCTGCCGCCGCAAGCTTCACGGCGGCCGGCGGGTTGCGGAACCCGCCCTCCGGAAAACCTTGCTACCTTGCTAAGGCGAAGGATTCGAACCTCCGAATTTCCAGATTATCAGTCTGGTGCTCTACCTGGCTGAGCCAGCCTTGCTGGTTAAGCCCGCCCCCTTAGAACCCGTTATGCGGAACGCACGCTACCGATCACACGAAGTGAGGCACGGGCGCCGCCGGAGAAGGGCGGACGTTATCCACAGAATGGTTACCCCCAGAAAAGCGAAAAGGCCTTCCGGGGTTCGACCCCGGAAGGCCGGCATAACGCCGGATGTTTCCGCTTTCTAGGGTCGATCTCCCTGCACGCCGAGCCAGCTGTCAGGCCGACAGAGCTTTTCAAGCAGGTTCGCGGTTGAGATCGTTTGTGGCTTCATGATGGTTTCCTCGTTCAGGGAAAGGGAAGATAGGGCAAACGATTCCTATTGTCAAGCGTCATTTCGAAAGAGGAGCATCGAACGTGTAGTCGCCCGTCGGCGTGCAGTAGGTCCAGGCCTCCCCGTCCCCACAAGCGCCGCTGCCCGTGCGCAGCGTACCTTTCAGCTTCTTTCCATCGCGGACCTCGAAATCGACGACGACGCTTTCGAGCCCGTTCCAGGAGCTCAGCATCTCGGTGTTCACGGCACCGTTCGCCGGGCAGAGGAAATACAGATCGACTTTCCAGTCCGCGTCCAGCTTCACGGCGACAAAGGACGCCTTTTCCGCCTCGCACCAGAGCCGCCGCGCCTCGGCACGGTCCTTCGCGGCCGCCCAGGCCTTCAACGGGGGCTCCTTCTCGGTCAGGACGATCCAGGTAAAGCTCGTCCCAGCCGCGGTCTCTGAATAGGCGTACGAGTAACGCGGCTGGAAGGTCACCTGCTCGCTTTTGCCGGTCATCGGCTCGACGATCCGCTCGATCGTTCCTTTGCCGCTCGCGCTGCCAACCTGTGCATGGAGAGCACCTGCCCAGACACAACACGCCAAGCCAAGGACCGCAATACGATGCAACATGACGAGCCTCCCTTTCACTCAATCGAACGCCGAGGTGGTTCCACGCCGCCGGACCTCTTCGATGCTCTCCTTGGTCGGACCGAGGAGGCCGACCTTGATTCCATACTGCCGGCACCATGTCTGGGCTCTGGAGCTGAGGGCCAGGAGCACGAGGATGTTGATGCAGGGGATGAACATGGCGACCGCCCACAGCACCGGCGCCCCAGCTCCCAGGTAACGGGCAAGCCTGTATGTGGTGACCACCATTGCCACGCTGATACCAAGCAGCCCCACGGAGATGATCAGCGTCAGCACGGCCATTCCCTGCGAGATCTCTGGTCCCGCGAGAGTCCGAGAGAAAGTGCCCACGAGGAGCTGAGCTCCCACCAGAAGGACGAGCCGCCGATAGAGCCGGGCGATGGCCTCGGCGTCATCGAAGGGCACCCCGCCGCCCTGGACCGGGGGAGGAGGAAGCCTCTGGCTGATCTCGGGCACGTCTCCCGCCGCTCTCCACTGCGCCATCCCTTCGCGCCAAACGGCTACTGCGTGTGGCGCCGAGGCCCTGCGCAGCGCACTCACCAGCGTCTCGAGGTCCATCGGGCCTTGCCGCTGTGTCCCTTCCATATAGAACCACTCAGTTTCCATGCTCACCTCCTTCGGTCTACTGACAGCGCTTCAGCGGGAAATCGAATCCTTTGGTCTCGCCGCCCTCACTGCCCTCGACACGTCCAGTAAGGAGGTCCCCGTTGCGGCGGTAGATCACCCTTTGGGGAAAATCATGCTGCGGGTTCTCGAACACGGCTTCCTGGCCGGACAAGCGGACAAGGGGAAAACTGGCTTCGCTCTGGCCTGACGGAAGGGCGATGAACGCGATCTGTCCGGGCCCGGTCTCGCGGATCTGCATGAACTCGTGGGATACGGTCTTCCCGCGCTTCACCGTCCGGCCGACTCCAAGGAGCGTCCCACCGGCGGGAGCCGTCCAGGTTTCGCCCGAACCGGGCTCGCCGTCGATACTCGCCCAGCAGCCGGACATCCACGCGAGATCCTGGACCGAAGAGGGCGGAGCCGCCGTTTCGGCGGGTGCGAGCGCAACGAGCAACAGCAGAATGGAAAGGTTCATGGTGCCATCATACCCTCTGGTCCGTATAGACCGCGAAGATGCGGAAGGGTCCCGGTTCCTTGTTCGCGAACGCGCCACTCTCGAGGAGCTGTTTGGCCTCGTCCAGCGTCTCCAGCAGGCAGTGGCGGTTGGTCGGGACGGTCTCCGCAAGAGAATTGCAGGAGAGAGGGGAGCACTCAGCGCTGGAGCGAGCAGAGAACGCAACCACGTCATACCCCTCGAGGTGCCAGTCGGCCGGAGGGACAACCGCGGTCCCGAAGGCTTCGGGCTCGAAAGCCTGCCACTTCATCGTCTCGTCATCGAGCTCCAGCTCGAAGACTTCGTAGTAGAACAGCCGGCAATCCGAAAGATCGATGGAAAGCTCGCGCGCCAGGGACTGAATGTCCGCAACCGAGTTGAAGAGCCAGTAGCCGTTGTGCTTCCAGTGAGGGATGTAGTCGGCGAAGTCCTTCGAAAGACAGCCGCTGACCGAATAGAGATCCTCCACCCCGGCCGCCGCGAGCCAGTCTTCACGCAGTGCCACCTTCTTTGCCAAATAGCCGGCGGGGATCATGATGAGAATTCCATTATCGAAGTCCGTCACGGTTCAGAACAACTCAAGTATTCCTTTGCTAGGATCCCGCTCGAGATCTCTAACCGACTCATACTTCTCGCGCAAAATTTCCTCGATGTCACTTGTGGAGCAGTTCCCACTATGTATCCAGACCACCTTGGGCGGAAAACCATGCACTACGCTGAGCTCGTTGAAGTCCGAGTCCTTGCTCGTAATGATGAACCCACGTTCACGAGCGAGCTCCCATACCTCGATATCGTCAGCTTCCTGTAGGCCCAACTTAAAGACGTGATCGGATTCAGGATACAAATCCGCCAAACGGTGAATCAGCCGAAGCGAGAGATTCTGGTCGAAAAGCAGCTTCATGCCTAGGCCGAGGCGACAGCCCGAAGCGTAGCGCCTTCACGCTCTGCTGCGAATTCGAGGCTCGCCAGGATGTCTTCCCTGGTGAGATAAGGGAAATCCTCCAGGATTTCATCGTAGGTCATGCCCGATGCCAAGTAGCTCAGGATGTCGTAGACAGTAATACGTAAGCCCCGAATGCATGGTTTGCCGCCACGCTTTCCAGGTTCAATTGTGATTCTGTCTTTATAGCTCATGTTGCTGTTCCCTGTGAAATTTCCGATTTGAGGCAGCCTACCCCCCTCCACATCAGGAGTCAATTAGGTACGGCCTCTCCAATCTCAATTGGCGCGCCTTCAACGCCCGGGGGAGCCGCTCCCCCTCCCATTGCAACCCTCACCGCGGCCTGGGGAACCTCTCCCCCTCCCGCTTGAGCTGTCCGGGCGAGCGCGGCGGCGTCTGCTTCGGCTTGGGGAACGCCTCCCCCTGTCGATGCAGCGTCCGCTTCGGCCCGGGGAGCGTTTCCCCCTGCGGGATGAGTGGCTGCTGCGTGGATGGCGGGCTCGCCGGCGTGTTGGGGAGCCGCTCCCCCTGCCAGCGCGGCGACCGCTTCCAGGGCTTTGGAGCGTGCGCGCGCCTTGGCAGCGCGCCGGGGGCGCACTCCGAACGCGACCAGCTTCGGGCTGGTTGCTCCGAACCTGCCCTGGAGACCGTGCTGGAGGCGGGTGGCCGCTTCCTGCGCCCTCGCCATCGCCGCTTCGAGGTCCCGGGTGGCCTGCTGAGCCGCCGCGCGGTGATGGCGCTGGCGCTGCTTGGCTTCCCAGGCTTCTGCCCGGGCCCGGCTCAGGCTTTCCTGCCTCGGCTGCAGGATGGCCGCGTCGGAAGCGTCCTCCACCGCCCCTCCGGTGAGCTGGCCCCATCTCTTCATGTGATCGGCAAACGCTGCGTTGTGCATGACTCGCTCCTCTCCTCAGACCCGGCCGGCTCCCTGCCAGCCTGGTCGGTTTACGGAGAGGGGAGCAGAGATGTCCAGGGCGAGGCTTACGCCAGCTCGAACCAGGGTTCCTGGCGTCCGAACTTGGTCGAGAGGGCCGCGCCGATGCCGATGAAGGTGGCGGCGGTCCAGACCCAGATGCCGACGTAGGGGAGGAACTTCACGGCTCCCATGACCAGGAGGCCGATGGTCGCGGCGTTCAAGGGGCGCATGCGGGGCCGGTGGAGGAAGCGGCGGGCCAGCCAGTCTCCCAGGGCGTAGAAGACCGCCACCATCCCCCAGAGCTTGAGGAGCATCCCCAGAAGGACCACCAGCACCAGCAGCGGCACTCCCACGAGGCCCCCGGTGAAGGCGCTGAAGAACATGGCTGTCAAAAACAGGGCGAGCACGCCTGTCAGGCCCGTGGCGAAGCTGCGGAAGGGCTCGCGGCGGACGCCGTCCGCCGTTTCGAGGACCTGGCGGCCGGTCGCGGCAAAGAGGAGCAGGAGGAGCGCCGCCCAGGCGGCCAGGAGCGCGAGCTTCGTGCCCAGCACCAGGGGCGAAGTGAAACCGAGGCCGAAGCTCGGACCCTCCACCAGCGTCACCAGGGCCGAGGAGGCCGTAGGGTAGGAGACCATCCGCCCCGCGGCGTGCGCCCCGGGGGCGGCCTGGATCGTCCCGCCGAGGACGAAGATGTCGCCTCCCACCCGTGCCTCCGGGCCGAGCCGCGCATCTCCACCCAGCACGACCACGTCCCCGGCCACCCGGCCCGTGACCTCCACCGAGCCTTCCATGGCGGCCACGTCGGAGAGCGCTTCGCCCGCGACGATCACGTCCTTGCCCATCGCGACCATCTGGTTGCGCGTCAGGCTCCCCTTCTCCAGGCGCAGCGCTACCTCCCCATCCCCGCCCATGGCGGAGGGCGGGGAGGCGAGCAGCAACAGGCCCACCAGGAAGGCGTTCACGGGAGGAACTCTACGCCAAGGAGAGGTTTTGCGTGTAGGGGCACCTCTTGTGGGTGCCCTTCCGGAGGGCGGCCACAAGAGCCGCCCCTACGAGCGCCGCGGGCTTCTCGCCTCGGCGTGGGTGGCGCGCTTGCGCCGGATCATGGAGACGAGCAGGATGTTCAGGCAGAGCACGAATACACCGAACATGCCCAGGCTCATCGGGGAGGAGAGCAGCTCCTGGAAGACGAGGCCGAAGCCCTTCCAGCTCGCGCCGAGGAGGCCGGAGCCGGCGAGGACAGTGGCCTGGAACATGCCGAAGATGGCCGAGAGAGCGCCCAGGCCGGCGTGCTCGCCGCCCGCGGAGCCGCTGCCGATCACCGCCGTGGCGATGACGCCGAGCAGGATGAACATGGCGGCCGGGAAGCCCCAGGTGCGCGGACCGCGCGCTTCCCAGCCCGTGACGGGCAGGGCGGCGACGACGTCATCGCGGAAGCCCTCCCGCACCGGCACGCTGGCCTGGAGCAGGAGGCTGTCCAACTGGCGCAGCTCGTCGAGCTCGGAGCGGCAGTCGGAGCAGGTGGCGAGGTGGTCTTCGAGCCGGGCCTGCTCGTTGCGCGGCAGGCGGCCGTCGGCCTCCAGGTTCAGCCATTCTCTGTAAGTAGCGTGATCCGGCTTCATGTTGCCCCCGCTCAATCGCTCAGGAACTCCTGCAATTTATCCTTCAACATCTGCCGTCCCCGGAAGAGCTTGTTTTTCACCGTGCCCAGAGGCATGCCTTTGAGCTGGGCGATCTCTTCATAGGGGAGCTCGCCGAAATGCCTCAGGAGGATCAGCTCCCGGTATTCCCATGGGAGCGAGTCGATGGCCTCCTGAATGGCGTCTCCCCTCTCCCGGTTCCGCAGATCGCCGTACGGTCCGCGCTCCGGGGATGGCAGGTCCCAATCACGACCTTCACCTTCATCGTCATCCTGCCGCAGCGAAACGATCTTCAATCGCCGGCGGCGGATCTGGTCGATCGCGGCGTTCTGGGCGACCCGGAACAGCCAGGTCGAGAACCGGTACTGCGGATCGTAGCGATCGAGCACCTGGTAGACCTTGACGAGTACCTCTTGCGCCAGGTCGTGTGCGTCGTCCACGTTGCGCAGCAGGCGGAACAGGTAATTGACGAGGCGGCCCTGGTATCGGTCGACCAGGTCGCCGAAGCGGTCCCGGTCTCCTTCGAGAACCGCTGCAACCAGATCCTCGTCGGTAGGCTGCTCCGTTCCCCGCGTCATGGGTGGATACGCAATGTTCCCGCCAAGGTTTCAGGAAGAAACGGCGGGCCTCATCAGTGGCCGTGCCGGCCCTGGAGCCATCGCCCGAGCAGGAACAGCACCCCGCCCAGGGCACAGATGGCGAGCTCGAGCCGGACCTGGTTATAGACCAGCCCGATGAGCAGTCCGCTGCCCACCAGGACGAGCGCGAAGAACTGCAGGACCCACGCGAAGCTCGTGAGCATCCGGCGGGCCTAGGGGGAGGACAGCAAGTCGGTCCGGGTGGTGATCAGGCCCTGTGCCTGGCCGGTCAGCAACGCCAGGAGGTCTTTTTCGATGCCGTGCGGCGACTCTTCGACGATCCGCCCGACTTCCCGGCCTTCCCTGGAGACGATGAAGGTCGGCACGTAGAGGATGTTGTTGTTGGTCACCGGGGCAGAGGGCTCTTTCTTCTGCCGGTCGACGCCGATGTAGTGGATCGCGAACCGGGCATCCGCTCCCCGGCTCCCGGCGATGTCGAGCGCCTTCCAGAACCGGGGCACTTCGCGCCGGCTGTCGCCGCACCAGGTCCCCAGGAAGATGGTCACTTCCGCCCCGGGCGGGACGGTGGCCAGAGCCGTGGAGGCTGCGGGGTCCGGCTGGGACTCTGCCTCCGCCGCCATCCATTCGGGGGCAGCCTCGATAGCCGCCCGGGTGGTCTCACCCACGATTACGGGTGTCTCTGCAGGCTTTGCCTGCGCGGTCGGAGCTGTCGTGGACGTGGCACAGGAGGTACCTAGGATGGAAGCAAGTACGGCGAACAGGGCCAGAGGTTTCATGGTAGGAGAGTCTACCTCACGCTCTCGATCCGGTCCCCGGGTACGATGCGGTCGAGGACTTCATCGCCGGAGACGACCTCTCCGAAGGCGGTGTAGCCGCCGTCGAGATGGGGCTGCTCGGAGAGGGTGATGAAGAACTGGCTGCCTCCCGTGTCCGGGCCCGCCAGGGCCATGCCGACCACGCCGCGGCGGTAGCGCAGGCGGTTGATCTCGTCCCGGATGTCATAGCCCGGGCCGCCGAAGCCGTCGCCGCGGGGGTCTCCCCCCTGGATCACGAAGTCGGCGACCACCCGGTGGAAGATCAGGCCGTCGAAGAAGCGCTGGTCCGCAAGGTTGAGGAAGTTGAGGCAGGTGAGCGGCGCCTGCCGGCAAGCCAGGCGGACCCCGATCGGCCCCTTGGAGGTGCGGATCTCCACGGTCCGCGGCTGCCAGGTGCGCTCGATGATCTCCTGGTAGACCTCCGGAGCCTTTCCCGTGTTGAGCGGCCCGAGCCGAGGGATGGGGCGCTCCAGCTCTCCGAGAGCGGCGCCCGCTTCCCTTCTCAGGGCGTACCCGCCGCCCATCTCGCCCGCCGCTACTTTTTCGAGGAGGGCCACGATCGCGCCCCGCTCCAGCGCCTCGCCCTTGGCCCGCGCGGTCAGGGCGCCGAGCGCGGCCAGGGTTTCCTCTTCCACTCCGCCGCGGACGGACGCGGCGAGGCCCGCCTGCAGCCGGTCGAGCGGCAGGACCGGGTGCTCGGCGAGCCAGCCGAAGACGTTGGCCCGGACTCCCGCGTCGGTATCCGCGAGGAGCCTTGTCGCGATTTCCGGCGATCCGTCGCCGGCAAGGGCCGCTTCGGCCGCGGCAGCCCGGACCTGGTGGGCGGGATCGGAGGTCAGCCGGGCGACGAGATCCGCGGCGTCCGGAAAGCCGACCCGTCCGGCGGCCTGGGCGGCATGGGCGCGCACGTCGACATCCTGGACGGTCAGGGCGGCAGTGGCGAGCTCCAGGGCCCGGGGATGCTTGCCTGCGGCCAGGGCGAGGAGGGCCAGGCCGCGCTCGCGCCCGGTCCCCTCGGTTGCCCGCAAAGCCAGGGCTTCGGAGAGGGGATCCACCGTCTTCATGGGCCAGGCCGCGGCGGCTTCGAGGACGGTCAGGCGCACTCCGGAGCGGGGATCGTCCATCAGGGCCCGGAGGCGGGCACGCCACTCGGCTGGGGCCGGCGCCTTGCCTTCGGTGATGAGCCTCGCCGAGGAGCGGAGCGCGTGGACGAGAGGCGCAGGCGCGGGATCGTCGAGGAGCGGCCGGAGCGCCGCGAGGTCGGCGGGCTCTCCTACGATGCCAATCGCGCGGGCGGCCCAGGCGCGCACCTGCGGGTTGGGATCGGCGAGTAAGCCGCGCAGCGGGGGAAGGCCCTCGGGCAGCGGATCGCGGGCCAGGGCGTAGGCTGCCCGGGCATGGAGCTCGGGATCGGGCAGGGCGAGCCCGCGCTCCGCGATCCGGACGGTCGCGGCCTCCTTGAAGCGGAAGAGCGAGGGGAAGAGGCGAGCCCAGCGCTCCTGCTCGGCAAGGGGCAGGAGGGCCTGCGCCACATCGAGCACCGGCGCCTTGAGCTTGCCCAGGGCTTCCACGGCGAGGATGCCCGTCTCGCGATCGTCGTCCACCACGGCGGAGAGCAGGGCGGGCACGGCCTCGGGGTCTTCCAGCTCGCCGAGCCCGAACGCGGCCGCCCGGCGGACGGCAGGCACGTCGTCCAGGAGCAGCCCCACGAGGGGGGAGCGCCCCTGCTTGTCGGGGATCCGCCCGAGGGCGTCCGCGAGGGCTTCCCGCAGCTCAGGCCCCCCGGCCAGCGCCTGCTGGACGACCACCGGCTCGTACTGCTGCCGGTCGACCAGGTAGAGGAGCAGGGCGCGCACCTGGAGGTCGGTCCCGGGAGACGGCCCGGCCGCGGGGGGGGCGGTGGTCGAACAGCCGGAAAGGACCAAAAGGACGTAAAGGACCAAAAGGACGGGGGAGGATAAGCGGCGCATTGCCCTGGATGGTAGCAAGTCCTTGGTGTCCCTGGTGTGTCCTTTAGGTCCTTTAAGTCCTTTTGGTCCTTCAGGTCCTTGGCTCTCCGCTATAGTCTCGGCCGTGCTCCGCTTCGAGAACCTCCGCCGCCGTTTCGGGCGCCTTTCCGTGCTGGAGGGGGTGTCCGGAGAAGTCGCGCCGGGGCAGGCTCTGCTGGTCACCGGGCCGAACGGCTCGGGCAAGAGCACGCTGCTCCGCTGCCTGGCAGGGCTCCTTTCTCCCGAAAAAGGCACCATTGAATATAGGGAGGAAGACAGGGTGCTCGAAATGGACGAGCGGCGGCGGCGGATCGGCTACGTGGCCCCCGACCTGGCGCTCTATTCGGAGCTGACCGTCGCGGAGAACCTGGAGTTCTTCGCCCGCATCCGGCGCACGAGCCCCGCCTGGGGCTTCGAGGTGCTCGAACGCCTCGGCCTGCCCACCGACCGCATGGGCGGCGCGCTGTCCTCCGGTATGCGGCAGCGGCTGCGCTGGGCCTGGGCCCTGCTCCACCGGCCGCGCCTGCTCCTGCTCGACGAGCCGTTCCAGAACCTGGACGCTCCGGGCGAGCAGGGCACGCGCGGCCTCCTGCTCGAGCACCTGGAGCTGGGCGGCCTCGCCGTCGTGGCAAATCCCTCTTCCCTGGAGATCGACCGTGTTGCAGGACACCTCCGTCTCGGCTAAGCCCTCAGTATCGGCGGGGGCGGGGGGCTGGGCCACCGAGATGGTGGCCGTGTTCGCCAAGGATTGGCGGTGCGAGTTCCGCACCCGCTATGCCTTGAACACGCTCGGCCTGTTCGCCTTGACCACGATGGTCGTGATGAGCATCAGCCTCGGCCCGATCGGGGTCGACCGCGCCCGCGGGTCCAAAGTGCTGCCGGTGCTGCTCTGGGTCATCCTGCTCTTCTCGGTGTCCGCCGGCCTGCCCCGCGCCTTCATCCAGGAGGAGGAGAGCCAGACGGCCACGGCCCTCCGGCTGTCGGCCACGCCGTCGGCCCTGTTCTGCGGCAAGCTCCTCTACTGTCTAACCCTTGTCGGGGCGTTGGAGCTGCTGGTCACGCCGGTCTTCGTCGTCCTGATGAATCTGGAGATCGCGAGCCCCGCCCTGCTCGCGGGCACGCTGGCCGCGGGCGGGTACGGGTTGGCCGTGGGGAGCACGCTGGTGGCGGCGATCATCGCCCAGGCGCGGACCAAGGGGACGCTGTTCTCGGTGCTGGCCTTTCCGGTCCTGCTGCCCCTGCTGCTGCTCGCGGTCGAGCTGACCTTCAATGCCGTGGCGGGCGGGGGCGCCGGCGTGGCCCTGCCCCAGCTACTTCTGTATGATGCTTCGGTCACCGTCGTCGGACTCATGCTTTTCCCGGTG
Source organism: uncultured Holophagales bacterium (assembly GCA_963741305.1). Taxonomy (GTDB): domain Bacteria; phylum Acidobacteriota; class Thermoanaerobaculia; order Multivoradales; family UBA5704; genus DATMER01. The sequence continues at coordinate 7,629,018 of CAVUHL010000003.1, read as the reverse complement.
GTGTGGAATCCATGAAGACAATCTCCGCCTGGCTGCTCTGGCTCTGGGTCTCCCTGGTGATCCTCGGGGCCTTCTACTATGCCCCGCCCGCCGAGGGGTTCCAGGGGGGGTCGAGCCGCATCCTGTTCTTCCACGTGCCCATGGCCTGGGCCTCGTTCGCCGGCTTCATCGCCGCGTCGGTCTGGAGCATCCGCTATCTGATGACGCGCGACCTCCGTCACGACCGGGCGGCGGAGGTGGCGATCCAGCTCGGGCTCGTTTTCGGCGTGCTCGCCACGGTCACCGGCGCCATCTGGGCGCGGATCGAGTGGGGCGCCTACTGGAACTGGGACCCGCGGCAGATCTCGATCGTGATCTCGCTGCTCTTTTACGGCGCCTACCTGGCGCTGCGCGGCGCGATCGAGGATGAGGAGAAGCGGGCTCGCCTGTCGGCCGCCTATGCCATCCTCGGGCTCGTGGTGACGCCGTTCCTGTACTGGATCATGCCCAGGATCACCTTCTCGCTGCATCCGGAGCCGGTGGTCAACGCCGAGGGCAAGCCGAAGATGCAGTCGGAGATCCTGCAGGTGCTGCTGGCGAGCGGAGTCGGGTTCACGGCCCTGTTCTTCTGGCTGCACAACCTGCAGACCCGGATTCAGGCGCTCGCGGAGAGGAAATCCGCGGCAAGGGAGCACGGTTATGGAGCCTAGTGGGAGCCTACTTGCGGGCGATGCTGGAATTGTCGTCGTCAACCTGATCATCTGGACGGGGATCTTCCTCTGGCTGCTCCGTTTGAGCCGCCGGGTTAAAGAGATGGAGAAGGAATCATGAAGAAAACCCATCGCTATTACCTGCTCGGAGCCGTGCTGCTCCTGGCCTTCGCCGGGTTCTCTCTCTCCGCGTTCAAGGAGACCCTGACGCCGTACGTCAACTACAAGCAGGCGCGCGAGACCGAACGGATCGTCCAGGTTGCCGGCGCGCTGGAGAAGGGAAGCTCCAAGTACGTCGACACGGCGGACTTCCTCTACTTCACGCTCAAGGACCCCGCGACCAAGGAAACCATGCGGGTGCGCTACAAGGGCCTGAAGCCGGCCAACTTCGAGGACGCCATCAGCATCGTGGCCATCGGCCAGTTCGACGAGGGCGCCAGGGAGTTCGAGGCGAACAAGCTGCTGGTGAAGTGCCCCAGCAAGTACCAGGGCGCTGAGGTCAAGGAGTACAGCTAAGTCATGTTGGATTACCTGTCCACGCTCTACCTGCCCGGAGCCGTCGCCCTCTGGGCCGCGCTGCTCTTCGCCCTGTCGACCATCTTCGGCTACGTCGGAGTCCTGGGTGGGGACAACAGTTCCCTGCGCTTTGCCCGGCGGTCGTACGACTTCTTCGCCGTGGCGATCACCCTCGCCTCGCTGATCCTGGGGTTGCTGCTGATGATGCGGGACTTCCGCGTCGAGTACGTCCACCAGTACTCGGGGATGGACCTGCCGATGCACTACCAGTTCGCCGCGTTCTGGGCGGGCCAGAAAGGAAGCTTCCTGATCTGGCTGCTCTGGGGCACGCTGATCGGCGTTCTGGTGCGCAAGACCGCCGGCCGCAACGAGCCGGCGATCATGGGTGTCTACACCCTGACGCTGATGGGGCTGCTCTTCATTCTGGTACGGGAGAACCCCTTCGTCATGCTGAAGGGGACGCCGCTGGACGGCCAAGGCCTCAACCCGCTCCTCCAGGACGACTGGATGGTCATCCATCCGCCGATCATGTTCGTGGGCTACGCGGCGGCCGCGATCCCGTTCGCCTTTGCCATGGCGTCGCTCTGGCGCAAGGACTACGACGACTGGGCGGCGCGCGCCTACCCCTGGGCGCTGGGCGGCTTCCTGGTGCTGGGCTGCGCCATCCTGATGGGCGGCTACTGGGCTTACAAGACCCTTGGCTGGGGCGGCTACTGGGGCTGGGACCCGGTCGAGAACGCCTCGCTGATCCCCTGGCTCTTCGGCACGGTGCTGATCCACGGCCTGCACATGGAGCGCACCAAGGGGCGCTACCGCCGGGCCAACTACGTGCTGGCTGCGCTGGTCTACCTGTCGGTGCTCTACGGCACCTTCCTGACCCGCTCGGGCGTGCTCGCCGACTTCTCGGTGCACAGCTTCGTGGACCTCGGCATTTCGGGCTGGCTGATCGCGCTGATGGGCAGCTTCTTCGCCCTCTCGGTCTGGCTGCTGGCCACCCGCCTGCGCCATGTCCCGACGAAGCCGAACGAGGACCCGTTCCTCTCCCGCGGCACGTTCATGGTGCTGTCGACGATCACGGTGCTGGTCTGCGCGGTGGTGATCACCTTCGGCACGTCCGCGCCGCTCATCACCCGCTGGTTCATGGAGAACCCGGCCCAGGTCGGCCCGACCTGGTACAACAAGGTGAACCTGCCGATCGCCCTGCTGATCGCCCTGCTGCTGGCCCTGGTCCCGTACCTGACCTGGCGCGGCGACGAGCCCAAGGCGATGCTGCGCAAGCTGATCGTGCCGGGGCTCTTCGCCCTGGCGGTGTCGGTGGCAGCGGCCGCCTGGCAGGTCCAGGATCCCTTCCACCTGCTCTTCGTGTTCCTGTCCTCGCTGGCCCTGGCCACGAACCTCCACAAGACCGTGACCCGCGCGCGTACCGTGGGGGTCGCGGCGGCCGGCGGCTACCTCGCGCACGTGGGAGTCGGGGTGATCCTGCTGGGCTTCCTGGCTTCGTCGGCCTACGACGAGAGCACCAAGATCACATTGCAGATGGGCACGCCCAAGAAGCTGGGCGACACGACTCTCACCTTCACCCGCTATATCCCCCGGCAAGGGCGTGAGAAGGAGAAGATGGAGATCGAGGTGGCGCAGCCCGGCCGTGATCCCTTCTTCGTCTATCCGAAGCTGTTCGTGAACGACCGCACCCGGCAGGTGATGGCGAACCCGGACATCCGGAGCACGCCGTTCCAGGACCTGTACGTGTCGCCCATCGACTTCGACCCCGGCCAGCTGCAAGTGCAACTCGCCCGGGGGGAGAGCGGCCGGATCGGCGGCATGGACGTGCGCTTCCTGGGCTTCGACGTCCAGCCGGACGAACAGGCACAGATGGCCGCGGGCGGGACGGCCACGGTCGGCGCCATGGTCGAGGTGACTCAGAACGGCAAGCCGGTCACGGTGAGGACGGTCTACCGTTTGAACCAGGCGAACGGCGCGGTGGAGACCCCGCCCGTGGCGCTGCCCGGCGGCGGCTCGATCTTCGTCTCCGGCCTCAACCCCTCCGACGGAACGGTGCAGTTCCAGGTTAGCGGGGTCTCGAACCCGGCGAAGCTGTCGATCGACGTTACCCGCAAGCCGCTGATCCAGCTCGTCTGGTACGGCCTCTACATCGTGCTGCTCGGCGGCGCCGTGGCCACGTTCAACCGCCTCCGGCAGGTGAGGAAGCGGGAGGCGGTGCTGGCTTCGATGGCGGAGTAACCCTCACCCCCGTCCCCTCTCCCACACGCACTCACACCCGCCCGGGAGAGGGGCGCCCCCGCCCAAAAGCAAAGCAGAAGGTCCGATTCCGATCCGGTTCCCCCTCTCCCGGGCGGGTGTGAGTGCGTGTGGGAGAGGGGGCTAGGGGGTGAGGGTTCAGGCGCCGAGCGCCAACCGGTCGGCCAACGACCCCGGCAGCCCCGCCTTGCGGATTCGCCGCTGGGCTTCGGCGATCGGGTAGTCGATCCGGTACCAGCGGACGATCCGGCGCTCGCTGTCGTAGGTCATGTACGAGGCCCGGGGGTCGCGGTCCCTTGGCTGACCGATGGAGCCCGGGTTGACCAGGTAACGGCCCTCCGGGTGCAGATGCAGCGTGCCCCCACTGCCGCGCAGCGCCCTCACCCCGAGCGCCCTCCCCTCCAGCGAGAAGACCGACGGGATGTGCGTGTGGCCGAAGAAGGTCACCGGCATGGAGAACGAGGAAAAGATCTCCCAGGCGTCCACGTCGGAAAACACATAGGTGTCCTCGTCGAGCGGCGAGCCATGGCAGATCGCCACGCTCTCCTCGATCCGGATCGGCCCCCGGGGCAGGTCGCGGACGTAGCGCAGGTTGGCGGGGGTGAGGCGGGTGGTCGTCCACTGCGCCGCGGTCAGCGCGGTCTGGTTGAAGTTGGAGCCGCTGTCGATCCCCGTCACGACCTTGTCGTGGTTGCCCCGGACCGTATGCAGACGGGGGCCCAGCTCGCGCACGGCCTCCACCACCTGGTTCGGCGCGCCGCCGTAGCCGACCAGGTCCCCCAGCACCAGCACCGCGTCGAACCGCTTGCGCCGGGCCCGCCGCAGGACGACCTCGAAGGCGTCCCAGTTGGCGTGCATGTCGGACAGGATCAGGTAACGCAACATCCTCCCCCAATCAATTCAATACCGCTTCAGAAGAAAGTCGATCCTCGCCGCGATCTCCTCCGGCTGCTCCTCCGGCCCCACCTCGATCGTCAGGTCCGCCCGCCGGTAGGCCGGCAGCCGCTCGCGGTAGAGGGCCAGGGCCTGGACCTCGTCCCGGAAGAGCGGCCGGTCCTGCTTGCCCAGCGATCCGATCCGGGAGACGATCGTGCCGAACGGCGGGTTCAGCCAGACCGAGACGCCGTTGGCCCGGATCCAGCGGGTGTTCGCCTCGAACGTCACCGTGCCTCCCCCGGTCGCCACCACCACGTCCGGCAGCTCTCCGGTCGCCCGGAGCGCCTCCTGCTCCAGGCCGCGGAACGCCGGCTCGCCGAAGCGCTCGAAGATCTCCCGCACCGTCATCCCCTCCCGCAGCTCGATCTCCGAGTCGAGGTCGATGAACGGCACCCCGAGGCGCTCGGCAAGCTTCCGTCCTGCTGCGGTCTTGCCTGACCCCATGAAGCCGGTCAGGTAGACCCGCACTGCGCGATCAACCTCAGGGCGTTGGCCCTTACATCTCCGCGGCAGACCGCTCCGATCACGGCAGCGGTATCAGCCCCGGAGGCGAGAACCTGGGCCAGGTTGCCCGCATTGATCCCGCCGATCGCCACCAGCGGCTTGGCGGTCAACTTTCGCGCCCGGCGCAGGAAATCCAACCCCAGTACCGGGTCCGGCGGGCCCGGGCTCGCCTTGCCCGTCGTGGGGAAGACCGGCCCGACCGCGATCACGTCCACCTCGGGATCGGCGTCCGCGGCGAGGAGCTGCTGCTCATCATGTGTGGAAAGACCGATCCACATTTCATCGCCTACCACCCGCCGGGCGGCTGCGGGGGGCAGGTCTCTCTGCCCGACGTGCAGGCCGGCTACCTCGGCCGGGGGAAAGAGGGCCGCGACGTCGGCCCGGTCATCCACCCACAGCCGGACGCCGCTCCCTTCGAGGGCCCGGCAGCAGAGCTCCATCTGCCGGAAAAGCTCGCTGCCGGAGAGCTGCTTCGCCCGCACCTGGATCCACCGGATGCCGGCCTCCGCCATGTCGCGGACTGCCGCGGGGAGCGGAGCCGGGTGCAGGGCCTCGACATCGGCGATCGCGTAGATCCTACCCGAAGGCCCGGCCGGGGCTCTCATTTGCTCCGCTGAAGGAAGCGCTCCATGAAACGGGTGGAAAACCGGCCCGCCGCGAACTCCGGATCGCGCAGGATGCGCCGGTGGAGCGGGATCGAGGTCTGGATGCCTTCGACCACGAAGAAGTCGAGCGCGCGCGACATGCGGGCGATGGCCTCCTCCCGCGTGCGGTCGTGGACGATCAGCTTGGCCACCAGCGAGTCGTAATACGGCGGGATGACGTAGTCCTCGTAGCCGTGGGTGTCGACCCGCGTGCCGGGGCCGCCGGGGAGATGAAAGGTCTTGAGCTTGCCCGGGCTCGGCGCGAAGGTATCGGGGTTCTCGGCGTTGACCCGGCACTCGATGGCGTGACCGCGCGGCTTGAGCCCGCTGGGGATCCCCAGGTGCTCCCCCGCCGCCACCTGGATCTGCAGCTTCACCAGGTCGATCCCGGTCACCATCTCGGTCACCGGGTGCTCGACCTGGATGCGGGTGTTCATCTCCATGAAGTAGAAGCGGCCGTCGCTGTCGAGCAGGAACTCGATGGTGCCGGCGTTCTCGTAGCGGACGGCCGCGCAGAGCGCCACCGCGGCGGCGCCCATCTTCTCCCGCAGCTCGGGGGTGAGGGCGGGCGACGGCGCCTCCTCGATCAGCTTCTGGTGCCGGCGCTGGATCGAGCACTCGCGCTCGCCCAGGTGGATGACCTTGCCGTGGTGGTCGCCGAAGACCTGGAACTCGATGTGCCGCGGCTCGACCAGGTACTTCTCCAGGTAGATCGAGCCGTCGCCGAACGCCTTCTCCGCCTCATTGTGGGCGGTGGAGAACTGGCTGGCGATCTCCCCCTCGGAGTAGACGATCCGCATGCCGCGTCCGCCGCCCCCTGCCGAAGCCTTGAGGATCACCGGGTAGCCGACCTCGGCGGCGAAGCGGCGCGCGTCGTCGGCATCCTGGAGCGGCTCCTCGCTGCCCGGTAGCACGGGCACGCCGGCCGCCGCCGCGGTCTGCCGCGCCTTGGCCTTGTCGCCCATCAGGCGGATGACCTCTGGTCGCGGCCCGATCCAGCCGATCCCGCACTCCGCGAGCACCTCGGCGAAGTGGGCGTTCTCGGCCAGGAAGCCGTAGCCGGGATGGATCGCGTCGGCGCCCGTGATCTCGGCCGCGGAGAGGATGGCCGAGATGTTCAGGTAGCTCAGCTTGGACGGCGGCGGGCCGATGCAGATGTCCTCGTCGGCGTAGGTGACGTGCAGGCTGTCGCGGTCGGCCGTGCTGTGCACGGCCACCGTCTGGATGCCGAGCTCGCGGCAGGCCTGGATGATGCGGAGCGCGATCTCGCCCCGGTTGGCGATCAGGATCTTCTTGAACATCGAGGCTCTAGTCGGCCCGGATGGCGAAGAGAGGCTCGCCATACTCGACGGCCTGGGCGTTCTGCGGGTAGACCTGCGCGACCACGCCGTCCGCGTCCGACTCGATCTCGTTCATCAGCTTCATCGCTTCGATGATGCAGAGGACCTGCCCCTTCTTGACCCGGGAGCCGACCTCGACGAACGGATCGGAATCCGGAGAAGCGGCGCGGTAGAAGGTGCCGACGATGGGCGAGGTGACGATGTGCGCGCCTGCGTCCGCGGCGGGGGCAGCAGCCGGCGGGGCCGCGGCGATGGCGGTGGAGTCGGCCGGCATGGCCGCGGTATTGCTCGACGGCGGCGGCGGAGCGGACGCACCTTCGGCCGGAGCGGCGGCCTGGACGGCCGGCTGCGCCTGGGGCTGCCCCTCCACCTTCAGGCGGAAGCCCGAGCGCTCGATTTCCAACCCTTGAAGCCGGCGCTGCGCGACCAGCTCGATGAGCTCCTTGATTTGTTCAAACGTCAACAAGACCCAGCCCCCCTCAGGAAAGCTCGTCCTCCAGGAGCAGGCGCGCTCGCCGGAGCTCGAACCGGGCGCGGCCGTAGTTCCCATCCGGGCCCAGGACGAGGAGCAGATAATAATCCGGGGTGACGGTGCTTACCATCAGGGTCACCCTCTCGGTAGTCACGGAGAGCTGCTGGACGTCCCCGACCTCCAGCTCGCGGTGGTTGGCCGAAATGGCGCGCGCCTGGGAGACCATCTCGGCGCCGAGCGCCTCCAGGTCGATCGCCCTGTCGGAGGTCACCGACTCGACCGGCATGCCGTCACGGGCCACGAGCGAGAGGGCGAGCGCGCCGTCGATCCGGCCGCTGATCTGGCTCAGTAGCTCATGAAACATTATGTTCCCCCCGGAGGCGGTTCCCCCGGATGCGTTCGAGGTAACGGTTCAGCAGGAAGACCTTGCGCGCGGTCATTCCACCGGGCCGGAAGCCAGCGAGCAGGCTGCCCGCGTCCAGCACGGCGGCTCGAGGTACGGATTGGGGAACGGCCTGGCGCGTCTCCTCGATCCGTTCGAGGCCGGCGAGGGCCGCTCCATTGCCCGGCTCCCTCTCCAGGACTTCGCGGAAGATCCGCTCCGCCTCGTCGGCGTGCCCCTGGCGGAGGTAGATCTCGCCGAGGGTGGCGGTGGGCTCGGACTCCGGCTCCAGTTCCTCCTCCTCATCATCGGCCCAGAGGTCCTCAACCGGCTCCTCCGCCGGAGCGGCGGGAGGTGGAAGGGGCGCCGGCTCGTACGCCTCGGCTACCGGCACAACCTCCGGAACGAGAGGGAGGTCCTCCAACCAGGAGGCATCCTCGGCGGGTTCGCGCTCGGAGATCCCCGGCTCCTCGAAGCGCATCACCGAGAAATCGGACTCGGCCGGGAGCGGCGGCTCCTCGGGCATCGCGGTCGGAGGCGCAAAGGCGGCCAGCCCCGGGGGCTCGGACGGGAACGGGACCTCCGAGGGGAGCATCGGCGTCAGGCCCACCTCGAAGATGCCTTCGGAAGCCAGGCTCGTCAGGTAGCGCTCGCGGTTGGCGTGGGAGACGAGGCCGGGGAAGAGGTCTCCATCCCCCTCCTCCGGGGCCTCCTCGGGCGGGATCTGCTCGGGCGGGGATACCGCCGCCGGAGCTTCCAGGGCGAAGACGTCATCGGCCGACTGCCGGCGGACGTCGCCGAGGTCGAAGATGTCGTCCGAGGCCACGGGAACATGCCGTTCCTTCTCTTTGGGACGGTCCATCACCTTGATCTGCCGGCGGAGCTCTGCGATCTCGGGGTCGCCGTCGTTGAGCAGGCTGTAGAGGTCGAGGCGCTCACGGGCACGGGCGGGGTCGCCCGTCTCCAGGTAGGCGCGCACCAGCAGCTTGTTGGCCACCATCTGGGTGGCGTCCTGCTTGACCACCCGCTCGAGCACCGAGCGCGAGGCGTCGGCCTCACCCAGCTCGAGATGGCAGCGCCCCTTGGCCACGAGGGCCGAGAGGTAGCCCGGGTGCTCCTGGAGCCCCCGGTCGAGCACGGCGAGCGCCTCCTGCATACGGCCCTGGTGGCGGTACTCCTCCGCGAGCTGGAGGAAGATGCGGGAGCTCGGATCGGATTCCCAGCGCGCCTTGAGCTGGGCGAGCCGGTCGGGCATCGAACCGTCCGTCATGCGTTCGCACCCGGGGCGCAGCGGTAGGTTTCGGGTTGGTTGGTCAAAGCGGCTGCATTATAGCAGCGGGCCCCCTGCGGCCAAACCTTTGACCGCAGGGGGCTTTCCTGAAGTGAGATCACTGGATGTCGATCGTGGTCTCGTCCGTGATCTGCGTGCCGTCGCCGGAGGGGGTTCCGACCTCCACCTCGATCTCGTTGACGCTGGCGGGCACGTCATTGTCGTCCACGGTGAGCGTGTTCGTGGCCACACCCGAGGTGTCCGTGAAGACCACGCCGGTGACCTCGAGAGCCCCGTGGCTGGCCTCGAACGTGACCGGCGCGCCCTGCAGCGGCTGGCCCTGGGAATTGGTCACAAAGGCCGTGAGCGTGACCTCGCCGCCCGACCGCGGGATCGAGCGCGGGTTCGCCTGGACGCTGATGTCCGTCGCGGCCTCGAGGATCGTCACGGTGGCAGTCGCTGCGGCGCTCGCTCCGACGATGGCCGTGATCGTGCCGGTCCCGGCCTGGCTCCCGGCCTCGAGGGTGGCTGTGGCCGTGCCGTCGGCGCGGGTGGTCGGCCGGTCCGGCCTGAGGCGCCCGAGGGTAGTGGTCAGGACCACGGTCTGGCCGGCGGGCACGGGGGAACCGTCCGAGTTGCGCGCGATCACCGTCACAGTGGCGGTGTCTTCCACCGGGACCGTGCTCGGGTTCACCGATACCAGGAGAGTCGGCCTCGTCGTGTCCGTTTCACCGATCTGGATCGTCGTGTCCACTGTGGCATCGGCCGTGGCGGCCGTCACCTTGGCGGGCCCCGAACGTCCGTCGCCGCGGAGAGTTGCCGTCGCCCGTCCGCCGCTGTCCACCTCCACGATCGAAGGGGAGAGCGTGCCCAGGTCGCTGGACAGCCGGATCTCCGTCCCCGGGTTGAGCGGGTTGCCATCCGGCTTGCGGCCCACAATGGTGATGGTGGAGCTGCCGTTCAGGCCGATCTTGGATGGGTTGGCGCTGAGGCTCAGGATCGAACCGGCCGGCGCGACCGGCGAGGCCTTGTCGCAGCCCAGGGCCGGTGCGAGGAGACAGAGAAGGGAGAGTAGGGCGACTGCTTGTTTCATAGCAATGGAGTATACGAACGGCGACCGCCACCCGTCCAGGCAGAGGGCAAATCTACTTCGGCTTCGTGTACAGCCCCTCGCGGTGGGAGGTGCCCTTGCGGGCCACGTCGAGCAGCCCTTCGGCGGCCCAGCGGCGCAGGGTGGTGGCGGCGCTCCGCGGATCGATCTCGTGGCGCAGCCGCGTGCCCCAGTACCCCTCGATCTCGGCGATCAGCGACGCGGCGCCGAAGACCTCGCCGGGCTCCTTCGCCTCGATCACCCGCTCCAGCAGAGGCGCGATCCAGTGCCCCTTGCCGCGCGTGACCTTCTCCGGCAGCGCGGCCGAGGCCAGGCGCGGCGCCAACCTGACGTCCGCCACCAGCTCCTCCACCGCCGCCGAGACCGACTTCAACGCCTCGAGCTGCTCGGCCGCCTTCCGGTGCCCGGCCTCGTGCACGGCCCGCTCCCGGCCGTGCGCCGCCTCCTCCCGCGCGTGCGCCTCCTCCTTCTCCTTGTGAAAGGCGATCTTCGTCTCCAGACGGGCAATCATCTCGTCTACGTTCATCCGATCCAGAATAACAGACTTCTTGTCGCATAGAGATCGGTCTTCGCGACACCGAGCTTTCTCATGTCGCCAAGAAACTCTTTAGGCGACAAGGAATCTTTCGATGTCGCCTAAGATCCTCGAACGCGACACTCAACTGTTTGGTGTCGCCTAGATCTATTCCTATGCGGCAATTAGACTTTCCTTGTCGCCTAGAATCCGTCGGAGTCGCATAGAGGATTTCGTTGTTGCCTAGAGCGGCTCGTTGTCGCCTAGAGAAAAACAAAGGCGGCTGCCCTTTCAGGCAGCCGCCCCAGGATACTTCAGGAAACGATCCGGCGGACTACGACGACTCGCTGTTGTCCGTCGGGCTCGTGCACTGCGGATCGGCGGCGTCGATGAAGCCGTCGCCGTCATTGTCGAACGTGTCGGTGCACTGCACGACCGGGGGCGGCGGAGGCGGCGGAGGCGTCGACGTGTCGCCCGTGCAGGTCGAGTTCTGCGGGTTGACGGTAAAGGCGTTGCTGAGCGTCACCGCGCAGCCGGTGCCGTCCAGGTTGCGCACCGTCACCGAGATGGCGGTGGGGATGTCGCGCGTACCGCCGGCGATGCCGTCGCCGTTGCCGTCGCACGGCTCGGTGCTGAAGGTGAAGCCGGTCGCCGGGGTGGGCACCCTGACCGTGATCGCCGTGGACGACTTGCTGACGATCGAGGCCGAGGAGCCGCCGGTCGCGTCGCCGAACAGCACCTGAACGTTGGGGCTGAAGCTCTGCCCCGACAGGGTGACGTTCGAGCCGATGTTGCCGCTCTGCGGGCTCACCCCGAAGAGCAGAGGCAGCGGCACGACGTAGTTGAAGCCGATGGCGCCGGTGCCGGTGTTGCCGGTATCGATGTTGGTCACACTGATGCCGGTGGCCGTGACGATGCCATTGGTCGGGCAGCTCGCGAGCGCAACCCCGCTGGTGATGAAGACGACCTCGGTGCCGGTCACCGAGACCGGGGTCTGACCGATGCCGCCCAGGGAAACGGCGACCGGATCGTCGAAGCCCTGGCCGAAGATGGTCACGCGCGTGCCGCCGGTGTACGGGCCGGAGCCCGGCCCCATGGCGGTGATGATGACCTGGTTGCCGTACCTGAAGGCGGCGGCCGTCACCGTGGAGAAGCCGTTGTTCAGGTTCCTCACCAGGATGCTCACGAGCTGGTTGACGTTGTTCTGGCCGAAGCCCGAGGCGGCCGGGGAGAGGACGACGAGCCGGTTGGGCGACGTCTCCAGGACCGTGGCCTCGATGCCGTCGAAGCTGCCCACGGCGCCGGAGCCGAAGAGGACCTGCACCGGAGCCTGGAAGCCCTCGCCCACGATCGTGATGCGGGTGCCGCCGTCGTTGGTGCCGGCGTTGGGCGTCACCGACAGGATCGCCGGCTGTTGCACCGTGCCGCCGAGCGAGTAGGTGAAGCCGGACGGCAGCGAGTCGGTGGCAGCGCCGGTCGCCTCGTTGTAGTTGATCGTCACCGCGACGGTCACCGGCACCGACTGGCCGACGCCGACGCTGGTCCCCGAGGCGACGGCCGGCGGCACGACGACCCGGATCCGGGTCGCCGAGACCGAGCGCACCTGCGCCGCGGCGCCGTTGAACGTCACCCGGACGGGCTCGTCAAAGCCTCCACCCAGGATCGAGACCTCCTCGCCGCCCTGGGGGGTACCGACCGAGGGGGTCACCGACGAGATGAAGAAGGTCCCGGCCTGGCCGATCGCGACGTTGGCCGCGCCGGCGCTGGGGCCCACGACCGCCCGGACCGTGGCGGTCCCCACCTGGTCGTCGGCGAAGAGCACGGTCTGTGCCCTGCCGTTGACCAGGTCGAGCGTCACTTCCCTCGTGCCGCTGCCCAAGGCGCCGAAGCTGCCGATGTTCGTCGTGATCGTCACATCCGTCAGGTCAGGGGGAGGCTGACCCGTGTCGGTGCGGCGCACGTCGACCGTGATGGTGCTGCTGGCGCCCGCCCCAGCCGTGAGCTGCCCGGGGCTCGGGGTCACGGTGATGGTGTAGGTCGTCACCGGCACCGGCGGTATCGGCGCGGACGGCGGCACGTTCGACGGCTCTGTGGGCGAGTCGGACTGGCAGCCGAACGCCGCTACCAGGACGAGCATTAAGAGCAGTTGGAAAACGATCCTCGACGGTTTCATACCTTGCTCCTGAAAAGACTACGGCACGACTTCGACCGTGAACGAGGCCGGATCGGAGGCGATGTTGTCGCCCGCGAGCGTACGGCCGAAAAAACGCATGGTCACGTTGAGGACGATGACCCGGCTGCCGGTCTCCCGGTCCGCTCCGGTGGTGGCCAGGTCGGACAGAGGCACGTTGAGCAGCTGGTCGAGGGACAGGAACGGCAGGTCCGTGATCGTCGCCGTGCCGTTGACCGGGACCAGGCTGAAGATCGACTTCACCATCGGCGGCGGCAGGCGCGTGCCGGTGTCGCGCCGGGAGTAACGCACCTCGTAGCTGCGCAGCTCGATCGACTGCAGCTCGCTGGTGGTGCCGTTCGGGTCCTTGGCAAAGTTCTGGAGCGTGACCTCACCGACCTGCAGGGGACCGCCATCGACGACGCTGACCACCAGGGGCAGCTCGTCGAAGCTGGTCACCGACAGGAGCACGGAGCCCTCGCTCCGGTCGGTCCGGCTCTGGCAGCTGCCGAGAGCGAGGACCAGGACGGCCAGAAAAAGGAAAGAGACAGTACGTTTCATTTTCTCGCTCCTGCCGGTCAAAGCTTCATGACCCGGGGCGTGATGAAGATGAGGAGCTCCTCGTTCTCTTCACGCCGGGACTTGTTCTTGAACAGGTTGCCGATGATCGGGATGTTCGCCAGGCCGGGGACCCGGTCCTCGCCCTGGTCGGTGGACACCTTGTAGATGCCGCCGATGACCGCGGTGCCGCCATCGCGGACGAGCAGGCGGGTCTGCGCCTCCTTGGTCGCGATCGGCGCGTTGGTGGCGCCCGGGACCAGGAAGGCGAGCTGCGGCTCGCGCTTGGAGATGTTGATCGTCATGAGCACCGTGCCCTCGGCCGTCACCTGCGGTGTCACCTGGAGCTGCAGGGTGGCGGACACGTATTGCACGGTCACCGTGTTGTTGGCGATCGTCTGGATGGGGATCTGCAGGCCGCTCTGGATCGAGGCCTGCTGGTTGTTGAGCGTGGCCACCTTGGGCGCGGACAGGATGTTGATCAGGCCCTCGCTCTCGGCTGCCTGGAGCGCGACGTCGAGGGAGAAGGTGTTGAGCACGTTGCCAAGGCGGAAGGCGAGCGTGCCGGCATCGCCGCCGCCGGGCACGTTGACGCCGCCGGTGACCGTGCCCTGGTTCGGGAAGACCAGGCCGGTGGTGTTGCCGGTGGCCGGGCTGGAGATCCCGGAGAAGCCCCAGTCGATGCCGAACTCGCGGGTGAACCGCTTCGTCGTCTCGATGATCCGGGCCTCGATCATGACCTGCGGCTCGGGCGAGTCGAGCCGGTCGATCACCGACACGATCGTGTCCATGAACGCCGGCAGCTCCTTGATGATCAGGCTGTTCGTCCGGTCGTCCACGATCACGCTGCCGCGCTGCGACAGCAGGCCGGACTGGCCGCTGCGCAGGAGCATGGAGATCTGGCTGGCGCTGGCATAGCTGAGCCGGCGGTAGATCGTCTGCAGCGGGATCGACAGTGCCTTGGCCTGCGCGAGCTGCTGCTCTTCCTGGGCCTCCTGGCGCAGGATCGCCACCGGGGCGATCCTCATCACGTTGCCCTCGACCTCGTAGCCCAGGCCGTTGATCTTGAGGATCTGCTCCAGGGCCTGGTCCCAGGGGACGTTCTCCAGCTCCGCGGTCACGGCACCCGTCACACCGGGCTGCACCAGGACGTTGAGGCCGCTGATCTGGGCAAACGTGCGGATCACTTCGGTCACGTCCGCGTTGGTGACCTTGAGGTCGATCGGCTCGCCGGTGTACACCCGCTCGGTGCCGATGGCCTGAGCCTCGAAGCTCTGGATCGCGGCGCCGGTGCTGCCGCCGGTGGCGGGGACCTCGGTGGATGCGGCCGGCCGGCGCGTCGCCGGGCGCACCTGGACCATCGAGGGATCTCCCGTCGGTCCCGCCGGAGCTACCGGCGGCGGCGGCGCCGTCGGCGGAGGGGCGGCGTTCGCCTCCTCGACCTCGATGTCCGGCTCGCGGAGGGAGCCCCCCTGAGAGCTGCCGCCCTGGGCCAGGGCCAGGTCCGAGACCTGGGCCGCGGGCCGCGGCGAGCGGGCCTGCCGGACCGGCTCGGGCTCAGGCTCAGGCGCTTCTTCTTCCGGTATCTCCTCCGTCCTCGCGGCGGCGATCCGAGCGGCGGGCGACACCTTGACGGTGGCATTGCCCGAGACGCTCGGGAAGCTCACCACCAAAGCATCCGAGGTGCGCTCGATGACCGGCACCACGCCGCGGCTCAGGTCGAAGACCACGCGCGAGACGGGCCGGGGGAGCGGCTTGAACTGGGCCACCCGCACCCGCTCGACGATGCCGCCTTCGACCGACAGCGTCGGCCGCGGGCTGCGGTTGACGACCCCTTCGAGGTCGATGATGAAACGGTCGGGCGCGGCGAGGGCGAAGGTCGAGTAGGGGAACTCGCCGTCGCCGGCAATGCGGATGACCGCGCCGCCCTCGGAGGTAAGGACCTCGATCCCTTCGAGCCGCGTGGCGGTGACGCCGGACGGGGCCGGAGCGACGGCCGGACGGTCCGGCGTGCCGAGGTCGACCGGGCCCGAGGGCGCGGACGCCGCGACCTGGACCGGCTCGGGCTCGGGCTCGCTGGCCGCCGGGATCATTGGCTCTGGCTCAGCCATCGGCTCTTCGCCGCGCGGGCTGTCGGGGCCGAGCGGCTCGAAGGCGAGCTTCGCGGGCTCGGACCCCGATTCGGCCTGCTGCTCGACGGGGAGCAGCCGGATCTGCAGGCGGTTGCCGTCGGCGGTGATGGAGTGCTCCACCTCCTGCCGGGTCGCAATGACCAGGCGGGTCATCGCGCGGCTCCCCTCCGGGTTGCGCTGGACCTGCAGCGCGGAGACCAGCCCGTCCTCCGGGGAGAGGTCGGCGAGGCCGTCCCTGGCGGCCGAGTTGGGGAGCTCGACGACGACCTTCCCATCGGCATTGCGGAAGCTGGTCCACACGAGGGGCGCGCTCGACTCGAGGTCGACGAAGACCTCCGGCGCCCCTTCACGCAGATCGAGCGTGCGGATCTCGGCCACCGCGGCCATATTGGCGGTATTGGCGGCATTGGCGGCATTGGCCTGACGGGAAGCCGGCGCAGCCTCGACGACGCGGGCAGGCTTCGAGGAGGTGCAGCCGAACCCCGCTGCCAGGGCCAGGATGGTCGCCGATGCGCACAGACGCTGCCATCGGTCGTTCTGTCTTCTTTTCACTACATCTCCCATGGCACTCGCCTCCGGACCTGAAAACAAACGGCCCTCACCGGGCGGGGGAAAGGTTCTTGACCACCTCGCGGAACGGTTTCAGGGCGGTCGGATCCTGAACCTGCTGCTTGAAGACGACTTCGTTCTTCTGGATGGACAGCACGTCTCCGTCGAAGAGCTCGTCTCCCTCTCTCAGGAGGAAGCTCTTGTTCGAGGCCCTGATCTGGGCCACGTAACCGCGGGGCGTACGCCAGATCCCGAGGAGCTGGATCTCATCGATCAGCAGCCCGGGGATGCCCTCCGGCCGGGGTCCGCGCTCGGCCTTCTCCGGACCGGTGAGCAGGGACTTGAAAGGATCCCGGCGGTTGCCGGGGTCGTAGGTAAAACCGCCGCTGCCGGAGAGAACCTCCTCCTCGTCCTCGAGGATCTCGTCGATGTCGCCCGTGTCCGGCGTCGGCGCTCCGAGGAACCCCTCATCGGTTGCCGGCGGCGGAGCGCTGGGGTCCACTCCCTGCGGCGGAGGCGGCTGCGGAGCCTGGGCGAGCGCCAGCGCGGCGAGCCCGGGCAGGAGGAGGCAGGCCAGGAAGACCCTGGCGCGGATGCGGTTTTTCATTCTGGTCCCCCTCCCTGGGCCTGGGCCGCGCGGGCGCGGTCCATCGCCGAGGGTTCAGCGCCGGGCGCCGCTGCGGCCGGCGTCGCGGAAGGCGGCGGAGCCTCCTTGTAGACGAACGTCTTCGCCTTGAAGTTCGCCGACAGGGTGTGGGTCCCGTTCGCCGTGGGCAGGGCGGAGATGGTGAGGTCCTCGATGTTGATGATGCGCGAGAAGCGGCTGATGCGGTCGAAGAAGAGGGCGAGGTTGTGATACCCCCCGTCGACGCTGACCGCGATCGGCCACTCGCTGAAGAACTCCCGGTCCGAAAGCTGGCCGGGGGTGAAGCGCCGCATGGCGAAATCACCCTGCTCGGTCAGGGAACGGATGCGGCGCAGGAGGTCGGGCGTGTTGCGCCGCGCCGGCAGGATGCGCAGGAGCTTGTCGAGCTCCAGCTCCAGCTGGCGGACCTCCTCGCGGAACCGCTGTACCTGCTGCTTGGCCGCCCGCCCTTCCTGGATCTTGTTCTGCAGCTCGGCGAGCTGCTGCTCACCGGCGGCGAGCTGATCCCTCATCGGGGTGAGCACCTGCCAATTGACGACGCCGAAGATCGCCGCCCCGAGGGCGAGCCCGATGCCCAGGCCGTAATACCAGGGTTTGCCTTCCAGTCCGGTCTTCAACGCCACCGGGTTTCCCTCCTACCCGGAAGTCGCGGGGGACGCCGGCACTCCCGGCTTGGTGTCATCCCCGGCGGCCTTCTCCGGCTTGGGCGCTTCGAACTTGTAGTTGAAGTCGATCACGAACCTGTAGATGCCACCCTGCTCGGTCGCGTCGCGCAACGTCGGCTCCTCGAACTCCGGGACCCGGTCGAGGTTCTCGATGAGCGCCGCCACCGCGTTGGTATTGAATGCCCGGCCTTCGAGCACGATCGTCGTGGCGTTCATCGTCATGCGGTCCATCCAGAGCAGCTCGGGCAGGGCCTTGGACACGTAGTCCATGATCCGCACCGGGCCCTTCTGGTTGGCCTTGAGGTCGTTGATGATCCCGATCTTGCGCTCGAGCTCGGCCTTCTTGGCCTTGTACTCCTCGACTTCCCTGATCACCGCGCCCAGGGCTTCGACCTCGGCCTGGGCGATGGAGATCTCCTCCTGCTGGTCGGCGATCTTCTGCTTGAGGGTCCACCAGAACCAGCCCGAGGCGAGCGCGCCGGCCAACAGGCCGATGACGATCAGGTACTGCCCGATGTCCTTGCCTTCGAGGAGCGAGGCGGCAGGCTTGGCCTTGCGGACCGCCCGCTTGCCTTCGCTCAGGAGATTGATCTTGATCATGGGCTACTCCCCCACCTTGCGGATGCCGAGCCCCACCGCAACCGCCATCATCGGCGCGATCGACTGCAGCCACGTGGCGTCGAAGTCGCTCTCCTTGTAATGGATCCGCTTGAGCGGATTCATCAGCTCGGTGGGCACCTCGAAGCGCTCGCGCAGCACTTGCAGCAGGTTCGGGGTCAGCGCGCAGCCGCCGGACAGCACCAGCTCGTCGACAGGGCCTTCCGACGACGTCGCCGAGAAGAAATCAAAGGTCTTGCGGATCTCCGACGCCATCTCCGCCGACACCTTCTCCAGCACGGCGCGGGCGTCCGCCGCCGTGTAGCGGTCGACCGAATCGCCGCGCTTCAGGGCTTCCGCCTGCTGGAACGACAGGTTGAACTCGCGCTGCAGCGACTCGGTGAAGTGGTTGCCGCCCATCGTGATGTCGCGCCAGAACACCGTCGTGCCGCGCGACAGGATGTTGATGTTGGTGACGCTCGCCCCCATGTTGATCAGGGCGACGACCGAGCGCGGGTTGAGGTCGTAGTTGGCCTCGTAGGCGTTCTGCACCGCGAAGGCGTCGACGTCCACGATCGTGGGGGTCTTGCCGGTCTGGCTGATCACCGAGACGTAGTCGTTGACCTTGTCGCGCTTGACCGCCACCAGCAGCACGTCCATGTTGTCCCGGCCGGGCTCGCCCTCGGAGAGGACCTCGTAGCTCAGGCGGACGTCGTTGATGTCGAAGGGGATGTACTGCTCCGCCTCCCACTTGATCGACTCGTCCAGCTCCTCCAGCGGCATGGCCGGGAGCTGGATCTTCTTGATGATCACCGAGTGGCCGGACAGCGACGTGGCGTAGTTGGTGCTCTTGACCTTCGTCTGATCGTTCAGGCGGTGGATCGCGTCCACGACCAGCGACGAGTCCATGATCGAGCCATCCACGATCGCTTCGGGAGAGAGCGGCTCGACCCCCAGGCGCATCAGGGTAAACTCGCCCTGCTTGCGTTCCTTGAGCTCGACCAGCTTGATCCCGGAGCTACCAATGTCCAGCCCTACGACACTCTTTTTCGAGCGCGAGAAGAGCACGGCGGTTAAGCTCCCTTAAAAGTCCAGCTTACAAGCCTACTTACCGGGTGTTACTTAAAGCTTCACTGCAACCTAGCAGCAAAAGACACCGGTGTCAAGCTGAACATGTATCTATGGCTATATGAACCAGTGAGGGAACTGTACACCTGCTTTTTTGAGAACGCAAGCCCTTTGTTTGAGGAAGTTTCAGAGGGCGGGATTGCGGGTGGGGCCGGGTTCTGGTATCTTACCCTGCCCTTCGGGGCCCACACGAAGACATAGAAGACACTGGAGAGATAGCACCATGGCCAAGCAATGCGAGATCTGTAGCAAGGGCACTGTGTTCGGCCGCAACATCAGCCACGCACACAACGTGACCTCGCGCACCTGGGAACCGAACCTTCAGCGCGTCCGCGCTCTGATCGACGGCGCCGTCCGCCACGTGCGCGTCTGCACCCGCTGCCTGCGCAGCGGCAAAATCGTGAAGGCGCCCGCGCGCAAGTGGAAGCCGGAAGAGACCCAGACTCAGCAGGGTTGAAGGCCGCCCGGGGCTGACGCCCCGGGCTAGTGCGCCTCCGCCATCTTCCCGCCTCCGGTCATCCGCCGAGCCACCCGCAGCACTCCCGAGATCCCGCGCACCTCGCGCAACAGCTTGTCGAGCTGCTTGCGGTCCTTGAGCTGGCAGACCACGCTGATCGAGGCCCGGCCCGTCTCGTGGGTCTCGGCCTCGATCTGCGTAATGTTGCTCCCCACCTTGGTAATGGTCTCGGTCAGCCGCGCCAGCATGCCGGGCTGGTCGGCGGTCTCGATCATCAGAGAAATCTGATAGACCTCGTCCCGTCCCTGGTCCCACTGCACCTCGATCTCGCGCTCCGGGTTGTACAGCAGGTTCTGCACGTTCGGGCAGTGGGTCGAATGCACCGAGACCCCGCGGCCGCGCGTCACATAGCCCACGATGTCCTCGCCCGGCAGCGGGTTGCAGCACTTGGCCAAGTAGGCCAGCATGTCGCCCTGCCCCTTGACCGTGATCGGGCCCGCGCTCCCGCCGGCACCGAACGGCAGGATGCGGCTCACCACCTGGCGGATGCGGCTCGGCTTCTCCTCCGGCTCGGCCAGCTTCTCCTCGCCGAGCACCCGCGCCAGCACGTGCCGCGTCTCCGCCTTGCCGAAACCGAGGCGGCTGAAGAGGTCGTCGGCCTTGGACAGCCCCTCCTCGTGCAGGTAGGCGGCGAGCGCCGGATCGTCCAGGAACTTCTTGATCGTCACGCCGAATTTGCGCAGCTCCTTGTCCAGCAGGCGGCGGCCGATCTCCATGGCGCGCTGCTTCTGCTGCGTGTTGAGCCACTGCCGGATCTTGCTCTTGGCGCGCGAGGTGGTGACGAAGTTCAGCCAGTCGCGGCTCGGATTGCGGTTCGCGTTGGTGATGATCTCCACCATGTCGCCGTTCGCCAGCGGCGTGCGCAGCGGCACCAGGCGGCCGTTGACCCGCGAGCCCGCGCAGTGATGGCCGAGGTCGGTGTGAACGCGGTAGGCGAAATCGAGCGGAGTCGCACCGCGTGGGAACGAGAGCACGTCCCCCTTGGGCGTGAACACGTAGACCTCGTCCGGATAGAGGTCGACCTTGAGGGTGGTGAGGAAGGTGCGGGGGTCCTGCACCTCCTTCTGCCACTCCAGGAGCTGGCGCACCCAGAGGATGTTCTGGTCGTCCCCGCCCCGGCCCTCGAGCCTCCCCTCTTTGTAGCGCCAGTGCGCCGCGATCCCCTCTTCCGCGATCAGGTCCATCTCGCGGGTGCGGATCTGCACCTCGAACGGCTGGCCGCGCTCGCCCACGACCGTCGTGTGCAGCGACTGGTAGAGGTTGGGCTTGGGCATGGCGATGTAGTCCTTGAACCGGCCCGGGATCGGGCGCCAGTTCTGGTGGACCACGCCGAGCCCGGCGTAGGTGTCGCGCAGGTTGACCGTGACGATGCGGAAGGCCAGGTAGTCGTAGAGCTGGTCGATGTCGACCCCCTGGCGCTGCAGCTTCTGGAAAATCGAGTAGTAGCGCTTGACCCGGAAGCTGATCTCGGCGTCGATGCCGGCCTCTTCCAGGCTGCGGGCGAGGCGCTCGCGGATGCGCTTCGTATCGCGCTCCATGGCGCGCATCTTCTCGGCGATCTTCGAGTGCAGCTCGCCGAACTGGTGGGGCCAGAGATAGAAGAAGGCCAGGTCTTCGAGGTCGCCCTTGACTTTGGCCATGCCCAGCCGGTGCGCGATGGGCGCGTAGATCTCCAGCGTCTCGCGCGAGATGCGGCGGCGCGACTCGGGCGTCAGCGGCTCCAGCGTCTGCATGTTGTGCAGGCGGTCGGCGAGCTTGACCAGGATCACGCGGATGTCCTTGGCCGAGGCCAGGATCATCTTGCGGAAGGTCTCGGCCTGGGCTTCGTCGCGGCGCACGTATTCGTGGCGGCCGATCTTGGTGACGCCGTCCACGAGCTCGGCGATCTCCGGCCCGAACTCTTTTTCCAGGACCTCGCGGGTGGTGAGGGTGTCTTCCAATACGTCGTGGAGGAGCCCGACGGCCACGCAGGTCTGATCGAAGTTGAGGTCGGCCAGGAGCCAGGCGACGTTGAGGGGATGGATCAGGTACGGCTCGCCGGAGCGGCGGAGCTGGTCCTTGTGCATCTCCCGCGAGAATTCGTAAACCCTGCCGAGGAGCTGGGGATCAAAGGGGCGGCCGTGGGCGGCGAGCGTGGAGAAAACTTCTTCCACGCGCGTCGCCCGTGCGGGGAGCACGGGAGCAGCGTAAGTCCGGGCCGGCGCCATGCCCGATTCTAGCGCAGTTCTCTCCTACCCGGCCTTGGTATGGGCCGGGGCCTCGCTCGCGCGCGCGGCCCGCTGGGCCTTGGCCTCGGTCCCGAACCACTGCTCCCAGAGGAGCGCGAACGCGCTCGCCACGTAGATGGAGGAGTAGGTGCCGACGATGATGCCCACGAGCAGCACGAACGCGAAGCCCTTGATCACGTCGCTGCCCAGGACCAGCAGGGCGGCCACGGTGAACAGCGTCGAGCCGCCGGTCAGGATCGTCCGCGACAGCGTCTGGTTGATGCTGTCGTTCATGATCTCGGCCAGCGGCTTGCGGCGGGTCTTCCGCATGTTCTCGCGGATGCGGTCGAAGATGACCACCGTGTCGTTGACCGAGTAGCCGATCAACGTCAGGAAGGCGGCGACCGTGGTCAGGTTGAACTCGTAATCGAAGAGGGCGAAGAGGAAGAGCGTGACGAGCACGTCGTGGATGCAGCCCATGATCGCGCCCACGGCGAAGCGCAGCTCGAAGCGCACCCAGATGTAGATCAGCATGCCGATCAGCGACAGCAGCACCGCGTAGAAGCCCTGCTTGCGCAGCTCCTCGCCGATCTGGGGGCCGACGGTCTCAGTGCCGAGCACGGCGTAGTTGCCCAGGGTGGCGCGCTGCTGCAGGGCCTGAAGGCCCGCCGGAGAGAGCCCGCCGAGGCCGGCGAGCTGGTCCCAGGAGCTGAACAGCCCGGCGCTGCGGCGCTGCTCGAGGATCTTCTCCGCGGTCTGCATGTAGCGTCCCGCGCCGGCAGGGCCGAGCTTGTCCGGGTCGGCCTGGGTCAGGAGGGCGGCGAGCGCGTCGGCTCCGATCGCGTTGACGTCGGGCTTGCCGGTCTGGCCCGGGTTGAGCTCGCGGTCGAGGGCGGCCACGACCTTCTGCAGGCTCCCCTGCTCCTCACCCTTGGCCAGGCGGGTGCGGACCATGACCTCGTTCTCCTCCTCCTCGCCGAAGCTCTGGATCGTGAACTCCTCCAGGCCCGCCCCTTCAAGCACGCCGCGCAGGCGGTCGATCTGCGGCCTCTCCTTGAACTGCAGGTTGATCTGGGTGCCGCCCGCGAAATCCACGCCCACGTTCAGGTTGCCATGGACGAAGACGAAGAAGAGGCCGCCCAGGACCAGGACCGCCGAAACGATGATCCAGAAGTTCCGGTACTTCATGAAATCGAAGTGTGTATCGCGAAGGATTTCCATCGCTCGCTCCTAGCTCAGATCGAGAGCCGCTGGACGCGCCAGCGGGTAAGGATGAAATCGAACAGCCAGCGGCTCACGAACACGGCCGTGAACATCGAGGCCACGAGGCCGATGAACAGGGTCACGGCGAAGCCCTTGATGGGGCCGGTGCCGAACTGGAACAGGAACGCCGCCGCGATCAGCGTCGTCACGTTGCCGTCGATGATCGACGACAGCGCCTTCTCGAAGCCCTGGTCGATGGACGAGCGGACCGTTCGGCCGGCGCGCAGCTCCTCGCGGATGCGCTCGAAGATGAGCACGTTGGCATCCACCGCCATGCCGATGGTCAGGATGATGCCGGCGATGCCGGGCAGCGTGAGCGTGGCGTCGAAAGCCGCCAGGCCGCCGAACAGCAGCAGGACGTTGAGCGCCAGGGCGGTCACGGCGTTGAAGCCGCTCAGGTTGTAGATGAGCAGCATGTAGAGCACGACCAGGCCCGTCCCCACCATGCCGGCGAGGAGGCCCTTCGTGATCGAGTCGCGGCCGAGCGACGGGCCGACCGTGCGCTCTTCCAGGGTGGTGATGCCGGCGGGCAGGGCGCCGGACTTGAGCACCGTGGCGAGGTCCTGGACCTCCTGCTGCGTGAAGTCGCCCTCGATGATGCCTTCGTCGGTGATGCGGGCGCGGATGGTCGCGACCGACTCGATCCGTCCGTCGAGCACGATCGCCATCGGCTTGCCGATGTTGTTGCCCGTCATCTCGCCGAAGGCGTCGGAGCCCGTGGGGGTCAGCATGAACTGGACGATCGGGCGGTTGAACTGGCCCACGCTGGGCCGCGCGTTCTTCAAGTCGCGGCCGGTGACCGTGCGCCGCTTCTGCACCGTGTAGAACTGGTCGCCGATGTCGGCGCCGCTCTGGTCGCGCTCGTCCCCTTCCAGGACCTCGAGGTTCTCCGGCAGGCGGCCGCCGTAGCCCGCCAGGAGCGTCTGGCGGTCGGAGGCCGGGCCCTTCTCGACGATGCGGAACTCCAGGAAGGCCGTGCTCTTGATCAATTTGCGCACGCGCTCCGGGTCGTCCACGCCGGGAAGCTGGACCAGGACGCGGTAGCCCTCGGTCACGGCGATGTTCGGCTCGGCCACGCCGTAGGCGTTGATGCGGTTGTCGATGGTCTGCTTGGCCTGGTTGACGGCGGAGTTGCGCACCAGGTTGACCTCGGCGGCGTTCATCTTGAAGACGACCCGCCCGTTGCCGCGGCCCGCGACCTGCCAGCGGCCGTCCCGGCCCGCGTAGCGGTTCTCCTCGGCGAGGTCGACGACCTTGTCCAGCGCGGCCGGCGTCGGCGCGGCGATCTCGAAGGTGTCGTCGGCGGTGCGGCGGGCCTGCACGCCGGCCGCACCCTCCTCCTGCGCGAGCTGGGCGATGCGGTCCATGTCGGAGTCGGTCTCGGCGCGCAGGGCGTCCTCGGTGTGGACCTGGAGCACCAGGTGCATGCCGCCCTGCAGGTCAAGGCCCAGATTGATCTTCTTGTCCAGCGGGAAGGCGAGGACCGCCGCGGTGACGAGGATCGCGAGGATCAGCACCCCGCGCCAGAGCAGATTGCTGCCTTTCATTTTGAAGTTTCCCCTTCCTTCTCGAGGCCGGCGATCGCCGACTTTGCCAGCTTGATCCTGACGTTGTCGGCGACCTTCAGGATCACGGTCTCTCCGTCGACCCCGGCGATCTCGCCGTAGATGCCGCCGCTGGTGACGATCCGGTCTCCCTTTTTGAGGCTGTCCACCATCAGGGAGAGCGCTTTCTGCCGCTTGCGCATGGGCGCAATGAGCAGGAAATAGAAAATCACCGCGATGAACAGGTAGGGCACGAACATCAACCAGGGGCTCTGGCTGGTAACGCCTTCCTGAAAGGCCAGGATCGGGATCATATGTGCACACTCCGCAGGTCCGGGCCCTGCGTCAAGACCTCATTTGGTCGTGGGGATCGAACGAAACCGGCGCGAGCGACTCGGGAGCGGTCTGCTCACCCGTCGCCCGGGAGGCGAGCCTCGCCGCCAAATCGTCGAACGTACCGAGTTCGATAGCTTGCCGGATCTCCCCCATGAAGTCAAGGTAATGGCGGAGGTTGTGGAGGGTCCCCAGCACCGCCGCGGTGAGCTCTCCGGCGCGCGTCAGGTGGTGCAGAAAGGCCCGCGACGTGCGCGTACAGGCTGGGCACCCGCACTCCGGATCGAGCGGCCGCGGGTCGTCCTTGAAGCGGGCGTTCTTGATCCGCAGCACGCCGTCGCGGGTGAACAGGACCCCGTGCCGGGCGTTGCGCGCCGGCAGCACGCAGTCGAAGAGGTCGACCCCCTGGGCCACGGCATGGAGGATGTCCTCCGGGTAGCCGACGCCCATCAGGTAGCGCGGTTTTTCCTCGGGGAGGACGGGGGCGGTCCACTCGACCACGGAGCGTCGGTCGCCCGCCGGTTCCCCCACGCTGACCCCGCCGATGGCGTAGCCGTCGAAATCCACCTTGGCGAGCTCCTCGGCGGCGCGCTGGCGCAGATCCGGGAAGATGCTCCCCTGGACGATGCCGAACAGCCCGCCGCCGTGATCCCCTCTCCAGGCCTCCCGCGCCCGGCGGGCCCAGTCGAGCGTCCTCTTCCAGGAGGTTTCCGCGGCGCCGATGTCGATGGGCCAGGGCGGGCACTCGTCGAGCACCATGGCTATGTCTACGCCCATCCTCTCCTGAAGGTTCACGACGCCCTCGGGCGTGAAGCGCAGGGGAGAGCCGTCCAGATGGCTGCGGAAGGAGACGCCGCCGTCGTCCACCTTGCGCAAGCTCTGGAGGCTGAAGACCTGGAAACCGCCGCTATCAGTGAGGATCGGCCCGCGCCAGCCGGTGAAGGCGTGGATGCCGCCGAGGCGCTCGACCGTGTCCACCCCAGGGCGCAGCGCCAGGTGGTAGAGGTTGGAGAGCATGACCGAGGCGCCCGCCGCGGCCAGTTCCTGCGGGGTGACCCCCTTGACCGCGCCGAGCGTGCCCACGGGCATGAACGCAGGGGT
This sequence comes from uncultured Holophagales bacterium, assembly GCA_963741305.1. GTDB lineage: Bacteria > Acidobacteriota > Thermoanaerobaculia > Multivoradales > UBA5704 > DATMER01. The sequence continues at coordinate 7,602,971 of CAVUHL010000003.1, read as the reverse complement.
CTCGATCCCCCCATGGGGCGTGGCGAGCCGTCCCCGGCGAGCGCGGCCGTCGGTGGCGAGGAGTTGGAAGGTCAGGGGCATCGGGGTCTCGGAAGGGCGCCATGAATGTCGCCCCTACAAACGAGTCACAGAGCTCTGTGCTTGCTTGTAGGGGCGTGATTCATCACGCCCGCCGGCATCTAGGGCCGGCTCTTCGGTTCCTTGCCCTCTTTCCCTTCACCAAGGTCGATGGTGCGGGTCTGGACGTCCTTCGGGATCTTCAGCACGAAACGGTCCGCGGGGATCGGGGCGTTCTTCTTGAGGTCACGGAACTCGTATTCCGTCGTATCGCCGTCGGCCTCGACGTACTTCATGCGGGTCGGGAAGAAGATCTCGGGGTCGATCCAGATGGTCATCGACTTGAGCCGCTTGGAGATCCGGGCATAGCGCGGGACCAGTTCCAGGCGGTAGGCGTCGCCCTTCTTCGCGGGCATCGAGAGCTTCACAGTGAAGTAGTCGACCAGGGTCTGCATGTTGCCGCTGGCGCCCAGGTACTTGAGCACCTGGTTCGAGTAACGGCCCACCTTGACGAGGTCGGCGCGGCGCAGGTCGCGGTACCAGGTGGTCATCTGGTCGCCCTGGATGACGACCGTGATCGGGCTGGGCCGCTGGTACTCCCAGCGCACCCGGTCGGGCGCGGCGTAGGAAAAGACGCCCGTGGACTCCTCGGGCGCGGCCAGCATGGCGCTCTCCTGGTGCTGGACGAAGCGGGCCTCCATGGTCTTGAGCTTCTGCTGCTCCATGCGGACGCGGTCGAGGAGCGCCTGCAGACGCTGGGTGCCGGACAAGCCGGGGGCGGACGGGTCGGGGACCTTGGGAGCCGCCAGCGCTGGCATCGCAGCCAGGGCCAAGAGGACGAGTAGGAGCGCGCAACGCTGCTTCATAGGCATCAAGAACCATCCTATCCGCCTCGATGTTCCCCAACAAGCGCCCCAACAAGCTTGGTTGACAGCCTCGCCCCTGGATGCTAGGTTCACGCCCTTCTGAACGTGGGGTGGAGTCAGCCAATGCCTGAGATCAAGCTGGGAAACAAATACGACTGCTATAGCTGCGGGACGAAGTTCTACGACCTGGGCAAGGCCGAGCCGATCTGTCCCAAGTGCGGAGCCAACCAGAAGGACGCGAGCCACGGCGAGGCCGCCGCGGCCCCCGCCAAGCGCAAGCGCAAAGCCGACATCCCCAAAGTGGTGGACATCGACGAGGCGGAGCCGATCGCCGACATCGCCGACGACGAGATGGTCGGTCCGGACCTCGAGGACGACGACATCGACGCCGACGACGAGGAAGAGGACCTCGACGAAGAGGTCTGAGCCCGTCCCGGTCGCGCTGGCGCTCGGCGGCAACGTCCCAGGAACGGACGGTCCCGTCGAGCGCACTCTGATCCGGGCGCTGCTGCGGCTGGAAGAGGCCCTGGGCCCGCTGCGAGTCGCCTCCCTCTACCGCACCACCGCGGTCTCCCCCGTTCCCCAACCCGATTACCTGAACACGGCCGTGCTGGCGAGCACCTCCCTGGAGCCCGGGGAGCTGCTGGCGCTCGCCAAGGCGTTGGAGCTCGCCGCGGGCCGCCGCCGCGGCGAGCGCTTCGGACCCCGCCCGCTGGACGTCGACCTGCTGCTCTACGGCGACCGGCAGTCTTCCGCCCCCGAGCTGACGCTCCCCCACCCCCGCCTCCGCGAGCGCCGCTTTGTTTTGGAGCCGCTCGCCGAGATCGCCCCGGAGCTCCAGATCCCGCCCGATAACTCTACGGCCCGTGCCCTGCTCGCTCGTCTACCGCGCGAGCCGCTCGTGCATAAGGTCGGGCCCCTCAGCTACCGGAAAAGTCCGTAAATTACGGGAAAAACGGCTCGCGCGGGGCTTCGGGCCTCTCCGTTACGGCCTTTGCCCGTCGTTTACGGGAAAAACGGCTCGTCCGGGACTTTTGGCCGCGGATTACGGGACTAAACCGGATCGCCATGCACGAAGACCTTCGACCTCGGCAGCTCACGCTCGATGGCGCGAAGCACGCGCACCATCAGGGCGTGGGCATCCTCGAACGAGGTCGAGCGGGGGATTTCCAGGTGGAGCTCGACGAAGCGCTGGCCGCCGGCGCGGCGGGTCTTGAGGTCGTGCATCCCCACCACCCCCTCCGGGCGGAAGGACTCCACCACCTCCCGGATGCGCCGCAGCTCCTCTTCGGGGAGGGCGCGGTCGGAGAGCACTTTCATCGCTTCCAGGATCAGGCCCGCCGCTGCCCGGAAGACGTAGAGCGCCACACCCAGGGCCACGATCGGATCGGCTGGAGTCCAGCCGGTCGAGGCCACCACCGCGAGAGCCGCGAGGGCCGCGCCGTTCACCCACAGGTCCGTGGCGTAGTGGAGGCTGTCGGCCTCCAGCGCCGGGCTCTCCTCCGACTGGGCAGCCCGCCGCAGGTGCCGGGCCACCAGGAAGCTGACCACCATGGAGACCGCCAGGATCCCCATGCCCAGGCCCGTCTGCCGCGGCGCCGCTCCCGAGTCGAGGTTCTGGATGCCGGTAACGACGAGGCCAGCCGCGCCGCCCGCCAGGAGCAGCCCCTGCCCGAGCGCCGCCAGGTTCTCGAACTTGCCGTGGCCGTAGGCGTGCTCGGCGTCGGGCGGCGCGGCACTGCGCCGCAGCACGACCCAGTTTGCCGTGGAGACGAAGACGTCGATCAGGGAATCGAGCGCGGCCGAGAACAGGGCCAGCGAGCCGGTGATCCAGGCGCCCGCGACCTTGAGCACCACCAGGAACACCGCCGCCGCGATCGCCATCCGGGGCGCGTCGCGGGCCCGCTGGGTCATTTCAGGAGCTGGCGCGCATCGGCCAGGGCCAGCTCGTCCTCCACGACCCGAGCCGGATCGGGCTTCCTCTGGATCACCTTGCGCAGGATCTCCCGCGCCTCGGCAGCCTTGCCGGGCTGATATTGCAGGAGGGCGTCGGCCAGGTAGACGTGGTTGTAGAGGTCTTCGGGAGCCAGGGCCACGGCCCGCCTCAGGTGGGAGACCGCCTTGCCCCGGTCCACCCAGCCAGTGACCAGGGGGATCTTCGGTGCCAGGGTGTGGAGGCGCCCCAACAACCGGTGGCCGCCGGCCCTCTCCAGCCGCTCGTCGATGGCGACCGCGATCTCCCCATAGCGCCGGATCTTGTCGCCGACGCCCTGGCGGGCCGCGGCGAGCCGGCCGTAGGCGTCGCCCCAGAGGCCCCAGTGGATCCCTCCCCAGAGGAAGACCTGCGGCGCCTCGGGGATCTTCGCAACGAGCTTCGCCACCTGGGCCGGCGGCAGCTCGTCGAGCTTCTTGCCAGCCCGGCGGCTGATGAGGCCCAAGGCGGCCTCCACGACCTCGCGGCCGCGGCCGAAGACCTGCTGTTTCCCTTCCTTGGTGTGGACCGCGTAATCCCCCTTGTAGTGCAGGGCCCGCAGCAGCTTCGAGTACGCCTCCAGCCGGTCGGGCTGCTCCTTGACCGCGCGCTCGTAGGCGGCGACGGCCTCGTTGACCGGGCCGGCGGCGGCACGGCCGCCCTGGTGGCCCTCGGCGCGGCGCGCCCAGGCGGCGTCACCTACGGAGATCGCATCCTGAGCGGATAGGGGGAGGGCAGCCCCCAGAAGCAGGACAAACAGGGCGAAGGCGGCGTTTCGCATGGCGGGCATTCTAGTATCATCCCCCCATGGCCGGCGGTCCCCCCACTATTACCCGCCTCCCCCTCTTCCCGCTCCCGGACGTGGTGTGCTTCCCGAGGACCGAGCTGAAGCTGCTGGTTGAAGAGCCGCGTTATCTCCGGATGGTCAGAGACCTCATGGATCATGAGGACGAAGCGCGCTGGATCGGCATGGTGCTGCTCAAGCCCGGCTGGAGCCAGAGCTACGACGGCCGGCCCGCGGTCTACTCCGGCGGCACCGCGAGCCGCCTGATCGACGTCGAGAACCTGCCGGACGGCCGCTCCCACATCCTCCTGGTCGGCGATTTCCGCTTCGAGCTGGAGCGCGAGCTTGCCGCCGACGCGCCCTACCGGCTGGCCGAGGTCCGCCCCGTGGAGGAGCCCTGGCTCAACGAGCACGACGCCGGCATCCGCGCCGTGCGCAAGAACCTGACCGAGCTGCTGCACCTGGTCGCCGTGGAGACCGGCGAGCGCTTCCCCCTGGACGGCGCGGAGCTGGAAGAGCTGGCCGGCGACTGCGCCTTCGAGGAGCTCGTCAACCGCATCGCCTCGGGGCTCGACCTGCCGCCCCTGCGCAAGCTCAAGCTGCTCCAGCAACCGCTGCCGGAGCGCGGGCTCGCCATCCTTTCGATCCTGCGCAACCGTCAGCAGGTGCTCGACCTGCTCCGTCCCTGGCGGCACCTGGCCGGCGGCGATCCCGGACACAACTAGTCTTGCTGTCGATCCGCGATCCGGTCCACGGCTTCATCCGCGCCGACGCGCTGGAGGCCGCGCTGATCAAAAGCCGGCCGGTGCAGCGCCTGCGCTTCATCCACCAGCTCGGCTTCACCTTCCTGGTCTTCCCGGGGGCGGAGCACAGCCGCTTCAGCCACGTGATCGGCTCCATGCACCTGGCCGGCCGCCTCTACGACGCCCTGTGCTCCAAGGGTGAAGGGCTTCTTCCCGCCGGAGCCCGCAGCCCGGAGCGCCGGCTCGTTCGGGCTGCTGCGCTCCTCCACGACGTCGGCCACGCGCCGTTCAGCCACTCGGCCGAGGAGCTTTTCGAGGGGGGGATCGACCACGAGGAGATGACCCGCCGGCTGCTCGCCACGCCCGAGGTCGAGGCCGTTTTCAAGCAACACGGCGAGGGGATCGGGACCGCGGACGTGGCCCGGCTCCTCCAGCGCAACGGCAGCCCGACCGAGCGGCTGCTCTCCCAGGTGATCTCGGGCGAGCTCGACGTCGACAAGATGGACTACCTGCTGCGCGACAGCCTCTACTGCGGTGTGCGCTATGGCACCTTCGACCTGGAGCGGTTGTTGGATACCGTGCTCCCCCTTGCCGACCCGGACACGGGCGGCTGGGGGATCGGCGTCGAGGAGGGGGGCATCCACGCCCTCGAAGCCCTGGTGATGGCCCGCTACTACATGTTCACCCAGGTCTATTTCAACGCCACGGGCAAGGCGCTGGAGCTGCACCTGAACGAGTGGATGAAGGAGACCGGCGCCCTCTGGGCCGCGGACCCGGACGCCTTTCTGGCCCAGGACGACATCTCGGTCTGGTCGGCGATGCGCGCCTCGGAGAGCCTTCACGCCCGCGCCGTCGTCGAGCGCGAGCACTTCCCCGTCGCCTTCGAGACCCGGGAGCACCTGACCCCCGAAGAAAAGGAGCGCTTCGAGGCCCTGCTGCCCGGCCTGGCCGGCCGCTTCGGAGCCGGTAACCTATTGCTCTCCAACTCGGCCAAGGACCCCCACCGCATGGGCCGCAGCCGGGTGCTCGTCCGGCTCTGGGACGGCGCGCTCGAGCCCATGGAGCAGGCCAGCCAGTTCATCCGCCACCTTTCGCGCATCGACCGCTACCGCGTCTACACCCCCCCTCCTTTGCGCGATCCCGTGGCCTCCGCGCTGCGGGAGCTCTGGGCCGCTCCTGGAAACTGAATCCAATCCATTGGAGTCAGCCCAAAATTCTGGATGGCAGGTATTCCCGGGTATGCATACATCCCCGGTAAGTCCTTGAAAATGAACGCTGCTCTTTCAGCGCTTTTCCTGATTGACAAGAGTGTCACGGCGGCATGACAATTGCCCTTACAGGTTGGTTGGAAATCTATCTTGAGGCACCTGCTCTGCGGGTGCCGTGGGGGAGGGAAAACCTGGGAAGCCCGAGCGGTGGACAGGCACACCCCCATCTTGAGCTCACCGAACCGCTCCCCTGCACGAGGGCAGGGGGCAAGACTCGAAAGGAGTCCCCAGACATGAGACTCAGAACCCTTGTCCTGAGCGCGGCGTGCGCCCTGTTGTTGGCGTTGCCTGTGCTATCTCAGATCCCGACCGGCACCCTGTCCGGCCGGGTGACGGCCCAGGACGGCTCGGCGCTGCCGGGCGTGCTGGTGACGGTGACGTCGCCGGCTCTGCAGGGAACCCGGACCACGACCACCAGCGAGAACGGCGAATACAACGTGCCGTTGCTGCCTCCTGGCGAGTACCAGTTGAGCTACGAGCTGGAAGGCTTCCTCTCGCCGCAGCAGGCGGTCAAGATCTCGGCCGCGCAAACCACCCGGGTCAACCCGGAGATGGCGCAGGCGTCGGTGAGCGAGGAAATCGTGGTCACCGGCACTTACGAGACGATCTCCACGTCGGCCACGGCGGCCACGACCTATGAGAAGGAGTTCGTCGAAGAGCTCCCGATGGAGCGCAACGTGCGCGAGACGGTGCTGCTGACCCCCGGCGCGTCGGCCTCCGGTCCCGGTACGAACGCCCGCAACGGCGGCATCAGCATCTCGGGCGCCATGTCCTCCGAGAACCTCTTCCTGGTCAACGGCGTGGCGATCACGGAAAACCTCCGCGGCCAACCGTTCGACCTGTTCATCGAGGACGCCATCGAGGAGACCACGACCTCGGTGTCGAGCGTCTCGGCCGAGTACGGCCGCTTCGCCGGCGGCGTCGTGAACACGATCACCAAGTCGGGCGGCAACGAGCTGCACGGCACCTTCCGCGACAGCATCACCAACCAGAAATGGGAGTCCGAGACGCCTCTGACGACGGTGCAGAGCGACAAGGTCAACAGCCGGTACGAGGCGACCCTCGGCGGCTGGCTCTGGAAGGACAAGGCCTGGTACTTCGTCGCAGGGCGTGACTTCGAGCAGGCCATCACCCGCCAGACCACCGCCACCCTGGTCCCGTTCGACGTGGGCACGGATCAGCAGCGCTACGAGGGCAAGCTGACCTTGTCGCCGTTCGCCGGCCACCGGCTGACCGGCTCCTACATCCAGATCGAGGAAGAGGACCTGGGCAACTTCTTCGGCACGATCCTCGATACCCGCAGCGTCAACAACCGCATCCTCCCGCAGGAGCTGCTGGCGTACAACTACTCCGGCGTGATCACGGAGAACTTCTTCGTCGAGGCACAGTACTCCGAGCGCGAGTTCACGTTCCAGAACTCGGGCTCCAAGTTCACCGACCGCATCTTCGGCACGCTGCTGGTGGACTCCGTCTCCGGCGAGCGCTTCTGGGCCCCCACCTTCTGCGGCGTCTGCCGGCCGGAAGAGCGCGACAACGAGAACCTGCTCGCCAAGGCTTCGTGGTTCCTCTCGACCGAGAGCATCGGCTCGCATGACGTCTCGTTCGGCTACGACACCTTCGACGACATCCGGGCTGCCGACAACCACCAGTCGGGCAGCGACTTCCGCATCCTGATCTCCGATGCGCTCGTCCGCGGCCAGAACGTGTTCCCGCAGCTCATCAGTGGGAACAACGCCACCCTCATCCAGTGGAACCCGATCCTGGAGAGCAGCAAGGGGACGAGCTTCGTCACCAACTCCTACTTCATCAACGACCGCTGGCGCCTCAACGACAACTTCAGCTTCAACCTCGGCCTGCGTTTCGACGAGAACGACGGCGAGGACGCCTCGAGGAAGAAGGTCGCCAGCGACAGCAAGCTGAGCCCGCGCCTCGCGGCCACCTGGGATCCGAAGGCCGACGGCAGCTGGGTCTTCAACGCGAGCTATGGCGAGTACGTGCCCGCCATCGCCAGCACCCAGGCCAACGGTACCGCCCAGGGCGGCAACCCGGCCACCATCCAGTGGTTCTACCGCGGCCCGTCGATCAACGCCAATCCCAACGGACCCTTCATCGGAGCCGAGGAAGCGCTCAACATCATCTTCAACTGGTTCGATTCCCAGGGCGGCACGGCCAACACCAGCAACATCCGCCTGGTGGACATCCCCGGCGCAACCACGATCATCGCCGGCGGCTCGCTCGATTCGCCGCACACCACCGAGTATGTCGTCGGCGCCGCCAAGCGCCTCGGCAGCAACGGCATCTTCCGCGCCGACTACGTGCACCGTGAGGGGCATGACTTCTACGCCAACCGGACCGACCTTTCGACCGGCAGCACCATCACCCCCTCCGGCCAGCGCGCCAACGTCACCTTCATCGAGAACGAGGACAGCCTCCTGGAGCGCGTCTACGACGGCCTCCACACGCAGTTCCAGCTCCGGCCGAACGACACCTTCTTCTTCGGCGGCAACTACACCCTGTCCCACACGCGGGGCAATCACAACGGCGAGAACGCGGCCAGCGGGCCGGTGGCCGGCGCCATCCTCCAGTTCCCCGAGTACAAGGACCTGGACTGGAACAACCCCCGCGGCGACCTGGCCACCGATCAGCGCCACCGGGTCCGGCTCTGGATGGTCTACAGCATCTTCAACAACGACCGGAACAACCTGAGCGTCAGCCTCCTTCAGAACTACGCCTCGGGCACGCCCTACGGTGCCGTGGGCGCCGTGGACACGAGGTTCAACGCCACGACGAACCCCACCGGCGTCGTCAACCCGGGTTATGCTGTTCCGCCGGCGAGCGTCACCTACTACTACACTAACCGTGACGCCTTCCACACCGACGACATCACGGCGACCGACCTCTCGTTCAACTACGGCTTCAACTTCAACACCTTCGGCAAAGAGGTCGAGCTCTACCTCCAGCCCGAAGTGCTCAACGTGTTTGACGAGCAGGGCGTCGGCTTCGTGAACGCAGCGGTTCAGGACGCCACCAACAACACCGGCCTGAAGACGTTCAACCCCTTCACCGAGAAGCCCGTCGAAGGCGTGCACTGGCGCCGTGGACCGAACTTCGGCAGGGCGACGAACGAGCTGCACTACCAGGCGCCGCGCACGTTCCGCCTGTCGCTCGGCTTCCGCTTTTAATTGATCCCATCCCCCCTCTCCCCAACCCTCTCCCCCGCCTTCGCGGAGGAGAGGGGGACGGACGGGGAGGGCTGACCTAACGGGCCCCGGTCTCATGACCGGGGCCTTTTGTTTTTCAGGTGACTGGGACGGCGGCTTCGGCGAGCTTGCTCAGCGCATCTCGCCAGCGGCGGCGGTAGGTTTCCCAGATGGTCAGGCAGGCCGAGAGGGGGAGCCGCTGGAAGCCGTCCTGAAGCACGTCGACCTCGCTGCCGGACGGTAACGGATGGACGCGCAGGGTCAGGCGGGTCGCGGAGGTCCAGCCGGAGTCGAGGCGCTCGAAGCCGAGCACCCAAAGCTTCGGCGGGACGACCTCGATCGTCCTCCCCCGCTCCCGGAAGCCCTCGCCCGTCAAGGTCATCTCCTCTTCCGTCACCTCCGCCTGTTCGGCAAGCCAGAGGGCCAGCCGGTCGGGCTCGGTGAGCCAGCGCCAGGCCTCTTCCGCGGAAACCGCAAGCGCCTGGCGGCGGCGGAGCTGGACACCCGGGATGTCACCCTGGCGGATCGCCTCGGTCATCGCTAATCCTTGTAGATATCCCGCAGCGCCGACTCCACGTCGGGGAAGCGGAACTGATAGCCGAGCTGGAGCAGGCGCGACGGGAGCACGCGCTGGCTGTTGAGCACGGCATCGGCCATCTCGCCCAGCAAGACCCGGAAAACCGGCTCCGGCACCCCGAGCCCGAGCGACTGCAACGGGCTCGGCCGCCGCAGCACCCGGCCCAGCACGTCGCCGAGCTCGCGGTTGGTCACCGGCTTCGGCGCAACCAGGTTGAAGGGACCCTGCGCATCGTCCTTCTCCAAGAGGAAGCGGATGGCCCCGATCTCATCAGCCATGTGGATCCAGGGGAGCCACTGGCGCCCGCTGCCGAGCGGAGCGCCGGCCATCAGCTTGAACGGCATGGCCATCTTCGGCAGAGCCCCCCCTTCGCGAGCGAGGACAACGCCCGTGCGCAGCAGCACCCGGCGGATGCCCAGGGTTTCGACCTCGGCCGTGGACTCCTCCCAAGCGACGCACACGTCGGACAGGAACCCCTGGCCCGGCGGCTGCCCTTCAAGGATCTCGTCGTCGCCGCGCGGGCCGTAGTAGCCGACCGCCGAGGCCTGGAGCAGCGCCCGGGGCTTGCGGGAAGCCTCCCGGATCGCCTCTGATACGGCTTTGCCGGAGAGCACCCGGCTCTCACGGATACGGCGTTTCCTGTCCTCGGTCCAGCGCCCATCGGCGATGCCCTCGCCCGCAAGGTGGACGATGGACGTCTCCTCGTCGAGAAGATGGACCCAGCCCTTGGAGGTGAGGCCATCCCACTCCTGGGCACGCACACCCGGGGGAAGCCGCCCCACCCGGCTCATGCTACGGGTCAGGATGACCGCGTCATAGCCCGCCGCGCCCAGATGCCGGGCGAGCGCCCCTCCGATCAGACCCGAACCGCCTGTGATCACGACTCGCATATCGACCCTCCCATCAGACCGCCGCCAGCTCCTCTTCCAGAAGCTGCCGCTGATGCAGGTCTGCATAAAGCCCGCCGATGGCGATGAGCTGCTCGTGGGTCCCGCGCTCGACGATCCGGCCTTCGTCCAGGACGAGGATCAGGTCGGCGTCCTTGACCGTGGAGATCCGGTGCGAGACCAGGAAGACCGTGCGGCCTTCGAACACGGTGCGCAGGTTGTGGAGGATCTGCTCCTCCGTGTGGGTATCGACCGCGGACAGGCAATCGTCGAGGAGCAGGATGCGCGACGCGCGCAGCAGCGCCCTGGCCAGCGCCACCCGCTGTTTCTGCCCGCCGGAAAGCGTAATCCCGCGCTCCCCCACCATCGTGTCCAGACCTTTCGGAAAGAGGGCGAGATCGGGCTCCAGGCTGGCGAGCCGCGCGGCTTCCCGAACCTCCTCCTCCGTGGCCTCCGGCCGTCCGAAAGCGATGTTGTCGCGGATCGTGGCCGAGAATAGAAAGGTTTCCTGCGGCACCATGCCGATGGCCGACCGCAGCCGGGCCACGGGGAGGCGGCGGACGTCGATGCCATCCACGAACAGCGTCCCCTCCGGCGGATCGATCAGCCGCGGGATCAGCGCGAGGACCGTGCTCTTGCCCGATCCCGTCCGGCCGACCAGGGCCACGGTCTGCCCCGCCGCCACCTGGAAGTCGACGCCGGTGAGAACCGGCTCCGCACCATAGGCAAAGGTAAGCCGCTCGAAGCGGACCGCTCCGCGGATCTGTCCGGGATCGATCAAAGGCTCCTCGTCCCGGATCGCCGGCTCGGTCTCCACGATGCTGCGGATGCGCGCGAGGGAGGCCGTGCCCCGCTGCGCCAGGTTGATCACCCAGCCGATCGCGATCATCGGCCAGACCAGCTTGCTCAAAAAGAAGTTGAAAGTGACGAACTCGCCCACCGTGATCGTTCGGCGGAGCACCAGGTTGCCGCCGTACCAGAGCACGGCCACGAAGCCGAGCCCGACCAGCCCCTGGAGCATTGGATGGAAAGCGACCGTCCAACCGATCAGCCGGCGGTTGCTCTCCAGATAAGCCTCGTTGACGCGCTCGAAATCGGCCCTCTCGCGCTCCTCCTGGGCATAGGCCCGCACCACGCGAGCGCCCGCCAGGTTCTCCTGCACCCGGGCCGAGATGCCCGAGAACCTCTCTTGGACCGTTGTGAAGAGGGCATGGATCCGCTGCCCGAAGAGCATCGTGACCCCCGCGAGCAGCGGCATGGTGCAGAGCGCGAGCAGCGTGAGCCCGCCATGGATGCGGGCCATGAAAAACAGCGCACCAAGGCCGGCGAACACCGTGTTGCTGGCATACATGATGGCCGGGCCGCAGAGCATCCGCACGGCCTGAAGGTCATTCGTGGCCCGCGCCATGAGGTCGCCCGTGGGGTGTTCGTGGAAGAACCCGGGCGGCTGCCGCTCCAGGTGGGCGAAGTACTCGTTGCGGATCTCGAACTCGATGTCCCGGCTCATGCCCACCAGGATCATGCGCTGGAGGTAGCTGAACAAGCCCTGGACCACGGAGACGGCCAGGATCAGCCCGCCGTAGGAGAGCAGGGTCCGCCAGCTCACCGCGGTCCGCAGCGAGTCGATCACCCGGCCGACCAGGAGGGGGGTGGCCATGCCGACGGCCACGGAGACCAGGATCGACAGCAGCCCAAGCACGAGCTTGCGCTTGTGACGGCGGAGATAGGGCCAGAGGTAGGCGAGGCGCTTCAGCACGCCCCGCAGCCTATCGCAAGTCCGAGGCCCTCACCCCCCGGCCCCCTCTCCCGGCATAGGCACTAACTTAGACGTAGGGGAGGGGCTTGCCCCTCCCGGGCGGCGGGGAAGCCCCCGGAGGGGGCGCAGGCATGTAGCCTGGGGTTTCAACCCCAGGTAGCGCCCCACACCCACCATCCCCAGCCCCGAAGGGGCGGCGGCATCGGCCCGGGGTGGCAACCCCGGGCGGGCGGGGGATCTGCCTGCGTCCCTCCGGGACTTGGGAAAATTGGGGGGCAGCCCTCCTGGGGTTGAAACCCCAGGCTACATGCCTGCGCCCCCTCCGGGGGCTTTCCCCGCCTCGGGAGCCGCCGCCCATACCCGGAAGAAAATCTCGCAGCTCCACCAGCTTTCCCGGACGCCTCCCGGCGCTTCCGCAGACTGCAATCCGGCCGGCAACCGCTCCGAACTTTCCGCGACGGGCCAGGAACTTTTTGGACGGCTCCGAACTTTCCGGAACCGCCCGGAAACTTTTTCGACAGCCGGAATCTTTTTGGAACCGTCCCGAAACTTTCCGGACGCCTCCGAACTTCTTGGAACCGCTCCGAGATTTTCAGAGTCGTTCTGAGATTCTTGGAACCGTCCAGAACTTTTCAGACCCGTCCGGAATCTTTCAGACCCGTTCCAAAATTTTCCGGGCCGTCCCGAACTTTTTGGAGCCGTCTAAAAATTTCTGGAGCCGTTCTGGAGAGTTTCGGACGGTCGCCGGGTTTCCTCGACGGTCACAGAAGATTCCGAGCCGTCGAGGAAAGTTTGAAGCTGTGCTATTTCCGGGTCATCGCCATCAGACGGTGCGCCAGCGCCGCGCACCCGGCGACCAGGACCACGAGCCCCACGATCACCCAGATGCGCCGGCCTTCGATGCCGGCAATCCAGGCCACGTAGAGAGGACCGGCGAGGATGCCGAGGATCAGCGTCAGGCGGGAGCCCCAGCTCATCTGGGGCTCCGGCGGGATATTGGTCTCGGGTTCTTCCATCAGTCCTGCTCCTGGAAAGTCGCGGCCAGCACGCCGGAAGCTCCCCGCGGATGGAGAGGGACGGCCTCCGGTTGTTCCTCCAGCGGGCGGGTGATCTCCAGGCGGAGGATCGGCCGGCCCTCGATGATGTACTTGGCCTCGTAGTGTGTGCGCGGCCCCTCGTCCCAGACGCTTTCGCGGCGCTCGACCCGGATGCCGGGATAGCCCGCCAGGATCTCGCGCACCAGCTCGCCGTACTCCAGGAAGTCGGTGGCGAACAGGAGACGCCCACCCGGCCGCACCAGCCCGATCACCAAGTCGAGCGTTTCCGGGTCGAACAGCCGCCGCTTGTGGTGGCGGGTCTTGGGCCAGGGATCGGGAAAGTAGACGTGCACCACCGCGGCGAAACCCGTGGGCAGGACGGTCGAGATCAGGAAGAGGGCCTCTCCTCGCAGCGCCACCCAATTGGCGAGCCCCCGCTTGCGCGCCCGCTCCACGAAGTAGCGCCAATACTCAGTGGCCAGCTCGATGCCCAGGAAACGGCGGCCGGGGTCCTCCGCGCAACGGCGCAGGAGGTACTTCCCCTTGCCGAAGCCGATCTCCACCTCCCAGTCAGTATCGGCGCCATGCCCGGGGATGAGCCGGTCGAGCGGGAGCGGCGCGCCCAGGTCGACGAGCCCCTGGTCGCCGGCCAGGGTCGCCACCACGGCAGGCTGGATCAAAGAAGCTCTCCGCGGCCCCGCGACGCCAGCTCCTGGACGAGCTTCTTGACCTCCTGCGAACGCTCCTTGGGAATCACCAGCACGGAGTCTCCGGTGCGGACCACCACCAGGCCGCTCACCCCCAGCACCGCGATCGTTCCTGCGTCGGAAAACAGCAGGTTCCCCTCGGACTCCAGGGCGAGAACGTCGCCCTTGCCGGTATTGCCCTGATCGTCGCGGGCGAGCACCTCGTCCAGCGCGGACCAGGAGCCGAGATCGCTCCAGCCGCAATCCAGGGGGAGGGTCGCGATCGAGTCCAGCTTCTCCATGACGGCGTAGTCGATGGAATCGGCAGGCAGCTTCGGATAGAGCTCGTCGACCCGGTCGGGGGTAGCCGCGATGGCCTCCAGCCCCTGGTGCAGCTCGGGCTGAAGGCGCGCCAGGACGTCGAGCAGTGTGGTCCCGCGGAACAGGAAGATACCGGCGTTCCAGAGGTGGTTGCCCGAGGCCACGTAGCGCTCGGCCGCGGCGAGGTCGGGCTTCTCCACGAAGCGGCGGACCCGGCGGACTCCATCCTCCCCCTGATCCGGTTCCAGCTCCAGGTAGCCATACCCCGTCTCGGGCCAGCGAGGGGTGACGCCCAGGGTCATGATCCGGTCCTCGCGCTCGACGGCCCGGGCGGCTCGGGCGAGCGAGTCGCGGAAGGCCGCGGGGTCGCCTACCCTGTGGTCCGAGGGGAGGACGACCAAGACGTCGCGCCGCGCCTCCTCGGGCATGGAGCGCACCGACCAGCCGATGGCCGGGGCGGTGTTGCGCCCCTCGGGCTCCATGAGGATCTGGTGCGGCGGCACATCGGGCAGCTCGCGGCGGACATCCTCCGCGAGCATGCGGGTGGTGCAGACCCAGACGGATTCCGGCTCGACGAGCGGACGGAGGCGGTCCACCGTGTCGCGGAGGAGGCTCCGCTCGCCTTCCAGGGCCAGGAGCTGCTTGGGACGGCGCTTGCGCGACAGGGGCCAGAAGCGGGTACCGCTCCCGCCGGCGAGGATCAGCGCCTGCATCCGCCTACGAGGACTCCTCCCCGAGATCCATCCCCATGACGTGGTAGCCGGCATCGACGTAGACCGTCTCACCGGTGATGCCGCTGGAGAGCGGGGAGAGGAGGAAGAGGCCGAGGTTCCCGACCTCCTCGTGGGTGACGTTGCGGCCCAGGGGAGCCATGCCCCCGACCTTGCTGTACATCTTCACGAAGCCGGGGATGCTGCGCGCCGCGACCGTGCGCACCGGGCCGGCGGATACGGCATTGACCCGCACCTGCTTTTTCCCCATCTCGTACGCCAGGTAGCGGACGCTCGCCTCCAGCGCGCTCTTGGCGATGCCCATGACGTTGTATTTGGGCACCACCTTCTCAGAGGCGTAGTAGGTCAGCGTGACCATCGAGCCCCCTTCGTTGAGGAGCGGCTCGGCGTGGCGGGCGACCGCGACCAGCGAGTAGGCGGAGATGTCCAGGGCGGTGAGCCAGTCCTGGCGGGTGGTCTCGATGTAGCGCCCGTCCATGGCGGCCCGCGGGGCGAAGGCGATGGAGTGGACGACGAAGTCGAGCCCGCCCCACGCCTGTTTGATGTCGGCGAAGGTGGCCTCGAGATCCTCCTCCCGGGTGACGTCGCACTGGGAGAGCCGGGTGCCCGGCCTGTCCTTGGTGAGCTTCTCCAGGTCTTCCCTGAGGCGGTCGCCCTGGTAGCTGAACGCCAGCTCGGCGCCGGCGGCATGAAGCCGCTCGGCGATGGCCCAGCCGAGGCTTCGGGCGTTGGCGACTCCCATCACCAGCCCACGCTTGCCTTTCAAATCAATCTCGATCATGGCCGCGTATCTTATCCTCAGAGCCCGTCGAGCAGCGAACCGAGGATCAGCAGGGCTCCGGCGATCACGAGCGACCAGAGCCCCCATCCGGCGGGGAGATCGACCATGTTCAGGCCTTCCAGAAGGCCCATCAGCCAGAAAATGATCGCGATGATAAGAGTGGTTTGCCTCGGGGCCTGCGTCTTGAATCCGCCTCTCCGTGCCATGCGCTTTCTCCTTGATTGCCTCTGATTGCGGTAGGGCGCGCCGAGCCTATCACTCTGGCTGGGGTATCCTCGCGGGCATGCGAAACGCCCTCTTCACGCTCGCTCTCCTGCTGGCTTCCTGCGCCCCGTCCACCCCGCCGGTCAAGACGGAATCCTTCTCAGGGACGACGGAGGCCACCGAAAAGCAGCGCGCCGACGCTCCCGTCGCGGTCCTGCGGGAGGTCCGCTCGGCGGGCCAGGAGGGCTTCGACCGGGTCGTCTTCGAATTCGCAGGGAGCGCGGTCCCGGGCTACCGCATCGGATATCAGGACCAGCCGGTGCAGTGCGGGTCCGGAGATCGGGTCGAGGTCGCCGGAGGGGCCTGGCTCCAGGTTCAGCTCCTGCCGGCGCAGGCGCACACTGAGGCGGGAGAGCCCACGGTTCAGCAGCGCGAGAGGCATCTGGACCTGCCCGTCCTGAAAGAGCTCGAGTCCACCTGCGACTTCGAAGCCGACGTGACCTGGGTCCTCGGCCTCGCCTCCCGCCGTCCCTACCGGGTGCAGGAGCTGGCGAGCCCGGCGCGGCTGGTGGTGGATGCCGGGCACTGACGGCGGCTAGCCGCAGACCTCCCGGAACACTCGCAGAAAATTGCCGCCGAGGATCTTCTCGATGGCGTCCGCCTTGTAGCCCCGGCGCTTCAGGGCATCCGCGAGCACCTGCATGCGCTTTGGCGTGCTGAGATCGGGCACGATCACGTGCTTGGGCTCGCGCTCGGAGCCCGGCAAGCCCTGGTTGCGCCGGTAGAAGCCAAGGTGGCCCTGCAGCATCATTTCCGGCGGCGTATCGTCGCCGAGCACGGGTCCGTCGCTGCCGAAGCCGGCGAGGCCGATCCCACCCACTTTCACTACGTGATCGATGTGGTCCACCACGTCCTCGACCGAGGGCTTGTCGCGGCCGGTGAGCCAGAGGCTCATGATGAAAACGCCGAAGAAGCCGCCGCGCTCGGCGAGGGCGCGGATCACCTCGTCGGTCTTGTTGCGCCCGGTCGGGAACAGGGCGCGGCAGCCGGAGTGGGTGACGGCGGAGGGCCGCTTCGACAGGCGGATCGCCTCCAGCGTCGTGCGGTCGCCGCAGTGGGAGAGGTCGATCAGCATGCCGGCCGCGTTCATCTCGGCCACGAGCTTCTCGCCGAGCAGGGAGAGCCCGGCATCGCTCTTCTCCCGGTAGGAGTCGCCCACGGCATTGCGGTCGTTGTGGGTGAGCTGCAGGACGCGCAACCCGAGGGTGTGGAAGAAGCGCAGGTTGTCGAGGTTGCGGTCGTTGACCGAGAAGGTCGAGGAGTCGAGGATGGCGGCATCCTGGCAGGCGAGGATGATGCCGAGCTTCCCCAGCCGCCGCGCCTCGTCCAGGTCCGCGGCCTCGAGCACCTTGTGGAACCCGGAGCCCTGGCGCTGAAAGGCCGCGCTCCACTCCGCCAGGGCCTGGGTCGCCATGGCGAAGTTGCGGGGGAACCCACGGATGTCCACGACCGCCACCGAAAGGCCGGCTGCCACCGCTTCGCGTGGATCGAAATAGGGACCGTCAGGGGTGAGCGTGTCGATGGCGAGCGGGAGAGGAGGCTCCTCTCCCCAGGCCCAGCGCACGCTGGCCAGTGCCGCTGCCGCTCCCAGAAAGGCTCTACGGGTGATCATGGGCTGATTACCCCCGCTTCGCTTCCAGCTCCGCCCACCTCGCATACAACCGCTCGACCTCCAGCCTGGCCTTCTCCAGATCCGCGCTGCGGGCCTGGAGCTTGGCGAAGTCGCTGGCGACCGCCGGGTCTTCCACGGCCTTCTGGGCCGCGGCCAGGGCGTTCTCGGACTCCAGGATCTTCGCCTCCATCTGTTCCCACTCCAGCTTCTCCTTGTAGGAGAGGCGCTTCGGCTTCTCCTGTTTCGAAGGGGGCGAAGCAGACGCCTTGGGGGCGGCAGGCTTCGAGGCCGTCTGAGCTTCCCGGTGCGCTTCCCATTGCGCGTAGTCGGCGAAATAGCCGGAGTTGCCCTTGCCATCCAGGGCGAGGATCACGGTCGAGACGCTCTCCAGCAGATAGCGGTCGTGGGTCACCAGGACCAGCGCCCCGGGGAACTCCAGCAGGCTCTCCTCCAGCACCTCCAGCGTGGGGATGTCGAGGTCATTCGTGGGCTCGTCCAGGATGAGGAGGTCCGCCGGCTGGAGCATCAGGCGGGCGATCAGGATGCGGGCCTGCTCTCCGCCTGAGAGCCGGGACACGGGCGTGTCGAGCTGCTCTGACCGGAAAAGAAAGCGCTTTGCCCAGGATGCCACATGTACCGAGCGCCCCTGGTAGAGGACCGAGTCCCCCTCCGGCGCGAGCGCCCGGCGGAGCGTTACGGAGCGGTCCAGGGTTTCGCGGCCCTGCTCGAAGCGGATGGTCCTCAGCCACTCCGCCCGCTCGATGGTGCCGGCATCGGGTTCGAGGGTGCCGTCGAGCATCGAGAGGAGAGTGGTCTTGCCGCTGCCGTTCGGCCCGAGCAGGCCGAGCCGCGCGCCCGGGGTGAGCTTGACGTCGAGCTTGGAGACGATCCGCCTCCCGTCGAAGGACTTGGCGAGCCCGGTGGCGACGAGGAGCTTCTTGGTCTTGCGGTCCGAAGCGTTGAAGTCGAGGCCCACGCGGGCCTGGTTGGCAGGCCCGGTCCTCTCCTTGATCTCGTCGAGCTCGGAGATGAGCCGCTCGGCCTCCTGGATGCGCCCCTTGGCCTTGGTGGTGCGCGCCTTGGCCCCGCGCTTGAGCCACTCCACCTCGCGCCGCACCCGGTTGGCGAGCGACGCCTGATACTCGGCCTGGTTGCGCAGCACCTCGTCCCGCTTCTCCAGGAAGTCGCTGTACTTTCCCGGCGCCTGGAAGAGCCCCTCGGGATAGCGGCGGTCGAGCTCCAGCATGCGAGTGGCGACGTTCTCCAGGAACCAGCGGTCGTGGCTGACCACGACGTAGGCGAGCGGCTCGCTCTTGAGCAGCTCTTCCAGCCAGAGGATGCCTTCGACGTCCAGGTGGTTCGTGGGCTCGTCGAGGAGGAGGACGTCCGGAGCTTTGACCAATTCGCGGGAGATGGCCAGGCGCTTGCGCCAGCCGCCCGAGAGCACGTCCTCCGGCTGAGCCGGATCGTTGAACCCGGCCCGGCCGAGCAGGACGGCCACCCGGATCGACTTCTCGAAGTCCTCGGCAGGATCGTCCGCGAGGGCACCGGTGAGGACTTCCTCGACCGTCTGCCCCGGCGGGAACACGGGGTCCTGGGGAACGTAGCCGACCCGGGTGCCCCGGCGGACGGCCCGGGTGCCCGTGTCGGCCTCCTCCATCCCGGCGAGGATGCGGAGGAAGGTGGATTTGCCCGAGCCGTTGGGCCCGATGAGGCCCACACGGTCGCCCTCGGACAAGCCGAAGGAGAGCCCTTCGAACAGCGGGTGGGCGCCAAAGCCCTTGGTCAGGGATTCACAGGTCAGGAGGACGGCAGGCGGCATAGGGAGGGCATTGTACCCGCGAGCGCGGCTCGGAGCCCCCTCCCACCCGGGCGCCATGAATGTCGCCCCTACAACCAAGCCCTCGATCTCGCTTGTAGGGGCGTGATTCATCACGCCCGGGTGGTGGCGATATGCTTGCCAGGCCATGGCACTCAAGCGATTCGCTGTAGTCGCCGCCCTGGGGCTGCTGCTCCTCGGAACCGGTGAGCCCGCCCCCCAGCCCAACCTCGACCACCTTGCCGCCTACGCCCGGCTCCTTTCCCTGGTCCGCTTCTTCCACCCGAGCGACGCCGTCGCGAAGGCAGACTGGAACCAGGTTGCCGTTGCGGGCGTGAAGGCGGTTGAAGGAGCTGAGGATCCGGAGTCTCTCGCCCGCGCTTTGGAAACCTTTTTCCGCCCGCTCGCGCCCACGCTGCGGGTGCTTCCGAACGGCGAGCGATGGGAAATGCCCGAGGAGCTTCGGCAACGGCCTGCCGGCATCGTGGCCTGGCGCCACCACGGCGGCGGCTTCGGCTCCAATAGCAAGATTTATTCGAGCGAGCGGATCTACGATCGCAACCCGCCCGGGTTCGGCACCCTGGCACAGGCGATTCCAGCGGGACCGCTGAGAGGAAAGCGGGTCCGCCTCTCCGCTTGGGTCC
This sequence comes from uncultured Holophagales bacterium, assembly GCA_963741305.1. Taxonomy (GTDB): domain Bacteria; phylum Acidobacteriota; class Thermoanaerobaculia; order Multivoradales; family UBA5704; genus DATMER01. The sequence continues at coordinate 7,582,966 of CAVUHL010000003.1, read as the reverse complement.
GCGCCGAGGTGGAGGGGGAAGGCCATGTCCAGCTTGGCTTGCGCGTGGATGGAGCGGACGGCAAACCGCTGTCCTTCGACAACATGGCCGACCGGCCGATCCACGATTCCCCCTGGCAGCGGGTGGAAATCGAGGGTGACGTAGCCGCAGGCGCCGATCGCATCCTCGTCGCCCTGGTCCTCACTGGGGGCGGCACTGCCTGGCTTGACGAGGTGTCGCTGGCTCCCGCCCTCGTGAATGCCTCTTTTGACGAGGGGGAGAGCGGTGCGCAACCGCCGGGCTGGCTGTTCCCCTACGAGTCGATCCGTGCCGGATATCATCTGTCCACCGAGCGGGGGGATGTCTGCCGCAAGGGCGGCTGCGCCCGGATCGTCAGCGATCCGATCGCCACTCCCCGCTTCGTCCGGCCCGAGGAGGTGCTGCAGGTAGACCTGGGGGCCGGGGTGACCGCCTACCTTCCGGTCTCCCTCTATGCAGACGCTCAACCCTCTGCTGCCCTGCCGTCAGCCGATGCCAGCGGCGACTCGCGCGAAGCCCGCCTGGCCGCGGCGGCGCTGGCCTGGGGCATCCTTCAGCACTTCCATCCCGAAGGGCAGCCGGGCGACCCGCGGCCTGCCTTTGCCGCCACGGACCGCGAGAGCTTCCAGCGGGCCATGCGGCAGCTTCTCGCCCCCTTGAACGATTCGCGGGCAAACTTCATCCATAAGAGCGAGCCCATGGTGCAGGCCCTCCCCCTGGCTTGGGAATGGATCGAAGGACGGCTCACGATCACCGGAGGCATCAACACGGGGGATGTTGTCCTGAGCGTGAACGGCCGGCCTACGGAGGAGGTCATCCGCGAGGAAGAGGCGCTCGTCTCCGCGGCAACTCCGGAAGCCCGGCGATGGTGGACCCTCGAACGCCTGCTCTACGGACCGGCCGGCTCCCGGGTGACCCTCCAGCTCGAAAAGGCCGGCGAGGTCGCGCTCAAGCGGGACACTCCCTACGAACGGCTGGTTGCGGGCACGCCGCTGCCGCCTGTCGCCGAGCCGCGCCCCGGGATCGTCTACGTCGATCTCGGACGCATCGAGGAGACGGACTTCGAGCCCCTCCTGCCCCGGCTCGCCGCCGCGCGCGGAGTCGTCTTCGACCTGCGCCGCGGCTCGAACGTCTCGAACGCGGTCCTCTCCCATGTGACCGAGCGCACGATCTCGAGCTCGAAATGGCAGGTGCCGGTGGTCATGAAGCCCGACCGCCGCGACGTCGAGTGGATGACCACCTTCTGGACGATCCCCCCGAAGACGCCGCGCATCCGCCGGGCGGCCTTCCTCATCGACGGCCGGTCGGACGGTTTCAGCGAGACCCTGCTGGGGATGATCGAGGAGCACCGGCTGGGCGAGATCGTGGGCGCCCGTTCGGGCGGGAGCAACGGTTCGGTGAACCGGACCGACCTGCCGGGCGGCTACCGCCTGCTGTGGACCGGCCAGCGCGTGCTCAAGCACGACGGCTCGCCGCTGCACGGGATCGGGATCTCGCCCACGGTGCCGGCGTCGCGAACCATCAAGGGCATCGCCGCCGGCCGGGACGAGATCGTCGAAAAGGCTATCGACTCCCTCTAGCCTCTGCGATCCAAGCCCGCGCCTGGGGCTCGTCGTCGAAGAACTCGATGGGGAAGGTCCGCTGCTCCTTGCGGAAGAGCTTCACGCCCGCGAACACCAGCTTGGCCATGACCCTGGACGTCAGCTTCGCCCGGCAGACGGCGACTCCCCCCACGGGCATGCGGTTGAGGGCCTCCGACGTGACCTTGCGGCCGGCCGGCGTGCCGCTGCCGAAGTCCGTCATATCGACCAGCATGTAGACGCGGTCCCGTCCCTGTGCCATGCCCAGGTGCTCGCGGGCGAGGACTTCGCTCTCCGCCACGGAAACATCACCGGACAGACGCAGCGCGATCAGATCGGGCTCCTCGAACCAAGTGGTGTGAGAGCCGATGGAATGAGTATCGGGCATCACTGCACCTACGATACGGCCCCCGGGCTCCCGAAGCAACGGGTAGAGGGGGTAGAGGGCTCAAACGAGTGGGTAGGAAGCCCCAAACGAGCGGGTAGAGGGGTCTACCCACCCGTTTGACAGCGGAAATGAGTAGGTAGAGGGGTCTACCCGTTCGTTGGAGGAGCGGAAACGAATGGGTAGAGAGGTCTACCCACTCGCTGGAGAGCGGAAACGAGTGGGTGGAGGGTTCTACCCACTCGTTGGAGGCTTCTACCTGTTCGTTGGGGGAGTCCTACCCGCTCGTTTGGCCGCTGCCACCCCAGGTTTGTTTTAATCTCCGGTACGATAGGTCCAGAATGAAGCTTCCCAACGCGGAGCGTGCGGTCGTTGACCCTCGCAAGTTGAGAGATTATGCCCTTTCCCCAGTGCATCCGGTCGGGCGCTTCAAGGCGGCTTTCTTCGCCAGGCTCGGGTTCACGACCGAGAACTGGGAAAGGCTCGATCTGGAGCTCAGGCGGCTGGCGCTCCAGGATGCTGCCGAGCCGAGCGAGAGGACAGAGTTCGGCCAGAAGTATCTCGTTCGAGGGATCATCATGGGACCAACAGGCGTGAGCGCGGAGATCCGAAGTGTCTGGATCATTTTGAATGGTGAACATGCGCCCCGAGTGGTTACAATCTATCCTGAGGATTGAACATGAGCTACAGCGTGCTCGATACAGTCGTTCTGACCCGGGATATCCCAAAGCACAACCTGCGCGCGGGCGATCTCGGCGCGATCGTTGAGGTCTATGAACCTGATGGCCTCGAGGTCGAGTTCGTCACCGCAGCCGGACGGACGGAAGCCCTGGTGACTCTGAAGCAGGCTGACGTTCGGCCCGTGGCCGGTGACGACCTTGTTACCGTCCGCAGCTTGGCCAAGACCGCTTAGTGGACCTCTTCCCCCTGACCCGCGCCCTGATCGACATCGAGTCGGTCACTGGCAACGAGCGCGCCGTCGGCGACTTCCTGTTCGAGTACCTCTCCAGGCTCGGCCCCGTCGAGCGGATGCCCGCCGAGGGGGACCGCTTCAACCTCTTCGCGAGCTGGGGTGAGCCCGCGGTCGTCCTCTCGACCCATATCGACACCGTCCCTCCCTTCTTCCCCTCTTCGGAGGACGATGACTTCGTCCACGGCCGGGGCGCTTGCGACACCAAGGGCATCCTTGCCTCGATGATCAAGGCGATCGAGACACTCCTGTCCGAGGGCGCCAGCGGGTTCGGGCTGCTGCTGGTCGTGGGCGAGGAGACGGACAGCATCGGCGCGCAGGTGGCGAACCGGCAGCCTCGCGGGTCGCGGTACCTCATCAATGGCGAGCCCACGGAGAACCGGCTTGCCCTCGGGTCCAAGGGCGCCCTCTATCTGCGGATCGAGGCTTCGGGACGGATGGCGCACTCCGCTTATCCCGAGCTTGGCGAGTCCGCCATCGATCGCCTGCTCGAAGCCCTGGGCCGGCTTCGGGCCGTGCCTCTTCCTTCCGACCCCGTGCTCGGGGAGACGACCTTGAATGTCGGGACGATCTCGGGCGGACGCGCTTCGAACGTGATCGCCGATCAAGCCCGCGCAGAGGTCCTGATCCGTACGGTCGGGGATACGACGGAGCTGCGCCGGGCCATCCGGGAGGCCCTGGTTGGCGTCGAGGTGACGGAGCGCGAGACCCGAGCGATGCGGTTGGGTTCGCTCCCGGGCTTCGAGACGACCGTGGTCAAGTACACGACGGACATCCCCCGGCTCGGCGCCTGGGGGGAGCCTTTCCTTCTCGGGCCGGGGAGCATCCACCTCGCCCACACCCCCTCCGAACGGGTGCCCAAGCGGGAGCTGGAGGAGGCCGTCCCCCTCTATGCCGCGATGGTGCGCCACTTGCAAAAGACAGAGCCATGAAAAAGATCGAGGTGGGCATCCTGGGGGCCACCGGTACGGTGGGGCAGCGGTTCATCCAGCTTCTGGAGGACCATCCCTGGTTCGAGGTGAAGTGGCTGGCGGCGAGCGACCGCAGCGCCGGCAAGCGGTTCCGGGACGCGGCGTCCTGGCAGCTCGAAGGCGCCCATCCGGCCAATGTGGCCGATGCGGTCGTCGAGGAGGGCGTGCCCGGACGCGGTCCGAAGCTGATCTTCTCGTCCATGTCGTCCAACCTGGCCGGCGAGATCGAGCGCGGCTTCGCGGCCGCGGGCCACATCGTGGTCTCCAACTCCAGCCACTACCGGATGGCCGAGGACGTGCCCCTGCTCATCCCCGAGGTCAATCCCGGCCACTTGGCGCTGCTGCCGTTGCAGCGCCGCGAGCGGGGATGGACCGGCGCCATCGTCACCAACCCCAACTGCGCGGCCGTCGGGCTGGTCATGGCGCTGGCCCCGCTGAAGCAGTTCGGCCTCATGAACGCCATGGTGACCACGTTCCAGGCCGTCTCGGGCGCGGGCTACCCGGGAGTTCCCTCGCTCGATGCGCTCGGGAACGTCATCCCCTACATCGCCGGTGAGGAGGAGAAGGTCGAGAGCGAGCCTCAGAAGATCCTGGGCGACCTCGTGGGCGGCCGGATCGAGCCTCTGCCCATGGAGATCAGCGCGAGCTGCCACCGGGTGCCGGCGATCGACGGTCACATGGTGGCGATGAGCCTGGAGTTCGAGCGCCGGCCTTCGCGGGAGGAGCTGATCGCGGCGCTCGAAGGGTTCCGCGGCATCCCCCAGGAGCGGGAGCTGCCCTCGGCGCCGCGCCGGCCCATCCATGTCATGGAGGCTCCCGACCGGCCGCAGACCCGCAAGGATGCCGGCCTCGAGAAGGGCATGGCCACCCCCGTCGGCCGCATCCGGGAGTGCCCCGTGCTTCATTGGAAGATGGTGGCGCTCTCCCACAACACCCTCCGCGGCGCCGCGGGCGCGGCCGTGCTCAACGCGGAGCTGATGCAGTCCGAGGGATTGCTCGACGCATGATCGTCATGAAATTCGGCGGCTCCTCGGTGGATAAGGCAGAGTCCATCGCGCGGGTTGTGGGGATCGTCCGCGGCCAGAGCCATCGGCAGCCGGTCGTGGTGGTCTCGGCCATGGCCAAGACGACGCGCAAGCTATGGGAGGCCGCCGATGCCGCCGCGGCCGGTGGGGATTGCGGCGTCCTGTTCGAGGAGCTTCGCGAGTATCACCGGCGCGAGTCTCCTTCCGCTGCGCACGGCATGCTGGAGGGCTACTTCTCCGAGCTGCGGGGCGTGCTCGACGAGATCGCGGCCGGGGGGCGGGTCACTCCCCGCCTTGCCGACCATGTGGCGAGCTTCGGCGAGCTCATCTCGAGCGCAATCCTCTCCTTCGCGCTGGAGTCCCCCTGGATCGACTGCCGCCGGGTGATGATTACCGACGACGACTTCACGCGGGCCAAGCCGGTCTATGAAGAGACCGAGCCTCGAATGAGGGACGCGATCCTTCCCCATCTCGAGGAGGGGCGGATCCCGGTGCTCGGAGGATTTGTGGGCTCCACTGTGGACGGCGTCACCACCACGCTCGGCAAGGAGGGATCGGACTTCTCCGCTGCCGTCGTAGGCGCCGCGATCCAGGCCGAAGAGATCCAGATCTGGACCGACGTGGACGGCATCCTGACCGCGGACCCGCGGATCGTTCCTGGAGCAAAACGGATTCGAACCCTATCCTTCAATGAAGCCCTGGAGCTGGCCTGCTCGGGAGCCAAGAAGCCGCACTGGGGCACCCTCGGCCCGGCGAGCCGGGCGGATGTCCCGATCCGCATCCTCAACTCCTTGCATCATTCCCTTCATCATGCGGAGGGGACGCTGATCGGCCGGCGCGACTCGTCGCCGGGGATCAAGTCGATCGCCTGCAAGCCCGGCATCCATCAGCTCACCGTGCATGGCGACCTGGAACAGGTCTGGGAGGTCTGCGAGCGCTTCCGGCCGGCGTTGTTGACCCTGAGCGCCGAGGAGGGCCGCGCCGAGCTTTCGCTGGACCGGCCCGACCGTCTGCCGGAAATCCGGGAGGCTTTCAATGTCTTCGGGCGGGTCGAGGTCAATCCGGGCCGTACGGTGGTGACGCTGGTCTCCGAGGACCTGGCTAGCGACCCGGAGCTGGCGGAAAGGACGCTGGAGATGGCGAGGCCCTGGCAGCCGCGTTTGCTCCTCAAGGGAGTTTCAGCGCCATGCATCCGCTGCCTGGTGGACGAAGGGGAATCGGTGATCGCCGAGCTGCACGAGCGGGTCTTCGGATGAGCAAGCTGGCACTCATCGGCTACGGACGGATGGGCAAGCTCATTGAGCAGCTCGCCCCCGGACACGGCTTCGAGGTCGTCCTGCGATTGGATGGCTCGGATCACCGGTTCGATGAGCGGTTCCGTGGGGTAGACGTGGCCATCGACTTCTCCACAGCGGGAGCGGTCCCCGAGACGGCGGAGCGCCTTGCTGCGCTGGGCATCCCCCTGGTCGAGGGGACGACCGGATGGCACGAGGCGCTGCCGCGGGTCCGCGAGGCCATAGAAACAAACCAGGCTGGTTTTCTCCACGGCGCCAACTTCTCGGTGGGGGTGCAGGTCTTCTACAAGCTGGCCGAGGCGGCATCGCGGCTGCTGGCCGAGGAGACCTCCTACGAGGCTTGGCTCTACGAGGTCCATCACTCCAAGAAGAAGGACGCCCCCTCGGGCACGCTCCTCCAGATCCAGAGGGTGATGGAGGGGGCCGGCTGGACCCGGGGTATCGACGTGGCCAGCAACCGGGCCGGCGCGATCCCGGGGACTCATCAGATCGGGTTCGATTCGGAGGCTGATACCATCACCCTGCAGCACACCGCCCGCAATCGGGCCGGGTTCGCGCACGGAGCACTCCGAGGCGCGCGCTGGATGATCGGGCGGCGCGGCTTCTACGAGTTCAGTCAGGTCTGGGAAGAGATCGTCGCTTCCCGGTGAAAGGCATCGTCATGTTTCAAGGCTGCGGTACCGCTCTGGTCACCCCCTTCAAGTCCGACCTCTCGCTCGACGAGGAGGCGCTGCGCCGGCTCGTCCAGCGCCAGATCGAGGCGGGCATCCACTTCCTCGTCCCCTGCGGCACCACCGGGGAGAACCCGACGCTCAGCCGCGAGGAGCACCTGCGGGTCGTCGAGATCACGGTCGAGGAGGCCGACGGCAAGATCCCGGTGCTCGGGGGAGCGGGCGGCAATGACACCCGCGAGGTCGTGGCCCTGGCCCGCGAGGTCGAGGCGCGCGGGGCGGATGGCCTGCTGGTCGTTACGCCCTACTACAACAAGCCCACGCCGGACGGCCTCTTCGCCCACTACCGCGAGGTCAACCGCGCCACCCGGCTGCCGATCGTGGTCTACAACGTACCCGGCCGCACGGGCCTGAACGTCGAGCCGGCCACCCTCGCCCGCCTCGCTCAGCTCGAGCGGGTGGTGGCGGTCAAGGAGGCCTCAGGCAACATCTCGCAGATGTCGCAGATCTTCCAGGCGGTGCCCAACGATTTCGTGGTGCTCTCGGGCGACGACGCCATCACCCTGCCCCTGATGGCGCTCGGCGGCCTGGGGGTGATCTCGGTGGTATCCAATGAGGTGCCCTACGCCATGTCGCGGCTGGCCTCCCTCTGCCTGGAGGGGGATTACCCGGCGGCGCAGCAGATGCACCGGCGGCTCCATGCCCTGATGGAGATCAACTTCATCGAGTCGAACCCGGGGCCCGTCAAGGCGGCGATGGCGATGATGGGGCTGATCGAGCCCGCCTACCGCCTGCCGGTCGTGCCGCCACGGCCGGAGAGCCTCAAGAAGATCGAAACGGCGCTCTCCGACCTCGGGCTCATCCCGGGCAGCCCGGTACCGAGCGTGGAGACCCCTGTACATGCCTGAGCTGCGCCAGGAAATCGAGGCCCTTTTCGCCCAGCCTCCGGCTGAGAATACCCGCGGCACCGGGGACGCCGTCGACGTCTTCCGCCGCTTCATGCTCGCCCTCAACGTGGGCGAGATTCGGGCCGCGGAGCCGGACCCGTCTTCACCCTGCGGATGGCGGGTCAACACCTGGGTCAAGCAGGGGATCCTCGTCGGCTTCCGCATGGGGAAGCTCGTGGACATGTCCGCGGGCGGGCTCCCCTTTTTCGACAAGGACACCTACCCGCTCCGCCGCCTGGGCAACGGAGTGCGGGTCGTGCCCGGAGGCTCCTCGATCCGCGACGGCGTCTACCTGGGCAAGGGTGTCACCTGCATGCCCCCGATGTACATCAACGTCGGAGCCTGGGTGGATGACGGGACCCTCGTGGACTCGCACGCCCTGGTAGGGAGCTGCGCCCAGGTGGGCAAGAGGGTCCACCTCTCGGCCGCGGCCCAGCTCGGAGGCGTGCTGGAGCCCGTGGGAGCCCTGCCCGTGATCGTGGAGGACGACGTCCTGATCGGAGGCAACTGCGGCGTCTACGAGGGGACCGTCGTGAAGCGCCGGGCCGTGCTCGCTGCCGGCGTGATCCTCACCCGCTCGACACCCGTCTACGACCTGGTCAAGGAGACGATCCACCGCGCCGAGGAGGGGATGCCGCTGGTGATCCCCGAGGAGGCGGTGGTGGTCGCCGGCAGCCGGGGGGTGACACGGGGGAAAGGGACGGAGTGGGGGCTGTCGCTGTATACGCCGGTGATCGTGAAGTACCGGGATGCCTCCACGGACGAGCGGGTGATGCTCGAAGACTGGCTGCGGTAGCCCGCGCAGCGACGATGGCTTCTCCCTGAGCCGGAGCCGCTCGGCTTGAAGCCACGGCCGCTTCGCTTCGAGCCGCCGCGGCTTGGCTGCAAGCCGCCATCGCCAGGTCCCAAGCCACGTTGGCTTGCTCTCTAGCCACGATGGCTTCATCCCAAGCCACGGTCGCTTGGCTTGAAGCGACGGCCGCCAGGTCTGAAGCCATGACGGCTTGTCTTCGAGCCGCCTTCCCCGCGCTTGAAGCCATCGTCGCTTTATGGAGCTTGCCCCCGCCCGGAAGGGGGTAAACCCCCACGGACGGCCCGGGTAGGGTCCGGGGTAGAGATGGGATGAGAAGGCCACCCTCCTGGTGGCGCAGTGCCATAAAATGGCCTGCAGAACTAGGACTAAAGCGCTTGGAGGCGCAATAGGGAGGATGGCCCGTGCAGAATGCTATCAGAGTGGAGGTGCAGGCGGTTGTGGGCGTGGATCTCGGGGATCGTTTTAGCCAGGTCTGTTGCTTAGCGCGGGAAACAGGAGCGGTCCTGGAAGAGAAGCGTCTGTCGACGACCTCGGCAAGTTTTCAGAGCTACTTCGAGGGCCGTGGTCCGTGTTTGGTGGTGGTGGAGAGCGGGACGCACAGTCCCTGGGTGCGTCGGTTGCTGTCGTCGAGTGGACATCAGGTGATCGTCGCCAATGCCAGCAAGGTGCGGGCAATCTCAGCGAGCCTACGTAAAACCGACGAGCGGGATGCCCGGTGTCTGGCACAGTTGGGTCGGGTTGATCCGGAGTTGCTCAGTCCAGTGCATGCTCGTAGCGAACAGTCGCAACAAGCTTTGGCTGTGGTTCGCTCTCGGGAGGGCTTGGTCAAAGCCCGGACAATGCTGATCAATCAGGTACGGGGGACGGTCAAGTCGTTTGGTGGGCGGTTGCCGGGGTGCTCAGCCAAGAGCTTCGCCCAGAAGGTATCGCAATCCTTACCGCAGGAGCTGACGGCGGCTGTGGAGCCGCTGCTGGCAGTAATCGCGGATCTGAGTGAGCGGATTCGGAGCTTCGATCAGCATATTGAGGCCTTGGCGAAGCGTTTTCCGGTCACCGAGCGGCTGCGCCAGATCAAGGGTGTGGGAGCGCTGACGGCGTTGACGTTCGTGTTGACGCTGGACGATCCGCATCGCTTTGCCCGTTCGCGCTCGGTAGGGGCCTACCTGGGGCTGGCGCCCGGGAGTCGAAGCTCTGGCGACTCGACACCGCAATTGCCGATCACCAAGCATGGGGACCAACTGTTACGCCGGCTGCTGGTGCAGGCCGCACACTACATCCTCGGTCCCTTCGGCCAGGACAGCGACTTGCGCAGCTTCGGCCTGCAACTGGCACAGCGCGGAGGCAAGAACGGCAAGAAGCGAGCGGTAGTGGCGGTGGCCCGAAAATTGGCGGTGTTACTGCACCGGCTCTGGGTCAGCGGCGAGGATTACGAGCCGCGCCGACAGCCCTTGTCAGTGGTGGCGTAAAGCTCAGGTAGGGAAAAGCTCAGGCAGGAGGAAGATCCGGTCGATCGGAGCTCGAGTCAAACCCCCGTTGTCGGCGACTGCGCTGGGCGTCTTGGCCCTCGAGGCCGCCGTAGAGATAGCAGCGCCGCGGCGGTGGTACCCCATCATGCACCGAGCCCAACGAAGGGCTCCTTGAGAGTGCGGATAGAAGACTCGGGGACAGACCGCAGCTCCGAAAGATCAAGTAAGGAAGGCCGCCAAGGCGGCCTTGACATTGGGGGGCCTTCTCATAGAAGACGCCCCGTGGGGCGTCTTCTCCGGAAGGCCGCCGGTAAACCGCTGGCCCGCTGTGGTCTCTGGAAGGATCTCGCCGCTGCGCCTATGCCTCTTGTGGGTGCCCTTCCGGAGGGCGGCCACAAGAGCCGCCCCTACATAAAATGCTATCGGGCTGTGACGAGGTCTCAGGAAGACCTCTGCGCTCGCGGCTTCCCCTTGTCCTCCACCCCGTTGTCACGCAGGTAGACCTGGAGACGTTGCAAAAGAAGCTTCTGGAACAAGGCGCCACGGGTGAGGATGAGGACCGAGTTGAGTCCCGCGACCGTGCCTACGACCTCGTCCCATCTGGATTCCTCGATCGCCTGGGCCACCAGGGCTCCCGCTCCCGGCTCGGTCACCAGCAGGGTCAGGTGGGGTCCGGCAGGCCTGACTTCCTTCACGTACTTAGCCCGGATTTCTCACCGAGGACATGAAAAGGGGCTACCTCCGGTGGTATAAGTGTCGTGTCAACAAGCACTTGTACCACAAAGGGAGGATAGCCCCGTGACGACAGACTGTACCTTTCCGCAGCTTGAGTTTCAAGGGTTGACTCGGCGGACGGTGGTGGCGTCATTCGACGGCGGTACCCTAAGCTCGGATGGCGGTGTCTTGCTGTTATCCGAGGTGGACCGACGCTTGGGGCTGTTGGAGGAGTTTGCGGCCTGTTTCGAGGATCACCGCAATCCAGCCCTGGTCGAGCACAGCGTCGTGGAGTTGGTGCGTCAGCGTGTGTTTGGGCTGGCTCTTGGCTACGAGGATCTCAATGACCACGACGAGCTGCGCAGCGATCCGCTGCTGGCGGCGGTGGCCGGCAAGGCCGATCCGACCGGTAGCGACCGTCGCCAAGAGCAGGACCGTGGCAAACCACTGGCCGGCAAGAGTACGTTGAACCGTTTGGAATGGGGGGCTGTGAAGCAGGATCGCTATCGCAAGATCATCCTCGATCCCGAGGCGGCTGACCGCTTTTTCGTTGATGTCTTCCTGGCCTCCTATCGGAAGGCTCCGGCAGAAATCGTGCTGGATCTCGACGCTACCGACGATCCTCTGCATGGCGAGCAGGAAGGTCGTTTCTTTCATGGCTACTACGGTGGGTACTGTTACCTTCCGTTGTATATTTTTTGCGGCTCTCACCTGTTGTGCGCCCGTCTGCGGCAGGCCAACGTCGATGCATCTTGCGGTGCGGTCAGCGAGCTCGAGCGCATCGTGTCACGGGTTCGCGACAGGTGGCCTGAGGTGCGCATCATCGTACGTGGAGATTCGGGGTTTGCGCGTGAAGAGCTGATGAGTTGGTGCGAGAGCCACGGCGTGGACTTTGTCTTCGGTCTGGCGCGCAATGCTCGGCTGCAGCGCGCTCTCGGGGGAGAGTTGGAGCAGGCTCGTGCGCAGTTCGAAGAATCCGGCAAGGCGGCGCGCGTGTTCAAGGATTTTGTCTACCGCACCAAGAAAAGTTGGTCTCAGCAGCGGCGTGTGATTGGCAAAGCCGAGCACTTGGCCAAGGGCGCCAACCCGCGCTTCCTTGTGACCTCACTGAGCAGCGAACAGTGGAGTGCTCAGATGCTTTACGAGAAGCTGTATTGTGCCCGTGGCGAGATGGAGAATCGTATCAAAGAGCAGCAGTTGTGTCTGTTTGCCGACCGCACCTCAACTCATCACTTGACCAGCAATCAGGCGCGTCTATGGTTTTCCTCGGTGGCCTACGTTCTGCTCAATGAACTGCGCCGTCTGGGCCTGGCAGGCACCGATCTGGCTCAGGCGCGCTGTGACACGATTCGCATCAAGCTGCTCAAGATTGGCGCTCAGATCAAAGTGACGGTGCGGCGCGTCTGGGTACATTTGTCCAGTTCCCACCCCAATGCGGCCCTGTTTGCGCGGATCGTCAATCAGTTGCGGGCAAGCCATCCCGCGCTGGCCTGATCTGTCGTCAGAAATCCGCTCTTGTCCAAACCTCTCCAGGCTGAGGTGTCTCTGGTCGGTCGTAGGAGCGTGCATCGGGCGAGCAACTGCCCGCGACTTACGCTCTTCTTGCGTTTGCTTGGGCGGCCACGAGGGTGCGCAGTGGCGCACTATCCGTGGCAGTGCGCCACCCGAACCGGTCGTGGACGCGCAAACTACCGCGGTGAGACCCGTGGTGAGAAATCCGGGTTAGCGGCCTTCTCGAACACGCCGCCCTCGTCCATGCCGGTCAGGACCCACCGATCGTTGATGCGGAAGGCACCGATTTCCGCCAGGTCGCGGCTCACGCTCGACTGCGTGGCCGGAATCCCCATCTCCCGCAGCTTCTCGGCAATTTCCTTCTGTTGGCTGACCGGCTCGTCGCCTTTCAGGATCTTCACGATCCTCAGGCGGCGCTTCTCCATGTCCTCGCGGCTGCTCGGCATTCCTCGGCACCCTCCCGTCTTTGTGAATATCGTAACCGATCAACGCATCCCGAAACTCATTGGAGCCTCGCCCACACCTGGAACCGCTAGAATGGACCCTGATGAACGAGCCACGGTGGCTGGCAAAGTGAGGCCCTTTGAACCATGGACTATAAGACGGCAACGACTCTCGTTTCTCACCTGAAGGGCAAGCGCGTCAAGCGCGGCTGGAGCGAGGCCGAACTGGCGCGAAAAGCCGAACTGCCCGAGCAAACCATCCGGGAGTACGAGGCCAATCCTTCAAAGCTGACGGAGGACGTCAGCAGCCAGGCACATTACGCGCTGGCGCGGTTCCGTGCACCCTGGCGCCTACCCACTGAGAGCGAGGTCTGGACCCACATGCGCCAGGTCGAGGCGGCTTTGAAAATCGACCAGAAGCTCTTTCGGGACGCGCTGAGGGTACTCGAGGAAGCATTGACGCCTGACCTGAGCCCGGAGTGCACCGGACGCCTTCTTCTCACCAGGGCGGCTGTCCTCGGCGAACTGGGCAGGGAAGTCCGAGCCCTGGAAGCCCTGCAACAAGCTGAGCTTTGCTTTGGCCTTTGTGAAAGAGAGCCATCGCTCTGGTTGCGCTTGCGCCTGGATCAGCTCTACTTCCTCTGTCACGCGGATCGGTTTGACGAGGCTGACGCTCTGCTGGCTGAGGCCCGAGGGCTCGCGGCCGATGAGGGGAACGCTGCCGAGCGGCTGGAGCTCTCCTGGCTGGAAGGGCGTATCTCCGCCGGGCTCGGCAAATGGGCTGACGCTTTGGAAATCCTCGAGCTTGTGCGGGCCGAGCATCTTGCCGCCCGTCATTTCTTTGAAGCCGCCAGCGCCATGCTCGACGCAGCGGCGGTTCTGATTTGCCAGGACAAGCTCTCCAAGGTTGAGGAGATCGCCCGAGAGATGGAGCCGTTGGCGCAGAGCAAGAAGCTGACGGAGGTCTCCCGGTCAACCCTCAGGCTGTTCCGCAAGGCAGTGGAACGAGGCAGCTTGAAGCCTGAGACAGTCCAGAGATTCGCCGTGGAATTCAGGAAGACCGACACTCGCTTGACACGCCCCTACCCGCTTCCAGGCTGGGAGTGAGAGGCAGAAGCTCTTGCACCTTCAGCGTCATTTGCCCTTAGTCGTAAGCGATTGGCCGCTCGCCAAAGTCCATTGCCGGCTGACTTAGCGTTTCGGCGGCTCGCCTCAAGCTATCGGCGACTCTTCCAAACCCATTGCCACTCGCCGAAGTCCATTGGCGACTCCCCATGGCTCATAGGCGGCCGCCAAAACTCATCGGCGGCTCGGCTCAACGTATCGGCGGCTCGCCAAGACCCATCGGCGGCTCGCAATACTCATGGCCAGCTCGCCAATATCCATAGCCGGCACCCGATAGCTATCGGCGGCTCTCCAATGTCCATCGGCGCTCGCCAAAACTCATTGGCGTCTCTCCGCAACCCATTGGCGCCGCGCAAAACTCATCGGCGCCCCGCCACAACTCATCGGACACCGCCGAAGCGTTTCGGCGTCTCGGCAAAACCCATGGCCGCTTCCCCAAAACTCATTGCCGGGCGCCGATGGCTTACGGGAACGCGCCGATGGCTTTCGCCGCCCCCCCAAAACCCATTTTCGCGCGGCAATGGGTTTCGCCGAGACGCCGAAACGACTCGAGGAGCTGGCAAACGAGCTTGCGGGTCGCTCCGTCGATTATCCGGGAGCCCTGAAGTTGTCCGGCAACAGTCCGAAGGCCGTGACCGTCGCGGTAAAGGAGATCGATGTGGGATGAAACGGAAAAAGGGAAGGGGCGAGCCTCAGCGCGCCCCCTCCGAAGGTCAACTAGCGAGCGTCTTCAGGCGGGGGCGGAGGCGGCGCAACGGGCTTGCGACGGCCACGGAACGGCGGGATGTTGAACTCGGCAAGCTTCTCGCTGTCCTTTCCGTAGTGGTCCCGGAGACCGGCGTTGAGGAAGGCCATCACCAACCGGCCCTCGCCAATCAAGATCTCCACCTCCTTGCTGGCCTCCTGCTTCGCGGCCGTAGCGGCAGACTGCGACCGGAAGGCGAGTTGCGCCCGGCTCTCGACGCCCTGGAGCTTCACGCGCCCGGACTCCAAGTGCCCGAGATCGTTGCCGTTCGCCTCCAGAGCCAGCAACCGCTGCTGCCACAACCTCATGTGATCCGCCTGCGACGTGGGTTGTTCCATATCGCTCCTTTTGGAAACCGGGGGCGCTTTCGCGCCCCCGAAGGGTTATACTGCCGATACTCCTAGGCGACTGACCGGTCGCTGGAGCAGCCGTCCGCGGTTACCAGGCCTTCGGACGGCTTTTCCTTTTCAGCTCCGGCCGACTTCACGTTTCCTCCTTTCTAGGCGCCGATCAGACCGGCGAGAGTGAACACAGGACCCGTGAGCCCGCCCGCGCAGCCGCGCGCGGGAAGGCCCTGCAGCTTGACGACGACCTTCGCACCCGAGAGATCGA
Organism: uncultured Holophagales bacterium; assembly: GCA_963741305.1. Lineage (GTDB taxonomy): Bacteria > Acidobacteriota > Thermoanaerobaculia > Multivoradales > UBA5704 > DATMER01. The sequence continues at coordinate 7,567,673 of CAVUHL010000003.1, read as the reverse complement.
CCTTCACCGGCTGGCCGCGCAAGGCCGCAAGCCGGCAGGCCATGGCCGCGAACGAGCTCGCCGCACCAGGATTGGTGAACCGGCGCTCGCTCTCGAGCCCGCCCCCATCCCCCCGCAGCTTCCAGCCGGGCAGCCCGGCAAGAAGAAGCTGCACCCGCTCCGGCTTCAGGTTCACATTCACCAGACCCTCGCCGATCGCCGTCAACTGCGGCTTCGTCATTTGCTCCATGCACGCTCCTTTCGAAGCTTCCAGGCCGGAATGACCCGGAAGAGGACCAACACAGCAGGACCGCACGGCTCGACCACCCTGATGCCAACTTCGATGATCCTGATCCAGAACGTCTTGCTGATATGGAGAGTATACGCAGACTTCCCGAAAACTGTCTAGCCCTTTTCACTAACTTTGTAGGGATAATCGTTAAACCCAGAGCAACAACAACAAAAATGCGCCAGTGGAGCCATTTCAGCTCCACTGGCGAGCGGTTCAACTACGAATTGAGGGGGGCGAGTACGGAACTGTCGACGGTAGCAGAGCGTTGGAGCAGCTCGTCGACAACATGGGAAGCGACGCGGCGGGCAAAGAGGTCGTCCGGGATCTGGGAAGCGCCACGGGCTTCGCTCAGGATTTCCTCCGGAGTGAAGCCTAGGAGCGGACCGAGAAGCTCGAGATGCTGGATTCTCAAAGCTGTCCGTCCGCGCAGGATGTTGCCTACGATCCCATGGCCGAGGCCGAGCATGCGCTCGGCTTCGCGCTGGGAAATGCGGGCGTCGGCGAAGCGTTGCCTCAGGGCTTCGACGACGGCGGATTCAAGAGTGCTGTTCCGAATGTCCAATGCGTTCATCTCCTGGCGCGGCGGCGTGGAGGCCGGGGCGCGGCCAGACGTCTGGCAAGCTGCTTGAGCTCGTCGATGGCTTTGCCGAGGTGATCGCGGAGGATGCATTCCAGGATTCCGCGGGATTGCTCGTCCGGGAGCTGTTCGGCGCGCAGCGTGAGGGTGACATCCACCTCTCCGAGGGCATTGAGGGCCCGCCGGAGGTCTTCCACCGCATCGAGTCGCGCTTCCCGTCCGGCTGATGGTGGCGTGGTCGGCATTCCAGGTCTCCTTGGTTGGCCAGCATGTACGCACAAGGTAGCGGCCCGCGCCCGGGTTGGGGAGGGCCTCTGTCCCGGATGGCGGAACATGTACGACGATGGCGACGGATTTTGCCGGAGGGCCCTCACCCCCCGGCCCCCTCTCCCGGTCCACCCAAGCACTCCCGCCCCGGGAGAGGGGGAGACTTACGAAGAAAGAGGGATGGGTGGTGGCTCCCTCTTCCCCGCGCAGACGGGGGAGAGGGCAGGGGAGAGAGGGGATGGGATCAACTGGCCCTGTGTTACTCTTCTAGAAAATCGAAGCGGCCTTCCGGCATCTGAGAAGAGAACTTGTCGTCCTCTAATCCGAGGCGTACCGAGGTGCTCTGCATCAGGCCGGCGGCGAAGACGACGAGGGAATCGGCTTCCCCCGGGGTGAGGAGCGTGGTTTCGCCTGCGCTCTCGGGCCGGGGATGGCGGGAAAGAATGCCGGAGAGGTCATACATGGCCCGGAGAAGGGGTTCCTTCAAATGAAGCACCTGCGCCTCGGCGAGCAGGCGGTCCAGGTTGGCCGGGCTCGGCTGCCGGACACGGCCGGTTTCATAGCGGGAGAGCACGTCCCGGTGAATGCCGGTACGGCGCGACAGCTCGCCGAGGTTGCAGCCGAGAACGACCGTCCGAAGAAAACGGGGCAGAAGCGCGCTGGCAACAAATCCCTCCGGACTGGAGGGCTATACTCTCCAGTCAAGAAGCGTGAATCGGTTTGCGTCTGGGTGAGGTACTGGCGCCGGGAGGTCTGTTGAACGAGATCCCGGATGCGCAGCGGATCGTCACCGGCCGGCGCGGGGCTCGGCGGCGGTGGGCTCAGGAGGGTGCTGAGGTGATCGGCTGCGAAGAGAAGGGGCTCCTTGAGGTCCAGGGCGTCGGCCGCGCTCAGAAGCCGGTCGAGGTTCCTGGGGGTTGGCTGCCGGATGGCGCCGTTCTCGTAGCGGGAGATGAGGTCCGCGTTGACGCCGCTTCGAGCCGAAAGCTCGTCCTGCGTGAGGTCGAGGAGGATCTTCCGCACGAGCTTGACGAGCAGCGCCGTGGGGCCGAGATCGTTTTGCGGGAGACCCGCGCCGTCCATGGAAGTTCGCGGCGGAGCCTCTCTTTGAGGAGTAGCTGCCATGACGCTCACCGGGGCCGAACTTTGCGCGCGGCCAAGGCCTCCTGATAGATCCCCTTCGCCTCGAAATACTCAGGGAGCCCAGCCGTGAGGGACTGACACTCCCTGGTGCGACCGAGAGAAAGAAGGAGATCGCCGAACTCGAGAGTGACGAGAGCAAGGTCGTACTCCATGTTGAGATCGGTGAACTCATCCAGGAGATTCCGGTAGATGCTCAGGGCGAGCAGGCGGTCTCCCTGGCCGGTAAGCACGCGGGCTCGCAACCAGCAGCTGCGCAGGACGTCGATCCGATTTCCTGAGGCCTCTGCGATTCTCAAGGCAGCGGCCGCAAACACGGCCGCCTCATCGAATCTCTTGAGGTGACAGAGATTTACGCCTGTATTGAGATTGAGGAGCAACTCATCTCTGGGCTCACGGTCTTCGAGGAGCGTGTCGGCGCGTCGGAGAGTCGCGATTGCCTCCTCGTAAGAGCCCATCAAGCTGAGGACAAGCGATCTGCTGACAAGGATTCGCCCGGGAACCCTGCTGATTGGGAAGGCTCGCTCAAGCAGAGCCAGTGCCTCGGGCAGCTTGCGCTGATCCTTGCGGAGAGCGGCCTCCAGATGATGAATTCGACCGGGGTCGAGCACTCCCGGGTCGGCCGCGGCTGCGCCAAGTGAGTTCCAGAGACGGTGGGCTTGGGCGAAGAGCCTGTCGGCTTCGAAGTGCTTGCCCAAGACGCGGTAGGCGTTCGCGAGATGAGCAAGAGCGTAGGCCACAAGGCGATCGGCCCACGGGAGATCGGCGCAGCAACGGGCGACGACGATCGCGAGCTGGCCGACATGGATGGCCGTCTTCGGGTCATCAGTCGCTTGGCGCACGCTTTCGTTGCAGAGAAGGAGGCAGAACCCCCAGTTGTGGAAGTCGCAGTCTCTGCGGATCTCGGCCTGCCTCCGAGACGGCGCCAAGCGATTGAGCTGCTTCCACTGACTTTTCGCAGTCTCCAGAATGCATGCGAGCTTCTCGCGCCGGATACGGCCACGGTACACCGCCTCGAGTTCGGCGCTCAGCGCTCGGCAGGCCTCGTAGAGGGCGATCTCCTGTTCAGGCGTGGGCCCCAGGGGGTCGAACGGCCTGCGCCGCTCTTCGTTCAGGAACTCGAACAGGTGCATCGTCTTGACCACGTGGAGCGTGCCGTAGCCGATCCGCTTCGCGAGCTCTTGAACCAGCTCGAGAGTGGCCGCCGCCCCGCTCTCGATAGCCGAAACACGGTCACGGCGAACCCCAAGCTCCTTCGCAATCTCGTCTTGCGAAAGCTTCTTCGAGCGGCGGAGGGCCTTGGCCGTCTGGCCAAGCGTCACCTTCTCGTCCCGAGGGTCGCGATTGTCTTCCATGGCAGCAAGGTAGCTGCTCAAGGATAGCTGATTTCGATCGAGGAGCGGTAGCTCAGCGCAGCGTGACGGTCGGGTTGCGGATGAAGCGCACTGTGTAGGGCAGGCGGTCGTTGAAGGCGACGAGCAGCCGGAACAGGCGCGGATTCTGGATCCAGCGCAGCTTCCAGCGCAGGCGTCCTCCCTGGCGGCGCAGGCGGGCGAAATGGTTGACCGCCTGCAGGGCGAGCCGCGCCCCCTCCCAATCCCGATCCGAACAGGCCCGCACGTAGTCGTCGAGCGAGGTGAAGAAGAAGCGCGGCGCGATCCCGTCCTGGATGTAGTAACGGAGCATGCGCTTGTCATCGGGAAGGATCGCCACGAGCTTCTCCGCATACCGCAGGCGGCTGTCGATGAACCGGCGCGAGGTCGACGAGCCGTTCGAATGGATGCGGAAGCGCAGCAGCGCGCGGTCCACGAAGACGTGCTCCCAGCCGAGCCGGAAGAAGCGCACGAACAGGTCGTCATCCTCGTATCCGGAAAGCGCCTCGTCGAAGCCGCCCACCTGCTCGAAGGCGGTACGGCGCAGGACGCTTGCCGAAGGGAGCACCATGAGATCGGAGGCCACGCACTCGAAGATCGTGCGCTTGGGGTTCGTCACCCTCTGTGCGCTCAGGAACGCGCGGGTCACGAGGTTGCCGCCGAAGTCCATCTCGTCGAAGTCGCAGTAGGCCCAGCCCACGGCGGAGTCCTCTTCGAGCGGCGCGACGAGGCGCTCGAGATGCTGCGGATGCCACAGGTCGTCCTGGTCGAGGAAGGCCAGGTACTCTCCCTCCGCCTGGCGCGCCGCGAGGTTGCGCGCCGCCGACTGCCCGGCGTTGGCCTGCCGCAGCACGCGGATTGGAAAGGACGTATCCGGCATCCCCTCCAAGAAGCCTTCCAGCTCGGCAAGCGAGCCATCCGAGGAGCCGTCATCCACCACGATGAGCTCGCACGGGGGCTGCGATTGCGCGAGCACGCTACGGACCGCATCGAGCAGGAAGCGGCGGCCGTTGAAGACAGGCATTATGACGGAAATGCCGACGGAAACGCCAGGCATCAGGCAGTACCTTTCGGGCTCGCCGGACGCAGGCCTGAGACCGCCGAAGGCCGCAGGCCGGAAACGGGATACTGCTTGGACCGGGACTCGCTCGCCCCCGCTCCGAGCGGCCATGCCACGGCGCCGGGCTGGACCTCTTCCACCTTGCGGGACAGGATCTCGGCCACGGCGTAGGCCGGGACGGTCGGCATGTCGAGATAGTCCGCACGCCACTCCGGGGCGGGGATGATCGCAGCCGGCCCCGAGTCGCAGGCTTCCAGGACTTCGAAACCGTTCTCCGGCCCGAACAGGACGCGCAGCCCCTCGGCCGAGATGCGCCAGAAGTCGTTCGGCTGGGCGTGGGCCGGCCAGGCGCCCGGCACCTGATGATAGACGAGCCCGCCGGGCTTGAGGACGCGGTTGATCTCGGCGGCCAGCAGCCAGGGCGCCTGGAGGTGCTCGAGGACTGAAGCGGAGAGCACTGCGTCCACCGAGCCCTCGCGCAGGAACCGGCTCAAGCCGTGAGCGTCGCCCACAATGTCCACGTTGAGCCCGGGATGGATGTCGAGCCCGATCACGCGGCCTTGCAGCAGGCGGCGCGGCGGCACCACTTCCATGTCTCGCGGCGTGCGCGCTCCGATCTGGAGCAGGCGGCTGTCTCGGCCACCGAGAGCATTTGCGAGCCCGGAGAAGCGCCGCAACATCGGCGAGATTCCATCCTCATCCTTGGGCGATCTCGGCCAGGCAGGGAGCGGGCCTTCCGGCAAGGGGAGCGGAAAGCTCGTGGTGCCGCCGTCGGTCTCCAGAGTCACGGTCACCGGCTGGCCGGGAGGGCAGGCGAGGTAGAGGGCGAAGCCGCCATGGCGGACATGCTCGTGCTCGGGATAAAAGGTGAGCAGATCGGGCCGGTCGGAAAAGGTTTCAACCCGGGCGGACCGGCCTGCCGATTCGATCCGCAGGGCGCGCACCCGGTGCTCGTGGGTGTGGACCCAGCCGCGCAGATAGATGCCGTGGGGATCGCACCAGAAGGCATCGAGCCAGTAGGCGGTGCGGATCTCCGGCTCCATGACCGGGACGCACAACTCCGGGCGGAGCACCGAGCGGAACACGGAGATGCCGTGCTCGTCCAGGACCAGGTCCGCAGGTTCCTCGCCCCGGCACTCGAGCGCGATCGGAGGACGGTTGGAGGCCGCGGCGCGGATCTCCTCGGGATAGGCGGGATCGCCATCCACTACCCCAAGGAAAAAGGTGGCGCCTGCCGGATTGTCGAAGGGCGCGAACACGAGGTGCAGCGCCTCCTCCGGGGAGAGGGGCGGGTTGGCCAGCGTCGCGGTTCGAACATCGGCCTTGCCTTCGGCGAAGATGGCGAGCCGCAGCCGGGCAATCGGCTGCCGGGCGATCACGTCCAGCGGCAGAACGACGGAGGAGAGCCCGGCGATGGGAGCGACGAAACGCTCGGCAATAATCAACCGATCAGGACGCAGCCTGCCCGGCCGCGGACGCCGGAAAAGCCGCCTTATCGCCCGGCCGAACCTCTGTGATCGATCTGGGACCATGGAGGCCGGCGCTTCGACGCGGTCCGGTACCGGAATGGCTGCGAGGGCCATCGGCAGGTGAGTGCGGCCCAGCTCCGTGAACGCCTCCGTCTCCCCGTCGCAGACTCCGGAAGGACGCTGCTCCTCCAGCAGGGCGCTGCCCGCCTTGACGGCTGCCGAGAAACACTCGGCGGCACGGTCGGGACGGCGGAGGCCGTTGAGCTCGAGGATGCCCGAATAGAACAGCGTGCCGGCCAGGTTGAAGGGCCATTGCGATGGCTGCTGAAGCACGATCTCGGCCGGCCTCTCCAGGTCGAGCCCGAAGCGCGCCTGGTAGATCCGCGCCAGGACGGCGCGGCTCGCCGCCGCCTCCTCATGGAGGCCGGCATTGACACACTCCTTGAAATGCCGCCAGGCGAAGCCGCAGGCGAGGGCGGAATCGGATGGAAAACCGGCTGCCCGGGCGCCGTAGTAGTCGCGCAGGATGGCCCGGTCCGGGGCCGGTTCCGCCGGCCGCATCCGTTCGAGCGCTGGCGGGGAGCACGCCGCGAAGGCACGGAGCGTCTCCGGCGACTCCTCGATGCGGACCTCGGAAAAGCCCGCCTTGGCGAGGAGAAGGGAAAGCGAGCCGCGGTCGTAGAGCATCAGGTGGAGCCCCGGGCTCAGAGCACGGCCGAGCACACCCTCCTCCGTCTCCCTCCGCACGACCGCGAGGTTGGGTGTCGAGAGGACGAGCAATCCCTCGGGCGACAATCGCTCACGCATCGCCACCAGCAGGGCAAGGGGCTCGGCGAGGTGCTCGAGGATCTCCGAGCACAGCACCAGATCGAAAGGCTCGGGGCCGAGGTCGAGGCCGGCGCTGAAATAGGAGCTGCGGATCGGCACGTCCAGGGCCGCGGCGCCCGCCGTGGCAAGCGGAGAGGGGTCGACGCCGAGCACTTCCCATCCGAACGCGAACCGGCTGAAGTCGAGCGCGAAGCCGAAGCTGCAGCCGACGTCGAGGAAGCGCCGGACCGACTCGGGCGGCAGGCGCAACAGCGGCGCCACGATGCAGTCGATCCCAGCCCCCTGCTCGACGTAATAGTCGAGCTGCACGGCCAAGGTGGTCTCGTAGTCGGGCGGCGTGAGGTCCTCGAGAAAGGCTACGCCGCAGACCGGGCAACGCAGCAAAGTGACGCGCGGATGCCCAGGCAGGACGTGATCCACCGCCAGCACCGCGCCCTTCGGTCCCTGCTCGCCGCAGAGCGGGCAAGACGCAGGGACATCGTTTTCAAGCCACTGAAGATGCGCCATTGGAGGGCTGTACTATACACCGCGCGGTCCGTCCCAGTCGCCCGTCTCGAACCTCATTGACTACTGGTTCGTTGCTCTCCGTCCTTCAACGTCACGGCATACTGGTGACGTCGAGTTTCGTCGACCAGAAGATTCCGGAGTTCACCGAGTCCTCATTGGCCAGGTTCACATTGTCCGGCTTGTTTGCTTTCCCCCAACAAGATCAGGGCTTCGGCCGTTCCAATGTTCTTGAGGGCGCGGGCAGCCGTAGCTCTGACGACAGCGCGCTCATCTTTCAGCAGGCACCCTAGCGGCAACACCGCCTCGACAGCTTTCATGCGCCCCAAAGCAGCAGCTGCGCTTTCGCGGACCTCGTATTCGCCGTGCTTCAACGCAGCAATAAGCGGTTCCACTGCTCGACGGTCACCGAGCGCAGCGAGCGCCGAGGCTGCCCAACCGCGGACTCTCCAACTTTCGTAAATCTGTTCAAGCACAGCGATGAGCGGCTGAACGGCTCGCATGTCACCAATCCGGCCAAGCGCAGCCGCCGCCCTGCCACGCGCGGTCGCTTCCTCATCTGCAAAGGGACCACAAACGAAGTGCTCTCTTTCATACCATGGCATTTCCGCGCAAAGAGCGCTGATAAGGGACTCCACCGCTCGTTCGCCGCCAACCTCTCCCAGCACACGAGCCGCCTCTGCGCGTTCGTCTGCGTTGGACGCCTTCATTTGAACAGATGCCCAGGCATACCCCAGGTAGTCACGCAGTCGCAGGTGTGCAAAACGGTAGCCGCCATCTCCCATCGGAAGCAGGCAGTTGAGAAGCACGGCCAAGTCCAAAAACACCGCGCGCACCCCTCCCGGAACTACGCGCTCAAGTGAGGGCTCATCTAGAATACCCGCACCGTGAGCACCGTAGGATCTAGCGGTCGGCGGCTCCCGAGCTCGTCGAGACCATCAAGCAGCAGCAGAGCCTCGCCCTTGCGGATTGCATCGAGCACTTGAGCGGAATGTCTCGGTGAGCACCCGCTAAGCCACTGCTCCAGTGGTTGTAAGCTGTCTGGGTCCCATCGGCCAATGTCGGCAAGGATGGGCAGGGGATTTACAGAATCTGCCAGTCGTTCCGCGACCACAGTACGCGCGAAGTGAAGGAGACTAACTGTCTTTCCTGCGCCTGCGTCACCCAGCAGCAACAGTCTCCCATTACAAGCGTCAAATGCACCTCTGAGGGATGAATCACATTGCTCAACGGGTGATACAGGGTACTCCTGCGTCGTCGTCAGAGGCAAGAAGACGGGGAGCGGCAGATCGACCTTCCCCTCCTCTTGTCTGGTGCTCAGTTCCAGAACACCCGACGGCTCGCGATACCTAAGCTGATCCACCACGTACCGCAGGAGCTCGTTCAAGTAGGGACGAAACGGGTCAGCGCAAGGGATTGCGCGAGGGTGCGGAACATTGCGTGGCGGAGCTCCGCGCAAGATCTCGCACACGCGGCGAAAGGCGGAATCCCAATCGACAGCAGAATCCAAACGGCTGACGACCGCCAAGCCGTCCAAACGCGAATAGCTAAGGAATACTTTGCTGGCTCTCATCGTCTGACTTTGTCCGCCCAACGTGCCTCGAAGTTCACGGGCGGCGTCAGCCTTCCTGTGCAGCGGGGTGATGTTATGACCCAGGCTGGAGACGAGTCAATCCATCGCGGTCTTACAGGCCGAGAGCAGTCCGGATGTCGCTCCAGCCGGCTCGGCGCCACTCTGAAAAGTTCAGAGCCATTCTGAGGCAGCTCGAAGCCATTCTCTGTGACTCAGAACGGCTTTGAGCTTTCTCAGAGTCATTCTGAACGCCTCAGAGGCGTTCTGAAAGACTCAGAGCCGTTCTCAGCCGCTCAGAATGGCTCCGAGAACTTCAGAAGCATTCTGAGGCGCTGAGAATGACTTCTTGGAGCTTCAGATCCATTCCTTTGGACTCAGAGCGGCTTCGAGCCTACTCCGAACCATTCTGAGAAGCTCAGAGCGACCCTGAGGATCTCGGAGCGGTTCTGAGTCGCTCAGAATGGCATCCAACAACTTCAGAATCGCTTCCAAGTCGCTCGGAGCGGCTCCCAGCGTCCTGAATCCGCCTGAGAATCTTCCGGCCGGCTCCAGGTTTTTCAGAGCGCATCCAAGAAGCTCAGAGCGGATTTGCACCGCTTGAACCGGCTCCAAGGTTTTGGGAGCGGGTCTGAGATCTTTGGAGGGTCTACTTGCCGGGCGCGAACAGCTCGCGCAGCACCTTCGGTGCGGCAGAGCGGTAGATGTTGTCGTGGCGCAGGTCGGGCCGGGGCTTGTACTGCCACTTCAGCCCGGCGGGTGCGTTCGCGCGGAGCGCTTCCGCCAGGCGCGCCGCCTCGGCGCCGACATCGTCGGAGGCGGATGACAGATACAGGGTATTGCGCAGGTCCGGCCGTGCCTCGAGGCGCTCGCCGGCCTTCCGCACCAGTTCCTCGCCGTTCCACCAGAGGCTCGGGCTGAGGGCGATGTAGGTGTCGAAAAGCTCCGGCTGCAGGAAGAAGGTCTCGACGATGAAGAGACCGGCGAGGGATTCGCCGATGACCGCGGTCTCGTCGGTCACCCGGTACAGGATGCGTATCCGGGGCATGAGCTCGTCCTGGATGAATCGGCGGAACGCCGCCGAGCCGCCGACCCGCGGCGCGATCTTGCGGTCCTCCTCAACCTCGGTCGGACCGGTCACGTCGCGCCGCCGCTCGGTGTTCTCGATGCCGACCACGATCAGCGGCCGCATCTCACCGGCCCGGACCGCGGCATCGACCGTGGCGGCGACGTGCGGAAAATCCTCCTGCAGGCCGCCGTCGGGCATGTACAGCACGGGATAGCGCTCAGCTCCCATGCCGGCCCCTCCGGCGGAATACACCGGCGGCGTGTAGACATTGATGCGCCGGGTTTCGCCGAGCCACGCGGATTCGACCGTGAACGACTGGTGGGGCGGCAGCGGATCGTGGGCAGCCGCGTCCCGGCCGGTGATGAGCACGGCGGCCAGGAGCGCAATGCGAAGGATTCTTGGAGAGTTTTTCAGGGAAGGATCTCGACGATGACCCGGTCGGGGTCTTCCGGCAGCTTGCCGCGGTAGGCGACCCTGCCATCCTTGATGATGAGCAGGCCGGGCAGCGTGGCCACCGCGTACTTCTTGGAGAAGGCACCGTCCGCGTCCATGAACACCGTCGCGCCCATGCCCTTGCCGGCCAGGAAGCTCTCCACGGCCCCCCGGTCTTCCTGGAAGTTCACGGTCACGACGCGGGCCTTGCCGCCCCAGCGCTGCGCCACCTGGTTCACCCGCGGCACGACGTCACGCGAGTGGGGAGACCAGGAGGCCCAGACGATGAAGATGGTCGCGCCCTGGGCCAGGTCCGCCTCGCTCAGCCGCTCTCCGCCAAGGCCCTGGAGGACCGGACCCTGAGCGGAGGCGGGCGCGAGTTGGACGGCGAAGCCGGCCAGCAAGGCCAGGACCAGGACGTAACGGGAGAGGCGGCTCATGGCGTGCCTTTCAGTGGGCTTCGGGTGAGGTGCGATGCGGGAAGTTGGTCAGGATCCGGAGTCGCAGGCCGTCCGGGCAAGTGCAGCGGACGCACCGCTCGCGCACCACCAGGAGAAGCTTCCGCGTGTAGTCCATCTGCCGCGCGCAGTCGCTGCAGAGGGCTACGTGGTCTCGGAACGGGGTCAGCAGGTCGTCGTCCATCTCATTGTCGAAGAACAGGAACAGTACAGATCCGACCTCTTTACAGTCCATTACCAGCCTCCGGGAGCCCCAGCCAAGTGTGTCATGTCACGCCCTCCGTGCAACCGTCTAGATCAACTGCCGGGCCGGTCCGGATATTTCCGGGCGCTTTACAGAAATTTTACTTGGGGGCCCGCGGCTTGGGGCTCATGGCTTGGGGCTGGCACTCCGGCTGCGCATTTTGGTCGGCTCGCCGTCCCGGAGGTACCCGTGATCCTTGGCAAACTCCAGCATGGCGGCTTCCATCAGCCGGCGGCCACGGTAGAGGCGGCTCATGACGGTCCCCACAGGGACTTCCAGGATCTCGGCGATCTCCTTGTAGGAGAACCCTTCCAGGTCGGCCAGCAGGACGACCATGCGGTAGTCGGGCGGCAGCTTGTCGAGCGACTTCTGCACGTCCTCGTCGAGCACGTTCTCGAGCAGCTCCTCCTCGGGGTTCTTGGTCTGGCGGGCGGTATCCTCGTTGACCTGGGTCTCGAAAGACTCCTCGATCTCGGCGAAATCGCTGAGGGCCGGGGCCTGCTGCTTCTTGCGGTAGTTGTTGATGAAGGTGTTCTTCATGATCTTGAACAACCACGCCTTGAAGTTGGTCCCCTCCTCGAATTTGTCGTAGTACCGGTACGCCTTCAGATAGGTCTCCTGGACGAGGTCCTCGGCGTCTTCGGAGTTGCGCGTCATCCGGTACGCGGTGTTATAAAGCGCATCCACGAACGGCATCGCAGCCGCTTCGAAGTCCCACCCTTTTTGGTGGTTTGCGCTGACTTTGGGCATGCTCACCCCCTTCATACGGTATCTCCTCCACGACGTGGATACGCATAGATGGTGCCAACAGATCTACGGATCAGGAGGGAATTTTGTTTGCGGGCCGTCCCCTGGCGGGGACAGCCTGGGCAAGTGGAATGAGGACGATCGGACTGGAAAGAGGGGACGGCTCCCCGATTGCGCCTTCTCCGGCCGGGTGCCTATTCGGCACCTCGGGTGCCAGAAAGGGCCCTCACCCCCCGGCCCCCTCTCCCGGTCCACCCAAGCACTCCCGCCCCGGGAGAGGGGGAGACTTACGAGGGTGGATTGGTGGTGAAGGCAGACAGGGGTGTACGGAAAAACGCTCACTCGATTGCTGAGGCTTGGTCAGCCGGCAGGTTCCGGAGCAAGTCTCCCCCTCTCCCGGGGCGGGCGTGCTTGGGTGGAGCGGGAGAGGGGGCCGGGGGGTGAGGGCCTCAGGGCACCAACTGCGTCGCAGCCGCCGCCGGCTCCTGCACCTGCAGCAACCGGCTCGAGGCCAGGCTCCGCTCGGCAAAGTCGAGGAAGGGCCCCGGCACCACCCCGAGGAGCACCGTGAGCAGGGCGCAGAAGGCGATGACGGCCACCAGCGCCGGTGATTTGAGCGCGATGGGCGTGGCCACCGTCGAGTCGCGCTGGTACATGTAGACCACGATCCGGAAGTAGTAGTAGAGCGAGATCGCGCTGGTGATCACACCGATCACCGCCACCCAGGTCCAGCCCGCCTCGATCGCCGCGGCGAACAGGTAGAGCTTGCCCACGAAGCCGCCGGTCAGCGGGATGCCGGTCAGGGCAAGGAGGAAGAGGAGCATCATCGCCGCCAGGAACGGCGAGCGCTTGGAGAGCCCGGCGTAGTCCGCGGCCGTCTCCCCGGCGTACTCGCGGCGCTCCAGGAGGATCACCGTACCAAACGCCCCCAGAGTGACGAAGGTGTAGGCGAGCAGGTAGAAGAGGACCGCCTCGAGGCCCATCTTCGACACCGCCAGCACGCCGATCAGCACGTAGCCGGCGTTGGCGATGGAGCTGTAGGCCAGAAGGCGCTTGACGTTGTCCTGCGTCAAGGCCGCCAGGTTCCCCCAGATCATGCTCGCCGAGGCCACCAGTGCCACGATCCACTGCCAGTCGACCGACACCGGCCAGAGCCCCTCGTAGAGGATGCGGACCAGGATCGCGAAGGAGGCGCCCTTGGAGGCCACCGCCAGCCAGGCCGTAATCGGTGTGGGCGCGCCCACGTAGACGTCGGGCGTCCAGATGTGGAAGGGGACCGCCGCCACCTTGAAGAACAGCCCCGCCACCATCAGGATCCAGCCGAGCGGGACCAGAACGCTGTTCGCCGCCCCCTCCTGGCTGAGCGCGTAAGCGAGCCCTTCGAGCTGAATCGTGCCGGTGGCGCCATACAGGAGCGAAACGCCGTAGAGCAGGATGCCGCTCGATAGAGCTCCCAAGATGAAGTACTTCAGGGCCGCCTCGTTCGAGCGCACCTCGCGCTTGAAGTAGCCGGCCAGGATGTAGCTCGCCAGGGCCATGGTCTCGAGCCCGATCCAGATCGTCAGCAGCGTGTAGCCGCTGGCCATGAACATCATGCCCGCCGTCGCCAGGAGGATCAGCGAGTAGAACTCCGTGGCGCGGTAGTTCCCCTCCTCGATGAAGCGGTAGGAGATGAGCACGGTCAGGATGGTGGCGACGAGGATCAGGATCTTCCAGAAGAAGGCGAAGCCGTCGATGACGAAGGTGCCGCCGAGGATCAGCCGGCCGCCCCAATCCAGGCGCGAGTGGACCACGATCAGGATGCCCGCGGTGAGCGCCAGGCTGAAGACCGAGACCACCGCCGCCTCCAGGTTGCGGAAGCCGCGGCCCATGGTGCCCACGAGGAGCAGCAGCAGGCCGGCCGCGGAGAGGAGGATCTCCGGCGACAGGAGCAGGAACTCCCGCATTTGCTCGGAGCCAGGCATCGGCTACTCCCCCACCGCCGGAACAGGAACCGGAACCGAAGTCGGGGTGGGCTGGCCCGCGACCCGCTCCTGCGACAGGCTCGGATCGACCTTGGCGAGCACGTGGTCCACCGACTTTTCCAGGATACGGAAGAACGGCTTCGGATAGAGGCCGATCCAGAAGCAGAGCAGGACGAGCGGCATGAGGTAGAGGAGCTCGCGCTTGTTCAGGTCCTGGAGGTTCTTGTTCTCCGGGTTCGTCAGCGGGCCGAAGAAGACCCGCTGGAACAGCCAGAGCATGTAGGCCGCTCCGAGCACGATGCCGAGCGCCGCGAAAATCGCCCACCACCACACGCGGTTGAATGCGCCAACCAGGATCGTGAACTCGCCGATGAAGCCGTTGAGCGCCGGCAGCCCGATCGAGGACATGGTGATGATCAGGAAGATCGTGGCGTAGACCGGCATCACGGCAGAAATACCGCCGTACTCGGCGATCATGCGCGTGTGCCGCCGCTCGTAAAGGATGCCCACGAGAAGGAAGAGTGCGCCGGTCGAGATGCCGTGGTTGATCATCTGGAGGATGCCGCCGTTGAGGCCCGGGCCGTTCAGCGCGAAGACGCCGAGCATGACGAACCCAAGGTGGCTCACCGACGAGTAGGCCACCAGCTTCTTCATGTCCTTCTGCGCCATGGCGACCAAGGCGCCGTAGACGATGCCGACGATCGACAATCCCGCCATCCAGGGCAGTAGCTCCATGGTGGCGTTGGGCAGGATCGGCAGCGAGAAGCGCACGAAGCCGTAGGTGCCCATCTTAAGCAGGACGCCGGCCAGGATTACCGAGCCCGCCGTGGGCGCCTCGACGTGGGCGTCCGGCAGCCAGGTGTGGAACGGGAACATCGGCACCTTGATGGCGAAGCTCAGGAAGAAGCCGAGGAAGATCCAGAATTGGAGGTCCGGCGGAATCGAGGCGCCGATGTTGTGGAACTGCTCGACCGAGAAGGTCGGCGGATTGCCGAGCCCCGCGTAACCGAGAAGGCCGGTCGAGTTGTAGAAGTACAGCGCCAGGATGCCGAGCAGCATCAGCACCGATCCGGCCAGGGTGTAGAGGAAGAACTTGATCGCCGCGTACAGCTTGCGCGGACCGCCCCAGATGCCAATCAGGAAGTACATCGGCACCAGCATGACTTCCCAGAAGACATAGAAGAGGAAGAAGTCCAGGGACATGAACACGCCGAGCATGCCCGTCTGGAGAAGGAGCAGGAAGATGTAGTACTCCTTCTCGCGGTTGTGGATGGCGGTCCAGGAAGAGAGGAACGCGAGCACGCCCAGCAGCGTGGTCAGCAGGACCAGGAGGAGCGCCATGCCGTCGATGCCGAAGTGGTAATGCACTCCGATGGACGGGATCCACTCGCGAGGTCCCTCAACGAACTGGAAGAGTGGACCGTCCGGATCGAACGCGAACCAGAGGGGCAGCGACAGCAGGAAGTCGACCACCACCACGCCGGTCGCATACTTGCGGATGAACGCCGGATCCCGCATCCAAAGGATGGGGATCGCGCCGAGCAGCGGCAAGTAGCAAAGGATGCTCAGGATCGGAAGGTTGTCGAACATGTCTCTCCCTCTAGCTCATCTCATCCGCAGCAGCAGGAAGGCGCAGACCAGGGCGAACATGCCCGCGGCCAGCACCAGCGCATAGTTGGATACGAAACCGGTCTGGACCCGCCGGAACTTGCGCGACCCCCAGGCCAGGGTGTTTCCCACTCCATTGACCAGGCCGTCGACCACGAACTTGTCGAAAAGGTTGGATACCAGGGACAGGAACTCGACCGTGACGTTGCGCACTCCATTGACCAGGAAGCCGTCGATGAATCCCGCGTCGAAGCGGAACAGGCGCCGGCAGGCGGCCCAGAAGCCGCGGATCACCGTGGCATCGT
This sequence comes from uncultured Holophagales bacterium, assembly GCA_963741305.1. Classification (GTDB taxonomy): domain Bacteria; phylum Acidobacteriota; class Thermoanaerobaculia; order Multivoradales; family UBA5704; genus DATMER01. The sequence continues at coordinate 7,551,787 of CAVUHL010000003.1, read as the reverse complement.
AGATCTCGTCCACGTAGTACTTGTTGGCCAGAGTCCGCTGCACGGCAGGCATGCGGGCCTCGAAGGCATCGTCGGTGGCGGTGCCACGGTCCCCGCCGTAGATCCGGCGCGCCAGCAGCCATCCGCCGACGGCGATGGCGACGGCGATGGCGAGGAGCCCCCACTCCAGCCCGGGGTTCATGTGATGCGCTTCGTGCTCGCCAATCACCGGCTGCAGGAAATGGCCGAATACGTTTTCGGGCAGGAAACCGAACGTAAGGAGCTTGGGAATCCCCACCAGCCCCGCAAGAATGGCCCCGGCCGCCAGAACGTAGAGCGGTCCGGTCATGATCCGCGGCGATTCGTGGAGGTGATGCTCCTGCTCATGCGTGCCGCGGAACCTGCCCTGGAACGTCAGATAATACGAGCGGAACATGTACACGGCCGTCAGCGCCGCGGTCAGGATTCCGACCGTCCACAGGACCCAATGGTGGCCCGCTGCCGCGCTGTGCAGGATCTCATCCTTGCTGAAGAACCCGGCCAGGCCCGGAATGCCCGCGATCGCCAGCGCGCCGATGAAGTAGGTGCGGCTCGTGTGCGGCAGGTACTTCTTCAGACCACCCATCTTCCGCATGTCCTGCTCGCCGCCCATGGCATGGATCACCGAGCCCGAGCCGAGGAAGAGCAGGGCCTTGAAGAAGGCGTGAGTCATGACGTGGAAGATCGCCGCCGTGTACGCCCCCAGCCCCGCGGCCAGGAACATGTAGCCGAGCTGGGAGACGGTCGAGTAGGCCAGTACCTTCTTGATGTCGTTCTGGGCGATGGCGATGGTGGCGGCGAAGAGCGCGGTCGCCGCGCCGATGATCGCCACCAACATGGAGACCCCGCCCGCGAGCTGATAGATCGCGTTCGAGCGCACCACCATGTAGACGCCCGCCGTGACCATGGTTGCCGCGTGGATCAGCGCCGAGACCGGCGTCGGGCCGGCCATGGCGTCCGGCAGCCAGACGTAGAGCGGAAGCTGCGCGCTCTTTCCCGTGGCGCCGATGAACAGGCAGAGGGCGATGAACCCGGCGAGGCTCAAGCCGAGCCAGCCCGCGCCCGACATTACCGCCTGGTGCGTCTTGATGTCTGCGAACAGCTCGGTGTATTTGAGCGTGCCGAAGGTCGAGATCAGCGCGAACACGCCGATCACAAAGGCGAAGTCACCGATGCGGTTGACGATGAATGCCTTCCTGCCGGCGTAGGGCGGGAACTCTTCCTTGAAATAGAAACCGATCAGCAGGTAGGAGCACAGGCCCACGCCCTCCCACCCCACGAACATGACCGCGTAGCTGTTGCCGAGGATTAGCAGCAGCATGGCGCCCATGAACAGGTTGAGGTAGGTGAAGAAACGCTGGAAGCCCTCCTCGTGGGCCATGTAGCCCACCGAGTAGAGATGGATCAGGAAGCCCACGAACGTGACCACGAAGAGCATCACGCAGGAGAGCGGATCGATCAGGAAGCCGAACGGAACGTTGAAGTCGCGCACGCCGTTGACGACCGTGTGGATCGGCCCGGCGGGCATCCAGACGTAGTAGTCCTCTTCAAACGGCCTACCGCCGGCGAAGGCGGGGTCGCCCGTGTAGTCGAGGATGACTCCGATCGCCAGGGCTGCCGCGATGCCGGTCATGGCGCAGGCGATGCCCGCCGCGGCCTTCTTGCTGATCCTCCCCCTGAGGATCACGCCGTTGAGCAGCGCGCCCAGGAAGGGGAGGATGGGGATGAGCCAGACGAGATTCTTCATCCGCGCAGCTCCGTGGCCTCGTCGAGTTGGGTCGTCTCGCGCAGGCGGAACAGGGCAATCAGGATTCCGAGGCCCACGGCCGCCTCGCCCGCTGCGACGGTGATCGTGAAGATCGCGAAGACCTGGCCGGTCAGGTCGGAGAGCTGATAGGAGAACGCGATCAGGTTCAGGTTGACCGAGTTCAGGACCAGCTCGATCGACATCAGCACCGTGATCATGTTGCGCCGCGCGGCGACACCGAACAGGCCGATGGAAAAGAGCACGAAGCTCAGCACTAGATAGTGAGTCGTCGTGACCTCGAACATTACTGCCTCCTCCCCAGGACGACAGCACCGATCATCGCGATCAGCAGAAAGATCGAAGCGATCTCGAACGGCAGCAGGTGCCGGGTGAACAGCGACCAGGCCACGGCCTGCGAGTTGCCGAGGTTCTCGTCCTCGACCATCGTGAAGGCATCCGGCCGAGTGAAGGCCGGTCCGAGGTCGGCCTGCAGGAAGAACCAGCCGAAGAAGCCCATCAGCAGGACCGCCAGCAGGAGCACCACCGGCGACTGGCCGGCGAACTTCTTCACCTCGGGCAGCCGGTGGAGGTTGATGAGCATGATGACGAACAGGAACAGCACCATGATCCCGCCGCCGTAGACGAAAATCTGAACGATCGCCAGGAACTCCGCGTGGCGGAGCAGAAAGAGGACCGCCACGCACAGGAACGAGCTCAGCAGCGAGATCGCGCCGTACATCGGGTTCCGCATCGTGACCACGCCGAGGGCCGAGATCACGGCCAGCGCGCCGAACACGTAGAAGAGGATGGAAGGGCCGTTCGCGACGAGGGCTTCCATTACGCGATTTCCTCGTCCGTGTAGCCGGGCCGCACCTTCCACTCCTGCAGCTCGTCCATGTCCACGTACAGGTTCGACCAGCGGTCGTAAGAGGCTAGCTCGTAGGTCTTGGTCGTGAGCCAGATCGACTTGGGATCGGTCGGGCAGCCCTCCTCGCACAGGCCGCAGAACATGCAGCGCTGCACGTCGATGTCGAACCGGTCCAGGACCTTCTCCTTCTTGTTCGTCTCCGGATTCACCTCTTGGTGCCAGTCGATGTAGATGATGTCGATCGGGCAGTCCTTGGCGCAGATGGTGCACTTGATGCACCGGTCCTCGTCCAGGCGGAACATGCCGCGGAACCGGTGCGCGGGTTCCCAGCGCTCTTCCGGATACTGGATCGTCACCTTTTTCTTGAACATGTTCTTCCCGGTGATCCCGAGCCCCGAGAACAGGTCGAAGAGCATGATCTTGTCGAGGAATTTCTTGATGGCGGACATAGGAGTCGTCACCTCGGATAGATGAGCCAGAGCCGGATCGCGGCGGTGATAGCGAGGTTCGCGAGCGCGAGCGGGATCATCCACTTCCAGCCCAGGTCCATGAGCTGGTCGAACCGGTAGCGCGGGAACGTGCCGCGGAACCAGATGTAGACAAACAGGAAGACGGAGACCTTGAGGAGGAACCAGATCGGCCCCGGCACGATGCTGAGGAAGGGGAGCAGGTTCGGGAACGGGGGCAGCCAGCCGCCCAGGAACAGGGTCGTGGCCACCGCCGAGATCACGATCATGTTCGCGTACTCGCCCAGGAAGAAGAGGGCGAAGCGCATGCCGCTGTACTCGGTGTGGAAGCCGGCGACCAGCTCGGATTCGGCCTCGGGCAGGTCGAACGGGTTGCGGTTCGACTCCGCCACGCCTGCCACCATGTAGATGAAGAAGCCGACGATCTGGGGGAAGACGAACCAGACTCCCATGTTCGCCTGCGCGTTCACGATGTCCACCAGGGACATGCTGCCGGCCAGGATCAGGACGCCGACCAGGGACAGGCCCTGCGGGACTTCATAAGAGATCATCTGCGCGGCCGAGCGCAGGCCGCCCATCAGCGAGAACTTGTTGTTCGACGACCAGCCGCCGAGGATCAGGCCGTAGACGCCGATCGTGGCCAGGGCAATGACGAACAGCACGCCCGCGTTGACGTCGGTGATGAACCAGTTCAGGTTGTCGTTCTCCGGTCCGAAGGGGACGACCGCGAAGATGATGAGCGCCGGTCCGACGACCAGGCAGGGGGCGAGGATGAACGCCCACTTGACCGCCTGGTTGGGGATGTTGTCTCCCTTGACCAGCAGCTTCATCACGTCGGCGATGGGCTGCAGGATGCCCCAGGGGCCGACGCGGTTCGGGCCGACGCGCGCCTGCATGTAGCCCAGGATCTTGCGCTCGGCCAGCACCAGGTAGGTGATGATCGGCAGGACCACGAGGAAGAGCAGGATCAGGATCTTGATCGCCGGCGAGAACGCGTAGTAGAACAGCGTGTCGCCGAGGGCCTGGCGGATCGCATCCATTTAGCGGTCGACCTCCCCGAGCACGATGTCGGTGGTGCCGATCAGCGCCACGAGATCGGCGAGCAGGTGGCCCTGGGTCAGCTCGGGCAACGACTGCAGATTGATGAACGAGGGCGCCCGGACGTGGCAGCGGTACGGGTTCGGGGTGCCGTCGCCGACGATGTAGAAGCCGATCTCGCCCTTGGGGCCCTCGATGCCGTGGTAGACCTCGGTTTCCTTGCCGGCTTTCAACACGCGCTGCCGCTTGGCCATGATCGGCCCCACCCCGAAGTCATCGAGCTTGTCCAGGCACTGTTCGATGATGCGGTTCGACTGCCGCATCTCTTCCATGCGCACGAGGTAGCGGTCATAGGTGTCGCCGTTGTGGCGCACCGGGACTTCGAAGTCGACCTCGCCGTACGCCTCGTAGGGCATGGCCTTCCGCATGTCCCATCCAATACCGCTGCCGCGCAGCATCGGGCCGGTGATCCCGTAGTCGATGGCCACGTCGGGAGGCAGCACGCCGATGCCGACGGTGCGCTGCTTCCAGATGCGGTTGTTGGTGAGCAGCCCTTCGTATTCGTCCACCGCGGCCGGGAAGAGCGCGACGAGCTCGCGGCACGTGTCGGTCCAACCCACGGGCAGGTCGTGCGGCAAACCGCCAGGACGCATGCAGTTGAGCGTCAGCCGGGCGCCGCAGAACTGCTCGAAGAGGTCGAGGATCAGCTCGCGCTCGCGGAAGCAGTAGAAGAACGGCGTCATGGCGCCGATGTCGATCGCGTGGGTGGCGAGCCAGAGCAGGTGCGAGGAGATGCGCTGCAGCTCGCAGAGGATCGTCCGGATATAGCGCGCCCGCGGCGGGATCACCAGCCCGACCAGCTTCTCCACCGCTCCGACGTACGCGAGGTTGTTGGTGGCCGCGGCCACGTAGTCCATGCGGTCGGTGTGGGGGACGTTCTGGAAGAACGGATGGAGCTCGAAAAGCTTTTCGGTGCCGCGGTGGAGATAGCCGATGATCGGGTAGCAATAGGTGATGCGCTCGCCGTCGACCTTGAGCTTCAGGCGCAGCACGCCGTGGGTGGACGGGTGCTGAGGGCCGAAGTTGAGCTCCATCTCCTCGCCCTTGGCGAAGAGGGCGTCGCTCATCAGCGTCTCGGCCGGCGCGAATGGGCCTTGCATCGGTTCAGTCATTTAGCTGGGCTCCGGAGTCGTGCTGGCCGGAGGAGCGCTCGGGGCGGGCGGTTCCGGCGGGGCTGGCGGCTTGGCCGGCTTCCAACCGGTGCCAGTGCCCGCGACCGGGCCGGCCGTCTCCTGGTAATACTCGGGATAGATGGCGCTGCCGGTGTCGATCCCCTCGACGGGGAAGTCCTTGCGCAGCGGGAAGCCGTTGAACCCTTCCCAGAGGAGGATGCGGGTCAGGTCCGGGTGCCCGTCGAAGCGGATGCCGAACATGTCGTAGGCCTCGCGCTCGCACCAGTTGGCCGCGCGCCAGATGGCGCACACGGTCGGCACCGGAGTGGCCTCGTCCGTGGACACTTTCAGGCGGATGCGCCGGTTCGTTTCGAAGCTGTGCAGGTGGTAGACCACGTCGAAGCGCGGCTCCCGCTTGGGGTAATCCACGCCGCAGATGTCGATCAGGTAGGTGAACTTGTGCCGGTTCTTGAGCGAGGCGGCCACCTGGGCGATGGCGTCGCGCCGCACCTGGAACGCCAGGTCGCCCGCGAAGCTGCGCGCCGACTCAATGGCATCACCAAACTCGTCCTTGATTGCGACCGTCAGCGGATCGGAGGAGCCGTCCTGCCACTCGGGAGCGACGGGGTCCTTCTCCCAGACCGGCCTGTTCGGGTCTTCCTCGTGCTTGGGCTTGGCCGCGGCAGCCGGTTTCTCCCCGGCTGGGGCAGCCGGAGCGCCCGCTGCCTTCGCGGCCTTTGCCGCAGCAGCCTTCTCCAGCGCGGCGGCCTTGAGCGCGGCCTTCTCCTCGTCGGAGAGCGGCTTTTTTTCTGCCGGAGCGGGAGCCGTCTGCGCGATGTCGGCTGGCTGCTGAACGTCGCCGGCCTTTTCCTCGCCTCCGGCCGCGGCATTGACCGCTTCGACCTTGGCCTCGGCAGCCTCCTTCTGGATGGCGGCTTCCTCCGCCGGTGGAGTCTTCTCCTGCTCGTCGCTCACGGGCGGCCCTCCCTGGCGATCACCGGAGTTTCCGAGGTGGTCTGGCGGGAGCGGCTCATGCGGTCGATCTTGCGCTGCAGATGGAGGAGGCCCCACATCAGGGCTTCAGGCCGCGGCGGGCAGCCGGGCACGTAGACGTCGACCGGGATGACGCGGTCGACTCCCTGGGTGACGGCATAGGTGCGGTATGGCCCGCCGCAAGTGGCGCAGGCGCCCATGGCGAGGGCCCACTTGGGCTCGGGCATCTGGTCCCAGAGGCGGCGGACGATGGGCGCCATCTTCTCGGTGACCGTGCCGGCGACGATCATGAGGTCGCTCTGGCGGGGCGTGGCGCGGAAGACCTCGGCGCCGAAGCGCGACATGTCGTGGCGCGGGTCGAGCACGGCCATCATCTCGATGGCGCAGCAGGCCAGGCCGAACTGCATGGGCCAGATCGCGGAGCGCCGGGCCCAGTTGAAGATCTTGTCGTAGGTCGTGGTGAGGACGTTGGCCTCGTTGTTGTCCATCAGGCCCATTTGAGCGCCCCCCGGTTCCAGATGTAGACGTATCCAATGATCAGGATGACGAGGAAGACCATCATCTCGATGAAGCCGAAGAGCAGCAGCTTGTCGAACATGACAGCCCAGGGGAACAGGAACACGGTCTCGACGTCGAAGATGACGAAGAGGACCGCGATCAGGTAGTACCGGATCGAGAACCGGTGGTCGTGGGCGAAGGTCTCCGCCTCGTTGCCGCACTCATAGGGGTCGCGGTTCGTGGTCGGGCTGCCGACGTGGCGGAGGAGACGCGCCGCGATCAGGGTGACGGCCAGAAAGCCGATCGCCACAAGTGTAAAAACGAGGATGGGTAGGTAGCTCTCCATGGACTCCCTTAACCTCCTGAGCGCGCTAAGTCCCTTTGGGCGGGCGTATTCTACCCGAGGACCGGGGGGTGTCAAGGAAAGGGGCGCGCCACAGACGGGAGACCGCGCTATCCTTGTCGCATGACCGGGGAGTCGCAGGATTGGGAGCGCCTGCTGGCGGCCGAGCGCCATCTTCAGGCGCTGGTGCCTGGCGCCGTGCTGGTGGGAGGGACTGCCGCCGCTCTCCATGCCGGGCATCGCGTGAGCCTCGATGGGGACCATGTCCTGGACGATCTGCGCGGCCAGTTCGATCGGGTGCTGGACGATCTCGAAGCCGTCGCCGGCTGGAGGACCGCCCGGGTCCGGCGGCCGGTGCTTATCCTTGGCCGCCTGCAGGGCGTCCTCACCGGCATCCGCCAGCTCCGGCGCGTCCGCCCCCTGGAGACCGAAGAGATCGCCGGTCTGCGAGTGCCCACGCTCGCCGAGATGGCCCGCATCAAGTCGTGGCTGCTCGCTACCCGCTTCACCGTCCGCGACTATCTCGATACGGTGGTGCTCTTCGAGCGTCTGGGCGAGGAGGGGGTTCGCGACGCTCTCCGAGCGCTGGATGAGCTTTATCCACAGGCAAGCGGAGCTTCAGTGCTGGCCGAGGTCATCGAGAGGTTGGGTTCGGGCCGGCCGGTCGATGCTGCGGAAGTCGACCTGGCGAGCTATCGTGGGCTCAAGCCGCCCTGGAATAGTTGGGAGCATGTGACCGCCCGTGGACGCGCCTGGGCGCAGGTGCTTGCGGATCTGCTATTAGCCACACAGGAGGACAAAGGATGAGCCGATTCGAGCTGTCGCGATCGGTGGCACTCTGGAACCGCGACCGGCTGGACCTCCGGAGCGACGAGGTTCTGGCTCAAATCCTCGACCGGGGCGAGGTCGAAGCCTGGCGCGAGATCTACCTGCTCGCCTCGGAGCCAGGCGAAGAGGCTGCGAAGCTCCGGCAGCGGATCTTGCGTCTCTGCCAGACCGTGCCTCTTTCCTTTCCCCATCTCTTCATCGCAGCCATGGGGGCTCTGGGGGAGCCAATCAAACCTTATCCGGACGTACCACCGCCCGCTGACGACATCGCCTGAGGCGTACGCACCCCCAGCATCCGCAGGTCCAGCACCTCTCCAACCTCCACGTCCCGAGCCTGCACGAGCACCCGGATGTCCTCCCCCATCCCCTCGCCGTCGAGGAGGGCCATGGCCTCCTGGCGGGCTTCGGGGCCGGCGCCCTCGAGATCCTCGAAGAGGCCGCAGGCCGTGAGCCAGAGGGCCTGGCGGGTGAAGGCCACTGTCTTGAGCCCCGCTGCCTCTCCCGCTTGCCTCAAGGCCGTGAAGTCCACATGGGCCGTGAGATCCTGCTCCCCGACCAGGACGAAGGGGTTCCGGTGGACCCTCTGGCGGGTGTAGCAGGCCAGGGTCCCATGCTGCCGGATACGGACGTCCAGGAGGCGCTCGCGCTCGAAGCCGTAGTCGCAGGTGACGAGGAGGCCTCGTCCGAGACGACGGGCCAGCTCGGCGTAGAGCGGGACCCAGCCCGGAGCGAGGTCGGCGATCTGTCCAGCTTGGAGGACGGCGCCTCCGAGGAGACCCGGAAGCGCGAGATCGGACAGCTCGCCCTCCTTCCAGATGAAGCCGTCCCCCTCCAGATCTACCCATAGCTCCCCGACTCCTCCATCGCACCCGATCAGCCGGTGGACCGGCAGGGCGTCGAACAGCTCGTAGGAGAAGACCAGCCCCTCGACCGTGCCGACATCCTCCAGCCGCTCGAACCGCTCGACCCCGGCCGGGACCGTCCGCGCGATCCGGTCCCAAGCGAGGACCCTTCGCTCTCCATCCACATTTGCCAGGTGAGCTCCGGTCCCGTAGCCTGCCTCGAAGAGGTCAGCCGGCCGGCCGAGCGCCTGATCAAGCCGCCGGAGCAGTCTGGATGTGGCGCGCCCGAAGAGCGGAGAGAAGGACGATCCGGTGACGTAATCCCCCGCCTCGCCGATGGGCACGTCCTCCCGACGGTAGTACCCTCCCTCGCCGTAGAGGGCCTCCTCCATGAAGGCGGCGAACGGGATCGGCCCTTCGGAAAGGATGTGGGCACGGAGGCGGTCGGCGGGGGCGCTCAAGGGAGCATGATTCTATTCAAATGGCGCCGCGGCGCGAGGTCCAGACGCACCCGCGCAAGCTCCAGCGCGAGCCCGCGAAGCTCCAGCGGCATCCGCTCAAGCTCCAGCGCGCGCGACCGGAGCCGGACGGATGCCGCGAGGGGGTGGGCGGCTGCCGCGCAGGGTCGAGCAGGTGCCATCGAAGGGTTAGCGGATGCCGCCGGACCCTGGGCGGCTTCGCTCGGGGAACGTGAGCAGCGGCCGGAGCTCGGGGGGCACTCGCTGATGCTCGAACGGAACGCGCCGGAGGCCGAGGGGGATGCTCTGGAGGCCGGGCGAAAGGCGCTGGAGCTCGAACGGACGCGCCGGAAGTCGGGCAGGACGTGCTGGAGGGTGAGCGAAACCGTCTCGAGGCCGAGCGCGGGACGGTGAACGCCGAGCGGCAGGTGACCAGGGCCGGATGCCGGAAGAATCCCCCTTCCCAGCCGTCCCCCACTGCGCGGGAGAGGGAGCCGCGGGACCCTTCTGTTAGGATCTGCCAGACATCTCATCAAAGGAGGGGTCATGATCCTGAACAAGAGGACGTTTGCGCCGGTCCTGCTGTTGGCTCTCGCCGCCTCGCCGGCGACCGCCAAGGAGCTGGGGCCGTTAAACATCACGCTCCGTTACGCGCCGCAAGAGAGCACCGGCACCTCCGTGCCCACTCTCATGATGGGCATCTCCGACAAACCGGTGAAGCTCTCCATGTCGGACGGGCGCACCATTACCGATCCAGCCACCATCGGCGACAGCACGGACGACGACGACCGGGTCTGGCCGGTCCGCGCCGCAAGCGACGTGGTCGCCTGGTCCAACGAGGTGCTGGTCAAGAACGCCGAAGAGTGGGGGATCCGCGTGGCGGACGATGCCCTGCTTCAGGCGCAGGGCACGCTGCTCCGCTTCATGGTCAACGAGAGCAACAAGCCGGTGGGCTCGATGTACACGGCCGATGTCCGAGTCGGCTTCCGGCTCCTGGACAACCAGGGGCGCCTCCTCTGGGAGGGGACCGCCGCGGGCGAGTCCACCCGCTACGGCAAGAGCCGCAACCAGGACAACGTCAACGAGGTGCTGAGCGACGCCATCAAGCAGGCATACGCCACCGCCCTCGGCGATTCGGCCCTGCAGAACGCCTGGCTGGGCAAGAGCGGCCCGGTGGCGGCCGCATCCAACGCTCCAGCGGCGACCGGCATGACGCCCGACGAGCTGCTGGCCGAGTTGGTAAAGCTCAAGAAACAGGGCTTCGACACCGGCCTTCTCCTGAGCTTCGTCAATCAGAAGTCCCTAACCGGCAGCCTGACAGCCGACGACATGGTGAAATGGAAGAAGGAAGGCATGCCGCAGGAGGTCATCCAGGCGGCGATGAAGCGCGGCCCGGGGATGTGAGGAGGGAAGACCGCGCTTAGTAGGCGCGGTCTATGCGAAATAATGCTCGTCTATCGCTGGATGCGCTCCACCTCGCATCGGCTGTACACGGCAAAGCAGACTTCTTCTGCAGGTGCGATGATAAGCTTCTGCGTCGAGCTCGCTCGGCGGACATCGCGCCTGCGAAAGCGGTCTCCCCGCTCGAGCTCATTCAGGAGATGGATCCATGGCTGTCGCGCTGAAGCCCCTCCGGGAGATTACCGAAGAGGCCCTCCATGTCCTCTTCCGCGAGATCGGGATCGCCAATACGATCCGATTCCTCAACCAGTTCTCGCTTGGTCAGGGCAACTACACGGAAGAGCGTGAGCAGTTGTTTGCGGAGTTGTCCTTCGATGAGGTCATGAAGGCCATTCGCGACCGACGCAGCGATTGAAACAGCCCCCCTCTCGCCCTTTCGTCATCGCCCACCGCGGAGCCAGCGGATACCGGCCCGAGCACACACTCGCGGCCTACGAGTTGGCCATCGAGATGGGTGCGGACTTCATCGAGCCGGACCTCGTCATCACCCGGGACGGGGTCCTCATCGCCCGCCACGAGAACGACATCTCCGGGACCACGGACGTCATCGACCGGCCCGAATTTCGAAGCCGGCGCAGGACCAAATGGATCGACGGGCGGGAGGTCACCGGCTGGCTCACGGAGGACTTCACCCTCGCCGAGATCAAGACCCTCCGTGCCCGGGAGCGCCTCGAGTTCCGCGACCGGCAGTTCAACGGCAAGTTCGAGATCCCGACCTTCCAGGAGATCCTCGACCTCGCACGGCGGCGGAACGTCGGGGTCTACCCCGAGACCAAGTTCCCTTCCTACCTCCGATCGATCGGGCTTCCCTTGGAGGAGCCCATGGTGGAAGCCCTCCATTCCGCCGGCTTTCAGGGTCGCGGTGCTCCCGTCTTCCTCCAGTCCTTCGAGACGGGCAACCTCAAGCTCTTGAAAACGATGACCGACCTCCCCCGGATCCAGCTCCTGAACGAGGGAGGGCAGCCCTGGGATCTCGCCCTGGCCGGCGATCACCGGACGTATCATGAGCTGGCGACTCCGGAGGGACTTGCGGAGATCGCCACCTATGCCGACGGCATTGGACCCAACAAGCGGCTGATCGTCCCCACCGGCCCGGACGGCCGCCTGCGCCCGCCCACCTTCCTGGTGGAGGATGCCCATCGCGCCGGGCTGCTGGTCCATCCGTGGACGTTCCGCAGCGATCCGGTCTTCCTCGCTCCGGACTACGAGGGGGATGCGGCGCGCGAGGTGGAGCAGTTCCTGGAGCTGGGGGTGGATGGATTGTTCAGCGATTTTCCGGACGTGGTCAAAAGGAGAACCCCATGAACATCGTGAACCTTTCAGACGTGCCCGCCAAGCCGGCTGATCCGGCCTACTTCACGGGCGCGGTGCAGCTCCGGACCATGGCGTCGACGGACGCCGTCAAGATGTTCCGGGTCGAGTTTCCCGCTGGAGCGCGGACCAACTGGCACACTCACGGGGGTGTGCAGGTGCTCGTGGTCCTGGAAGGCCGGTGCCGCTTTCAGCACGAGGGCGGGCCGGTCGGCGAGGCAGGGGTGGGCGAGACGGTCTACATCCCCCCGGGCGAGAAGCACTGGCACGGCGCCACCCCGGATGCGCCCATGGTCCACCTCGCGGTCAACGTCTCACCGGAGACGGACTGGCTGGAGCCCGTCTCCGAGGAACAATACACCGCTCAGTGAGCGTGTAGCTGCTTCAGGTACTGATAGGTCGTGGGTAGCGTCGCGAGAAGCTCGCGCTGCTGATTCTTGACCTTGGCGAATAGCGGCTCCGCCTTGGTCCGCGCATCCTTCTTGTACATCAGGGCAGGCATCGGCTTCTCCGGGACGAGGCCCATGCCGCCGAAGATGCTGTAGTAGCTGCCGTTCGTCCAGAAGTTCCGGAACTCGCTCTCGAAGTTGGTGTAGTAGGAGGCCTCGTCCGAGCTCGGCATGTTCACGGGCAGGCCGGATTTGTAGGTCGCCATCTTCTCCTTGAAGTTGTCCGAGAGCGTGAGCTCTTCCTTGTTCGCCCGCCAGAACGGCGTATCCATCCGGGGCGATACTACGTAATGCGCCTGGATGAAGTCTCGGCAGTCGTCGAACATGACCTCGATCTCCTTGTTGAAGCGGTCGATCAGGGTCTGGTCGAAGCTCTTGTCCGGGAAGTGCTTGGCCAGGAAGAAGTTCGCGGCGTAGGTGAAGTAGATGCCGGTCGACTCCAGCGGCTCCAGGAAGCAGGAGGAGAGGCCGATGCTCACGACGTTCTTGACCCAGGCGCGCCGGTTGCGGCCCACCCGGAAGCGGATCTTGTTGAGGGGGGTCGTCTCGGGGTCCAGGTTCCAGAGCTTGCAGAAGTCGCGCGCGGCTTCATCCTGGGTGGCGTGCCGGCTGGAGTAGACGTACCCCGAGCCGAAGCGGCCCAGCATGGGGATCTTCCAGGTCCATCCCGAATTCATGGCGATCGAGGAGGTGAAGGGCTCGATCCCGTTCTTCTCGTCGTCGTGGGGCACCGCCGAGGCCACGGCGCTGTCGCACAGGAGGTAGTCGCTCATGTCGAGGAAGGGCTCTTCCATCGCCCCGTTCATGAGCAGCGACCGGAAGCCCGAGCAGTCGATGAAGAGGTCGCCCTCGATCGTGAGCCCGCTCTTGGTCTTGAGGGACGTGATGAACCCGTCCGCGTCCTTGGTCACGCCTTCGAAATCGTCGATGACGTGATGAACCCCCTGCTTGCCGCAGGCAAACTTCCGCAGGAACTCCGCCACCAGGTGGGCGTCGAAGTGCCACGCGTAGTTGACCGCCCGCCGCCCGTCGAGATGGCGGGGGGAGAGCTTCGCGTCCATGACCGGCGGCTCCTTGAAGCAGGCGTAATCGAAGGCCTCGCTGTCGCCCGCGTTCCGGCGGAGCAGCCAGTAGTGCGAAAGGGGGATGTCGTCGCAGTTCGGGAGCAGGCCGAACGGATGATAGAAGTGGTTGTCCTTGCCGTTCTCGGCCGGCGCCTGCCAGTTGACGAACTTGATCGCGGTCTTGAAGGCGGCGTTGCACTCGCGCATCCACTCGTCCTCGGGGATTCCGAGGTAGTCGAAGAACGCGCGCTGCAGGTTCGGCACCGAGGCCTCGCCCACTCCGATCCTGGGAATGGTCTTGGACTCCATGAGGGTGATGTGCACGCTGCCGTGGAGAGCTTTGGAGAGGTACGAAGCCGTCATCCACCCGCCCGTTCCGCCGCCGAGAATGACTACACGCTGGATAAGGTTGTCGCTAGAGGAGCTCGCGCTCGTGTTCATCCCAAACCTCCCTCTGATCAAACTTCATTAGATTAAATATGCCGCCACCCTAGCGGGGGCAGACGACTTCAAAGTGTGGCGGAAGTCCAAAAGCGGGACACAGGATAGACTCCTGCCGCGATGAACGTTCCTCCGACGACCGGGCGCCTGCTCGAGCTGGTCGAGGCCATGTCCGGCCAGCCGGTGGTCATGCTGGTCGACCTCGTGGCCGACCTCTTCATCACCGGCACCCCGAAGCGGATCAGCCGGGAGGCGCCCGTGCTCATCCTGTCCTACCAGGGGGAAAGGCTGATCCCGGGCGGCGGGGCCAATGCCGTGGCCAATGTCGCCGCCCTCGGCGGCCGGCCCCTCCCCCTCGGAGTTGTCGGGGACGACGCCAGCGGACGCGGGCTCCTCGACGCCTTCCATCAGCATGGGGTGACCACCCAGGGAATCCAGGTCCGCTCCGGCTACCGAACGCCCACCAAGGTGCGCATCCTGGGCGGCGGCAAGCATTCGATCAAGCAGCAGATCGTGCGCTACGACATCGAGGAGACACTGGCTCTGACAGGCGAGGAGCGCGGCCATTTCGCCGAGGCGCTGGCGAACTGGCCGGCGCGGGTGGCGATCCTGTCGGATTACGGCTACGGCACGGTCGAGCCGGGGCTGCTCCCACAGATCCGCGAGGCCCTCGGCCCGAAGGCCACCCTGGTCTGCGACAGCCGGTACCGCCTTGGCGACTTCCACGGCCTCGACGGGGCGACTCCGAACGAGGAGGAGGCCGAGGCGCTCCTTGGCTCGACGCTCGACGACGATCCCGAGGGAGGAAGAGGGCTGCTCGACCGGCTCGGCGCGCGCTTCCTCCTCATTACCCGCGGCAGCCAGGGGATGAGCCTGTTCGAGCGCGATTCGTCGGCGCATCTGCCTGTCCATGGGACGGACCAGGTGGCGGACGTGACCGGCGCCGGGGACACGGTCATCGGCACCTTCGCCCTGGCGCTGGCGGCCGGGGCCACTCCGCTCGAAGCGGCCATGCTCGCCAATTACGCCGGCGGAGTCGTGGTCATGAAGATGGGGACGGCGACGCTCACCCGCGAGGAGCTGCGGCACGCGGTGGAGAGCGACCCCGGCCTCCTGGAGGAGCTGCGATGGGCGAAGTCCTGACTCTCGACGCGCTCCGCGAGCGGGTGCGGGTGCTTCAGGCGCTTGGCAAGAGGATCGCCTTTGCCAACGGCCACTTCGACCTGCTCCACGTCGGCCATCTGCGCTACCTGCGCGCCGCTCGGGCCGAGGGGGACGCCCTGATCGTGGCGATCAACGACGACGATTCGGTGGCCCGGCTCAAGGGTCCGGGGCGTCCGGTGGTGACCGCTGCCGAGCGGGCCGAGCTGCTGGCGGCTCTGGAGCCGGTCGATTTCGTCGTGGTTTTCCAGGGGGATTCCCCCGAGCCCCTGCTCACCGAGCTGCGGCCGGACGTGCATTGCAAGGGGACGGACTACGGATCGCCCGAGCGGGTCCCCGAGCACGAGGCCGTCCGCGCCTATGGCGGCCGTACCGCGCTGGTGGGCGACCCCAAGGACCATGCGACCTCCGACCTGATCTCCAAGGTGAAGGCCCTGCCGGAGAAGAGTTGAAGATCCTTCTGATCCGCACCAGCGCCCTGGGCGACGTGGTGCACTGCCTGCCGGTGCTCACGGCCCTGCGCCGCCATCTCCCCCAGGCGAGGATCGGCTGGGTCGTGGAGGGGGCCATAGCCCCGGTGCTCGCCGGGCACCACGACCTGGACGAGCTGCTCGTCGTCCGCCTCCGCGCTTGGAGAAAGAGGCCGCTCGCCCCAGAAACCCTGCGCGAGCTGGCGGCGTTCCGGGACGCCCTCGACCGCTTCGCCCCGGACGTGACCGTCGACCTCATGGGCAACCACAAGGCGGGGTTCCTCTCCGCGCTCACCCTCTGCGACCGGCGGATCGGTCCGGCCCGGCCGCGGCGGGAGCCGTCGAGCGCGTTCTGGATCAACGAGCCGGTCGAGGTCCGGGGGAGGCACGCGGTGGACCGGGCCCTCTCCCTGCTGGACGCCTTCGGCATCCCCCCCGAGCCCGCCGACTTCGGCGGCTCGAAGATCTTCAGGGAAGAACCTGCGAATCTCCCGGAGCCGCCGTTCCTCCTCATTCAAGCGGGTGCCGGCTGGCCGAGCAAGCGCTACCCGCCGGAGCGCTGGGGAGAAGTGGCCCGCCGGCTGAAGGAGACGACCGGCCTAACGACCTGGGTGCCCATCGCCCCTGGGGAGGAGGGGCTGGCGGCCGAAATAGAGGCCTCCGGAGGCGGCGCGGCCCGGACGATTCCGGCAGACCTCCCCACCCTGGCGGCGCTGATCCGCCGGGCGCGGCTGGTGATGGGGGGCGACTCCGGCCCCACCCACCTCGCCCATGCCCTGGGCACCCCGGTCCTGATGCTCATGGGTCCAACCGATCCCACCCGCCACGGCCCCTACGGTGCGCCGGAGCGCGCCCTCTGGAAGCTCCTCCCTTGCAGCTTCTGCTACCGCCGCTTCGACGAGACCAAGGCCTGCCTGCTGGACATCCCGGCGGATCATGTGGCGGGGAAGGCAGCGGAGCTGCTAAACTGCGCGCCGTAGATCCAGACGAGGAGACGTACGGCTGTACCTCGCCTATTGGGCGGGGCGCGCAGGAGATTTCATGGCACCACCAGAAGCAGCCAGAAAGCCAGCCGCGAGCAATGCCCCTGACAAGCTCGGTGAGCTCCTGGTCAAGTCCGGCCGGATCAACCAGGCGCAGCTTCAGGAAGCGCTCGCGCACCAGAAGGATCAGGGAGGCCGCCTCGGCACCAACCTGATCAAGCTGGGGCACATCACCGAGCGCCAGCTCGTCGATGCCCTGTCCGAGCAGTTCAAGGTCCCGTCCGTCGACCTCAACAACATGGAGATCGAGGACTCGGTCATCAAGATCATCCCCGCGGACATCGCGCGCAAATACACCATCTTCCCCGTCACCAAGGCGGGCGCCACGGTCACCGTGGCCATGATCGATCCGACCAACGTGTTCGCCATGGACGACGTGAAGTTCATGACCGGCTACCGCGTGGAGCCGGTCGTGGCCTCCGAGAGCGCGATCCGCGCGGCCATCGACAAATACTACGGCTCGACGCACGCCATCGAGCTGAAGAAGGTCATGGAGGACCTCTCCGAGGAATCCGGCAGCGACCTGGAGGTCCTGGACGAGGAGGAGGACCTCGACCTCGCCACCCTGGAAGAGGAGTCCGAGCAGGCCCCCGTGGTCAAGCTCGTGAACCTGATCCTCACCGACGCCATCAAGCGCGGAGCGTCCGACATCCACATCGAGCCGTACGAGAAGGACTACCGGGTCCGCTACCGCATCGACGGCATCCTCTACGAGATGATGCGGCCGCCGCTCAAGCTCAAGGAGGCGATCACCAGCCGCTGCAAGATCATGGCGAAGCTGGACATCGCCGAGAAGCGGCTGCCCCAGGACGGGCGCATCAAAATCAAGACCAAGATCTCGGGCAAGACCAAGGACCTCGACTACCGCGTCTCGGTCCTGCCCACGCTGTTCGGCGAGAAAATCGTCATGCGCTTGCTCGACAAGGACAAGCTCATGCTCGACATGACGAAGCTGGGCTTCGAGCCGGAGTCGCTGCGCAAGTTCGAGTCCGCCATCATGCGCCCCTACGGCATGGTGCTGGTCACCGGCCCCACCGGCTCGGGCAAGACGAACTCGCTCTACTCGGCACTGCAGCGCATCAACACCCCGGAGGTCAACATCATGACCGCCGAGGACCCCGTGGAGTTCAACCTCAGCGGCATCAACCAGGTGCAGATGAAGGAGAGCATCGGCCTCAACTTCGCGGCCTCGCTGCGCTCGTTCCTGCGCCAGGACCCCAACATCATCCTGGTGGGCGAGATCCGCGACTTCGAGACCGCCGAGGTCGCGATCAAGGCGGCCATGACCGGCCACCTCGTGCTTTCCACCCTGCACACGAACGACGCGCCATCGACGATCAACCGCATGATGAACATGGGCATCGAGCCTTTCCTGGTGGCGACCTCGGTGCACCTGATCGTGGCGCAGCGGCTCGTCCGCCGCATCTGCACCTTCTGCAAGGAGCCGGCGGACGTGCCGCCCCCGGCCCTGGTCGGAGCCGGCTTTTCGGAGCACGAGTCGCGCACCCTCAAGCTCTTCCGCGGACGCGGCTGCGACCGGTGCAGCAACACCGGCTACAAGGGCCGCGTGGGCCTCTACGAGGTCCTTGAGGTCGAGGACGAGATGCGCGAGATGATCCTCTCGGGAGCCAGCTCCTTCGAGCTGCGCCAGAAGGCAGTTCAGAACAACATGATGACCCTGCGCATGAGCGGATTGCAGAAGATCCGCGACGGCGTCACCACCCTCGACGAGGTGGTGCGCGAGACGGTGCTGTAGGAATCCGAGGACTTCAAGGGCTTACCGGAGGTTCGTGCCGGAAGGCGGGTTCGCCGGGGGCGTGCGCGCCTGAGTCTTCTTGACGGCACTCAGGATGCCGATGCCAATCAGGCAGATGACACCGACTCCAATCCACATCGGTGGCGCGCCCAGGAGATGGGCCCCCAGCGCGAGCCCGATGATCAGGACGATGAAGCCGATCAGGTAAACGTTGAACGAAGATGACATGGTCGTATCCTCCAAACGGTCCGCATCAGGCGGACATGCCCGATAGGATACAAAAGCCGGGCCAACTCACCAGTCGAGCCCGGCGAACAGCGCTGCGAAGACCTCGATCCCGTCCCACAGGTTCTGCAGACGCAGGTTCTCGTGCGCGGCGTGCTGGTTGTTGTCGTGGTTCACGATCGGCACGTCGATCACCGGCACCTTCAGGGTATCCGTGAACATCGACATGGGCACGCTGCCGCCCAGCATGGGGACCACGATCACCGGCTCCCCCTGCATGGCCTCGATCGCCTTCACCACTGCCCGGGAGACCGGCAGGTCCATCGAGGTGCGGGCCGCGGCATAGCCGTCGTCCCACTGGAGGAGCACGACCTTGGGATGGGCGCGCCGCGTCTCCGCATCGGGCGCATCGTGGACCACGTGAAACCCGAGGCTCCGTATGTGGGCCTCGGTCCGCTCGCGCACCTTTGCGGGCGTCTGGTCCGGGACCAGGCGGAAGTCGATGGAGGCGGTTGCCTCGGTGGGGATGGCGTTACGCGCCCCCTTCCCCACCTGGGCCGCCTGGAGGCCGCGGATGTTGAGAGCCGGGAGCATGATGCGGTCCTGCAGGCGGGAGTCCCCGCCCTCCGTCCAGCCCACCGCCAGCTCCTTGCGCAGCGCGTCTTCCACCGGGGGCATGGCCGCGGAGGCCGCCTTCTCGCTTTCGGTCAACGGCCGCAGGTCGTCCTCGAAGCCGGCGATGCGGATCTCGCCGTTCGGCCCCCGCAGGCCGGTGAGCAGCTCGACGAGCAGCGCCGCCGGGTTGGGCACCCAGTTCCCATAGTGGCCGCTGTGCAGGGCCCGCGCCGGCCCATACGTGGTCATCTCCAGCCCCATGACCCCACGGGCGCCGAAGACGACCTGCATCTTGCGGGTTTGGTGGACCGGGCCGTCGGCGAGGATCCAGGCGTCCGCCTTCAGGACGTCGCGGTGCTCCTCGAGGATGCTCGTCAGGTGGGTGGAGCCGTCCTCCTCCTCCCCTTCGAGGAAGATCTTGATGTTGACGGAAGGCTTCACCCCGGCCGCTTTCAGGGCGTCGAGCGCGGCCAGCATGGCCACGATCGGGGCCTTGTCGTCGCTGGCGGAGCGGGCGTATAGCCGCCACTCCGGATTGAGGGGCGTGGGAGCCGAGGCGAGGTCCACTTCCTTCGTGTCCGCACCACCGGCCCTCAGCACCGGCTTCCAGGGATCGGCTCCTCCCCAGTCCTCGGGATCAGCAGGCTGCCCGTCGTAGTGGGCGTAGAAGACCACGGTGTGCCTGGCTCCGGGCGTGGGCAGCTCGCCGTAGACGGCTGGGGGGGAATCTCCGGCGGCGAGCAGCCGCGCCTGGAACCCGCGCTTGCGCAGCATTTCGAGAAGGAGGTCGGCGTTGCGTTGGATGTCGGCGCGGTCGGCGACGACGTTGCGCAGGGCCAGCAGGGCCGCCAGCTCGCCGACGACCTCCTTCTCGTGCGCCGTGCGCCAGGCGCGCACCTCTTGTCTGATCTTCACAGGGTCAGCTCCCACCGATTGGGCGGCCAGGGCCAGCCCCAGGACGGCCATCGCAATGATTCTCGGCATCGCTCCATCCTATTCCAATCCGCAGGCGGCACGGTCCTCGGACCAGCGCCACAGCCGCAGCTCGAAGCCCTCCGGAGCCGCCTGGGCGGAGGCGGGAAGCTGGATCTCGGTGAATCCGATGGAGTAGCGAAACCGGCGGGTCAGGGACCGCGCCCGCCTGCCGTGCCGGCCGGCGAGCTCGAGCGGGAGGCTCTCGCCGCCCGGCTGCAACAGCATCGTTCTCCTGGACCTCTCGCTCGCGGGGCGCACGAGCTCGAACGACACGACCTCGCCCTCGGAAATACCGGGCGGCAGGGGGCCGGAGAGGCCTGAATCGCCGGAGCGCTCGAGGGCGATCCGGACCGGGGGCCTGGCCTTCCAGGGATGGAGGACCAGGAGGAGCGGCGCGCCCCGGCTGCGGAAGAGCCGCGGGCGGATCTCCACGCGGCATCCCCTGGCCACTCTCTGCTCCCGGCTGCGGTAGAAATCCGCCTGGGCTCCCCTGGTGCGCGAGAGCGGAAACACCTCGGCGTCCGTGAGATCGAGCCGGGAAGGAGGGAGCGCGGCCAGGCTCGGCACCGCGGTCCTCGCGGTGGCCCGCCAGCCTTCCGACAGGCTGAGCTTGGCATTCGCCGGCTCAAAAGCCACGTGGCGGGTGTCCAGAGGCGCGAGCCGCGCGAGCAGGGTCTTTTCGGCGACGGACCAGTTGCCTCGCACGATCCGGATGTAGGTGTAGTCGACCGGCGGCACCAGCAACAGGGCGACAGGGAAGATCATGACAAAAGCGTGCAGACCGCGGCGCCGGAAGAGCCACTCGCCGCAGCGCGCGATCGCGTAGGCGCAGACGAGGGCCATCCCCGCCATCGCCGGCAACAGGTTCTGGCTGCGGAAGAAGGTCATGCCCGCGGCATGGGCCGCGGGGTAGACCAGGCAGAGGGTCAGCGGCAGCAGCGCCGCGACCCGCGCCTGGCTGTCCGGATGGCGCAACAGGCGATAAGCCAGCAGGGCGATGCCCAGCAGCAGGAAGGCTCCGAGGATCCAGCCATGCTGGATGGCCACGAAGTCGAGCTCGCGGCGCAGGACCACCATGTGATCGCTCTTGGCCACGCGGGCCTTGTTCTCGTAGAAGCCGGAGAGCCGGAACACGAAGCGGAGGACGGTCCCGACCCAGGGGTTCAGCGCAAAGAAGGTAACCACCGAGGTCAGGCCGGCGAGCACCAGCCAGCCCCATCGGCGCCGGTCGCGGAACCCGGTCCACAAGGCCCAGATGGTCAGCGGCAGGGCGGAAGACGCGCCCGTGTACTTGGCCGCCGTGGCCAGGCCCACTCCCACGCCGGCCAGCAGGAAGCGCGAGCGCCGCGGGTCCCGGGCGGCTGCCGCCGTCCAATAGAGCGTGACCAGGGTGAACAGCAGAGCCAGCATGTCGGGCTTGAGCTGGCCCGCGCTCCTCACGTGCTGCGGATAGGCGGCGAGCACCGCGGCCGCGATCACGCCGGCCGTGGGCGAGAACAGGCGCCGGCCCACCTTGTAGATCATCACGATGCTCAGCAGGGAATAGCCGACCACGAACAGCCGCGTGAGCCGGAAGGCCTGGATCGTGAACCCCTCGACCCGCATCCCGTGGACCCGTAGCGCGTCGATCCCGGTCAGCGAGTGCAGGAAGTCGCAAAGCGCCAGCACGAGGGCCTGGGGAAGATAGGAGAGGCTCCCGTAATAGGAGTGCCTGGGCCGCAGCGAGCCGGCGAGGAACGTGGAGATGTTGTTGAGGACGTAATGGTCGTCGAAGTAGCGCGGCAGAACGAGCAGAAGCCACAGCCGGATGGCGAGAGCCACCGCCAGCACCACCAGCAGGAGCCTGCGCACCAGGCGCTCGTCTTCGGCCTGCATCTCCTCAAGACCAGCGCCCTTTCGCATCTGCGGTAGAATCATATCTCCCAGGAGGCCGCATGGGAGCGCAGGCGAGGTACAACGTGCACGAATTCCCGGCCCGGACGCTTCGGCTCTGGGTCGTGCTGCCCGCCTACAACGAAGAGGCTTCCGTCGGCCAGTTGCTCGACACCCTGCTGAGGGAGCTCGGGTCCGACTATCCCGAGTTCACGATCCTGGTCGTCAACGACGGCAGCACCGACGCCACCGCCGAGGTCGTGCGCAGCTACGAGAGCACCGGCCGCGTCCAGCTCCTCGGCCAGCCAGCGAACCGCGGCCTGGCCGAGACCCTGCGCACCGGCCTGCTCGCCGCCGTCGAGCGGGCGCGGCCCGAGGAGATCGTCGTCGTCATGGACGCCGACAACACCCACCCGGCGGGCCTCGTGTTCCGTATGGCCCGCCTGATCCGCGAAGGCAACGACGTGGTGATCGCGAGCCGCTTCCGCGAGGGCAGCTACGTCCGGGGCCTGACGCTCTTCCGCACGAGCCTGACCAGGGCGGCTTCCTGGCTGTTCCGCATCACCTTCCCCACCCCTGGCGTACGCGACTACACCTGCGGCTACCGGGCCTACCGCGCCGGCATGCTGATGCAACTCATCGAGAGGCACGGCCACGAGTTCATCTCCGAGCGCGGCTTCGCCTGCATGGTCGACATCCTGCTGCGCCTGCGCGAGCAGGGAGCCATCTTCAGCGAAGTCCCCCTCATCCTGCGCTACGACCGAAAGGAAGGGCGCAGCAAGATGAACGTGGCGCGCACCGTCAAGGAGACGCTGCGGCTGCTCGTCCGGAGGCGTTTGTCCTTGTGAGCACGGCTCAGGCCTACTACGCCGACAACTACCCCGACTACGCGGCGCAAAACCCGGCTCACAAGCTCGGCTTCTACCGCGGGCTGCTGCGGCGCCACGTGGACCCCGGCGCGCGCCTCTTCGAGCTCGGTGTAGGCCTGGGATTGTTCCTGGAGACCGTGCGCTCCGAGTATGAATGCTCGGGCTGCGACATCAACGACTACGGCGTCGAGCAGACCCGGCGGCGCACCGGCTTGAGCAGCCTGCGCGTGGGCTCCACCGAGACCCTCAGCGGCGAATCTCCGGATGTCCCCGACGTGGTAGTCGCCTGGGACGTACTGGAGCACCTGCCCGATCTCGACGAAGCCCTGCGCGCCATCCACGCGGGCCTGGCCCCGGGCGGCCATCTGATCGCCGTGGTGCCGGTCTATGACGGACCGCTCGGCTGGCTCGTCACCCTCCTCGACAAGGACCCGACCCACGTCACCAAGGAGTCGCGGCGCTTCTGGCTGCGCAAGCTGGCCGCGGCCGGCTTCGAGGTCCGCGAGTGGGGCGGCATCCTGCGCCGGCTGGTCGGCTCGCACTACGTCCACCTCACCCGGCCGCAACCGCTCTTGCGTCGTATCGGCTCCGCCCTCTATTTCGTCGCGGAGGCGTAATCCTTGAACGGAGAGGTCTGTTGTACCATCGGCTCATGAAGCAGAAAGCGATTCCGCGACCGGACACGCCTCCTCCGGGGTCTGGACCGGACGACGCCCTCATCCTCTGGATGCTGAGCCTCACGCCCACCGAGCGCCTGGCTGTGGCTCAGGGGTTTGTGGACAGCACCTTCGCTCTCCGCAATGGACAGCGCTCCTAGATACCTCGACATCGTCCCCGACCCGGCGCCTGAGAACCGTGTCCGCCTCCTCGCGGCGGTCCAGGAGTTGGAGGCCCGCTATCTCGACCCGGCAGGCCGGCATCTCGTGCCGGATGAGGCCACGCTGGCCACCTTGCGCCTGCACCAGCTCATCACGAAAGCCGGCCCGCTCGACGTGCTCGCCACGATCGGCAAAGCCATGACGTACGAGCACCTCTCAGGAAGAACCCACGAGCGGACGGTAGGCAACCTGCGAGTGCGGTGTCTCAATCTGGACGCGGTGATCGAGTCGAAAGAGCAGGCCGACCGGGACAAGGACAGGGCTACGCTGCCGATCCTGCGGCGTACCTTGGAGCTGAAGAAAACGATCGGGCCTTGAAAGCGGGGGCGCCGGCCGAAGCGGCCGGCGCCCCAATCTGCAGCAATCAGGGCTGGTAGGTCACCGTGAGCTGCGGCTTGTTGGTGGTCGTCGCATTCTCACCCGCGTAGAACCCGATGTAGTCGTATCCGAGGTCATCGTTGTCGTCGAGGGTGCAGTAGACCCGCAGTTGGGTGCTGCCGGTCTTGTTGACCGCGGAACGGCCGGCCGCGCTCAGGGTGCCGGTCGAAGCCGAGCCGTTGGTAGCCGGAGCCGACATCGTCGCCACGTTCGTCGCCGTGGCCGCGGCCTGCCAGTCGGCGTTGGCGAAGGCGGTCGATCCTCCGAAGCCGCCGGTCACGATGTCGGCCACGCAGGAGCCGTGGGTGGTGAAGGGGCTGGTGCCCGAGATGGTCCCGCGCACCAGGCGGAGGGTCGCCGCGGTGATCGTCGCCGTGTCGGGGATCGAGGAGGTGTCGAAGGAGACGATGCTCTTGTACTGCTCGTCGACGTTGGTGTCGCCGATCCGCAGCGCCGCGGTGGTGTTGTCCGTCGAGTTGCCGCCGCCGCCGACGTTGGTGTTCTCTCCGCTCTCCCAGAGCCGGCCGTCCTGCGCCGCCACCGAGTTGAAGGTGACGGTCACCGTGGGCGGGGGGGCAACGGCCGTCACGTTGACCGCAACCTCATTCGAGATCAGGGTCGGGCCGCAGCCGGGCGTGGTCCTCTCCACCAGGAAGTAGCTGCCGACAGCCGGGAAGTCCGCGCAGTTGAGGACGTAGCTCGTCCCCGTCTGGCTGGAGATGTTGGTGACCGCGCCGCCCGAGACGGTCCGGTAGCCCCACTGATGGGCATTGGTGCCGCCGCCGGTGTCCGTCACCGTGGCCGTGCCGCCCAGGCATGGGCTGCCGATGGTCGTGCTGCCCGAGACCCCGATCGTCACGTTCGAGAGCGCCGCGGCCATGCTGATGGTCGCGCTGCCGGCGCCGGGCTGGTTGCAGCCGGTGCTCGACACGCTGGTGAGGCTGTAAGTCGTGGTGCTGGTGGGCGATACGGTCCGCGTCGTGGGATTCGCGCTGACGCCGCTCTGGACGAAGCCGTCCGACCAGGTGAGAGTCCACGGCCCGGTCCCCGCGAAGTTGACGGTGAGCGTGGCGGGGCTGCCGGAGCAGACCGAAGCGGTTCCTGAGACCTTCGCCGGAATCGCGCAGCCCATGTCGAGCCGGCCGTAGCCGTAGACGTTGTTGGGTACGGCTCCGGCCGGGCTGCTGCACGTCGTGCTGGCCAGGGTGATCGGCTTGGCCGACGAGGTCAGGCGGCTCTCGATCGCGTTGACGTTGCCGATGAGCGAGGGGAATGCCGACAGCAGGAGCGCCACGCCTCCGGCCACGTGCGGACCCGCCATCGAGGTGCCCGAGAGGGACGAGTAGGCCGTGTCGCTGGTCCGGTAGGCAGAGCGGGTGCTGGTGCCGGGGGCCATGATGTCGGGCTTGATGCGGTTGCTGCCGTCGAGCGTCACCGGACCGCGGCTGCTGAAGCTGGCCACGGTATCGGTGCCAGTGTTGAGCGCCCCCGTGGTGAAGGAGGGGTCGTAGAAGCTGGGCGGATCGGAGACCGTGGAGCAGCCCGACCCGGAGTTGCCGGCCGAGACTTCCATGACGATGCCGGCAGCGCGGGTGTTGGTCACACCGGTCAGAAGGATGTTGGGGGTCGTGCAGCCCTCGGCCGGCGGGCAGCCCCAGGAGTTGACGGTCACGTGAGGGGCCTTGCTCGGGTCGCCCTGGCTGGGGGTGCCGGCCACCGGGTAGGGTGCCAGGAAGAACTCCATGCACTCCAGGTAGGTGGCCGGGGTGCCGGCGCCCTGGTTCATGTTGCGGCAGCCGATCCACTTCGCTCCCGGCGCCATGCCGACCTGGTTGGCGCCGTCCTGGCCGACCGAGGTGCCCATGGTGTGGGTGCCGTGGCCCTGGTCGTCGCACGGCGCGGGCGAGTTGCCGGGGCAGACACCGCTGCTGCTGTGGACCGCGTCGTGCCAGTTGTAGTCGTGGCTGGCCGTGGTGCCGTTCCAGCCGCGGTAGGCGTTCTTGAGCGCGAGGTGCGTCCAGCGGTAGCCGGTGTCGGCTCCGCCCACGACCACGCCCTGCCCGGTGTAGCCCAGGTTCCAGATCTGCGGAGCGCGCACGTAGCTGATCCCCGGCTCGGCGGCCAGGATGGCCGGGGCCGTGATCTGCGACCAGTCCCACTCCGGGTTGTATTCCAGAGGCTCCGCCGCGTGCGGCTGGGGCAGGTCGCGGCGCATGACGGGGTTGCCGTCGATCCGCTTGACGTCGGGCCGCGCCGCGAGCGTCTTCGCGAGGTTGCGGTCGCCCTTCACCAGGATCGCGTTGACCAGGTAGAAGGACTGGTACTCCACTCCCCGAGCCTCCAGCTCGGCGATGATCGCCTTCTGGGATTCCTGCGCGGTCGCGAGGAGCGTCCGGTAGACGAGCTCGCCCTTGGCGGCCTTGCCCTTGACCTGGCTGGCGGCCGCGAGGTTCGCCTGGCTCTTCAGGACGACGAAAAACTCCGCCTGGGCGCCGGCGCGGGTGTTCTCGATCACCCACTGCTCGATCTTCTCGACTCCCGGCTGCTTGTCCTGGGCGCGCGCGGCCGGAACGGCCAGCAGCGCACCGGCCGCCAGGGCCGCACTCACCATCCTCTTCCAATTCGTCATGGATCTCTCCTTTGTCTACATACCATGAGTGCGCAACGGGAGGGGAAATGAGCCCAACGACGGGGTAGAAGGGGTCCAACGCGCCGTTTGAGAGAGCTACCCACCGGGTAGAGGGGTCTACCCACTCGTTTGAAAGGGCTACCCGCCGGGTGGAGGAGGCCAATCCAGTCGATGCCGGACCGAAGACCGTTGTTTGCGGACCCGGTTCAGTGGGTAGACTCCTCCACCTCGTGGTTGGAACGCCCTACCCAGTGGGTAGCGACTCCAACCACACCGAAACCTCGTCCAAACTCTTGCGCCGGAGGTCGGGGACCTCGGCGCCGGGGGCCGGGTAGCCCACGGGGAAGAGGATGAACGGCTTTTCGTTGGGCGGGCGGTTGAGGACGCGGGAGAGGAAGCCCATCGGGCTCGGCGTGTGGGTCAGGGTCGCGAGCCCCATGTGGTGGAGGGCGGCGATGAAGAGGCCGCAGGCGATGCCTACGCTCTCCTTGGGGTAGTAGTTCTTCCGCTTGGAGCCGTCCGGCAGGACTTCATAGAGCTCCTCGAAGACCACCACGATCCACGGGACGATCTCCAGGTAGGGCTTCTCCCAGCTCGTGCCGAACGGCGCCAGGGCCTCAAGCCAGTCCGGCGGCATGCGGCCTCCCGCGTAGCTCTCGCGCTCCTCGGCCTCGGCGGCGATGCGGATCTCCCGCTTGATCGCCGGGTCCCCCACCACCACGAAGCGCCAGGGCTGCCTGTGCGCGCCCGACGGCGCGGTCGAGGCCGTGCGCACCGCGGTCTCGATCAGCTCCCGCGGCACCGGGTCGGGCGAGAAGAAGCGCACGCTTCGCCGCCGGTTCAGCTCTTCGAAGTACTCCCGCGCCCGGCGGAGCATCTCCTCCTCGGGCAGCCGCTCCGGACGGTACGGGATGAAGCTCATGCGCGCAGCTCGGCCGCGGAGCTGACGAGGAGCTCCCAGAGCGCCACGGCGTGCTCCCGGGTCGTGCGGATGTTGCCGATCGCGATCCGCGGAGTCAGGCGCCCGTTCAGGGTCGTCGGCGACAGGAAGAAGGGGCCGGCGGCGTTCACCTTGGCCAGGAGCCGCTCGTTGAATCGGTCGTCCCCGAGCGCCCGGAAACAGACGGTGCTGAAGGGGACCGGCGCGGCCAGCTCGAAGCCCGGATCGGCCTCGATCTTCGCCGCCAGCTCGCGGGCGATGGCGCAGTGCTCGCGGATGCGCTCCCGCAGGCCCTCCATCCCGAAGGCGCGGATGACCATCCAGAGCTTGAGCGCCCGGAAGCGGCGGCCGAGCTGAAAGCCGAGGTCCATCAGGTTGGAGACCCCGGGCTCGTCCGTGCGCAGGTAGTCCGGGATGAGGGAGAAGGCGGCGCGCAGCAGCGCCGGGTCCTTTACCCAGAGGATCGAACAGTCCACGGGTGTGAACAGCCACTTGTGCGGGTTGACCACGATGGAGTCGGCCCGCTCGAGGCCCGGCATCAGCGCCCGGTACTCGGGGCAGATGGCGGCCGAGCCGGCGTAGGCGGCGTCCACGTGCAGCCAGATCCCCTCCCGGGCGCAGAGGTCCGCGACCGCTTCGACCGGATCGACGCTGGTCGTGGAGGTCGTGCCCGCCGTGGCCACCACGGCCATGGGGAGCCGGCCGGCTCCCCTATCCCGGGCGATCGCCTCTTCGAGGGCGGAGACGGACATCCGGAACTCGGCATCGCTCGCCACCCGGCGGACGTTCTCCTGCCCGATCCCCAGAACGATGCATGCCTTGTCGATCGACGAGTGCGCCTGGTCGCTGGCGTAGACGGTGAGCGCCGGCAAGCCGGAGAGGCCTTTCGTCCGCACCTCCAAGCCCGGCATCCGGTGGCGGGCCGCGGCCAGCGCCACCAGGCTGCTGGAGGAGGCCGTGTCGTTGATATGGCCTTTGAAGTCCGGCGTCAGGTCGATCATCTGCCGCAGCCAGTCGCAGACCCGCTCCTCCAGCTCGACCGCGGCCGGCGAGGTGCGCCAGAGCATGGCGTTGACGTTGAGCCCGGCGGCCAGCGCCTCGCCGAGGATCCCTGGCCCCGAGCCCGAAATTGCAAAATAGGCCAGGAACCCGGGGTGGTTCCAGTGCGTGACGTTGGGCTCGATGAGCCGGCTGTAGTCGTCGAGAAGACGGTCGACCGGCTCCGGTCCCTCCGGCGGGGCCAGAGGGAGCGCGCGGCCCACGTCTCCGGGCGAAACCGGGGGGAGCACGGGATAGTCGCCGACCCGCTCCAGGTAGTCGGCGATCAGGTCCGCCGCACGGTGCATGGCCGAGCGGAACTGGTCCGGCGGAAGGTCTCCAGGCATGGGCCGGTATCTTACCGGAAGCCGCCTGGCAGGCTTATTGCTTTGAACCTATGCAGCAGTTGCAGTACCTGAACTTAACTTTGAGGAGACGACATGAGCTCGAAGAAAATGCTGGCCCTGACGCTTTTGCTTTGCCTGCCGCTGGCGATCGCCTGCGGTCCCAAGGAAACCGCGGAGACGGACACCTCGGATATGTCCGACACCGCCACCACCACCAGTGAGACGGAGCAGCCCGGCACCGAGCAGGCCGGCGACCTGAACCCGGTCGAGGCCCAGATGGCCATCGACGACGTGACCCTCGGCAAGAGCATGAACGCGGACAACACCATCCCTGCCGAAGCGCAGGGGGACGACTTCGCCCCGGGTGACACGGTCCACCTTTCGATGGAAGTCGGCGACACGCCGGCCGGCTCGCTCGTGAAGGTCGTCTGGTTCGGCCCCAACGAGACCCGCATCGGTGATGAGACCAAGACCGTCAACGCGGGCGACAAGTACCTGGCCTTCCACTCGACCGACACAGCCTCCTGGGCGAAGGGCGACTATCGCGCCGAGGTCTGGATCGGTGACGAGAAGGTCAACCAGCAGCAGTTCCAGATCGTAGATAGCAGCGAAGCTGGCCGTTAAAAGGCAAGCTGTTTCTCCCAACCGGCGGTCGGGGCTTTCGACAGGGCTCCCGGCCGCCGTTTTTTTGTCGATTGATCCCATCCGGTTGATCCCGTCCCCCCTCTCCCTAGCCCTCTCCCCCGTGCCGGGGGAGAGGGGACCTGAAAAAGCAAACGCCCCGGAAGAGGGTACTACCCTCCCGCCCGGGGCGTTTTGACGTTCCGAGAACCGGTCTTACTTGGTGGAGGAGGAGCCTTCCGACTTGCGGGCCAGCTCGTCGTCGATGATCTTGGAGATCTCGTTGAGCGGCTGGGCGCCGGAGAGGAAGCGGCCGTTGATGAAGAGGGCCGGGGTGCCACTGACACCCGCCTTGGCGCCCTCGTCGAAGTCGGTCTTGACCTGGGCGGCGTACTTGGCATTGTCGAGGCAGGTGTTGAACTGCTCGGCATTCATGCCCAGCTCGACGGCCTTGGCCTTGAGCTGCTCGACGGCCAGCTGCTGCTGGTTCTCGAACATGGCATTGTGGAGCTCCCAGAACTTGCCCTGCTCATTGGCGCAGAGGGAGGCCTCGGCCGCCTTCTGGGCATGCTCGTGGAAGTTCAGGGGGTACTGGCGGAAGACGATCCGCACCTTGTCGCCGTACTTCGCCTTGACCTGGTCCAGCGTCGGGATCAGGCGCGCGCAGTAGGGGCACTGGAAGTCGGAGAACTCGACGATCGTGATCGGCGCGGTCGCGGGGCCCTGGGTCGGGCCGGTGGCGGCCACTTCGACGCGGGTGGGCTCCATCAGGTACTTGATCTTGTGCTTGGTGCGCAGGCCCTCGTAGAACTTCTGCTGCATCTCGGCCTGGCGCTGCTGCTCCAGGTACTGCTTGATCATCGGCTCGACCTGCTCCTTGGTGCGCGGTTGGATCTGGGCCTTGTTCTGCTCGTAGAAGGCGTCGATGTCAGCAGCGGTGACCTCGGCGGGCTTCATGTCGGCCAGGATCTGCTCCTTGGTCTTGCCGGCGGCCTTGGCCTCTTCCTGGAGGAGGCGGTCCTGGATGGTCTGCTCCAGCGCGCCCTCGAGGAGCTCACGCTTCTGCTGCTCGTACTGCTTCTCGAGCTGCGTGAACTGGTCGGCGGCGAACGTCTTGACGTCGGCTTCGGTGATGTCCTTGCCGTTGACCTGTGCGAGCGCTCCCGGGGGGGACTTGGGCTTGTCCTTGTCCTGGGCCGAGCAGGCCGGCAGGCACACGCCCAGCGCCAGGATCAGGACCAGCACGGCCTTGACGGCGCGCGGACCGAACGTGTGACGAATTGCAATCATCGACTTAACTCCTTTTTCGCTTCACCCCGGAGGGCGGATTTCCAGAGACCTACAAGCAGGGCTCCCAAGAAATAAGGTGCGCATTTTAGCACAAGGGGGACACGCTCCCCCCGGAGCAGCTTGGTTTCAGGGAGTTCAACCCGGGGTGGGTGGGTTTGAATTCCTAGGCCAGATGCCTTGCTACCAGTCCCTCTAAAATGCGCTCCGCGCCCACGCCGCGCAGGCGCATGAGCGGCGCGCCGAGGAGGTCCTCGGCCAGGGCGAGCAGCGCCCGGCGGGACGGCGCGCCCTCCTCGACATTCTGGAGCGACCTGATCACGGCGGCGGCGGCCACCGCCCACGGCCGGGAGGCGCGGGGGTCTTCCCAGCCTCCGGCACGCCCCAGGGCCTCGGCCGCGGCCAGCAGGTGGATGGCCGAGCCCGTCGAAAGCCAGCCGGAGAGGGCACTGGCGAACGCCCGCGCCACCGGCTCCACGTCCGCCTCCTCCGCCGTTTCTCCCGGACCACGGGCCGCTCCCAGGAAGACCGCCAGCGAGCGGCTGCGCAGGGTGGGCAGGAGGTCGAGCCGCGACGGCGCCAGGAGGAAGAAATTGCGCGGCGCCGAGGTGGGCGGCTCTTCCAGGGTCTTGAGCAGGGCGTTGGCCGCCTCGCCGCTCAGGGTCTCGGCCGCGGCCACCACGAAGACCTGCCCCCGCGCCTCGAAGGGGGAGACCTGGGCCGTGCGCAGCATCTCCCGGGTGGCGTCCACCGAAGTCGAGGTCTTCAGATCCCGCTCCAGGACCTGGAAATCGGGATGGAAGGCGTCGGATTCGCCACCTGGCCAGACGATGCGCCGGCAGTGCCGGCAGACGCCGCACGGCCGGGCCTCGGGTAGGGCGTCGCAGAGCAGGGCGCGGGCGAGGTGCAGCGAGGCCTCCCTGCGCGCCTCCGGTCCCCGGCCGTGGAGGATCACGGACGGGTAGAGCCGTCCCAGGCGGGCGACGTCGAGGGCGGCGTCAAGGTTCATCCCAGCCACTCCTCCAGGGCGGCCCGCACCTGGGCCTGGGTGGCGGCGGATTCGCCGGAGGAGTCGACGATGCGGAACCGTCCGGGCTCGCTCCGGGCCGCCTCCAGGAAGCCCTCCCTCACCCGCTCGTAGAACGCGAGCCCCTCGGCATCCAGCCGGTCGGCCGTCCCGCGCCGTCTTCGGGATGGGGAGTGGCCGCGGGCCCGGGCGTCCTCGGCCGGCAGGTCGAACAGCAGGGTGCGGTCCGGGGTGCGGCCGCCGGTGGCGATGCGGTCTACCTGGCCGATGCGGTCGAGCGGCACTCCCCGGCCATAGCCCTGGTAGGCCCGGGTGGAATCGGTGAAGCGGTCGCAGAGCACGTGCCGCCCCGCCGCCAGGGCCGGGTCGATGACCTCCAGGAGGTGCTGGCGCCGGCTGGCGAAGACGACCAGCAGCTCGACAGTGCCGTCCATCTCTCCCCATTGCGGGTCGAGGAAGACGGCGCGCAGGGCATCGCCGAGCGGCGTCCCTCCCGGCTCATGGGTGACGAGGTGAGGCAGGCCGCGCTCCTCCAGCCAGACGGCCGACTGCCGCAGGTGGCTGGACTTGCCGCTGCCGTCTAGCCCTTCGAAGGTGATGAACAGGGGGCGAGGTGGCATTTCGGGGGGAAAACTACCAGAAAAAGCCCCCCTGCTTTTCTCCCTCTCCCCCGGCACGGGGGAGAGGGCCGGGGAGAGGGGGGATGGGATCAATTAAGAGATCCTTGCCGAGAATGCCCCTCTTGTGCCACCCTGAATAGATGGAGCGGCGTTTCGAGCCGCCCCTGGAGGGAGCCCTCGTGGCGGCCGGAAGTTTGCATGTCCGGGGGTTGAGCGCGCGTTGACGACGTTAGACGAGAGGCAGTCCACCTCATTTGATAGGAGGAGAGATCCATGGCAGCACCGAAGAAAGCGGCAGGGAAACCGGCAGGTGGCGCGAAGAAGAGCGCTGGCGGCGGTGGCGGCGGCGCCTTCATGAAGCCCATGCAGCCCGACGAGGCTCTTGGAGCGGTCGTGGGCACCGACCCCATTCCGCGCACCGAGGTGACCAAGCGAATCTGGGACTACATCCGCAGCAACAACCTCCAGGATCCCAAGGACAAGCGCACCATCAAGGCCGACGCCAAGCTGAAGAAGGTCTTCAACGGCAAGGACTCGTGCAGCATGTTCGAGATGACCAAGCTGGTCAACGAGCACCTGAAGAACGTCTGAGCCTTCCGGGCGGACGCCCCAGCCGGGGCGCCCGCCCTGCCCCACCCCTGGTTCCTTCCCGCTCTTCGGATAAGATCCGCCTGCCCCGCACGCCCGCGGGCCCCCACAAGGAGAGGCCGAGGAGCCATGGAACAGATCGGAACCCCCCTGCAATGGGGCGTGTTCTTCACCCTGGTCGCCATCATGCTGGCGCTGGACCTGGGGGTCTTCCACCGCAAGGAGCGGCGGATCACCCTGCGGGAGTCCGTCTTCTGGTCTGTCTTCTGGACGATCCTGGCTCTCGTCTTCAACTACTGGATCTACTACAAGTACGGCTCCGAGCCCGGGATCGAGTTCCTGACGGGCTATGTCATCGAACGCTCGCTGAGCTTCGACAACATCTTCGTCTTCATCGTCATCTTCAACTACTTCGCGGTGCCGGCGCAGTATCAGCACCGCGTGCTGTTCTGGGGCATCCTGGGCGCCCTGGTCTCGCGCGGCGTGTTCATCGCCATGGGCGCGGCCCTGATCGAGCGCTTCGAGTGGATGATCCTGGTGTTCGGGGCGTTCCTGGTCTACACCGGCATCAAGATCCTGGTGCAGAAGGAGACCGAGGTCCATCCGGAGAAGAACCCGGTGGTGAAGCTCTTCCAGCGCTTCGTGCCCCTGACCACGCGCTATCACGGCAAGAGCTTCTTCGCGCTGGAGAACGGCCGGCGGGTCGCCACTCCCCTGATGCTGGTGCTGGTGGTGATCGAGGCCACGGACATCGTGTTCGCGGTGGACTCGATCCCGGCCATCTTCGCCATCACCCGCAACCAGTTCATCATCTTCACGTCGAACATCTTCGCCATCCTCGGCCTGCGCGCTCTGTATTTCCTGCTCGCCGGGCTGATGCACAAGTTCCGCTACCTGGGCTTCGGCCTCGGGCTGGTGCTGGCTTTCATCGGCGCCAAGATGCTGACCCACAACTGGGTGCACATCCCGACCTCGTGGTCTCTGGGCATCGTGCTGGGGATCCTGACCGTGGCCATCGTCGCGTCTCTGCTGCGGCCGCTGGACCCCAGCGAGGTGGCCGATCCCACCGCGCTCCAAGAGAAGACCGAGACAGACTGAGGAGCTACCATGGCGAACGTTTTCATCCCCCGAGAGAGGCGGCCGGGCGAGACCCGGGTCGCGGCCACCCCGGACACCGTCCGGAAGATGATCAAGCAGGGCCTGGAGGTCGTGATCGAGCGCGGCGCGGGCGTGGGCTCGGCCTACCCTGACGCCGACTACGAGGCCGCCGGAGCCCGCCTGACCGACGATCCCGGGGCGGTCGCCGAGACCGCGGACGTCATCCTCACGGTGCGGCCTCCGGAGCCGGACGACGTGGCCGGCCTCAAGCCCGGCGCCGTGCTCATCGGCCTGCTCGCGCCGCACCAGAACCTGGACCTCGTGCGCTCCATGACCGAGCGGAAGGTCACTTCCCTCGCCATGGAGCTGATCCCGCGCATCACCCGCGCACAGTCCATGGACGCCCTGTCGTCCCAGGCGAGCATCGCCGGCTACCGCGCCGTGCTCCTGGCGGCCTGGCGGCTGCCCAAGTACTTCCCCCTCTTGATGACGGCGGCCGGCACCATCGCGCCCGCCCGGGTCGTGATCATGGGCGCCGGCGTGGCCGGCCTGCAGGCCATCGCCACGGCCCGCCGCCTGGGCGCCGTGGTCGAAGTCTCGGACGTCCGGCCCGTGGTCAAGGAGCAGGTGGAGTCGCTCGGCGGCAAGTTCATCCCGCTTCCCGAGCTGCCGAGCGGCGAGGGGCAGGGGGGCTACGCCCGCGAGATGGGCGAGGAGTTCCTCCGCCAGCAGCGCGAGATCGTCAAGAAGCACCTCTCGACCGCCAACGCCGCGATCACCACCGCCCTGGTGCCCGGCAGGCGCGCCCCGATCCTCATCACCAAGGAGATGCTGGAGGTCATGCGCCCCGGCTCGGTCATCGTCGACCTCGCGGTCGAGCAGGGGGGCAACTGCGAGCTCTCGCAGCCTGACCGCGAGGTGATGCACAACGGCGTGCTCATCCTCGGCCCCTCGAACCTGCCCGCCGGCATGCCCACGGATGCGAGCAACCTTTACGCGAAGAACGTGCTGGCGCTCCTGCAGGAGATCGTCAAGGACGGCAGCATCACCATCAATGCAGCGGACGAAGTACTCGCCGGCTCGCTTCTGACCCACGACGGCGCGGTCCTTCACAAGCCGACGGCGGACCTGCTCCAGCCTCCTGGATAGAAAAGCGTCCCCTTTCCACGCTCCCACGGCACTGTTGGGGAGAGCTTCTTCTTTCCCTATGAACGATAATCACGCCAATGGCGAGGCGCGGAGCCTGCTTGAACGACTGACCCGCACCCAGGCCACCCTCGACCGCGAACGCGCCGAAGCCCCGGCCCTGTGCTCGCGCCTGCTCGCGCTGCCCGCCGAGCAGCAGGAGGAGACACTGCGGATGGATGCCCGTTTCCACACCTGGGGGGTCTGCGAGGTACTGCTCGAGCGGAGCCTGGCCGCCGCCGATGGCGATGCGGCCGAGTCCGGGCGGCTCTCCTCCCTGGTGCTGACGGCCGCCGGCCTCCTCGACGAGGCCCTGCACGTGGCCCCGGTCGTCCAGGATCTGGAGGCCCGTGCCTGGGCGCTCCTCGGCGAGGCGAAGCTGCGGGCGGGGGACGGCCCCGGAGCCGAGAAGGCTTTGCACGAAGCAGCAGGCCGGCTGGGGCATGGCACGGGCGACCTGCTGGTGGAGGCGCGCCTGCTGGAGTTCGAGGCGGCCGTGCGGCGCCATGAGGGAAGGACGAGCGAGGCCGCCGCGCTGCTCAAGCAGGCCGAGTCCCGGTACCGGGAGGCGAACGAGCACCACCTCGCCGCCCGGACCCACTACAAGCGCGACCAGGTGCTCCAGCAGGCCGACGGCCTCCGCAACATCGTGTTTGAGCCAACCAGTTGAGAGAGTGGCTGCTCCTCGCCTTCTCCGGCCCCGTGCGCAGGAGGGCCCTGCGCATCATGATGGTGGTCGGAGCGATCCTGATCACCATCAACCATGGCGATGCGATCCTGCGGGGAGACATCGACGGGGCCCGCTTGGCCCGCATCCTCCTGACCCTGGCCGTGCCCTACGTGGTTTCGACCGTATCCAGCGTGGCCGCGATGCGTGAGATGAGCAAGAAGGAGGGGGGCTGATGGTATCGTCCCCGCCATGCGCACCCTTGTTGCAGTCGCTCTAATCCTCCTCCCCGTGTCCCTTCAGGCCGCTTCGACCCCTGCGCCGCTGGGCACGGGCGGGGCCGTGTCTTCCGGCGACTCGCGGGCGACCAAAGTGGGAATCGAGATCCTCCGGGCCGGGGGCAACGCGACCGATGCAGCGGTGGCCGTCGCCCTCGCCCTGGCCGTGGTCTATCCCGAGGCCGGCAACCTCGGCGGCGGCGGCTTCGCCGTGATCAAGCGCGGCGACAAGCTGTCCACCCTGGACTTCCGCGAGGTCGCCCCCGCCGCGGCGACACGCGACATGTACCTGGACCCCAAGGGCGAGCCGATCGCAGAGGCTTCGCAGGTTGGCCCCTTGGCCACCGGCGTGCCGGGCTCCCCGGCAGGGCTCTACGAGCTCCACCGCAAGCTCGGCCGGCTCCCCTGGAAGAAGGTCGTGGAGCCGGCGCGCAAGCTCGCCGCGGACGGCTTCCGAGTCGACCGTCACCTGAACGAGGTCCTGTCCAGAGAGTCGTACCGCAACCGCCTTGCGCGTTTCCCGGAGTCCGCCAAGGTCTGGCTCCCCGGCGGCAAGCCCTTGGAAGTGGGCAGCGTCGTCCGTCTGCCTGCCCTGGCTGCGACCCTGGCCGCCTATGCCGAGCGCGGGCCCGAGGCCATCACGACCGGACCCGTGGCCGCCGCCGTCGAGGCCGTAGTGCGCCGCCATGGCGGCGTGCTGACCGCCGCCGACCTGGCTGCATATCAACCCGTCTGGCGCGAGCCGGTGGTCTTCGAGGCCTTCGGCTGGAAGTTTGCCTCCATGCCCCTGCCCTCCTCGGGAGGCATCCTGTTGGGCGAGTCCCTGGGCATCCTGGAGCGGCTGGAGTGGGCCAAGATGCCGCGCTTCGGCGCCGACCGCGCCCACTTCCTCACCGAGACGTTCCGGCGCGTCTATGCCGACCGCTTCCTCCTGGGCGATCCCGCAGCCACGAAGGCTACCGCGGCGCAGCTCCTCGACCCTGTCTGGCTGGAGCAGCGGACGGCCGGCATCGCCCCCCGCCGTGCCACGCCTTCGACCGAGGTGAAGCCCTGGCCGGGCAACGACACTCCCAGCGAAGCGACCGAGACCACCCATCTCTCGGTGGTGGACGGCGACGGCAACGTGGTGGCTCTGACCACGACCCTGAACGACCTCTTCGGCTGCGGGGTCTTCGTGCCCGAGATCGGCTTCCTCAACAACGAGATGGACGACTTCACCACCGCCCCCGGCCGCCCGAACCTCTTCGGGCTGATCCAGGGCGAGGCGAACGTGGTGGCGCCGGGCAAGAAGATGCTTTCCGCCATGACCCCCACGATCGCCTGGAAGGGGGAGGCGGAGCTCGTCGCCATCGGCGGGCGCGGCGGCTCCCGCATTCCCACCAACACCATCCAGGTGCTGCTCAACCTGATCGCGGACGGAGACTCCCTCCAGACCGCGCTCGACCGCCCGCGCCTGCACCATCAGTGGCTCCCCGACCGCATGGAGGCTGAGGCGGACGCCCTCTCCCCCGAAACCCGGGCCGAGCTCGAGCGCCGCGGCCATGACGTCTTCATCGCCGACAGCATCACCCAGACGGCCAAGGTCTACGCCATCCGGGTCAGGGCCGATGGAAAGCTGGAGGCGGCTTCCGATCCCCGGAGCACGGGTTCGGGGGCCGTGGTAAAGGCGGAGCCGTAGGGAAACATCCCCCGGCACGTCCCTTGCGACCCCCGCCCTGAGATGCCTCGCAAGAGACTGCTTCCCTTCGTCCTCTGTCTGGCCGCGGCTGCCGCTGCCCAGCGCCCCGAAACCTTTGAAGACGAGCTCTTCGTCCGCGAGGTCGAGCTGGTCTTCGAAGCGCCGGAGCTGACGCTCCTGCACCCGTTCCCTCCCGACGAGGACGACCTCCTGGTGATCGAGGACGGCCTGTCCCGGCCGGTCATCAAGGCGGGCTCCGTCGACGACCCCACCACCCGTACAGCGTTGAGAAAAGAGGGGTTCGACGTCGCGCCCTGGAACGCGGTGGTGTGGATCGACGAGGCTCTGGCGAAGCCCGAGACCGTCTTCGTGGCAACCCTGGCGCTCGCTCAGCAGGCGTCCAGGCTGGTCCAGCTCGGCAGCGTTGAGGTGGTCGTCGCGGGCTCCGAGCCAGAGATCGAAACCGCATCCACGCGGGAGGCCCGGCGGCTGGAACAGGTGCTCGCCGACCTCGCGGGGAAGGCGCGGGTGGAGCGCGACCGGGCCTCCTCCCGTCCGTGGGAACATTCAGGGGTGTCCTCACGATCAGACACCTCCACCCTCCGGCGTCAGCTCGACCGGCTCCTCGTCCACCTGGCCGGCAAGCGCGATCCGGGACCGCGCCTGCTCTTTCTGGTGGCTGACGGCTTCGTCGTCACTCCCCACGAGAGCAGGGTGTTCGAGACGGGCAACGCCGATCCTGCCGCGGGCGAGCGGGCAGCAGTGATCCATGACGCGGCGCGCCTGCTCGCCGCCTACGGCTGGGTGACCGTCGCGCTCCCCCTGCGCAAGGACGGACCCGGCGAGCAGCACCGGGGGGCCAGCGACGTGGACCGGTTCCGCGCCAACACCGGCAACTGGGGAGGCACCAACAACTCCGTGCCGCCGGTCATGGCCCCCAACCGTCCACGGAACTCCAACCTGAACTGGGAGGGGGCGCTCCGCGCGCTCGTCCAGCCCGATCTTTCTCCCCTGCGGGCGCTCGTCGATACGACCGCCGGCACCCTGGTCGCCCAGGACGCCCTCCTCCCCTCGGCACTGGAAAAGCTCGGCGAGCGCTGGCACCTCTACTACCAGACCCAGATACCCATGGATGGCCAGCTCCGCCCCGTGGAGGTGCGGCTGCGCAACGGCACCACGCTGCGCTCCCGCCGCTGGGTGAGGTCGTCCACGCCCGAGGGGCTGACGGACGCCCGCCTGCGCCTGCTCCTGGCGGGCGAGCGCCTGCCGGAGAGCCTGCCGCTAACTGTGGAACTCACGGAGGGAGGCATGAAGCTGACGGTCGCCCCCTTCTCCTCCCCCGACCCTGTCACCCCCGGCCCCGTCCGCATCTCGCTCGCCTGCGAAGGATCAGTCCATCATGAGACGGCTCCCGGGATCGAAGCGCCCGACAAGGGATGGAGCCACACGCTCGCCACGGCCTGCCTGCCCACATCCGAGATGGCCATCCTGGTCGAGGACCTCGCCCGGGAGCGCTGGCGGGCCGTGCGGATCGACTACTCGAAGTAGCCCGCCACGTCCAGGATCACCTCTACCTGCCCGGTCAAGCCGAGGGTGGCGGTGACTCCGATCCGGCCCTCCCCGTCCGTGCTCAGCCTGACGAGGGCGTTGCTCGCCCGGCTTCCCCCTGGCGCGAAGGAGATCGCGCTCGCCAGGGGCACCGAGAGGTTGGCGGGGTAGACCGTCACGTTGCCGCTTCCGGTGGCGTTGACCACCGTCACGTTCAAGGCCACTGCCTTCGCCGTGACCGGGATGCCGCAGTGGCCGGCGGCCAGGAAGCTCCGTGGCTGCCTGGATTGCATGGGATAGCTCTGGCGGGTGTCCACCAGCCGGCAGGGGACCACCGTGTAGAAGTCGGAGGCGCTGGTGGTGACCCAGGACGCCTGGACGTCGTAGGTCACCGTGCCGGGCGAAAAGTTGTTGACGCCGATCCACCAGCGGCCCGCGGCCGGGCTCGGGACCGTGCAGCGCTCGTCCCCCGTCCCCACGGCCGCGGAGGTACAGCCGTAGTTGGAGCGGTCCGGCTTGGCTCCATGGCGGACGAACAGGTCCGCGTCGGCCGAGAGGCGCTTCAGGTCCACGACCAGCTCCGAGTCCCCGCCGGCCAGGTCCACGTAGTAGTACTTCCAGGCCTCTCCCGCAGCCGCGGAGGAGACGAAGTCCCCCAGCGGCACCGCGTTCGACAGCGCCTGGTCCGCAATGCTGCCCCAGCTCGCGCGCACCGAATACTGGATCGGACCGGTCTGATCGTTGTTGACGCCGATCCACCAGCGGCCCCCGGCCGGAGCCGTGATCGTGCAGCGGCGGTTCGGCAGGCCGTAGTAGTCGTAGTCGGAGCAATCGGCGGCGTTCCAGGTCGGCTTGCTCCCGTGCCGGACATAGAGGATCACGTCTCCCGTCACGTCGAGGAGGTCCACGACGAGCTCGCCCGTTCCGGCCGGCAGGTCGGCGTAGTAGTACCTCCAGGTACCCCCATCCACCGGCGGGTTCATGCCGTCCTTGAAGCCCACACGGTTCGCCAGCGCCTTGTCCGCCGGCTGCAGGTCGAAGTAGGCGGTCACCTGCTCGCTGTAGCCCCAGATGTTCACCTGACAGGGGTTCTCAGTGCCGTAGCACTCCCAGCCGTCCCAGCCGACGAAGGTGGAGCCGGGATCGGCGGCCGGGGTCAGGGAAATGGTGCTTTCGTCCGGGAAGAGCGCCGAGCAGTTGGGGCCGCAGTCGATGCCCGCCGGAGAGCTGGTGACCCGCCCGGAGCCCGTCCCCGCCTTGCTCACGGTGAGCCCATACTGCGGCAGCCAGCGCGTGGCGATGGGCAGCCGGACCGGCGGCGCCAGGCTGCCGGTCTCGGTCAGGGTCAGCGATCCGGTCGACCAGCCGTACTGGCTTGGGGGCCCGTCGAGTTGGACCTGGATCGTCTGCGTGCCGCCCGGCGGCAGCGTGAAGGAGAACGGCGTGATCGTGGCGTTGGTCCCGGCCGGGGTGCCGAGCGAGCTGACCATCCAGTTCGTGGTGACGGCGAGCGTGTTCCGCACCGTCCGGGTCCAGCCGCAGCCCAGCACACATGAGTCGCTGGCGAGGCTGGCCAGGTTCAGTGACTG
Source organism: uncultured Holophagales bacterium (assembly GCA_963741305.1). Classification (GTDB taxonomy): domain Bacteria; phylum Acidobacteriota; class Thermoanaerobaculia; order Multivoradales; family UBA5704; genus DATMER01. Next base: position 7,510,407 of record CAVUHL010000003.1, on the reverse strand, counting down.
CGGGACGCCGTTCAGAGCGGAGTTCGCCGCGGCGAAGTCCGCGGCCGTCTCGTCGAAGACCAGGCCAGCCCTCGCGGCAGCTCCCAGGTTCAGGCGGCCGCTCCCGATCGCCAGGGGGTTGGTCAGCGGACTGAGGTTGTAATCGCGCAGCCCGGTCGCCTTGGCCGTGGTCATCATGGCGGACTGCACCTCGGCCGGCGTCCAGGCGGGGTGAAGGTCGATCAGCAGGGCCGCCGCGCCCGCCGCCAGGGCGCTCGAGAGTGACGTGCCGTCGGAGATCTCGTAATCACCAAACCCATCGGACGAGGCGGCCAGGACCTCGACCCCGGGGGCCAGGAGATCGGGGCGCAGGACATCGCCCACCGAGCCCGGGCCGCGGCTGCTGAACGCGGGCACCACGTCCGCGTAGCCCGTGTTGAGCGCCGCGGTCGTCGCGTCGATGCGCCCGGTATGGACGCCGCCAGAGCCCATCCAGTTCCAGAAGGCGTTGATGTTCGCATCGTCCACCAGGCGCACGGCCGGATGGTTATAGGCCACGGGGTACTTGACGTCCTCGGGATGGGTGTGGCTGTCCACCAGGACCACACCGAGTGCGCCCGCCGCCTTGATGGCGTTCACGGTCGACTGGCCGCCATCGTGGGGGTCGATCCAGCAGGCCACGATCTTCCCCGTGAACGTCCCGGCCGGGTACGAGGCGTAGCAGTCTCCGGTGCCGCCGGCCTTGACGACGGGAGCCGAGCCGGAGGCGGTGGTCCAGGAGAGGCCCGAGGCGATGGGCGGCGGAGTAGCGCCGCCGCTCAGGCCGGTGAACGAGCTGCTGAACCGCCGGTTGTGCGTCGAAGCGCCGACGGCGAGCACCCAGGGCGCGGAGGCCGGCGCAGAGATGGACCCGCCGTAATAGCCGTTGTTGCCGACCGGCGCGGTGACGAACACGCCCGCCTCGCGCGCACCCAGCAATGCCTGCGATACCGAATCCTCCCAGGGGCTGGAGTAGTAGGCGCCCGCAAAGGAGACGTTGAGCACGTCCACCCCGTCGTCCACGGCCTGGTCGATCGCCGCGAGCACCTCGGAGCTGTAGCAGTAGCCATAGTCACTGCACGCGTTGTAGGCGATGAGGTTGGCATGGGGCGCGGCTCCGGAGATCGTCCGCACCAGGCCCGCCGTCACCGGCACGTTCACGAAGTTGCCCGCCGCCACGCTGGCGAGCTGGGTGCCGTGGCCCTGCGCATCTTCCGGAGTGCCGCTCCAGACGTAGCTCCAGACGCCGATCAGCTTGTCGTTGCAGATCAGCGCGGGGTCGTAATCGGGATTGGACGGGCTGCACCACCCCGCGTAGTTGCCGGCTCCCCGGGGATTGGTGTGGTTGTAGCCGTCGCCCCCGACGTCGGCGAAGGAGGGGTGGTCCATGTTGATGCCGGTATCGATGATCCCGATCACCACGCCTTCGCCCTTGGTGCCGGGCAGGCCGCCGGTCTGGGTGCCGTCCCAGATGCCGGGCGCGCCCATCCAGGCAGGGCCGCTGTCGGACTGAAGACGGAGCTTGACCTCGGGCTGCACCCGGCGGACCCCTGGAAGCCGGGAGATCAAACCGGCCTCTTCCTTGCTCAGCTCCAGGGCCATGCCGTTGAACACGCGGGTGTACTGGTGCAGGGCCGCGACCTCGCGCCCCACCTTGCCGCGCACCGCGGCCAGCGTCTCTCTCTGCCCTTGCCGCAGGTTCTCGACGTAGCGGAGGCTCCCCTCGGAGCCGGCATCGAGCTTCCGTTCGCCCCCGGACCTCGGTTGCGCGAGGGCGAGCGGCGGGGCCGACAGCTCGACGATGTAGACCTCCTTGCCGCCGCCCCGTGGGGCGCGCGTCGGGACAGCCCAAGCTTCCGCCAGGGGAGCGAGCAGGACGAACGACACGACGGCGGAGACGAGCACACGTCGACGGCTCTGGATCACAGGAAAACCTCCTGAAGTAGGGTCCGGGTGCCCTGATTCTACAGGAGGTGCCTAAAAGGAGGAATCTATTTCGGGCTGGCCCCGGGCGAGCGTAGAATGCAAGGACAGATCGGAGGAGCCATGGCCAGTCGCCAAGCCATCATCGACATCCCGGAAGAGATCCTGCTGGCCGAGAAGACCGACGAGACCTCCTTCGCGCGCGAGGTACTGACTCTGGCCGCTGTCAAGCTGTACGAGCTCGGCCGGCTGTCGTCCGGCCGGGCCGCGGAGCTTGCCGGCATGTCCCGTGTCGAGTTCCTCCTCTCCCTCGGACGCTACAACGTCTTTCCCTTCGAGGCCGAGCTCCGCGAGTTGGAAGCCGTTCGTGGCTGAGGTCATCAGCAACACCTCGCCACTGCTTTATCTCTACCGCATCCAGGCCATCGAGCTCCTTCCCACGATGTTCGGGGGGGCCTGGACTCCGAATGCAGTGGTGCAGGAGCTGAGGACAGGTCGCGAGAAGGGTTACGACGTGCCCGACCCGTCTGAATACCCCTGGCTGCGAGTGATTGATCCCCAGGCCGTGCCTTCCGAATAGCTCGCCGCCGATCTCGGCTCCGGCGAGCTTGCCGCTCTTTCGCTGTCACTCGAAAACCCTGAGAGGATCATTCTGCTCGATGACGCCCTCGCCCGGCGTATCGCTCAGAAAGCCGGCCTGACTGCCTGGGGAACCCTCCGTGTGCTGCTCGAAGCCAAATCCCGGGGGCTTGTGGAAAACCTTGCTCCGCTCGTGGATCGGCTGGAGAGGACAGGAATGCGGATTTCCTCTTCAGTCCGCCTGCGCGTGCTCGCCCTCGCGGGTGAGTCCGAGTAACCCTCACTCCACCACGCGGTCCGCCTGCAGGAACCAGAGCTCGAAGCGCGGCGGCTCTTCCAGGCCCAGGGCCTCGCGGAGCGCACGAACGTAGGTGGCGCCCTGGGGGGCGTAGACGGCGACCCGGGCTTCCACGGTCTCCGGGTCGTCCGTCTTGTAGTCGGCCACGACCAGCCGGCCGGTCCCGGGATCGCGATAGAGGAGGTCGATCGTCCCCGAGACGAAGCCCACGGAGCTCGAGGCGGGCGGGAGCAGCACCGGCAGCTCGCGGGCCAGGACGTGCTCGCGCAGGTCGCGCAGGCGGACCAGCAACCCGCTCCCAGCGAAACGGTCCAGGAGGCTCTGTGCCAGGGGGAGGGCACGGTCCAGCACCTCCCCCTCGGCGAGACGGGAGATGTAGACGGGCAGGAGGTCCCGCTGGCGGCGCGCCTCCTCTTCGGGCCCGGCGAAGAGGTCCCAGGTCTCCAGAGCACGGTGGACGGCTCCCCCCGCGGCCATGGCGGCTTCTCGGTCGGGCGCCTTCCGGCGGCGGACCTTTTCTCCTACCCGGCGCTCGGACTGTTGCTCGCGCAGGAGCTCGTGCGCCTCCTCCGAGGCCGCCCCTCCGAACCGGAGCTCCATGCGCGCCTCGGCCTCCTTCCGGCGGGCGGCCAGGGTTTCGGACTCCCGGGCGACGTCTTCGGGCGAAGGGAGAGCCGCGGCCGTCTGGCCGCCAACCTCGCCGGCCTCCGCGTCCGGCCGCAGGGCGGGAAGCTTCCAGAGGGCGCCGGTGCGGTCCGGGAGGGACCAGAGGCCCTCGCTCCAGCGCTGGGCCAGGTCGGGCCGGCCCGGACGCCAGCAGAGCAGGTCGAGATGGTGACGCGCCTGCTCGGGGGGCCGGGGATCCTGCGTTTCCTCGTCGTTCGGCCAGGTGCCGGCGAGCACCAGACGGTCCTTGGCGCGGGTCATGGCGACGTAGAGGGTCCGCACCCGCTCGGCCGCCTCGACCTCCCGGCGCCCGGCCGCGACGGCATCGAAGCCGAGGGTGGGCGCGCCGAACAGCCGGTACTCCCAACGCTCGTCAGCGGTCTTTCCCACCTCGGTTTTCGAGCCGTTCTCGCCCATCGACTGCTTGTGGAGCTGCGCCAGGTAGACGTGCTTGAAGTCCAGCCCCTTGGCGCCGTGGATCGTCATGACCTGGACCGCGTCCTCGCTGCCATCCTGGGGCCGGCCCTCCTCCGCCTCCCGTGCCTCGGCCACGCTCCGGCGCAGCGCCCGCAGCACCGCCGTGGCATCTCCCCCGCCGTCCTCCATCGCCGCCAGGAGCTGCCGGAAGAAACGGTCGAGGTTCGCCAGGCGATAGGGACCGAGGTAGCGCGCCGCCTCGGTCACGTCCACCAGCAGCAGCCCGCGCACCTTTTCGATGAAGACGTCGGCGGGATCGGCCGCGAACGAAGCGCGGAGGGCCGCCAGCGCTTCCACCGCGGCAAGGAGGGTCCTGTCCCATCCCCGGACGCGGTCGAGGGCCGGCACATCCCGCGGCAGCTCCTTCGCCGCTTTCGCGATCCGGTCCGCCACCATCTGAACGTTCCCAGCGGCAAGCTCCGTCATCAGCTTGGGAAAATCGTTGTTCCAGAGGGGGATCAGGGCCGCGTCGGGCACCCCGACCGTGGGCGAGCGCAGGAAGGTGAGCAGCGCCAGGTGGTCGCCGGGGTCGAGCACCGCCCGCACCAGGGCCGCGGCGTCGATGACCTCGCGGCGGCGGTAATAGTGCTTGTCCCGGCCCACGGCAAAGGGCGCGCCCGCCCGGCGCAGGGCCTCCAGGTAGAGGTCGACCTGGCTCATGCCGCGCAGCAGGATCGCCATCCCGCTCCAGGGCTCGCCCCGGCGGTGGAGCGCGACCAGGTCGGCCGCGATGGCCGCGGCCTCCAGCTCGGTGGCCTCGACCGCCAGCGTCTCGTGCCCGCCCTCCTTGGTCCACGAGACCCAGTGCTCGACCGGCGCCCAGTCCTCTCGTAGAAAACCGGGATCGTCCTTGCGGCGCTCGCACGGGAGCAGCGGCTCGAAACGGGGTTGCAGGCCGGTGCGCGCCCGCATGACCGGCTCGATGCCGCGCGCCACCTCCTCCAGGATCGCCGGCACCGAGCGGAAATTTTCGACCAGTGACCGCACTTCGCCCCAGCCCTGCCGCACCCGCTCCAGGAAGCCGTCGTACGCCCGCAGGTCGGCGCTCCGCCAGCCGTAGATGGACTGCTTGGGATCGCCCACCAGGAAGAGGCCGGGGCGCTGCTCGGGCGGGCCGTCGAGGGCGATCCAGCGCAGGATCTCGCACTGGACCTGGTCGGTGTCCTGGAACTCGTCCACCAGGAGCTGATCGATGCCGCGGCGCACCCGCGCCCGCACCTCGGGGTGTCGCGCCAGGAGCCGCTCGGCGCCGGTGAGCAGGGAGTCGAACGTGGCGATGCCGCGGATGCGCAGGAGGCGCGCGACCTCGGCGAGCCGAGGGGCCAGCGCCTTGCGCGCCGCGCCGAGCAGCGCGGAATCCACCTCCTCCAGATGGTCCAGCAGCCGGCAGAGCCGCCCGGCCTTCGCAGCCAAGTCCTCCCGGACCTCGCCCAGCAGGCGCCCCTCGGTCGGGCCGAGCGAGCACCGAGCCCACTTGCGGAGATGCTCCAGCAGGTTGCCCGGCAGCAGCTCCGCGGCGTGCTCCTGCATCGTCTCCAGGGAGAGCGGCCCCTCTTCCAGCAGCCGGGCAAGGAGGTTCCCCACGCCCTGCTCGATGGCCTTGGGGTTCTGGAGCCGGACGCCGGTCAGGAGCGGACCGACGAGGTCGTGCATCCCCTCGCAGGCCTCGACCAGCCGGCGGCGCAGCTCTCCGACCCGCTCCGGCGCGAGCGGATCCTCCTCCAGGACCTCAGCGGCGAGGCCGGCCAGGACCAGCGCCGTCAGAGCGTCGGAAACCTCACGCGGGCCGAAGCCGCGGGCTGCCAAGGCCAGGAGGTCGGGGTCTCCGGGATCGCCGTAGCCCTCGCGCAGAGAGGCTTCGACCGTCTCGTGCACCACCTCCTGAAGGAGGAGCCCGTCGGCATCGATGGCCAGATCGGGATGGATGCCCGCTTCCAGAGGATGGTCGGCGAGCAGGCCGCGGCAGAACGCGTGGATGGTGCGGACGGCCAGGTGGTCGAGGGTGGAGGCCAGGGCGCGGGCCCGCCGCGTCCGCTCTTCAGGAGGAGGGAGGACGGCGGGATCGAGCCAGGGCGGCGGCTCGTCCCCCCGAGCCAGGGCGCCCAGCGCAAGGGAGGCCCGGGAAGCCATCTCGGCCGCCGCCGCCTCGGTGAAGGTGATCGCGACGGTCCCGCGCAGGACGCCCGCTGCAATTCGATCGAGCCGGTCGGGGCTGCCATCCGAGCGCAGGCCGGCCGCCGCGGCGCGCTCGGCCAGCTCGTGTGCCTTCCTCTCCCAACCGGCGCCGAGCACCCAGGCGAGAAGACGGCCGATCAGGGTGGTGGTCTTGCCGGTCCCGGCACCAGCTTCCAGAACGAGCGGCCGGTCGAAGCGGCGCTGCGCCTCCAGCCGTGCCTCGCGGTCTTCCTGGCGCAGGCGCTCGTCGTCGCGGCGCGAGCCAAAGGCCCCGACGAGAAGACGGCCGGCGGTCATGAAGTCTCCTTCGACGCAAGCCGCCAGACTTGCAAGAGAGCGGCTTCTTCGGAAGTCGGCTCGCCGCCGTTCCGCATGACTTCGGCCCACTCGAACAGCCGCAGCCGTGCACCCGAGTCACCCCGCACGCAGGCCTCGGCAACCTCGCAGACCTTGCAGCGGCCGGGCTCGTTGCGGCCGGCCGGAGCCACAACCCGAGGGAAGAAGGCGCCCGCATCCCAGACGGAGAGCACGGCCCGGACCGTCCCTTGAAAGGCTTCCGCGAGATCGCGGTCATCCGGCCCGGCCTCGAACACCCGCGCCTCCACGTCGGGCCGAAGGAAGAGATACCGCCCGACCGCCTGCTCCGAGGCGAGCCCGTAGGCCACTCCCTGGAGATGCGTCCCGGCCCGGACTTTCTCCAGAAACCCTCGGCGCCGCACCTCATCCCGCTTGGCCCTGGAGATTGGCTTGCCCGTCTTGTAGTCGGTCCGGCGTAGCGCCCCGTTCTCCAGGAGGTCCACCCGGTCGGCGCGGAAGCGGACGGAGCGGACACGGCCCTCGGCATCCGTCACCTCCAGGCTCCCCTCGTCCTCGACACGCAGCACGGGCAGCGGTCCCTCGGCCCAGTCGGAGTCGCGGGCCGCGTCGAGACGGGGCCGGACCTGCTCCGCCAGCGCCCGGGCCAGCCCGGGGAGGAAGACGCCCTCTTCCTGGAGGAGCCGCACCGCCTCGTCGAACAGCCAATCCTGGAGATCCTGCTCCGCCGGCCAGGGCACGGCCACAACTTCATCCTTTCCAACGCCGGCCTCGCGGGCGATCCGCTCCAGGACCGCGTGGGCAAGGTTCCCGAGCAGGAGGGGATCGGTGCCGGGCGCCATCTCCAGGGGATCGGGCGTCGGCTCCAGGCGCAGCAGCTTTTGCAGGAAGAGCTGCCACGGGCAGGAAGCGAGCGCTTCCAGGTGGGTGACGAAGAGCTCGCGGCGGCGCGGGTCCTTCTCGTGGCCGCTCATCGTCCCGACGAATCCGAAGTATGGGCCGAGCCGGGCGCGGGTGGCGCGGCCTTCCGGAGTGCGCAGGTCGGGATCGAGCTCGTCCAGGATGGCGAGGCGGACGGCGGCAAGCTTTCCACCCAATGCAACTTCCAAAACCCTTCCCAGCCCGCTCCGAGGTCCATGCAGCGCCGCGAGCACAGCCCGCTCTCCCCCCGTCCTCGGACCCTGGCCCGCCGCCTCCCGCGACCAGAGCGCCGGCACCTTGGGCACGTCGCCCAAATCCCGCAGGAGGGGCGAGGGCGAGAGCGCCTTGCCGTCCTCGTCCACCCCCTGCCAGGAGAGGGTGACCGCGGGGCTCGAGGAGAGCAGATGGGCGAACAGCCAGCGCTCCTCGTCGAACCCGGCGAGCTTGATCGGCACGTCGGGGAGGACCCGCTGAAGCACGCGGCGCAGGTCGTCCGGCAGCAGCGGGTCCTCCCGCACGCCACGGGGGAAGACGTCCCGGTTCAGGCCGATCAGGAAGAGGTGCTCGAAAGTGCGCCCGCGGGCCTCCATGGCCGAGAGCACCTGGACGCCGCCGCCCTCTCCGCCGAGGTCGGCCGTGCCGGCCTCCTCCAGCTCGCGGGCGAGGAGGCGCCGCAGCTCGTCGCGGTCGAGGGTGAAGCGCTCCGGCACCTCCCGGGCGAGCGCCTCCATGGCTTCGAAGATCGGCCCATCCCCCTCACGCCATCCGAGATCCTGTACGAGCAGGGCACGGAGGCGGGAGAAATGATCTCTAGCGCGGGCCTCCTCGGGCCAGGCCGCGAGCCGCTCGCGCACCCGGCCGGCCAGCTTCACGGCAAAGCGGATCCACTCCCCCGCCACCCGGCGGCGCACCGCGTGGACCTCCCTCACCCCTTCTTCGAGATCGATCTCCTCCCCCTCGCGGCTCGCCTCCCGCAGCCCGTGGCGGATCGGCAGAGGGAACGAGTCGGTCTCGGCTTTCAGGAAGAGATCGGGCCGGAGCCCGGCCACGTCCCGCAGCCGGCCGGCGCCGAGGGAGGCAAAGGCAAGCCGGAGGTCCACCGCGGCGATGCCCGAGATTCCGGCCACGGCGTCGAGCCAGCGGTCGGCCGGCACATCCTCACCCCGGCGGAGCAGCTCCAGGAAGGCGCGGACACCGCGGCCGGCGGGACCGAGCGCACCGCGGGTCCCCAGGGCCGAGAACGGCACGCCGAGCCGCCGCAGATGGCGGGACAGGGGTAGCCGGTAGGCAGTGAAGTCGCGCGCCACGATCCCGATCCCCTCGGGGCGGGCTCCGGCATCCAGGAGGGCACGGATACGTCGAGCCACCTCGCGGGTCTCGGCCCCGGTCCCGGGAGCCTGGAAACGCTCGACCCGAGGAGGTGCCACGTCGGCCAGAGGAGGCGGAGGCGCCTCGTCGATCTGGGCGACCGGAGAGAGCCGCGCGGCGAGGCGCTCGGTGAACGCGCTCTCGACTCCCTCCCCCTGCCAGGAAGGAGGACGGTCGAGGACGAGCACGGCCTGCCGGCGCCGCAGCAGTGATTGGAGGAGATCGGCGGCCACACCGGTCGCATCCGCGAATCCATGGATGAGGATGGCCCGGGCTGGGAGCACGGTCTCGGCATCTGTCTCCAAAAGGTCGGTGGCGCGCCGCAAAAGAGACCCGAGAGCCCCCAATTCCCGGCGCCGCATCTCCTCTTCCGTGCGGGCCGCCACCCGCACCAGGGCGCGGGCACGCTCGACCGCCGCGCGGCTGGCCACGTAGGAACCATCCAGGCTCAAGGCTTCGAGGGCCGCGTCGGCATGGACCGGCTCGAGCCCCGCGTCCAAGAGATCGCGAGCCGTGGCCGCGACGCCGCCATAGCCATCCACCAGATCCCCCAGCCCCGACCGCAGGGAAGGCTCCCTCGCGGCAAAGCGCTGGGACAGAATCTCGGTGAGAGGGAGCCCCCGCGGAGCCGCCTCGCCGGCCCGCTCCAGGATCTCGAAAGCGAGCCCATGGAGGGTCTGAATGACCACGCCCGCGACCGACCGGTGCCGCGCGATCACCGCGGCAGCATGAGCCCGCAGGCTGCGCGACGGCACGACGACCCGAACGGGAAGAGCGAGCAGGGAGGGATCCCGCCGGGCCGCGTCGAGAAGCCCGGCCAGGCGATCCAGCACGGCAGCTTCGGCGGCAAGAGCGCCGCGCGCGACGAGGACCCTCCCCGGAGGAGAAGGAGCTCCAGCAGGGCTCTCCGACTCGAAAAGGCTGAGCTGGACTGCCACGGCGCAAGGATATCGCGGAAGACCCGGATGCCCCCGCAATCCCAAAATGGCTTTTCCCCTGGGACCGCCGGCATCTTGCCGGCATCCTCCGGATACTGGGCCGAAGGCCCGGCCTTCTTCCTGGGCAAGCGACAATGGCCGGCGTTCCGCCGATCTCTCCGGAGAAGCCGGCAAGATGCCGGCGGTCCCAGGGAAAGCCCGCCTGCGGGCCTCAACAAACCACCCGCCAGAAGTGTCTCCTACCTGAGTAGAATCGGACATGCTCCAGCTCAGAATCCAGCAGCACACCTTGGCGGAAGGCCGTCACCGGGTGGAGATTGCCCTAGAGGGCGACGGCCCCCGCCGCACGGCCGAGTCCACCTTCGAGTTCAGCCTCTCGCCTCAGGATGAAGAGGGCCTGCGCTGGTACCTTGAGGACTTCCTCCAATACCCCCAGGACCCGGCGCCCTCAATCGCGCGGCGGGTCGAGGGACGGATGGAGGAGGTGGGCAACGAGCTGTTCCAGGCGGTGTTCCAGGCGAGCGAGGATGCCCGCGATCTCTGGGCCGAGCTCCGCAAGCGGCTGCCGCAGACGAGGATCGAGATCGTCACCGGCGTGACGGAAGCGGCCACCATCCCGTGGGAGCTGCTGCGCGATCCAAAGACCGGCTCCCATCTGGCCCTGACGGCCCATTCTTTCGTCCGCGCCCACCCTAACCCGGCGCTCACCCCGACTCTACCGGCCCGGAAGAAAGGGAAGATCCGCATCCTCCTGGTCATCTGCCGGCCGCGAGGGGAGAGGGACGTGCCCTTCCGCTCGGTAGCGAGCCAGCTCCTACGCGGCTTGAGCAAGGCCAACCGAGAGGCCTATGACCTCGACCTTCTGCGTCCGCCCACGTTCGAGCAGCTCGGGAAGGTGCTCCGCGAGGCGCACGGGAAAGGCCAGCCGTACCACGTGGTCCATTTCGACGGCCACGGCACCTACATGGAAGTGGCCGAGGCGGGCGGTGTCGCGGCCCTGCTGCGGGGCCTCTCCGCAGTCGTTCTTGCTGGTGCCCGGGAGGGCAAGCACGGCTATCTTTTGTTCGAAAACCCGCGGATCGATGGTAATGGCGAGCTGATCGACGGTACCTCGCTGGGAAAGCTCCTCTCGGCAACCGGAGTGCCCGTCCTCGTCCTCAACGCCTGCCGCTCAGCGCTCACCGAGCCAGCCCCGGCGCCGGAGACGGTTGCGGCCGATCCCCACTCCAAGGTGCGGGCCTTCGGCTCGCTGGCTCAGGAGGTCATGGATGCGGGCGTAGCCGGGGTTGTAGCCATGCGCTACAACGTATACGTGGTAACCGCCGCCCGGCTCGTGGCCGAGCTGTACGCCTCGCTCGCCCGTGGCGCCGCGCTGGGCGAGGCGGTGACGCTGGCGCGCAAGAACCTCTCCGACAACCCGCTGCGCGAGGTGGTCCACGCGCCTTTGCCGCTCCAGGACTGGACTGTTCCTGTCGTCTACGAAGCGGTGCCACTGCAGATCTTCCCCAAAGTGAAGGACGACGGCAGCCTAACGATCCATGTCAAGGAGGGAGCCACGGCTTCGGCGGCCGGCAGCCTCGATGCCGATCTTCCGCCGCCACCCGACGCCGGCTTCTTCGGCCGGGACGAGACACTCCTGGCCCTCGATCGCGCCTTCGACAAGACCTCGATCGTCCTCCTCCATGCCTATGCCGGCAGCGGCAAGACCACCACGGCCGCCGAGTTTGCCCGCTGGTACTCGCTGACCGGAGGCGTCGACGGCCCCATCCTCTTCACCACCTTCGAGCGCTACCTCCCGCTGCCCCGCGTGCTGGACCGGATCGGCCAGGTCTTCGGGCCAGCCCTGGAGGGTGCCGGCATCAACTGGCTGGCGCTGGACGATTCGAATCGGCGGCGGGTGGCCCTCCAGATCCTCACCCAGATCCCGGTCCTTTGGATCTGGGACAACGTGGAGCCAGTGACCGGATTCCCGGCCGGGACAGAGTCGGCCTGGAGCGCGGAGGAGCAGGAGGAGCTGCTCGGCTTTCTTCGCGCCCTGCGGGAGACGAAGGCGAAGATCCTCCTGACCTCCCGCCGCAACGAACGCTCCTGGCTGGGGGACCTAGCGGTGCGCATCCAGGTGCCACCGATGCCGATGACGGAGAGCCTTCAACTCGTCCGCGCTCTGGCAGAACGGCACGGCCGCCGGCTCGGTGACGTCGAGGACTGGCGCCCCCTCCTCGCCTTTGCCAAAGGAAATCCAATGACGATCACCGTCCTCGCCGGCCAGGCGCTACGCGAGGGGCTCAAGACAAAGCGGCAGATTGAGGCTTTCGTCGCCCGCCTTCGCTCCGGCGAGGCCACTTTCACCGATGAGGTGAGCGAGGGGCGCACCCGCTCCCTTGGGGCCTCGCTCGCGTATGGGTTTGAGCAGGCTTTCTCAGAGGAGGAGCGGAAGAAGCTCGCCCTGCTCCACCTGTTTCAGGGGTTTGTAGACGTGGATGCGTTACTACTTATGGGCCACCCTGACAACCCTGCCAGCCTGCCCGAGGTGCGAGGCCTGCCCCGGGAGGAGGGAATCGATCTCCTCGATCGCGCTGCAGACGTGGGGCTCTTGACTGCCTACAGCGGCGGGCACTACGGCATCCACCCAGCCCTCCCTTGGTTCTTCAAGCGCCTCTTCGAGCAGTGCTACTCCACCGAAGATCTCACAGTGGTGCGCGCGTTCGTTGAGGCCATCGTGAGGTTGGGGGAGTCCTACGCTGAGCAGTACATCGGTGGAAACCGCAGTATCCTTGATGCTCTACAGGCCGAGGAGACCAACCTTCTCCACGTTCGCCGGGTGGCGCTGACCAACGGCTGGTGGGAGCTGGCGGTCAGCGCCATGCAAGGGCTGGATCAGATCTATCACCACACCGGCCGGCGGGCGGAGTGGAAACGACTGGCAGAAGAGATCGTGTCCCACTTTTTTTACTCAGAGAATGACGGACCCTTCCCGGTACGGGAGGAGATTTGGAGCCTGGTTACGGAGTACCGCGTGCGGCTTGCCCGAGAGGAGCGGCAGTGGACCGAGGCAGAGCGAGTGCAGATTGTTCGTGTGGCCTGGAGCCGCCAGCGCGCTGCGGCCGCTTTGGTAAGACCGCTGGAGGAGTTGGAGGGTGAAGAGCGAGATGCAATCCGATCGCTTGCAGTTTCTCTTCACGAGCTAGGACAGATCCATCGTGAAATCGGGCGGGCTGAGTGTGTTCAGGTCTATGAGGAGGCTCTAGAACTCTGCGAGCAAATCGGCAACCGACCCGGCGCGTCAACTTGTGCGATGAATCTTGGACATGCTTTCAAAAATCTGCCCGCCCTTCGCGACCTCGACCAAGCCGAGCGCTGGTATCGCAAGAGCTTCGAGCTGGACGATGAAAGTGACGGGCTCGGCCGTGGCCGATGCGTGGTGCAGCTTGGGATTGTTGCAGATAGTCGTTTCCGCGAGGCGTTGACCGCGGAGCGGCCCAAGGAAGAGCTCTTCCGGCATTTCATCGAAGCGGTGAAGTTCTACCTTGAGGCTCTCGAACTCCTGCCGCCGGATGCGATCGACGACCTGGGCGTGACCCACAACGCTCTCGGCGCCATTTACAATGAGGCAGGGGACTTCGACAGCGCGTTCCCTCACTACAGGGAGGCAGTTCAGCTACTCGAGCAAGCAGGTGCTCTTTTTAATGCTTCCGTAACCCGCTTCAACGTGGCCATTACCTTCTTCAACGCCGGCCACTGGTCGAATGCCTTGGAGTACGCCGAAACGGCGCTGCGTGGATTCGAGAGATACGGGGAGAGCGCGGCGGAGATGATTGAGATGACTCGCCAGTTGATCGCGCAGATCCGTGCGGCATAGGCCCTCACCCCGATCCCCTCTCCCAGCCGCACACCCAGCCCCCCGGAGGGGCCGCGCCTCCGCCAGCCTCTTCTCCAAACCGTGGCTGCCCCCGGGGGGCCTGCCGGCCCAGCAGCCCCCCGGGGTCCAACGGTGAATCGATTGTCAAAGAACGTCGGGAGGAGGCGGATCCGTTAGGAAGCCGCCTCCTCCCCGAGCCGGGCTACTCCGGCAGAGGCGCGATGGGCGGGTTGGGCGGCGGCGGGTCGACCGGCTGGGGAGAGCGGCGCTTGCGCAGCGGCGCAATTCCGAACTCCACCAGCACTTCGTTGTGGCCGCCGTAGTGGGCCTTCAGGGCAGAACGCAGCCGCGAGGCCGCGGCCCGTCCGTCCGTCACCAGGGTCCGGGTGCGCTTGGACCCCTGGCTGAGTTGAGCCCGGGCGGCGGCCTTGTCCGCCTCCTGGTCCTTCCCTTCCTCCAGGATCTCCTCCAAGGGCAGGGTGAGCCCCGAGAGGTCGGGCAGCCCATTCTTGTTGGCAACCCCCTTGAGCAGAAGGTCCCAATCGGCGAGGAAATCGGCAAACGACGAGATTTCAGGCATGATGCTTCTCCTTTCATTTCTACTGCTAGTTAATGTTTTCTCCCCTTTTCCGGACCACCCGGCAAGGGGTCACTGCCTCGGCTAGCGCGTTGATCTACATCATCGGCATCTCCTTTCTTCATTTTACGACCTGCGTTTCCTTGGACGACGAAGGATAGGATGCCAGCCGTTCATGGTCTTGTCAATACCCAATCCTGGCCATGTCAGATACCAATCGATTCTCTACTTGCCCCGCGTCTATACTCCGTGCCAGGATAATCCTCGCCGCGTAGCTCCCGACCGTGGGCGGATTCGCCGCAAGAGTCGGCAGCAGAAGAAGATGAGATTGCGCCAGTGGCTCTACCGTGTACGGTAAATGCGCGAGGCCGAGACGCTGCCATCCACGGCCGGGACGCTTCCGCGCGAGGTCGGGAGCGTTTCATCCGAGCCCGCGCGGATGCCGAGGAAGGTCCAGCGGCATCCGGCCACGGTCGGGAGGGAGCGCCCGGGGCCGTGACGCAGCGGCTGGAGCCCGGATGGAAGCGGCGGAGAGTCGAGCGGAACGCTCAGCAGGCCGGGCGAAAGGCTCAGACGGTCGAGGGAAAGGCGCTCGAGGCCGGGCGGAAGCGTCCGGAGCTCGGGCGGCACATGAAGACGAGGTGCCAGGACCCGCGGGGTCCCGGCCGACCGGCGCCGTGGATGCGTCCACGCCTGCCGAGGGCTCTTTGACAATCGATGGACGCGAGGATGGGGGACGGCCCTGCTGGGGCCAGGGCCGTCCCCCTACCCCTCGTGTGTCTTCTCGAAACCTTCAGCGCTTGATCATCATGACCTTGGAGACCGTGCCGTCGCGGAAGACCAACTGCGCGCAGGCCGAGCGCGTGGTCTCCTTCGGCAGCGTGACGTACGGCCGGTCCGCCGAGGGCTTGTCCGGGTTCTCCGGAGCGCCGATCACGATGTTCTGGCCGAGCGAGCAGTCATCCACCGAGTAGCGGATCTCCTTCAGGTCCTCCGCCATGGAGAACAGCGCGGTCAGCATCAGCCAGGTGACCTCATCCCCATGTTCGGCGAACGAAATCATGGAGCCGCCCATGGTCTCGATCAGGCCCTTGGCCTCTGCGAGGCTCGTGTCACCCGGATTGAAACGCAGCTTGTGCGGACCATCGACCGTGCCATCGGGCCGCACCATCCGCACGGCCACCGTGTGATCGCCGGGCGTGACCCAGGAGGCAGGCACCATGATCCACCGCTGCACCTCGGGCTTGCCGGTCATCACGTCCATCGCCGACAGTGCGACCGGCAGCGCCGGCTTGGGCATGCAGGAACAGGCCTCTTTCGCCGTTTGAGCCGCGGCAAGAGGCACGGCGAGGCACAGGGAACACAGGACGGCCGCTCGGCGCAGGAAAAGGTTCATGCGGATCATTTTAATCTACGTGCGCCGGCCCTGGGCCGATTCCTCGATGAGCTTGGCCAGCCGGCTCTTCCGCGTCTCTTCCTTCTTCGCGCTCACGACCCGCCAGATGGCCGTGCGCCGGTACCAGGGCGGCTGGGACTGGAAGAACTCCCAGGCAGGCTCGTTGGCGCGGAACTGCTTCTCCTCGGCCTTCTCCAGCGCGGCACCTTCCTTCTGCTCGTAGGCATAGGTGCCGGTCTTCGCCTCGGACCTCTTTTCGAAGGCCGCGAGGCCCGCGGACCGCATGCGCCCCAGCCGGGTCAGCTCCTCCACCCGGCCGACGTTGACCGCGCTCCAGGTGCTTCCCGGCTTGCGCGGTGTGAAGCGGATCATGTAGCTCTCTTCGCCCAGGCTCTTGCGCACGCCGTCGATCCAGCCGAAGCAGAGCGCCTCGTCCACGGCTTCCGGCCAGGTGATGCTGGGCCGGCCGGAGCCCTTCTTGTAAAAGCCCACGAACAGCTCCTGCTCCCGCTCGTGATGCTTCTCCAGCCAGGCGCGGAATTCGGACGGCGTGGCAAAGAAAGTGGGCTCAGCCATCACTTGGGAAGCTTGGGGATTTCGGTCCCGTAGACGTAGCGTTCGAACCAGGGCTGCCAGTCGCCGCCGGTGAGCTTGTCGAGCTCCGCCACCAGGTCGCGCGTCGTCACGTGGCCGTAGCGGTTGCGCTTGAGGAACCTGCGCAGGAGCTCGGTGAAGGCGAGGTCCCCCGCGGCGGTGCTCCCCTTCTGGCGTTGCAGCTCGAGCCGCAGGGCATGCAGCACGAGCGGCCCCTTGCCGTAGAGCAGGCGCTGGTAGTCGTCGAAGTCACGCGCGTCGTGCATGGAGATGCGGTTGGCGAGGTAGAGGCTCGCTCCTGGACGCAGCTCGTCGGCCGCCTTGACCCAGTCCTTGACCATCTCGTTGAGCTCGTAGTCGCCGCGCTCCTTGCCGAGCACGTACCAGACCGCCAGCGCCGCCGTGTAGTCGGAGAACGCTTCGATCAGCCAGACTTCTTCGAGCGCGTTCATCTTGGCGACGTGCCCCCACCAGCTGTGGGCGAGCTCCTGATAGAACCCGCGCCTCGACTTGTGAAACTGCCCGGTGTAGAACGCCTTGGAGGAGATCACGAGGCCGGCGGGAGCCCGGCCGAATTCCCGGCTGTACAGCTCGACGATGGAGAAGTCGCGGAAAGGGTAGGGCTCCTGGAGGAGCTGCTCGAAGAAGGCGCGGCCGGCGAAGAACCGATCGATGAGACTGCGCGCAGGATCCTCCCTGGGTATGGCGTACGTCGCGGCCCGGCAGGTGACCCCGTCCCGCGCCTCCTCGATCACCTGGTATTTGCCGGCCGCCACCACGGCGGCCTGCATCGGGCGGTCGTTCCTCGTCACCAGCCTGCTCCTGCCTCCCTCCTTCATGCGCGAGATCTCCGATCCCGAGGCGAAGGCCGTCCAGGCCTCCGGCACGTCGACGGTGATTTCAAGAGTGGCAAGCTCGCCTTCGAGGTCCTGGCGGGGGTACCACGCATCGGTGTCGAGCACCCAGTACGAGTTGCCACGCTGCCGCAGGGCGATGTCGCCGTCGTAGGTGACTTCGACCTCGACCGTTTCCTTGTCGGCGAGGACGCGGCCGAGCGGCACCAGGAGCTTGTCATCGCGGTGGAGGAAGTCGGCGGCCCGACCGTCGACGCGGACGCTCCGGACGGTGACCGGGTGCCGGCCCTCTATGTCGACGATGTGATTGAGGAGATCCGCCTGCCAGACGGTAATGCCGGCGCGGCCGGCGCGGCGGGCGCGCAGGCGGGAGTTGCTGACGATGCGGAGCAGTTCGCCGCGGGGGTTTTCGATCGCGAGCCGCTCATGCTCGGCAACCAGCTCCGCCGGCGGCCGTTCCCACCAGGCGCGGCCGATCGGTTGCGACGCCAGGGGAATCTCCCAGATTCCTTCGCTGAAAGTGGTTCCCTGATCGGTGGCCTTTGCGATCCGGAAGAGGTTCTCCTCCCGGACACGGGGATCGACGTGGAGAAGCAGGTCGACGAGGTCGCCGCGCAGCAGCGCATAGCGCGATCCCTCGATCCCATTCCCCTCGTTGGCCAGCAGGTCGTGCGACGGCGCCGGGAAGCGGCGTCCGGCGAGGAGCTTCGCGGCCCAGTCCGGCAGGCCGGCTCCCTTTGCCTCCCCTGCCTCGCCCAGCCCCCAGGCCCAGACCACGGCGCCGGAGAGCTCCTCGGAAATTTCGAGCGTTTCTTTCTCACGCCTGGTCGTCAGCGTCGCAAACCGGCGCACGTTGCGCTCGGCCACCGGGATGCTGAACCGGTCCTCGACGCGGTAGCGCAACTGCGCCGGCCCTTCGATGACGAGCCCGCAGGGAACGCCGCCGGCCAGCAGGGAACGGACGCGGGTCCCCGCCGCGGGAACGATCTCGGCGCGGCCGACCTTGAGCGGTCCCGCGAGCGTCACCTCGCCGCCGCGCTCCGGCGCGTCGATCTGCGCGGCGCGCTCGGCCAGGGTGGCGCCCCAGCCCGGTATCGCGCAGAAGATGAATACAAGGAAGGTTCGGAGAAACCTCACTTGGCCACCTGCCTGGGCAGTTGCGGGACCTCGGTCCCGTAGACGTAGCGCTCGAACCAGGGTTGCCAGTCGCCGCCCGTGAGCTTGTCGAGCTCCGCCACCAGGCCGCGCGTGGTCACGTAGCCGTAGCGGTTGCGCTTGAGGAACCTGCGCAGAAGCTCGGTGAAGGCGAGGTCTCCCGCGGCTGTGCCTCCCTTCTGGCGCTGCAGCTCGAGGCGCAGGGCATGCAGCACGAGCGGCCCCTTGCCATGGCGCAGGCCCAGGTAGTCGCCGCGGTCCCGTTCGTCGTGCAGGGCGATGCGGTCGGCGAGGTAGAGGCTCGCTCCCGGACGGAGCTCGTCGGCCGCCTTGACCCAGTCCTTGACGATCTCGTTGAGCTCGTAGTCGCCGCGCCCCTTGCCGTGCAGGTACCAGACCGCCAACGCCGCCGTGTAGTCGGAGAACGCCTCGATCAGCCAGGCTTCCTCGGGAGCATTGATCTTGACGACGTGCCCCCACCAGCCGTGGGCGACCTCGTGGAGGAAGCGCGAGTTGGGGTCCGAATAGAACCGGCGCCTCGACCGCGGCACCGGTGCCGTGTGGAACTCCTGGGCGAAGAACATGATGCCGGCGGGAGCCTGGCCGAATCCCCAGGCGTTGATCTCGACGATGGAGAAGTCGCGGAAGGGATGGGGCTCCTGGAAGAGCTGCTCGAAAAAGACGCGGCCGGCGAAGAACCGGTCGATGATCTTGCGCGCAGCGTCCTCCTTGAGCACGGCATACGTCGCGGCGCGGCAGGTGACCCCGTCCCGCGCCTCTTCGATCACCCGGTACCTGCCGGCCGCCACCGCGGCGGCCTGCATCGGCCGGTCGATCCGCGTCACGAGCTTGCTCCGGCCTCCCTCCTGCGTGCGCGAGATCTCCGATCCCGAGGCGAAGGGCGTCCAGCCCTCAGGCACGTCGAGGGTGATTTCGAGAGCGGCGAGCTCGCCTTCGAGGTCCTGGCGGGGGTACCACGCATCGGTGCCGAGCACCCAGTACAAGTTCTTGTTGCGCGGGTCCACGGCGATCTCGCGCTCATAGGTGACTTCGACCTCGACTGTCTCCTTGTCGGCGAGGGCGCGGCCGAGCGGCACCAGGAGCTCGTCATCGCGGTGGAGGAAATCGGCGGCCCGGCCGTCCACGCGGACGCTCCGGACTGTGACCGGGTGCAGGCCTTCCATGTCCAGGATGTTGTTGAGGAGATCCGCCTGCCAGAAGGCAATACCGGCACGGCGGGCGCGCAGGCGGGAGTTGCTGACGATGCGGAGCAGCTCGCCGCGAGGGTTTTCGACCGCGAGCCGCTCGTGCTCGGCAACCAGCTCCGCCGAGGGGCGTTCCCACCAGGCGCGGCCGATCGGTTGCGACGCCAGGGGCGTCTCCCCGATCCCTTCGCGGTAGGTGCTTCCACGGTCGATGGCCTTCGCGATCCGGTAGAGGTTCTCCTCCCGGACACGGGGATCGACGTGGAGGAACAGGTCGACGAGGTCGCCGCGCAGCAGCGCATAGCGCGATCCCTCGATCCCATTTGCCTCGTTGGCCAGCAGGCCGTGCGACGGCGCCGGAAAGCGGCGTACGGCGAGGAGCTTCGCAGCCCAGTCCGGCAGGCCGGCTCCTTGTGCCTCCCCTGCCTCGCCCAGCCCCCAGCCCCAGACCACGGCTCCGGAGAGCTCCTCGGAAATCTCCAGCGATTCTTTCTCACGCCTGGTCGTCAGCGTCGCGAACCGGCGCACGTTGCGCTCGGCCACCGGGATGGTGAACCGGTCCTCGACGCGGTAGCGCAGCTGCGCCGGCCCTTCAACAACGAGCCCGCAGGGAACGCCGCCGGCCAGCAGGGAACGGACGCGGGTCCCCGGCTCGGGGACGATCTCGGCGCGGCCGACCTTGAGAGGTCCGGAGAGCGTCACCTCGCCGCCGCGCGCCGGGGCGTCGATCTGCGCGGCGCGCTCGGCCAGGGTGGCGCCCCAGCCCGGTATCGCCTCGCAGAACGCCCAGCACAAAGCGAGGGCAAGGGTGAGGACGCCTGCACGAAGAGAGGCCATGATGGCGGGATTCTATAAGAAGAGGAGCCCCCGGCCCTGAGGCCGGGAGCTCCCTCGATGCAGGCGCAAGCCTAGTTCTGATTGAATTGGAAGTCAGTCCAGAAGTTGCTGCAGCTTCCGGTCGTCGGGAAGCCGGTGCCGGCGATCCAGCGGCCGCCGTGGGCGGTGAGCGGCCCGCGGGTGATCGCGGGGGAGAGCCCGCAGGACGTCTTGCTCTGCTGGTTCGTGGTCGTGACCGTGACCACGTAGTGGGTGTTGGCCGTGATGGCGACGGGCGAGGCGAGCGGTGCATACTCCCAGCGCGCGGTGGTGCCGTTCCCGAAGTCGATGGTCTTCGACGCCAGCTCGGTGCCGCCCGCCGTATACAGCTTGAGGGTATGGACTCCCGTCTCATTCGGCGCCCGGTAGTAGCGCAGGTGCGTGACGAGGCCGTTCCGCGAAGAGCTGATCTCGTTGCCGACGGTGTAGGCGTCGGGACCGTGGAAGTTGAATTCCACCGGGGTCTGGGAAGTGAAGACGCTCGCCGCGCAGTAGAGGCTGTGCCCCGTGCCGTTGAGGCTCTGCCCGTTGAGCGCGTTCTTGAACGTGATGATCCATTCGGTGCCGTCGTTGATCATGTTGATCGCCTTCGGCACGATGGTGAAGCCGTGGCAGGTGTCCCCCTTGCCGGCGAGGTCCCCACCTCCGTGTGGTGGATGCCCATCGAGTGCCCGAGCTCGTGCGCGGTGATCGCCTGCACGTCAAATTGGTCGCCGTTCGTGTGCCAGGCGACGTCGTTGTTGAAGGTGATGTCCGATTCCACGATGAGCTGGCGCGACTGGACGACGAGGGCGGTCAGCGCCAGGCAGCTGCCCGTGCAGCCGTTGCCCGATGCCCAGAGCATCGTGTTGCGGCCGTCGGTGGAAAAACCATCGGTCGTGGTTCCGGCATAGGAGTTCAAGTAAGGGTTGCCGGAGACGTTGTTCCAGGCGGTCATGGCGGGCGAGATGTTGTTGTCCTTGCCCGCCCCCTGGTTGGCGGTGTTCAGGTACCACTGGAAGGTCCCGGTGTTGCGGTGCGTGAAGCCGTTTCCGACGCTGTCACAGCTGATCGCGGAGCCGGCGGTCAAGCGGGCCGGTCCCGAAGACCTGGATCATGCGGTAGCCGTACGAGGGCGAAGCCGAGGCGAACGCCGCGGCGACGGCGGCGATCCCGGCGATGGTGGCGAGCCGGGTGAGGTTCCTGGCCTTCATCACTTCACCTCCCTGCGGGACTCACGGGCCGAGATGGCGCGCATCGACTGGATCATCGTGTTGAGCTGAAGCCCTTCCCGGCCTCCCGGCGGATCGACCAGCTTCTCGGCGTCGGGCATCAGCGGATGGCGGACAGCCTGGCTGACCGCGCGCAGGCTGCCCTTGTCCAGCTTGACGTCGAACGCGCCCTGGACGTGCTCGCGCACCGTGAGCGCGTTCTTGGCTCCCGGCAGGTTCTCCTCGTTCAGGAACAGGACGTACGAATTCCCCTTTACCAGCTCGGCCCCGCCGATGATGAGGGTCGCCAGGTCGCCGACCTCACCGCCCAGGAGCGTGACCGTGATCTCCGAATTCTCCTCCAGCCGTCCCTTGACCACCTGTTCGGTGGAAATGCGGACATCCGTCAGGATGAAAGTCCCATCGTGATTCCAGTACGAGTGGAGGTCTACGACCTCTCCCACGACGATCTTGCTGTGGGACTTGACGAGGTCTTTCCATGCATCGATGGCTCCTTGGGAAGGATGCCCCTTCCCGGGAAACCCCGCGGGCCAGCATCGGCCCGCTGGGCTGTACGTTGAATTGCGTACGGTTCGAGAGACCCTGAATCCTGGGCGCGGTTTATCGCTTTTTCGGATGGCGCGCGGTATTGGCGTAGATAGACTTCAGCACCGCTCCGTACACCGGGAAGGGCCCGAGACCAGTGCGCGGTAAGCCGCTATAATTTGGCCCCAAGGCTCCTTCTATGAAATTCCGGCATCAACTCGCGCTCGCCATTGCTCTCCTTCTCCTGAGCCGTGCAGGGGCTGCGCAGGACGGCCAGGCCGCCCAGATCGCGGCCCTCCAGGAGCTGGCCGAGGACTATCAGTACGCGGGCCAGTTGGCGCAGGCCGAGGCCACCCTCCGCTCGGCCTTGGAGATTGCACAGGAGGAGAGCCTCCAAGCCGCCGGCACCCTCGCCAAGCTGGGCAACGTCGTGCGGCTCCAGGGCCGGGTGGACGAGGCGGCGCAGCTCCTGGAGCAGGCCCTGAGGATCCGTGAGCGCCTGGCGCCGGACAGCCTCGAGGTCGCCGACAGCCTGCACCAGCTCTTCCTCCAGGCCAACGCCCGGCAGGACCTGGATGCCATGACCGGGCTCTCCCGGCGCGCCCTCGATATCTTGGAGCGGTTGGAGCGGCTGGAGCGGCGCGGCGCCGGCACCCTGGCCATGGCCGACGCCCAGAACGACGTGGCCTACATCGCGTTGTTCCGCGGCGAGTTCCACCAGGCCGTGGAGGCCTACCAGCGCGCCCTGGAGATCCTGGAGCGGCAGGTTCCAGGGAGCATCCAACTGGCTACCACCCTGTCCCGCCGCGGCCGGGCGCTCATGCTGCTCGGCGATCCGGAGGCCGCGGACGAATCGCTGCGGCAGGCCCTCGCGATCCGCGAGAGGCTGGCGCCCGAGAGCCTCGGGACCGCCGTGATCCTGACCATCCTCGGCGCGCTCGCCCGCGACCGCGGCGACCTGGACGCGGCCGAGGAGCTCGTGCAACGCGCCCTGGAGCTCTCAGGCAAAGCCGTGCCCGACGGCCTCGAGGTGGCCGAGAACCTGAACCTCCTGGGCGCCATCGCGCTGCGGCGCGGCGATGCCGGCGATGCCGGCGACGCCGCCGAGGCCTGGAGCCACCACAGCCGCGCCCTGGCGATCTGCGAGCGGCTCGGCCATGTCAGCCGGACCGCCGACACCCTGGGCTTCCTCGGGCTCGCCGCCGAGGCCCGCAACGACCTCGGACAGGCGCTCGACCTTCAGCGCCGCTCCAAGGCCCTGCGCCATCCTCCGGCCACGATCCGGGACGCCCTGACGCTCCACCGGATCGGGAACCTCCTGCGCCGCCTGGGCCGCCTCGACGAAGCGGCCCAGGGCCTCGCCGAGGCAGTCGAGGTCCTGGATTCGCAGGTGGGGCGGCTCGGCCCGCAGGAGATCCAGGCCGAGTACCGGGCTCAGCACGAGGAGATCTACCGCGACGCGATCGAGGTCGAGATGGAGAGCGGGCGCCCGGCCGCGGCCTTCCACCTGGTGGAGCGCTCGCGGGCGCGCAGCTTCCTGGCGCTGCTCGCCGAGCGCGACCTCGAGTTCCGCGAGCTGCCTGCCGAGCTCGCGCGCTCCCGGCGCGACAACTCGGTACGCTACGACCACGCCTTGGCCGAGCTGGCCGGCTGGACCCCGGAGGCCGGCGAGGAGGCCAGGGAGGCCCTCCGGCGCGAGCTCGACCGCCTGCGCCAGGAACGCGACAAGATCGGGGATGACATCCGCAAGGCCTCGCCGCGGGTCGCCGCGTTGCGCCAGCCGCAGCCCCTCGACCTCGACGCCGCGCGCCGGATCCTCGATCCCGGCACGCTCGCCCTCTCCTACAGCGTGGGCAAGGACAAGACCGTCCTCTTCGCCGTGACCCGGGATGGGGGCCTTCAGGTCAAGGTCCTGCCGGTCGGCGAGGAGCGGCTGCGGCGCGAGGTCGAGGGCTTCCTGGAAAAGGTTCGGTCGCAACAGGCGCCCACTGTGGACCTCTACGGCGAGCTGATCGGGCCGGTGGCCGATCTCGTGAAGCGCAGCGAGCGGGTGCTGATCCTCCCGGACGGCCCCCTGCACCGCCTCCCCTTCGGAGCGATGTTTCACGACGGGCGGTTCCTGATCGAGGAAAAGCCGCTTCACACGGCCCTGTCGCTGACCGTCTACGGCACGCTACGTTCCTCCTCTCCGGCAACCGGGAAGCTCGTCGCTTTCGGAGACCCCCGCTTCCCGAAAAGCATGCAGGTGAAGAACAGCTTGGGGCCCGGGCTGCGCAGCTTCGACTGGTCGAGCCTGCCCTACAGCCGCAGCGAGGTCGAGCGCATCGCCGGGGTCTACCCCGGGGCGCGCGTCTACCTGGGCGAGGAGGCTACGGAAGAGCACGCCAAGTCCCTGGGCCGCGACGCGCGCATCCTGCACTTCGCCACTCATGGCTACACCGACGACCGCAGCCCGCTCGACTCGGCCCTGGTCCTGACCATCCCGGAAAAGCCCTCTCAAGGCCGTGACAACGGCCTGCTCCAGGTCTGGGAGATCTTCGAAGGCGTCCGGATCGACGCCGACCTCGTGGTGCTCTCCGCCTGCGAGTCCGCCCTGGGAAGAGAGATGAGCGGCGAGGGGCTGATCGGGCTCACCCGCGCCTTTCAATACGCCGGAGCGCGCACCGTGGCCGCCAGCCTGTGGAGCGTCGCCGACCAGGTCACCGCCGAGCTGATGGCGCGCTTCCATCGCCATCTCGCGGCCGGCCTACCCAAGGATCAGGCCCTCCGGGCAGCCCAGCTCGAGCTGATCCGCGAGCCGCTCGAGATCACCACCGCCAGCGGCCAGGCGCTGGAGATGGACGCCTCGGCCCCCTTCTTCTGGGCCGCCTTCCAGCTCTTCGGGGATTGGAAATGAAAGCCCTCCTCTTGATTGCGCTCCTCTTGACGGACGCGAAGGCCCAGGTCGCGGAGCTGGAGGCGCAGGCGGAGAGCTGGCAGTACGCCGGACAGCTCGCAAAGGCCGAGGCCGGCTACCGTTCCGCGCTGCAAGCCGGTGAGGCAGCCTGGGGGGAGAGCCTTCCGGTCGCCGCGACCCTCGCCAGGCTGGGCAACGTCGTGCGGCTCCAGAGCCGGTTGGACGAGGCGACGCAGATCCACGAGCGGGCCCTCGAGATCCGCGAGCGCCTGGCGCCGGACAGCCTGGAGGTGACCGACAGCCTGCACCACCTCTTCCTCGTGGCCTGGGAGCGAAAGGACATGGAGGCCATGGCCGGTTACTCCCGGCGGGCCATGGCGATCCAGGAGCGGTTCCCCCCCGACACCCTGGCGATGGCCGACACCTTGAACGACGTCGCGATGCTGGTGTCGGAACAGGGCCGCTATGCCGAGACCGAGGCGCTCTTCCGGCGCGCCGTGACGATCCTCGAGAAGCGGTCTCCCGACAGCATCCCACTGGCCACGGCCCTCGGCCGGCTCGGGCTGGTCACCCGGGTGCTCGGCGACACGGTAGCCGCGGAGGAGCATTTGCAGCGCGCCCTCGCCATCCGGAACAAGCTGGCTCCCGCAAGCCTCGGGACCGCCTCCATCCTGTCCAACCTCGGCGGGCTCGCGCGCGAACGCGGCGATCTGGAAAAGGCCGCGCGGCTCCTCCAGCAATCCTTGGCGATCCTGGAAAAAGCCGCTCCCACGGGCTCGGGCATGATGTCGAGCCTCAACGCCCTGGGGATCGTGGAGCGCTTGCGAGGTAACCTGGACAAGGCATGGGAGCTCCACCAGCGTGCCCTGAAGCTCCGCGAGCAGCACCCAGGCCGCTACAACGACGTGACCAACGTCCTTGGCCTGCTCGGCAATGTCGCGGAGGCGCGCGGGGATCTGAAGGCTGCGCTGGAGCTCTACCAGGGCTCTCTGGCCTCCGCCGAACGCCTGGCGCCCGGAGAGCTTGAAGAGGCCCTGGCACTGCAACAGCTCGGGCGGCTGCACCACCGGATGGGCCGCCCCGGCCCGGCGGCGCAGCTCCTCGCGCGGGCCGTCGACACTCTGGAATCCCAGGCAGTGCGGCTCGGGGGCAGCCGGGACCTGCAGGCCACCTTCCGGGGGCGGCACGAGGAGGTCTACCTCGATGCCATGGACGTCGAGCTGGCGCAGGAGCGTGCCGGCGAAGCCTTCCATCTGCTGGAGCGCTCCCGGGCGCGGAGCTTCCTGACCCTTCTGGCGGAACGCGACCTCGCGTTCGGCGAGCTGCCCGAGGAGCTCGAGCGCTCCCGGCGGGACGTCGCAGCCCGCTATGACCAGAAGACGCGCGAGTTGACACAGGCCTCAGGTGAAGAGGCGAAAGCCACCCTGGAGCACGAGCTGGACAGCTTGCGCCAGGAGCGCGACGAGGTCGCGAAAAAAATCCGCGCCGCCTCGCCCCGGCTTGCCGCGCTACGCGAGCCGCAGCCCCTCACTTTGGAAGCCGCCCGCAAGCTCCTCGATCCCGGCACGCTGGCCCTCTCCTACAGCGTCGGGAAGGACAAGACCGTCCTCTTCGCCCTGACCCAGGATGGACTCCAGGTGAAGACCCTGCCTCTCGGCGAGGAGCGGCTGCGCCGCGAGATCGAGAGCTTCCTGGAGAGGGTAAGGTCCCAGCAGCCACCTGCCAACGCTTCGGACCTCTATCGCGAGTTGATCGGGCCGGTCGCGGAGATGGTCGAGCGTAGCGAGCGGGTCCTGATCCTTCCCGACGGTCTCCTCCACCGCCTTCCCTTCGGCGCGCTAATCCACAACGGTCGGTTCCTGATCGAAGAGAAGCCCCTGCACACCGCCCTCTCGCTGACCGTCTACGGCACGCTCCGCGCGTCCTCCCCTGGCAAGGGAACCGGTAATCTCGTCGCCTTCGGAGACCCCCATTTCCCGAAAAGCAGGCCGGCGAAGAGCGACCTGGGGCCTGGGCTGCGCGGCTTCGACTGGTCGAGCCTGCCCTACAGCCGCCGCGAGGTCGAGCGCATCTCCGGGATCTACCCCGGGGCGCGCCTCTATCTGGGCAAGGAGGCCACGGAAGAGCGCGCCAAGTCCATCCACGACGCGCGCATCCTGCACTTCGCCACCCACGGCTACACGGACGACCGCACTCCGCTCGACTCCGCCCTGGTCCTGACCATCCCGGAAGAGCTGCCCGCAGGCAGAGGTATTACCAGGCAGAATGGCCTGCTCCAGGTCTGGGAGATCTTCGAGAGCGTCCGGATCGACGCCGACCTCGTGGTGCTCTCCGCCTGCGAGTCCGCCCTGGGAAGAGAGCTGAGCGGCGAAGGGCTGATCGGGCTCACCCGGGCCTTCCAGTATGCTGGCGCCCGATCGGTGGTTGCGAGCCTGTGGAGCGTCGCCGACCAGGTCACCGCCGAGCTGATGACACGCTTCCATCGCCATCTCGCGGCCGGCCTCCCCAAGGACCAGGCCCTGCGGGCGGCCCAGCTCGAGCTGATCCGCGAGCCGCTCAAAGTCACCGCCGCCAGCGGGCGGGAGATCGAGACGGACGCCTCCACCCCGTTCTTCTGGGCTGCTTTCCAGCTTTTCGGGGACTGGCGATGAGCCGTCAAGGCGAGCCGATCGAGCCCATTGAGCCCATCATTCAGCGGTTGCGGGACGGCACCGGCCGCGAAGAAAGCTTCCGCACCCTGTTCGATCGCTTCTACTGGCCCTTGTTCCGGTTCTTCGAACATCGAGGATTTTCGACAGAAGAGTGCCAAGACTTAATCCAGGAGACGTTTATTAGGGTCTATCGTGGCATTGAGGCTTTTCGCGGGGAGTCCCGGTGGGAACACTGGCTCTTCCGGATCGCCGCCAACACTGCCATCAAAGCATTGCGTCACCGGGCGGCCGCCAAGCGGGCCGGACAGGAAGTCCCTCTGGAGGAAGAGGACGAGGGGGACTTGCAGACCATGGCAGCCGGGGGGAGCGCGCACAAGGCGGCTGAGCCGTTGCGGCAGTTGTTGGGCAAGGAGATGAGGGATCTCCTGATCGAGGCCATCGAGGGTTTGCCGACTCAAATGCGGCGCTGCGTGAGGCTGCGGGTGCTCCAGGATCTCGACTACCACGAGATCGCCAGCATCCTTCAGCTCTCGCCCTCGACGGTCAAGGTCCAGCTGTTCAAGGCGCGCAAACGACTGCAGATGGAGTTGGGAAGCTCTTTTGCAGATTTCGACTTGTGAGGAGGCACCGTGGACAAGAACAGCGACGATGGCCTGAGGTCCGACCCTCATGCCGGCCCCCATGCCGGCATGAAGCGGCTGATCGCCTACCGTGAAGGCACGTTGCCCGAGGCGGAGCGCGAGGCGCTGCAAGAGCACCTGTCCCTCTGCGCCAGGTGCACGGGGCTGCTGCGCGATCTGCGGGATTTCGAATCGGCCGCGGCCGGAGCTGTCGAAACAGGCCCCGAGCCCCTCCGGCAGGAAGCCTGGGAATCCCTCGTCCGCCGCCTGCCCCGCGTGCCACACCTCCCGCAGCAGGCATCGGCGGCGGTCCGGCCGGTCGCCACGCTTCCAGCCCGGCGGCGGCCCATCCCCTATTTCATTTATGCCGCGGCGGCCGCCCTGCTGCTGGCCGTCATCGGCTTCTCCATCTGGTCAGCGGTCACGGTCCAGCAGGAGCGCCAGCGGCTGGCAGGCCTCGAACAGCGGCTGGAAGAGCGGGAATCGGCGCTCACCGCCGCGCAGCGCTCCCTGGCCGCGACCGAGCGCCAGCTCCAGGCGGC
The DNA here is from genome assembly GCA_963741305.1 of uncultured Holophagales bacterium. GTDB lineage: Bacteria > Acidobacteriota > Thermoanaerobaculia > Multivoradales > UBA5704 > DATMER01. The sequence continues at coordinate 7,481,768 of CAVUHL010000003.1, read as the reverse complement.
TCGGGACCACATCCAGGATCTGCAGAAAGATCAGCCGGATGACTTGCCTGATACGCGGCCTGATACCCCTGGTACGAGAGAAACCGAGCTCGAAGCCCGCATCGCCGAGCTGACCGCCGACCTGGAAAAGCTCCGCCGGACCCCGCGGGCTCCGGGGGGGCACGACCGGATCACCGCCGGCCCCCGCCAGATCGACCTCTCCGTCGCCCCCCGCTTCGCCCTGCGCGGGCAGGAGCCCGGAGACGGCATCCTGCGCGGCGGAGGCGCCGTGAGCTCCGTGCGTCAGGCGGACCGCATCACCCTCGCGGTGGACCTGTCAGCTCACCCCGTCTACCCCGAGTACCGTTTCGAGCTGGTGGATCAAGATGGAAAGGTGCTCTGGGCCGGCCGCCGGCCGGGCAAGTCCCTCCTGGGCGATGCCGGCACGACGCTCTCGGCCTCCGGCCTCGAGCCCGGGCCCTACCGTCTCCGGATCGAAGGCCTGAGCGCCGACCGCACCGAGCTGCTCGGCGAGTACCTCCTCGAGGTCAAAGCGGAATAGCTTCCCTCTGCCCTGACCACTCCCCGCCCAGCGGGGGCTGATTGAGAGTTGGATTGACAATCAGCCCCAACAGCCGCAGGACAGAGGGACGAGCGGACGGTGACCAGTACCGCGCCAGGATAGTTAATCGTCAAATTTCAGGTCAGAGATCCGTTCGGCAGTTTTGTGAATCTTGCACGTTAGCTCGCCAATATCCGGGTGGTTGCGGCCTGCCACGAAAGCTTGCCTGCGATCGCACTCAGTATCCCGGTATTTGCGCCACTGGGCATTGCTCTCTTCCAGGGTTTTCTTTGCGGAAATCTTGTCCAAAGATTGCCCTGCCTGTTGAGTGGCCTTGTTCAGTGAATCCGTCAAGGCAGCCTCTTCCCGTTTCAGGGAATCCTGCAGGCATTGGGTCAGCTTGCCCCATTCGCTGGGCTCAAAGCCATCCCAGCACACAGCCACGGGATCCCGCTGCCTGTCCTCGACAGTAGCGACAAAGACAGGCTTCGTTGAATTTTCCAGCAAGCAGATAAACCGGACATCCGACGGCCCACCGGCTTTGCCCTGCCAAATACCACGGCCGGACAACACCGTGCTGACCAACTGGCTGCCCACCTTGTCCTCGTACTTTTCCTCATTCACGCCCTCTTCCAGCAATTCAATAGAAACGAAGCGCTCCGGGCTGACCTGCTGATAGTGGCGGGTTGCAAAGTTCTGGCAGGCGTCAAGGACTGGGATTTCAGAAGGCTCGACGGCTTCCGCTCTTGCCGGGTGATCACTCCCAAGAGCCAACCAGCATCCCACCAGAAAGAACAGCGCCGGCATCGGCCTGTGAGAGTGTTTCATGGTCACTTTCATCTCCTTAGGAAAGGTCATGGCTCCGGAGGGCCCGTCACCCGGGCCTCAATACTGATCTCAACCGGTAAACCACCGGAGCCTGCAACCGAAACCTCAAAAACGAGACCCGGTCTCTAATCGACGGCTCCAGCCATATTAACGAGTATCCCCCTTCGGGGCGACTGTCATCCTGCGTTGTCTTGAGCGTGCGGGCTTCAGCCTCCAGAAAACGCCTTGGCCCTGCCGCCCGCTTGATGGTTCCTCTTTGTATTGAGCGGTCTCCTTCCACAAATATCACCGCTCCTCTGCTCAGCCTCAAAAAATACCGGTCATCCTTTTGCGAACCCCCGTCAGCGACCACTAGATCGAATCCAAAATCGCCCGGCACGTCCGCAATGTCAGGGTACAACTGAAACTGGCTCAGGTGCTCGCGCAGGTTATTCCTGAGCTGCCCAAGACAGAACTCATTCTTCTCGATGGACGTCAACTGGAACCCAGCGGGATGCATGCACGAAAGAATTTCGATCAGCGTATGGGTCAGCGTCCCAATACCCGTTCCAATTTCGAGGATGCGCTTGGGCTTCTTGTGCCGGCAGATCCGAATCAGTCCGCATATGGCATAGCGCGAAGCGATGTGCTCGCTTCCCGGCAGGCTTCGAAAGCGGTTATAGATACTTGTAGCGCGTTCCCAATCTTTCATTGTAAAACTCAATAGGCTCTTTTAACCGTCAGCTCACAAGCAAGGCTCCGCTGCTCTACTCCAACCTACCCAGGTAATCCAGAAAGCGGTCGACCTGCCCCCGGTAGATAGGCTTCAGCTCCAGCGCCTTGCGCACGACGAGTTGCAGGCGCAGGCCATCGAGCTTCAGGCCATAACCGGTCCGAAAAAGATGGCGGAAGCGAAGCAGCTCGTCGAGCTTCTCGAACGCTTCCTCGTCGATAACCGCCGGCCGGACCGGGCTCAGGTCCAGCCGCATCCGCCCGAGTAGCTGACGGTGCCAGCTTGAAGGGTCCAGGTGGTTCTCGAAGCTTGTGGCAATGTTGCGGAAGATGTTCTCGAACGCGGAGTACAGGCTGTGGAGGCGGTAGGAAACGACGATCAGCGCCTCCTGCTCGTCCGACTCGGCGAGATCCGGCTCGCCCAACTCCGAGTAGATACGGTCGATGACCGCGAGGTCCGACTGGACATTCCGCTCAAGGATCAGGAACTTCTCGTTCATAGACGAGCTCTCCATAGTCCTCCACCGCTTGGGCGATCGGCCCCTCGCGAGGCCGCAGGTCAACGTTTCTCTCCAAGGCTGTTTCCAGGACGCGCCAGAACGGGGTCTCGGATTTCAGGTCGTCGCAGTCGATGGCGACGTCCACGTCGGACTCCGCGTGAAATCGGCCCGGTTGGAGGATGGAGCCGAAGAGGTAGGCGGCTCGGATCGCCGGGAGCTCCGGAGCCCGCTGCCGGATTGCCGTCCTCGCCCGCTCCAGAACTTCCAAGCGCAAAGCCTCCGCCTTAGCCCGGCGATCTTGGTCCTTCCGGGCGTGATACTCGCGTGAGGAAAGCTCTGTGACACCCATGGCACCCAGGATCAGTCTACCGCACTGCCCCGGGCCTCGCCCGAGCCATGGCCCTGCTCCTGCCCGGCTCCGTCCAGGCCGGACCGATCTGGGAGGAGGAGGGAGGCATCATGGACCCCAACGGCCGCGACGGCACGGCGCCCCAGAAGCCCGGCCAGGACGTGGGCAGCATCATGGATCCCGACGGTTAGGACCGGCCTTCCATGCCGAAGCGCTGTTCCCGGAACCGACGCTTCCGCTTTCTCAAAATTTGTTGTCACAAAATCCCGGCCTGCGGCGGCCTTCCTTCTCTCCGCAGGCGCTCGAATCCGAGGCCGCCGGCCTGGAGCTTCTCGGCGCAGTCGCCGATTACCTCCGCCGAGCCGCTCACGAGCCTGATCTCCGCTTTCAAGCCCCCAAGTGAGGCTGACGGCACGCCAGATTTCCCCGCAAATCAAAATTTCGACGGCTAAGCGACAACGAACACTTCTACGCGACAGCAAAAGTCTCTACGCGACAATGAAGGAATCAGTGTCGCCTAGAAACTCTGTAAGCGACGCTGAACTTCTCTTTCGGCCCAGGAAGTCTTAAGGCTGGTTCAGGCCGGCTGATCGCGGACCATCACACGCTCGATCGAGCGCGCTTTGCCGGTCGTCTCGTCGATGTCGATCAGCGCTCCGGCGAGGCGGACGTCCTGCTTGGCGACTTCGAAGGAGGTCGGGGTCTGGAGGAGGAAGCGCTTCACGATGCGGTCCACCCGGACGCCGATGATCGACTCGTAGGGGCCGGTCATGCCGGCGTCGGTCTGGAAGGCGGTGCCCTGCGGCAGGATGCGCTCGTCCGCGGTGGGGACGTGGGTGTGGGTGCCGATTACGCCGCTCACCCGGCCGTCCAGGAAGAAGCCCATGGCCTGCTTCTCGCTCGTGGCCTCGGCGTGGAAGTCCAGGAAGATCACCTTGACCCGCGGGTCCAGCTCCTTCAGCAGCCGGTTGGCGGTTTCGAAAGGAGATTCCAGGGCGTTCATGAACACCCGGCCTTCCAGGTTCATCACCGCCACCGGAATCCCGGCTGCGGTCTCGCCCACGAAGAGGCCCTTGCCCGGGTTGTCCTTGGGGTAGTTGGCCGGCCGCAACAGGTTCGGCACCTTGTCGAGGAGCGCCACGCCTTCCTTCTTGTCCCAGATGTGATTGCCGCTCGTGTAGCAGTGGATGCCCAGCGGTTCGAACTCGGCGAGGATTTCCGGAGTCACCCCGAAGCCGCCGGCCGAGTTCTCGATGTTGACGATCACGAAGTCGACCCGGTGGTGGTCGACCAGCCGGGGAAGATGGTTCACCACCGCCCGCCGGCCCGGCTTGCCGAAGACGTCTCCCACGAAAAGCAGCTTCATCGGGCGTACTCGACCGAACGCGTCTCGCGGATGACCGTCACCTTGATCTGCCCAGGGTAGGTCAGCTCCGCCTCGACCTTGCGGGCGATGTCCTTGGAGAGCCAGAGCGCCTGCTCGTCGCTGATCTTGCCGCTGTCGACGATGATCCGGATCTCGCGGCCAGCCTGGATGGCGAAGGTCTTCTGCACGCCCTTGAAGTTGGAGGCGATCTCTTCCAGCTTTTCCAGGCGCTTGACGTAGGTCTCCAGCACTTCGCGCCGGGCGCCGGGACGGGCCGCGGAGAGCGCGTCCGCCGCCGTGACCAGCACGGCCTCGACTGTCTGCGGATCGTAGTCGCCGTGGTGGCAGGCCATGGCGTGGACGACGTCCTCGGTCTCCCCGAAGCGACGGAGAAGGTCGATGCCGATCTGGAGGTGGGTGCCGTCGATCTCGCGGTCGATGGCCTTGCCGATGTCGTGGACGAGGCCGGCGCGGCGGGCGACCTGGATGTTGCACTTGAGCTCGGCAGCCATGGTGCCGGCCAGGAACGCGACTTCCTTGCTGTGCTGGAGGACGTTCTGGCCGTACGAGGTGCGGTAGCGCAGCCGGCCGAGGAGCTTGACGAGCTCGGGGTGCATGCCGGGGATGCCCAGTTCCAGCAGGGCGGCTTCGCCCTCCTGCATGATCTTCTGCTCGAACTCGGCTTTGACCTTCTCGACGATCTCTTCGATGCGCGCCGGATGGATGCGGCCGTCGACGATGAGGCGCTCCAGGGCGACGCGGGCGACTTCGCGGCGAAAGGGGTCGAAGCCGGAGAGGATCACGGCCTCGGGCGTGTCGTCCACGATCAGGTCAACGCCGGTGGCGGTCTCCAGGGCGCGGATGTTGCGCCCTTCGCGGCCGATGATGCGCCCCTTCATCTCGTCGCTGGGGAGCACGACCACGGAAACGGTGGTCTCGGAGACGTAGTCGGAGGCGGCGCGCTGGACGGCCATGCCGATGATGCGCTGAGCCTGTTTGTTGGCCGTCTCGCGGGCTTCGTCTTCGATGCGTTTGACGATGTGGGCGGCCTCGATCCGCGACTCGTCCTCCATCATCTTCACCAGCTCTTCGCGGGCCTGCTGGGCGGTGAGGCCGGCGATGTGCTCCAGCTTGGTGCGCTCCTCGGCGACCATGCGGTCGAGCTCCCCTTCCTTCTTTTCGAGGGCTTTCTCGCGGGCGGCCAGGTTGCGGTCGAGCTGGCTGAGCTCCTTGTCGCGCTTGGCGAGCTCGTCGGTGCGCTTGTCGAGGGTGTCTTCCTTCTGGGTGAGGCGGCGCTCCAGGGTCTCCAGCTCATCGCGGCGCTTGCGCGACGCGGATTCGAACTCGGTGCGGGCCTGGAGGAGCTTCTCCTTGGCGGCGATCTCGGCCTCGCGCATCCGGGTCTCGCCCTGGCGCGTGGACTCTTCCTTCATCTTCTCGGCCTGGCTGCGGGCCTCGTCGAGGCTCCGCTGGGCGGCTTTTTTGCCGCCTCGCGCCAGTAGCACAAAGGTCACGATTGCCGCGATGAGGATCACCACGGCCACGATGACCAGTATCCATTCGGTATTCACCGGTATACCCCCTCTGTTCCCGGGGAGGGGAAGGGGAACCGGTAGAAATCGGGAGGCCCCCTCCTCAGAGGGGAGGTGAGGAAATTAAAGGCATCCCCTGCGCGGCCGTGAGGGCCCGAGCGTCTAGAACCTGAAACGCGCCAGGTGGGTGTCCGCACTACGAGCCGTCAGCGTCCCCGTTCGGGCGGGGCTGGCACAGGCCACGCAGGTATAGAACTCCCTAGGAAATGTTGTAGGTTCTAAAATCGTGGTACCCATCACGGACCGCACAAGAGATGCACACTTTGATTTCATCATATCTCTCAGCTGGCGGAGCCGGCTTCCCAAATTCAACGGCTGAGGGCCTGGCTTAATTCCTCGGTCAACTCCGCCACCTTCTCCCGGATCTCGACCCGTTCCCCTTCTTGTTGCTTCTGTGCCCGGAACAGCTCGTCTGCCAAGTTAAGTGCCGCCAGAATGGCGATCCGGGTCACGTCGCCCTTCACATGTTGGGCGACCTCCCGCATCTTGCGGTCCACGAGGGCCGCCAGGTTCTGGAGGTACTCCGTATCTTCGCTTCCGCGGACGCTGTACATCCCACCAAAGATCTCAACCTCGGTATTGGTTGGAGGCATGGCGTAGTCGTCCGCTCCAGTCTGCCACCCGGGCAGCAAGTTACGTCCTGCCAGGGGTTTGGCGAAGGCCACTATATACCACACTGCCAAGGGGTACAATCCGGCCGGTCTCCGGCACGCCTTCGGCAATGACTACCTACCCTCTTCTCCGCCGATTCCTCTTCCGGCTCGATCCCGAGGCCGGACACGCCGCCGGCATGGCTGCCCTGCGCGCCGCCCAGGCTCTGCCTCCGGTGCGCGGCGCCCTGGTCCGCCGCAATCTCGTGGACGACCCGCGGCTGCGCCAGACGCTCTTCGGCCGCCAGATACCGAACCCGGTGGGGCTCGCCGCCGGGCTCGACAAAGATGCGGCCGCCGTCCGCGGCATGGCCGCCCTCGGCTTTGGATTCCTGGAGGTCGGCACGGTCACGCCGCTGGCCCAGCCGGGCAATCCCCGGCCGCGCCTGTTCCGCTTCCCCGCGGCCGAGAGCCTCCAGAACGCCATGGGGTTCAACAACGGGGGGATGGATGCGATGAGCCGGCGGCTGGAGGCGGTCTACCCTCTCGAGGTTCCTCTCGGGATCAACATCGGCAAGAACAAGGCGACTCCGCCAGACCGCGCCCTGGACGACTACGAGATCCTGATGCGCGGCCTCGCACATCTCGGGGATTACCTGGTCGTGAACCTCTCCTCCCCGAACACGCCCGGTCTCCGGGACCTCCAGAACGAGACGTTCGTGCGCTCCGTGCTCGGGCTCGCCAAGGAGATCACGTCCAAGCCCGTGCTCGTGAAGATCGCGCCCGACCTGGATCCCGATACGGCGGCGGATCTCTCCGAGGTGGCGGTCGAGGCCGGGGCGGCGGGGATCATCGCCACGAACACGACAACCGAGTATGCCTTGCTGCCGGGGTGTAGGGATTTCGGGGGGCTCTCGGGGAAGGTGTTGAAGGAGAAGAGCTTCCGCGTCTTCGAGACCGTGGCCCGCCGGCTTTTCGGCCGGACCGTGCTGATCAGCGTCGGAGGGATCGACTCGGGGGCGGAGGCGTGGAGAAGGCTACGGGCGGGGGCGTCGCTGGTGCAGGTTTATACGGCGCTGATTTATGAGGGGCCGGGGCTGGTGCGGCGGATCAACCGGGAGATTCTGGGGTTGATGGAGCGGGAGGGGGTGGGAAATGTCAGGGAGGTGATTGGCATAGCCCGTTGACCCTCACCCCCTGGCCCCCTCTCCCACACGCACTCACACCCGCCCGGGAGAGGGGGGACCGGATAGGAACCGGACCTTCTGTTGCTGTTGGGCGGGGGCGCCCCTCTCCCGGGCGGGTGTGAGTGCGTGTGGGAGAGGGGACGGGGGTGAGGGTCTCAGGCCTGAATCAACCCCTCGAGCTGCCGCGTCAACCGCTCCACCCTCTCCCGGATCTCCTCGCGCTCCCGATCCCATCCATCGCGGACGGCTGCCGTCTCTTCGACGCGGGCAAGCTTGAGCTCCAGGTCGGCGATCTGCTCGCGGAGGGCCTCGTTCTCTTCCCTCGCTTCCGCCACTTCGGAGCCCTCAGCGGCCTCCAGATTGGCGGGGACGGCCGCGGTGAGCTTCGTCTCCAGCTCATCGACGCGCTCCTGCAGGCCCTGGTTTTCTTCCCGCAGCTCACCCAGGCGCTCGGCTGCCTCACGGACCCGGGTCTCCAGCTCTTCCAGCCACTCCATGGACACTGCGTCTATCCTTTCCAGCCGAAGCGCCGCTGCAGCTCGGCGGTGAGGGCGAGCTGGCGCTCGTTGACCTCCTCCTGCGTGAGCGAGCGCTCGGGCGAGTTGTAGAGGAAGTGGATCGTCGTGTTCACCGCGCCCTCGGGCACACCTTGTCCCAGATAGCGGACGGTCATCTCCCAGGAGACCAGGTCCGGTGGACGCAGCTCGGCGATGGTCCGGTCGATCTCGGCCCATGGCGTGTCCTGAGAGTGGGTGAAGGTGAGGTCGGCGTCGATGGCCGGGAAACGCGAGGGGGCCTCGACCTGGAGGCTCAGGTCTCCTCCTTCGAGCTCGGCCAGAGCGATCTCGGCCACGTAGAGCGGATAACCTTCCTCTTGGGCCACCCGGCCGAGGTAGCCGATCCGCTGGCCGGAGCGGAGCAGCTCGGCGGCGCTCCCATCCAGCAGTCCGGGCAGGCTCGCCGGCCGGAGGTCCAGACGCACGCCGACCGCGTTGGCCACGCTCTCGACCACGCCCTTGAGGTCGAAGAAGTCGAGCTCCATCTCCCGCTCCCACGGGTTCCCGGCATGCCCGCCGCAGACCAGGCCGACGTGCTCGGGCTGATCGGGGAAGTCGGGGGTCTCAAAGAAGACCGTGGCAATCTCGAACAGCCGTACCGCAGGCAGGCCGCGGCGCTGATTGAAGCGCGCCGTCTCCACCAGGTTCGGGATCAGGGAGCGCCGCATGACGTTGTAGCGGTCCGAGAGCGGGTTGGCGACGCGCAGGGGCTTCGCTTCGGGCCGCAGGCTCGGGAAGGACTTGTCCATCTCCTCGCCCTGGAAGGCGAAATGGACGGTCTCGGCATGACCACAGGCGGCCAGATGGTCGCGCACTTTCTCGCGCAGGATCTGGCGCGGCGTCTTCGGAGCGTCAGCCCCGGAGATCGCGGGCAGGGCCGCGGGGATGTTGTCGAAGCCGAAATGCCGCAGCACCTCTTCGAACAGGTCCTGCTCGTAGACCGAGCCGTCCGGCCGCGGCTCGAAGTCATAGAAACGCCAGGAGGGGACGGTGACGTCCCAGACCGGCCCGCCGTTTTTGACTTCCGCTTTTACCTGAAAGCCGAGACCGGCGAGCCAGCGGTGGGCGTCCTCCTTCGGGATGAAGGCGCCGGCAAAGGCATCGAGCCTCTGGAGGTCGAGCCGGCCCCGGAGCACCGGGGGAAGCTCTCGCGGCGGCGGTCGATCGCCCCGGCCAGGACCGTTCCGCCTGCAATCTCGGAGATCAGCGCGGCGGCCCGGCTCACGGCCTCCAGGCAGAGCTCCGGGTCGGTGCCGCGCTCGAAGCGATGGCTGGCGTCGGTGTGCATACCGAGGTCGCGCGCCGTGGCGCGGACGCGCTTGTGGTTGAAGTGGGCGCCCTCGATCAGGACGTCGGTGGTGGCATCCGTGACCTCGCTGTCGGCTCCGCCCATGACACCGGCTAGCCCGACGGCCCGATCGGCATCGGCGATCACCAGCATCTCGGGATTGAGCTTGCGCTCGACGCCGTCGAGGGTGACCAGGGTCTCGCCCTCTCTCGCCCGGCGGACGAGGATCCGGCTCCCGCCCAGCTTCGCCAGGTCATAGGCGTGGAGTGGCTGGCCCATCTCCCAGAGGATGAAGTTGGTCACATCCACCACGTTGTTGATGGAACGGAGGCCGATCGACTCCAGACGGTTGCGGAGCCAGTCCGGGCTGGGGCCGATCCTGACGCCGCGGACCACCCGGGCCACGAAGCGGGGGCACCCGTCCCAATCCTCCACATCCACGGCGGCGGCGTCTTCTACCCGCTGCTCGACTTCTACAGGCTGGGCCGCGGGGCGTTTCAACGGTTGGCCGTAGATCACGGCCAGCTCCCGCGCGAGGCCCAGGTGGTTCATGGTGTCCGGGCGGTTCGTCGTGACCTCGATGTCGAGGATCGTGTCGCCGCCCCGCTCCTCCAGCCCTTCCACCGCCAGGCCGACGGCGGTGAGGCGGCGCTGGATGTCCTGCACGTCCGCGGGCAGCTCCACATAGTCGGCAAGCCAGCTCTTCGAGAACAGCATCAGCCGCGCACCTGCCGCAGGAGCCGCTCGTCGTTGTCGAACAGCGTCCGGATGTTCGGGATGTTGTAGCGGTTCATGGCCACGCGGTCGACCCCCATGCCGAAGGCGAAGCCGGAGTAACGGTCCGGATCGATGCCGCATAGAGCGAGCACGCGGGGATCGACCATGCCGCAGCCGAGAAGCTCCATCCAGCCGGTGCCCGAGCAGGTGGGGCACCCGGAGCCCCCGCAGATCTGGCAGGAGATGTCCACCTCGGCCGAGGGTTCGGTGAAGGGGAAGAAGCTCGGGCGCAGGCGGATCTCGGTGTCCGGTGAGAACAGGCGGCGGAGGAACGCGAGGAGCGTCCCCTTGAGATGCCCGACGGTGATGCCCTCGGCCACGGCGAGGCCTTCCACCTGGTGGAACATGGGCGAGTGCCGGAGGTCGTTGTCGTTGCGGTAGACGCGCCCCGGGCAGATCACGCGGATCGGCGGCTTGCGCGAGAGCATCGTCCGGATCTGTACCGGCGACGTCTGAGTGCGTAGAAGCAGGCCGTTCTCCAGGAAGAACGTGTCTTGTGAGTCGCGCGCAGGGTGGTCCTTCGGGAAGTTGAGCGCCTCGAAGTTGTGGTAGTCGGTCTCGGCCTCGGGACCTTCGGCCACGCTGTAGCCGAGCTCGGTGAAGACCTCGACCATCTCGCGGATGACACGGGAGACGGGATGGACAGAGCCGAGGGAGGGGCGGCGGCCGGGGAGGGTGACGTCCACGGCGGCGCTGCGGCGGACGGCTTCCTGCTCGCGCGCCGAGATCGCCTCGTCCATCTCGGCCAGGCGGCGCTCGACCTGCTCCTTGAGCCGGTTGACGCCTTCGCCATAGGCACGGCGCTGCGCCGGCTCGACGGTCTTGATGCCGTCGAGCGCGGCGCGCACGATCCCTTGCTTACGGCCGATCCAGCGGACGCGCAGGTCGTCCCAGGCGGCGCGGCCGGAGACGCCGGCCGCCTCGCGCTCAAAGCGCTCGGTCAGCTCGTCGACCTGCGAGAGTCCAACCGGGGCGGCTGCGTCTTCGGACATCAGGCCTCCGCGGGCGCGGGGGCGTTGCCCGTGCCCGCCTGCTCCAATCCCTTCTTCGCCATCTCGGCGATGGAGGCAAATCCCTGCTCGTCGCGGACGGCGATGTCGGCGAGGACCTTGCGGTCGAGGGTGGAGCCGGCGGCCTTGAGGCCGGCGATCAGGCGGCTGTAGTTGAGTCCGTGCAGACGGGCGGCGGCGTTGATGCGGATGATCCACAGGCTGCGGATGTCGCGCTTCTTCTGCCGGCGGTCGCGGTAGGCATAGCCGAGCGCCTTGTCGACCGCCTGCTTGGCCATGCGATGGGCCTTGGACTTGGTGCCGTAGAAGCCCTTGGCAAGACCCAGGATCTTTTTACGGCGCTGGACGCGCTTGTTTCCACGCTTGACACGTGCCATGTCGAACCTCGTTTCAGCTCGGCCGTTCTCGACGGCGCGGAGCGGTTAAGGCCCGCGCGGCTCTCTCGGAGCCGGGGGCCGCGATCTCCGGCGGACAGGTTCTCCCGCCGGCGATCGGTTTGGTTGGGCTTCCAAGGAAGCCGGCTACTGCGGATTCAACATCGTCTTGAGAGTGCTGGCGAAGGCGGGCGAGACCTCGACGGCCTTGCGCAGATTGCGCTTCCGCTTCGTGGTCTTCTTGGTCAGGATGTGGCTGTGCATCGACTGATGCCGCATCACTTTGCCACCGCCCGTGACCTTGAACCTCTTCGCCGCACCCTTGTGCGTCTTCTGCTTAGGCAAGGGTGTTCCTCCTCTATCCGTTGCTTCGTTGCGTCTCAGACCGCTTCTTGCTTCCCAGCCGGAGGTGCCGGAGGGGCTTCGGACGGGGTCTTGTCCGTCTTTTCCGTCTTTTCCTTGTCCTTCTTGACGATATGGCGCGACGGTCCGTAGATCACGTGCATCCGGTTGCCCGCCATTTCGGGCGACGATTCTAGCACTGCCGCCTCTCCCAGGTCAGCCGTCAACCGCCGGATCAGCTTGTGGCCGAGATCCTGGCGCGCCATTTCACGTCCCCGGAACTGGACGGTCGCCTTGACCTTGTCCCCCTCTTCCAGGAAACGGATGGCGTTCTTCAGCTTGAAGTCATAGTCATGGTCGTCGATGTTCGGACGGAACTTGACTTCTTTGACGTGGATGATCTTCTGCTTTTTCTTGGACTCGTGCGACTTCTTCTTCTGCTGGTAGAGGAATTTGCCGAAGTCCATGATGCGGCAGACCGGCGGCTTGGCCGTCGGAGCGACCTCCACCAGGTCCAGCCCCAGCGTACGCGCGCGCTGCAGCGCTTCTTCGATGGGGACGATCCCTGCCTGGCCGCCGTCCTCGTCTACCAGGCGCACTTCGCGCACCCGGATCCGCTCGTTGACCCGCGTCGTCTTGTCGATACTCAGCTCACCCCCTGGGAGCGCCGAGCCTCAGCCCGGATGGTTCGTTTCAAGTCTCTCTTCCTCCTCTAAGTCTCAGTGCCTCGAAAGGCCGTCTTGGAGCCCGTTTGAAGAAAACGTCGAGGCGGGATCTTGATCTGGAGCGAGCGCCCCACCGGCCAGGGCGTCACGAGCGGAGGGATTGGTAGGCGCTAGCGGACTCGAACCGCTGACCTCTACCGTGTGAAGGTAGCGCTCTAACCAGCTGAGCTAAGCGCCTGGGCATCTAGTACCGATTGCTATTCATGGTAGGCCCAAGCGGACTCGAACCGCTGACCTCTACGATGTCAACGTAGCGCTCTAACCAGCTGAGCTATGGGCCTTTGTCAAATTCCCTCAAGTCCTTTGGAGACAATCGTGGAAACGGCTGTCGCCGAGGGAAGCGTAGGGTAGCAAACACGAGGTCGGGTGTCAATTCCGCACGTGGTTCGAGGCGCAGCGGTAGCCGCCGTTCAGGATGACGCTGCGGACCAGCGGCGGAAAGAGGTCGAGCCGGGCTCCGGCGGTGGCGAAGGTCTCCCTCGCCAGGCGGTCGCCCGCGGGGATCAGCGAGGCGAAGCCTTCGGCCCGGAGCCGGCCGCCGCGGGTCTCGGCCACGACGTTGTTCCAGGTGATCAGGAACTCGTCGTGGGTCAGCCCCTCCCGGTCGCGCAGCAGGGCCACCGGAACGGCGAGCAGCGGCAGCCGGCGCACTTCCATCCCCTCCTTCCGGAGGTGATCCGCCGCGAGGTCGAGGAAGCTGTCGAGGTCGGCGGATGGAGAGAGAGTTTCTCCCGTAGTTTGCAGGCCATAGCCATCCCTTAGAGACTTCCAATCCTCGGCCTTCATCTTCGACAGCAGCTCGCGGCCTGCGTCCGCATCCGCCACCAGGGCCTTCTTGCCCGGGAGCAGGGTCACGATCGAGTCGAGGTCGTAGCCGGCGGCTCCGCCGATCCGGCGCATCAGATCAGGGCCGTTTTCGGCGCGCAGCGGGTGGACGAAGCGCACCGGGCGCCCGTACAGGGTCTCCAGCTCCTTGGCTGCCTTCTCGGCGGCGGTCACGTAGCGCTCGATCCCCTTGGCGTCCGAGAAGGTCTCGACGGGCACGCGGTCGAGCTTCAGAGAGGAGAGGATGTGCGGCTCCAGGGCGTGGAGGGTGATCCAGGCGGCGTCGCGGGTCAGCAGCACCTGGCCATTGTGGAAGGGGACCGGCGCTTCCGCCCAGGCGGCTCCTCCCCAGGCGCGGTCGAGATCGTCAGGGAGGTTCTGGATGAGCTCGGGACCGAGGCTCGCATCCTCCTCCCGGCCGGGCTGCAGGTTCGGACGGACCAGAACCCGCACCGCGCCCGACGGCGAGCGCACCAGGCTGAATGGGTCGCGCGGCCAGGGCGAGTACGAGCGGCCGTAGGTCTCCAGGAGCCGCAGCTTGAGGCTGCTCCCCTCCAGCCGGCGGCGCAGCGGCACGTCGGTGAGCACGATCAGGGTGCGGTCGGGAGCGGCCCGGCGGACTCCCCGAAGGAAGCTCTCCGCAGCCTCCGGGCTGAAGAAGAAGGACGGCAGCGAGTAGACCGAGGCGGCGAGCGGCGTTTCGGCCTCGTCGAAGAAGCGGAGGCTGGTCGCGTAGGGAACCTTTCTCTCCAAAGCTCGCCGAGGCGCCGCTCCCCAGGCCGTCTCGATCGCCTCGGAGGCGGCGAAGTCGATCCCCCGGACCTGGTTCAGCTCGAGGAGCAGCTCGTCCCGGAGCCGGGGCGGGGCTGAGGGATCGAGGCTGCGCGGCAAAGCCTCCATCACCCGGGCACGGAAGGCTTGATCGCTCACGAAGCGCTCGGGATCGACGAGCTGCATCCCCAGAAGCGCCTGGATGTCGGCGGCGGTCCAGGTGCCCTGCCTGGCGATCTCACGGGAGCGCTCCCGGGCGGAGGCCGCGAGGTCGGGCGCGGCCAGCAGCGTGCCTATCAGGAGAGCTACAAAAGACATCGGCTTGCTCAAAGGACCTCAAGGACACCAAAGACACCAGGGACTGCAAGGACGGGCTTGGTCCTTGATGTCTTTGGTGTCCTTGAGGTCCTTTCCTCCTACCCTACCCCTTCCCCTTCGCGCTTGCCATCTTCTTCAAGTTCTCCAGGCTGGCCTTCGCGTTCTGATCGTTGGGGTTGATCGCGAGCACCTGCTCCAGGAGCTTCTGCGCCTCGTCAGGCTTGTTCTGCAGCATCTTGACGACGGCAAGGTCGTTCATCGCCGGGGTGTGGCGGGGCACCATCTCCAGCGTCTTGCGGAGATCCTTCTCCGCTTCGGGGAGCTTGCGCAGAGCGATCTGCACGCCGCCTCGCTGATAGATGTAGTCCGGGTTCTTCGGATCGGCCTGTACCGCCGCCTCCGCTGCCTTGAGCGCCTCCGGGAAGCGCTTGAGCTGGAGCAGGATCTGCACCTCCATAGCCCGCCCTCTGACACTCGACGGAGTGGCCGCGATCTCCCGCCGCACGGCGGCCAGGGCCTTCTCGGCATCCCCTCCGGAGAGCAGGCGCTGGGCCTCGACCAGGTTCGGAGTGAGCGCCTCGGCCTGCTGTGCCGGACGCGCGGCGGCCGGTGCCGGAGCCGAAGCGGCCATTGCGACCTGATCCGCGATCTCCTTGGCCTTCTGCTTCGCCTGCGCCGCATCCTGCGCGCGTCCCGCCGCGGTCAGGGCCTCGGCATAGACCTCCCAGGCCTCCTTGCTCCCCGGATGGAGGCGCGTGGCCTTCTCCAGCAGGGGCACCGCTCCAGCAGCATTCCCCGAGCCGAGGAGCAGCCGGCCGTACTCGACCGCCACGCCCGCGGCCGGACGGGGATCGCCCACGACCTTCGCGTCCGCCGGGATCTGGTCGACGAGCGGCTTCAGGGTGGTCATGGCGGCCTGGGCGTTGCCCGACTGCCGCTGCGCCTTGGCGGCCAGCAGGATCAGGCTGGGATGATTGCCCGTGTGCCCCTGCAGGATCTGGAGCGCGGCGGCCGGATTGCCCGCCACGAGATGCGCCTCGGCGAGGCTGCGGCGGATCTCGAGGTCGAAGCTCGCGGGATGGTTCTTCTCCAGGGGCTGGAGCAGGGCGAGAGCCGCCTTGCCGTCGCCGCGCTGGATGCGCGCCTGGGCACGCAGGAGCTGGATGGCCGGCTCCTTCTCCGGCAGGCCGGAGAGGATCTCCTCGGCCTCGACCGGACGCTCCAGACGCAGCGCCAGGTTGGCGCCGATGATCTTCGTCTCCATGTCGCTGTTGCGCAGCGCCCAGGGACGGAGCAGCCGGTAGGCCTCGATGATCCGGCCCTGGCGGCTCAGCAGCAGGCCCAGCTCCCGGCCCGCAGGGGAGAGGGGCATCTTCGCCACCGAGCGCTCCAGGTAGCGCTGCCCCACGTCGGTCTGCCCGAGGGCCAGCGCGGCGCGGCCGGCGTTATAGAGCAGCGCGGGATCGGTCTCCTCGGAATCGGCCAGCGGGCGGAGCACGTCCAGGGCATCCTTGGCCCGCTTCTCCTGCAGGTAGACCGCTCCGAGCAGCGAGAGCATCGGCGGAGTCGCCTGCTTCTCCTTGCGCAGGGCCTCCAGGATCCGGATCGTGCCGGCCGCATCCCCCTTGTCAATCAGGGCGAGGGCCTCCTGGAAACGGGTCTCGGCCGGGGTCAACGCCCTCTTGGGAGCCGCCGCCTCCGGTTGAGCCTGGGCCGGTTCCTGCGCCTGACCCTGGCCCCGGGTCATGTCCAGGGTCGGACCCTGGACGGGGGCCTGGGCGGAAGGATCGGCCGGGGCGGCTGGCTGCTGCTCCGCATCGGCCGGGGAGTCCCCGGGCGAGCAGGCGGACAGGAAGGCGAGGAGAAGCACGGTCTTGTGGATCTTCATCTTGGACTCCTGAGTTTGGACAGAGCGGCGTCAGCCGGCCAGCGCCCGCAGCTCCTTGCTGTCGGGATGCATGGACATGGCGTGCCGCAACAGGGCGGCCGCGCCTTGCGGATCGCCCAGGATGCGGAGCGTCTTGACGGCCGCCACGTAGGCGGCCGGCGATCTCTGGTTCTCGACCATGGTGCGGATCGCGGCGACCGCGTCCTGCGGCCGGCCGGCCGAGGCGTAGAGGACGGCGACCCTGGTGTAGCCCGCGGTGTCGCCGGGGAAGTCGCGGACCTCGCGCAGGAAGGCCTCCTCGGCCTCTCCGGCACGGCCCAGGCGGGCGAGCAGGTCTCCGCGCACCAGGAACAGCCCGGGGAACTTCTGCCCCGCGCCCATCTCGCCGATGGCCTGGTCGGTGAGCCGGAGCCCTTCTTCCAGCTTGCCCTGGACCTGGAGGATGCTGGCGAGCGTCACCACCGGGCCGAGCCGCGAGCCGCGGGCTTCGAGCGCCGCGCGCGCTTCCTTCTCGGCCTTGGGCAGGTCTTTCTCCTGGAGGGCGATCTGGGCGAGCAGGTTGTGCGCCACGGCCGGGCTCGTCGGCAGGCCGATCTCGGCGTGCTTCCGCGCTTCGTCGAACCGCTCCATGTCGAAGAGGGCCGAGGCCATGGCGAGGGCCACGTGACCCGCTCCGCCCGAGACCTTCATCGCCTGGTCGTAGGCGGCGAGCGCCTCGTCGTAGCGGCCGAGCTTCTGCAGCGACTGGCCGAGGTTCTCCCAGGCGTCGAGCATGAGCGGGTTGGCCTCGACCAGACTCTGGAAGAGGGGCGCGGCCTCGGCGTAGCGCTGCTGAGAGAAGGTGTTGAGGGCCTTGCCCAGATCGTCCAGCGTGTGGATCTTCGCCTTGGGGTCGGCCAGGGGTCCGTCGCCGGCATTCACGGCCGAGCCGATGTAGCCGAGGGCGGCGAGCTTGCTCGCGGTCTCCTCATCCACGGCGGACGGCGCGGTCAGGGGCGCCTTTTCCCCCTCGACCGCCTTGCGCAGCTCCGCGTAGGTCCGCCGCTCCCGGGCGAGCACGTTCGTCTTCTCCGCCGGATCGGACGCCAGGTCGTAGAGCTCGGGCTCGGGCGCCTCGATGTAGTGCGAGCCGCCGCGGACCGCGGAGAAGAGCTCGCTCCAGCCGAGGTGCAGCCGCGGGTAGAAAGTCTCGGCGAACAGGGTGCGCTCCGGCGCGTCCGCGCCATCCAGGCTGAGGAGCGAGGTGCCCGGGGTGCCCTCGGGGACGGCCAGCCCGGCGAGCTTCAGGAGCGTGGGAAAGACGTCGAGGAGCTGCGCCGGGGACTTGATCGTGGCTCCGCTGCGCTCGCTCCCGGGGAGCTTGAGCATGAGCGGCACCTGGAGCGCCTCGCGGTAGAGGAAGATGCCGTGCTCCAGCTCGCCGTGGTCGCGCAGCCCCTCGCCGTGATCGGAAAGCAGGATGACGATCGCCTTGTCATACACGCCCTGCGCCTTGAGGCCGTCCAGCAGCTCGCCGACGATGGCATCCGCGGTCGCCACCTCGCCGTCGTAGGGGTCCGGATAGCTCGCGAAGGCCGGCTCGGGCGCGTACGGCGTGTGCGGCTCGTAGATGTGGAAGAACAGGAAGAACGGCTCCGAGGAGACCGACTTCACCCATTCGAGCGAGGCACGGGAGGTCTCGCGGCCCGAGCGCTGGCTGTTGCCGAGCGACTCGGTGGCACGGACATCAATATCGGCCTCGTAGAAGTCGAACCCTTCGGCCATGCCGGTCTCGGCCCGCAGCACGAAGGTCGAGACGGCGGCGCCCGTCTTGTACCCGGCCTCCTTGAGGATCTTCGGCAGGTACGGCGTCCGCTTGGCATCGAAGAGATAGCCGCTGTTGTCGCGCACTCCGTGCTCGCCCGGCAGCCGTCCAGAGAGGATCGTGGCATGGGAGGGGAGCGTCAACGGCACGTGGCTGTAGGCGCGCTCGAAGAGGATCGAATCCTGGCGCAGGGCGTCGATCGCCGGCGTCTTGACCTTGCCGTAGCCGTAGGCGGGCAGCCGGTCGGAGCGCAGCGTGTCCACCGAGATCAGGATGATCGGAGCGTCCTCATACGGGCCGGGCTCGGAGCTGCCGCCCCCGCGGCAGGCGGAAAGGACCAAAAGGACACAAAGGACGAAAAGGACAAGTCTCCCCCTCTCCCGGGGCGGGAGTGCTTGGGGGACCGGGAGAGGGGGCCGGGGGGTGAGGGTCCTCATCCGCCGATCTCCCTCAGGATGCCCTGCGCCTTCTGGATGTCCGCGGCGAAGCGCTGCGGCGGAGCGGTGTCGACGAACTGGCGCAGGGCCTTGCGCGCCTCGGCCCGCTGGCCTACCTGCGCCGCGACCAGCCCCAGGTTGTAGAGGGCGTCGTACTGCTTCGGGTCGAGCTCCACCGATCGCTTCCAGGCGTCGACTGCCGCGGCCGGCCCTTCCGTCTGGTAGAGGGCCACGCCCAGGGTGTTCCAGGCGATCGGCAGCTTGTCGTTCAACTCGAGGGCGCGCCGCAGGTGGCCGCGCGCCTCCTGCGGGTTCTTCTGGCGCAAGGAGACCATGCCGAGCGTCTCGTGGGCATGGGCGTTCTTCGGATCCTTCACCAAAACCCTTTGCAGCACGGCGACCGCCTCGGCGTGGCGCCCGGAATCGGACAGGGCGATCGCCAGCGCGTTGAGCGTCGGCGGCAGGCCGGTCTCCGCGAATGGCTGGAGGATGGCGATGGCCTCGCCCGGCTGGCCGCGGCGCGACAGGCTGAGCGCCATCTGGCGGCGCAGGGCCTCGCTGGCCTGACCCTCCGCGACCGCCTTGCGCATGACAGCCAGCTCCCCGTCCTCATCGCCCTGCTCGAGCGCGATCCGGGCGAGCAGCTCGTAGGCTTGATCCGGCAGGGCCTTCAGGGCCAGCTCGGCGTGGGACCGGGCGTCGTCGAAACGGCGCAGCTCCAGCATCTTCGCGCCCGTGGACAGCGCGAGGTGCGGCGAGCCGCCCGAGAGCTTGAGCGCCTTCTCATAGGCCGCGGCCGATTCCTCGTCCCGTCCCAGCTTGTGGAGCGCAGTGGCATAGAACGCCCACACGTCCTGCATGTTCGGGTTCGCGGCCAGGAGGCGCTCGAACACCACGACCGCTTCGGCCGGGCGGTCCGCCCGGTTCGCATCGATCGCCGCTTCCAGGTCGGCGAGGAGGTGGCGCTGGGTCTTGGGGTCCGGCAGCGGCCCCTCGTGATCGGCCATGGAGCTGCCGACGTAGCCCAGCGCCGCCAGCTTGGCCGCGGTCTCCGCGTCGGCCTCCGCCGGAGCGACGAGCTGGCGGTCGTACCCCTTCATCGCCTGCCTCAGCGAAGAGTAGGTCCGGCGCTCGGCAGCGAGCACGTTGCGCTTCTCCCCCGGATCGGCCGCCAGGTCGTAGAGCTCCGACTCGGGCGCCTCGATGTAGTGGTGGCGGTCCGCGACGAGCGAGGCGAGGTCGCTCCAGCCGTAGTGGATGCGCGCGTAGAAGGTCTCCGAGTAGATCTGCCGGGGCTCCTCCGGCAGGTCCAGAAGCGGCGAGCCGGTGAGCTCCTTCGGGACGTCGACCCCCGCCAGCGAGAGCAGGGTCGGCGCCACGTCGACGAGCTGGGCCGGGGTCGAGACCCGCTCGCCACCCCGGTCCGCACCCGGCAGCTTGATCATGAGCGGGACCTGGAGCACCTCGCGGTAGAGGAAGATCCCGTGCTGCTTCTCCCCATGGTCGCCGAGGCCCTCGCCGTGGTCCGACAGCAGCACGATCGTGGCGCGGTCGTAGATCCCCAGGCGCTTCAGCTCGGCGAGGAGGTCTCCGATCACCGCGTCGGCGGCGGCGACGTCCGCGTCGTACGAAGGCTCGTAGGGCGTGTGCGGCTCGTAGATGTGGAAGAAGAAAAAGAATGGCTTCGCCGCACGCTCCCGGATCCAAGGCAGGGCCAGCTGCAGGGTCTCCGCTCCGGGGCGGACCACGCTGTCCAGGGTCTGCCCCAGCTTCGCCTCGAGGGCGCCCTCGTAGGAATCGAAGCCCTCGGCCAGCCCGGTCTGGGGCCGTAGCACGAAGGACGACACCGCGGCGCCGGTCTCGTACCCGGCCTGCTTGAGCAGGCGCGGCAGATAGGGGTGCTTCGAGCTCTCGAACAGGTAGCCGACGTTGTCCCGGATCTTGTGCACCGGCGGCAGCTGGCCCGTGAGGATCGAGACATGGGACGGCAGGGTCAGCGGGTAATGGCTATAGGCCCGCTCAAAGAGGATCGCATCCTTGGCCAGGCCGTCGATCGCCGGGGTCTTGACCTCGTCGTAGCCATAGGCGGGCAGGTGGTCGGAGCGCAGGGTGTCGATCGAGATGAGGATGATCGGGCCCTGTTCGGGCTCGCCGCCGCAGGCGGAAAGGACCAAAAGGACGAAAAGGACACAAAGGACGGCAAGGACCTTCATCCCCCGATCTCCTGCAGAAGGGCCTGCGCCTTGCGGATGTCCGCCTCGAAGCGCTGCGGCGGGGCGGTGCGGGCGAACTGGGAGAGGGCGGCTCGCGCCTCGTCCCGGCGGCCGAGGCTCGCCGCGACCAGCCCGGTGTTGTAGAGCGCGTCGAACTGTTGCGGGTCCAGCTCGTAGGCCCTGCGCCAGGCGCCGAGAGCCGCCTCTGGACCTTCGAGCTGGTAGAGCGCCACGCCGAGGGTGTTCCAGGCGATCGGCAGCCGGTCGTTCAAGGCGATTGCCCTCTTCAGATGATCGCGGGCCTCGGCGGCCCGGGTCATGCGGAGCAGCACGATGCCCAGGTTCTCGTGCGCCTTGGGATCGGACTCGTCCTTGGCCAGGAGCTTGCGCAGCACCTGCTCGCCCTCGGCATGGCGGCCGGCGTCGGAAAACGCGATCCCCAGGGCGGCGAGGGTGGCGGCATCGCCGGTCTCGGCGAAGGGTTCCAGAATTTCCACCGCCTCCGCCCCCCGGCCGGTCTCGGCCAGGGCGAGGCCCAGGTGGCGGCGCAGCAGCTCGTCTGCCACCACCTTGCCCAGGCCGCTACGGAGCAGCTCGATCGCCTCGGTGTGGCGCTCGAGCTGGCGCAACGAGAGGGCAGCGTGCTCGTAGGCCTCGGCGAGCTCCGGCCGCTCGGCGATGACTTCCTGCGCCAGACGCGCGGCCTCTTCATGTCTGCCGCGGGAGTAGAGGTCGACAACCTGGTGGAGCTTGCGGTCGACCCCGATCAGGTTCTTGGGATCGTCGTCCGCCGTATAGGTGGCCTTCGAGGGTCCGCTGCCCACGGAGTAGCCGAGGCTGCGCAGGCGGCGCTCCTCCTCGGGCGAGACGTTCCCCTTGCGCGGCGGCCAGACCGCCTCCTCGGGGAGGGCCGAGCGCAGGGCCGCCACGGTCCGGCGCTCCTGGTCCGCGAGGTTCTCCTTCTCGCCCGGATCCTTGGGCAGGTCGTAGAGCTCGGGGACCGGCAGCTCGATCCACTTGTTTCCGCCACGGATCACTCCGCGCAGGGGAGCCCAGCCGCGGTTCAGGTTCGTGGAGAGGGCCTCGAAATAGGAAGAGTCTCCGGGCTCCGCCGATTCCAGGAGAGAGCGGCCGGGAAGCTCTTCCGGTGGATCGATCCCCAGCCGTCCCAGCACCGTGGGGACGATGTCCACGTGCCGCGCCCAGCGCTCGTCCCGGCCCGGGTTTACCCCGGCTCCCCAGACGACCAGGGGGACGCGGAGCGTGGCCTCGTAGGCGAACAGCCCGTGAGTCAGCTCGCCGTGATCGCCCAGGCCCTCGCCATGATCGGCCGTGACCAAGACCAGGGCAGGCGTCTCCTTCCCTTCGAGCACCGGCTGCAGAAGGGGGGCCAGGAACGAGTCCGAGGCCGCGACCTCGCCCAGGTAGGGCTTGCCCGCGTACTTCGACTTGAACGGCTCCGGCGGATCGTAGGAGGCGTGCGGGTCGTAGAGATGGACCCAAAGGAATCTGGGCTTCCCTTTCTGCGACTGCCACCAGGCCATGGCCGGGGCGATCACCTGGTCGCCGCGGCGCTCGGCGATGACGAACTCCGAGGGGTTCGACCCGCGGGGATAGTCGTCGTCGTAGACGTCGAAGCCCTGGCCGAGCCCGTAGCGGGAGTCCAGGGGATAGGCGCCGACAAAGGCGGCCGTGGCATAGCCGGCCTTCTTGAGGATGGAGGCCAGGGTGGGCACCGTCTCCGGCAGGGTGAAGCCGCTGTTGTCGCGCACCCCGTGCTGGAACGGGTAGCGGCCGGTCAGGATGTTGACGTGCGAGGGGAGCGTGACCACATTGTGGGCGTGGGCGTTCGTGTAGACCCGCCCTGCCGCGGCCAACTGGTCGAGGACCGGGGTGGAGACATCCCGGTTACCCGCAAAGCCGAGCGAGTCGGCCCGCAGGGTGTCGATGGTGATCAGGATGACGTCGACGGCATCGCTCGGCCGGCGGCCAGGGCGGTCCCCCTCTCCCCGAAGCCGCCAGATGGCGGCTCCGAGGACGATCAGGACGAGGAGCGCGAGGGAGACGGCGAGCGGTCGGCGCATGCCGGGGGTTTACATCGACTTCAGGAACTCCCGGGCCTCGTCCGCGTTGGCGTGCTTCGGATCGAGCTCCAGGAGCTTCTGGAAGTCGGCTTTGGCCTCGGCCGACTTGCCCGAGGCAAGCAGGGCGAGGCCGCGGTAGTAGTAGGCGTCCGGCAGGTTCGGGTTCTCGGCCACGACCTTGTTGAACTCGGTCAGGGCCTCGGTCATCTTGCCTTCGTTGTAGAACTTGATGCCGATGTTGAGCAGCGTGGCCGGGTCCACCGTCTCGCCCGCGGGGAGCTTGGCCATGTACTCGGCGGCCTCCTTCTCCTTGCCCTGGGACACGAGGAGGTTGATGATCAGCCGCAGGCTCTCGACGTCGTCGGGCTTGATCTGCAGCGCCTGCTGCAGGACCTCGACCGCCTTGTCGGGCTGCTTCTCCTGGAAATAGGTGCGGGCAATGCCGCGCATGATGGCCGGATGGTTCTCCGGCTCGAGCTGCACCAGGGCCTTCTCATAGGCGGCGCGGGCCTCGGCGAACTTCTCCTGCGTCAGGAGCTGGTTGCCTTCCTCGATGACATCGAGGACGCTGGGCCCCTGCTGGGCCGCGGCGGCCTTGGCCTCGGCGGAGGACATGGACTTCAGGCCGATGATGATGGCCTGCGGCGGCGGGCCGGACTCGTTGACCTTGACGTTGCCCTCGGAAGCCAGGAAGCCTTCCTTGAGGATGAGGACCCGCCAGGCTCCACCCGCGAGGCCCAGGACCGACCACTTGCCATTCTTGTTCGTGGTGATGGGCTTCGGGCCGTCGCCCGGGTTCTGCGGATCGATCGCGGCGTCTCCCAGGCGCAGCCAGACCGCGGCTCCCTCGACAGGGCGGCCCTGCTCGTCCTTGATCTCTCCGTGCAGGCGGCCCTTGCCGGCCCAGCGCTGGGCGGAGGCGGGCAGGCCCGCGAAGAGCAGAAGCAGCAACAGCGAAAAAACCAGATTCTTATGGCGCATTTGATCTTCTCCTTGGGTGCTCTGGTTCATGTCCCTAAACAGGGGCACACCCCGGTTTATTGCGCCCACGACCCGCGCGGAACGCGCGCGGAATATAGCACCCCCCAAACAAAAGTGCCGGGGGCGAACCCCCGGCACTCCATCAAACGATAGGAAGTAAGGCTGGCCTTACCGGAAGCTCAGGCGCGCGCCGAGACGGAAGATGCGCGGGCTGAGGACTTCGCTGACGTTGTTCGTGGCCGCGTTGCCAAGCTGATGCCGGCGCTGCAGCACGAAGTTCTCGTTCAGCACGTTGAACACGTCCACGCCCAGGGTGAGCCCGAAGTCGGAGAAGGTGAACTCCTTCTCGACGCGAGCATCGAAGACGTTGATGTCGTCGTTCCGGAACTCGTCCGGATCCTCGGT
This sequence comes from uncultured Holophagales bacterium, assembly GCA_963741305.1. Classification (GTDB taxonomy): domain Bacteria; phylum Acidobacteriota; class Thermoanaerobaculia; order Multivoradales; family UBA5704; genus DATMER01. Next base: position 7,457,305 of record CAVUHL010000003.1, on the reverse strand, counting down.
GAGCTGAACGTTGGCCGCAACCGGGATGCCGCTGCGGTTGAGGCGCCGGAAGTACGGGACGGGATAGCCCTCGCGACCGGTCAGGTTGCCCGCGACGTTGAAGCCCCACGGACGGTCCGGAGCGATCTGGTAGAGAGCGTTCATGCTGTACGACCAGTTGGAGTTGATGTAGACGCCGCCCTTGGCGCCCGAGCCGGTGCCCGAACCCTGAAGGACGGGGTCGCCGTCACGGCCACCGCCGAGAAGCGGGGTGTCGTCCTCGCGCTCGCTCTGCGGAACGTCCCATTTCCAATCCTGGAAGGAGACGTTGCCACGGAGCATCCAGCGGTTGGCAAGACGCTTGTTGAAGGTGAGCGAAGCGCCGAGGAACTCCTGCTCGCGGTCGCCGTTCTCGGTGAACGTACCACCACGGGAGGTGATGCCCGGCTTCAGCTCGTAGATGGTCACGGAACGCACGTCGCCGTTGGGCAGCGTGTTCGTGATCACCCGGGGCCGATAGTCGCTCGCCCGGTGCTTGCGGCCGATGCTGCCGAGGTTCTCGACGGCGCTACCATTGCCATCGAAAACAAGGCGCTCGTTGTCGATGATGTCGGAGATGAGGCGGTAGGTGAGGTTGACACCGACCACGAACTCCGGACGGAGGGCGTGCTCGACGCCGAGCAGAAGCTCGTCGGTGAGCGGCGCGTCAAGGTCCGAAGCCACGCCGTTGGAAACCAGGAGGCCGCCATTGCGCGGGTCATAGTTGCCGCTGGCCTTGAGCGGGGTACCGTCGCCGAGCAGGATTTCGCCCGGATCCGAGGTGCCGTTGCCGTTCAGGTCGTTGTAATAGAAGTAGGTGTAGGTGGCGCCGTACAGCGGGTTGATGGCAACGCCGTTGGCGGTGCCGAGCTGGTCGGCGAACTGGGAGTAGCTGGCGCGCAGCAGGGTCTGCCGGCTCTCACCGATAGCGTAGGTCAGGCCGAGGCGGGGAGTCAGCGACTTCCACTCGAAGCCGATGTCGCCACCACCGTAGGTGACGGACGGCAGGACGTTGGGGTAGGCCGGGTTGGCCAGCACGGTCCGGGCGAGGTTCTCGCCGCCCTGGATGTCGTACCGGAGGCCGACGTTGGCCGTAAGGTTACCGAAGGTCATCGTGTCCTGAAGGTACGCGCTGGTGTACTCCTGCTTGATGGCAGGGAACGCGTCACGGGTCAGCTCGACGATGTCGTAGGTGTAGCCGTACAGCTCTTTGTAGAAGTTGAGGTCGATGGCGAAACCGGGCCACCGGGTGAGGGTCGTGACTTCCGCCTCGCGGTAGCCAGCGCCGAACTTCAGCTCGTGGCTCAGGCTGCCCGTGTTGAAGAAGGACGAAGCGTCAGCCTTGAGCTGCTCCTGCGGACGCTCGGTCTGGTAGAGGAGGAAGTTCTGCTGCCAGCTGAACGTGCTGTCCAGGATGGAGTTCGGAGAAGTCCGGCTGGAGCCGCCCTGCGGCACGAGCTGGAAGCCGCCGTTCACCACCGAGTACATGCCGGTCAGGTAGAAGGCCGAGCTGAAGATGTGCGTGTCCTCGACCTTGTACGCGGTCGGGTCGGGACCGAACTTGGACTGGTTCCAGGTGGTGGCCTGCGGACGGGTGGGACCGGCGTTGCGGCCGAGCTTCACCTTGTCGCTGTTCAGCGCGAAGGCCGTCGCCGAGTTGCTCGGGGCGAGCTGCGCGTTGAGCTTGACGTTCATCGTCTCCAGCTCGGTGAAGTCCGAGACGTCGGCGATGGTCAGCAGGTCGATCTCCTGCAAGCCGTAAGAACCCCAGATCCACAGGCGGTCCTTGACGATCGGGCCGCCGATCTCACCGCCGCGGTCCTCGACGGACACGATGCGGTTGCCCTGCTTGAACGAGGTCTGGTTGGGACCGAGCTGGATGCCGTCGGTGCTGAAGTCCGACTGCCAATCCTGGTCGGCCATGAAGTAGCGGGCCGAGCCACGCCACTCGTTGGTGCCCCGCTTCGTCACGATGTTGAGCGTGACGCCCGGGGTGGCGAGGGTCGTGTCCGAGCCGCCGGTCGTGACCTGCATCTCTTCGAACGAGTCGAAGTCGAAGTAGGCCGGGCTGGAACCAAGGGCCGCCATGTCGGTGATCACAACGCCGTCCACCGCCCACACCGACTGGTCGCCGGTCGAACCGGGACCGACGTAAGCCGACTGCTGGCCGCTCTCGTTGCCGCCCACGTTGACGCGGTCGGTGAGGACGCCAGGGGTCGTCTGCAGGATGGCCCAGGGGTCACGGGCCGTCGGGATCTTTTCCAGCTCCGTCTGGCTGACGGTCGAGCCGGTGGAAATCCGGCGCTCGTCGAGCAGCGGCGACTCGGCCGTGACCGTGATCACGTCCTCGACAGCCGCGTTCATCGTCACCTCGATCTCCGTGTTGCGTGCCACGTTGACCGTGATGGTCGGGTACTCGACGCTGGAGAACCCTTCGAGCTGCGCATCCAGCCTGTAGGAGCCGGGCGACAGGTTCAGGAAACGGAAGCGTCCCTGAGCGTCAGTCACCTGCACGGCCGGAGCACCCTGACCCGAAAGAGTCACGGTGACGCCGGGCAGCGCCGCGCCCTGGTCGTCGGTGATGGTGCCGTACAGGTTGCCGGACTGCGCCTGGCCAAAGCTCGGTACCACGGCCAGCAGCAACATCGCGGCGACGGCAACCACCCGTCCCCAAAGATTGATGCTCTTCATATTAGTTGAACCTCCCATGTGTGTTTGTAGGGCACTGCGCCTCACGCGCCAGGCCCTGGACGAACGAATTGAGCAAACGTTCCGTTGCGCTCTCTCCAGGCAACACCTCCTTCACATACCCTGCAAGGGTGAATGACATTACGGCTGAGTGCGGAAGTCTAGTAAACATGTCAGAGCCGGGTCAAGCAATCGGAGTGCCACGCGGGACCGGCTCGGAAACAGCGAAATAAGCTCAATGACAGGAGTACCTTACATCATTTGCGCCCACCTTGGGAAGAGGCCCGGGAACCCCTGAAATCCAGCCGCTTGAACGGGTCTTATCCAAAGAATTGGAGCGGCCTTTCCCTGGCTCCCTGGTTTGCATTCCCTGTTATATTGAAGGTCCCATGAGTACCTGTATCCCTAGCCGCCCCCTGCTCTTCATCCTGCTCACAGCCCTCTGCGTGCCCGGCTGCTTGCAGTACCAGGACTTTGATTCCTCCGGCCACCTGCGCAAGCAGTTCTCGGAACGCGTCGGCCCCGAGCGCGCGGCCGGCATCCAGGTCCCCTACGAGATCACCCCCGAGCTGCGCCTGGCGCTCGAGCAGCGCATCCGCCAGGCCCCGTCCGAGCGCAGCAAGATCAACGAGGTCCTGCGCTTCATCTTCGAGGACCTCGACCTCGCCTATTCGCTGACCCCGACCCGCAACGCGGTGCAGACCTACGAGTCGCAGAAGGGCAACTGCCTGTCGTTCGTGAACCTTTTCATCGGCGTGGCCCGCGAGCAGGGGCTCAACCCCTTCTACGTCGAGGTCACCGACTACCAGAAGTGGAACCACCGCGAGGGCATGGTGGTCAGCCAGGGGCACATCGTCGGCGGCATGTACCTCGAAGGCGAGCTCAAGCCCTACGACTTCCTCCCCTACCGCGCCAAGTCCTACCGCGATTTCAAGCCGATCGACGACCTCACGGCCGTTGCCCACTTCTACAACAACCTCGGCGCCGAGGCGCTGATGGCGGGCGACCTGCCGACTGCGCTCGAGCATCTGGAGGTCGCCACCGGCATCGCGCCGCAGTTCGAGAAGGGCCTCAACAACATGGGCGTCGCCCTGGCGCGCGGAAAGCAGTACGACAAGGCACTGGAGTGGTACCAGAAGGGGCTGGCGATCGATCCCGAGAACCCCATGCTCCTGACCAACCTGACGCGGCTCTACCAGCAGACGGGCCGCGCCAAGGAGGCCGACGAGCTGCTCACCCGCCTGGAGGCGAGCAACGAGTCGAACCCGTTCTTCTTCGTCTATCAAGGGGAGATGGCCCTCAGCCGCGGGGAGCATGAGAAGGCCATCGCCTACATGACCCGCGCCCTGCGCCAGGACAGCGAGCTCCCCGAAGTACACATCGGCTTCGTCAAGGTCTACGTCGCCCTGGGCGACCTGGACAAGGCGAAGCATCACTTGGAGCGGGCGCTCAAGCTGGACGCGACCAACCAGGACGCGCTCGCCTACGCCAAATTGATCGGAAAGTGAAGGAAGACCGCCTGCCCCGCCGCCCTGGACTGCGCGCCGAAGGCGCTGGAGTCAAGGGGTGCGGGGAGGTGGGGATCCTGCTGGTTCTGCTGCTGGCCTTGCCGGCTTCCGCCCAGGAGGCGTACGCGCCACTGCGCGGCCTGTTCTCGGAGCTCGAGGGCGAGCGCCGCGCCGCCGCCCGCAAGCTGATCGAGTCCAAGGACCCCTCCCTCGTCCCCGGCCTGGTCGATGCCCTATTCTTCCTCCCCAAGGCCCGGCGGGCCGAGGCGGTCTCCGCCCTCGAAGCGCTCACCGGCGAGCGCGCTGGTGACCCTGGCACCCGATACCACGACTGGGTAGAGCTGGTCGCCCGCCGGCCGGAGCTGCGCCCTCGCGAGGGGTACGCGGCATGGAAGGCGGAGCTCTTCGCCCGCATCGATCCGCGCTACCGGGAGGTTCTCCTCCAAGCTCCGGCGCGCATCCGCCTGGAGGAGGTCGTCTGGGGAGGAGTCCCCCTGGAGGGGATCCCGGCCCTGGACCTCCCGCGCGCCGTACCCGCGGATCAGGCAGGGTATCTGGAGGACGGCGAGCGGGTCTTCGGCGTCAGCATTGGAGGGGAACAGCGCGCCTACCCCCTGCGCATCCTGGGCTGGCACGAGATGGTCAACGACGTGGTCGGCGGCGAGCCGGTCTCCCTGAGCTACTGCACGCTCTGCGGCTCCGGCGTCCTCTTCGGCACCCACCGGCAGGGGACCGCGCCCTTCACCTTCGGAACTTCCGGCCTGCTCTACCGGTCTAACAAGCTGATGATCGACCGCCAGACGGGGACGCTCTGGAGCAACCTGACAGGCGAGCCGGTGCTGGGACCAGGCTCTGCCCTGCCCGTGCTGCCGCTCACCCTGACCACCTGGCAGGACTGGCGCACCCGCAACCCGCGCACGACGGTGCTCGCCCTCGACCGCGGGCTCGCGGAGCGCTGGGGCTACGACTACTCCCCCGGCGCGGCCGACCGCAAACGGCGCGGAGTCTCCTTCCCCGCCGGCCCCGCCGGCCCCGCCAGGCCCGATGGACAGGGAGCATCCGCCCTGGAGCCCGGCGCGGAGATCTTCGCCGTGCGCCTGCGCAACCTGGCGAAGGCTTACCCCGTGGATCTGGTCCTGCGCGAGAAGGTGGTCAACGACCGCCTGGGAGAGAACCCTCTGGTCATCGTGGGGGACTCACAGAGCGGCGCCGTGCGCGCGTACCGGAGCGGCGGGCGCACGTTCGCTCCCGGCTCCCGTCCGGACGAGCTGGTGGACGGGACGGGGGTCCGGTGGACCGCGGGCGAGGATTCGCTCTCGCCGTCTGGTCCGGAGGCGTTCGCTCCGTTGGAAAGAATTCCGGGCCACCAAGCATTTTGGTTTGGCTGGTTCTCCTTCTTCCCCGAATCCGAGCTGTATCGGGGCGGGTCTGACTCCTAGGAGGCTGTGATGATTCCGGTCCGACGTATCCCGAGATCCTTCCTCCTCCCGCTCCTGCTGGCGGTGTGCGTCCCGGCCGCATACGCGCAGGTCGCGGAGCAGACGTTCGAGGAAACCTCCCAGGTGGTGGCGGTCGAGGTGCCGGTCAACGTGGTGGGCCGCGACGGCAAGCCCGTGCGCGGGCTGAGCGCGGAGGACTTCGAGGTCTTCGACGCCGGCCAGAGGCAGAAGGTCAGCGGGTTCGAGGTGGTGGACCTGCGGACGCGGGAGGACGCGGACGGCGGGGCAGCCGCCCCGCCGGAGCCGGTTCAGGACGAGGTTCCGTACGCGCGGCGCCATTTCCTGCTGCTCTTCGACTTCTCCTTCTCCTCGCCCGCGGCCACCCTCAAGGCGCGGATGGCGGCGCGCGACTTCCTGCTCAACGGGCTGCATGCGAGCGACCTGGCGGCGGTGGCGACCTACTCCGTCGAGCACGGGCCGCAGCTGGTGGTCACCTTCACCCCGGACCGGGCGCAGCTCGCCCGGGCGATCGACACGCTGGGCATGAAGCGCGGGTACAACGACGGGTTCAAGCAGGACCCGCTGCGGTTCATGGTCGAGCCCCCGATCTCGGCTCAGCTCGACATGGCCACGGGCTCGGGCACGGGGCCGGACTTCCGGGCCCAGGAGGAACAGATCGAATACTGGTCGGGCATCGCCAGCGTCGCCGACCGCGACGAGCGCTCCTTCGAGCGCAGCCGCATCACCACCTTCACGAAGGCCCTGGGCGGCATGGCGAAGACCCTCAACTCCGTCAGCGGCCGCAAGCACGTCGTGCTCTTCTCGGAGGGCTTCGACAGCAAGCTCCTGATGGGCCGCAGCGACACGACCGGCGAAGGGGCCGTGGAAGACGAGATCAACGCCATGCGCGGCCGGATCTGGATGAGCGACAGCGACACGCGCTATGGCAACACCGAGCTGCAGGGCGACGTCAAGCGGATGCTGGAGGAGTTCAAGCGCGCCGACTGCGTGATCCAGGCGGTGGACATCGGCGGCCTGAGGACCACCTCCGAATCGGCCGGCGGACGGCCCCGCACCGGCGGCCAGGAGGCGCTCTTCTACATCGCCAACGAGACCGGCGGCCAGCTGTTCAAGGACACCAACAACCTGGGCAGCCAGCTCCAGAGCGTGCTGGAGCGCACCAGCGTCACCTATCTGTTGACCTTCGAGCGCTCGGACCTCAAGCTCGACGGCTCGTACCACAGGCTGCGCGTCAAGGCGAAGCTGCCCTCCGGGGCCCGCCTCTCGCACCGGGTGGGCTATTACGAGCCGCGGCCGTTCAAGGAGCTCGACCCGCTGGAGAAGAGCCTGCTCGCCTCGAACGGCATCGTGAATGCGGCGCCGAAGCGGGACCTGGACATGAACCTCCTGGTGGCGCCCTTCCGCTCCAGCGAGAAGATGTCCTACGTACCGGTGATCATCGAGGTGCCGGGGCGCAAGCTCCTGGACGGCCACGGCGCCGGCCGGCTGAAGGTCGAGTTCTACGGCTACGTCAACGACAACCTGGGGACGATGATCGACTACTTCTCCGAGGTGGTGTCGCTGGAGATCGGCCGCGGCCGGGAGGGGCTGCAGGCGGGCGGCATCAAGTACTACGGCCACTTCGACCTGCCGCCGGGCGACTACAAGGTGCGGGTGCTGGTGCGCAACGCCGATACCGGGCGCACGGTGGTGAGCATGGTGCCGGTGCAGGTGCCCGCCTACACCGCCGACGATCCGGTGCTGCTGCCGCCGTTCTTCATGGAGGAGCAGCGGAGCTGGGTCATGGTGCCGAGGAGCGCCGAGGTGACGGGCCAGCAGTCGGTGGTCTATCCCTTCACGGTGAACGGCGAGCCGTACGTGCCGTCGGCGAAGCCGATGCTGAAGTCCGAGGGCCAGGCCCGCCTCTGCCTGGTCGCCTACAACCTGTCTCCCGGGGATCTGGCGGTCGACGCCCAGGTCACGGGGGCGGACGGCAAGGCCCTGCCCGGAGGCCGGATCGCCCAGGTGGAGCGCACCGCGACCGGCATTCCCGGAGTGGACAAGCTGCTCGCCACCTTCGAGCCCACGGGGCTCGTGGCAGGCGACTACGTGCTGCAGATCGCGGTCACCAACCCCTCGACCGGCCTGAAGGAGCTCAGCTCGCTGCCGTTCGAGGTGGTGCAGCGGTAGGGCCCCGTCCCCACGGCGCCCGTGCTAGGCTGACAGCCATGCCTCAGGACGATCTCAGCGAGCTTCGCGCCGTGCTGCGCGAGGCGGTGGCGGCCTGCCGCCGGTCCAACCGCGACTTGGAAGACGATCTCGGCCTCGGGCACGGGTCGCTGCTGCGGATGCTCGACGGCCGGATCGAAATCCGGGTTCACCACCTCGTCGCGATCGCCCGCATCCTCCAGGTCCATCCCATGGAGTTCCTGGAGCTCGCCTTTCCCGACTGGCCTGTCCGCCACCATTTGACCGATTGGATGAGGCCGGACGTGCGGAAAAAGGCTGGCAAGAAAGCGGCCCTGCCGTCGACCCGCGAGGAGCTGTCTGATCTGGTCCGGGGCATCGTTCAGGAAGAGATCGGCGCGCGGAAAGCCTGAAGCGTCGCCAAAGCGCCCATCTGCCATGGTTTCCGCCGCATGCATCCAGCTTGAGCCTGATCCGTCGCCCCAGGGCCTGATTGGCCGCTATTGCGCCTAAAGCATCTGACTTCCGCCGATCAGGCCTGCCCGGCGCCCCGTTGGCCGCCCTCCCGCCCCTGAGGCCTATACCTTCCTGTAGCAGGTGAACTTGCAGCTCCGGCTTTCACCGTCGCAGCCGCACTCGTAGGTCGTCACTCCCTGGTCACAGAGGGCTGTCGCTTTGTCGGCACAACGGTCGCAGTAGCTCGTGCAGGTATCGACGATGCCGCTGGCGCCAATCACGCGCTTCGGGTTCCCCGGGGAAGCCCCTGACTCCAAGTCCACGAGCTTGATGACGACCCGCGAAGCGGCGCCCAGTTCCAAGCCGCCAAATCCGGTGAGCACCGAAATCGAGCGGCCATCGGCGCTCAACATCTCGGGCCGGATCGTGAACATCCCTCCTCCGGCACCAATGCCCGGCGCAGTGAGGATCTCGTACTCCACGTTCGTCCCGACTGAATGCCGCCGGGGATCGAGGTTCACGGTCAGCCGATAGAGCGGGATGGCATCCAGGTTCTCGACGACTTCGACTTCACCGGCTACGCTGACCTCGGAGCTGGTCACCACCTGCGGCGCCTGAGCCGAAGCAGCGGCCACGAGGATGAATGGGACGAAAATACCGAGCAAGTACTTCTTCATGCATCACCTCCCGCTTGAGCTTAATTAAGACTTCCTGATTGGGTCAAGTGGTCCCTCAAGGAGTAAAGTAGAAGCCTGAGCCGATCCGCCGAAAGGGGGAGCCATGAGAGCGTTCTGCCCGCTGATCCTGATCCTTGCGCTGGCCTTTGCCGGCATCGCGCCGGCTTCCGGCCAGTTCTCGGGCACCACGGACGTCACCGCCGTCCAGATCCCGGTGCAGGTGGTCGCGGACGGCCAGGCCGTGCGCGGGCTCGCCGCCGCCGACTTCGTGGTCTACGAGGGACGGCGGCAGCGCCCGGTCGTCGGTTTCGATTCCGTGGACCTCCAGACGCTGCCCGCCGATGCCGAGGTCCCCGGCGCGGCCCGGCGCTGGTTCCTCATGGTTTTCGACCTGGCGTTCTCCGATCCCAACGGCATCTCCGATGGGCGTGAGGCCGCCATCGGCATGCTCCCCCTCCTCCATCCGTCCGACCTTGTGGCGGTCGCCACCTACCGCCGCACCGGCGTCGACATGGTGCTCGGCTTCACCTCCGACCGCGGTCAGATCGTCGCCGCCCTGCACAGCCTCGGCCTGCCGGACCTGATCGACCGCGCCGCCGATCCGCTCAAGATCCTCGTGGTCGAGCACGACAACAGCTTCGGCGAAACCGGAGGGGTCGGCGGGAACGGCCCCAACCCGAACCAGAAGCTCAGGAACCCGCCCAGACCACCATCGACGACTCCCGGCCAAAGCTCCCTGAAGACCTCGAACCACTTCTCAGGACTGATGGACCCGCTGTACAACGCGCAGAAGAGCTCGGAGGAAGCCGGGCGCCAGGCCCAGAAGGCGGCCCTCGATTCCCTGTCCGATTCGTTCTCCGAGATCGCCCGGCTCATGCGGGGCATCTCCGGCCGCAAGGAGGTCCTCCTCTTCTCCGAGGGCTTCGACAACTCCGTGGTCCAGGGCACCCAGGACAAGGACGAGCGGGACCGCATGTACGTGGAAGGGTCCGAGGTGGGCGCGGTCTGGCGCGTCGATTCGGAGGAGCGCTTCGGCAGCACCGAGGCCCTCGGCGACCTCGAGCGCATGCTGGAGGAGCTGCGGAGATCCGACTGCCGCGTCCATACGGTGGACGTGGCCGGCCTGCGCTCCGGGGAGCCAGGGGAAAAGCAGAGCGGCCGGGACAGCCTCTTCCAGATCGCCCGCGACACTGGCGGCGAGGCCTACGAGAACTTCAACGACCTGTCCGCCGCCGTGGGCAAGATGCTGGAGCGCTCCGGCGTCACCTACGTGCTCACCATCCAGCCCGAGGACTTGAAGGCGGATGGCTCGTACCACCCGTTGCGCGTGGAGCTGCGCAAGGGCAAGGCGCCCCGCGGCGCCCGCGTGGTCCACCGCCCCGGCTATTACTCGCCCCGCCACTTCGCCGAGCGCGGCAAGCTCGACCGCGCCCTGACCACCGGCGCCCGGCTGCTGAGCGGCGACGAGCCCGGCTCCGTCCCGACCTCGGTGCTCGCGACCCCGTTCCCCAAGGAAGGCCGTATGGAGGGGGGACTGGCTTACGTCCCCGTGCTGATCGAGGCCGACGGCCCCGCCCTCCTTGCCGGCAACGGCCCCGGCGAGCTGCTCGCCGAGATCTACATCTACGCCCTGGACGAGAACGGCGGCGTGCGCGACTATCTGGCCCAGGCGCTGGTCCTGGAGCTGGCGAAGGTCGAGACCGAGCTGCGCCAGGGGGGCCTGCGCTTCCTCGGCCACCTGGAGCTGCCGCCCGGCCGCTTCTCCCTGCGCGTCCTTGCCCTCAATGGCCGCACCGGCGCCTACGGCCTGCGCACCGCCCGGGTGGAGATCCCCGAGATGGGTGCGGGCCAGCCGGTCCTGCTGCCGCCGATGTTCCCGGAGCGGCCGGGCCATGGCGTGGTCACCCGCCAGTCGTCCGGTGGCGAGGAGGTGCCGTTCCCCTTCACCCAGGGCAATGTTGGCGATATTGCCTGGCTGCCCGATCCCCAGCCGGAGCTGCAGCAGGGAGAAGAGACAGCGGTGGCCCTGGTGAGCTACCATCTGGCGGGAGACCTGAAGATCCGTACCCAGGTGACGACGCCGGATGGCCGCGAGGTCGCATCCGGCGGGCTGCGGGTACTTGGACGGGAAAGCGGCGCCGGGGACGGCGCCCAGCGCCTGCGCGCCGCTTTCCGCACTCCCGCGCTCGCCCCGGGCGAGTACTTGCTGCGCGTGACCGTGAGCGGTGAAGGTGGGGAGCGCACCAGCAGCGCTCCGTTCGTGGTGAATTGATCTTTCTTTTTTCGGAGAGGAGCACCAGGCGGAGGGCATGACCGCCGCGGCGAGCCGCGGGAAGGGGAGATCATGACTGCCGCTTGGAAATCTGCCGTCTTTCTGACCGCCGGGCTCTGCCTGGCCCTGTCCCTGGCCGCCCAGGACCCGAAGTTTTCCCCACAGTTTGCTGATACCACAGAGGTCAACGCGGTCGAGATCCCTGTCCAGGTGATCGCCGCCGGCAAGCCGGTCCGCGGCCTGACCGCCGCCGACTTCGCCGTCTACCGCGGCAAGCAGAGGCAGGAGGTCACCGGCTTCGACGTGGTCGACCTCATGACCCTGCCTGGCGAGAAGGCCGACGAGGTCCCGGCCGCGGCCCGGCGCTACTTCCTCCTGCTCTTCGACCTCTCCTTCTCGGAGCCCAAGTCGGTCCTCCAGGCACGGGAGGCGGCCAAGGGCCTGCTCGGCGAGCTGCACCCGGCCGACATGGTGGCGGTCTCTACCTACGCGGCCTCCACCGGCTCCGAGCTCGTCCTCGGCTTCACCCCTGACCGGGAGCAGGCCCGCGCCGCCATCGACACCCTCGGCCTTCCCGAGCTGGTCGACCGCTCCGGCGATCCGCTCAAGATCGTGGCCGACACGATGACGGCCGACATCCGCGCCCGGCAGACCCTGGACCAGGAAGGGGGCGGCAGGGTGACGAACGAGAATGGAGGGTCCGCGAGCGGGCGGCGCGCGGAGGCGCAGGCCGAGATGCGGGCAGCGCTCACCGGCAGGGTGCTCGACCGTCTGGAGGCCTTGACCCGCGAGGCCGATCTGGCCAACCAGGAGGTGCAGAAGGACAGGATCACCGCCCTGGCCCGCTCCTTCACCGACCTCGCCCGGCTCATGCGCACCGTCCAGGGCCGCAAGTACGTGGTCTACCTCTCGGAGGGGTATGACAGCTCCCTCCTGGCGGGCACCACGGACCGGTCGGACCAGGGGAAGATGCAGGAGGCCGCGGAGAAGGGGGAGGTCTGGGAGGTGAGCGCCGACAAGCGGTATGGCGACACCGGCGCGGCCAACGACGTCGAGGGCATGCTGCAGGAGCTGCGCCGCGCCGATTGCATCGTGCAGTCGGTGGACATCGGCGGCTTGCGCTCCGGGGGGAGCCCGGGAGGGCCTGCCGGCGGGGATGCTTTCGAACAGAAGGGGGGCCGCGACAGCCTCTTCCAACTCGCCCACGACACCGGCGGCGACCTCTACGAGAACTTCAACGACCTGTCCGCGGCCATGGGCAAGATGCTGGAGCGGACGGGCGTCACCTATGTGCTCACGATCCAGCCCGAGGTGCAGCCGAACGGCGCCTACCATCCCCTGAGGGTGGAGCTCAAGGGCGGGCCGCGGGGAGCCCGGGTGAACCACCGTCCCGGCTACTACGCGCCGCGGCCCTTCGCTCAACGCAGCCGGTTGGAGAAGATGATCCTCACCGCGGGCCAGGTCCTGATCGGAGAGGAGGGCGGGCAGGTGCAGGCCTCGGTCCTGGCGGTGCCGCTCCCCCGCTCGCCGGCGGACCCGGAGAGCAGTGCGGACGTGCCGGTGATCATCGCGATCGATGGCCCGTCCCTGCTCCACCTGCACGAGGGAACCGACCTGCCAGCCGAGATCTATGTCTATGCCATGGACGACAAGGGCCAGGTGCGCGACTACTTCGCCCAGACGCTTTCCCTGGACCTGCCCAAGGTCGAAACCCGGCTGCTGCAGGCCGGCCTCAAGTTCTACGGCCACCTGGAGCTGCCCCCGGGGAGCTACAAGGCCCGGGTGCTGGTGCGCAACGGCCGTACCGGCGCGCATGGCATGCGGGTGGTTCCGATCGAGGTGCCGGCGTTCGCCGGTGCCGGTCCGGTGCTGCTGCCGCCGTTCTTCCCCGAGGCCAAGGGAGAGTGGCTGGTGGCGCGAGAGGCGCAGCGGCCCGGACGCCGGGAGCTGCCCATGCCCTTCCGCATGGGAGACAAGCCCTTCCTGCCGGCGGCCACACCGATCCTGGGAACCGGGGAGGCCCGCTTCGCCCTGCTCGGCTACAACCTGGCGGACGAGGGCGACCTCCAGGTCCGCTCCCAGGTGCTGACCGCCGACGGCCGGGAAGTCCAGGCCGGAGACCTGTCCCTGGTGAGCCGCGCTACAGGTGAGGCCGGCGCTGACCGCCTGGAATTGACTTTCCGTCCTCCCACACTGCCGCCGGGCGAATACCTGTTGCGGATCACGATCACCGACGCCGCCGGAAAAGCGGGCACGTCTACCACCTCCTTCATGGTGGCGGCGGCCGGCCCGGGCGAGAGGAGCTGAGATGAAAAGGTTTTTGTTATCTTTGACCGGCCTGCTGTTTGCGCTTGCACCGCTCGCCGCCCGTCTTTCCGCCCAAACGCCCACCTATTCCGATGTGACCGAGGTCAACGTCGTCGAGATCCCCGTCCAGGTGCTGCTCGACGGCAAGCCGGTGCGCGACCTGAAAGCCGACAACTTCGCCGTCTACCAGGACAAGGGCAAGCAGCTCATCACCGGCTTCGAGGCGGTGGACCTCTTTGCCATCCCCGACGACAAGGCGCAGGAGGTGCCCGTGCCGGCGCGGCGGCACTTCCTGCTGCTCTTCGACCTCGCCTTTTCGGAGCCCAAGGCCATCGTACAGGCGCGCGCGGCGGCCAAGGATCTGCTGTCCGAGCTGCACGGGTCCGACCTGGCGGCGGTCGCGACCTACGCGGGCTCGCGCGGCACCGAGCTGGTCCTCGGGTTCACCTCGGACCGCAACCAGATCGAATCGGCCATCGACTCGCTGGGCCTCCCCGAGCTGATGGACCGCGCCACCGTGGACCCGCTGCGGATCGTCGTCGACGACATGCGCCGGGAGATCGCCGCGAACACCACCCGGGAAACGGAGGGTTCCGGCAGCGAGGAAAGCCGCACAGGCATGAAGCAGTTTGGCGACGAGGAGATGCTGCGGCAGTTCGAGCAGGCCATGCGCGCCTCCGAGAGCGCCAACACGGAGGTGCAGAAGGACAAGATCACGGCCCTCACCCGCTCGTTCACCGACCTCGCCCGGTTGATGCGCAGCGTCAACGGCCGCAAGCACGTGGTCTACCTCTCCGAGGGGTACGACAGCTCGCTCCTCCTGGGGAACACGAGCGAGGCTTTGGACAAGGAGATGCAGGAAGCCCGGGACAAGGGGGAGGTCTGGAAGGTCGACTCGCAGCAGAGGTTCGGCAGCGCCGATGCGATGAACGACGTCGAGGGCATGCTGGAGGAGCTGCGCCGCGCCGACTGCACGGTACAGGCGGTGGACATCGGCGGCCTGCGGGGCACGTCGGGGAGCGCTGGCGCGCTCGGCTACGAGCGCAAGGGGGGCCGCGAAAGCCTGTTCCAGATGGCCCGAGACACCGGCGGAGACCTTTACGAGAACTTCAACGACCTGTCCGCGGCCATGGGCAAGATGCTGGAGCGGACGGGCGTCACCTACGTGCTCACCATCCAGCCCGAGACGCCGCCGGACGGCGCCTACCATACGCTCAAGGTGGACCTGCGGGGCCTGCCCCGGGGCGCCCGCGTGGTGCACCGCCCCGGGTACTTCGCGCCCAAACCCTTCGCCCAGCGCACCCGCATGGAGAGGATGCTGCTGACCGCGGGCCAGGTGCTGGCCGGCGAGGAGGGCGGGCAGGTGCGGGCCTCGGTGATGACCGCCGCCATACCTGGAGGAAGTGGGACCGCGGACGTGCCGGTCGTGGTCGAGATCGACGGGCCGTCGCTGCTCCACCTCCATCAGGGGAACGACCTTCCGGCCGAGATCTACGTCTACGCCGTGGATGCCAAGGGCCACGTGAGCGACTACATCGCCCAGACGCTCACGCTGGACATGTTCAAGGTGGAGGCGAAGCTGCTGCAGGCCGGGCTCAAGTTCTACGGCCACCTGGAGCTGCCGCCCGGCAGCTACAAGGCGCGGGTGCTGGTGCGCAACGGCCGCACCGGCTTCCATGGCCTGCGGGTGGTGCCGCTGGAAGTGCCGGCGTTCGCCGGTGCCGGTCCGGTGCTGCTGCCGCCGTTCTTCCCCGAGGCCAAGGGAGAGTGGCTGGTGGCCCGCGAGGCGCAGCGGCCCGGACGCCGGGAGCTGCCGATGCCCTTCCGCATGGGAGACAAGCCCTTCCTGCCGGCTGCCATGCCGATCCTGGGAACCGGGGAGTCCCGCTTCGCCCTGCTCGGCTACAACCTGGCGGACGAGGGGGATCTCCAGGTCCGCTCCCAGGTGCTGACCGCGGACGGCCGGGAGCTGCAGGCCGGCGATCTATCCCTGGTGAGCCGCGCTGCGGGTGAGGCCGGTGCTGATCGCCTGGAGATGACCTTCCGTCCGCCCACTCTCCAGCCGGGCGAGTACCTGCTGCGGGTTACGGTCACCGACGCCGCCGGCAAGGCCGGCACGGCCACCACTCCCTTCGTGGTGGCCGCGGCGGCGCCTGCCGAGCGAGGCTAGCGCCGCGATTATCGCCGGGAGACGCGGGTCGGCGTCCCTTCCTTGACCGACCCGATTTCCACCATGGCGCCGTCGGTCATCACCACGAACGGCCGGGGCTCGACCGCGAGCCCCCCTTCGCCGTCGTGGGTGACGACCTGCACGGTGCCCATGCCGTAGCCCATCGGGCCGCGGGAGTAGTAGTGCACCTGCAGCTTGTAGGGCGCGGCGCTCCGGGCCGCCGATCCGTACACCGTGAAGCACTCCGGGCCGTAGCCCGTGGTCACGTCCGCGTACAGCTCTCCGCCCGAGGGCAACGACTTCTGGCTGTAGTAGGCGTGCCCGCCCTTGCGGTCATGCACGTGGAGGTCGACATCGTTGGCGTCGGTCTCCCAGGTCAGGACGAAGCGCAGCGAGGGCGAGCTTTCCAGCCGGGCGCCGTGGGCTTCAAGGCGGCCGAGCACCTCCTCGCGCCGGGCCGGCTCGGCATGCAGCAGGGCGGCGGCGATGAGGCCCAGATCCTCCCGCAGCACCCGGTCGGCGCCGGCGAAGCGCCCGCCCGGATAGCTCCTGCCAAGCCCCGCCTCGAGCGCCGCGAACGCCTCCTCGAAACGGCCGGCACGCAGCAGGGCCCAGGCCAGGAGGCGGTGGCCTGAAGGGTGGTCCGGCCGCTCCAGGACGGCCTTTTCGTATGTGTCGATCGCCAGCCCAAGCCCTGCCTCTCCCAGCCGCTCGAGGCGCTCACCCGCCAGCCGGCGCAAGTCGACGCGGCGCGGGAAGAGGTCGATGAGGGAGCCGTAGGCCCGCGCAGCCGCGGCGGTCTCCCCCGCCGCCTCACAGGCTTCGCCCAGGGCGATCAGGGCCAGAACGTCGCCGGGCGCCTCGGCGCTCCAGGACTCGGCCAGGGAGCGCGCCGCCGCGGTCCGGCCGGCGTCCAGGAGATCCTTCACCTCGGCAAAGCGGCCGGAGTAGGGCGCGACCCGCTTCTCCTTCGCCTCCTCACGACGACCGGGCCGGGGCGCCTCCTGGGCGACGATGATCACATCCTCCACACCTTGCTCCTCGCCGCCGACCCGGAGAGGCTCGTCGCCGGCTATCAGAGGCTGGCTCTCCGGCACGGAGACGGGCACTCCCCCCACCACACCGCCGGGCACTCCCCCTGCAACGCCTCCGACGACGGATCCTTGGACGCCTCCTTCCACAACCTCCTGAAATCCCTCCGGCCCGGGCTCCTCGGCCTCGTCGAAATCGTCGAAGGCGCCGGACTCCGCCGGTTTCGGGGCCGCGGCCACGACGCCTGCACGCGGGAGAGCCCCCGTGCGGGCGAGCACGTCCAGCCCTCCCGCGCCGACGGTCAGGATGTCGGCGAGGGCGCGCCGGTCGAGCCCGAAGCGCGCGTAGTCATACTCGGTTTCGAGCACCAGCATGGAGGTGAACGGGCTCAGCACCCGGTGCTTGACGCTCACCTCGACGACCTGGAGCGCGAGCGCCCGGCGGGTGTCGGGGTCATTGCCAAGGCCGGTTTCCCGCAGATGGAGCAGGCGCTCGATGCGCGCCTGGGCCCAGGCGCGTTCGAGCAGGTGCCGCTCGGTGGTTACCGGCTCGCCGAGCGCCGCCGGCCGGCCCCCCAGGGTGAGCCGCAGAGGCCTGCCCGCCGGCAGGTCGGCATAGACCAGGGCCTCGTCGCCAGGCTGGACGCCGTCGAGGGCCTCGGGCCAGACCCAGGCCGCGCCCTCGACCGCCACCGGGATCCCGGAGCGGCAGGCGAGGGTCAGCCGGCGGGCGACCTCGGAGAGGGGCGCCGCGCCGTCGAGGCGCTGGCCATCGTGCGGCAGGTTGCCGGTGGTCAGCTCGCGCAACACCGCCTCGTCGCGCAGGCCCCCGAAGGCCAGCACGTCCAGGCGCTCGACACCGTGGACTCCCAGGGCACGCACCGACGCCTTGAGCGCCCGCGTCTCGGTCTCGCCGGCCGTGGCCACGCCGTCGGTGATCAGCAGGACCCGGGGATGCTTGCCGCCGCTCTTGGACAGCCGCTCGCCGAGCCAGGTGAGCGCCTGGTTGAGGTCGGACGCGCCCAGCGGCCGCCGGTCACCGAGACGCCGCACCTCCGCCGGGCCGAACCCACCTGCCGTGCCCTCGAAGACCGGCACGACCTCCTGGTCGAAGGCGGCGACGCCTACCGGTATCGAGCGGCCAGCCCCGTCACGCAGGCCGCCGATCAGCTCGCCGAGCCGGCGCACCTGGGCGGCGTAGCCCAGGGCACGGGAGGCACTCGAATCGACGAGCACATAGAGGCCGCCGATCTCCTGCGGCACGGCCTCGACCGGGGCCGCAACCCGCACGACCGCGAGGTTGCCGTGGCGCAGACCCGACCGGCTCCCGACCTGATCCTGGCTGATCCGGAGGTCGCGGTCGGGAGTCCAGTCCCGCTTGTGCAGCTCGACCATGCGCCGCTCGCTGACCTCACCCCCGAGGTTGCTGGCCGCCGCTCCAGAGGCCGGACGCTCGCCGAGGAGCACGCGCACGTCGAGCCGGCCGACGTCCGAAAGTCCGAGGAGTGGGAGGACGTAGGGCTCGTCCGCCCGGGTGAGCGCGTGGGAGTACGAGACGATCAGCTCCTTGCGCCCGCGGGCCGGGATCGGGAAGATGCGGGCCGAGAACTCGTTGCCGGCCTCCTGTTCGAGCAGCGCCGGGTCCTGCTTGCGGTGGAGGAACTCCTCATAGACCACGCGGGCGCGCTGGGTCTCCACCACCTCGCCCTCCTGCCAGGCGTCGCCGATCTTCATGGCAAAGCGGGAGAGGGCCGCCCCGGGCGGCAGGGAGATCTGGAAGCGGCCCTCGATCACCTGGTCGCGGGGGTTCTCGAACGTCAGGTGCAGCTGGGTGAAGGCGAGAGGCGGCTCGAGGACGCCGTTCGCCTCCAGGGCCACGAGGGTGAGGCCGGTGCCGTCGGAGGCGGTGAGGCGGATCGGAGCGGACGCCTCCGCCGCCGGCTGGCCGGCAGATTCCTTCGCGAACCGGAACGAGGCCGGAGCCGCCGCATCCACCGCGAAACCGGTAAAGCCTACGAGAGCGAGAACGAGCAGGCCAAGGAGCGTGACGGCTCGGGACATGGAGGATCTCCCCTGAACGCGGTCCCGGTCTTGGGACCCCGTATCTCCTTAGACACAGCAAGAGCCGAAAACGATCCCGGAGGGACCCTCACCCCCTAGCCCCCTCTCCCACACGCACTCACACCCGCCCGGGAGAGGGGGAACCGGATGGAAAACCGGACCAGAGAGCTTTTGGGAGGGGGCGCCCCTCGCCCGGGTGGGTGTGAGTGCGGGTGGGAGAGGGGACGGGGGTGAGGGTTCCGGGCTCTAAGCCCTGAGCAGCGGCAGCCGCTTGCCGGTCCAACCCGGGAAGAGCTTGCCATCCTCCTTGATCCCCAAATGCCTGCCTGCCAGCTCGCAGAAAACGGCGCGGAAGTCCGTGGTCACCGGCAAGTCGCGGCCCTCGTAGAGTGCGTCGAGCCCCGGGAAGGCGCCGTGGACTCTTCCTCCCTGGACCTGGTTGCCCAGCACGAACAGGCAGGAACCGTGGCCGTGGTCCGTACCGCCCGAGCCGTTCTCGCGGACGGTGCGGCCGAACTCGGTCATGGTGCTCAGGAGGACGCCGTCCTGCCAGGACGGGCCGAGGTCGGTCCAGAAAGCGTGGATCGACTGGGCGAGGTCCCTCGCCTGCCGCGCGAAGCTGCCGTTGACCGTCCCCTGCTGAACGTGCGTGTCCCAGCCGCCGGACTCCGCGAAGGCGACTTCCAGCCCCACATCGCTCTTGATGAGGAGCGCGATCTGCCGCAGGGCCTGCCCGAGCGGGCTCGTGGGGTACTCGGCACCGTTCGCCGGACGGTAGCGGGCGACCTTCTCGGGCGTGAGCATCGCCATGGCCTGGAAGGTGTCGCCCGCGGTGTCGCGGAGGACCTTCTGGGAGGTCTCCTTGTAGAGAGCCTCGAAGCTCTGTCCGGCAGAGGGAGCCCGGAAGTCCGCGAGGTCCGTGACCGCGAGGGCCGGCGCGTCTCCGTAAAGAGAACGCGGCAGGGCCGAGGTCATCGAGACCGCCTGGAACGGGGTCCCCTCGTGGCCGAGAAGCCCCACCGCCCGGTTGAGCCAGCCCGAGGGCGTGCCCTTGCGGCCGGGCGTGCCGGTCTCCATGTAGTCCTGGGCATCGAAGTGGGAGCGGGTCGAGTCCGGCGAGCCCACGGCGTGGACGATCCCCAGCCGCTTCTCCTTCCAGAGAGGAAGCAGCGGCTCGAAGGCCGGGTGGAGGCCGAAATCGACCCCGAGGTCGAGCAGGTCCTTGGCGCCCATGGCAAGGCGCGGACGGAGGGCGCGCAAGTCCTCGGACAGCGGTGTCACAGCCATGAGGCCATCCATGGCACCGCGCTGGAAGATCGTGACCAGCACCTTGCGCCGGCCTACCCCGCCGGATGCCGCCAAGGCTGTGCGGGTCAGGAACTGCGGTCCGGCGCCGAGAGCGAACAGGGCGACACCGCCCGATTTCAGGAAGAGTCTGCGAGTCAACATGGTCGTTACTCCTTTAGCCAACTCAACGGCCCTGTAGGGGCCGGCCCCGTCTAGCCTGGGGTTTTAACCCCAGGCCGGGGCGCCATAGGCGGCCCGTTGGGTTCAACCGCGGGCACCGCCTGGGGTTGAAACCCCAGGCTAGACGGGTTTCGCTCCTACAGAGCGAGAAGATCTAAGTCCTTACCTCCGCTGAAACTCCGGCGAGCCCAGGATGACGCCCACCATCTGCTCGGGCTCGGCGCCCTTCACCTTCGGCTCCATCAGGGCGAGCGCCGGCTTCAGATCCCGGCCGGGCAGCAGGCGCTCGGCATAGGCCTGCAGCGTCTTCTCCCTGGCCAGATCGAAGCTCACCCCGCGCACCCGCCCGGCGGCGAGATCCAGGCCGAAGCTCATGCGGCTTGCCAGCGAGCCAGTGCTGACCCAGGCCTCGGCACGGTCGGGGTAGCCGGTGGGCGCCTGATAGGCGTAGAGCTTCTGGCCCATGTCCGCGATCCAGCGCAGGGTCTCCCGCGGCTGTTTCACATCCCCGTCCAGCCCGCGGATGGCCGAGGCCGCCAGCTCGAAGGGAGATTTGATCTTGTCCCCGACCGAGCTCCAGAACTCCGGCGACTCCGCGACGGACTTCAGCACGGGCTTCACCTGTCCCCCACTCTTCAGGTAGACCGCGGCGAGGCGATCGACCAGGGCCTGGGAGGGCTTGTCGGATACGAAGCGCACGGCGAGCTTGGTGGCCAGGTGCTTCGCCGTCGAGGGATGGACGGCCAACAGATCGAGAACGGTCTCACCGTCCTGAATACCACGGCCGGCCGGCAGCTTGCGGCCGAGCACGGTCTTGGCGCCGGAATCGTGACCGGCAGGGCGGAAGAGGAAGTCCCCCTCCCGTACCTGCACCGTCCATCCCGTGAAAGCCCGGGCTACCTCGACCACGTCCTTCTGGGTATAGCCGCCGTCCACCCCCAGGGTATGGAGCTCCAGCAGCTCGCGGGCGTAGTTCTCGTTGAGCCCGCGCCGGGCATTGGACCGGGCGTTGTCCAGGTAGAGAAGCATGGCCGGATGCTTGGCCGTAGCCCCCAGCAAATCGCGCACCTCTCCCAGAGCCTTCGGACGAATGGCATCCCGCTCGTAGGAGAGGAGATGGCCGCGGCTCTGGTTGTCGGTCATCGAGACGTTGAAGTGATTGAACCAGAAGTCCGTCATGACCTCGGCGAGCTGGTTCTCGGACTCCACGGCGCGCCAGAGCTTCTGGGCCATGAGCTGGCCAGCCAGCTCGCGCTGGGAGCCATAGCCCTGCTCCTCCGCCCACTCCATCACGGCGCCCCGGCGCTCCTTCTTGTCCTCCGTGTTCTCCGAGACCACACCGGCCCTGCTCGCCTCGGCCCGAAGCATCCCCGGACGCGGATAGGTGCGCGCGATCTCGGAGGCGGACATCTCCAGGGCCGGCAGTCTGTCGAGGCGGCGGTCGAGCTCCCGGTCCGGGAGATCCGCCGCGAGCTGGCGCTCCAGCCACCGGTCGAGCCCCATCTTCAAGACGGCTTCGACCTCGCCTGGACGGGGACCGTAGGCGAAGCGGTTCAAGAGATGGGCGGCGGCCTCGCGCTCGGTGAGTCCGGCCTCCTTCCAGGGCAGGCGGGTCGACGGTTGACGCTCGACGGCGGGCAGGGAGAACGCGATCGTCAGGATCGCGGTGAGGGTCAGGGCTACGGCACGCATCGGGTTCCTCCTTCTCGGGAGGTGGAACACCGGGGGCGGGGTTTTCCTGCGCTCCTCCACGTCGTCGGAGGTGTATCTTGATTCCGTCATGCGCACGACGATCGACATCCCGGATGACCTACTCGCCGAAGCCAAGCGACTGGCCACGGAACAACGCCTTCCGCTGACACGGCTGTTCGAAGACAGCCTCCGCTTCTACCTGGCTGAGCAGCGCCTTCGGAAAGTACAGGACGAGCCCCTGCCCCTACCTTTGCTACGCGATCCGGTGCCGGTCGCAGGGACCGACCTGGATGACACGAGCCGTCTCTGGGACCTCGACTGACCTTAGGCACCACGGGTCGGCGGGCGGCGTCCTCTCCCGCGCAGCGGGGGAGGATCGAGGAGGGGGTCCGCTTTTTCCTGGGACCGCTGGCATCTTGCCGGCACTGTCCGGAGGAATCGGCGGAACGCCGACAACTTTTCCTTTTTGGCCGGGCCTCCGGCCCGATGTCCTTGGAATGCCGGCAAGATGCCGGCGGTCCCAGGGGAAGAGCGCGCAGACACTACAATAGTGTCTCCATGACCACATCAACCCGGAGACTCCCATGAGCGGAGCACCCCGCAAGGAGATCCCACCCCCCAAGGGGGACGACGACTTCGAGGATCTTGCCCGAGCCCTCTTCAGCGCCGTCTGGAAGGACCCTGGCGCCAAGCTCCATGGCCGTCCCGGCCAGGGCCAGGATGGAGTCGACGTCTACGGAGAGGATCGCGCCGGAGGCAAGGGCCTCAACGGAGTGCAGTGCAAGCAGCACGGCTCGAATACCTTCGTCACCGACAAGGCTCTCTTGAAGGAGCTTCTGGAGGAGGTGGAGAAGGCCAAGGGCTTCCAACCTCCCCTGGGGCGCTTCATCTTCGCCACCACCGCCCGGCGCAGCGCAACCCTCCAGCAGGAAGCGCGAGATCTCACGGAGCAGCACAAGAAGGCAGGGCTATTCTCTGTTGACATCCTCGGCTGGGAGGACATCGAAGACCTACTGCGGCAGCACGAGGACGTGTTGGCCTGGTACCTCGATGAGAAGTCACGGCACCACACCCCCCGCCTCGACCTCGGCCGCCTCCCCATCGCCGGCCGTCTCCTGATCGGCCGGGAAACCGAGCTCGCCCGCCTCGACGCCGCTTGGGAGGACCCCGGCCTCCACGTCCTCACCTTCGTCGCCTTCGGAGGCATGGGCAAATCCGCCTTGGTGAGCCACTGGCTCGACCGCATGGCCGCCGACGGCTGGCGAGGCGCCCGGCGGGTCCTGGACTGGTCCTTCTACAGCCAGGGAACCGAGGAGCGCGTCACCTCCGCCGACCGCTTCATCGATCACGCCCTGGCTTGGTTCGGAGATCCCGATCCCAAGAAGGGCGCAACTCGAGATCGCGGCCTGCGCCTGGCCGCGCTGGTGCGCCAGGAGAAGACTCTGCTTGTCCTCGACGGCGTCGAGCCGCTCCAGCATCCAGCCAATTCGCCGCTGGCCGGGCGGCTCAAGGATCCGGGCCTCGCGGCGTTGCTCAAGGGGCTGGCCGGGGCCAATCCCGGCCTGTGCGTGGTCACCACCCGAGAGCACATTGCGGACCTGGATGGGTTCCCCAAGACCGCGCCTCAGGAGGATCTAGAGGCCCTCTCCCCCGAGGCCGGGGCGTCGCTGCTGAACGGGCTCGGGGTAAAAGGGAAGGATTCGGAGCTTCTGCACGCATCACAGGAGTTTAAAAACCACGCCCTGACGCTGACGCTCCTGGGAGGCTACCTGAGCCGGGCCTGCGGAGGAGACGTCCGCCGCCGGAAGGAGGTGGACCTCGCCGGAGCCGACCGGCGCAAAGGCGGCCATGCCTTGCGAGTCATCGGCACCTACGCTGCCTGGCTGGGAGAGGGGCCGGAGTTGGCGACCCTGCGACTGCTGGGGCTGTTCGACCGTCCGGCTGGTCCCAAGTCCTTGGCGGCGCTTCGGGCGAAGCCGACCATTCCGGGGCTGACCGATGGCCTCATGACCAAAAAGCGTTGGTGGAGTCGACCGGAGCCGATCACCGAGGAAGCTTGGCAACTGGCGCTCTCGAGCCTCCGGGAGCACGGCCTCCTCCTGCCCGCCGATCCCCATCAGCCGGGCACCCTGGACGCCCATCCCCTGGTTCGTGTCTTCTTCCAGGAGGAGCTTGAGAAGCAACGGCCGGAAGCCTGGAAGGAGGGGAACCTGCGTCTCTACGAGCACCTTCAGGGAGAAGCGCCGGATCTGCCTGATACGCTGGAGGCCATGGAGCCACTCTTCACCGCGGTAATCCACGGCTGCCGGGCGGCGCGGCAACAGGAGACGTTCGACGAGATCTACCGGCGGCGCATCCAGCGGGGCAACGAGTACTTCAGCCTTAAGAAGATCGGTGTCGTCGGCTCGGATCTGTCGGCGCTTTCCGGCTTCTTTGATTGTCCCTGGGACCAGCCCTCGGCCAGCCTCACCTCCTCGGCTCAAGCGCTCGTCGTCAGCATTGCCGGGTTCCACCTGCGCGCCCTAGGCCGGCTGGCGGAGGCAGTTCAGCCGATGGAGGTGGCTCTGGATGCTGGTATCGCCCAGGAGGCGTGGAAGAACGCTGCCACCCGAGCCGGCAATCTCAGCGAGCTGACTCTAACTCTGGGTGAGGTAGCGCGGGCCGTGACCTTCGGGAAGCAAAGCGTCGATCTGGCCGACCGCAGCGACTACGCCTTCTCGCGGATAGCCAACCGCACGACGCTGGCCGATGCACTGCACCAAGCGGGCCGATGGGAGGGAAGCGAAGAGGCATTTCGCGAAGCTGAGACCCTTCAGGTGGAGTGGCAGCCCGAATACCCCCGGCTCTACTCGCTTCAAGGCTGTCAGCGCTGCGACCTGCTGCTAAGCCGTGGAATGCCAGAGGATGGGTCCGTTCTGGACGGCCTCACTGCGGATCCGGAGGCGCGGCGATTCCGCGAGGCGTGCCGGGAGGCACGGGAGCGGACGGATCAGACGCTGGAGTGGGCTGAACAGAACAACGTGTCTCTCCTCGATATAGCCTACAACCATCTGATCCTAGGCCGAGCCCATCTCGGCCTAGCCCTGATGGCCCCCCGGATGACGGCTCTCGGTGAGGAGGCGGAAGCGGATTTCACTCAAGCCGCGGAACACCTGGAATATGCCCTGGAGGTTTTGCGGCGGGCGGGCCAGGAGGATGACCTCCCTCGTGGTCTCCTGGCCCAAGCCGCCTTACGGCGGCTCCAGGGCGACCTCCCCGCTGCCGAGACGGACCTTACCGAGGCGCTGGAGATCGCTGAGCGGGGCTCGATGCGCCTGCACGAGTGCGACGCGCACCTGGAATGGGCTCGGCTCTGCCGCCAGCGGGGGGACCGCGAAGGTCTGCAACGGCACGTGGCGCGGGCGCGATGGTTGGTGGAGGAGACGGGGTACGGGCGGCGGAGGCGGGAGGTGGAGTGGCTGGAACGGCAGCTCGGGTGAGGCTCTATGTTGCCTGCTCAAGGAAGACGTTGACCTGCTCGCGGCGGACGCTGGGGAAGTTGTCCAGAAACCCGTCCACACTGTAACCGCCCTCGAGATAGTCGACCAGCGTCTGCACTGGCACCCGAGTGCCTACGAACACGGGCGTTCCTCCCAGGATCTCCTGGTCTGAAATGACGACGCTGCCATCGGCAAGAGTAACGGGGCGAAGCTCAGGCATGGAACCCTCTCCTCTAAGAATCACAGTCTAGTATCGCCCCTCTTCCCTACCGGCCGCCCGCTTTTCCTGGGACCGCTGGCATCCTGCCGGCTTGTCCGGAGAAATCGGCGGAACGCCGACAATTTCCTGCCTGCAAGGCCGGGCCTTCGGCCCGATGTCTTCAGAATGCCGGCAAGATGCCGGCGGTCCCAGGGACAGCACGGAGAGAGCGGGTAGGGCTCCGTCCGTGACGGCCGGCCTCGTCCCTGAACCCGCTGGAGCCTCCTGACCCGCGGGGGGAGCCGGAAAACCCACGGGTTGGAACACAAAACCCGCCGGTCAGAAGGCCAAACCCGGCGGTTCTGTCGCCCAACCCGCGGGTTGAATGATTCAAGCGGCGGGTTGTGATGCAAAACCCGCGAGTTTTTTGTTGCGGCCCGCGGGTTTTTGGGACAAACCGGCCGGTTGAAACATAAAACCCCCGGGTTGAATCGTTCCACCCGCGGGTTGGACGGCTCCCGTGCGTTCGTCCGCCCTTCCGCTCCCTTCGCGAGCTCCTGCCGTCTCGGGACGCATGCTTCCCGTCCTCATCCGGTTCGTCCCCGGCCTCGAAGCGACGACCGCTTCAGGCTGAGCGACCACGGCTCCGGATCTCGCCACGATCGCTTCAAGCCAAGCCGCGGTGACTTCAAGTCCAGCCGCGGTGGCTTCGCATCGAGCAGCGACGGCTGCAAGCCAAGCCCCGGCGGCTTCGTGTCAAGCCACCACCGCTCGAAGTCTCGCCGCCAGGGCTTCGGATCGAGCGATCGTGGCTTCAAGCCAAGCGGACTTCGCTCGAGCCCAAGCCACCATCCCTTCCAACCTTTTCCCCGCCGCTTCCGTATACCGTATGGCATGTGTAGTACACTGGGACACAGGAAAACACCATGATCGAGCTCGACGGTCTCTCGAAGACCTACGCCGACGGCACCGAGGCCTTGACGGGGGTGACTCTCTCCCTCGACCACGGCATGTTCGGCCTGCTCGGTCCCAATGGGGCGGGGAAGACCACGTTCCTCTCGATCCTGGTGCTGGCGCTGGAGCCGACTTCCGGCCGGCGGGTGTATGACGGGCTCGATGCGGCTCGGGCCGGGCTTCGCGGGGCGATCCGCAAGCGGATCGGCTACCTTCCCCAGGATTACCGGCCCCTCCCCCATCTGACCGGCGAGGAGTACCTCCTCCATTGCGCTCGGCTGCGGGGGGTTGGCATCGGGATTAGCCGGGTGCGGGAGCTGCTCGCGGGGGTCGGCCTGTCGGATGCGGCCCGCCGGCCGGCGGGCACCTACTCGGGCGGCATGCAGCGGCGGCTGGGGATTGCCCAGGCCATCCTCCATGGGCCCCGGCTGCTGGTGGTGGACGAGCCCACGGCGGGGCTCGATCCCGAGGAGCGCATCCGCTTCCGCGCCCTGGTCAGCGAGGTTTCCGAGAGCACGGCCGTGCTGCTTTCCACCCACATCGTGGAGGACGTGGAGGCCACCTGCCCTCGCCTCGCGGTGATCGGCCGCGGACGGCTGCTCTACGACGGCTCGCCCACGGAGCTGCTGCGGCGGGCGGATGGACGGCTCTGGCGGGTGCCTGCCGGTGTTCCCCTCCCTGCCGGCGCGCTGGAGGTGAGCTACAGGGCCGACCGGATGGGGGATGTGGAGCGGATCGTCTATTCCGAAACCCCGGTCGGGCAGCCTCGCGAGGTCGGGCTGGAGGAGGCCTATGCCGCCTTCCTCGGGCTGCAGGGGATCGAGGAGGAACCAGAGTGAGGCTGACCGCGGCCTTCATCTCTCACGAGGTGCGCACGCAGGCGCGGTCGCTCCGCTTCCGGACGGCCGCGGTCCTCTACGTGCTGGCAGGCTCGTTCCCTGCCGCGGTCATCCACCTGCGGCTCCCGGCCCTGACGTACGCGATCGGGGGCTCCACCTACGCTTCCGAGGTCGCGAACCTCGTGCCGCTGCTGACCGCGCTCTTTGCCTTCCTCCTCTCCCTGGACGGCGTCACCCGCGAGCAGGGGGAGGGGGCCTGGAGCACGGTGACGCTGTGCGAGGTCTCCAACGCCGGCTACCTGCTCCGCCGCTGGCTGGCTCTCCAGGCGATGATCCTGCCGCTCACCGTCCTCCCCTTTGCCGCCGCGGCCGGGATCGCCATTGCGGACGGGGCCGCCCCCCTCCACCCCTGGGCCTTCGCCGGTCCCTGGCTCCTCCACACCGTGCCGCTGGCGCTGACCGCTTCCGCCCTGGGGCTCGGCATCGGCACGATCGGCGGCGGAGCGCTGAGCGCGCTGCCTCTCCTCGCCATCGTCCTCGCCCTGGTCCCACTCCTCGCCAACCAGCTCCTGCACCACTTCGCGCTGCGCTTCGGCTCGCCCCTCAGATGGGTGGGCTTCCCCGAGGCCATGTGGACGATCACGCGCATGGTCCATTCGCTGTCCGGCCGGGAGAGCGGCTATGGCTGGACCTTCCCGATCCCGTCGAGCGAGTCGGGGTTCGATGCCCGGGTGATCGGGGAGCAGCTCCTCGCGGACTGCGCCTTTTTCGCCGCCCTGGCCGCCCTGGCCCTCGGTGCAGCGGCGGTCTACCTGCGCCGTACCCGGCCGGACGTGCGGCCGATGCGCGTGAGGCCGGACCACCCCATCCGCGGCTTCCTCCTCACCTACGGCAAGCTGCGGGAGCGCTACAAGCCCGACCCCGCGCCGGCAGCCGCCGACCGTCTGGCCTTGACCGCGGGCCTCCTGGCGGCGGCGGCCCTGCTCGGGCTGCTGGCCTGGCGCGGGCTCAGCTACGAGTCGCTGGCGGAAACCCGCTTCTCCGCCGAGACCCAGGGGAGGGTGGGGATCACTCCCACCGGGGTCGTTCCCGGGCGCTGGCGGCTCGGGGGCCGGATCGGCCCCGGGCAGGCGGTGGGCCTTCAGGTCACAGGGGAGATGGTCAATCAGGGGGAGGAGCCTGCCGGGTCCCTCGCCTTCCAGCTCAACCCCCGCTTCGGCATCGAGGTGACGGCGGACACCGGCCGGGTCACCCTGATCCGAGAGTGGGACCGGCTGGGCCTGCAATTGGAGCCGCCCATCCCGCCGGGCGGCCGCCGGGAGCTGCGCTTCCGCCTCTCGGGCGAGCCGGCCGCGACCGTCTTCGCCGTACCGCAAGGCCCGGGCACGTTCGCCGGCCACTACATCCTGCACCGGGACGCCCTTTATGGCCGCGACCGGCTCCCGTTCGCATACTCCTTCCGCCAGCCGTCCGTCTCGGGCTACCGCGTGGACCTCTCCCAGGGCTCCCTGGTCCCGGTCCCCCGCTATGGGGCCTGGAAGGAAACGGCAGAGACGGTCTTCCCGCGGGCGCAGGTGGAGCTGTCGCTCTCCACCCCGCCGGGCCTCTTCCTGGCGGACACCTGCGGCGGGATCGTTCGCAACAATGCCCTCGCCAGCCACTGCCGGACGCCGCTCTCCGACCTCGCGGTGGTGGGCGGCCACTATCGCCTGCTAGAGGGGCGGCTTCTGCAGGGGGAGGTGGATGGAACGGCCGTGGCGGTGTTCTCCGCCCACATGCGGGCCGCGGAGCTGCACCTGGGGTTCCTCGCCCGCAGCGCAGGGATGCTCGACGAGGCGTGGCCGGGCGCCGGCTCCCTGGGGCGGCTCGTGGTGCTCGAGTGGCCGCACCAGGGTATCCACTACCGGGACGGGGGGCAGTCCCTGGGGCGGTGGTACCGCGACCCCTGGGACAGCTTCCTCTCCGTGAAGGGGAACCTGGTCTTCCTCCAGGAGACGGACCTGATCGGGATGAAGGGCCTCACACCCGAGTACCTGGTGGCGGAGATCCTCTCCGTGCGCCTGACCGACCGGCGGCGCATCGTGCCCGAGCACAACATCTTCTTCCGCCAGTTCCTCCAGGCCCTGGCCCTGGAACGGCTCGGCCTCGGTGCGAGGAGCGGCGCCGTGGTCGGCCCCCTGCACCCCTACGACGAGGAGGGGGTCCAGAAGCCGGCCCTCGCAGAGGGCCTCTACTACGGCTACTGGAACTACCGCTTCCCGGCGCTGGTCGCGGCCCTGGAGAGCCGCATGGGCGCCGAGCCCCTGCGCGCCGCGGTGGAGGAGTTCCTCTCCCGTGGAGATGACCGTGGGGACGAGGCCGGACCGGGCACGGCGCAGGAGCTGTTCGAGCTGTTCGAGCGCCACAGCCCCCAGACCGTGGAGCGGCTGATCCAGGACTTCTTCATCGCGGGCGACCTGCCCTATCCGGTGCTGGAGGGCGTCGAGTTCCGGCGCGCGGGCGATGCCTGGCTGGTAACGGGCCGCATGGTCAACCAGGGCAAGGGCGAGGCGCTCTGCCAGGTGGTGCTCAACACCGACCTCGGGCCGGAGTCGACGATCCTCCGGGCCGGCACCGGCGAGAGCGCCGGCTTCGCCTTCACCACCCGCCACCGTCCGCAGGCGGTGTTCCTCGATCCGAACCGGGAGTGCCACCGCCTGGTCCGCAAGGGGGCGCCGAGGGACCTTGCCCACTTCGAAGGGGAGGGGAAGTGAAGCGGACGCTGGAGCTCCTGCTGGGCAATCGCCTCAAGCTGTTCGCGACGGCCGATGTGGTAGTGGTCCTCTGGACCCTGCTCGCGATGATGCTCAGCACGGAGGCAGAGCCCCAGGACGTCTACCGGCAGGTGGTCCTCTTTCCCCTGCTGATCCTGGGCCTTCCGGCGCTGGCCGGGCTGGTGGAGGTGGAGCGCCGCGCCGGCTGCCTCGACCTCGCGCTGTCGGCTCCGAACGTGGAGCGCTATTTCCTGCGCCGGGCAGCCATGGTCAGCGCGCTGATGGCCGTCCAGGGGTGGGTGCTGATCCTCCTCACCTGGTTCCAGGAGGAGCGCTGGTTCCCGATCCTTTCCTGCCTGACCCAGGTGCTGGTGGTGAGCGCGTTCCTCGGCGCGCTGGCCCTGTTCTGGGCAGTGCGCCTGAGGACCGCGGGCGGCGTCTGGCTCGCCTCGATCGTGACCACGATCGCCCTGAACCGGTGGTTTTTCCACAACCCGGTGCCGGACCGGCATTTCGGGGTCCGCGGCAGTTTGCTTCCGCGCGAAAAGGCCCTGATCGACTGGATCGTGAGCGTTGCGGTGCTCGGCGCCGCGACGGTCCTCCTCTACTTCTATGCCCGGCGCCGGCTCCGGCGGCCGGAGACGATGATTTCCTGATGGAGAAGCCTATGAGAACGGAGATCCGTCCGTGGCCCTTCGGCCCTCACCCCCCGGCCCCCTCTCCCGGTCCCCCGAGCACGCCCGCCCCGGGAGAGGGGGAGACTTGCTCTGGTTTGCTGTTGCTTTTGGGCAGGGCGGTGGCGCCCCTCTACCGGGGAGGGCGTGCTCGGGGGACCGGGAGAGGGGTCGGGGGTGAGGGCTCCGGGAGCGGTGGCCCCCTCCCTCCCCTGCTGCTCCTCATGGCACTCCTTTCCCTCGCCGCCTGCACCCCGGCCCCCGCTGACGTGCCCGACGAGCCGCCGGCAGCGCCCGTGCGCCTGGAGGTCGTGAAGTGGGAGCCGTTCCAGCCCACCCTCGCGCTGCTCGGCGTGGTCCAGCCCTCGGGCTTCGGCGAGGTGACGATCCCGGTGTCCGGCCGGCTGGACTACCCCGGCCGCTTTGCCGGCGGGCTGACGACCGGCGCGGTAGTGCGGGACGGCGAGGTGCTCGCCCGGATCTCCAGCCACGATTCCGAGGCCGAGCTTGCCGAGGCGCGGCTGCGCGTGGAGCTGACCTCGTCGGAGCTGGCCCGGCATCAGCGGGCTTTCGACTCGGGCGTCGAGGCCGCGGCCGTGCTGGCCTCCTACAAGGCGGAAGCCGACCTCGCCCGCAGCCGGCTCGAGGCCGCACAGGGGCGTGCCGGCCGGCTCAGCCTGCGCTCCCCCGTGAGCGGCCGGCTGATCGTGGACAACCGCATCCCGCCCGACTCCGAGGTGGTATCGGGCACCGTCCTCGCCCGCGTGGCCGCCGGAGGCTCCCTCAAAGTCCAGGGCCGGGCCGCCGCGGCCGACCGCGGACGCCTTCATCCGGGCCTCAAGGTGCGCTTCGCCTCCAGCGGGGAAAGCGGTGCGGACACGGGGGAAGGGGTGATCCGCGAGGTCAGCCCGATGGTGGAGGCCGGCGGCACCGTGCCGCTGATCGTGGAAGTCACGAATCCCGAAGGGCTTCCGGCTCCGGGCGAAGGGGTGGAGCTGCGCGTGGAGCTGGACCTCCGGGCCCAGGCCCTGACCGTGCCCGAGGATGCCCTGGTGGTGTCCGAGGACGGCAGCGCGGTCTTCATCGTAGATCGGAGGCAGGGGCTCGTGGCCCGCCGGAAGGCCGTGGAGACCGGGGCGCGCGGCGGAGGCAGGATCGAAGTCGTGCGCGGGCTCACTCCGGGCGACCGGCTGGTCGTGAGCGGCGCCTCCCTGCTGGAGGACGGCGACCAGGTGGTCGAGGTGAAGGACGCGCCCAAATGATCCGCGAGATGATCCGTCACGGTTTCCTCCACCAAGCCATTGAGCGGCCGGTCTCGACGCTGATCGGCGCCATCACCCTGGTGGTCCTCGGGGCCTTCTCCCTTCTGCGGCTGCCGGTCTCGCTACTGCCCGAGCTCGAGAGGCCGCGCCTGGAGATCTCGATCCCGGCCGAGGGGCAGGCGCGCGACGAGGTGATCGACCGCCTGACCCGGCCCGTGGAGCGGCGGCTCGCCGCCCTGGCCGGCGTGACCTCGGTCCGCACCTGGACTGGCGACGGCTTCCTCCGCGCCCGGGTGGAGAGCGAGTGGCAGACCGACGCCGACCGCCTCCGCATCGAGGCCGAGCGCCTGCTCGCGGACCTGGACGGGGGAGGCTCGATGTCGATCGAGCTGGCGACCGGGGATGCCGAGCCGATCGTGGAGGTCGCGGTGCTCGGCGGAGCTTCCGGTTCGGCGCGCACCGCCTTCGCCCGCAAGCTCCTGGTGCCCGAGCTGGCGCGGCTCGACGGCGCCGGCCGGATCGAAACGGTCGGCCTGACCCCGCTTCACGCCGTGGTCCGGCCGCGGGCCGCGGCCCTGGCCGCCCGCGGGCTCACCCCGGCGGACCTGGTCGGACGCCTGCGTTCCATGGGGATCGCCCTCCCCGCTGGGCGCGCCCTGGCCGGGACTACCGTGCGCCCGCTCCTGGTGCGCGAGGACGTCGCCTCCCTGGACGACCTGCGCGCCCTCCAAGTCGATCAGAGCTATCTCGGAGACGTGGCCGGGGTCGGGCTGGAGGAGGTGGAGGACGGCACCTTCTTCCGCCTGAACGGCAAGGAGGGGGTGCTCGTGCGGATCTTCCGGGCGCCGGAGGCGAACGCCGTGGCCCTCGCCCGGAACGTGAGGGAGCGGGTCGGAGAGCTGGCCGCGCGGACTGGCTCCGGCCCCAGGCCCCAGGTCGTTTCCGACCGCAGCGGCGAAGTCGTGGACGCCCTCAGGGAGTTGGGGCTCGCGGCCCTGATCGGCATCGTGCTCGGGGCCGCCGTGCTGCGGATCCTCCTGGGCCGCTGGCGCCCGACCTTCGCCATGATGGTAGTAGTGCCGGCCTCGTTGCTGACCTCCTTCGCCGGCTTCCACCTCGCGGGCGCCTCCCTGGACGTGGTCTCCCTCGCCGGCCTGGCGCTCGCCGCCGGCATGCTGGTGGACAGCGCCATCGTGGTCCTGGAGTCCATCGAGACCGCCCGCGCCTCGGGAGATCCGACCCCGGCGGTCACCGGCACGAAGGAAGTCGCCCTGCCGGTGATCGCGAGCTTCCTCACCTCGGCCGTGGTCTTCCTCCCCCTGATCTACCTGGAGGGGCTCGCCCGCGCCTTCTTCGGGGTGCAGGCCTTCGCCATCGTGGTCTCCCAGGCGGCGTCGCTCCTGTTCTCGTTGACGGTGACCCCCGTTTTAAGCGGCAACGCTCCAGCAAGAAAAGACCTCGGGAGGAGTCCCGGCCGCCGCGCCTACCTCGGACTGCTCGACGCTGCCCTGGCCCGTCCCGGGCTGACGGTCCTCGCCGGGACGGCCACGGCCCTGGTGGCGGTGCTCGCCCTGGCCGTCCTCCCCAGCGAGCTGGTGCCGGACGCCGCCTCGACAGAGCTGGTGGTGCGCTACCGCCTGGCCCCGGACCTCTCGCCGGAAGCCGCTCGGATCCTGGGCGAACGGGTGGTGAAGGTCGCGGCAGGGATGGCCACCCAGTTCCCGGAAGATGAGCGCCGGGAGGAAACCGGCCGCGTCGTCCTCTCCTTCGCCGATGCGGACGAGGCGAGGCGGGCCCGGAAGGCTCTGGCCGCGTCCCTCTCCCGGCTGCCCGACGTGGAAGTCTGGGTCGAGCCCCGCACCAGCGCCTTCGTCGAGCCGATCGAGCGGGCGGGCCGGCGGCTGGAGATCGTCGCGACCGGGGCGACCCCGGAGCGCGCCGCGGACCTCGCCGGCAAAGTCCGCGAGCGGCTGGCCACCACTTCCTTGAGAGAGGTCGCATTGCGCCGCAACCGTCCGCAACCGGCTCTCCTCCTCACCTGGGATGCCACCCGCCTGGCCGCGTTGGGCACGGACCGCGGCCAGATCGAGGAGCAGGTGCGGCTGGGGCTCGGCGAGCAGACCGCCGGCCGCATCCGGATGGATGGAGTCGAGCCCGATGTCCTGGTGCGGTCCTCGGATCAGGATCCGGAGATGCTTCCAGTCAGCGTCCCCAACATCGTTCCTTTGCGCGCCCTGGCCCGGCTCGATCCCGGCCTCCGTCCCGCGGTCCTGGAGCGGCTGGACGGCCGCCCCGCCGAGCGGATGGTGTTCGAGGGAGAAGCCAGAGACCCGGAAGCGCTACTCTCCGGGCTTCCGGTTGCCCTCGAAGGCCAGGCGCTGGAGCTGCGCCGGGCCTTCTCCCAGCTCCGCCTGGCCTTGGCGCTCTCCCTGCTCCTGGTCTTCCTCACCGTGGCGGCGCTCTACGAATCGCTCCGTCTGCCGCTGGTGGTCATGGCCACGGTGCCGGTCGCCGCCGGGGGAGCGCTCGGCCTGCTCGCAATCACAAGCCAGACCTTGAACATCCTCTCCTTCCTGGGACTGATCCTGCTCGCCGGGGTCGTGGTGAACAACGCGATCGTCCTTGTGCACCGCATCCACGAGCGCGTGGGAGGTGGAGAGGAGATGGACGCGGCAATCCGTGCCGCGGCCCGGGAGCGCTACCGGCCGATCCTGATGACGACGGCCACGACGATCGCGGGCATGCTCCCCTTGGCCCTCCTCCCGGGCGAAGGCGTGGAGCTGCAACGCGCCCTGGCGATCACGGTGATCGGGGGCATGGTGACCTCGACGTTCGCCTCGCTGATCCTGGTGCCGGTGCTGTACCGAAGAGCTCGGAGGTCTGCGTGACCACGGAAGGACAGCGAGGCCATCCGGAAGGGCGTGATGAATCACGCCCCTACAAGCGAGACGGGAATGGGCTTGCTTGTAGGGGCGACATTCATGGCGCCCCGGGTGGGGGGTCCGGCCGCCCGCTCGCCCGTCTCGTCCTGACCTTCGGCCTCCTGGTCCTCGGGGCCGTGGCCCTGGCGCGGCTGCCTCTCGACTACATGCCGCGGCAGAGCTTCCCGGAGCTGACGGTCGGCCTGAACCTCGGCGATTCCACCGACCCCGCGGCCGTGACCCGCGAGTGGGTCGAGGAGATCGAGAGCGCCATCCGCTCCCTCGGCCGGGTCGAGGAAGTCGGGGGCGAGGTGCGGACCGACGGCGCCCGGCTGACCGTGCGCTTCGCCCCGGGAACCGATCCCGAGCGCAAGGCGGCCCGGCTGGAGTCGGAGCTGGCGGACCTGCGGCGCAGGCTTCACCAGAAGGGCAGCCTCTGGATCACCCCGGCGACGGAGGCCGAAGGCGAGCTCTTCGCGATCGTCTGGCTGTCCGGCTCCAGCGACCGGCGGGCGGAAAAGGCGGCGGAGGCCCTGCGCTCGATCCCGGGCATCCAGGCCGTGCAGGTGTACGGCACGCGGCGTGAGGAGGTCCGGGTGGAGACGCGCGGCTCGGCCCTCGACCCGTGGGAGGAGGCTGAAGCGGTCCGCGCCGAGGTCGAGCGCTCATTGGGAGCTCTTGCTCTGGGCCAGGTACGTCACAACGGCCGCGACTGGCCGCTCGTCGTGCCTCCGATCGAGGTCGGGAGCATGACTGTCTCCCGCGGGGGAGGTGCGGTGCCCTTGATGTCCCTGGCCACGGTCCGCTCGCGCCGGCAGGAGCCGCTCGACCTGGTGCGCTTTCAGGGGGAGCCCGCCCGCGCCCTCTTCGTCTGGCGGGCCCACGGCGCCTCCTCCCTCTCCGTGGACCGTGAGCTGAGGAAACGCCTCGAGGCGATTCCGGGCGGGACCCTGAGCTGGAGCGACGCCGAGCCGTTGCGCGAGCTGGTAGTCCGCCTCGCCCTCGCCCTGCTGCTTGCCTCCGCCGCCGTTGCGGCATCGGGAGCCCGGCTCGCCGGGCGTTGGGGCGCCCTCTCCCTCGGGCTCGCTCTCCCCGCCGCCGTGGCCGCCTCCGCGAACGCCTTCTGGCTCGCCGGGATCGGCCTCAACGTCACCACCCTGGTCGCCCTGGCAATCGGCGCCTCGGCAGCAGTACCCGCCGCCATGCTGCGGGCCGTGGGCAAGGCGAGCTTCCGTGCGATGGCCTTTACCGCGGTGGCCGCGGCAGTGACGGTGCCGGTAACGGTCGCGCTGGCCAGCGAGGAGCTTGGACCGCTGCTTTCCGAGCCGGCTGGGGCGTTCCTGCTGGCGGTCGTAGGGGCGGTGATTGCGGCAGCGCTGGTGCCCTCACCCCCCGGCCCCCTCTCCCGGTCCACCCAAGCACACCCGCCCCGGGAGAGGGGGAGACTTGCATTCGGATTGATCCCCCCTCTCCCGGGGAGGGCGGGCTCGGGGGACCGGGAGAGGGGGTTAGGGGGTGAGGGCTTCCGTGACCCCGGCACCATCGTCCTCTTCGCCGCCACCCTCGCCTACGTGGCCGCCGCCCTCTTCGGCCCGTCCCTCCTCCCAAAACCCGCGGACCTCTATCCGGACACCGGCAGCCTCGTCCTGCGCCTGCGCCTGCCCGAGGGGACCACCCTCGAAGAGACGGCCCGGCGCATCCAGGAGATCGAGGCCCGCGTGAAGAAAGCAGAGGAGGTCGAGGACTTCTGGAGCCGTTCCTCGGAAGGGGAGGGCTTCGTGATCGCCGACATCCGGCGCCGGGACCGCCGCCCCGACCGCCTCGCCCGCCTCGTCACCCGGCTCCGGTATGGCATCGCGGCCGGCGGCGGCTCCCTCACGATCGATACTGGAGGAGGCGGAGGCGAGCGGACCGTGCGCCGGCTGGAGGACCGCGCCGAGATCGACGACGAGGGCAATACCTACCGGGCCATCCTGCGCAGCGCGGACCTGCCGACCCTCCTGGACGGCTACGAACGCATCCTCAACCGCCTCGCCACGATGAAAGTGCGCACCCATTGGATCGTCCGCCACGACGTCCGGACGGTCCGCCTGGCACTCCGCCCCGTCGCGGGCCT
This sequence comes from uncultured Holophagales bacterium, assembly GCA_963741305.1. Classification (GTDB taxonomy): domain Bacteria; phylum Acidobacteriota; class Thermoanaerobaculia; order Multivoradales; family UBA5704; genus DATMER01. Next base: position 7,420,135 of record CAVUHL010000003.1, on the reverse strand, counting down.
GTCCCCGGAGCGCGCCGCAGCCTTCGCCTCCCACCTCCGCCGCGCCAGCACGCCTCCCGGGGAGCTGTGGCTGCCCGCGCTGGCCGAAGGTGCGGAGCGAACGCTGCTCGTGGCCCCCGCGGGCGTCTCCACCGACCCGGACGAGGTGCCGCCGATGGCGGCGCTCCTTCAGCGCCCCCTCCTGCTGGATGGCCAGCCTTTCCTCCCCGCCTCGTCCCTGGTCCTCCGGGAAGAGGTCGTGCAGGCGCGCATCGCCCGGCAGTCGGGCCGGTTCGTGATGCCGGTCGACCTGCGGATCATCCTGGGCACCGAGTTGGGCAGGATCGCGTTCCGCCGCGAGATCGACCGCAATCTTGGGCAGGTGGGCCAGCTCGGGCAGCTCGGCCTCCCCACCGGCACCGACCTGGAACGCCCGTCCATGGCCCCTGGCCTCTGGCAGAGCGAGCGTACCCGACTGATCGTCCTTGGCATGGCGGTCCCCCTGCTGCTCTTCGCGGTGGCGGCGTGCCGGCTCGGTGGGCTGCTCCGCGGCCTCGTGGCCCTGGCCCCCCTCTGCCTGGGGCTGCTGGCAGCCACGCCCCTGATCCAGTCCGGCCTCCGCCAGGCGGACGAGCTGACGGTCTTCGCCCTCGCCGCCGCCCTCGCGCTCGCCCTTCCGGCGGTCGTCGAGGGGACGCTCTCCTCTCCAGCCGTCCGGCCCTCGCGGCTGTACCGAGCGCTGAGACAGGAGACCCCCTGGCTCCTCGGCGCGGTCCCGGCCCTGGCGATTGGACTCGCCGCTCCGACGCTGGGGCTCGATCCCCTGCTGCTCCGCTGGGTGACTCCCCTCCGGGCCGCGGCAGTCGCGGGTGGAACGGCCCTGCTCGCCTCCGTGCTGCTCTCGCCGGCCCTGCTCCTCCTGGCCCGCGGCGCGGCGGAGCGGCTGCGCAAGCCCGAGGAGGTCCGGCGCCGGCAGCGGCCACCGCAATGGGCCGCCCCCGGAGCCCCCACTCTGGAGGCGCACACCCTGACCAAGGTCTATGGCGGAAAGGTCACCGCGCTCTCCGGCGTCCGCTTCGAGCTGACGCCGGGGATCGTCGGCCTGCTCGGCCCGAACGGCGCGGGCAAGACGACCCTGCTGCGCATCCTGACCGGGCTGCTCAACCCGAGCCGGGGGGAGGTCCGCTACCGGGGTGTGGCGGTGAATCCCGAGAACCTGTCTGACTACCGCCGGCAGATCGGTTTCCTGCCGCAGGATTTCAACGCCTACCCGGAGCTGACCGCCGAGCAATTCCTCGATCACTGGGCAATCGAGAGGGGGATGCCCGCGCGGGAGCGGCGCGAGGAGATCGAGCGTCTCCTCGCCGCGGTCGGCCTCGAGGAGCATGCCCGGCGCAAGGTGCGGGACTTCTCCGGCGGCATGCGCCAGAGGGTGGGGATCGCCCGTGCCCTCCTCGGCTCGCCGCCGATCCTGATCGTGGACGAGCCCACCACGGGCCTCGACGTGGAGTCCCGCACCCGTTTCCGCCAGATCCTGCTGGAGCAGGCAACGGAGCGGGTCGTCCTCTTCTCCACCCACATCGCCAGCGACGTCGAGGCCGCGGCCTCGCGCATCCTCCTCCTCCACCGCGGCCGGCTGCGCTTCGACGGCACGCCCGAAGAGCTGACCGCCCGCGCCCGGGGCCGGGTCTTCCGCGCCCTGCTCGGCGACGAGGAGCTCCCCGACTTCGGCCGCCGCTACCGCATCACCACCCGGGTGCGCACCCTGGAAGGCATCCGGGTGCGGGCCGTGGCTCGCCCCGGAGACCCGCTCGCCGGAGAGGAGATCGCGCCCAACCTCGAGGAGGCGTACCTGGCGGAGATGGACTAGACTCCCGCCCCATGGCCCAGCAACGCAGAACGAGCGTGCTCCTGCGCATGCTCAGCCTCTGGCCGCCCTATCTCGGCGCCGGGATCCGGGTGCGGCCCTCCGCCGACCTGCGGACGTTCGAGGTCCGGATGAAGCTCCGCTGGTGGAACCGGAACTACGTGAACACCCACTTCGGCGGGTCGCTCTACTCCATGTGCGATCCCTTCTTCATGCTGATCCTGATCCAGGCCCTGGGCCGCGGTTACGTGGTCTGGGACAAGGCGGCGACGATCCGCTTCCGCCGCCCGGGGAAGGGGACGGTCCGGGCCACCTTTCACATCCCACAGGAGAGGGTCGAGGAGATCCGGGCTGCCGCGGACCGCGGGGAGAAGATCGAGCCGGTGTTCACGGTCGAGGTCCGCGACGAGCAGGGAGAGGTTGTCGCGGAGGTAGAGAAACTTCTGTACGTTCGCCTTGCGGAGCGCCTTGCCAAGCCCCCGGGCGGCGGCTAAGCTACCTCCTCCCGTTCCCTGAAGGAGACGTATTCATGTTCCGACGCACGCTGTTCGCCTTCCTCGTCCTGGCCCTCCCCCTGGCGGCCGGAGCCGACACTCTCTACACCATGAAGAGCCACACCGACGCCATCAAGATGGGCGGCCAGAGCCAGCCCGCCAAGGACACGACGGTCAAAATCTGGGCTGCCGGCGACCGCCTGCGGCGCGACGACGGCGAGCAGACCATGATCTTCCGCCTGGACAAGAACCGGCTCTACATGGTGGACCACGAGGACAAGACGTTCAGCGAGGTCACCCTGCCGATCGACCTGCGCAAGATGATGCCCAAGGGGAGCGAGGCCATGGCCGACCAGATCGCCGCGGGCATGAAAGTCACCGTGCAGGTCGCCCCGAGCGACGAGACGAAGAAGGTCGGCCAGTGGAATGCCAAGCGCTACGACGTAACGGTCCAGAGCGCCATGGGGATGAAGATCGCCACGACCATGTGGGTGAGCAAGGAGATCGAGGGCTTCGCGGGATTCAACAAGATGGCCGGCGCCATGGCCTCGCTGCAGCCCGGGTCCGGGGAATGGGTGAAGCAGTTGGAGAAGATCGACGGCTTCCCGGTGCTCACGGAATCTCAGGTGGACGCACTGGGAGCCAAGTTCGGAACCCGCGAGGAGCTGGTCTCAGTCGAGACCAAGGCCGCCCCCGCCGGCAACTACGATCCCCCGGCCGGCTACAAGGTCCAGGCTTACAACCCGATCGCGGGGATGAGCCAGTAGGTAAGGCTAATCCCGGCTCTGCGAGATCTGCCGCCTTAGCAGCTCGTTCTCGAAGGCCATGCCCACCTGGGCGGTGGCGAGCTCGAGGATGTCGATGTCCTCGATCGGGTTGTCCCGGTCGCCGTTGTCCGTGTAGATCACCGAGATCACCCGCTGTGCGCCGAGCACCGGGAAGACCACCACCTGGCCCGTGCGGGGACGGCCCACCATCTGGCGGAAGGCGTCGAGGAGGCCGGCCTGATCGAAGTCGACCGACTGCACCTCGCCCGTCTCCAGGCTGTGGGTGAGGACGCTCTCGCCCTCCATGGGCAGCTTCAGCCCGCGGGTGGACTCGGCCAGCGGCTTGCCGCGCGCGTCCACCCCAAAGGCGCCCAGCGCCACGAGATGATCGCGCTTGACCAGGAAAAGGATGGCGCGTTCCACCGACTCCGAGACGATGTGCATCAGGTTGAGCGCGACTGTCGCTGAGATCAGCCCCGAGCGCAGGTCGCCGAACACCCGCCGCAGCCGCGCCACGCCCGAGCGCGAATCCTCCGCCCGGCCGCCGCGGATCAGGTCACGCCGCGTGTCGATGACGTTCTCGACGCAGGCCACGACCGCCTCGATGTCCGGCGGCATCGCCGCCAGCACGCCGGCCTCGTAGGCCTTCACGAACGAGGAACCGGGGTCCACCAGGGCGATCAGGGAGACCTTGGGCCGGGCCCGGCGCACGGACGCCGCCTGCTCCAGGGTCACGCCGCCGCCCGCGCGCAGGTCGAGCAGGATGATCGGCTGCGGCTCGCCGGGGTTCGTGGTGCCGGCCTGGGCGAGCGTCGTCACCTCGACTCCGGCGACCTCATTGTGCAGCGCCTCCCCAAGCCTCGCCGCGAAGTTATGGTCGGTGGAGATCAGGTGCACCTTGAGCTGCTCGGCCGCGTGCTTGGGGGGCTCGCGCATCCCCAGCTCTTCCATGTCGGCGACCATCAGGCCGCCGCCGGACGCATGATGAGCCGGCTCCATGATCATCGTGGGGTTCGTGGCATCCCCCGCCGGATACCCGGCTCCGCCACTCGGATTGCGGCCGTCGTCCCGCCCCTCTGCACGGTCGCGGTTGCGCTCGTCGAAGATGCGTGCCGCTTCGAGGAGCACCATCTGGGTGTTGATGTCCGCGTCGGGGAGGACGTCGCTGGGGTAGAGGGCGATGTCGTCGATCGGCCGCAGGTCGTCGATGGCGAACTCGAAGTTGCCCGTGTCCCAGACCATGACCTCGGAGACCGCCTGCTCGATCTGCTGGGCGATGACCTGGCGCAGCCCCTCGGGATCGATCGACCCGGAGCCGACCAGGATCTTCCCGAGGGAGCGGTGCTCCGGCTCGGTCTGCTGCAAAGTGATGGCCCGCGTCAGGATGCCGCGGTCGATCATCCCCGAGGTAATGAGGAGGTCGCCGAGCTTGGGGGTGCGGGGCGCCTGGGCGCTGACCAGCCGGCCCATGTGAAAGCCGATCATGGCGCGCTTGGTGCCCTGCGAGAGCAACAGCGTACCCGTCCGCCGGCCGAGATGGATGAACTGCATCACATCGGCGACGGAAACGTCCTTGAGACTGCCGGAGATCCCCATGGGCGGCGTCTCCGCTCACTCACCCCGAGCGAGCTTGACGAGACTCTCCAGAGTGCGCAGCTTGCGGTCCTTGGTGGCGAACAGGCGGGCGGCGAACATGGCCGAGGCGGCATGGGCGGAGAGCAGGTCGAGCAGGTCGCGGTCCTCCGCCCTCAGGATCGGCTTGTGATCGAGCAGCTTGAGCAGCACGAGCGCGCCCACGATCTCGTTCTGGACCCGCAGCGGCACGGCGGCCAGGGCCTGCGACTCGGGGGTCGGCCCCAGGCGGAGCACCCCGTCGCGGAGCGTCAAGTCCACCATGGAATCGCCGCCGGCATAGCTGTCGCCCGAGTAGGGGTTCTCCACCTCGTCGTACATCCCCTCGATGAGCGCGATCTCGTAGCCTGGATCCTCTACGCCGGGCACATCGTCCCGGCGCAGCAGCAGGGCGAACTGCTCGGCGCCCAGCAGGTTGATGGCGATCTCGGCGATGGTGGCCTGGACCTCGGCGGGGTCGAGGGTGGCGTGGAGCTGGTAGGTGGCGACGTAGAGGTTCATCAGCCGGCCGCCCTGGTGCTCGGAGTCGACGAGGCGGGAGGCCAGCTCCTTGACGTCGGACTCGGCCGTGGACAGGCGGCGCTCCAGCTCGGCGATGCGCTCCTCGGCCGTGCCGGCCTCGCGCATGTCGGTGCCCTGCTGGCTCGCCTCGACGACGCGCAGGAGCTCGTTGGCCTTCTCCAGCGTCGAGCGCAGCTCGCCCAGGAGATCCCGCCCGGGGACGGCGGCGGAGCTCAGGCGCCCGCTCTCGGTCATGCTGCTGCGCTCGTTCAAGCTGCGCCCTTCTCCAGACGGCTGATGACTTCCAGGATCTCTTCGCTATGGAACGGCTTCTTGATGTAGGCGGTGGCGCCCGCCTCCAGCCCACGCGCCGTGTCCTCCTCGCGCCCCTCGGTGCTGATGATGATCACCGGCAGGCCGGCGCGGGCTGCGTCGGAGCGCATCTCGGCCAGGAACTCCAGCCCGTTCATGTTGGGCATGTTGATGTCGAGCAGCACGAGGTCGATGTCCGCGTGGTCCTGGAGCCGGTCGAGCGCCTGGCGTCCATCGGAAGCATAGACCAGAGGGTACTGGCGGAGCATGACCTCATACATCTTGTGCATGAGCTTCGAATCGTCGACGACGAGCACTTTCCGTGGCTGCAAGGCTCTCTCCCGGACCCAGTTGATAGGGGCAGTCCAGGGGGAGTTTAGATCAATTGTGTTGGATCAGGGAAGGAGGGAAATGGTGGACCAAGTCCGCGCCAGTTGGAACTCCCTGCTGTCCTGGCTGCGGGAAGCCGCAGCCTGGGGGCAAGGAGTCGAGGCAGAGGGGTAGGGGGTAGCTCACCTCTAATAAAGCCATGTCTCCATGTAACCAGGGAAGATGTCGGCCGTCCCGCCCACCCTCGCGAGTTCCGGCTGGTGGGGACGACGGCGGCCTTTCGGCGAGCTCTCGGCGCGGGACCTGCTCCGGTGTACACGGTCGCGGAGGCCTGTCAGGACTACCTCTCCTGATTCCGAGAGCACCGCCGGGGAATCGCGCGAACCGAGGATGCGGTCAAGAGGGAGATCGCCCTGGAGTTTGGGCGCTTCCTCTTGACCGGCGAGCCGGACCAGGGAGCGTTCCTCTCGCGCCCCATCGTCCGCTCCTAGCACCAGGACATGCCAAGAGACCCGATCGCCATACATGGACTTTGCTACGGCGGGAGGACGGCAACTCTCCAGACCCTTTCAGAGAACGGCCAACGCCGACTCACCCCCCTGCCGCATTTCGGTGTCTCATTAAGCCATGCATCTTGCGGCGCCTTCCCCAGTAACGGCTTTGTTGACTAACGTCGCCCCTTTTAGGATAAAATGCTTTCCTGCGGTGCCGATGCCTATGCTTACGGCTTGGCAGGCTCGCTTCGGGAGGCATACAGCACCTTTCTTGAAGAGGGCAGACTTGCGAGTTTATGCTAAACTGGTCTTTACGCCCTGCCAGTCTTAAGCCGGTCTTAAGACTGATGCAGAGGCGGGTGGGCTTTAGGGCAAGAGGAGGCACCTTGGTTCCAGAGCCCGATTCACGACGCTTCCAAGTCATCGTGGTACCGCCCTCGGCCGGAGCCCCCGACCGGTTTACTAGCTCTACGCATTCGTCTGTACCCCTGGGTGTCCGAAAAGTTCGATTCCAATCCGTGCTTCCCAACAACTGCCTCTGCCCCCGCAGAAGCGTTGCCATGAGGCTTGACGTCAGTTTAAGTCTTCATATACGCTCACAAAGTCTGTTCAAAGCCTGTTACGGTGGTCGTCCGCGCACATATCTGCATGCATGTCTGTTCCGGAGGAGACGAAATGAGGGTAATGAAGCGCAACTCCCGACTGATCCTCTTCTTGGGCGTAATCAGTGCGGCTTTCGGCGGCCTGCTGCTGTCTGTTAAGCAGGCGCAAGCAACCCAAGCATTGGATCGTCTTCACTCCTGCTCAGTTACAGCGCAGGGTGCCCAGGGCTCGCTCGACATGGGAGGGATCAGTTGCAGCGGTGCTCCTACTGACTGCGGATGGGGTCGGCTCCCTTTCTAGGAGGAGAAATTACTATGCGCAAGATAAATTCTTCTCCACTCAAGATAGTCATAAATGCAGTGCTTTCCGTTCTGCTTTTTGTATCCGCCGCGTCGGCAGTTCCGCTCATTGCAGGTCGAAGAGTTCAGTTGCAATCTCCTCCGTCTTGGGTGAATTCCGGTGCATGGAGTGCTGATGGTGAGGCACTTCTTCTGGTAGATGCTCTCAACAGCAAGATCACTAGCTACTCACCCCACGGCGAACGTTTGAAATCGATCGCAAGCCCGTCTAAGGTTGGATCCCTTGCCTTTCCCCGTCCTTCCGTTCTTCATACTGCGCAACGGGGATATCTTCTCGAGGACGAGGATGGGCACCTTATCGTCTTGGGCAACGACCAGCAGCCCAAAACTTCTATCGATCTGCTAGCTCAAGCAAAGAATAACCTCGGAGACGTCAGTTCGATCTTCGGCTGGGTTCCGATGGATAGCTCCATCCTGGCTTTTGGAGACATAAAAAGGGATAACGGCTGGGTTAGCGCGTTCATGCGGATCCCTCTTGCGAACCCTGACAAATTCGAGATCCTTCATGCGATGGCTATTGGCGATCCGGCTAGAAACTTCAATCTACTCGGGTTACCTTTTGTCGCTTCGATCGGAAATGATCAAGGTTATTTCCTGGTGATGGCCGAGGTGCCGTATATCATGGACGCCGGTTCTGCCGGACAGCCAGCGCGAAGACTTGCCGCCCTTAATCAGTACGCGGGGAAGCGGCCGACCCTCCCTGAGAAGAAGGGCGTTGAAAGCGCGCAAAGAATATACCAGAAGATCGAATCCTCTTCATTCCCGGCGGGCTTGTACGGATCGAGAGGATTTCTATATGTCCTTCTTCGGAAGGCAGTTGGAGTCGGCAGAACCGAATGGTCGCTGGTGAAGATCAACCCTAAGACAGATAAGGTGGTATGGGTAAGGCCGATTAAATCTTCTGCAAGCCACTTGACCGTAATTCCAGGACCCGAGAACTGGGCCTTCCTTGAGAAGGGGCCGGTCGAGTCTCTCGGAAAGCAAGCTATCGATTCTCTTCTGTTGGTTCCTACCCCTGTTGTCGAGGGGAACTGAGAAGTAGCGCTCTTCCGAGTGACAAGGATGGGTGAGGATGAGGGGCAGGACCGGTGATTCCCCCGGCGGGAGATACGGGCAAAGTCCCGGAGCCAGATAAGAAGCCTCCTACACCAGGGGGACTGGATACAGCGCTCAAATACTGGCCGATTATCCTTCTCCTCTTTGCTGGAGTTGGCACTGCCTTGAACTTCACCGCAAAATTCGCGGCGTTGAGCAAGGAGGTGGAACTCCTTCGGGCAGAGGTCAAGGCTTGTGAGGAAGGACATCCCACCCTTCAGGAAGATATCCATGCTGCGACGCGAAGCGTGGAGCAATTGCGTTGCGAGGTCCAGGATTTAGCCTTCGATTTTGGTTCTCTGAAGTGCAGCTCCAGCCCTGGGACACCCTTTCAGACTCCTCCATCTAGCCAGAGTTCGCAGCCATAGCCGATCAAAGCCCCGTCTCAAGTTCCACCGCTCTCCATCGGGGACGGCAACCCTCCCGCCCACCCGCGCAAGCTCCGGCCTGGTCGTGGACGGCGAGCTACCCCCAGCTCGCTGACGCAAGCGCCCCCTCTCCTGCGAGCCCTCGTGGTAGCGCCGGAGCAGCTCTCGCCCGCCCACCGCACCCGCCCCCGAGCTCCTCCGTCGCCTCGGCCACCGTGCGGACGGCAACGTCCCCCCGCAGATCGGCTCCGCGCAAGCTGCTCGCCGAACTGCTCCCACCCGCGCTTTGCTCAGCCTCATCGCGGACGGCAACCTCCAACCCACAAGGCCGGGTGGGACGCGCCAGAGACTGCGGCCGTTCCGTCCTCCGTTCCTCCGTCGCGCCCACCCATTCCCCGCGCCACCCGCCCTCTTTCATTTCCCCCGCCCTCGGGCCCCGCAACGTGCCGTGGCATTCCGGACCTTTCCCCCGCCCTACGGCCCGGGAGCTGCCCGCCCCTGGCTCCGGCGGGGGCGGCGCAAACGCAGGTCGGGAGTTCCGGTAAGCGCGCCTTACCCGAACCCCGCCCTGCGCGCCACTCCCCGCCTCCGGGCTGCGCCTTTACATAAGCGGGGCTTATGTCAAACCAGGCGCGGGCACCTACCCGGGCCTCCCCCGGAACGCATCCCCGAAGCGTATCGAGCACGCTACGGGGCCCTCCCCCCAAGCAGGGTCCGGCAGATTGGCTCCGCTGCGCTGCGCCAAACTGCCGAGTCGATCTCCATCCCGCCCACCCACCCCCACCGCCCGCCCGCGGACCCACCCGCCCTACGGCGCCGCGTCTTGGCGCGCTGCGCGCGAGCCGCCTGACGGCGTCTCGTGCTCGTCCGCGCCAGCCGCGGCGCCTCCACCCACCCGCCCCCGTCCAAACCCCCTTCCCGTGACTGCTTTTCTACGCAGGTTTAAACCAGGAAACGCGCCCGGCCGACATCGAGCAAAGGCAAGCCCGGCGGGCTTTTGCTCGCCTCAAAAAACGGAACTAGTTTCGTTTTCGCTATGTGAGCCGCCCGCGAGGGGGAGACCGCGACGGATCAGCGCGGCTAAACCACTGCCGGCCAAGCCTTTGCGGGAAGCGGCTCAGCCGGAAAGAGCAGTAATCAGAACTACGTTTTTGGTCACTCCACCCAACGTATTTGAAGTAGACTGCATTAACTACGTTCATCTAAGGGCTGGAGGACGGGATGTTCTGGATCTTTCTCCTGGCGGTGGTGGCCGTGCTCATCTGGGCACTGCACAAACACAGCGCCAGTTCCACCGCAGGTCAGAACCCGATCAGCTTGGTAGGAAGCCAAGGCGAGAGCGTCCCACGTTCCAGGGTTCAACCGCTGCCCCCCAGTGCCACGCAGGCATCAACGCCGGGCTTCACCAACATTCCCAGCCCCCGAACGAGAGCCCCGGGCCTGCGCTCCCCGGCTGCGCGCTGGGTCCCTCCTGGCGAGACCGTCGAAGTCGCGGGATTCTCCTTGCCGAAAGGCATGCTCTATGTCGGCAGTGGGCTCCAAGCCGTCAAGGATTGGGCGCTCGACGCCGAACCGGCCCTCCTGGACTCATCCCTCCCCGTCGACAAGCGCAATGCAGATTTCGAGGGACGCCTGATGTCCTACTGGCCGTCCTACTTGAACATCCCTCCTGCCTGCCGCTCCGCCTACCTGCAGTGGCTCGCTGGCGGCCGGAGCGCTCCCGAGGCGGGAATCGGCTACGTCTTCCTCTTCTTCTACGGTCTCGAGCGGCGCATGCTCTTCGATAATGCCCAGTCGAAGATCCCCACCGCGGAGATCGACGCCATCCGCGCTGAGATCGAGAGGCTGCTCGCCATCTATAGAGGCAGCAACTCCTTCCGGCGGTACGCGTCGAACTTGCACGGTCTGGGGCTCCTCCTCCGACGCTCGATCGACACCGACGAGCTACGGCCACCGATGAAGCGCGACGGGTGGGAGCTTCCAATTGCTGTCCGGCTGGCTCTGGGCGTCTTCGCGACCGAGGAGAAGTCCCTCCCGCCCGAGTGGGCGCTTTCGTGGGTGCTGACGGCTCCCGAGCTCTCCTTGCGGACACCGGCGCAACGTTGTCCGGAGGAATTCCGCGAGCTCTACCTCTTGCGGTACCGGGAGAGCTTCGGTGACGGCATACGCCTCCGCGCCAACAAGACACGTCTCAAGATCGACTACCAACCGGCCAGCGCCTCGTTCGGCGGCCTAGTCACACTGACCACCGACCTGCCCGATGTCGCACACACATCGGCGACCTTTGACCGGCTGCGGCAATTGGCAGAGCAGTGCACTCAGGAGCTCGACCCTTACAGCCGCTGGGTCGGCAGAACGGGCGAGACGGCCAGCCCACCGGCCATCGCCTTGCTACCCGCGCTGCTGGCTCATGGCCGGGGCAACGAGGCGACCCACGCCCTCGGCGCTTGGCTCGAAGCGCAGCTCGACAGCCGCGATCTCGCTCTGATCGACTCGCCCGACCTTCTGACTCGATGGCCGAGCAAAGAGGAGGGGCGCCCCTCACGGCGCGAGCTCGAAACCCTCAGCGACTTTCTCGCCTCGCGCGGCCTTGGCATCGAGCCGGACGTAGCGCTCGGGGGCGCATCGCTCGCCCGCGCCCGGCGCGCAGCCCTCTTCCGCCTCCCCGGGGGCACACGTGAAAAGCCCTCGCCAGCATACAAAGGCGCAGCCGTTCTCCTGCATCTAGCTGCAATGGTCGCCGCCGCCGACGGTGAAGTCTCGATCGATGAGGAACGCCACCTGATGGAACACCTCGACGCGTCCCTCAACCTGCCGAACGCCGATCGCGCCCGGCTCGAAGCCCACTTCCGCTGGCTCGCGGCCGACCCTCCGACCCTCACCCGCGCTAAGAAGAGCATCGAAGAGGTCGGCAAGGATGATCGCCATGCACTCGGCGCCTTCCTGATCTCCCTCGCTGGCGCTGACGGCCACCTCGCCCCCGACGAAGTGAAGGTTCTAAGCAAGATGTACCCGCTCCTCGGCCTCGATTCCCAGTCGGTCTACTCCGACATGCACCAGCTCATGAGCGCGCAGAGGGCGCCTGCCGAGGAGCCCGTCCCAGTGCGGCCGGCCGAGCTGCCGCAGGGATTTGCCATCCCGCGGCCCGCCCAGGCCGCGTCGCAGTCCGTCGAGCTCGATCTCGACAAGGTGCGGGCGAAGCTCGCGGAAACCGAGCGGGTCTCCCGCCTCCTCGGCGAGATCTTCGTCGACGAGGAGACAACCGCTCCCGCTCCGCCGCCCGCCCAAGCTCCTACTGCCGACGACTACGCCATCGCTGGCCTCGACAGCCCCCATTCCGCGCTTCTGTTACACCTCGCCGGCTCCGCGACCTGGGAACGGGCGCAGGTCGAGCGGCTGGCCGACGCTCTCGGCCTCCTTCCCGACGGCGCCCTCGAAGTCATCAACGAGGCCGCCTTCACCATCTGCGGCGCGCCCCTGCTCGAAGGGGACGAGCTGATCGAGATCGACAAGGAAGTCCTTCAGGAGATGTTGCCATGACCGAGATTACCGTCGCTACCGGCCCTCAGAAACTGCGGGCCCGGGACCGCGACGCCATCATCCAATCCCTCCGCGCCGGAGTCGTGCCCCGGCGCGGGCATCAGCACATCCAGGTCGGCCGCGCCGAAGAGGTGCGGGCTCTGCTCCAGGACCTCGACCGCGTGGCCGACGGCGGCTCCGCCATGCGGTTCGTCATCGGCGAGTATGGATCCGGCAAGACCTTCTTCCTCCACCTCGTGCGCTCGATCGGCCTGGAGAAGGGGCTCGTCGCAGCCCAGACCGATCTCTCTCCCAGCCGTCGGCTGCACTCGACCGGAGGCGAGGCGCGGACCCTCTACGCCGACCTCATGGCCAATCTCGCCACTCGCACGCGTCCCGAAGGCGGCGCCATGCCGAGCGTCGTGGAGCGATTTGTCACTTCGGCCCTCCAGGAGGCGCGGGATCGTGGCGTCGCCACGCGCGCCGTCCTCGACGCGCGTCTCGCCGCGCTCTCCGAGATGCCGGGCGGCTACGACTTCGCCGAGGTGGTCGCCGCCTACTGGCAGGGCCACGACGAAGGCAACGACCGCCTCAAGTCGGATGCCGTGCGCTGGCTGCGGGGGGAGTTTGCGACGCGGACCGACGCCCGCAAGGCGCTGGGCGTGCGCACGATCATCGACGACGCAAGCATCTACGATCACCTCAAGCTCTTCGCCCGCTTCGTACGCCTGGCAGGCTATGGAGGATTCGTCGTCTGCTTCGACGAGATGGTCAACCTCTACAAACTCGCGAACACCCGCGCGCGGAATAGCAACTACGAGCTCATCCTCCGCATCGTCAACGACAGCCTGCAGGGCTCGGCGGTCGGCCTCGGCATCCTTTTCGGCGGCACGCCGGAGTTCCTCATGGACCCGCGCCGGGGCCTCTACAGCTATGAGGCTCTGCAGTCTCGCCTGGCGCAGAACCGCTTCGCCGCGGACGGTCTCAAGGATTTGAGCGGCCCGGTGGTCCCCCTGCCGGGTCTCACCCCCGAAGAGCTCTACGTGCTGCTCCGCAACCTGCGCCACGTCTATGCCTCCGGCGATCCCGCCGCCTATCTCCTGCCCGACGAGGCCCTTGTCGCCTTCATGGAGCATTGCTCGCAGCGGATCGGCGACGCCTACTTCCGCACGCCCCGAAGCACCATTCGCGCGTTCCTGGAGCTGCTCGCCGTGCTGGAGCAGAACCCCCAGATCGATTGGCGCCATCTCCTGGGGGACATCGAGCTGACCGCCGAGGCCAACCCGGACCTGCAGCCGCTCGAAGCTGAAGAGGACAGCATCGTTTCCGAAGGAGCCACTGCCAGCGGTGATGACGACCTCGCCTCCTTCCGGCTCTGAGCCCGGCTCCCGGGCGGAGTCCTCGGCCTTTCTCCGGCTGCACCCCAAGATCCAGCGCTGGATCTGGCGCACCGGCTGGTCGGAGCTGCGCGACATCCAGGAACAGTCGATCCCGGCAATCCTCGGCCGGGAGCACGACCTCGTCATCTCCGCCGCCACCGCGGGCGGCAAGACCGAAGCGGCCTTCCTGCCGATCCTTTCAACCCTGATCGACGATCCCGGAGGCAGCATCCGGGCGCTCTATGTCAGCCCTCTGCGTGCGCTCATCAACGATCAGTTCCAGCGTCTCGATCTGCTCTGCCAGGAGTTGGAGATCCCCGTGCACCGCTGGCACGGAGACGTGGGGATGGGGCACAAGCGAAAGGTGATCGAGAAGCCCGCGGGCGTGCTCATTATCACCCCCGAGTCCCTGGAAGCCTTCTTCGTGCTCCGCGGCCACGAGGTGCGGCGGATGTTCGAGCGCCTGGAATTCGTCGTCGTCGACGAACTGCACGTATTTCTTGGCAACGAGCGCGGCGCGCAACTTCAGTCCCTTCTTCACCGGATCGAGCTGGCCGTGCGCCGTCGCGTGCCGCGGATCGGCCTCTCCGCCACGCTTGGCGATCCCGGCCTCGCCTGTGAATTCCTGCGCCCGCGCCAGGGAGAGGCCGTGCAGCGCATCCAGTCCACCGCCCCTGGCCAGGAGCTGTGGCTCCAGGTACGCGGCTATCGCCGTCTGCCCCCGCCTCTCTCCCCCGAGGAAGCCAAAGCGCGGCTCGCAGCCGGCCAAGAGGTCCCGACCGAGGACATGACGGACGGCGACCTGCTCGCGATCACAAGGCACCTCTTCGACAACTTGCGCGGCGGCCACCATCTGATCTTTGCCAATGCCCGCGCCCGGGTCGAAACCCTGGCCGACCTTCTGCGTCGCCTCTGCGAGCACCACCGGGTACCTAACGAGTTCTGGCCGCACCACGGGAGCCTCTCCAAGGATCTGCGGGAGGACGCCGAAGCCGCGCTCAAGGACCAGAGCCGTCCGGCGACCGCGGTCTGCACCTCCACCCTAGAGCTGGGCATCGACATCTCGGTCATCACCAGCGTCGCCCAAGTCGGCCCTCCTCCCTCAGTCGCGAGCCTGCGCCAGCGGCTGGGCCGCTCCGGCCGGACCGGCGATCCAGCCATCCTGCGCATTTATATTCAAGAGCCGTCTGTCGAACCGGCCACCGCGCCCCATGACTCCCTGCGCTCCGACCTGGTCGAAACCATCGCGGTCGTCGAGCTGCTCCTGCGGGGCTGGTGCGAGCCGCCCGACCTGCGAGGGCTCCACCTCTCGACCTTGGTGCAGCAGCTCCTTTCGACAATCGCCCAACTTGGAGCCGTGCGCGCAGACCAGGCTTGGCGGGCGCTCTGCCAGAGCGGACCCTTCGAGCGCGTGGATCAGGCCCTCTTCGCCCGATTTCTGCGCGCGCTCGGGAAAAACGAGCTCATCCAGCAGGACCACTCCGGCGAGCTCGTTCTGGCGGAGCTGGGAGAAACCATCACCAATCACTACACCTTCTTCGCCGCCTTCAGCAGCGCGGAGGAGTATCGCGTCGTGGCCGGCGGCCGGAACCTGGGGAGCGCGCCATTCACGGAATCCCTGTTCCCAGGGCGCCACGTCATCTTCGGCGGTAGACGCTGGGTGGTGGTCGCCGTCAACGAGCGGGACAAGGTCGTCGAGCTGAAACCCGCCGCGGGCGGCAAGCCGCCAGCCTTCACGGAGCGGGCGGCAGCGCCGGTCCACGACCGGGTGCGCGAGGAGATGCTGCGCCTCTACCAGAGCTTCGAGCTTCCGGCCTACCTCAACGCGGGCGCCCGGGAGTTGCTCGCGGAAGGAAGGGAAAACTTCCACCGCTACCTCCTCCACGAGCGCTCGCTGATCCAGGACGGCAGCCGCACCCTCTTTTTCCCTTGGGCCGGCGACCGCGTGATGGACACCCTGGTCCTATGGCTCGCCAGCCGCGGCCTCGACCTCACCCGCGAGGGCGTGGCTCTGGTCTTCGAATACAAGACGCCGGAGGCGGTCGAAGCCGAGATCCGGAAGGTTGCGTCCGAAGCCCCGCCGAACCCCGTCGCCTTGGCGAAGCGCGCCCTCAACAAGGTCCGCGAGAAGTTCCACCCGTGGCTGGACGAAGAGACCCTGGCGGTGGACTATGCAGCCGGGGTCCTGGATGTAGAGGGGGCGATGGCGGCGCTGGGGCGGGTCTTCGCGCCCGCGTGCCATCGCCCCTAAAGGGGCTTCGGGACTGGGGTCGAGGGGAGAATCGAATGTTACGTTAGCCAATGAGAGTCGCCGTCGACAATCTCAGCCACACGCCAGCCACGAGCAGCGAGGATTGCCAAGTGCCTGGAGAACGCTTGGTCGTCACCGAGCTTAGAACGCGGAACCGCGAGACAAATCATGTGACTTGGCCTCGTCATTGCGACGTAAGCCTGCACTAAACGTTTACGATCCTGTGGCCCGGCGCCGCTTACATTAACTTTCTCGCCAAGCAGCCACGGCAACATCCTCTGCGATGAATGACCGTGCCAAAAAGTGTTAAGCACCAACGTCGCAAGATGAGTCTGCCCTTTGACCAAATGAATTGAACTCAGCCGAATATCAACAAATCTTCCGCCACTCACAACGCGATAGGTATTGGGAGCTGCAGCATTCGGCAAAGCCTGAGAGCACTCAGCAATAGACGGCTCAACCCCAGACCATTCGAGAAAATCAGCCGCCTTAGACTGGTCGGTGACACCGCCACAGAGAAGACAAGCTATGCCGAGAATATCCTCCTTCATGTTAACCCAAATCGACTCAGTCAACGCCACCCCCTTGATGAGACTCATCGCAAGCAAGCGACGGTACGCTGCGATGGCCTCAGCATTACTTCCGAGCGCATCAATGATCGCGCGATGCATTCGCGTCTTGCGCTTCACGTGGCTTCCGTCTCCAACCCGACCGGCAAGTCGAACAAGGCCTGCTGCTATTCTCTCCACTCCTGGCGAAAGATTTCCTGCATCACTTACGGCCGCTTGAGCTACTCGAAAATATTGGGCTAGGGTCCTAGGATTAGATTCCTTACGCGCAATTTCAGAGGCGTAACCACTCCAGTAGTGAGGCACAGATTTCGGAAAGTGTGCATGTCCTGGAGGTATGTCGGCAACGTCGTGGTGTACTGCGCCGACGGCGGTCACTCTTCCATGTCTCAAGGCAGAATCGTCAAAGCTTTCGAGAATATGTCTTCCATAGCTATCAATAACTCCCGCTGTTGTGCTATCAGGAAATACAAAGATCGCGGCACACTCAGAAAGTATGCCAGAGTTCCTTTTTGGGCCCATACCGCAAAGCCCTTTCGGACCCACACTCATAACAGCGAACGGCGAAGCTAAGCCTGCAATTTTGCCTCCAAATCTAAAGCTATTTGCGATTTTTAGTTGACGAGCGGGATCAGGGAACTGTTCTCTCTTACCCGAATTAACGTCTGGATCTTCAAAAAGCGTCTGGTTGGGATCACCTACACGCTGCACAATAATATCAGGCGAGGCAGCAGGAAAAATTGTTCCCAGGATATCGCCTTGGACTTCGTCAGTATCTTGCATTTCATCAATAATAACGAGCGGAAACCGCCGCCTTAGCCATGAAACAGCTGCGGGGAAGTCTTCTATAAACGCACGCGCCCAGACGAACATTTCATCATAGCAGAAATATCCTGCCTTGGCCGCTTCTTCGACAGCTTGCTTCGCAAGCCTATAACTTTTTGTATGTTGCCCGGCAGGAAACGTCTTCCCTCCAAGCACAAAACTCAAGTCACGAGCGCAAATGCGCAAGCGATCAAAGCTGCTATGCTTAGCTTCAAGGAAATTCTGTACCGTCCAATATTCATGCTTGAGGGTTCCCCGCCGATAGGCCGTCGTTACATCATCATCGATTGTAGGCGGAGGGAATCCTTTCGAGCGAAGCCAAGGCAGTGCCAGAAAACGATTTACGAACCCATGGATGGTATCGATGAAGTGTGGATAGGTTAGTAGACCCTGACCAACGACACTCCCGCCCAGTAGGCGCTGAATTTCCTCGCGAGCAACATTAGTATGAGAAAGAACGCAGATGCCTTTCCTTCGATACGGCCATTTCCGCGCCAAGACGGCAAGCTTCGCAACAACCAGAGTGGTCTTGCCACTTCCCGGGCAGGCTGACACATCGAGAGTGGAACGGCTGAGCAAAAACGATTGCCGCTCTTCGTCCAAACTATCTAGCTTCATCAGAGAACAGATCCACCTAATATCCTCTTCCGTGATCTCTGGAATCAGAGGCGCTGTATCAAGCATGATCATCCCCGATCAGCGCAGTTGAGGGAATCGGGACCGCAGAGAGCTTCTTCACGTGCGCGACCGCATCAACGATGTAGCGCGGTAGCTTGGCGGCGAATGCGTCCTTGTCAAACGCTTCCTCTTCCCCTGCTTTTATGAGGATCTCTGCAAGGTACTGCGCGGCGACAGCTTTTGACGCACCACCACCGTGGAATAGTCGATAAATCTGAGTACATTGCGCCGCACGGTCCCCACTGGCATCCGCTTCCATGATCTTAAACTCTGACCGAGCGGATGTCTCTACATCGGCCCTCTTCTTTTTTTCGGCATTCAGGGGATCATCGTTTAGAGCAAGAGATGCAGCAACGTACACCTCCTCCGCTAGGCCGCAGAACGCGAGATCGTACTCAAGTGTCCAATAGTCTGCCACGAAGGTCCTCACGGACTGTCCGTCGTTGGATTGCAGGCTTGCCCGTCGTTCGCTCAGAGCCTGTTCCTGCGTCTTCGCGTCAGCCCCGAAGTCACGCAACGCCTTCCAGCGGCGCTTCGGACTTTTCCACCTCTCGTCACCATCACTAGTTACCAAGCCGAGAATGGGCGGTGCACAGTCAGGCATGACGTCCATGTCGGTTACGCAGGCGACTCGAACCGAGATTGTAGGCGTGCCGTCGTCGCTGCGCTGAAATATACGGCTGAACCGCCTGAGACCTCTCCCACCAACATTGACTATAGAAATGCCGTGCTCGGTGAGGTCTGTGCCAAGCAGCCTCGCCAGGGTAGGTAGCAAAATGGCTTCGGCATCACCTTCAACGATGATCACGCCATGTGCGAAAAAGAGATTGGCCTTTGTGACGTCGAGGAAACGCTCAAGGAATCGGTAGTCACTTGTATCCAGTTTAGTCTGACCACTTGCCAGAGGGAATGCGCGACTGCTCTCCAGCAGAACTATATTCTGCAATGAGACCTTCGACGTGATGTTCGGGCTATGGGTCGTGAGAAGCACTTGGACTGGCCGCCTTGTGTCTTTGATTTTGCCTGCCGACGCCTGCGTTAGGAATTCGATTAGGCGAAGTTGGCGTTGGGGATGAAGGTGTGCTTCTGGCTCCTCTATTAACAACAACGGCAGGCCTTCAGGTTCTCGCCCGAGAAGCAGTAGTTCGCAAGCCATGTAGAGCAAGTTGTTCGACCCGAGACCATAACGTCCCCGGGCGCTTTCCGTAGTGGCTTCAAGAAGCACTAGTTCCAAGCGCTCAAGGATCTGACGAAGCCGCATCTTCTCGGTCCCACCCTCCGTGATGTCGATCTTGCCTCGAAGACTGTCATTTGTGAGAGAGAGGGAAGAAAGATACTGCGCGTTGATTGCTTCCTCAGCACTTTTCACTCCCTCGTGATTCTTCACGCCATGTCGCAGATAGTCGGCCAGTCCCAAGAGACTCAGGCGGCTCACAGCCATGGCGTCGGAGGGTAGTGAGGTTTCGCAAAAGGAGTCGCCCTCGCCAATCTCGGGAACGTTGGCGAGAATCTCTGAAAGACGAGAGCCGCGCCCCGCCGACATCTCTCGCTCCGCGTCACGAAGTGGCCGCAGGTATGCGGTTGCCAGCAGTGCACGTACGGGTGAGTCGAATGAAGGCCCAGCACCATCACTCCCGCTACGTACCGAGACATCCAACCATCGCCGGGCAGCAAATGATTCGCTCACTCGTCTGGCTGTCCAGTTAACAAAGAGGGAAACATCACCACCTTGATAAGAGAGGTACTCTACAAAGGCACCTTTCTCGTCATCGTCGAGTCCGTTTAGCTTGCAGCGAATAGAAATAGCGCCAGCTTGCCGCCCTGATTCGTCGATATGGAAATCCTCAGGCTGGACGCGAATGAAATCTTGGTCACGAGTCAACAGCGCATATCTTATTGCGTCAACGACAGCAGACTTACCGCTATCGTTTCTTCCCACCAATACGGTTACACCCCTGTTGAACGCGATGTTGAGAGCAGCAGGGCCGTCCCCGAACTGTCGGAAATTTTGAACAGTCAGGTGTGACAGATACATAGAAATGGCCTATATGCTTGGTGCATTGAATTTGCCTCCTGCGAGCAAGCCACACGCTGCTCGACACATCAATCTATTTTGCTCAACTATTTGCCATATGCCGGCATAGATCGTGGCAAGAATCACTGACTCAGCTTTCTCTTTAGATCCACCGCCCCTCTCCCCAGCGCCCGCCCAAGATCAACCGCCCGTACAAACCCCTCATCGCTGTCAACCCAAACCGCCCCACCCCCCACCACCATTGCCTCCTGTTCCAGATAGTCACCCGGCCGACACGTAAACACCACAATCTGAAACACCCGCGCCTTCTCGGCCAGCAACCCCCGGAACCACTCCATCCGCGTATCATCACTCTGGACAAGTTGGTCGTCGAGCACGATGGTTGTCCGGAGATACTCCCCAAGACATAGCCGGTAGATCGTGGAGAGTTGCTCCCGCGTCCCCACCGACATCCGCTCGTGGGCCCTCACCTCTCCGGCCACGAACACGCCTTCTGTGCGCAGGTGAGGATTGAGCAGGACGTTCTTATAGCGCTCATCGGTCAACGTCTGGAACCGGCTGGCGATGGCCGGCGCGAGCGCCTGACCGAGATTGCTAGCCTGATCGGCGTCAGCGGCTTTCATCTGGTCCAGCAGCAATTTCCAGGCTTCATAATCCATCTCGGTTTCACGGTCGTGCTGCTCGGCCAGATCCAGGGCCTCTTGCGCCTCGCACAATCGCTCTGCCGCCACGGCGCCGCCTACCTGTTGCAGCTTTCCTTGCGTGGTGAGAATCTCTTCGTTCAAAGACGTGAGCCTCTGCCTTGCCTGCAACAAGGTCTGGGTCGCGGCCGTAAGCTCTTCGGCAGTCACAGATCGTTCCGGCACCGGGAGAGCGTCATGCCGCGCTTGGACCTCCTGGAGCCGGTGCTCGGCGGCCGGGAGATCCTCGGCCTCCCGCTTTTTCCTGCGCTCCGTCAGCGTCCCTCTTTCATTCGCGTGATCGGCGATCGCGTTCTTCAGAGCCTCCTGCGCGGACTCCACCTCCTGCCGGGCCTTCTCCATAGCTTCCCGCGCATCAGACAGGGCTGAATCGATTTCGCTTTTTCTCGCATCGATCCCGGCCTGCAGCGTGGCGATCTCAGCCTCGACCTTGTCCTGCGCTCGCAAGGCGGCCCTGAGCTCCTTTTCGGCGGCTGCGGCTCCAGCGGTGACGCCGTCCGGAAAGTCCGAGAGCGCCTGGTCCCGCACGGTTACGGCCTCCTTCACCTTCTCCTCCACGGACTTGGCGCGGTGCTCGGCCAGGGCCTGTTCGGTGGCCGACTTCTGGACCGCTTCTCTCGCCTTCTCCGCGTCGCGCGTGGCCTGCTGTCGCCGGCCCCGGAGAGTCGCGCCTGGATCAGGACCCAGTTCATCGAGATCGGAGGCGAGCGCCGCAAGTGTCACACTTCCGAGCCCGTCCCGGCAGGCTTCCGCTCGGGCTTCGGCCGCGCGCAACGCCTCGGCCGCGCCGGCGAGATCCGCGATCTGGCGCTGCAAAGAGGCCAGTTCCACATCCAGCGATTGGATCAAGGAATCGATCTCCTTCGCCTCGGCCATCTTCGCTTCGAGCGCCTCCAGGTCCGATGTTCCTGCTGCGGTCAGGTGCGGCAGGAGCTCGTTGTTTCTGCGGCTCTCCAGCGCGCTCACCTTTTCCTGGGCTTCGCGGCGGCCACCCCGAACCCGGACGGTGGCCAGGTCGGCGATGTCCACCTCGACCTCGGCGTCCGCTTCAATCTCCAGAGGCTGTGCGGTCAATCCGCTTTCCACCTCGGTCCCGTCCTTCCGGACTCTCAGGTTGATGATCGCGGTAGGAATCACGGTCATCACGAGACCCACATCCAGGGCCCCCCTCGCACTCGCAAGATCGGTTTCCAGCCTTCGCAGAGCCGGGAGGCTCGCAGCCGGTGGTACTACGATGGCCGAACGCCGCGTCTCCAGGTCCGACCGCTCCGCCGAGATCCGCGCCCGGTCTTCCTGAAGCTTCGACTCCCTCTCGACGTCGGCGCGGGCGCTCGCTGCCTGGCGCTCGGCATTCCGCGCTTCCACGGCATGTTCGAGCAGGTCGCAGCGGGCCATTTCGTCGTTGGCAACCTTTTCGATGCGGCTGGCCTCCGCCCATCTCTCGCGCTCCTGGGCCGCCTCGGTCTCCTGCTTTAGATGCTCCCGCTCGGCTTGCTCGACGGCTTCGACCTGCTCTTTCGCGCGGGCTGCGGCCTCGACACGCTGGCCCGCGGCCTGGACCGCTTTCTCCGCGGCGATCCTACGCAGCTCCAGCTCCTGCCGGGCCACGGTGTCCGCCATGTGGGAGCCCAGAGTGCCCGCCTTCTCCTCGGTGGCGGCCAGGGCGTCGCCGGCCGAGGTCGCGGACGCCTCGGCCTCCTTCACCCGCTTTTCCGCCTGCTCCTTGAGCGCCGCGAGATCGCGGGCCCGCTGCTCCGCGTCGGCCACGGCCTGATCCATGTCCTGGATGCGCGAGACCTCCGCTCGCGCCGCTTCGACGGCCTCCATGGCTTGCGCACGATCCACGACCTGTTTCGCCAGGAGCTGAAAGGCAGTCAAGCGCTCTTCCGCGGAAGCCAACTCTTCCTCGCACCGCTCCTGTTGAGTTTTCAGTTCGTCGAGGTGCCGTTGGACGCCTTCGGATTCTTCGACAACCTTTTCGAGGCGCTCCACCTCCTCACGCGCTGCTTTCACACGGTCCGCCGCGACCTTGAAGACGCTGCCGCGGGCGGTCTTCTTGGCACCCTTGTCCGTGTAGGCTTCATCCCGGCGCTCCTGGACCTTGCGGAGCAGTGCCACGAACAGGGGGTCCTGCGCCACGGCTTCCAACGCCGCCGCGATGCGGTCCTTGCCGCTGCCCGTGCCGTCGCTTGTTAAGCTGCAGTCGAGGAGATTGGTCACCTCAGCCTGGGTCGACAGCAGGGCGGTGGCCAGGAAGCTCTCCGGAAGACCGCGGCCGGCCCCGCTGCCGCCGGGCTCGGGGATTCCCCAGCGCAGGATCTCGCGGAGCTTGGCGTCGACGCCGCGTGCCCGCTCGATTTCATCGAAGTCCCGGCCGTTGCGGGACTCGTCGAGATGCGAGGAGCCGCCTCGCTTGCCGAACTGTTTCCGGACGCGCCAGATGCGCTGCTCCTCGGTTTCGAACGTCAGCTCGACGTATGGATCGTCGCCTCCGGACCATGGGGTGAACGATTCGTAATGATTGGAGCTGTGAGGGAGCAGCAGCGCCAAGCGGATCGCGTCCGCGAGCGTGGACTTGCCGAGGTCGTTGGGACCATAGAGGACGTTGAGCCCCGGGCCGAACGCGATATCCAGGTCCTGGATCGCGGCAAAGCTCCGGACACGCAACCGATGGAGTTTCATCGGGCCGCTCCGATCGAGCCGTCCTGCTGCCGGACCAGCTTATAAAGATGAGACAGGGCGCGGCTCGCCTTGTCCCGCTCCGGCTCGGTCTGGGCCTCGGCGTGGAGGCGGCGGAGGCGCGCGGCCGTATCCTTGATGACCGCCGGCAGATCGTCGGGGAAGTCGTCCGCGGAGCCGGCCTGGATACGTAGCTTCGACTTATCCAAGATCAGGATGCCGGCGCGCCCATGGGTCGCCTCGGTGCCTTCGAGCTGGCGGCGAATGCGGTTCAGCTCAACCTCCTCCGCCAGGGTGACCGCCATGTCCAGATGAAGCCTCAGCACGTGGCGGTCGAGGTCCTGGCGGGTCAACAGCGCCCGCAGCTCGTTCATGTCGCGGCAGCGCACATCCTCCCAGGTCCAGGAGGCCACCGACGCCTCGTCGACGCGGGGCCGGGTGCCATGGCGATAGAGCGCCACGACGGCCACCCTACCGGCGCCCGGCTCGTCGAAGCTCGTCGGCTCGGGCGCTCCCGGATAGACGGTCGGCACCGGGGATTTCGGGGTGACGTCACGGAACGAATGAGTGTCGCCGATCGCAAGGTAATCGAGACCGCGCAGAGCTCCGGCGTCGCGGTGGATCGGGAAATTTGATTGATGATCTTTGAGGTCGAACGTGCTTCCGTGGACGCAGCCGATGCGGAGCCGCGAATCGCCGGGATCTCTCGCTGGCAGGGCCATGGCCAGATCGTCCTGCGCGGCCTTGGAGCGGCAGGGCCGCGCGTAGAGGATCGCGTCGGGCGTGATCTCGTAGGAGAAGTCGTCGCGGTCCACAACGTGGACCCAGGCGGGCAAACGCGAGCGGAACGGATGCGCGGCATGCCACACGGACTCGCGGGTGAGAGGATCGTGGTTGCCCGGCACGAGGAACACGGGGGCTTCGGTGGGATGTTCATTGAAAATCCGGGCGAGACCGTCCCAGAAATCCTGCGAAGGCGTGGGATCATCGAACAGGTCGCCCGCGCAGAGCACGGCGTGGACGCGCTGGCGCCGCGCGAGGTCGAGGATGCGGCCGACGACGTCCAGGCGCGCCCGGGAAAGCGTCTTCTGGTCCTTTTCAGGGAATGAAAGAAATCGTTTCCCCAAGTGCCAGTCGGCAGTGTGCAGGAGCCTCAGCACGACGTCGTCGGCTCCTCGATCCGGAACGCCACCCGGAACAGCCGGGTCACCTTCGGCGCCTGGTAACGGCGCTTGTGGTACTCGTCTCGCCATCTCCGATATACCTCGTCCTCCCTGGATTCCAGGGAATTGATCCTCGATTCGAGATCTTCCTGGCGGGTGGCGAGGCGGACGATCTCCGCCTCGATCCGCTCCCGCTCGGTCGCGCCGACCACTTGGTCGCGGCGTGTCCGGGCGGCCTTGATCTTCTCGGCGACGCCCTCCAGCTCGCGGCGGCGCAGGAGGACCTTGTCCTCGACGTAGCGCTCGAGCTGGCCGAGCGACAGCTCGAAGTGCTTCTGCTCACTTTTTTCGACCTCCTGCTGATCGAGGAACACCGCCTCGTCCACGGCGTCGTCGAGCCAGGGAGGGTCCACTATCACGTCGAACGGGAGCCCGTCGGAAGCAGGCAGGCGGGCGATCTCCGCCGCCAGCCGCGCATCGATGGGCTCGCCATCCACCACGGCCCCAGTGATCAGCCGCTGCACGGGCTCGAAGCCTTGATAATCCACGAGGACCACGCCGAGGACGCCGGTCCGGCCCGCGAGCGCGGCGAGCTCCGGCTCGGCGGACGCCGGAAGCTGTAGAACCACCGAGCCGCCCGGCCATTGACAGGCCTCGGCGATCGCCACTTTCACCAGGGGATGGATCAGGTTGAGCGCTTCGCCTTCGCTCACTCCGCGGGCATCACCGATCGAAAATCTCCGCCCATCTCCGAGCGCCTGCGGCAGGTCCTTCTCGGAAAGGATTTCGAAGACGATCCGCTGGCCCTCCTCCGATCGCCGGTGCTCGACTCCGGTGTCGATCAGGTAGCCCTCCACCAGGTCGGCGAGATCGCGATCGAAGCGGGCGAGGGCGGCGGGAAGCTCGCTGCGTAAGCGGCGGAACACCTTACGGACGTCCTCGTCGAACCGTGATTCGATGATCTGCGAAGTCCGCCGGTATTCCCGTTCGTAAGCCTCGCGCCGTTCCTCGATCCTTTCGCGCAGGGCCGCGATCTCGCGGGTGATCTCCTCGGCGGTGCGCGACCGGCTGTAGATGGCCTGGAGATCGCCCTCCAACTCGACGGCCAGCGCGGACACGGCGATCTCGGGGGTGTCGGTGCGCGGCTCGTGGAGCACGAGGTCGGACGCGTCCAGAACCTTGCCGAAGAGGTCGAGCTTCTGGCTCAGGATCTCGAACGTGAGCTGCTGGCCTTCGTTGTCCCGGTTGATGAAATTGACCACCGTGACGTCCCGTTGCTGGCTGTAGCGGTGGCAGCGTCCGATGCGCTGCTCGATTCGCTGCGGGTTCCACGGCAGGTCGTAATTGATCACCGTCTCGCAGAATTGCAGGTTCAGTCCCTTGGCTCCGGCCTCGGTGCAGACCAGGACCTTGGAACGCGTGCGGAACTCATGGACGAGGGCGAGGCGCAGAGCCACGTCGCGGTTCGGCCTGGATTCGGACGAGAGCCGGGCCCCCACCTCCTCCTGCCAGCGGGCGAGGGCCTGGCGGGCGCGCTCATGATCGTTGACGCCGCGGAAGAACGTGATCTCCTCGTCCTGGAGCCCCATTTCGAGGAGTAGCCTCCGCAGGTATTCCTGGGTGACGATCGATTCCGTGAACACCACGGCCTTGCCGCTCCCCTGTCCGTCGCGGCCGCGCTCCAGGATCAGCCGGATCGCGTTCTGGAAGGAGCGCGCCTTCGCGTCGCTCGGCAGGGACATCGCGCGGGCGAGGAGCCCCTCTACGCGAGCCAGCTCGGCCAGGACTCCTTTCCGTTCCACCGGCGGCTGTGGACCCTCGCCGCCGAGTTGCTGTACAGCCTCTTCCTCGTCCTCCAGATCCTGGAGCATTTCCGCCGCACCGCCGGGGTCCTGGCCGGCCGCGAGCCGGCGGAGCCGGTCGGCGACGTTCTTCAGGCTGGCGGCCAGGGCCGGGATCGACGAGGCCATCCGCCGGTGAAAACCGATCAGAAGGAGGCGCCTCTGCCGGCCCGCGAACGCGAACAGCGACGGTTCGAGCAGGTACTCGGTCACCTCGTCGTAGAGCGCCCGCTCGTCGGGGCTCATCGAATATTCGTAGAGCCGGCACCGCCGCTGTGTGAAGGGGCGGTCGAGGAACTCCTGGGCTTGGCGGCGCAGAGTCCGCCGGAGCACCATTCGGAGGCGGCGCTGCAACTCGTGCTCCTGGCCGGGGATGAGCGTCCGGTCGTCCTCGGCGCAGAACACCTTGCGGAACGTCGAGATGTCGCCGAGCAGGGTGCCCGTGGGCTCGACGTACTGCACGAGCCCCCAGAGCTCGGCGAGGGAGTTCTGGATGGGAGTCGCGGTGAGCAGGAGGACCGGCGCGGACCGAAGGAAGCCGCGGACGCGGTGGGCCATCCTGGCCTCGTCCGAGGCCTCGTCGTAGTGGCCGTCGCGGTCGTAGCGCTTGTGCAGGCCGGCAAAGATCTCGTGCGCCTCGTCGATGACTACGAGTTCAAACGGCGACGCGGCAGCGAGCGCCTCCGCGCCGCGCTCACTGCCGGCGGATTCGCGCCCTACCAGGTAGACACCGGGACCGAAGAACGCCGGATCCTCGCGGGTCTGGATGCCGAAGAGCTGGAAAAGCTCGCTCTGCCACTGGCCGATGAGCGATTTGGGAACGATCAACAGGACGCGTTGCGCGCCCTCGGCCCGGCGCTGCGCGATCACGAGCCCCGCCTCGATCGTCTTCCCAAGGCCGACCTCGTCCGCCAGGATGCAGCCCCCCTCCTGGAGCCGGCGGAGCGCAAAGATCACCGCGTCGATCTGATGGGGGTTGGGATCGATCCGCGCCTGCCGCTGCGACGCCGCATACCGCTCCCGGTCGTCAGGACGGCGTACACGGACAAGATCCTCGGCCAGGAGACGCCGGTTGAAGCCATGAAGGCCCGCGGAACCGTAATGGGGAGCCAATGAGTCCGTCTTTTCCAAAAAGCTTGAAGAGACAATACCAAGGTGGCCAGGAGGCGTCAAATGCATCGGGATCACGGCTTCGAAGAGACCTGGCCCGTGGCGAATCGCCTGCTGCTGGCCGTGAGACTTCGGTCCGGGCTCGCGGAGGCTGGTGCGCGATCGGGCCGATGGAGCCCTTCGTGCGAACCGAGGCCGAGGTCGGGTATGCTTGAGAAGCCTTGATCTACCAGGAAGGGGTCAATAAATGCCGCTATTCCTTGTGCGTTACGTGGTGACTCACGTCGGGCATTCCGGACCCGAGATTGTCAGAGAGAAAGCCCAACATGCCTTGCTCGTCGACGCTCCGACGAGGGTTGATGCGTTCGCCACGGCCTACGATCACTTGAGCCGGAAGAACCTGGCCGTATCTACGAAGCTGACCAACAGCTATAAGGATCTGACTGAAACAACACTGAATTATTGTGATATGTCCGATCAAGATCTTGAGGAGCTCAAAACCCGCGGTATCCCTGTGGACGAGTTTGAAGGAAGCACCGGCATTCGCTCGATCTCTGAGCATATGCCACAGGTCCGAGGCCGCGTTGTATCCGCTGAGCCCAACGATCCTAGTTAAAGTAAGAGAGCACTGCGACATCGGGCTCTTATAGCCCGCCCTCCCGCGGGGACCCCCTTCGGGTCCCCGCCACCCCTACCGCACAGGCGGGCATCTGTAGCCATCGGTGCCCCGCTAAAAAGCTCGCTTTGCACCGCCAACCTCCAGGGCCGCCATGAAGAGGCTCAGCTATGCCCGTAGGGCAGGACTGTTATTTTGGAATCTGCGATTCCTCGGCCTCTGAACGGCAGATCTCCTTTGCAGTGTGTAGTTTCCGCCAGATCTTGCTCCTTGCCCATTTGCAGGGCTTGCGCTCCGGAAAGGAAGCTCTCCGGACAAGCGGAGGAGCCAAGTGGCGAACCGATCCCCCTGGAACCAACAAGCACCTGCGAACAAACCTGGCTGTTTCCCAGGGCTTCCGCGCAGCGAGTCTGCCCCAGGGCCGTTGAGTCCTGGGGAGCGCCGCGCCTCCAAAGTAAGCGAATTTAATTCGCTCACTTTGGTTTCCCCAGAATCTCTCATCTCCCGTGGATTCTGTCGTTTACGCCAAACGCGGCCCGCCTGCCGACTTGGAGGTCTTGCGCGTGCGGCGCCAGCCTGCTCTCCGACGAAAGGAGATAGCGCGATGCCCAACCGCACACAACGGCAGCGAAGAGGACCGGCACCGGCCGGACGGTGCCCCCATGGCCATTGAGAAAATGGAACGTTCATCGCTCCATTCCCGGTTGTCCTCGAATCTTCCCATCTCCCGTGATTTCAGTCGTTTACGAGAAGTGCCATCTCCCTGCCCATTTGCAGGGCTTGCGTTCGCAGCACCAGCCTGTCCGGCGAAAGGGGGTAAACCACCCATGAGCAGCGAGCACCTTCCCGATGTCTGGGAACACTCCCGCCAGCGCGGGGCCGGCCTCATCATCCTCCTCGCGGTCGCCAGCCACTCCGACCAGAGCGGCCAATGGATCGCCGATCAGGCGACGCTCCAGAAGCGGACTCGTCTCGGCCGGCGCAGAGTCCAGCAGGTCCTCGGCGAGCTGGTGGCCTCGGGCGAGCTCGCCGTCGTGTCGCACCACGGCCGCGGAAAGCTCTCCACCTACCGTCTGCTGGTCGGAGTGGAAAAGGCGAAGCCGAGTGCCGCACCGTTTCAAGAAGGCGAAGCACAGTGCGCCTTTCCCGCCAAAATAGGCGAAGCCGAGTGCGCGTTTCCCACCCGCCATGACGAAGCGGAGTGCGCGTTTTCGGCCCCCCTCGCTCCCCCTTGTCCCCCTTTTCCCCCTTTCCCCCCGGACCCCCTAATCCCCCTATACCCCCAAATCCCCCTCACTCCCCCAGAAGAAAAAAACAGGGAGACCTTCGGTCTCCGGCCCCTTACGGGGCCGCAGGGCGGGGTCTTTCGAGTCAATCTTCTGCTCGAAGAGGCCGGTGTTCCCTTGCCGAGTCCGGCGCAGATCGGCCTGTGGTCGAAAACGCTCGGCGGCATCGAGCCGCTGCTCGATCTTCTCGGCCGGCTCGTCCAGGCCGGTCTGGCGAACAAGCGGCAGCCCATCGCCTACGTGCATCGGGTCGTGATGGAGCAGGCCACGAGCCCGGCGAAGCCACAGCCAGGAAAGCCTCTCAGCGCCCGCGCTGGCCGCGACCTCCTGCGGGCCGCCGGCTGCGATGACATCCGGCGAGCCCAGGCCCTGCGCATCATCGCCGGCAAGCGAGGTGTTTCGTGACGCCTTGGCGCTGCAGCCGCTGCGGCGAAGACCAGGTCGCCTTCGGAAGGCTCCCCGCAGACCTCCTGTGCTACACCTGCCACGACGCACTGCGCAGCAGGTTTTCGGAGGCTGACGCGGGAATCCCGGAGCGCTACCGCGGCCTCACCCGCGAAGGCTGGACCGCCCACTTCCAACGCCCCTGGCCCGCCGCCCTGGAGCGCTGGACCGACTCCCCTCACTGGGTAGCGCTCTGGGGGCCGACCGGTACAGGCAAGACCGGGCTCGCTACCGTCCTGCTTGCCGAGCACCTGCGCACCGGCCGCCGCGGACGGTGGGTCTCGGGCCCGGAGCTCGCGAGGCGCATCCAGTGCGACTTCGCCTCCGCGGAGGACGTGATCGCCCCTCTCCTGGTCACGTCGCTCGTCGTCCTCGACGAGCCGCTCTCCGGCCCTGCGGCCGACTGGTACATCGATCGCCTCGTTCTCATCACCCGAGCCCGGGACGACAGGGGGCTTCCCACCCTCGTTACCAGCCAGCTCCTCCCCGAGTTGCTCCTCAACGCGACCGCCGCCACGCCGCCGCCGCTGCTCTCGCGCTGGCTCTCCGGCCTCCGAATCCACGACGAGCTTGCCGGCGAGGACGTGCGGCTCCGGGGGGCGCTCTGATGGCTAGGCACAAAGTCCTGCCCTACAGCGAAGAAGCCGAGCGTGCGGTGCTCGGCGCTCTGCTCCTCGAGCCTCTGCGCATCGCCCAGGCCCGCACACGGCTGGAGCCCCGCGACTGGCATCTCGAACGCCATCGCTTGCTCTACCAGGCCTTCCTTGACGTCGCCGACGCGGGCTCCACACCTGACCTCCGCACCCTTCAGGCCCATCTAGATCAGGCCGGGATCCTGGGTGCCGTCGGCGGTCTGGCCTATCTCGCCGCGCTCGACCTGGACCTGCCGGACCTGGGACGGATGGACGAGTACGTGGACATCGTCAAGGAGAAGAGCGTCCGCCGCGACCTGATCGCCGTCGCGCAACACACCCTCCTGGCGACCGCCTCGACCGCGCGGCCGGTCCACGAGCTTCTGGCCGACCTCCGCGACTCCGCGGAGAAGCTCATCGGACGTGCTGTCCGCGTGGGCTGGCAGGAAGCCGGGACGGTCGTCACCCGTCTCCTCGAAATCCTCGAAGAAGAGCGCTCCGAGGCCCTCTGCGGGCTGACCTCCGGCTTCCCGGCCTGGGACCAGCTCGGTCCCGGCTTCTTGCCGGGTGGGCTCTACGTCATCGCGGGCAGGCCTGGCATGGGCAAGACCTCGCTGGCGCTCGACCTTACCCGCCACGTCGCCGTCGAGCTGAAGAGGCCCGTCGGTGTCTTCTCCCTCGAAATGCGCGCTGACGAGATCGGCCTCAAGCTCAGCTCCGCCGAAGCCGACATCGCTTCCCACCAGCTCCGCGTCGGCCACCTGTCCGGCCGGCACTGGCGAGACCTCATCGCCGCCGCGCGCCGCATGATCGCGGCACCGCTCCTCCTGGACCACTGCCCGAGCCTGGTGCTGCGCGACCTCGAAGCGAGAGCCTGGTGGCTCAAGGCCCAGCACCCCGACTTGGCGCTCCTGGTCGTCGACTACCTCCAGCTCCTTACGGCCGGGGTCCGCGTGGAAAACCGGCGCCTGGAGATCGCCCTCATCGCCCGCCGTCTCAAGGAGCTGGCGGGCGAGTTGGGTCTGCCGGTGATCGCCCTCTCGCAGCTCAATCGCGATCTGACCCGCCGCAGCGATCCGCGCCCGCAGCTCGCCGACCTCGCCGAATCAGACGCGATCGGGCAGCACGCCGATCAAGTCGCCTTCGTGCATCGTCCCGAGGTCTACGCCCCCGACGACCACAGCCTCCGCGGCTTGGCGGAGGTCATCGTCGCCAATGACGATGTTAAAGTTGTCAGCAGTCTTCAACTGACTTCATGAGTGCCGATCAAGAGGGGAAACGCTTCCAGAAGTTGTCAGCTATGGCCACATTCGGCCAGTAAGCGTGAAGCTGTGTGACCCTGGCGTGACCCGGATATAGTAGAATCTGGCCCATGAGCTACAACATCAAATTCGAGGATCGAACCCTGCGCGGACTCCGCGTTCCCGAGGGCAAGGACAGGCAGGAGTGGAGTGACACTGTAGTCCCGGGGCTTCGCTTCCGGAAGAGCGAGAAGGGGCACGGCGCCTTCTCGGTGGTCTACAGGGTCAAGGGGCAGGAGAAGCAGGACCGCCGGACGATCGGACCCTTCCCCCGGGTCTCGATCGCTCAGGCCCGACAGGAGGCTCGGGAGGACCTCAACGCTGCCAGCTCGGGACGGGATCCGAAAAAGCTCAGGGCGGCTGCCCCACCCGAGGAAAAGGAACTGACCTTCGCGGAGCTCTTCGAGACCTACATGGACCGCCATGCACGCGAAAATCTCCTGACCTGGCCCGAGATCCAGCGCAAGATCCGCAAGGACGCGCTTCCGGTCATCGGCCAGATGCCTGCCCGGGAGGTTCGCAAGCGCCATCTCCATCTGGCCATTGACCGGCTGGTGACCGGTGGGCACGCCGTGGCCGCCCGCGGCCTGCTGACCATGATCTCGGGAATCTACACCTGGGCCGAGGGGCGGGAGATTGTCGAGTACAACCCTGTCCTCCGCTTCCCTTATCCGAAGCCGGTGGAGCCGCCGAAGCGCAGGAGCCTGACCGACGACCAGATGCGGACGCTCTGGTTCGCGCTCCTGGAAATCGCCGACAACCCGCCGCCCCGGACGCGTCTTGGACGAGACGGGTCCGCGGATCTCCTGGCCTTGGCGGTTCTTTCGCGCCTCTTGTTGGGTCAGCGAACGACCGAAACCGTGGGCATGCGACGTCAGGATCTCGAGGCGGAGTGGTGGAATCTACCGGGATATCTCGGGCGGCGGCGGTATACGAAGACCGGACGGGACCACCGTGTGCCGCTGGTCCCGCTGTGGAGCGAGTACGTGCTGCCGCGCGTCGAGGGCGTGACCGCCGGGAAGCCGCATGTCTTCGCCAGCGACCGCCGGCCGGATTTGCCGCTCAGTGCGCAATCCATCCGGCAGTTCTGTGCACGGGTCGCAGCCGAGGTGGGTTTCCCCTTCGTGGCGAGGAATCTCCGGACGACGTTTCTGACCTCCCTTGCTCGCCTGCGCGTCCCGCAGGAGGTCAGGAGGCGCCTGGTCAACCACAGCGACGGGAGCGTCGAAACGGTCCACTACAACCTTTATGACTACGACGAAGAAAAATGGGCGGCCGGCCTGCGTTGGGACGCCCACCTTCGGGCCATCTTCTTCGCCGATACTGCTCGGGCGGTGCCTTTACAGGCCTAGGCGGCCCACTCACGCCGGCCCTCTTGCCATTCGCGGAGCTTGTCGATGCGAAAGGCTTCCCTCCCAGGGCTGAGAGTTTCGGGGGCGGGAAATCGAGCTGCCGCGATTTCCCGTCTCAGCGTTGACCGGGACAGGCTCGACCAGCTGATCACCTCAGGCCAGGTCATGAACCGAGGGAGCACCTCACGAACGGTGGACACGGTGTGCCGACTCGGCAATGGCTGCTGCGGTCTGCTGTCGTTTCTCATCGGTCTTCCTAATTGAGCTCGTTTTGGCTGATGGCCCTGGCGCTCTGGTGCGAGTCAAGGAGACCGGACTTCTTCGAGCCGGCGGCCAAGGTGCGGGCGTAGGCTGCGATTCTCACGCGGCTCTCCTATGGACGGGGTTCATCGGTTGCTTCGAAGCCCGGGAGAGGGAGAATCGCCGCCGACTCTGGGGATTACGGTACCGGTCGAGAATCTTCCAGATGCCCATCGAGGTGAGCGGCCCACGGCACCCTTGGAAGACGGGCTCCGGGAGGCCCCAGATCCGAGCCTCTGTAAGCCAGGCGAGCAGCCGGCCTCCGAGATCGTCAGGCAGCACGATGCACCAGGAGATGCAGTGGCGGTGGGCCGAGACCACAGCTTGGCGATTCCCCATTGTGATGGCCGTGGCCCGGAGGGCAGCGATCTCGACGGCAGTGAGGCCTGCGGCGGCCAGAGCGAGGACGGCTCCGTCGCGCAGCCCCACGGCTCTGCCGGAGCGCACCCGGCCTGGATCGACGCGAGGCAGGAGAGCGTGTGCGTGTTCGGGATCGAGACGCATCAGTGCGGCTCCAATCCGGCTGGTGCCGGTATCTGTGCCTTCTGGGACGGTCGGTTCAGCATGGTGCGCCCTCCGTTCTTCTGAGATCAGAATGCACCAAGGAACGCAAGACTCCAAACGTAGCCGATTCCTGGATTCCTCGCAACCCTCTCAATTGAATAGACATAGGGTTCAAAGAATGAGGAAGGATCGTGCACTTTATCTTTCCAAAATCCCGATCTTGGCCTACGGGCATAGCTGAGCCTCTCCGCGACGGCACTGGAGGACGGCGGTGCAAAGCGAGCCTCAGCGGGGCACCGATGGCCATAGATGCCCGCCTGTGCGGGAGGGGTGACGGGGACCCGAAGGGGGTCCCCGCGGGAGGGGTGGGTAGTCGAATTACAAAATGAGGGGCCGTCCTGCCCAACGGGGTCGAATGTGCGGAGACAACCATGTCTCCCCGCCCCCTTGCTGCGGCGGCCGAGGAGGGTCTGCCGCGGGGAGGAAAGGACTCACACGGACGGGCACGGACCGGCACGGACGGACGACAGGAGTTCCTGCAGATCGACGATCGCGACGACGGAGCTGTATCTGCATGCGGACGTGGACCGGCTGGGGTCGGTGTTGATCCGCAAGAGTCCGCTGGAGCGGGGGCGGCGCAAGAAGGTGGCCCCGTTGCGCCCGGCGCTGGAGCAGCTCCTCGGGGAACTTCGGGGGTTGGTGCGCTAAGGGACCTCACCCCTTCGCTTGGTCGGCGGACTGACCAAAACTCACATTCTGATCAGTGACTTTCCCGGCTGGGCCGCTCCGCGCAAAGGCTTATCTGACAGTGATTTAGCCGCGCTGATCCGTCGCGGTCTCCCCCTCGCCGGCGGCATAAGTAGGAAAAACGAAACTAGGTTTCGTTTTTGAGGCGAGCAAAAGCCCGCCGGGCTTGGGTTTGCTCGATGCCGGCCGGGTCCGTTTCCTGGTTCAAACCTGCGTAGAAAAGCAGTCACGGGAAGGGGGTTTGGACGGGGGTGGGTGGTGGAGGCGCCGCGGCTGGCGCGGACGAGCACGAGACGCCGAAGGCGGCTCGCGCGCAGCGCGACAAGACGCGGCGCCGTGGGGCGGGTGGGTCCGGGGGCGGGTGGTGGGGGTGGGTGGGCGGGATGGAGATCGACTCGGCAGTTCGGCGCAGCGCAGCGGAGCCGATCTGCCGGACCCTGCTTGGGGGGAGGGCCCCGTAGCGTGCTTCCACTGAACTCAGGGGATGCGTCCGGGGGAGGCCCGGGTAGGTGCCCGCGCCTGGTTTGACATAAGCCCCGCTTATGTAAAGGCGCAGCCCGGAGGCGGGGAGTGGCGCGCAGGGCGGGGTTCGGGTAAGGCGCGCTTACCGGAAGCCCCGGCCTGCGTTTGCGCCGCCCCCGCCGGAGCCAGGGGTGGGCAGCTCCCGGGCCGTAGGGAGGGGGAAAGGTCCGGAATGCCACGGCACGTTGCGGGGCCCGAGGGTGGGGGAAATGGAAGAGGGCGGGCGGACGGGGATTGGGTGGGCGTCGACGGAGGAACGGAGGACGCGCGCGGCCGCAGTCTCCGGCGCGTCCCCTCCGGCCTTGTGGGTTGGAAGGTCGCCGTCCGCGATGAGACTGAGCAAGGCGAGGGTGGGAGCAGTTCGGCGAGCAGCTTGCGCGGAGCCGATCTGCGGGGGGAGGTTGCCGCCCGCACGGCGGCCGAGGCGACGGAGGAGCTCGGGGGCGGGTGCGGTGGGTGGGCGAGAGCTGCTCCGGCGCTACCACGACGGCTCGCAGGAGAGGGGGGCGTTTGCGTCAGCGGACTGGGGGGAGGTTGCCGTCCTTAACGGAAGGCTGGAACTTGAGGGGGGAGTTTGCGTCAGCGAGGGCGGGGCAAGCTGGCCGTTCTATACTGAGGGTCGAGCTTGCGCGGGTGGGCGGGAGGGTTGCCGTCCCCACATTGGGTGAGCTGAGCGCGAGGGACTTTGCGTGAGCAGGAATGGGGAAAGTTGCCGTCCTGCACGGTCCGACGGCAGCCATGGCGAAGGCAGTTCCCTGTAGCGACTAACGAGCGGAGGCTTACGATCCAGTATAACGATTTTGTAGTCCAGGTCGGTGCAGGGCGGGACAACGAGTTCCGAGTGCGTGTCCTTGAGTCTCCTGCAGGCCAGGGAGAGGGCTCCTTTCATCTATCTTGGAATCCGGACGAGTGGACTTGTATACGCGCCAGTATGGTCCGAAATGACCGCGATCTCGCCGCGAGAAAGCCATCGACCATCCAACTCTCGCCTCACCACATCGGTGAAGAGCTTTTCCAAGCCCTCTTCTCCGGTCAAGTTGGTCTCCTGTGGGCGCGCAGTATTGGAGTCGTCCCAGACCGTGGTCTGCGCGTCCAGCTCCGTTTCAAGCTGGATGAACCACCATCGGGTGACCCGTCACTTCTCCACAGCCTCCCCTGGGAGCTCCTCCGCCAGCCGGACACCCGCGATTTCCTCGCGTTGAGCCGGCTGACTCCGGTTGTGCGTTACCTAGAGGTGCCGCGGCCAGCCGTCCCGTTCCGACGTCCGGCTGTTCTGCTGATCCTCGTGGTGATCTCAGCGCCTGCCGGCCTCTCGTCTCTCGACTCTGCCCGGGAGCGGCAAAACATACAGCAGGCCTGGGGAGACCGGTCCGAGGTCGAGGTCGAGGTTTTGGAGAAGCCCCGTGC
Source organism: uncultured Holophagales bacterium (assembly GCA_963741305.1). Lineage (GTDB taxonomy): Bacteria > Acidobacteriota > Thermoanaerobaculia > Multivoradales > UBA5704 > DATMER01. The sequence goes on along the minus strand of CAVUHL010000003.1, from coordinate 7,383,473 downwards.
CAGCACTCTTCGAGAGGCACTCTTGAGCCGTTCCTACAACATTCTCCACTTCATTGGCCATGCGAAGCTCGACGCCAGCACTGGTGAGGGTTGCCTTGTCTTCGAGGACAAGAACGGAGCGGCCGATCCGATCTCGGCAGAGGGGCTGGTGACTCTCCTCAAAGACCTCACGAGCCTTCGCTTAGTCTTCCTGAATGCTTGCGACACTGCCCGGACCGTGCGTGGAAAAGGGCTGGATCCATTCGCCGGAGTGGCGACAGCTCTAGTCATGGCAGGGCTTCCGGCTGTCGTGGCGATGCAGTTCCCGATCTCGGACGAAGCTGCGATCACGTTCAGCCGGACTGTCCACCTCCGGCTCGCCGCCGGTGAGCCTCTCGACACGGCTGTCACTGAAGGTCGCCAAGCCATTTTCGCCGAAGACCATTCCACTATGGAGTGGGCGATACCCGTTGTCTTTACCCGAGTAGCCGACGGCTTCATCTTCAACCCCCGCGAACGACGCGCCCAGGAGTCCTACCCCGGCGCCAGGCTCTGGCAACGCTCTCTCCAAACGGTCCTGATTGCCGGGCTTGTCTTGTTCCTGGTGATGCTCGTCCTCTGGGCTCTGATCGATCCGACGATGGTCGATCGCGCCTTTTCCGCGCTCCCCAGATCGGTGGCGAAGCCCGCCTTCGAAACAGTCCGCGTAGGATCGATCCGTATCGGCCGCTACGAGGTCACTCAGCGCCAGTTCCTCCAATTCGTCCTCGCAAACCAGCGATGGCGGCGGGATCGCATCGAGCCGACGCTCCACGATGGCGACTATCTGAGCTCCTGGATTTCCTGGCGGGAGTATCCCGCCAGGCTCGACGACCATCCTGTAACCCAGGTCTCATGGTACGCCGCCGAGGCCTTCTGCGAGTGGGCCGGAGGTCGCCTGCCACGGCTTGGGGAATGGCAGGCTGTCGCTCACACGGCCGAGTATCGCTTCCCTTGGGGATCGAACCCTCCCTCCAGCCCATTGCTCAATTTCTGCGATCGCACTTGTCCGCGGACATATCGCGGCATTGGCCCGGAGTTGAAGCCAGACGGTTTCCCGGAAACTGCCCCATCCGGTTCCTTCTCAGCTGGCCAGACCCGCGAGGGTGTGTTCGATCTTAGCGGTAACGTCTGGGAATGGACTGCCGAGGCTTCCGGTACCAAGAGAGCCACCCTCGGCGGCTCCTACCTCGCGCAATTTGACGAATGCTCCACCGATAAAGCTGTCTGGGAAGAGGCCACGCTCTCCGCGCCCGACGGTGGTTTCCGTTGTCTTTGGAAGTGAGGCATGGTAAAAGCACGGCTTCTGGTAACGATTGCTTTTCTGTGCTTCCTCGCTTGCCTACTCCTGCTGAAAGTCGAGATTTTCACGCGCAGCAGCCGCGCCCGCCAGGAAGCTCGACGCCTTGTAGCGGAAGCGCTGGCCAATGGAACCCCCGCGCAACAGAAGGAGCTCTTTCGACAGGCTCGCAAGATCGATCCGACCTATCGCACCACACCCTGCGAGCGGGGCGTGCAACTCGAGCGTCGAGCGCAATTCGCCGCAGCCGCGGCCAGCTTTCGATCGTGCGTTGAGGGCGACTCGGAACAGCGCTACGCTCAATTGGGCTATGCACGAAACATTGTGCGGGCGAGGCGAAGGGAGTCCTATGTCGAGGCTCGAGCCGCCCTGCAGCGCTTCCTCGAAAGGGCCTCCGAGGAACCGGTCACCGCTCGTGACACAGCCGCTCGCCGCTCGGCCGAGGAGCTGGTGCTCGACCTGGAGGTTCTCCTGAAAGAAGATTATCCCCCTTCGTTGGCGAAGCGCCTTTCTGCGGGCGAAATCCTCCAGATCCTGCTACGTACGCCTGTTCGGGGCTCGTCTCGCTATGATGGCCCACGAATCCCCCTCCGTCTCGGCTTCCGGCCGAACGATGCCACCCTGGGTATGGCTGCCGAAGAGCAACTCCGGGAAGTTGCCCATGCTCTGCGGGATGGCAGTCTCGCCGGAGCAGCGATCCGGATCGAAGGACACACCGACAGCGTCGAGGGAAGGACGAGAAAGGCCCGGATCGTAATCTCCTTTCGACGGGCTGAGGCAGTGAAGGATTTTCTGGTTCGGCGCTGTGGCGTCGCGGCGGACCATCTGACTGTCGCCGGGTTCGCCGACGACTACCCTGTGGAGCCGAACGATACCGAGGAAGGTCGTACTGCCAATCGCCGCGTCGAGCTGGTCAATCTGGCCACCAGTGATTTAGTGCGGGGGGATGTGCGTGAGTGAGCCCTTATGACTACGTCGATGGGTAAATTCGGCGAAAAGGAAGCCAATCTTGTGAAGAAGGAGAAAGGGTGAATTCAGACGCACTCGTCTACTTCAATGGGATCAATCCCAATGGGAAATACCTGACGCCGCCGGCCACTCTAACGCAGGTCGCCGAACGGCTGTTGCGTGCAGGGCGGCGACCTCCTGTGGGGGTTCTCGACTGGACACACAGGGATGGGGAGGATGAATGGCGGCGAGTTCCGGTGTCGGAGAGGTATATTAACCCTTCGAATCTAGCGGAAGCTGGATGGTCCATCGTATTTTCTCACGACATAGAAAGTGGAGTTCGCGACGCCCTTGAAGATCTGTTGAAGCACCGGAGGAGGCAGGCTACTAGGGATCACAGAAACTACTACAGGGAGTTAACTTATGACGGCACCTCGACGGCCAGATTCCTTACGACTCACGGAAGCAGACCGGGAATGATCGCAGATCCAGACTACTTCCCTTATTACGTTCTTCTTGTCGGAAGTCCTTCCTCTCTACCGTACAGCTTTCAGTCCGACCTCGGCATCCATCATGCCGTGGGGAGGATTTTTTTCGAAGAGATCGAAGACTACGCCCACTACGCCCAGAGTGTGGTCAAGGCGGAGAAAGACTCGCGGCTTCGGTCACGGCAGATTGCATTTTTCGGTACAGAGCATGAGAACGATCCGGCGACGGCGCAGACCTCCCGAGAACTTGTCCAAAAGTTGGCTGCATCGGTGATCAGACCATCGATGCCTTGGGAGGTCAGGGAGTTGCGTGGAGCCCAAGCCCGGAAAGAAAGACTCCGGGAACTTTTGGGAGGGACTGAGACGCCAGCTCTCCTCTTTGCCGCGTGCCACGGAGTGGGCTTCGATGAAGGCGATGATCGCCAGGAATCTTGCCAAGGGGCTCTCGTTTGTCAGGATTGGTCGGGACCGGATGACGAGGAAGGAGTACACGAAGAGCAATGGTTTGCCGCTTCCGACGTACCAAGCAATGCCGACCTACGAGGTCTCGTGGCCTTCTTTTATGCTTGTTATGGTCTCGGCACTCCCCAGCGCGATAGCTTCGACCAGACGGCGCCGGGAAAACCGCGGCTGCTCGCGCCCTATCCTCTGATCTCTCGCCTGCCCCAGCGATTGCTGTCGCATTCGAACGGTGGCGCTCTGGCGGTGATTGGGCATGTCGATCGGGCGTGGACCGCTTCCTTCGAAGGCTCACCGAATGGAGAGGGGCTTAACGCCTTCCGTTACGCACTAGACCGGCTCCTGCGCGGGCACACGGTAGGCTATGCGATGTATCACCTCAGCCAGTCGTATGCAGGCCTAGCTACGATGCTTGGGACGCAGGAAGAAAACATGCGTATCAGGGAGGAAGTGGACGGCGATTTGATCGCCGATCTCCTGCTCCTCCGCAGCGATGCCCGCAACTTCATGGTCTTTGGGGATCCAGCGGTGCGCCTTCCAGGAGCAGATGAGCTGCGGAGATGAGCACTAGGCGGACACATCGCCGCTTTCTGCCGCGCGATACGCTAGGTCGGCGAGCAGGTCATCGCGCTTCTTGGCCCACTCGGTAACAGCGCCGGGGTCGTCGCGGGCTTGAGCGATTTGAGAGAGGGTATGATAGGCTTTCCAAGCCTCCTTGAGGCCGAGGGCTTCGCAGATCTCGCGGCTTTCGTGGGCGTAACGCTCGGCAGCGGTGAAGTCGCTGCAGCGAAGGTAGATTCTTGAGAGTTGGCCCACTGCAGCGGCTTCATCCGGCTTGTTGTTCCGTGCCTGTGCGACTCGCAGGCTTTCCTCTACAGAGCGGCGAGCTTCCTCGAAGCATCGCTGGGCGGTGGGCTCGTCGCCCCGCTCGCGAGCATCTTCACCTTCATGTTGCCAGACAATACCGATGTTCTGGAGGGCTTGGCCGAGGCCGGGCTGATCCTTCAACTGAACCGCCAGTTCGCGCGATTTCTCGTACCAAGCTCGCGCTTCGGCCAACCGGAAGGCTTTCTGTTCGACCACACCGAGAAGGTTGCAGGTCTCCATAATGCCATGGTGATCGTCCGCCTCCTGAAAGAGTTTGAGCGCCTGCTGGTACAGGCGGCTGGCGCGCTCAAATTGGAGGCAAACGTCAGCAAGGATTCCCTGATGCTGGAGAGTTATTCCTTCTGCTCTCTTGTCCCCAGCTTGGCGGGTGGCGGCGAGAGACAGGTTGTAACGGGCATCGGCTTCGTCGTAGCGACCTGCGACCATAAGGAATCTGGCGCATTGCCCGTGCACGGTAGCGACTTCGCAGTGGTTGCCTATCCATTCGGCAACCCGCAGCGACTTTTCCGCCACGGCTAGAGCCTCGACATGCCGGCCCGCGCCGCTCAGTGCATTAGCCAGATCACCCATCGATGCAGAAAGATTGTTCAACTTCGCTCTATCCTTCGAGTAGCCGGGCGAGGCCAAGAGCTCTTCCCAGGCCTGACCTTCTGCCGCCTCCACCAGTGCTTCCCAGTGGCGGACGGCCTCCCGCAAGATGGGAATGGCTTGCTCATAGTCGCCTGAGTGGTATCGGACTCGGCCTAACATCTCGATCGCCGCCGCCAATTGAAAAGCGGGATCGAACTCGGTAGCGTAGCGGAGGCGCTTGACGAGGGCCTGAAGCTGCTCCACCGCGCCCTGCTGATCGCCCTGGGCGAAGCGTGTCCAAGCGTGCTCCCGCTCATAAGCTGCAGCTTCTGACGTGAAGCCCTGACGGGCCATCGCATCCTTCAGCCATTGTACCCAAGCATCGCGTTCGCGAAGACGACCTGATCTTATCAAGTAAGTGCAGAGCATATGGCTAATTGCCGCAGCGGCCGGAAGTTGGTGATCGGTCAAAGCCCACCGGACGGCAGTGCGGCAGTTCGCTTCTTCGCAGCTCAAGACTTCCAGCGCGGCGTGTGGTCTCGAGCCGTTCAGCGCCTTGTCCAGCGCCTGCATGAGAGCAAGATAAACGCTGATAAAGCGCTGCCGGATCTCCGGATTCTGCGCGAGTGTGGGATCGGCAGCGGCGCTAGCGAGGGTGGGATGGAAACGCAGGAAAGGACGGGCACTAAGCAGGAGATCGTTTTCCGTACGTAGGAGGGCGATACCTTCGAGTTCCCGCCGAATGGGCTCCAAGGCCTCCGGCGTGAGTCGGCTTACGTCGAGCAGGTTGTCCTCTAATACTCCACCGCTGAAGAGGCCGAGCCAGGGCAGGGCTTCGCGGGCGGCGGGGCTCAGGTGGCGGCGGGAGAATTCCAGGGAGGCGAGGAGGGATTGGTTCCTCTGCTCGGGAGCCTCTTGCGTGAATTCCGCGAGGAGCCGGCCGAAGTCGGCGCCGATCTCCTCGGGTGTCATGGTGCACAGATGGGGACAGACCAGCTCCAACGAGAGCGGATGATCGGCCAGGTCTCGCAGCAGCGGATCGAGATTTTCTCGACTCAGCCGGGGATCCGCGAGGGTGAGGCTCTTGCGCTCCAGAATGCTTGCGAGAAGCCACAGGCTGTCAGCGCGGGCCAAGCCTTCCAACTCGTACCGCTGCGCGCCGGGAAGCCCGGATCTTCCAGGGCGGCAGGTGACGAGGAGGCAGCCTTTCCCTGGTCCGTCGGTGAGGTCGCGGAACAGGTCGGCGAGGCGGTGGCGTTCGTCGGTCGTGTAGAGGCTGGCTTGGCTGGCTGCGCCGGAGTTAAACTGCGGTAGGACGCTCTCGAAGTTGTCCCAAACCACGAGCACGGACTCCTGCCGGAACAGCTCAATGGCGCGGCGGCGCTGCTCGCTGGCGGGAAGTTGCTCGAATTGCGGCCCGTCGAGATAGGTGCCAAGCACCTGCACCACTCGGTCGGCGCTCATGAATTGCTCGAAGGTCAAGAAGCACGCACCATCGGGGAACAGGCCGCTGCGCGTCCACCAATGCGCGGCCTCGGTGGCGAGCGCGGTCTTGCCCATGCCGCCCATGGCGTGCAGCACGAGTCCACGCTTTTCCCGGAATCGGCGCTCCAACACGTGCAACTCCCGAGCGCGGCCCCGAAAGCCAAACTGCGGCGGGGGTGGAAAGGCGCCAGCTTCTTCGCGGGCGGCTAAGCGGCGGAAAGCAGCGTTGACGGTCCCTTCGGTGGAATGGAGATTGGATGGAACGAGCGCCTCATCCGCGGCGCGATGATAGAGATGCGGCAGGAACCAATCCTGCAGCTCAATCGTGCGCCCATCTGGACCGGCTTTGAGCCAGCGCGCGGGATTGTCCCGCAGCGCCTTCCGGGCCGCGGACACGGCCTGATCAATGGTGGCGCCACGGACAAGCTCGCCATAGAAACGATCCATAAGCAGCCGGGTAGCTTCGACGTGGACCGCGTGGCTCATCGCCAGCACGCTCCCCACCCCCGCGTCGATCAAGTGCAGTGCAACGGAGCCGAAAACTGTGTTCGGCCCGACTGTGGCGGTACGGCACGCTTCGAGAATGACGAGCGGGATGGCATGGCGCGACAGAAGAGTGCCGAGGACATTGGCCGAGACGGGGTCGTTCGCGGCTCTCCCGAAGGCGTCGGCAGGCTCCTCAAAGTAGAGTTCACCGACCTGCTTCTCCTTCGAGAAATTGCCGTGACCATCGAAGTGAACGATATCGAAGAAATCGCCAGCCTCCTGCCGGAGGTATAGAATCTCCTCCATCTGCTCCAGGGTAGGCGGCCGGCAGAATTCCACCTGTACGTCGGCACCGAGCGGTTTGAGGGAATCCATGAGCGCCTTTGCCGTGAACCGCGGATCGATGAAGCCCGCATTGGACGGTCGGCTGACGATGTAGAGGATGCGTAGAGGGAGCTTCGCCGGTCGCGGCTTGCTCTCTTTCGGCTCCTCCAACTGACGGCGCACCGACAACCGTTGCGCTAGGCTTCCCGTATCATCGGCCATGAGCTCCCAAGGCAACCGAAGCAGTTCTGGATCCTTGGTGACAATGGTCAGCCGGCGCGGCTCCGGACCCGCGAAAAGCTGGTTCAGGAGAGCGCGATTGTTTGCTGCCGAGAACAGAGTATCGTAGAGTTGGCGACCCCACCTATCGAGCTCCCGTTCGATGCGCTGTGCCCGGACGATCGCTCCGCCATCGGGCAGGTCCATGTAGTCCTCCAGATACCAGCGCAGGTCCTCGTAATCGTCCTCTGTGAGGAACTGTGTGAACAGAACCTCGACGCCGGCATTGCCGCCAGCATCGGCGAGCCGGGCGCGGTAGCCCGTGTCTGCGTCGGCAGTGAAGAGGACATGGAGCTCATTCATGGTGGGGTGCGGTTCCTCCGGCGCGGCGCTTGACCTCGGCTTGTAGGTCATCGCGCTTCTTGGCCCACTCGGCGGCAGCGGTGAGGTCGCCACGGGCTTTGGCGGTTTCTAATAGGTTGTTGTAGTCCCACAAAGCTTCCTTGAGCCCTAGGGATTCGTGGATCTCCCGAGCCTCATGGGAGTGGCGCTCGGCGGCAGCGAGGTCGCCGAGGTGTAGGTGTATCTGTGCGAGCTGGCTCCACGAGGCGGCTTCATGTGGCTTGTCTTTCTGAGCCTGCGAGATTTGCAGGCTTTCCTCCACAGAGTGGCGCGCTTCCTCGAAACTCCTCCGGGCGGCGGGCTCGTCGCCCCGCTCGCGGGCGGCTTCGCCTTCGTGTTGCCAAACGATACCGATATTGTGGGCAGCTTGACCGAGGCCGGGCTGATCCTCCAATCGCACGGCCAGTTCGCGCGATTTCTCGAACCATGCTCGCGCCTCAGCAAGCCGGCCAGCTTTCTTTTCGATGACACCGAGGAGGTTGCAGGTCTGCATGATGCCATGGTAATCGCCCGTCTCCTGAAAGAGCTCAAGTGCTCTCTGGTAGAGTCGGCTAGCGCGCTCGAGTTGGTTGCGCTTGCCAGCAAGGATTCCCTGATGCTGGAGGGTCCCTCCCTCCAACTCCTTGTCCCCAGCTCGGCGAGCGACGGCGAGCGCCGTGTCGTACCGGGCATCGGCTTCGTTGTAGCGCCCTATATCCATGAGAGTAGCTGCGCACATAAAGTGTCCCACGGCGACCTCGCGTCCCAGCCGCTCGCTAATTCCCAGAGTCTTTTCCGCCACGGCCAGAGCCTCATCGTGCCGGCCGGCCCTGCGCAGCGCATTGGCCAGATCTCCCATCGTTGCGGCGAGATTGCCCAACTCGGCCACAGCCTTCGCGTGGTCGGGCGAGGTCAAAAGCTCTTCCCAAGTACGGCCTCCCGCTTTCTCCACAAGAGCCTCCAAGTGGCTCATAGCTTCCCGCAGGATGGGAATGGCTTGCGCGGAAGCGCCAGAGTGGTCCAGCACCCTGCCCAACATGGTGGTCGCCAGCGCCAACTGAATTGTCGGATCAAACTCAGTCGTGCGGCGAAGTCGCTCGATGAGAGTTTGGAGCTGCTCCACCGCGCCCTGCGGATCGTTCTGTGTAAAGCGCGTCCAGGCGTACTCCCGCTCATAGCCGGCGGCTTCATCCGTGAAGCCCGGCCGGACTATTGCATCTTTTAGCCATTGCACCCATGCATCGTTATTGCGTAGGCGGCCTGACATCTGGAGATAGAAGGAGAACGTGCCGCCCATCTCCGCGGCAACCCGGGGTTGCTGATCGGCCACGGCCCACTGGACGGCGGTGCGGTAGTTGGCCTCCTCGCGGCTTAGTACTTCCAACGCGGTGCGCGATTGAGAGCCCTTCAGGCCCTTGTCCAGCGCTCGCCCGAAGGCCCGATAGACGGCGAAAAAGCGCAGTCGGATCGCCAGGTTTTGCGTGAGGGTGGAGTCGGTGACGGCGTAGGCGAGGGTGGGATGGAAGCGCAGGAAGGGGCGGTTATTGAGCTGGAGATCGTCTTTCGTGCGCAGAAGGGCAATACGCTCGAGTTCCCGCCGGATCGGTTCCCAGGACTCCAGAGCGAGCCGACTCACGTCGAGCAGTAGCTTCTCGAACACCCCGCCGCGGAAGAGGCCGAGCCAGCGAAGGGCTTCGCGGGCGGCTGGGCTCAGGTGGCGGCGGGAGAATTCCAGGGAGGCAAGGAGGGATTGGTTCCTTTCCTCGGGCGTATCTTGTTGGAATGTCGCGAGGAGCTTGCCGAAATCGGCACGGATATCCTCGGGGGCCATGGTGCGCAGATGGGGGCCGACCAGTTCCAACGAGAGAGGATGATCGTCCAAGTCGCGCAACAACGGATCGAGATTTTCACGGCTCAACTCGACATCGGCAAGAGTAAGGCCTTCGCGTCCCAAGATGTTCGCGAGGAGCCACAGGCTGTCGGCTCGGGCTAGGCCCTGGAGCTCGTACTGCTGCACGCCGGAGAGCCCAGTTTCTCCGGGACGGCAGGTGACGAGGAGACGGCCTTTTCCGAGTCCTTTGGTGAGGTCGCGGGACAGCTCGGCGAGGCGGTGGCGTTCGTCGGTAATATAGAAGCTAGGATGACCGTCGGCGCCAGCGTTGAACTGCGGCAGGACGCTCTCAAAGTTGTCCCAGACCAGGAGCACAGAGCTCTGCCGGAACAGCTCGATGGCGCGGCGGCGCTGCTCGACGGCAGGAAGTTGCTCGAAGGTCGGCCCGGCGAGATAAGTGCCGAGCACCTGCACCACCCGGTCTGCGCTCATGAACTGCTCGAAGCTCAGGAAGCACGCACCGTCGCGGAACAGGCCGCTGCGCGTCCACCAATGCGCGGCCTCGGTGGCGAGAGCGGTCTTACCCATGCCACCCATGGCGTACAACACGAGGCCGCGCGCTGCCTGGAACCGTCGTTCCAAGAGGTGTAACTCCCAAGCTCGGCCCCGGAAACCAAACTGAGGATGGGGGGGAAAGGCGCCGGCTTCTTCGCCTGTGGCCGGGCGGCGGAAAGTAGCGCTGGCGGTCCCCTCAGCTCTGGGATGGGCTTCCCTGGATGGAACGAGCGCGCCAACCGCGGCTCTCTGATAGAGATGCGGCAGGAACCAATCCCGCAGCTCAATTGTGCGCCCATCTGGGCCGGCCTTGAGCCAGCGCGCACGGTTGTCTCGCAGCGCCGTCCGGGCCGCGGACACGGCCTGATCAAGGGTGGCGCCGCGGACTAGCTCGCCATAGAAACAATCCATCAGTAGCCGGGTGGCTTCGACGTGAACCGCGTAGCTCATCGCCAGCACACTCCCCACCCCCGCGTCGATCAGGTTCGGTGCGACGGAGCCGAAAACTGTGCTCGGCCCGACAGTGGCGGTGCGGCACGCTTCGAGGATGACGAGCGGGATGGCATGGCGCGACAGAAGAGCGCCGAGAGCAACGGCCGAGACGAGGTCGGTCGCGGCTCTCCCGAAGGCGTCGGCAGGCTCCTCAAAGTAGAGCTCGCCGACCTGCTTCTCCTTCGAGAAAGTGCCGTGGCCGTCGAAGTGAACGATGTCGAAGGGATCGCCGGCCTCCTGCCGGAGGCATAGCATCTCCTCCATTTTCTCTAGAGTGGGCGGCCGGCAGAATTCCACCTGTACGTCGGCACCGAGCGGTTCGAGGGCATCCAAGAGCGCCTTCGCCGTGAACCGTGGATCGATGAAGCCTGCATTGGAAGGCCTGCTGACGATGTAGAGGATGCGCAGCGGGAGCTGTGCCGGGCGCGGCTTACTCTCTTTCAGCTCCTTCATCTGACGGCGCACCGACAACCGTTGAGGGAGGCTCCCCTTGTCATCGGCAATGAGCTCCCACGGCAACCGCAGCAGTTCCGGATCCTTGGTGACGATGGTCAGCCGACGCGGCTCCGGACCGGCGAGAAGCAGACTCAGGACAACACGGTTGTCCGCTACCGAGAACAGGGCATCGTAGAGTTGGCGGCCCCACTGCTCGAGCTCCCGTTCGACGCGCTGCGCCCGGACGACTGCCCCGCCATCAGGTAGGTCCATGTAGTCTTCCAGATACCAGCGCAAATCCTCGTGATCATCCTCCGTGAGGAAAGGCGTGAACGGGACCTCGACACCGAGCCGGCCGCCTCTTGCGTCGGTGAGCTGAGCGCGGTAGCCCTGGTCAGCAGCGGCTTCGAAGAGGACGCGGAGTTCGTTCATGAGGGGCCCTTCAGACGGGTTCGCGGTTGCTCGACGAATTCCCATTTCATCGCGCTCACGCTCTCAACCCTGAGCTTCCCGGATCTCCTCCACCAACCCCTCCAACCACTCCCGAAGCTCCTCCGGTAACCCATCGGGAATCGGCGCCACCTGCCCTGCGGCGATCTTGCGGAGAAAGGCGGCAAAGTCTGAGAGGGGGGCTGGCATCCGGTCGAAGTGGGCAAGCGCCTCTTCCTCGGCGGGGCCGAAGCCGCCATTCCTGAAGCCGGCCTGGGCACAGGCATTGGTAAGGGCTTGCAGACCTTTGAGCATCTCGGGGGGCAGGCTACCGGCGCGGAGGCTGATCTCGGCGTACAGGTAATCGCGCTTCCGCGCCCACTCTGTGGCGGCGGCGTGGTCGCTGCGGGCCTGGGCGATCTCGAAGAGGGTGTCGTAGTTCCTCCAAGCTTCCTTGAGGCCGAGGGCTTCGCGGACCTGGAGGGCTTCGTTGGTGTGGCGCTCAGCGGCGGCGAGATCGCCGAGGCTGAGAAGGATCATTGCGAGCTGGCTCCATCCAAGAGCTTCACTCGGCTTGTTATCGTAACTCTGCTTGACTCGCAGACTTTCCTCCACAGAGCGTCGGGCTTTCTCGAAGTACCGCTGGGCGGTGATCTCGTCGCCCTGCGCGCGAGCGGCTTCGCCCTCCTCTCGCCAAGCGATGGCGATGTTATGCGCAGCGGCACCGAGGCTGGGTTGATCCTTCAACCGCACAGCCAACTCGCGCGATTTCTCGTGCCACGCTCGCGCCTCCGCTATGCGGCCTGCCTTAAGCTCGATCACACCTAAGCTGTTGTAGGTCCGCATCACGCCTTGGTAGTCGTCCGACTCCCGATAGCGTTTGAGCGCCTCCTGATAGAGGCGGCTGGCGCGCTCAAGTTGAAGGCGATCGTTGGCAAGGCTTCCCTGATTCTGGAGGATTATTCCCTCCAGTTCCTTATCCCCAGTTTGGCAGGCGGCGGCGAGGGCCAAGTCATAGAGGTCATCGGCCTCGTTGTAGCGACCTGCTGCCAGGAGAATACTGGCGAATTGAACGAGGGCAGTGGCGACCCCGCGTTGGTTACCTTTCCTGTGGTTAATCCGCAACCCGTTTTTCGCCCAGGCCAGAGCTTCGTCATGCTGGCCGGCGCGGCTCAGTGCGTTGGCCAGATCGCCCATTGTGACAGAAAGATTGTCCAACTCCGACGCGCCCCCTGCGGGATCGGGCTCGTGTGAGGTCAGAAACTCTTCCCAAGGCAGGCGTCCTGCTTTCTCAATAAGCATCTCCCAGTGACCAATGGCCTCCCGCAGAACGGAGATAGCTTGTGCAGGGGAGCCTGTTTCGGTCAACATCCGACCTTGCATTTGAATCGTACGCGCCAACTGAAACGCGGGATTGAACTCAGTGGTGTGGCGTAGGCGCTCGATGAGGGTCTGAAGCTGATCTATCGCACTTTGCAGATCGCCTTGGCGTAATAGCTCCCAGGAATGCTCCCGCTCGTAAATGGCTGCGTCTTCCGTGAAACCATTTTGGCCCAGCGCGCCCTTCAGCAACTGTACCCAGGCCTCGCGTTCGCGGAGGCGGCCTGATATTTCAAGGTATCGCAAAAGTGTACCGCCAATTCCAGCTGCTTCCGTGAGCTTCTGATCGGCTAGTGACCACTGGACGGCTGTGCGATAGTTCGCCTCCTCTCGGTTCAAGACCTTCAGCGCGTAATGTGACTGCGAGCCGCTCAGCGCACTGTCCAATGTCTGCGTGAGGAGATCATAGTTAACGATGAAGCGCTGCCGGATCTCTGGGTTCTGCACGAGGGTGCGATCGGCAGTGGTGGAGGCAAGGGTGGGATGGAACCGGAGGAAGGGGCGGCCTGTGATCCGAATATCAGCCTCCGTGCGGAGGAGCGCGATACCTTGCAACTCCTGCCGAATAGGTTCCCAAACTTCCGGGGCGAGATGGCTCACTTCGAGCAACATGGCCTCGAACACACCACCACTGAAGAGTCCAAGCCAAGGTAGAGCCTCGCGAGCAGCAGGGCTCAGGTGCCGGAGGGAAAACTCCAGCGAAGCGAGCAGGGATTGATTTCTCTCCTCAAGAGCCTCTTGCCGGAATTCCACGAGGCGCTTGCCGAAGTCCGCCATGATCTCCTCGGGCGTCAGCGAGCGCAGATGAGGGCCGACTAGCTCCAGCGAAAGCGGGTGATCGGCCAGATCGTTCAGCAGCGGATCGAGCCGTTCGCGGCTCAACCGCGGATCGGTGAGGGTGAGGCCTTCGCGCTCCAAAATGCTCGCGAGGAGCCACAGGCTGTCGGCGCGGGCCAGGCCCTGAAGCTCGTACCGCTGCGCACCGGGGAGCCCGGTGTCTCCGGGACGGCAGGTGACGAGGAGACAACTGTTCCCGGATCCTTCGGTGAGATCGTAGAACAGCTCGGCGAGGCGGCGGCGCTCGTCGGCGGTGTAGGGGCTCGCAAGTCCAGCGGCGCCATCGTTGAACTGCGGCAGGGTGCTCTCGAAATTGTCCCAGACCAGGAGCACAGCGTTTTGCTGGAAGAGCTCAATGGCGCGGCGGCGCTGCTCGATGGCGGGAAGCTGCTCGAATTGCGGCCCGACGAGATAGTTACCGAGCACCTGAACCGCCCGGTCAGCGCTCATGAACTGCTCGAAGCTCAAGAAGCACGCGCCATCGCGAAACAGACCGCTGCGAGTCCACCAGTGCGCGGCCTCGGTGGCGAGCGCGGTCTTGCCCATGCCGCCCATAGCGTGCAGCACGAGGCCTCGCGATGCCTGCAACCGGCGCTCCAACTCGTACAGTTCCCAGGCGCGGCCTCGGAAACCAAATTGAGGCGGTGGTGGGAAGGCGCCGACTTCTTCGCCTGTGGCCGGGCGGCGGAAGCCGGCCCTGGCGGAGCTCTCCGCTCTGGGATAAGTCCTTGGTGGAACGAGCGGGTCGTCCGCGGCGCGGTGATAGAGGTGCGGCAGAAACCAATCCCGCAACTCAATCGCGCGCCCATCTGGGCCAGCCTTGAGCCAACGGGCGGAATTGTCCCGCAGCGCCGTCCGCGCCGCGGACAAGGCCTGATCAATGGTGGTGCCGCGGACAAGCTCGCGATAGAAACCCTCCATCAGCAGCCGGGTGGCTTCGACGTGAACCGCATGGCTCATCGCCAGCACGCTCCCCACGCCCGCGTCGATCAGCTGCAGGGCAACGGAGCCGAAAACGGTAGTCGGCCCGACCGTGGCGGTTCGGCACGCTTCGAGGACGACAAGCGAAATGTCATGGCGCGACAGAAGAGCGCCGAGAGCAATAGCCGAGACGGGGTCTGTCGCAGCTCTCCCGAAAGCATCGGCTGGCTCCTCAAAGTAGAGCTCGCCGACCTGCTTCTCCTTCGAGAAATCGCCGTGACCGTCGAAGTGAACGATATCGAAGGGATCGCCGGCCTCCTGCCGAAGGCACAGCATCTCCTCCATCTGCTCAAGGGTGGGCGGACGGCACATTTCCACCTGTACATCGGCACCGAGCGGTTCGAGGGCATCCAAGAGCGCCTTAGCCGTGAACCGCGGATCAATAAAGCCCGCATTGGCCGGCCGGCTGACGATGTAGAGGATTTGTAGTGGGAGCTGTGCCGGACGCGGCTTGGTGAGTTCCGGCGTCTCTGGCACCTCTAGTTGCCGCCGCACGGACACCCGCTGGGCTAGGCTCCCTGCGTCATCGGCAACGAGTTCCCAAGGCAACCGTAGCAGCTTCGGGTCCTTGGTGACTATGGTCAATCGGCGTGGCTCAGGACCGGCGAGTAGCTGGCTCAGGAGCGCGCGGTAGTCCGCTGCCGAGAACAGGGCATCGTAGAACTCACGGCCCCACCGCTCCAGCTCCAGTTCGATGCGCTGCGCCCGGACGACCGCCCCGCCGTCGGGCAGGTCCATGTAGTCTTCCAGATACCAGCGCAGATCCTCGTAATCGTCCTCCGCGAGGGACGGCGTGAACGGAACCTCGACACCGACATTGCCGTCGGCATCAGCGATCTGAACGCTATATCCCCCTGAATCTGCGACGGCCAAGAGGACGCGGAGTTCATTCATAGTGGGGGGGCGGATCAGACCATTTAAGAGAAGCTGCCGCTTCCGCGGCGTCCAAGCTCGGCGAGCACGGCAGCGCGCTTATTGGCCCATTCGGCGGCAGCAACGATATCACCGCGAGCTTGGGCGATTACAGCAAGGGTGCGGTAGTCCGAGGGCAATTGAAGAGCAATTTGTAGCCTCTCGTCAATGGCGAGGCCTCGCAGTGCCTGTTGCTCTGCCTCAACGAGATTACCCAGCCAGAACTCAACTTGAGCCAACTGCCCAAGCGCCATAGCTTCAGCAGGTTTGTCGCTGATGGACTGCCAGACCCTTAGGCCATCCTCCACCGACCGGCGGGCTTCTTCGAAGCACTGCCGGGCGGCTGGCTCGGCACCCAGCTCACGGGTGGCTTCGCCTTCCAGTTGCCAGACGATGCCGATGTTATGCGCGGCTTGGCCGAGGCCGGGCTGATCCTTCAACTGCCCGGCCAGCTCGCGAGATTTCTCGTACCAGGCTCGCGCCTCGGCCAATCGTCCGGCCTTCTGGTCGACCGCACCGAGGAGGTTACAGGTTTGCAGCTCACCTTGAAGGTTACCTACCTCCTTAAAACAACCGAGTACCTGCCGGAATAGGCGGCTGGCGCGGTCGAGTTGGTTGAGATCGTCGGCTAGGACCCCTTGATGTTGGAGGATCGATCCCGCGAGTTCCTTGTCCCCAGCTCGGCGCGCGGCGGCGAGGGCCAAGTCGTAACGAGCGTCGGCCTCGTCGTAGCGGCCCATGGCCCTAAGGATGCTGGCGCATTGGCCATGCCCCACAGCGACTTCACGGTGGTCGCCTATTCGCTCGTCAATCCGAAATGCCTTCTCCGCCACAGCCAAAGCTTCGCGGTGCTCGCCGGCGCTGCAAAACGCATTGGCCAAATCGGTCATAGTTGCGGAGAGACCTCCGAACTCAGCCTCAGCCTTTGCATAGTGTGGGGAGGACAGAAGTTCTTCCCATGGCCGACCTCCTACGCCCTCCACCAGTGCCTCCCAGAGGTTGCAGGCGTCCTGCAAGGTGGGAATCGCTTGCGCGGAGACACCTGCACTGTCGAGCATCCCCCCCAAACTTTGGATCGTCGACGCCAACTGAAAGGCGGGATCAAACTCGGCGGTGTGGCGAAGGCGCTCGATGAGAGCCTGAAGCTGATGTACCGCGCCCTGCGGATCGCCCTGGGTGAAGCGCGTCCAGGCGTGCTGCCGCTCGTACCGGGCGACTTCTTTTGTGAAGCCCTGGCGGCCCACTCTGTTTTTCAGCCACTGCACCCAGGCATCGCGCTCGCGGAGACGGCCTGACATTTGGAGATAGCGAGAGAATGTTGCGCCCAGTTCCCCAGCGGCCGGAAGCTGCTGATCGGCCACGGCCCAATTGACGGCGGTACGATAGTTTGCCTCCTCGCAGCTCAGAGCGGCCAGTGCGGTGCGCGGCTGCGGACCCGTCAGCAATTTGTATAAATATTGCTCAAGAGCGCGATAAACGCCGAGAAACCGCTTCCGGATCTCCAGATCTTGTGCAAGAGTAGGATCGACGGCGGTCGATGTGAGAGTAGGATGAAAGCTTAGGAAGGGGCGGTCACCGATCCTAAGATCGTATTTCGCGCGCAGGAGGGCAATGCCTTCGAGTTCGCTCCGGATAGGTTTCCAGGATTCCGGACTGAGCTCGCTCACAGCGAGTAGAACACTCTCAAACACCCCTCCGCGGAAGAGGCCAAGCCAGGGCAAGGTTTTGCGGGCGGCGGGGCTCAGGTGACGGAGAGAAAACTCCAGCGACGCCAGAAGGGATTGGTTCCTTTCCTCAGGGGCCTCTTGGTTGAAGGTGGCCACGAGCTTGGCGAAGTCCGCGCGGATCTCGTCGGGCGCCATGGTCCGCAGATGGGGGCCGACGAGTTCCAGTGAGAGCGGGTGATCGGCCAAATCCCGTAGCAGCGGATCGAGTTTATCGCGGCTCAGTCGATCGTTGAGCGTGAGTCCTTCGCGCTCCAAAATGCTCGCGAGGAGCCACAGGCTGTCGGCGCAGGCCAAGCCTTCCAACTCGTACCGCTGCGCGCCGGGGAGCCCGGATTCTCCAGGGCGGCAGGTGACGAGGAGGCAGCCTTTCCCAGGCCCTTCGGTGAGGTCTAAGAACAGCTCGGCGAGACGGTGGCGCTCGTCGATAGTATAGAGGCTGGGGTGACCGGCGTCGTCGTTGTTGAACTGCGGCAGGACGCTCTCGAAGTTGTCCCAGACCAGGAGCACAGACTTCTGCTGGAACAGCTCGATGGCGCAGCGGCGCTGCTCGGAGGCGAGAAGCTGCCCGAATTGCGGCCCGGCGAGATAGGTACCAAGCACCTGTACCACCCGGTCGGCGCTTATAAACTGCTCGAAGCTCAGGAAGCAGGCACCGTCGCGGAACAAGCCGCTGCGCGTCCACCAATGCGCGGCCTCGGTGGCGAGCGCGGTCTTGCCCATGCCACCCATGGCGTGCAGCACGAGCCCCCGCTTTTCCCTGAGCCGGCGCTCCAACATGTGCAGCTCCCGAGCGCGACCCCGGAAACCAAACTGAGGCGGGAGTGGAAAAGCGCCGGCTTCTTCGCGTGTGGCTGGGTGGCGGAAATCGGTGCCGGCGGCACCCTCGGCGGAATGGGTAATGGATGGAACGAGCGCGGCATCCGCGGCGCGGCTATAGAGATGCGGCAGGAACCAATCCCGCAGCTCGACCCTGCGCCCGTCCGGACCGGCCTTGAGCCAACGCGAGGGCTTGTTCCGCAGCGCCTGCCGCGCCGCGGACACGGCCTCATCGATGGTGGCGCCGCGGACAAGCTCGCTATAGAAACGTCCCATCAACAGCCGGGTGGCTTCGACGTGAACCGTATGGCTCATCGCGAGCACACTTCCCACGCCCGCATCCATCAGGTGCGGTGCGACGGAGCCGAAGACGGTGGTTGGCCCGACCGTAGCGGTGCGGCACGCCTCAAGGATGACGAGCGAGATGGTATGGCGCGACAGAAGAGTACCGAGCTCAATGGCCGAGACGGCATCGATCGCGGCTCTACCGAAGGCGTCGGCAGGCTCCTCGAAGCAGAGCACCCCCCTCTTCTCCTTGAAATCGCCGTGGCCGTCGAAGTGCACGATATTGAAAGGATCGCCGATCTCCTGCTGGATGCACAACATCTCCTCCATCCGCTCCAGGGTGGGCGGCCGGCAGAAGTCCACCCGGACGTTGTCGCCGAGCGATTCGAGGGCATCCAAGAGCGCCTTGGCCGTGAACCGTGGATCGATGAAGCCCGCATTAGACGGCCGGCTGACGATGTAGAGGATGCGTAGCGGGAGCTGCGCCGGCCGCAGCTTGACCTCTTTCGGCTCCTCCAACTGACGGCGCACCGATAGTCGTTGCGCGAGGCTTCCCTCCTCATCAGCAACGAGCTCCCAAGGCAACCGCAGCAACTCCGGGTCCTTGGTGACGATGGTCAGCCGGCGTGGCTCCGGACCGGCGAGAAGCTGGCTCAGGAGAGTGTGGTTTTCCGCTGCCGAGAACAGGGTATCGTAGAGTTGGCTGCCCCACCGCTCGAGCTCCCGTTCGATGCGCTGCGCCCGGACCACCGCCCCGCCATCGGGCAGGTCCATGTAATCTTCCAGGTACCAGCGTAGGTCCTCGTAATCATCCTTGGTAAGGAAGGGCGTGAACAGAACCTCGGCACCGAGCCGGCGGCCCCTGGTATCGGTGAGCTGAGCGCGGTAGCCCTGGTCTGGTGCGTCAACGAAGAGGACTCGAAGGTCGCTCATAAGGAGATGGCTTCGCGGATCCAACAATTCAAGAGAGACCTCCGCCTGCGCGGCGTTCGAGGTCGGCGAGCAGGTCATCGCGCTTCTTGGCCCACACTGCGGCAGCGGCGAGGTCCCCACGGGCCTGGACTATTTCGGAGAGGGTGTCATAGTCCTTCCAAGCTTCCTTGAGGCCGAGGGATTCGTGGATCTGGCGGGATTCATGGGCGTGGCGTTCGCTGGCGGCTAAATCGCCGAGGCAGAGACAGATCCTTGCGAGTTGGAACCATGCATCCGCTTCATGGGGCTTGTCGCCAGAGGCTTGCCAAACTTTCAAGCCTTCCTCCACAGAGCGGCGGGCTTCCTCGAAGTGCCGTTCGGCCGAAGGCTCGTCGACCCTCTGGCGGGCGGCTTTGCCTTCAAACTGGCAGACGATGCCGATGTTCTGTGCAGCCATGCCGATGCTGGTTCGATCCTTGAGCTGCACGGCCAACTCGCGCGATTTCTCGTACCACGCTCGCGCCTCAGCCAGCCGGCCAGCCTGTCGTTCGGCCACGCCGAGGAGGTTGAAGGTCCGCATCATCGCGCCCTGAGCGCCCGCCTCCCGAAAGAGCTCGAGTGCCCGCTGGTAGAGGCGGCTGGCGCGCTCAAGCTGGTTGCATTGCCGTGCAAGGAGCCCCTGATGCTGGAGGGAGGATCCCTCCAATTCCTTGTCCCCAGCTTGGCGGGCGGCGGCGAGGGCCAAGTCGTAGCGGGCGTCGGCCTCGGCGTAGCGGCCCGTGGCCATGAGTATCCTGGCGCATTGGCCGTGTCCGGTGGCGACTTCTCGGTGGTTGCCCCTTCGCTCGTCAATCCGCAGCGCTGTTTCCGCCACGTCGAGAGCCTCGTCGTGCTGGCCAGTGCCGCGTAGCGCATTGGCCAGACTGCCCATCGTGGCGGAGAGGTTATGCAGCTCGGTCGCGGCCTTCGCGTGGTCGGACGAGGCCAGTAGCTCTTCCCAGGCCCGGCCTCCGGCTTTTTCTACCAGTGCCTCCCAGTGACCGGCGGCTTCCCGCAGGATGGGAACGGCTTGCGCGGAGGCGCCTGACTCGTTCACCAACCGGCCCAGCATGCTGGTCGTTACCGCCAACTGAAACGCGGGATCAAAGTCGGTGTGGTGGCGGAGGCGCTCGATGAGGGCATGGAGCTGAGCCATCGCACCTTGCGGGTCGCCCTGGGTGAAGCGCGTCCGGGCGTGCTCCCGCTCGTAAGTGGCGGCTTCTTTCGTGAAGCCCTGTCGGCCCACCGCATCCTTCAGCCACTGCACCCAGGCATCGCGTTCGCGGAGACGGCCTGACCTTTCCAAATAGACGCGAAACGTGTCGCCCAGCGCCGCGGCAGTTTGGAGCTGCTGATCGGCCACGGCCCACTGGACGCCAGCGCGGTAGTTCGCCTCCTCGCGGTTCAGTAATTCCAGTGCGACACGCGGTTGCGAGCCATCCAACGCTTCGTCCAACCCCTGCATGATGCCGAGGTAGACATCGAGGAACCGCTGCCGAATCTCTGGGTTCTGCACGAGGGTGGGATCGGCAACGACAGCGGCGAGGGTGGGGTGGAAACGCAGGAAGGGGCCCTCTGTACGCAGGAGAGCAATGCCTTGCAGCTCCCGCCGGCTGGGCTCCCAGACCTCCGAAGGGAGTTGGCTCACGTCGAGCAGAATGAACTCGAACACCCCACTGCGAAAAAGGCCAAGCCAAGGCAGGGCCTCGCGGGTGGCGAGGCTCAGGTGCCGGCGGGAAAACTCCAGGGAGGCGAGGAGGGATTGGTTCCTTTCCTCGGGCGCATCTTGCTGAAATGTCGCGAGGAGCTTGCCGAAATCGGCGCGGATCTCGTCGGGCGTCATGGTTCGCAGATGGGGGCCGACCAGTTCCAACGAGAGCGGATGATCGGCCAGGTCGCTCAGCAGCGGATCGAGACTCTCGCGGCTCAATCGGGGACCAGCGAGGGTGAGACCTTCACGCTCCATAATGCTCGCGAGGAGCCACAGGCTGTCGGTGCGGGCCAGGCCTTGCAGCTCATACCGCTGTGCGCAGGGGAGCCCGGTGTCTCCGGGGCGGCAGGTGACGAGAAGGCAACCGTTCCCGGGTCCCTCAGTGAGATCGTAGAACAGCTCGGCGAGGCGACGGCGCTCGTCGGCGGTATAGGGACTGGCGAGGCCGGCGACGCCGTTGTTGAACTGCGGCAGGACGCTTTCGAAGTTGTCCCAGACCAGGAGCACAGCGTTCTGATGGAACAGCTCGATGGCGCGGCGGCGCTGCTCGACAGCGGGAAGCTGCTCGAATTGCGGCCCGGCGAGATAGGTGCCGAGCATCTGCACCGTCCGGTCAGCGCTCATAAACTGCTCGAAGCTCAGAAAACACGCGCCATCGCGGAACAAGCCACTGCGCGTCCACCAATGCGCGGCTTCAGTGGCGAGCGCGGTCTTTCCCATGCCACCCATGGCGTGCAGCACGAGACCTCGCGCAGTCTGAAACAGGCGCTCCAGCATGTGCAGCTCCCGAGCGCGGCCCCGGAAACCAAACTGAGGCGGCGGTGGAAAGGCGCCGGCTTCTTCATCTGTGGCCGGGCGGCGGAAACCAGCTCTGGCGGCCCCCTCGGCTCTGGAATGGACACTGGCTGGAATGAGGGCGTCATCCGCGGCGCTGTGATAGAGATGCGGCAGGAACCAGTCCTGCAGCTCAATCGTGCGCCCATCTGGACCGGCTTTGAGCCAACGCGAGGGATTGTCCCACAATGCCTTCCGCGCCGCGGACACGGCCTGATCAAGGGTGGCGCCGCGGACAAGCTCGCGGTAGAAACCCTCCATCAGCAGCCGGGTGGCTTCGACGTGAACCGCGTGGCTCATCGCCAGCACGCTCCCCACTCCCGCGGCAATCAGGTGCGTTGCGACAGAGCCGAAGGCGTTGGCCGGCCCGATCGTGGCGGTGCGGCACGCTTCGAGGATGACGAGCGGGATGGCATGGCGCGACAGAAGAGCGCCGAGAGCAATGGCCGAAACGGGGTCGGTCGCGGCTCTCCCGAAGGCATCGGCAGGCTCCTCAAAGTAGAGCACTCCGACCTGCCTCTCCTCCGAGAAATTGCCGTGACCGTCGAAGTGAACGATATCGAAGGGATCGCCAGCCTCCTGCCGGAGGCTCAGTAGCTCCTCCATCCGCTCCAGGGTGGGCGGCCGGCAGAATTCCACCTGGACATCGGCGCCGAGCGGTTCGAGGGCATCCAAAAGCGCCTTGGCCGTGAATCGCGGATCGATGAAGCCTGCATTGGACGGCCGGCTGACGATGTAGAGGATGCGTAGCGGGAGCTGCGCCGGACGCGGCTTGATCTCTTTTGGCTCCTCCAACTGACGACGCACCGACACCCGCTGGGCTAGGCTTCCCACGTCATCGGCAACGAGCTCCCAAGGCAACCGCAGCAGCTCCAGGTCCTTGGTGACGATGGTCAGCCGGCGCGGCTCCGGACCGGCGAGAAGCTGGCTCAGGAGTTCGCAATTGTCCGCTGCCGAGAACAGGGCATCGTAGAGTTGGCGGGCCCACCACTCGAGCTCCCGTTCGATGCGCCGCGCCCGGACGACGGCCCCACCGTCGGGAAGGTCCATGTAGTCTTCCAGATACCAACGCAGATCCTCGTAAGCGTCCTCTGCGAGGAACGGCGTGAACGGAGCCTCGGCACCGACATTGCCGTCCGCATTGGCGAGCCGAGCGCGGTACCCCGTGTCTGCGGCGGCAGCAAAGAGGACGCGAAGCTCGTTCATTGCGGGGATGCCTTGCGGTCTCGATTTACCGCAGCCAATTCCGGTTCGAAGGCATTCGCCGCCGAACTGGGAAGCGCGGCTGGATTTGACTCTCTCCCCAGGCTGGCAGGTTATGCCGTCGCTGGTGGATCGTCGAGGCGGCTGCGCCCATCGGGGCGAACACGACACCCCAGCCGGTCCCGGTCAGGTTCCAGGGACGATCGGTCTCAAAGACCGGCTTACGCAGGCGATCGTCCTCATCCGCGGTGTGCTCGCGCGTCCATTCGAGTACCCATTCTGGAGGAGTCTGCCAACCTTCCTGCCGCAGCCGATTGACGATCCGCTCGAGCGAGGTCGGCGGCGTCAGGTACTTTCCCTTGGGGTTGATACCGGTGAAGTAGAGCTTATTATTCATCTGATCACTCATCGTCGGCGTCCTCCTAGCTGATCGATGTCAACCGGAGATGATGGAAATGCAGATCGGCCAGATCTCTCGGGGGCCTGGGCATCGGTTGCTCCCAATAGACCGGGCGGATGAACCCGGGCCGCCGCAGTCCAAGAGCATGCCGCCATTCAACTTTCACCCACTTCGATTGCTTAGCATTGTTGGACCAAAACAGTTGAAATACGTCCGCCTCTTCGATCTTCTCCAAAAGTCGCGGCTGCCACACCTCTCCCGGCCGAAGGAAGTGGATATCTCGGAGAGAGCTGAGCCCAAGTGCGGCATAGGAATGCTCGAGATGCTCGACGACTCCGGAATCGAAATGCGAGTAGGATATGAAAATCGATTGATACGGCTGCGCCTCAGTGCGCCGGAAGCTTGCTCTTCCCGGCCTCACACCCGCGGAGCTCGCCAACCTCACGTGAAACGAGAGGTCAGCCGTCAGTACTGAGTTCACGTAGAAGGAAACACGTCCTGGCAGGTCAACCTCCAAAGGGAGGTCTGAACGGTTTGGCATGGCTTGGAACCGGAACTCAGCACGGTGCCAGTCCTCGAACCAGAAGAAACTGGCCTCCGGAGGGTTGAGCCGACAGCCTGTCAGCTCTGGAATGACTACAACCTCGCTCCCTATAGCAATCGGCATTGTGCTGGAGGCTTGAGCTTGCGAGTATCCTCCGGATTCTACCCCGAGGCGTCTCTCGCTGTCTTCTGATACCGATTGGGCAGCGCCTTCCTTGAAGCAGTAAGCCAGGAGGGTATGCCACCTTGTTGAAACCATTTCGGAGGGGCTGTAGGCGGCAAACTTAACTGAGTCCGACGATGAAGGTCCAGCCAAGGATCCGGAAAGATCCGGCGGCTCCGGCGGCTTCGACTTCTTCGGCCGGGGTGGCCTCACCTTCGGGGGCGGCAGGCCCCCAGTGCCGGCGCGCTTTGCAGGGTCATGTCCTCCCGAATCAGCAGCCTCGATGCCACCACCCGGCCTCTTGTCGTAGTCCCCCTGGAAAATGAAGCCGGCCCAGAAGGAAGGGTGGCTCCAAGCGGGCTCTCCCAACATCGATCTCTGGGCACGCTGCAGGGCTTCCGGAGGCCGCTCGCCGTTGAAGAGCTCTCGATAGAAGCGGCTCATCAGCTCCGCCGTGGCTTGATCTTCCACCTTCCACAGGCTGACCACGAGCTGCGGCACACCGATGGACATGAAGCCTCGCGTCAGCCCGAGCAGGCCTTCTCCTCGCACCTCCTTTCCCACGCCGGTTTGACAAGCGCTCAACACCACCAGATCGGCGTTCAGGTCCAGACCATAGATTTCATACAGTCGCAGGAAGCCGTTGGAGCGCGGTGCACCGTCCGGGCCGACCAGCGAGAAGACGAGCCCGGAGAGCTCGGGCTGCCGGTCGTTGAGCAGGCCATGGGTGGCGAAGTGGAGGATCGGGGCCTGACGCCATCGCTCGTCGTCCAGCACTTCGCGGCTCGCGGCGAAGCCGAGAGCCTGCAAAACCTCGCCGGGACGCCAAAGGCTCCGGATCGCCTCGGCCTCCTGGCGCGAGAACGGCAAGGGTTCCAGATCGGAGAGTCCCAGATCTTCGAGCGAGCGAGTCAAGTGTCCGCGCGGCGCCTCACGCTTCGTCGGCGGAGCGCTTCGCGGATGAACCCTGGGATCGGAGGAGTCGAAAACCGGATCGGCCAGGACTGCGATCAAAGGCCCCGGATGGCGGAGTGGCCCCGTCTGTCGCTCCTGTCTCAAAGCAGCGCCGACCGAGGCGGAAGGGAGGAGGATGATCGAGTGGCTCTCGACCAGGAACGGCTGCCGCCCGGCCGCCATTACTGCTGCGGGATCGGGAAGCGCCGCGAAGGGAACCAACTGCAGGGCGCCGTCCGCGACGATCAGCAGGCGCTTGTACTTGGGGAGGTCCGCCGCCACCGGCTTGAGCACAAGGGCTGCGAGGTCGTCTATCGCCTTCTGTCGGCGACCGGCGGCCGGCCGGCGCCGCTGGGACAAAAAGTCGCGGGCAAGCCGGGCCGCCGTTTCGATGTGTTCGCGCCCGGGAAGATAGTGGAAGGTAAGTTTCGATCTCGTCAATCGCCAGAGAACGCTCCGCTCCTCGCCCAGCGAATAAACGAGCAGCAATGTGTCGGTATCGAGGAGGCGTTTCTGGATTTCAGTCACAGAAAGCGTTTTCGATCCTTCGAGCCGAGTCAGATGCGGACTCGCCTGCCGCATCCGAGTGCGTACCCGGTCGAGGCGGGCGAGGAGGGCTTCGGTTTCCTCGGACTGTTCGGCTCGATCCAGGCGCCGCTGAACTTCCTCTTCTTCCCGAAGGAGCGCGGGATCGGCGTGCTGCCGGACCTCGGCCCGCACCTCGGCGAGGGCATCCAACAGGCTGCGGGCGCGGCGCTTTTCGTCCGCCTCCAAGGCGAGGGCCGCGTACCCCTGATTCGGGTGCATCCGGTCCTGCGCCAGCAGAATATCGATGTACAGCTCCCAGTAATGCTGCCGGGTCGAGAGGTAAGAGGCCCGGGTCTCGAGACTTCCCGTTTCGGCACGCTGGTTCTCCGCGAGCTCGATGCTCGCCTCCACTTCCTGCAGCGCCTTGTCAGGCTCTTTGAGCTGTAACAGGGCCTGGGCGATTACGTAGTGCGTCAGGGACAAGCCATAGCGATAGCCGAGCTTCTCGAATCGGGTCAAGGCGTCCTGCCCGAGTTGGAGCGCCTGGCGGGCCTCGCCGCGGGCTAGCGCGGCGCGCGCCAGGTGCGCCGTGGCCATGGCTTCCCCCTGCGCGTCTTCAACGGCCTGGAAGAGGCCGAGAGCCTCGGAGAAGCGTGTCTGGGCTTCCTGCGGCTCTTTCGTTTTGAGGAGAACCGAGCCCACGGAGATGAGCGTGATGGCCTGGCTTCGCCGATCTTCGAGCTTGCGGTAGAGCGCGAGCGCTTGCTCGCTTTGAACACGGGATTCGACGAACCGCCCCTCACGGTACGCCACCTCGTGCAGGCCGTCGAGCGCGTCGGCGGCAAACCCGTCGTCGGCGATGGCCTCGGCGATCTGCAGGGCGTTCTCGAAGTTGTGCTGGGCCTCGGTCCGCTTGCCATGCTCCAAGTAGAGATTGCCGAGGCTGAGCAAGGCGATAGCCTCGTCCCTGCGGCTGTTGAGCCGACGCCAGACCTCCAAGGCACGGGTATAGGCTTCGACAGCCAGATCAAAACGCCCTTCCGAGTTCTGGACGTTGCCCAGATTGTCGAGCGCTCTGGCTTCGCCCTCCGGATCGGCGCTGGCGCGGAACAAGCGGACCGCATCTTCGAGGGGCTGCCGGGCCTCCCGGTACCGGCCCAAACGAATCAGCATGCGCCCATGCCGGTTGAGCGCTCGGGCCTGGGCCCTGGGATCGCCGGCCTGCTGAAAGAGCCTCGCGGCCTCCGAGCACAGGCCGGCCGCCTCCTCCCAGCGGTCGAGGTATTCCTTCATCCAGCCGATCGAGACGAGGGCCGCGGCTTGGCCGCCGGGGTCCCCAGCTTCCTTCGAGAGCGCCAACGCCCGCTCATACCGGGCGATCGCTTCCTCGTATTTCTTGTTTCGCCTCAGACTTTCACCATCCTGGAACACCCGCTCGGCTTCAACCCGGCGGCGGTGCGCCTCGGTGGCCGGACCCTTCTCTTCGATCCGGATTTCATAGGTTCCGGGCGTCGTCCCTTCGCCTCCCACTACCTCGGCCCGATAGTCGCCTGTAACAGCAGCGACTTCCGAGACCCGCTCGGCCCCTCGCGTGCCCGTGGGACTGTCCACGTCGGCGATTAGGTCGCCCCCAGGCGCCACTAGGCGCAGGACCAAGTCGACTCCGCGCTGCTCGGCGGCGATGCGGACGTACTCCCCGGCCTCCAGCCGGACGAGATACGGGTGCATCTCCCCTTCGGCGAGCGGACGCCCTGTCTTCTGGCCCGGCTCGATTCTCACCGGCTGTGCTGCGCTCATCTTTGCCGTCCTCTCTGTTTCCCTCCTCTGCTCAGGGTCCGCCGGCCCACACGCCAGCAGACAGGCCGCCAATGCCGCAGCCGCGAGCCACCGTCCGTAGGAGGACCCTACCTTATTCACAATGTCGCCATCTTATGACACGCGAACGCGCGCCAAACAGGTCATGTCTTGTTAGACACGGCACCCGGCTGGAAGGTTGAGCCTCTCCGGCGGGCACTGATACCCTCGGCAAGGAGCACACCACTGGGCCAGGAGGCGGGGCTCGAACCCGCATGCCCCTGGGGAGGAAGTCTTAAATTAAGTTCGGTCTTACGCCGTCACTCCTACCTACCTCTGTTTCCCAGCGCGTGTGCCTCAAGCCGAAACCTCGCATCGCCTGAAGAAATCCAGGCGCCGCAGGAATTTCTCCAAGCGCGCGAAGGTAGATAAGTCTGAGTGTGTGCCGATGTTCGAACTCGCCCCGGTTGGGGCTACCAAACGTTCCTTTTCGGTCATTTCCTGGCCTAACACACTGAAAATCAAGGCAGTTACGGGGGTTCCAAGTGCCTCTCCGTCGAAGCTGACGCCCCGGGGAAAGATCAGCTTCTGGAGACGCCGCTTCTGGTCCGGGCCTGCCGCTTCCCAAAGCTGGTAAGTCCTTGTCATGACAGCCCTCGCGAAGCCTCCATGTCGAAGTCCTCCATAGCCGCATCCCGGGTTCCAACGACGTAAAGGTCAGGGCCTCTTCGAGGCCGGCCAGCTCCGCGTCATAGGTGGCCCGGTCGATGGCCTGATCATAGATGTAGGCCTGGACGAGCCGCTTCTTCCGCTGCTCAAGCTCGCTGATGCGCCTCTTCACCACGGCGGCTTCCTGGACCGATCCCTGCCGGAGATCCTGCCAGAGCTCGAGCAAGGCGGCCTCGACCAGGCGCACCATTCCAGGCGCGAGTTGGACCCTGCGGAGAAGCTCCCGAAGACCTCTTCGAGGCGCCGGGCTGCCTTGGTACCCCTAAGTGACCCTGGCGCGCTAGCCCTGAAGTAAACTGCTGAAACCAAACGGCTTTTTCGCACAGCCGCGAGGCTCGCCAAGCACCGCCACGGCGAGACGGGCACCGTCGAGCTGACCTGGAACGGTGCGACCACCTCCTTCCGCAACCACTCCATCCCGGAGCCCAAGGGAGCGGAGCCCTTCTGATGCGCGTCCAGTCCATGCACGAGGTCCTCTCGCGGGTCGATCCCGCCCGGATGCGGTCGGGCTGGCCCGTGGGTCTGCGCGACGGCGCACTCCTGGCGCTCTTGGCGTCCGGTTTCACGCCCGGGGAGATCTGCCGCCTGCGTGCCTCGGCGGTCACCATGAACCGAGGGAAGCTCCTGGTCGAAATCCATCGCAAGGGCGTGACCTGGTATGCCGCGCTGCCGGCGGACCTCGGAGGCCGGGTGCTGGTCTGGCTCACGGAGCGCCGTCTGTGGGCCGAAGGCGTGCCGGTCTTCACCGGGCCCCAGGGATCATGCCTCTCCCCGAAGAGCATCTACACGATCCTCAATCGCTACCGGTGCGAGAGGAAGGCTCGCCGTTCGCCATGTTAGTCGCCCTCTACGCGCGCACCTCGGCCGCCGACCGAGAGCCCGTCGAGCAGATCCTCGCCGGTCTGGCCGCCCACGCGGCCAGCAGGGGCTTGGAAGTTGCCTTGGAGTGCACCGACCAAGGTCCCTGGCCGGAAGGCCCGAGAAAGGGGCTCAGGAGCCTCCTGGACGCCGTTCGAGCGCAAGCTGTCCAAGGCATCCTCGTCCGCACCTTGAGCCACTTGGCGCACTCCTTGCGCCACCTGACCGATCTGGGCCACCTCCTCGCGGGCCAAGGCGTTGCCCTGATCGCCATTGAGGAACGCCTCGACACGACCGACCCGGGCGGAGCGATCCGCTGGCGAGACTGGCTTGAAATCTCCGGCTGTCTGGACCGTTCGCTTCGCTCCGAAGCCGCGAAGCTCGCCCGTCTGCGCACGCCTGGAAAGAGCTGGGGCCGCCCCACGTCGATCATCAACCCGCTGGAGCTGCTGACCTGGTGGGAAGGCCGGGGAGGCCGCCGTCCACTCTCCCTGCGGGAGCTCGCCCGGAAGCTCGACGTTTCGGAAGCCACCGCGCGCAAGCGCCTCCGCGCCCTCCAGACCGCCGGCGAGGTCAATGAAAGAGCTCGCGCCCGTGCGCTCGCCGCCAGGGGAGGCCTCCGAAAAGGCGGCCGGCCCGCGAACCCTCTCGACGACGCCGTCCTCGCCGCCGCATGGCGCAAGGCGCCGAGCATTGCCGCCGTCGCCCGCCACCTGCGCGTGAGCCGCAGCCGCGTGCGATCACGGCTTAAAGACCTTGGGTTGATCCCACAAAGCCCCGGGAGCGCCGGATAGATGCTGTCCCTGGAAAGATGCCGGGAGATCCTCGGCGAGGACGCGCCGGCTGACGAGCGCCAGCTCGAAAAAGCGCGCGACCACGCCTACCAGCTCGCCCGTCTGCTGCTCGAAATCTACCGCGATGAGAAGGCCAAGAGAAGAGATGCCGAGCTGGCGGAAGATCCCGAAATATGATATAAAAAGCGTGCACAGAGATCGAGTTCTGAAAAAGGTTGTCGAAGGCGGGGAGAACAATCCATGAAAGCCATGATCTACACCCGTGTCTCCTCCGAGGAGCAGGTGTCAAACCTGTCCCTCGACGTCCAGGAAAAGACCTGCCGGGAGTACTGCATCCGGAGCGGTTGGACTGTGGAGGCCGTCTACCGCGAGGAAGGGGAGAGCGCGAAGACGGCGAACAGGACGCAACTCCGCCTCATGCTGACCGACTTGCGGAACCGCCCCGTGGACTACGTCGTCGTCTACGACACCAGCCGCTTCGCCCGGGATGTCTACGTCCACACCTCCCTCAAGCAGCTTCTGATGAAGTCAGGAGCCCAACTCCGCGCCGCCACGCAGCCGCTCGAGGATACGGCAGCCGGGCGGGCCATCGAGGGCGTCTTCGCGGTCTTCAACCAGCTCGACAACGAGCTGAGGGCTGAGAAGATCACGGCGGGCATGAAGGAGACCGTGTCGCGGGGTTACTGGCCCTGGCCGGCGCCTCTGGGCTATCGCAACGACCGCTCGGCCGAGGGCCGGAAGATCGTGGTCCCGGATGGCGAGCGGGCAGCGCTCATGCGCCAGGGCTTCGAGGCCGTGGCTGCAGGCGAGGCCCTGGCCGATGTCCTGAAGCGACTGACTTCCGTGGGCTTGATCTCGAAGAAGAGCCGTCCGGTCCGCTATCAGGAATTCAGCAAGCTACTGCGGAACCCTTTCTACAAGGGCGTGACGCGCTCGGGCAGGTGGGGGATCGAGACCAAGGGCCACCACGAGGCCCTCGTCGATCCCGTCACCTGGGCGCGCGTCCAGCAGCGCCTCAACGGGCGCTCCGCCGACGTCGTCCAGCCGCCCCGGCTCAAGGCCAACCCCGAATTTCCGCTTCGTGGATTCGTGCGCTGCGCCACCTGCGGCCGGACGATGACCGCCTCCAACAGCCGCGGCAAGATGGGGAGGACCTACCCCTACTACCGCTGCTGGATCAAGGGCTGTGGCGCGGCCCAGGTGCGCGCCGAGAGGCTTGAGGAAGCCTTCAGCGACTTCCTCCGGCGCATCGAGATCAGCCCTGGCATGGTGCGCCTGATCGAGGAGTCTCTCCTCGAAATCTGGAACGAGCTCCGCCAGGAGTCTAGCCCGGATTTCTCACCACGGGTCTCACCGCGGTAGTTTGCGCGTCCACGACCGGTTCGGGTGGCGCACTGCCACGGATAGTGCGCCACTGCGCACCCTCGTGGCCGCCCAAGCAAACGCAAGAAGAGCGTAAGTCGCGGGCAGTTGCTCGCCCGATGCACGCTCCTACGACCGACCAGAGACACCTCAGCCTGGAGAGGTTTGGACAAGAGCGGATTTCTGACGACAGATCAGGCCAGCGCGGGATGGCTTGCCCGCAACTGATTGACGATCCGCGCAAACAGGGCCGCATTGGGGTGGGAACTGGACAAATGTACCCAGACGCGCCGCACCGTCACTTTGATCTGAGCGCCAATCTTGAGCAGCTTGATGCGAATCGTGTCACAGCGCGCCTGAGCCAGATCGGTGCCTGCCAGGCCCAGACGGCGCAGTTCATTGAGCAGAACGTAGGCCACCGAGGAAAACCATAGACGCGCCTGATTGCTGGTCAAGTGATGAGTTGAGGTGCGGTCGGCAAACAGACACAACTGCTGCTCTTTGATACGATTCTCCATCTCGCCACGGGCACAATACAGCTTCTCGTAAAGCATCTGAGCACTCCACTGTTCGCTGCTCAGTGAGGTCACAAGGAAGCGCGGGTTGGCGCCCTTGGCCAAGTGCTCGGCTTTGCCAATCACACGCCGCTGCTGAGACCAACTTTTCTTGGTGCGGTAGACAAAATCCTTGAACACGCGCGCCGCCTTGCCGGATTCTTCGAACTGCGCACGAGCCTGCTCCAACTCTCCCCCGAGAGCGCGCTGCAGCCGAGCATTGCGCGCCAGACCGAAGACAAAGTCCACGCCGTGGCTCTCGCACCAACTCATCAGCTCTTCACGCGCAAACCCCGAATCTCCACGTACGATGATGCGCACCTCAGGCCACCTGTCGCGAACCCGTGACACGATGCGCTCGAGCTCGCTGACCGCACCGCAAGATGCATCGACGTTGGCCTGCCGCAGACGGGCGCACAACAGGTGAGAGCCGCAAAAAATATACAACGGAAGGTAACAGTACCCACCGTAGTAGCCATGAAAGAAACGACCTTCCTGCTCGCCATGCAGAGGATCGTCGGTAGCGTCGAGATCCAGCACGATTTCTGCCGGAGCCTTCCGATAGGAGGCCAGGAAGACATCAACGAAAAAGCGGTCAGCCGCCTCGGGATCGAGGATGATCTTGCGATAGCGATCCTGCTTCACAGCCCCCCATTCCAAACGGTTCAACGTACTCTTGCCGGCCAGTGGTTTGCCACGGTCCTGCTCTTGGCGACGGTCGCTACCGGTCGGATCGGCCTTGCCGGCCACCGCCGCCAGCAGCGGATCGCTGCGCAGCTCGTCGTGGTCATTGAGATCCTCGTAGCCAAGAGCCAGCCCAAACACACGCTGACGCACCAACTCCACGACGCTGTGCTCGACCAGGGCTGGATTGCGGTGATCCTCGAAACAGGCCGCAAACTCCTCCAACAGCCCCAAGCGTCGGTCCACCTCGGATAACAGCAAGACACCGCCATCCGAGCTTAGGGTACCGCCGTCGAATGACGCCACCACCGTCCGCCGAGTCAACCCTTGAAACTCAAGCTGCGGAAAGGTACAGTCTGTCGTCACGGGGCTATCCTCCCTTTGTGGTACAAGTGCTTGTTGACACGACACTTATACCACCGGAGGTAGCCCCTTTTCATGTCCTCGGTGAGAAATCCGGGCTAGCCAGCAGGACACCACGGCCAAGAAGCGCATCGCCGAGTTGGAGCGTCGAAAGCAGAGGCTTGTTCAGGTCTACGTCTACGACCAGGCGATCGACCGCCCCACCTACGACCGGGAGCTCACCACGCTGGACGAAGCCCTGACCTTTGCGAACTTGGAACTCCGCGACGCCCAGCTAGAAGACATCGACCTCGAAGCCTCCCTGGGCTTCGCAAGGCCTTTACTTACAAGCACTTCCAAGATATGGACAATTGCCAGCGCCCCAAGGAAGCGCACCCTTCAGCCCCTCATCTTCCCCGAAGGCGTCACTTTCGACGAAAAGGGGCTTGGAACCCCCGCAACCGTCTTTGTTTTCAGTCTTTTAGGTGCAGAAACGTGTGGTCTGGAGGAAATGGTGGAGCCGAAGGGAATCGAACCCTTGACCTCTTGAATGCCATTCAAGCGCTCTCCCAACTGAGCTACGGCCCCAGGCCTCACAAGGCGGCATAGTGTAGCGAGAGAGGGTTGGGGTGTCAAACGCGCCGTACAAGTCCGTATCTTACGGCTCGCAGCCTTCGATTACGGCCCGAGCGGCTGTTCCCGTGCGCGAGCCGCTCGCGCCCGGGATTCTGCCTTTCTTTTACGGGATGAAGCCGTGTTCTACGGCAGGAGCGGTTTTTCCCCGGGTTCTGGCCCTGGTTTACGGGATGGGCCGTTTCAGTCCGTCTTTACTCCTCATCGCCGAGCCCGGACATCCCGTAACGCTTCATCTTGGCGCGCAGGGTGTTGCGGGCGATGCCGAGGAGGCGGGCCGTCTCCCGGATGCGGCCGTTGGTCTGCGCCAGGCCGGCGCCGATGAGCTGGCGGTCGTAGCGCTCCAGCGCCTCCTCGTAGCCGCCCTCGGAGAGCCGCACCGTGGCCGAGAGGCCGGGCGCGTCGGGCGGCTGCGCCACCGCCCTCCCCTTCACCTGCAGGGCGATCCAGCCGAAGTCCTCAGTGGTCAGCACGTCCGAGCTCGAGAGCACGAAGGCGCGGTGCACCGCCGCCTCCAGCTCGCGCACGTTGCCCGGCCAGTCGTAGCCGTAGAAAACCTCCAGCACCGCCGGGTCCAGCTCCTTGAACGGCCGCCCCTGGTCGCGGCTCACTTTTGCAAGAAAGTGCTGCACCAGGTAGGGGATGTCCTCCTTGCGCTGGCGCAGCGCGGGCAGCACGATCGGCAGGATGTTCAGGCGGTAGTAGAGGTCCTCGCGGAACTCGTTGCGGAGGATGGCCTCCTCGATCTCCAGGTTCGTGGCCGCGATCACCCGCACGTCGGCCTGGAGCGTCCGGGTGCCGCCGACGCGCTCGAACTCCTTCTCCTCCACCACCCGCAGGAGCTTCGACTGCACCGACATCGAGACCTTGCCGATCTCGTCGAGGAAGATCGTACCGTGGTTGGCGAGCTCGAAGCGCCCCGGCTTCTGCCCCGAGGCACCGGTGAACGCGCCTTTCTCGTGGCCGAAGAGCTCGCTCTCGACCAGCGTTTCAGGCAAAGCTGCGCAGTTGAAGTGGATGAACGGCGCCTGCCGGCGCGGCGAGATCGAGTGGAGGATGCGCGCCACCAGACCCTTGCCCGTGCCGCTCTCGCCGCGGACCAGCACCGTCGAATTGCTCTGTGCGACTTTCTCGATCATCTGCTTGAGCTCGACGATCGGCCGGCTCTTGCCGATCATCGAGCCCAGGTTGTGCGAGGAGAGGATCTCGTTGCGCAGCGACTCGTTCTCCAGCTTGAGCCGCTGCCGGGACGCTTCGATCTCGCTGAACAGCCGGGCGTTCTCGATCGCGATCGCCGCCTGGTCGGCGAAGCCGAGCAGGAACTCCAGGTCGGCCTGGTTGAACAGGTGGCGCGCCTCCCGGTGGTCGACATAGATCGCGCCGGCCAGGCGGTCGCGGATCGCCAGAGGCACGCAGAGGATCGAGACGATGTGCCTGGCAACGATTGACTCGGAGCCGGCGAAGCGGCCGTCGGTGAGCGCGTCGACCGAAAGGACCGGCTCCCGCGTCTCGACCACCCGGCGGACCACGCTCTCTGAAAGCTTCTGTCCTTCTTTCTCGTCTTCCCTTCCCAGATTGCGTGCGACGGCGACTTCCAGCTCCTTGGTCAGGCGGTCGGAGAGGACGATCATCCCGCGCTCGGCCCCGAGCCGCTCCAGGACAAGGTCCATGGTGCGGGAGAGCACCTCCTGGAGATCCAGGGTGGAGTTGATGACCTTGCCCACCTCGTAGAGCACGGAGCTGGCGCCGCGCCCCGTGGAGAAACGCTGGTGCTCGCGGATGCGCTCCAGGGCTCCGGAAGCTCGGCGCGACTCGGTCTCCGCCCCCAGACGCTCGAAACCTGCGAGGGCCCGGCGAAGGCGCCGCAGGGCCGTATCCACGTTCCAGGTCCGCAGCCCCCATTCGTAGAGGCTGCGGGCGTGCTCGTAGGGGGTCTCCAGCTCTTCCAGGAGCCGGACTCCCTGGGAGAACAGCTGCTCCGCGCCGTCGGCACCGTCGTGATGGTCCCGGGCGCTGGCGATCCGCGCCTCCACGACCAGGAGCTTGGCCTCGGAGAAGCGGTCGCCGGTCTCCTCCACCCGGCGCCGCGCCTCGGCGGCATGGCGGCCCGCCTCCTCGAGATTGCCTTCGCGCAGGGCACGGTCAGCCAGGGAGATGTGCACCCGGGCGAGCATCTGCCGGATGCCCGCCTCCTCGGCCAGCTCCAGAGCCCGCTTGAGATGGGAGCCAGAGGCCTCCAGGTTGTCCCGGTCCTTCTCGATGAGCCCGATCTGGAGGTGGCAGTGCGCCAGCAGGTCGGGATCACCCACCACCTCGGCTCCAGCGAGGGCCTCGCGCGCCCGCCGCTCGGCCTCGGCGCTACGTCCGCGCTTGCGGTCCAGAGAGGCGAGCTGGGCGAGGACGGCGAAGCGGTCGGGATGCTCGGGCGTGTCCTCCAAAAGTTTGAGCGCGCGCTCCAGGTGGCGCTGGGCCCGCGGCCAGTGGCCGAGGATCTCCTCCGCCTCACCCAGGTTCAGGCGCTGGGTCACCTCGGTCTCGCGGGCGCCCAGGCGCCGAGTCACTTCGATGCTGCGGGTCAGCGGCTCGCGTGCCGCCATCCAGTTGCCCCGGCTGCACTCCAGGATGCCAAGGTTGTTGAGGGCGAAGAGCTGGCCCCAGACGTCGTTGGTGCGCTCGTAGAAAGCCAGGTTGCGGCTGTAGAGATCCCGCGCCTGGTCGAAGCGGCCGGTCTTCCAGAGGACGTTGCCCAGGTTGTTGCGCAGCCGCAGCTCCAGGACCTCGTCCCCGACCTGCTCGCCGATCCGGAGCCCTCGGCGGATCAGGCGCTCGGCGCGGCGGAAGTCCCCCCGCGCAGCGTAGAGATTACCCAGCGTGTTAAACAGGTTGGCCCGCTGTCGGTCGAGCTCCCCCCTTCCCGCCCGGGCCAGGGCCGAGCGCGCCGCGTTGAACGCCCCTTCCCAGTCCCCGAGATCGCGCAGGGCCAGGGACTTGCCATGACGGAGGTCGATCTCCAGGTCGATCTGCAGGTCGGGCTGGCGCAGGCCGGAGAGCTGGCGCAGCCCCTCCTCATGGCTGGCGAGGGCAGCCTCGTGCTCTCCCACCCGGGTGTGGAGACGCCCCTTGCGCAGCTGCAGGCGGGAGGCGAGTAAGGAGTCGAGCCCCGGCTTCCGGATCAGCTCCTGGTAGACCTTGAGGGCGCGCGCGAAGGCGCCGGCCGCGGTGAGCGCCTCCGCCTGGGCGGCGAGCGCCTGGGTCGCCATCTCCGCGTCGCCAGCGTCACCCGCTTCAGAGGCAGCTTCCGCGGCGCGGCCGTAGAGCCCGGCTGCCTGGGCGTAGGCATAGACGGCCGTGGCCTCCTCGGCAGCCCAGGTCAGGTACGGCAGGCTCCGGGAGCGCTCGCCGCCCCGCCAGAAATGCTCAGCCACAGCCGTGACCAGCCCCGTCTCCCCCTGGCGCAGCCGCTCTTCCAGCAATCCCGCCAGGCGCCGGTGGAGCAGGACCCGCCGCTCGGAGTCGAGGGTCGAGTAGAGCGTCTGGCGGAATGGCTGGCGGGCGACCTGGTAGCGGACGCCGCCGGTCTCCCGGAGCCGCTCGAGATAGCCCTGCGCCACCAGCACGTCGAGCCGCTCGTAGACCGCCTGGGGATCTTCGCCGAGGAGCGCGGCGAGCAGGGCCAGAGGGAAGGGCTCGGCCACGACCGCCGCCGCTTCCAGAACCTCCCGCTCGGGCGCCGGCAATGCCGTGAACCTCCGCCAGCCCTGGGCGTCCCGCCCCTCGGGAGAGCTCGCCCAGCGCGACAGGGCCGGGATCGAGGGCTTCCAGTCGCCGTCCCGGTATTGGAGCACCTGGTCGTCCACGAGCTGCCGCAGGATCTGCTGCGCCTCGGCAGGAGAGCCCTGGGTGTTGTCGTAGATCCAGCCGTAAAAGCTCGCCGGGAGGCGCTTCGTCCCCAGCGAGGCGTCGACGAGTTGGGCGGTCGCGGCGCGGTCGAGAGGGAGCAGCGCGATGTGCTGTACAGGGTCGTCCGTCTCCCTCAGCCCGGCATCCTCTGAACGCCGGGCTGCAACCACGAGCGCCCGCGAGGTCCGCAAATCCTCCCCGAGGTAGGTGAGCAGCTCCTCGCTCTCCTTGCCGACCAGTTGGAGATCGTCAAGCAGGAGCACCAGGGGTGGACCCGCCAGGGCTGCCTGCGAGAGGCCGCGGGAGATCTCCTGGTAGAGGCGGAAGCGCTCCCGCCGGTCGGTCTCTCCAGGCCGCGCATCTGCGCCGGGTGTCCGGACCTCGATCCCGAGGCTTTCCAAGGCGTCCAGGAACGGCGCGAGCGGCTGCGCATGCTCTGCCATGCCCTCGCTTGGGGAGCTGCGGGCGATCCGCGCCCCCTCGATCGAGGCGAAAAGACGGAACTCGCGGAGGAGACGGCTCTTGCCCACCCCCTCCCTGCCTTCGATCAGGACGGCGCCGCCCCGGCCCTCCGCGGCCTCGGCCAGCGTGCTCCGCAGCCGGCCGAGCACCTCGTCACGGCCGATGAGCCGGCTGGCGAGGACTTTCCCCTCGGAGAAGGAGAGGGCCGCCGCGGCCGTGGTGTCCAGAGGCCGCCCCGCTGCCTGCCCGAGGTCCGCGAGGAGCCGGCCCGCCGAGGCGTAGCGGTCCGCCGGGTCGCGCTGGAGCAGGCGCTGGAGGATGCGCGCCAGCTCCGGCGGCATGTCGGGCCGGACCTGGAGCGGATCGGGCACCTCCCCCTCCAGATGGAAGCGGACGGCATCCATCTCGTCCCCGGTCTGCGAGGGGAGGACGCCGGTCGCGAGCTCGAACAGCGTCATGCCGAGCGAATAAAGATCGGCGCGATGGTCGTAGTCGTCCTGCAGCAGGACTTCGGGCGCTGTGTAGGCGAGGGTGCCGCGGATGCGCC
Organism: uncultured Holophagales bacterium; assembly: GCA_963741305.1. Lineage (GTDB taxonomy): Bacteria > Acidobacteriota > Thermoanaerobaculia > Multivoradales > UBA5704 > DATMER01. Next base: position 7,345,281 of record CAVUHL010000003.1, on the reverse strand, counting down.
GGTCGAGCGGACCGCGGGCCTGATGGGCCAGTCCGAAATCCAGGATCTTGAGACGGAGATCGTCGGTCAGCCCCAGGTTGGCAGGCTTGAGGTCCATGTGGACCACGCCCTGGCGGTGGATGTGGGCGAGGCCGGCCGCGGCCTGCATGGCCGCGTCGTAAATGGCGTCCCAGCCACGGCCGCGCAGCCGCTCCGCTACTCCTCCCGCCAGGAGCTCCATCGTCAGGAAGGGGAAATCCCCGGGCAGAACGCCGAAGTCGTAGACCTCGACGACGTTGGGATGGCGGGCCTCGGAGAGCAGGCGGACCTCGTGGCGGAAGCGCGCGAGGTCTTCGGGATCGCTGGACTGGAGCGCGACCTTGAGCGCCAGGGGACGGCCACCGGCCGCGCCGGTCCGCACGCGGTAGACGGCGGTCCGCGAAGTGCGCGCGATCTCGCCCTCGAGCAGGGCGTCCCCGAGCAGTCGATCCAATTGCGATAGGTCGAGGCCAGAATCCTGCATAGCGTTCAGTCGAATTTTTCGGGTCCGGTGAGGTATTCTAGAGAAACGCGGAGCCGGGGTCAAAACTTGACCCCGGCCGGACCAACACGGGAGCCTTTACCCATGCATTCCTCGACGGATCCCGTCCCGGCAACGGCCCCTCCGGCCGCTGCCCCGAAAGATTCGGCCCCCCTGGGGAAGCAGGCCCGCATCGCGGTTGCCGTCCTGGTGGCCTGCGCCCTCGCCGCCCTCTTCTGGCCCAAAGGGAGCGTTACGTTCAAAGAGCCCGGAGGTTTCCTGTTCGACGCCGAAGGGAGGGCGACGACGCTCGGACCCAAGCTGGAGCCGGTGAGCCTCGTCCACTTCTGGGCCACCTGGTGCCCGCCCTGCCGCGAGGAGATCCCCTCGCTGAAGCGGCTGGCCCGGGACTTCTCCGCTCATGACGACTTCCAGATCGTGATGGTCGCGGTCGCCGACGAGACGCAGAAGGCCGAGGTCTTCCTCGGCAACTGGGGGACCATGGCCCTCTACGACCCGAACTGGGACGTGGCCAAGCGCTATGGCACCGACAAGCTGCCGGAGACCTACCTGGTCGTCCGCGGCCAGGTGGTCAAGAAGTTCGTGGGCCAGACCGACTGGGACGACCCCGAGCTGCGCGAGCTCATCGCCAGCCGACTCAAGGAGTCGGGGGGCGCGCCGCGGCCGGCCGGATCGTGAGCGAGCTCGAAGAAATCGCGATCAAGATCGGGCTCGCGGCCCTGCTCGCGGGGATCGTGGGCGCCGAGCGGGAGTGGACGGGGCAGTGGGCCGGGCTGCGCACTCACATGCTGATCGCGGTGGGCGCCACGCTCCTGACCCACATCTCCACCACCTTTGGCTCGATCTACCACGGCGGCAGCAATGCCTGGGACCCGTCCCGCATGGCGGCCGAGATCGTCTCGGGTATCGGCTTCCTCGGCGCAGGCACGATCATCCAGTCCCGCGGCAGGGTCCACGGCCTGACGACCGCCGCCGGCCTCTGGGTCGCCGCGGCCATCGGCATCGCGGTCGGGGCCCGGTACTACAAGGAGGCAGCCGTGACCTCGGTCGCGCTGCTCCTGATCCTGGCCGCCCTCCGCCCGCTCGAGCGCCTGATGGGTGGAAAGAAGAGGCAAGTGCCCCACGTACCCGAGCAAGAAGAGGGCGAAGGGAAGGCGAGGCCGGGACCCTACTGAGGACCCCGGCTCCCTGAAACGTGCTCAGAAGTGGATTGCGAGGCCGGCGTGGCCGAAGGCAAAGAACTGGGCCTCGTCCAGGTCCGCGTAGTGTCCCGACAGCTCGACCAGGACGCCCAGCCACTGCGTGACCTTGAACTCGCCGGTTACCCCCAGGTTGAGCCCGATCGCGGTGTCCTGCTCGTCGCTGCTGCCGCGGCTCCCCTCCAGGCGGTAGCCGCCCAGGCCGATGTAGAGTCCCGACTCGTAGTAGCTTTGCGGGAAACGGTACTCGCCGGCGACGGTGACGTAGGAAAGCTCGGCTTCGGACAGCGAGCCGAAGCGCTCCTCGCTGTCGAGCGAGAGCTGGCCCAGGCGGAAGCCCACATGGGTGCGCGGCTCGGTAACCATGGTCAGGTTGAGCTGGAAGCCGGTGTTGCCGAGGTCGTCACCGGGCTCGGCGTCGAGCGAGCCTCCGATGCCGCCCAGCAGGCCGGCGGTGAACGTATAGAGCTCCTGGGCGCGTGCCGCGCCGGGGAGCAGGAGCAGCGCAGCAAGCAGAGTGAGCCGCCGCAGGTAATGGTGCTGAATCAAGATCCCTCCTCCTCTCTGATGGCCGGTCCGCGCGTACCGGGCGGACTGCGGGTCCGCCGAGTATAACCGTGCCTTCCGATCCCTTATACGGACCCGGTCCCCGCGGCGTTGTGCGCAGCCTGCTGCATCTCCTGCTGCCCGCCTCCTGCCTGGGGTGCGGCGAGGCCCTCTTCTCCTCCGCACCTCTGGGCCTCTGTGCGCCCTGCCGCGGGAAGCTGGCTCCTCTTGAACGGGCCGCCTGCGCAATCTGCGCCCAACCTCTCAGCGTCTTCGAGCCGCCGTCCGGATACCCCTGCGGTGCCTGCCGCGAGCGGCCGCCCGCCTTCGACCGCCTGCTCGCGCTCTGGAGCTACCGGCCGCCTCTCGACGCCGTGGTCCAGGGGCTCAAGTTCCGCCGGCTGGACTATCTGGGCCGCCACCTTGCGGTCGCGCTGGCGGATGGGCTGGGAGATGCGCTCGACGGCTTCGACGGGATCGTCCCCGTGCCGCTCCACTGGCGGCGCCGGCTCGCCCGCGGGTACAACCAGGCGGAACGGATCGCCAGCCCCCTGGCCGCACAGCTCGGCCTGCCGTTGGTCCCGGCCCTCCGCCGCGTCCGCCGGACGCCGCCCCAGACCTCCCTGGGGCAGGCCGACCGGCTCGCCAACCTCCGCCAGGCCTTCCGCGTTTCGCGTCCGGGTAAGATCCGCGGCCTCCGTCTCCTGCTCGTGGACGACGTGGCAACGACTGGGGCCACCCTGGACATGGCTGCCGCGGCCCTGCGGCGAGCGGGAGCGGCCGGAGTCACAGCGGTGGTGGCCGCGCGCACGCCCTCGCTCCGCTAGCGGTTTCTTTCCGGTGGTTTGACGTGTCTGAGGAGTTGGAGGAAGCTTCCGGATGAGATACCGATGAGGCAGCCCATCTTCGACCCGCGCCTGTACCAGATCCTCGTGCTCGCCTCGCTTCTGGTCTACGGGGTGGTCCGCCTGGACCTGGAGGTGCGCCCGCTTCTGGCCACCGCCATGCTGGCCACTGCGCTCCTCACGCAGTACGCCTGCACCCGGATCTGGAGGCTCCCGGCCTTCGATCCGAAGAGCGCCCTGATCTCCGGCCTCTCCCTCTGCCTGCTGCTGCGCACCGGCTCGCTCACCCTTGGGGTCGTGGCGGCCCTGGTCACCATCGCAGGCAAGTTCGTGATCCGCTGGAGGGGCAAGCACCTCTTCAACCCGACCAACTTCGGCATTGTCGCCCTGATGCTGGCCACGGACGGCAAGGTCTGGGTCTCCCCGGGCCAGTGGGGAAGCGCGGCGCTGTTCGGGTTCCTGGTCGCCTGTCTGGGCGGGCTGGTGGTCAACCGCGCGACCCGGAGCGACGTGACCTACGCCTTCCTCGCCTCCTACCTGGGGGTCGTGTTCGGGCGGGCCCTCTGGCTGGGCCAGCCGCTGACGATCCCGTTCCACCAGCTCGCGAGCGGGGCGTTCCTGATCTTCACCTTCTTCATGATCTCGGACCCGAAGACCACGCCCGACTCGCGGGCGGGCCGCCTCCTCTTCGCGCTGCTGGTCGCCCTGGGCGCCGGATACGTCCACTTCGTCCTCTACCGGCCGAACGGGCTGATCCTGTCGCTCTTCTTCCTCTCCCCGATCGTGCCGCTGATCGACCGGCTGTTGCCGGGCCGGCAGTATTCCTGGAATCCTGTCCCGGTCCTCGAAAGGAGATTCGCGTGAAACGGCTCCCGATCCTGCTCCTCGGCATCGCCGCCCTTGCGGCCGTTGCCCCGCATGCCCTCGCCTTCTGCGGCTTCTACGTGGCCCGGGCGGACACGAAGATCTTCAACCAGGCCTCCAAGGTCGTCCTCGTGCGCGATGACGACCGCACGGTCCTCACCATGGCCAACGACTTCAAGGGGGATCCGAAGGAGTTCGCGGTCGTGATCCCCGTCCCTACAGTGCTGCAGCGGGAGCAGATCCACGTGGCCGAGCCAGCCCTGCTCGACCACCTCGACGCCTACTCCGCGCCGCGCCTGGTCGAGTACTACGACGAGAACCCCTGCCAGATCATGGAACGGCGGATGGCCGCCCCGCAGTCCGTGTCCGCGGATGCGGCGGGCGCCGGCAAGGGCTCGGCCCGCGACCGCAGCCTGGGGGTGAAGATCGAAGCGGCCTACACGGTGGGCGAGTACGACATCGTCATCCTCTCGGCCACGCAGAGCGACGGGCTGGAGACCTGGCTGCGCGAGAGCGGCTACCGCATCCCCACAGGGGCCTCCCGGGTGCTCGGCAGCTATATCAAGCAGGACATGAAGTTCTTCGTGGCCAAGGTCAACCTCAAGGAGCAGTCGAAGCTCGGCTTCTCCTACCTGCGGCCGATCCAGGTGGCGTACGAGTCGCCCAAGTTCATGCTCCCGATCCGGCTGGGAATGGTCAACGCCGCCGGTACGCAGGAGCTGTTCATCTTCGCTCTCACCCGCAAAGGCCGCGTCGAGACGACCAACTACCGCACGGTACGCCTCGCCTCGGATGCGGAGGTGCCGCTCTTCGTCAAAGACGACTTCTCCGACTTCTACCGCGACATGTTCACGCAGCAGGTGAAAAAGGAGGACCAGCGGGCGCTCTTCCTGGAGTATGCCTGGGACATGGGCTGGTGCGACCCCTGCGCCGCCGACCCGCTATCCACCCAGGAGTTGCGCCAGCTTGGAGTCTTCTGGCTCCAGGGACCGACAGGGCCCCAGGTGAGGCCCGGTATGCAGCCGCAGGCGCAGAACGTCTTCCTCACCCGCCTTCACGTGCGCTACGACGCCGAGCACTTCCCGGAGGATCTGGTCTTCCAGGAGACCGGCGACCGCCAGAACTTCCAGGGACGCTACATCCTGCGCCACCCCTGGAAGGGCGAAGACGGCTGCGAGGCCGCGAAGACCTACCGCCGCGAGCTGCCGAAGCGGATGGAGCGGGAGGCCCAGACCCTGGCCTCGCTTACGGGCTGGGACATTCAGGAAATCCGCGGCCGGATGAACATGAAGGCATCAGGGCCCGCCGAGGAGGACGAGCCCTGGTGGAAAGCTATTTGGAAAGATTAGCGCTTGGCGAGCTCCTCGAGTTGCACCGGCTCCAGGCCCTTGACGGGAGGGCCTTCGAGCACCTGGCCGTCCGGCGAGTAGCGGCCGCCGTGGCAGGGGCAGTCCCAGCTCTTCTCGGACGGGTTCCAGTGCACGATGCAGCCTGCATGGGTGCAGACCGGGGAGACCGCGTGGACCTTGCCTGATTCTTCCCGGTAGACCGCCACCTTCTCGCCTCCGAGGCGCACGACCTGGCCCTCCCCCACCGGGATCTCGGAAACACCCTCGATACGGTGGGGAGTCAGCCGGTCCTTGACGAAGTCCTTGGCGACCTCCAGGTTCAGCTTGGCAATGTGGGGGCCTCCAGCCAGCGGCTTGAGGCGCGAGGTCCGGTAGACCTCCGCCCAGTCCCTCTCCCGCTCCAAGGCCAGGTCGGACAGCAGCATACCGCCCACCGTGCCGAAGATCATGCCGGTGCCAGAGTAGCCGGTCGCCACGAAGATCCGTGAGGAAGTGAAGGCCTGACCGATCAGGGGGAGCCCATCGGGCGGCTCGTAGAACTGGGCCGACCAGCGGTAGTCGATCGACTCCACGCTCCAGCGCTGCCGGACGTACTCCTCCAGGGCGCGGTAGCTCTCCTCCGGATCGCCATGCCCCGTCTTGTGGTCCTTGCCTCCGACGATCAGGATATCTTCCTGCCGCCTCGTGTAGTTGTAGGGATCGGCCGTGTCGAAGAACAGCCCGTCCGGCGGCTCCTGGTCGCGCAGCCGGACGCCGAGGACGTACGACCGCAGCGGCTCCAGCTCGGCGTGCAGCAGGGAGAAGCCGGCCGGAGTGTGAGTAGCGAACAAGACCGTATCGGCTGTGACGGTCCCGCGCTCCGTCTCGACCCGATAGGGACCGTCACCGTCTACGTTGACCACGCGGGTCTCTTCATAGATTCGACCGGCGAGCTTCGAGGCGAGCCCGTCGAGATAAGCCAGCGGGTGGAAGCGGGCCTGATCGTCGAAACGGACGGCCCCGGCGGTCGGAAATGGCAGCGGCACCTCGCGGACGAGCTCAGCGGGCATCCCCACCTCCCGCGCCGCCTCCACCTCCTCCTGCAGGCGGGAGACCTCGTCCTCCGACTCGGTGTACAGGTAGGCCGGGATGCGCGCGAAGTCGCAGGAGATGGAGTCCTCCTCCACGAAGGAGGCGATGCGCTCCATCGCCGCGCGGGTGGACTCGACTACCTGGCGCATACTGTCGCGGCCAAACTTGGAGATCAGCTCAGCGTAGCGCCGGTCCGGCACCTGGGTCACATGGGCGGTCGTGCCGCCGGTGGTCCCGGTGCCGATGCGGCTCTGCTCCAGGACCGCCACTCGCTTGCCAGCCGCAACCAGCAGCCGGGCCGCGGTGAGCCCCGTGATGCCCGCGCCCACGACGGCCACGTCCACCCGCTCGTCCCCCTTCAGGGCTGGATGATGCGGCAGCTTCTTCTTGTCCCAGACTGTGCTCACGTTCGCCTCCTTTCCCTCGGGGGGAGGCAAACGCAAGCGGAGTGCCAGCGCTTACTGGATATAGCCGAGGGCCCGGAGCTCTTCGAGGAGCTTCTCGTCCTCCTTGGAGGTCCGGGCTCCTGCGCTCTTCCGCTTTCCCCACGAAGGGATCGTGCGCACGGGATAAGCCTCGCGGAACTCCTCGGAAAAGAGATCGGGGCGTGGCTTGCCCGCGAAGCTCTCCGCCACCGGAAGGCCGAGCCCATAGAGCAGGGTGGGCGTAATGTCGTGAACCCGGATCCCTTCCAGACTAGCCTTCGGATCGATGTCCGGACCGGCGGCCAGGAAGATCCCGTGTGTGTTGCGCGTGTGGGTCCCGGAAATCCGGCTGAGGCTCTCGATTGCCCCTTCGAACCTCTCCCCCCGGATGCGAAGGGCCTGCGTGGCGCCCTTCGTCTCTACGACCACGGCGAAGTCGGCCCCCTCCCGCATCTCGCGGGGGCGCGCCTCCCGCACAAGGAAAACGGGGGCGCCCGACTCATAGGTTACCGTCGCCAGATCTTCCGCGAGGCGCCGGCGCAGCTCCTCGCGCCCGGCGAGGGGCACCTTCGCGAAACGCAGCAGCTTCACCTGCCGGAAAGAGGGGGTGCCGTAGGTATAGATCCTCTCGAGATAGCCGAGCCGCTTCAGGACGGCATCCATGTCAAGCAGAACCTTGACCTCCTCGGGACGGGCGGCATGGAAGCCGTGATCCGAGATCACCAGCACGTTCATGTCCTTGGGGCCGGCCTTCAGAAGGCGGCCGAGAGCCTGGTCGACAGCCTCGTACGAGCGTGGAACCCGCTCACGATCCGTAGAGGCAGGATCGACCCCCTCGAAGGCATCGGGCTCGTACGACTTCCAATGATTGTGGCTGACGATGTCCGGGCTGCGGAAGTAGACCAGGAGCAGGTCGAAGCCCTGGCCGGCGAGCGTCGTCGCGGCCCGCGCGATCGCCCGGTCGCGCATCTCCGCCTCGTCGTCGGCCCCGAACAGGCTCGGCTCCTCACGCGCGCGCCGAACCTCCTGGAGGAAGGTCGGCAGATAGGAAGGCGGCGAGACGCGGCGATCGAGATCGAGCAGAGCCCGGTCGGTGACCACGACGCCATTGACCTCCTCCGCAGGCCATGACCCCCACCAGCCGAGCACGGCAACGCGCCGCCCGGACTGGGTGAGCATGTTCCAGATCGCCGGCACCTTGCGGACGTCCGAGGAGATAGGGACGTCTCCCTTCGGAGTCGGCACCACGAAGTCCGTGATCCCATGCTCGCGGGGGGTGACCCCGGTCGCTATCGTGGTCCAGATCACCGGGGACGAGTTGTAGGCGGTGCGCAGGGTAGCCGTGGTTCCCCGCTCGGCCAGGCTGCGGAGATTGGGGAGGCGCCCCTCGGCCCAGAGCCGTTTGATGACCTTCCACTCTCCCCCGTCGATGCCCACGACCAGGATCGGATGCGGCTTCGGCGGCGGCTCCTGGCCGCAGCCTCCGAAAACCAGGATCAGGACGAAGAAGAGAAGACCGCGCCTCACGCCGGGAGCCCCAACCGGCCGAGCAGCTCGTCGAAGACCGGCTCGCCGTGCAGCCGCTCGAAGAACGGCCGCACCCGCAGCCAGGCCAGCTCGGTGGCGTGCACCTCGAAGGCCCGGCCGAGCCACTCCAGGGCGGCGTCCATGTCTCCGAGCCCGACCTGCACCTGCGCAATCAGGGCCGGCGAGACGTAGCGCTGCCGCGAGCTCTCCACCAGCTCCTCCAGGATGGTCCGGGCCTCCTGCTTCGCTCCGTAGCGGCCATAGGTATAGCCGAGGCCTGCCACCATCTCGGCACGGCGGCCACGGACCGCCGCCTTCAGCTCCTGCACCGACTCCTGCGGCCGTCCCTCCTCCGCGAGGCAAAGCCCCAGGAAGAAGCGCGCCAGGGGAAAGTCGGGGTCGATCTCCAGAACACGTCGGCACTGCCCGGCCGCGGCCGTGTACTCCCGGGCATAGAAGAGCTGGATGGCAAGGCTGGTGCTGACCGGCAGCGACAACGGGTCCAGCTCGAGAGCCGTCTGCAACTCCGCGGCGGCTTCCTCGAAACGCATCAGAGGGGTGAGGTAGTTGATCGCATACCACTGGTGGGCCGTCGCATAGCCGGGCGCCAGGCGGATCGCGCGCTGGAAGCTCTCCTCCGCGGCGGGCCAGTCCCAGTCGTAGACGGCGGCCACGCAGGCCAGGGAGGTATGAGCCTCGGCCAAGGTCTTGTCGAGCTCGAGCGCCCGGGCCGCAGCCTCGCGCGCATCAGGCATGACCTCCCCCGGCGGGGCCGCGCCATAGATGCCGAGGAGCACGTAGGAATCCGCGAGCCCCGCGTAGGCGAGGGCAAACCGGGGGTCCTTCTCGATCGCCTCCTGGAACAGCCGGATCCCCTTGCGCAGATCCTCCTCGGTCCGCTTGTTCCAGAAGTACCGGCCCCGGAGGTAAGCGTGGTAGGCCTCCAGGTTGGCGGTCTGGCGCTGGATCGCGGCCCCCTCGAGCGGGATGTCGAACGTCTTGCGCAGCGTGTCCGCGATGCTCTCCGCGATCTCTTCCTGGATCGCGAAGATGTCCTTCATGTCCCGGTCGTAGCGGGCCGACCAGAGGCTGTAGCCGGCATGGACGTCGGTGAGCTGCACCGTGATCCGGAGGCGGTTCCCGGCCTTGCGGACACTGCCTTCCAGGACGGTGCGCACGTTGAGCTCGGAACCGATCTTGCGCACGTCCACCGCCCGGTCCTTGTACTGGAAGGCGGAGGTGCGCGAGGCGACGCGAAGCCCCTGCAGCCGGGTCAGCGAGCTGATCAGCTCCTCGCTCAGCCCGGCGCAGAAGTACTCCTGATCGCGCTCGGAGCTGAGGTCGGCGAGCGGCAGAACGGCGATCGAAGGCGGCAGCTCCTGCGGCGCGGGCCGGGCGGTGGGCCCAGCCATCGTCGCGGCGAGCCGCTCCTGCAGCCGCCGCAGATGGTCGTGCATCTCCCGCGCGCTCTGGTAGCGCTGGTCGGGCTCCTTGGTCAGCGCCCGCGAGAGGACGGGGTGCAGGAGTTGGAGCTCACCGGTGGGAATGCTGGTGATCGGCTCCGGGGTGTTGGAAAGGATGGCACGCCGGACCAGGCTGTCTTCGCCGCGGAATGGGCGCTCTCCGGTCACCATCTCCGTGAGGACGACCCCGACGGACCAGAGGTCGCTCCGGTGATCCGCCTCGAATCCCATCAACTGTTCGGGCGCCATGTAGGGAGCAGTACCAACCACCGATCCGGCCTGGGTGATCGCCGTGTCCTCGGCGGGCCGGGCGATGCCGAAGTCGAGGATCTTGACCTCGCCCCGCCGGGTGATCATCAGGTTGGACGGTTTGATGTCGCGGTGATAGAGGCGCTCGTCATGCGCGTAGCCGAGCCCGGCCAAGACCTGCAGGATGACCTCGATCGCCTCGACGACGCTGAAGGGGCCCTTT